>NZ_JAOBWS010000010.1 GCF_025245835.1 Rheinheimera sp. 4Y26
CAGGACACCCACTCAAACCCATCTTGACATTAACATTTATGCAACCATAGTAAAACTCTATCCCAGACACGGACCGTTAAGGAAATAGCCATGCCTATGCCCAGAAAAACGCTGGTATCTGTCGATACCACACCCAGTTATCATGTTGTTCGATTCCCAGGACTCCCACCCAAACCCATCTTGACATCGGAATCTTCCAGGACACCCACTCAAACCCATCTTGACATTAACATTTATGCAACCATAGTAAAACTCTATCCCAGACACGGACCGTCAAGGAAATAGCCATGCCTATGCCCAGAAAAACGCTGGTATCTGTCGATACCACACCCAGTTATCATGTTGTTAGTCGCTGTGTGCGCCGCACTTTTTTATTTGGTGTGGTGGATAACAAAGATTTCAGTCATCGCCGGGATGCCATAGTTGCGCGTCTGGCAGAACTTACACAATTGTTTTGTATTGATATTTCTGCTTACGCCATTATGTCCAATCATTACCATTTGGTGGTGCGCATTCAAAAACAACGCGCTCTGGATTTATCCGCAGAAGAAGTTATCACACGTTGGAGTGCTTTGTATTCCTTGCCTGTTTTATCAAAAAGATATGCTGATGGCGAAGGGATGTCTGATGCCGAAACCATTGAAGCGATGCGGCAAATTGAAGATCGCCGGGTAAGGCTTTATGACTTAAGTTGGTTTATGCGTTGCTTAAATGAACCCATAGCGCGCATGGCCAACGCTGAAGATCATTGCACCGGCAGGTTTTGGGAGGGCCGGTTTAAATCCCAGGCGCTGCTGGATGAATGTGCAGAGTTGCAGGCCATGGCATACGTTGATTTAAACCCTATCCGCGCCACAATGGCAACAACGCTTGAAGAAAGCGACTTTACATCCATTCAGGCAAGACTAGATAGCACCGAATCGCCGATGCGGCCACTCCTGCTGCCCTTTGCCGGTGACTCGCATCAAACCAACAACCCCACCCATATTCCGTACAATTTAGTTGAATATATTCAGTTGGTTGATTGGAGTGGTCGTCAAATAAAAGCCGGCAAACGTGGCTTTATCAGTGCAGACATTCCGCCCATTCTGACAAAATTAAACATTCGTTCAGCAGCCTGGCTTGCAAACTGCGAAGGGCTGGAACGCAACTATCATCGTGTGATTGGCAGTGCAGCCCGGATGATGGAGTTTTGCGAAAAGTTCAGGCAACAACGTATTGTCGGCATTACCGCAGCACGACAAGCATTTGGTTAGTTTGTATTGGTTATAAACATTTTTTATGAAGACAGCTTAAAGCTGCGCCTCGCTTTGCCTGACATTCTCTGACAAACCGTTATTTTGCTGTTGTTGAGTATTTAATTGTGTCTTAAAAACCAAAGCCCACCGGTTTCGATGGGCTTTTTGTTTTTTTAATCCTTGCAAATCTACTCTGAGGTTTAGGCACAGTGGTTTATTTGCTTAGATGGGTGTCCTTGTATTTAATTGGGGTAGAAAAAAGGACACCGGTTATGGGTGTCCTTTTGTTTCTGACTAAATGGCAGGTAAAGGATTCTCGGCGCGGCCTGCAATGGGTCATTCGTAAACTGAACCAAAAACGTCCCCCGTCAAAGCAGATAGGCCCACAGATCTAAATCTGATAATTTCCAGCACACTGAGCAATGAAAAACAGCAGAGTGATCAGTCAAAATCAGCAGAGGTGGTCAGTTTCGTCAGTGCCAGCACTTGTAGGCGCTGCAGCAAAATACCAGCCCTGCTGGCGAGCACTGATCAGTTCTACTGGAAATGACTGATCGGGCTGCTGGTGCTTTTGCGCAGTTTGAGCGAAAAAAGGACACCGGTTTATGGGTGTCCTTTAAATTATCAGGGTTTGCAAAGAGAAATTTTCTTTTAACTTATGTGTTAATTATACTCACTTCGACTTTGCTTTGATTCATATCAGATATAACTAAAGTTCTGTTTTCAAAAATATTCTTAATTTTAATAGTGCTCAGAGTAGTTATTTTTCTGAATAGATTTCCATTTTTATTGGAAACTGAAACAATCTTTATTCCAATAATGTTTTTCATTAACTTAACTTTTAGATGCTCACCATTGAAAATTATTTTTGCCTCAGATGATACATTGAACAGAAAGGCAAGAAAAATGCATACAGGTATAAAAATTAAATCGACCATTAAACCGCCACCTAATTCAAATCTCATTTTTGATATAAAGAAGACAGCAGCAATCAGCAGAATAATCTTCAAAAAATTAATTATGTTATTGCTCTTTAAAACAACCTTTTTACCGATTTCGCAATTTTGGTCCATTAATTTTTCTCTTCCGGTTTATCTATCGCTTTATTGATAATCTCAGCCCCAGCGTCTTTTAAAGGCGTTGCGATTGTATTCATTGTTGCCGGAATTGCAGCTTGTCCGACAGCGCCAATTTGGCCAGCTTTAGCCAAACTCGACCAAGGTCCAGTAGCGGCACCTACTAATGTTGAAGATACAACAGAACCAACATCTCCAACCTCACCAGTGGAAATAACCTGACCTAGAACGTCACCGGCTCCACTTGCAAATGCACCTGTTGCAGACGAAGCAACAGCAGCCCCTAGAGTTGTTGCTTCGAGCGCACCTGCTGACAAAGGAGCTGCATACACGGCAGCGGCACCAAATGTTGCACCAATAGCTCCGCCGACTACAGCTCCCGCAGTGAACGCTGCGCCAGAATTACTCCAATCACCAGTGCTTATTCGAGCAGAAATTGCACCACTAACGCCACCTATAAGAGCACCAACGCCTCCGGTTATGAGGTTTAACGCTCTACCATCCGGATCAGTATATTTGTAAGGATTGTTGTTGACATAAGCATATCGGTTGAACCCCATCGTTGGGTTGCCTTTTTGCATATGCCCGAGCATATCCACCGGATCATTCGAGTAAAACCGCCCTATGACCGGGTCATAATACCGCTGCTGCATATAGGTTAAGCCTATATCGGTATCTTCCAGATGACCGGTAAAGCCCAGACCTGTTTTTTGGCCACCAATCCGTTCGCCAAAGGGTTGGTACACACTGCTGCCGGTGATAGTTCCTGCGGTATTGGATTCTGCAATCACCGAACCCAAAATGTCCGTGTGTTGATAACGCATGGTATTGCTGCTGCCAATATCCCGCTCTGCAATCAGGTTATTCCCCAAATAGAGCGAAAAACTGCGCAGGGCTGCCGGGTTTTGCCGCATCATCAGCTGGCCTGCGCTGTTGTACAGGCTGTAACTAACACCAGCTGCTGTTTGCTGTTTAATACGGCGGTTGTAGCCGTCGTAGGCATAAGAAACAGAATCAGAACTTATCAGCTGATTGGCACGGTTAAAACTAAAAGCTCTTTTACCGTTATAAGTTACATTGACACGGTCGTCGTAACTAAAGCTATAACCGCCGCTCACCGTAGTTAACCTATTGGTTGTGCTGTTGTAGCTGTAACTGTTGCCCACGCCGCCTACGGTTTTATAGGTTAAGTTGCCAAGCGTATCGTAATCAAAGCTGCCAGAACCCCAGGCACCATTGGCCACATCCAGCCGGTCTAAGCCATGGTACTACGCTGGGTGTTGCACGCTGATTGCAAACGCCGGCTATTTCAATAGAAAAACCCGGCAAGCCGGGTTTTTACGATTTAGGTACGCTGAGTTACTTAGTGCAGGCGGCGCATTGGTGCCAGCATCAGCAACACTAACCAGGCCCAGCCCAAACTACCGCCACTTTTTTTATCTTCAGCGGCGATGTTCAATGACAAGGTCATCACACTGCGCGCGCCCAATTCGTCTGTGACCGTCAGCTGCAGATTGTATGAACCCTGTGTGGTTGGTGTGCCGCTAATCACGGCGCCATTTAAACTCAAACCTGCAGGTAATGCCGTTACAGCGACATTAATTTTGTGTTTTTCTGCATCAGTGACAAGCGTGTTTAAGTCAATCGCAAAGCTTTCACCAACTTTGGCGCTCAGCGCTGCACTGCCGGTCAGGGTAGGCGCTGCGTTTACCTGCAGCTGCAAAGCCGTTTTGAAGGTGGCGCCTGCTTTATCGGTCACATTCAGCTCAAAGGTTATATTTTGCAAAGTGCTGGCTGAGCCTGAAATTACACCTGATTTGCTCAGTTGAAGGCCATGTTGAGAATGCGCTGTAAAACTGATGGCGCTTCCTTCCGGATCTTCAATATAGTCATTTAAATCAAGCGAAAACTGCGTGTTTTGGTTGGCAATAATCACAGGGAAAGGTTTTAGCAGGGCGGGCGCTGCGTTAATCTGATAAGGCAATTTTATATCACTGAGCAGTTCGCCATCACTGACAGTTAAAGCCACAGTTCCGTTGCCCTTGCCCGAACCGTCAAACTTCAGTTTATTGGCGTCTGTGAATGAAAAGCCTGCAGCACTGAGCCCGGAGTAGGTCAGTGGCTGGTTTTCGTCGTCGCGGATAAAAGCTTTAATATCAACTTCACTCGCCACCCCCTGATTCAGTTGTATTGTACTGACCACGGCCGGTAAATAAGGCGCAGTGTTGATTTTAAAAAGTTTCAGGGTTTGTCTGTTAGCGCTGCCAAGGGCCAGCAGATGACCATCGAGCAATTGCAACCCTTCGCCAGACTTGCAGCAGTCAGTGCTAATCGTCAGTGGTTGCCAGACGCCGGTAATATCGTCGTTTAACATAAAGGTTGCTTGATGCGGTTGGAAATTTCTGGCTATTTTTAATCGTTTTTTGTAATAGCTGCCTTCCCAGTTATTTCTGGATAAAGCATTCACTTTCAGATTGCCCTCTGTATCAGGCAGCAATACCGTGGCCGGATAACCGCCGGTATAAACTCTGTTGTTTCCTTCCAGAAAAGGGCCGTCCACATTGGGCATTGCACCTGTTTTTTCTACAGTGAGCAGATTGTTTTTAAATGCCAACCTGGCAGTTTTGCCTGATGCCGGCATCAGCGCGAATAAAACACCGTCTAACTCAACCACAGCCCGGATATATTGATGGTCCTGCGTTGTTAAGGCAGCATCATTTAATGTTTGCACTACGCTGAGTGTTTCATTTTTAAGTTGTAATACTTTCAGGCCGTTATTAACCAGAAAGATATAACCATCTTTAACTTTGATCTGAGGGTCATAAAGATAACTGCCAACAGATGCAGGCCATTTTTTTGGTTCGGACATCACAACCAGGCCCTGAGTATTGATACTGACAATACGATAATCATATGAGCCGGCAATCAAATAGCTATCCTGGCCAACCTTGATAAAGGCATTGCTGCTAATGTGACCACCCGTTGCCGCCAGGGTATTGCGATACACTTCTTTCAGCGTTTTGTTTTGATCCAAAGCCAGTAGCACCCGATGGGCGTTGTCCTGCACCATCACATAATGATTGTCATCGCTTGTAATCATTGTTGAGCGGTCAAGCGACGGAAAGCCCCGTTGGTCTGAACTGCGCTCTTGCAGCAATAGCATTTTGTCTTGCTCAACATGATGTGCCTGCAGCGACCATGGTGAGTTTTGCCAGTACTCCTGACGATTGGTTTCGCTGTTGTAGTGTGCCGCCATGGTGACGGATGATGTCAGAGTATCTCTTTCGCGGAATACATTATTGTCACGATAAAGCAGAAATTGGTTTTCATATCGATTGGCAACAACATAATCACCGGAAACAATGCCGCTAAAGTCATAATGATTTTTAAACTGAACCAATTTTTCTGTAGTGGTTCCGGTTGAGTCAATAGCACCGGATGCGCCGTTAATTTGCAACACATTATAAGGGCCTGAATAGGCCTGAAACACTAAGCGGCCCGTGTCTATGTCGTAAACCGGGTAGTTAGAATAATTTGAGGCCGTAAGCTCCTGACGCCCGGTTTCGATAAAAAAACCATTCTTTAATTTAAATACATAAACATTAAGTTTGTCCCAGCTGCTCGCGATGCTGACCAGAATTTTGTCTTTATTGTTGTATAAAAAGTTACTGTTTTGTATTTCCGGGTTGACCGCTAACTGTCCGGATAGCTCCAAACCTGTGTCTGTAACCTGGTAAGCGCTATAGATGTTTGTCTGGTAGTTATAGAGCACAAAACTGTCTGACGATTTTGACGAAACGACATAGTTGTAATGGGATAAGCCGGACAGCATTTTATAGGTTGCGCTAAAATCAGCTTTCACTTTGAGTTCTGCAAAGCCTGAGCTTGTCTTCCAAACCAGTGTCTTTCCATCCGGTGAAGCGTATACCTGAGAGTTTGAGCTGTATTCTGAATCATTAAAAAACGTCTCATGTCGCTTCGGCAGTCCCGAAGCGGTGCGCTCCAGAATGGAAAAGCCATATGCTGAGAACATCACAACATGGCTATTTCTGACAATTAACTGATTTTTATTGGTTTCATTGCTTTGTTCTAAGCTTGCCACTTCAGTAAGCGCAACAGGCTCGCGGCTTTGAATTTGGCTTTCTTCGGCATTTAATACCGACCAGTATTTGGGGACCAGGTTGTCACTGGCAAAAACCGGAGAAGTTGCGGCAATGGCATGAATAAGCGCAAATGCCGCCATGTTCCTTATGTTCATGGATATTTCCTATAAAAAGCAGTTCTTTACAGAGTTAATGGCAAACGGATAAGCGTTAAGCGGTACAAAACGGATAAACGTTAAGCGGTACAAAAGTAACAAAAAGCGCCGCAATATCACAAATAAATCACATTTAGGCAAGGAAAATAGCAGAAACACAGCAATAAAAGCCGGAGGGGAGATTTTAGGAGATAACCCCCGGGTTTATCGGATATCTGATTTTGCTGGGGCGGCTCTTTGGCCGCCTCAGCTTCATTTCAGGAGGATGTTCCCTGTGATGTTTCAGCTTTTTTTATACTGAAGCTATCACTTATTTCGGGGCTTTATATTGCAATACCACAGAATCCAGCGGTGCCAGCTGAAGTTTTAACAAAGCCTGCTGCGATGCGCTTTCTCCCTCAAGCGTTAAGGTCTGAGTTTTACCTGTCAGCACCTCAGTAAACTTGTAATCGCCTGCTGGCCAGCCCCATTGTTGCAGTAAATCTGCCGGTAGTTTGAGTGTGAAATTCACGTCGGTATCGGCAAAGTTCGCCACCACTATCAGCTTTTCATTTGTGTTCCAGCGGGCAAAACTCAGTTGTTGTTCGCTGTAATGGCCTTTGTTCTGTGCATTTTCAGCAGCATTGGCATTGGCTTTGGCGGGTAAATTCAGCTGATGCAGGTTATAAAAGTCTCCCTGAAGGGCGCTGCTGGTACTGCTAAAACTCAAAAGCGCCTGATAAAAATCCCGCAGCTGTTTTTGCTCTGTTGTTAAGCCGCCACCATCATATTTGCCGCCATTTAGCCAGCCCTGATGGGCCGGCACGCCGACATAATCAAAAATACTGGTGCGGCTGGCTTTACCAAAACCTGCATCCAGTGCGCCTGCTTCACCTACTTCCTGACCAAAATAGAGAAGGGTAGGGGCTTTGCCTATCAGCGTTGACACCACCATCGCTGGTTTGCCTTTTTCGGCAGCGCCTGCAAATTCGGGGCTCGCGATACGCTGCTCGTCGTGGTTTTCTAAAAACTTCAGCATATGCTGGTCGATATCGGCCACTTCGGCTTGTTTAGCCAGCACTTCTGAGGCTGTGCCTTTGCCTTGCATTAACAGTTTCAGGCTGTCGTACACCCCAACTTTGTCGTACAGATAATCCATTTTGCCAAGGCCAACATAATCACGGTAAAGCTGTGGTTGGTACACTTCGGCCAGTAATAAAGCGTTTGGGTTTTTCAGTTTGATCTGGCTGTTTAAATAACTCCAGAATTCGACCGGCACCATTTCGGCCATATCATAACGAAAACCGTCTACACCAAAGTCCAGCCAGAATTGGGTGATATCACGAAACTTCAGCCAGGAATCGGGCAGCTCTTTGCCTTGCCAGAAGGCGGCGTGTTCGGCATAACTTTTTGTATGGTAATCAAAAGGTAAGCGTTCAAAATCGTAGCTGCCGTCTGGTTTGACACCATAGTTAATTTTCACCGTTTCATACCAGTCGTTTTGGTCGGGCTTGGCCGAACGTGCGCCATTGCCTGTCCATTTGGCCGGCATTTCGGCAAATTTGCCATCAGCAAGTGGGTGGGCTTCACCACCCAGCGGCTTCACATCTGTGTCAGGCACCACAAAAGCCTGGCCGGGCACATAATAAAAGTTGTTGTGTTTGTGGTATTCCACTGTTGTGTTGTCGTCGGCGCCAAAATCACGCACGCCTTCTGGTTTACCCAAAGACTGATAATGGCGCGCCACATGGTTGGGCACGATGTCAATCATCACTTTGATGCCGTGCTGGTGGGCGCGTTGTATCAGCGCTTTAAATTCATCCATCCGTTTGGCTGGGTCTACCGCCAAATCCGGGTTGACGCTGTAATAATCTTTCACCGCATAAGGCGAGCCGGCGCGGCCTTTTACTACGTCAGGGTCGTCCTGACTGATGCCATAAGCGCTGTAGTCGGCAACCAGTGCATGATGTGGCACGCCGGTTAACCATAAATGGCTGACACCCATCGCCTTTAACGACAAAAGCGCAGCGTCATTGATATCGTTAAATTTACCCACACCGTTCTGCGCCACTGTGCCCCAGGGCTGATTGGTGCTGTTGCTGTTGCCAAATAACCGGGTAAAGGCCTGATAAATCACCATTTTGCCTTGCAGATCTTCGGCTTGTGGCTTCGCCGCATTTTCTGTGCTGCTGTGCTGCTCTTGCTTGGGCTTACTCATTTGCGCTTCGGCTTGTTCTGAGGCCGGCTGACAGCCCAGCAACAATAAAGTGGAAATTATCGAAGTTAAGTATTTGAATTTGTTCATTTATGTGATTCATTCGGCTAACCTGAGCTCCATGCTAGCATAAAGGCTGTTGCCGGCGTTGTTCCTGCAAACGTATGCAGGCAATCTGAACGCTGAGGGTGCTTTATGCCGGATTAACCGGTAAAACGCCGGTCTATGCTGCTGATTTTGTCCAGCAGCGCGCTATTTTGGCAGTGCTCAGGCTCGGCAAAACTGAGCTGGGTGTCACTTTCCAGCACCA
Organism: Rheinheimera sp. 4Y26; assembly: GCF_025245835.1. GTDB lineage: Bacteria > Pseudomonadota > Gammaproteobacteria > Enterobacterales > Alteromonadaceae > Pararheinheimera. The sequence goes on from NZ_JAOBWS010000010.1 coordinate 9,077, forward strand.
GTACAGCGCCCTGATAGCCAAAATAAACATGGTGGCCAAAAAAACTCACCGCCACCTGTAAATCATCCAGCTGATAACCCACCCCAAATGGGGTGTCGGCAATTTGGCCAAAAGTTTCCACTTTGGCAAATACACTCAGCAGCAATTGCGGCGCGGGCATCATCGGCATAAAGGCAGGTTTTTGGCTTTAGTGAGCAATGAGTATGGGTGACAGCAACAGCAGTTGCCAATACCAGCTATGGGGGAGCAAAGCTTTGATCCGGCGGTCCTTTTGGCATGCTGACCGCTTTTATTTGCAGCCTGAAAATGCACTTTGTATAGTCGGGGCAGCTAAACAGGAGACTTTATGCTTATTTCCCGCTTTTTAAACCACAAAATTTTATTGGGTTCGCTGCTGTTAAGCTGCAGCGGTGCTGTGCTTGCTGATACTGCAACTGCACAACAACAATTTTTTCAGCATCTGAGCGGGCTTTGTGGCAAAGCTTTTGCCGGCAAGGTGGTGAAGGGCAATGCCAGTGACGACAAAATGCGTAGCCAGCAGTTGGTGATGCATGTACGTGAATGCAGCAACACTGAAATTAAAGTGCCGTTTTATGTGGGGGAAGACAGATCCCGGACCTGGGTGATCAGCAAAATCGACAGCGGCCTTAGATTAAAACACGACCATCGCCACAAAGACGGCAGCTCCGATAAAGTCACCATGTACGGTGGTGACACTCAAAGCGCTGGCACAGCAACGCAGCAACTGTTTCCGGCCGATCAATATTCCAAAGATATGTTCACTGCCAACAATATGGCGGTGTCAATCGGCAATACCTGGCTGGTGGAAATTGAGCCGGGTAAAAGTTACCGCTACGGTTTAAGCCGCGAAGGGCGGGAATTTATGGTGGAATTTGATTTAACCAAAGCAGTCACACCACCGCCGGCGCCCTGGGGGCATCAATAACAGCGCGGGTTGCTGCGAAATACAGCATCAACCGCCCGTTATCACTGTGGCTGCGTTAGATGGCCTAGCCAGCCACCAGTGAGCTTTGTTAACATCGGGCAGCCTGTGTTGAGCCTTGTTGATTTTCCGCCGGTGAATTTTTGTTGCTGCAAAAATCCCACGCAAAATCGGCAGCTTTTGCCAGAGCTTATTCTAATAACAATCCACCGGAGCTTTTATGAAAGCGAATTTTTGGTTATCAGGAACATCGCTGGCGCTTTCTGCCTGCCTTGGCCTGGCTGCTTGTTCCAAGCCGCCAACGCCTGCAGAAGAAAACAAAGCCGCACCAGCAGCGGCCACAGCAGAAAAAGCTGTTGCGACAGACAGCAAGGATGCAGCGCTGCCAGACACTTTAATGAACCCAAAACTGGGTGAATATATTAAAACGCTGTCGTCAGATGAATTTCAGGGCCGCGCCCCTGCCACCAAAGGTGAAGAACTCACTTTGGCTTATATCTCTGAGCATTTTAAAAACATCGGTTTAAAACCGCTGGCGGGCGACAGTTTTGTCCAGCCAGTGCAGCTGGTGCAGATTGATCCGAAAGAAGTGTCAGAAATGACCTTTAGCGGTGACAAAGCGCCGGCAGCTTTTAAATACCGCGACCAGATGTTTACCTGGACCACCCGTGTCACTGAGCTTTCTGAAGTGAAAGAATCTGACATGGTGTTTGTCGGTTACGGCATAGTGGCACCTGAATACAACTGGAACGACTATGAAGGCCTGGACGTCAAAGGCAAAACAGTGGTGATGTTTGTCAACGATCCTGGTTTTGCCACTAAAGATCCGGCGCTTTTTACCGGTGAAGCCATGACTTATTACGGTCGCTGGACTTACAAGTTTGAAGAAGCAGCCCGTCAGGGCGCGGCGATGGCGCTGATTGTGCACGAAACCGATGCGGCTTCTTACGGCTGGCATGTGGTGGCCGGTGGTTCTGCCACCAAGTTTGACTTAATTAACCCGAATAAAAACGCCGACCGCGCTGCAGTTGAAGGTTGGGTGACCACTGAATCTGCCAATACGCTGTTTGCCACTATAGGCGAAGATATTGAATCTATGCGTAAAAAAGCGCTGAGCAAAGACTTTTCGCCAGTGCCGTTAAATATCAAAGCGTCAGTGTCGGTGAAAAACAACGTACGTGAGCTGACCTCCGGCAACGTGGCTGGTTTTATTGAAGGCACAGAAAAACCGGATGAAGTGGTGCTTTATATGGCGCACTGGGACCATCTGGGTGTGGATTTTTCCAATCCAAAAAACAAAGTCTTTAATGGTGCGGTGGATAACGCTTCAGGCACTGGTGGTTTAATGGCGCTGGCCGAATATTATGCCTCGCAGCCAAAACCAAAACGCAGTGTGGCTTTTGTGGCTGTCACAGCCGAAGAGCGTGGTTTATTAGGTTCTGCCTGGTATGCGAAAAACCCGTTGTTCCCGCTGAATAAAACCATCGCCGGTATCAATATGGACGTGATGAACGTCAATGGTCCGATGAAAGATATGGTGGTGGTTGGCCATGGCAACTCTGAGCTTGAAGTGATTTTAGAAAAATACACCAAAGAGCAGGGTCGTTATATTGCGCCTGAGCCAAATCCGGCGGCGGGTTCGTATTACCGCTCAGACCACTTTAATCTGGCCAAAGCCGGCGTACCTATGCTGTATGCCAAAGGCGGTGTGGACAGCGTAGCGCACGGCAAAGAGTGGGGGTTGGAGCAAGCGAAAAACTTCAATACCTGCTGTTACCACAAAGTGGAAGACGAATATAACGACAGCTGGGATTTAACCGGTGCGCAGCAGGATTTATTCCTGTATTACCGCGTTGGCCGCGAGCTGGCAGACTCCAATGCCTGGCCAAACTGGTATGAAGGCAAAGAGTTTAAAGCGGCACGGGATGCCTCTTTAGCCGGCAAATAATAAGCAGTGATGCTGAATTTTGAGTATTAAAATTCAGCATAAAAAAGCGCACTTTTATGTGCGCTTTTTTTTTGGTGTTTTATCTGTCGTTTTGCTTGGAACTTCAGCACCCACAGCTTTTTTAGCGCTGCGATAGCTGTTTTACCACCTCATTCTGATTGCTCAGATCGAAAATTTCCCGTATCACTTTGCCATCTTTAACCTGCACCAGCGTGGGAATGTTTTTGATTTTAAAATGATTAAACAACACACCGGCGTTGTCGATACTGAACTTTATGTTCATTTGATACAGCTTCACAAAGTCGGTGAGTGCTTTGTCGTCTGTCCATAAATGATTCACCACCCCTTGCCAGTTCTGTTTGGGTAAAAGTGCAACTAACTGATTCAGCTCTGTTTGTGCCTTTTTACATGCCTGCGACATGGCAGGGCGGCTGTCGGCCAGATACCAGTCGCACCAGGTGGCGGTAAAAAACAGCAGATGCTCGCCGGTTAAATAAGGCGCCACAATTTTTTGTTGTTCGGCCTGGCTTAAAACCGCCACTGCGGCAGGTGGCAACTGCTCACCTGAAGCCAGTTTTTTCACAAACACATCCAGATTTTTATCCGATTCATGGCTGGTATAAACAATCTCGCCTTTGCTGCTCAGCAGCACACTCATCGGCGTTCCAACCAGCCCAAGTGCCACCGCCAGCTGACTGTTATTGTCCAGCAACACCGGCATGCTGAGCGCAAACTTCTTGATCACCCCGTGAATCGCAGCTCGGTTCTCATTGATATTAATATTGACTGCCAGCACATTCATTTTGTCGCCATATTGTTGTTGCAGCTGCTGAAAATGCGGCATTTGTTCAATACAGGGTTTGCACCAGCTGGCCCAGAGTTTGACGTAAGTGGGTTTGGCCTGGTCAAAATCAGCCAGAGTGACAGGGCGCAGCTCTTTAAAATAGTTCAGCTGAATATTTTTATAATCCGCTTGTTGGGCAAAACTCAGCGAACTGAACATCAGCAGTAATGGGCAGATAAATCGCAACAGCATAGGATGCTCCTTATTAAGTATCAGCTGGCGCAGGGGGGGCGCTCAAGTGCACAAAGTGTAACTGATGGTGCGGCATCTTACTGTGGAACAGCAGATTTTGGGTGTTTTTCTGCGCTGTTTATTTACTTGAGAAAAAGCGCAGACCAGGCTGCGCTTGTTGTTAAAGTGGTGATGGCTCTGCTAATACGAGCCATCGGGCTGCTTTTTAGCGTTTAGGCTCAGTGCCTGGTTTATGTTTCACCCGGATAATCTCCAGGATCTGAAAATACAGCTGCTGGCCAAACAGCTGAATCTTGACCACATCACCACATTCTTTGCCTGGCAAGGCGGCGCCAAGCGGTGACAACAATGAAATTAAACCTGCTTCAGGTTGCTCCGCTTCGCCTGGCATCACCAGTTTTATCCAGCTTTGTTGTGCTGTGGTTAAGTCGTATAGCAGCACAGAGCAGCCGGGCTGAACGCCGGACTGGCTTAACCTGCTGGTTTTTTTCTGCTTTTCAAGCTGGCTAAACAGCTGCAGCAGCTGCCATGGGTTCAGTGGCTGCAAATTACGTTCAGCCAGTTTAACTAGCAGACGGTTGTGTTTGGCAAAAGCCATAAGCTCAGCACCCGGCAGGGCGGGTGGTTCGGTATCTTTGGAAGTCATCACTGTTCCTGTAAAGTTTGAAGCTCGAATAACAAACTGAAATTACAAACAATAACAAGGCCGGCCCTGAGCTTTCAGGACCGGCTTAGTGATGGAAGGCGGTAACGGTGTTCCGCTTGAACAAAGAGATAAGTGGCAAGGCAAATTTTAACAAAATACACCTCCCACACAGGAGTTGGCTGTAGTTGGCTTTAGTTGGCTCAAGTGGCCGCACCATAGCCCATTTAACTACGAAGTTCAAATATAAGCGGCTGTTGTGCAAATGCTGTGGTCAGCCCGGCGGCACCACCTGAAGCAGCGGCCAGAGCTCAAGCCAGCCTTTGTTTTTGATTCTCTGCCGGAAAAGCTCAGGCCTTGGATAAAGTGGATTGATGCGAAGCGACAAAGACCAGTTTTCGGCCAGGCCAAATGTACTGTAAAAATCAAAGTGGCCGTCGTGGTCAAGGCGCACGCCAACACAGGTGGGAACTTCCACCCAACGTGAAATGCCGTCAGCACAGTTTTGGTAAGGCGCATGCTGATGAAACAGATGCATTCTGGCCTGATTTTTTACTTCCCACTGCACCTGGGGCACCAGAGCGCTGAGCTGCTCTGCATAACGCTGCTCTGTGCTGCGATTGAGATTTGTGTTGTCAAAATACACCAGATCTACATCGTTCAGCGGGGTTGGCTTTGGGTATTGATGCAGTGCATCCCAAATCAGGTTTCGTAAAAAACCGGCGCCCAGATACCAGTCGTGAAGACCCAGCGACAAAGCCGCCTGCAGGCAGCGCATGCGAAGTGCATCCTGTTGCAGCAATAATGAGGTGGCGGCCTGATAATCCATTTGTACTCCATCCCAACTCTGGCGGGGCGGGCGCCTGACAAGAGGCGGATTGTAATAATGGCTGGCGTGTCAGCGCAAGGCCGCTGTGGCTCTTTGCGCCCGGATAAGCTACACCTATGCCAGCGCAGGTACAGTCAGAGGGGCAGGAGGCTTGATGTCAACAACAGACTTATTTGTCGAATTGATAGTGGTGGGCTGTGGCGCTTTTGCTGCGCTGTTACTGCTGTTGCTGGCGGTTTTTGGTGTTGACAGCAGCTTATTGCAACAGTTGCTGGGTATGCCGGTACTGGCCTTGCCGGCGCTGGTGCTGATTTATCTGCTTGGTATTCTGACCGACCGTTTTGCCGACCGGCTGTTTAATAAGTATTGGGTGGCCGCCAAACAACAACAGCAATACCCAGGCGGGCAGGCCAGCTTTCATAAGGATAAAACCCTGGTGCTGGCAAAGTCGGAGCGTTTTGCCGCCCTTTATGAATACAGCCGCAGCCGCCAGCGTATTTGCCGCGGCTGGGCACTGAATGCCTTGTTGCTGTTATCTTGTGCTGAACTGTTGTTATTCACCCGTTTTTGGCATCTACCACAATGGTGGCTGTTGTCGCTGACCCTGCTGCTGTTGCTGGCGGCACTTTGCTGGTGTTGCTGTTATGCCTGGTTGCAGATGCTGGATACTGAGCTGCGCCGGGTGCATGAACAAGCCAGCTTGTTGCGATCCTCCACAGAGCTTTGATGGATACATTTTGATTGAAAAACAACCAAACAGTTATTTTTCGTTAAAAATCAGACTTTATCAGCAAAAACAGAACTATCTTTACAACATCAGAGAACCACTGCAACTTGGTGTTGTGTTTTATGCTGGAAAAATTGGCTGAACCTGCAGAGACTGCAAATCCATTGCAGCAACTTGATGGTTTTCGTTTAAAACGCCTGCTGCAGATTATTGCCGTTTCTTTTGTTGGCCTGGTGCTGGCCATGTCCGTGGCTTCAGGTACCACCAAATTTTGGCTGCTGGGTGGCAGCATGGCGCTGGCGCTGGCCGGTGTGGTGGCCTGTTATCATAAAACGCTGATGGCGGCTTATATTCTGCTCTGGTCGCTGGCATTGATGTTGTCGGGTCTGGCTTATAACAATGGTGGCCTGCACGACATTGCCATCTTTGGTTTTCCCTGTGTGCTGGTGTACGCCGCTATTCTGGGCAGCAACGGGCTGTTTTTGTCTTTGTTACTGTATTGCCTGGCATTTTGTGGTGTGCTGGCATTTTTAAGCATGCAGGGGCTGCTGGTGCAGCAAATCCCGGCTGTTGGCTGGAACAGCGTGGTTTATGTCGCAGTGATTTTACTGGTGACAGGTTTTAGTGTGTTTTTACTGACTAAAGATCTGCGCCGGTTATTACATTCATTGCAGCGGGAAAACGAAAGAGTAAGGCAAAGTCAGCTGGAAATTGAGCGGCTGGCGCATCATGACAGGTTAACCACTTTACCCAACCGCATTCTGGCGGAGCTTAGTTATCAGCAACTGTTAAAACAGTGCCGTGAGCAGCAGCAGCGTCTGGCCGTGCTGTTTTTGGATTTGGACAACTTTAAGCCGGTCAACGATTCTTTGGGCCATTCGGCCGGTGATTTGGTGTTGCAGCAACTGGCGCAGCGGCTGTTGTCGGTGATGCCAAAAGATGCGGTGTTAAGCCGGTTTGGCGGTGATGAATTTCTGGTGCTGGTGCCATCCGACAGCGACGACGGCAAACTGTCGCTGTTGGCCAAAGCCATGATTAACCAAACCTGCAGCCCTTTTTATGTGATGCAAACCCATATTGAAATATCCGGCTCGGTTGGTATTGCCGTGGTGCCGCGCGATGGCGTTGAATTTAATATGCTGTGCAAAAAAGCCGACCTTGCCATGTACAAAGCCAAAGATGATGGCCGCAATACCTGGCGCTTTTATGATGAAGAAATCGACAAAGCCAATATCGACAAATTTAACCTGTTGCAGGGCATTCGCCAGGCGTTAAAGGAACAACAGTTCCAGTTGTATTATCAACCCAAAGTGGATTTAACCACGGGCCAGATTGTTGGAGCCGAGGCGCTGGTGCGCTGGCCGCAGGCCGATGGCTCAATGATAAGCCCAATGCAGTTTATTCCGCTTTGTGAAGAAAGTGGCTTGATTCTGGAACTGGGCGCATTTGTGATCCACGAAGCCTGCCAGGCCTGCCGGCGTTGGCAGCGTTTGGGTTATGCCGATATCAGCGTGGCGGTGAATTTGTCTTTTGTGCAATTTCGCGATAATTCACTGGAAGGTCTGGTACGCCAGGCACTGAAAGACGCTGAGCTCAGTCCTTCGGCGCTGGAGCTAGAGCTGACCGAGTCTTTGCTGATTGGTGAAGGCGACCATGTGCAGCAGCAGCTGGATGCACTCAGTAGTTTGGGTTTGACCTTTGCCATTGACGATTTTGGCACAGGTTATTCCAACCTCGGCTATTTGCGCCGTTTTAACGCCACCACCTTAAAAATTGATAAATCTTTTATCAGCTCTTTGTATCTATCCAGCCGCGATGAACCCCTGGTACGCGCCATTATTCAGCTGGCGAAAAGTCTGGGTTTGATTACAGTGGCCGAAGGGGTGGAGGATGCGCAGACGATGCAGCTGCTCAAAGACATTGGCTGTGAACAGGCGCAGGGTTATTTTTGGTCGGCTCCTGTTACAGAGCAGAAATTTGTGACGTTATTGCCGTTAAAACAACAGTCTCCCGGGGAAGATGTGTATTAACCCTCAGTCTGTTGTTTTTTAAGCTCGGCCGCCAAAGGTGCGATTAAAGCCTGATGTTTTTTATGTAAAAAATGAAATAACTGCTCAGTGGCCAGCACCTGGGGTAACCGACGCAATTTTGCAGCAGTTAAATCAGGCTCCACCTGCAATACCGACGCCACATCATCCAGCATCAGATCCACTTTACCTTGTTTAAGCATTTCCAGCGCTTGCCTGGTGGTGGTCACCGCCACTCTGCTGCCTTTAAAAGCATATTGTTCGGCCATTTTAAAACCCCGCACATAACCAATACGTAGTTTGGGGTTTTGTTGCCATTGTGCATCAGTGTGTTGATGTTGTGCTTCATCCAGGACAAAAGCATAAAGGGCCAGCGAGGTTAACGGTTGGGGCACCAGCAGCAGGTTAGGATAGTTGGCAGTCGCGTTTTTTATCCGGAACAGCTCACCGTCATAGTCGCCTTTATTGCTCATTAATAAAGAGCGGCCGGCCGGCAAATGTTCAACCTGAAGCTGATAACCCAAAGCCAGATAAGCTTTGGCCAGCCGGTTTTCAATCATCCGGGTCAGTGCCGACTGATTAACACTGCTGGCAATCAGAATGGGGGGTAACGGCGCTGCTGTTGACTGAGATGGCGCAAAAGGCGCTGTGCTGAAAGGAACTGTCGTTAAAGGTGCAGGGGCTGCCGGCCATTGCTGCGCGGCCAGGAAGTGACAAACCCAAAGCAGGCTAAACATCAATAACCGCAGGTATTTTTGTTGCAGTATCAACTCCAGGTTCGCCCACAACATCAGAACTCCCCTCCTTTTCAGCCTTAAGTGCAACTTAGCACAGCTTCCCTGCTGGTGCGCTGTAGCCAGAGCAGCTACAGCGCGGATGCTTGTTTATGATGGCTTGATTATGGTTTTCCCTGCTGAGGATAAGCCACTACAGGCCAGCCGGTTTGCTGAAGCTGTGGCATCAGAGTTTTGGCATCACCCACCACTAAAATCAGCATAGACGATGGATCCAGATGTTTGGCCGCCAGGGCGTTGATTTCCTGTTGGCTGATGTTTTGTACTATTTGATTGCGGATTTTCACAAAGTCAGGGCTTAACTGATATTCCAGAATTTGGCTCATAAATCCCAGTTTGGCCTGAGGTGTTTCGTATTGCAGCGCGTCCGACTGATGAATAGCCTGGCGCATAAACTCCAGTTCATCATTCTGAATACCTTGAGTGCGGTATTTGTTGATTTCGGCTAAAAACTGCTCAATGGCCGCGCCGGCCACATCAGTGCGCACCGCTGCAGAAGCCACAAAGCTACCGGCAAACTTGTCGCCGCTAAAGCCGGTAAAGGCGCCATAGGTGTAACCTTTGTCTTCCCGCAGATTCAGGTTAATCCGGCTGTTAAAATTGCCGCCTAATACAAAGTTCATCAGGTTGGCGCGGAAAAACTCACCGCTGATATCCATAGGTAAACTGCGTTTGGCAATGCGGATCTCCGCCTGCGGCGCATCTGCTTTATCCACCAGATAAATCACACCATGTTTGGCTTTGGCTGGCGGAATTTGTGTGTTAAGTACCCTGGCTTCACCTTGCCAGCCCTGAAATAACGACGACAGCTGCTGTTCGACTGTTTCTTTGGGTAAATCCGACGCCACTATTAACATACTGCCTTTGGGTTTCACCAGTTGCTGGTAATAGGCTTTTAGTTGCGCAGGGGTCAGCTTACTCAGGCTTTTGATGCTGCCTTCGGACGGATAAGCGCGGATATGGTCGGCAAACAATAAACGGCGCAAATGTTTACGTGCCAGATAGGCGGCACTTTTTTCGGCATGTTGCAGGCCTTGCAGGCTTTGTTGTTGCAGCCGGCTAAAATCATCAGCAGCAAAAGCCGGGCGCAGCAGTTTTTCTTCCAACAGCTTCAGAGTCGGTTGCAGGTTTTTACTTAAGCTCGACACAAACACCGTCATATATTGATCACCAGCGCTAAAACTGATGCTGCTGCCAAGTTTCTCCAGCGCCAGACTCATTGCTTCAGTGCTGTAGTTTTGTGTGCTTTCATTGAGCATGGCCGCCAATAACGACGAAATACCAAGCTGCTCCGGTGTCTCAAAATAAAGCCCCAGCGGAATTTTTAACAAAAGTGCCGTGGTTGGAGTTTCTGTGGTTTGTGCCCCCAGCACCTGGATGCCATTGCCCAGTTGTGTTTGCCAGGTTTGTGGCAAAGTAACTGCCGGGTTACTGCCTGCTTTGGGCATCTGGCTGCGATCAAAATTATCTGTGGCTTTACGCTCAGTCAGATCGGCCGCGCTGGTTGTGGATTTTTCAGTAAATTCAGGCCTTTTAAACACAAAATTGTCGGCTTTGGCGCGAAGCTGAGCAGCCCCTTTGGGCACCACACTCATTACCACTGCATGTTTGTTTTTTAAATATTGCTGATAAACCCGAAGCACATCAGCTCTGGTCACGCTTTGATAACGTTGAATATCGGCGGACACCAAATCGGGTTTGGCAAAAAAGGTTTCGTTATGCGCCAGCTGAGTGACTTTGCCCTGCACCGATTGCAAGCCAAACACACTCTGAGCTTCAATTTGGGCTTTGACTTTGGCCAAATCATCGTCGGTCACACCACGGCTTTCAAATTCCAGCAGGCTCTGGCGGATGATCTGTTCAATATCGGCAAGATTTTTGCCGGACGCCGGATGTGGCAGCGCCAGCAAGGTAAATTCACAGGCCAGCTCCATACAGCTGTGACCGGCCTGAGCCTGCACCGCCAGCTGATTTTTCAGCAGATTTTTATACAGCAGTGAGCTGTTGGAACCGCCTAAAATTTCCGCCAGAATATCCAGTGCGGCTTCGTCCTGATGGCGGGCGTATACAGTTGGAAAAGCCAGATATAACAAAGGCAAATGCACATTGTCTTCAAAAGACACATATCTGTCTTCCGTTAAGCTAAACAGCTGTTTTGGCGCAGGCGTTACAGCCGTACCTTCGGGAATGCTGCCAAAATACTTTTGCACCAAAGGTAAAATCTGCTCGGCTTTTACCGCGCCGCCTATGGTTAGTGTGGCGTTATTCGGGCCGTACCAGCGCAGGAAAAAGGCTTTGACATCATTGACATTGGCGCGGTTTAAATCGTCCATATAGCCAATGACCGGCCAGGAATACGGATGACCGGCCGGATATAAAGCTTCGGCCACTCTTTCCGACAAACGGCCATAAGGCTGATTGTCGATACGCTGGCCCCTTTCGTTTTTCACCGTTTCGCGTTGTACCTCAAATTTTTTCTCTGTGACTGCATCCAGCAAAAAGCCCATGCGGTCGGCTTCAAGCCACAACACTTTTTCCAGCTGATTGACCGGTACTGTCTGGTAATAATTGGTGCGATCGGTATCTGTGGTGCCGTTCAGCTCGCCGCCTGCTGCGGTAATAATCTGAAAGTGCTGCTCGTCCGCCACATGTTCAGAACCCTGAAACATCATATGTTCAAAAAAATGGGCAAAACCTGATTTACCGGCTTCTTCACGGGCAGAGCCCACATGATAGGTGACGTCCACATGCACCAGCGGATCTGAATTATCTTCATGCACTAATACAGTTAAACCGTTGGCTAGTTTGTATTTTTTATAAGGAATGGCTGGGGTGCCCAAAGCAGGATTGTGAGTTTCTACCAGTTGAATGCCAGCGGGCAAACCGCTTTGTTGCTGATGGTCCGTGCTGCTGCAGGCGCTAAGCAACAGGGCAATAGCAACAGATAACGCCGCAGGCAGAAAAGTTTTGTGGGCAGTGAAGCGGCTTTTGCCGTTGTTTTGGAAGAATGTCTGCATAAAGTTCTCATCTATCAGGGCAGCCAGAGGCCGCAGAATATAAGGCACCATTGTTTAATTGGCCTGCTGTGGCCGGCAGCATGAGTGCAAGCGAACCTTGATCACAACGCGCTCTGGTAATGCTTTAGCGGACTGGCGTTGCTGCACTTTCACCGGCTACCGTATGCCAGGGCAAAATGCGATAACTTGTGACAAGCCCTTGTATAACATAAGGATCGGCTTTGGCAAAAGCTTCCACTTTGGCAATATCGTCGACATTAAATAACAACAACGCACTTTCCACCGGCTGGCCGACAGCACCGCCTAAAATCAGCTCGCCCTGTTCAACAGCATGCCAGGCCAAAGCCAGATGACTGCTACGAAATTCAGCACGCCGTACCAGGTAATCATCGGCCAGTTGGTAACTTAATAAATAATGCATCAAAAACTCCGGGGCAGTGGTGAACCAATGGCCGAGCTTAGAGCCATTTTAACCGGCTTGCCAGTCTCTTAACCTCGTTAGCCGGCACTTTGGTCTTTTCAAAACGTTGTTGCCCTGAGGTCTTGCTTGCCTTATGACCCAACTGTCTGGACAACAAGGTTGTTACTAAGGGAATTATTGTGGCTGTCCGCGCCTTGCCGGCGGACAGTTTTTCTGTCCGCGGACACTCAGCTTAAGTTGCTTTTTATCAATAAAAATAAATAAAAACATGGACTTGTAATTTATTTTTACCTGGCACGGCTCCTGCTATACCTCCTGCGATAGAGAGGGCAGTTCAGTTACACAGCTTTGAAAGCACAAGGAATAACCATGATCCAGGGCACCGAAAATCAGGACATTCAGCTAAAACGCAATACAGGCAGTCGTTTGGGCAGCGCAGGCAAAGCTGTGCTGGCTTTTACCGCTATCAGCCTGATGCTGTGGGGCAGTTATCAGCTGATGTTTAACAAGGCGCAGGCCAGTTTAGTGATGCCAAGAGCCACAGTGCAGCTTGGCACTGTCAGCCGCGGCGATTTTGTCAGAGATTTAGCGGTGCAGGGCAAAGTAGTGGCCGCCAATGCGCCCACTTTATTCAGCCAGCAGGCGGGGCAAATCCGGTTATTAAAACAACCGGGTGAGCCTGTCACCATTGGCGATCTGCTGGCGGTGATTGAAAGCCCAAGCCTGGAAAACGACTTAAAACAGCAGCAGGCGCTGTTGTCCAGCATGCAGTCTGAAGTGGAGCGCTCCGCGCTGCAGGCACGTGAGCAGCAGCTGGATATGGAACAAATTCAGAACAGCGCCCAGGTGAATTTACTGGCCGCCAAACGTGAGCTGGCACGTGCCAAACAGTCGCTGGAGTTGGGCGTGTTGCGCCAGATTGATTTAGATATGGCCAACGACAAACTCAGTCAGGCCGAACTGGAGTTCAGCCACGCCAAACGCAAAGTGGCGCTGGCAGCAGACAAACTCACTTTTGAACAGAAATCCGGTGCCCAGGCGCTGGAGCGCCAGCAGCTGGTGGTGGCAGAACTTAGCCGCAAGCTTGAAGCGCTGCAAATTAAAGCGCCGGTGACAGGACAGGTGGGCAGCTGGCTGGTGGAGCAGCAAAACCATGTGCTGGAAGGTCAGGGTTTACTGACAGTGATTGATTTAAGCCGGTATGAAGCTGAGCTCAGTGTGGCGGAAAACTATGCCGGTGACCTGACACCCGGCCAGTTGGTGGATGTCAGCGTCAATGGCCAGCAGCTTCAGGGTGAGCTCAGTCACGTCGCCCCGGAAGTGGTGGATGGCAATGTTCGGGCCAGGGTGCGTTTTAACAGCCAGGACGCTGCCAGTTTAAGGCAGAACCAGCGTTTGTCCGCCCGTATTGTGTTTGAACAGCGCAGCAATGTACTGAAAGTGGCGCGTGGTGATTTTATTGCGTCCGGCGGCGGCCGTCAGGCTTATCTGCTGCAGGACAATGTGGCGGTGAAAACGCCGGTAGAACTCGGCGCTTTGTCGGTGCAGTGGGTAGAAATTTTATCCGGTGCCAAAGAAGGTGATCAGCTGGTGATTTCCAATACCAGCGAATTTAAAGATGCGGCGCGGGTGCGGCTGAATTAATGCCCTGACTGAGTCCGTCACGGCTTGTCACAACAAAACAAACAGCAGTGCTTTGCCAAAGCGCTTTGCAACAGCGCAGTGCAGGGTGCAGAACCAAGGGCCATGCCCTGATTTAAAAGGAATACATCAATGATTCAACTGAAAAATTTAAGCAAAGTGTTTCGCACCGAGCTGATTGAAACCCACGCCCTGCGCCAGATTGAATTGCAGGTCAGTGAAGGGGAGTTTGTTGCTTTAACCGGGCCGTCCGGCTCGGGTAAATCGACATTGCTCAATGTGCTTGGCACTTTAGAGCATTTTGACGAAGGTGATTATTTGCTGGACGGTCAGTCGGTGCGGGGTTTATCAGACCGGCAGTTGTCTGCACTGAGAAATGAAAAAATTGGTTTTATTTTTCAAGGCTTTAACCTGATTAAAGACTACAGCCTGCTCGATAACATCGAACTGCCGCTGCGCTATCGCGGCATCAGTGCTAGCGATCGTAAACGCCGCGCTTTAGAGGCGCTGGAGCTGGTGGGGCTGGCAGCGCGCAAAGATTATCACCCAAGCCAGTTGTCCGGTGGTCAGCAGCAGCGGGTGGCCATTGCCCGTGCTATTGCCGGTCAGCCGCGGATTCTGCTGGCGGATGAACCCACAGGGAACCTGGATTCTTTGATGGCACGGCAGGTGATGGAGCTTTTGGAGCAAATTAACCGCCAGGGCTGCACCATTCTGATGGTAACGCACGACCCGGATCAGGCGCGCCGTGCCAGCCGTCAGGTGCAGATTGTCGATGGACAGCTCAGCGATGCCGCTATGTACGACCCACTTGCGGCGAAGCTGGCTTAAGGAGCGCCCAGATGGAACAGTTTTTTTATTATTTAAAAGTGAGCTGGGTCAGCATTAAAAGAGCGCCGCTGCCTTATGCGCTGACGGTGTTTATTTTAAGCCTGGGGCTTGGGGTGTTTTTTGCCAATGCCACTTTCTATTACCAGCTGAATTCGGATCCTTTGCCGCATAAAAGCGACAAGTTGTTTTTCCCGATGATGATGCTGGTGCCCTATGAGTGCGCCGACTGCAAACCACCTTCAGTGCTGAGTTATGCCAATGTGCAAAAACTAAAAAGCTCTGATATTCCAACGGCAGAAGCGGCCATGTACAGCTCAGACGGTTATTTACGGCTGGATAGCACAGCGCTGCCCACACCGGTGAAGGTGCGTCTGACGGAACCGGATTTTTTCCACATGCTGGAGGTGCCGCTTTTGCATGGCGCTATTTGGCCAGATAGCAAAAACCGGCAGGAAATTGTGCTGAGTAAAGCCATGGCCGAAAAAATGTTTGGCAGCACTGATGTCGTAGGTAAACAACTGCTGTTGGATGATCGCAGTTTTGCTGTGGTGGCGGTGCTGGATGACTGGCAAATGTTGCCGCGGCTTTATGACGCCAATAACGGTAATCATGTGAATGAGGTCGAAGATGTGTATATTCCGCTCGAAACAGGTTATGACCTGAATTATTTATCCAACACCCAGTCGCAAACTTTTGACGACGCCGATTATCGGAAACTTGCCAGCGACGGACGCAGCAAAGCTTTGCATCAGCTGCAATATTGGGTGCAGCTGGATACCGAAGCGCAGCAGCAGGCTTACCAGCAGTTTATGGCCAATCTGGCGGAGGATGAGAAAAAAGCCGGCCGGCACCCAAGCCCGGTCAATAACCAGCTGCCGGCGATGCGCAACATAGTGGCTTATTTTGGTGGCGAGTCCGGTGATATTAAAGCTTTTGCGCTGGTGACTTTATTGTTTTTGGTGGTGTGCTTGTTTAATGCCAGCCATTTGTCATTAAACCGTTATTTAAGCAACCAATACGAATTTAGTTTGCGCCGCGCGCTGGGCGCCAGTCGCTGGCAGCTGCAACAACAAATGCTGGCCGATGTACTGTTGATGACGGTTTTTGCCATCAGTGGCGCCTTGCTGATTGGTTTTGGTGGCACTGCGCTTATGAATTATCTTTGGCCGATCAATGCCTTATTTGCCCGCTGGGATTTAACGCTAATGTTGTTTTTATTGGCGCTGACCTTTGCTGCCAGTTATCTGGTGACTTTATACCCCGCACTGCGCGCTTCATTTGGTGCGCTGAACCAGCAATTAAAGGAATAATCGTTATGTCGCTTCATTTATTACTGCAATCATTATTAAGACGCAAAGTGGTGACTGGGCTGCTGCTGGTACAACTGGCGATGACACTGGCGCTGCTTTTAAACAGCATCGTGCTGGCCGGCCAAACCTGGCAAAAACTGCACGAAGATACCGGCCTGGATTTAACCAATAGCCTGACGGTGGAGCTTAAACCTACCACACCGGCGCTGCGCCAATATCCCGCACTTGCTGATTTACTGGAGCGGCAGATGGCGGCAGTACGTGCACTACCAGGTGTGGTTGCCGTTGCCTACAGCAATCAGCCACCATTGCAGCGTGGGGGAACCAACGGCAATTTGTATGACCCTGACAATCAGGAGCGCAGCAATATCAACAATGTGCCTGTGTATCAGGTGTCAAAAGACTTTTTTGACGTGCTGCAAATTAAAGTACTGGAAGGTGAGTTGCCACAGGCGCCGCTACTTAAAGACGGTGAAGATATCAGCCCTCTGGTGCTCACCCAAAGCCTGGCGCAAAAGTTATTTCCAAATGGTTCAGCTGTGGGTCGGCAAACCAATGCCGGTACTGTAGCAGCTGTGGTTGACGACTTTTATGGCCAGCGTAATGGCGTGAACAGTAACTATAATCGCATCCAGGTGGCGCCGCTGTATTCGGTGGACTGGGGTTATAACCTGCTGGTACGCACTGAGCCAGGTCAAGCCGATGCTGTCCAGGCGCAGCTGGCGAAGGTACTGCAGCAGGTCGACAGCAATATTGAAATTTTATATCTGCGCAGTTTTAACGAAGAGCACAACAGGTTGTATCGTAACGAGTTTGGCCTGGCAGTGCTGCTGGGGCTACTCAGTGTACTGATGTTGCTGGTAACTATGGTGTCCAGCTACAGCAATGCCCACTTTCATGCACTGAAACGGCAGCAGGAAATTGGCATTAAAAGAGCTTTGGGTGCCAGTAAAAATATGATTTTTATGGAGTTGTTCTGCGAGAACTGGCTCAATACTGTAGCAGGTGCCATGCTTGGCGCTGTGGCGGCGCTGGCGCTGAATCAGGGCTTGTCGGCTGTGGTCAGTATTCCGGCCATCAGCTGGTGGTTACCGCTGCTGGCAACGCTGGTGCTGCTGATTTGTGTTAGCGCGGCCACATGGTATCCTGCCCGTATTGCTACTTCGGTATCGCCGGCTACAGCTACTAAGACTTTATAAAATATGGCAAATATTCTGATTATTGATGACAACGACGCTGTATGTACCGCCTTAAAAACCCTGTTTATGTTGCAGGGTTATCAGGCGCACAGTGTGGCGTCTGAGCAGCAGGCGCTGGCTTATCTTGCCAATGCGCAGGTGGATTTAATTTTACAGGATATGAATTTTGCCAAAGGCGAAATGACAGGTAGCCAGGGCAAGGCGCTGTTTTATCAGCTGCGTGCGCTGCTGCCTGACACCGCCATTATTCTGATGACGGCCTGGACATCGATTGACATGGTGGTGGAGCTGGTTAAAGCCGGTGCCTGCGACTATATCGCCAAACCCTGGGATGATGAGCGGTTACTCACCACTGTGGCCAAAGCATTGCAGCTGAGTCAGTTGCAGCAGTCTCAGCAGCGGCTGGCGCAAAAGCAGCAGGCGCGCTTAAGTGCCTTTGCCGGCAAAGATTTATGTGGTTTGGTATTTGCCAGCAGCGCCATGGAGCAGCTGCTGCAGATGGCACTGCAACTGGCACCGTCCAATGCCGCTGTGCTTATCACCGGCGAAAACGGCACCGGCAAAGAGGGCATAGCCCAGGTGCTGCATGCCAATTCACCACGCAAACACAAAGCGCTGGTGAAAGTGAATATGGGCGCTTTGCCGGCAGATTTAATGGAAGCTGAGCTATTTGGTGCCGAGGCCGGCGCTTACAGCGGCCTGACGAAAACCCGCCTTGGCCGCTTTGAAGCAGCTGATGGCGGTACTATTTTCCTCGATGAAATTGGCAATCTGTCGTTATCAGGCCAGATGAAACTGCTGAGAGTATTACAAACCGGTGAGTTTGAACGCTTAGGTTCCAGTGTCACACGCAAAGTGGATGTGCGCGTTTTAAGCGCAACCAATGCAGATTTAACCAAGGCGATTAGCAGTGGTGCTTTTCGCCAGGATTTGTATTACCGGCTGAATGTAGTTGAGCTGCATCTGCAGGAACTAAAAAACCGGCGTGATGATATTCTGCCTTTGGCGCGGCTGTTTTTGCGTGGTGAAAAAACACTAAGTAAAGAGGCTGAACAGGCGCTGCTTGCATACAACTGGCCTGGCAATGTACGTGAGCTGCAAAATATCTGTCAGCGGGCGTTATTGTTAGCACCCGAAGCACAAATTCAGCCGGCCGATTTAGCTTTGCCACAGGAAGAGACGTCCGGTAAAAGGGCGCTGGATGATTTTGAGCAGCAGCAAATAGAGCAGGCGCTGCAAGATGCCGGTGGTGTCATTGCCAGAGCAGCCAAGCAGCTGGGGATCAGCCGCCAGGCTTTATACCGGCGCATGGAGTTTTATGGCATTGCCACGCCTTAGTTTGTCGCAAAAAATCGGCGGCAGTTTTGTGTTTTTTGCCGCTGCTTTATTGTTGCTGATCAGTTGGCTGGCGCCATCACCGCTGTTATTGGCGATGGTGGCCGTATTATTGCTGCTGTTTTTGCTGCTGCTGGTGCGAAGCCTGCAGAGCCTGGCGCTGGAGCTGTCGGCGCTCAATCTGTATGCCGGTAATTTGCAGGATCAGGCTTATCAGTGCAGCGCCAATAAAGCGGTGTTGTCTGAGCTGATGCCGTTGGCGCTCACTTTAGACAGCATGGCGGCTGAGCTTCGTCAGCAGCGTGCTGGTTTATACCAGCGTGAACTGCTGCTCGATACCGTATTACAAAGTAGTCCAAGCGCTATTTTATTGACAGACGAGCAGGGCAGAGTGCTGTTGAGTAACCCGGCAGCGCGGCAATTGCTCAGTCAGGGCCGGCGCTTTGAGGGGTTGTTATTAAATGAAGTACTGCAGCATTTACCGCAGCTGGCCAGTGCGTTGCCGGCGTTTTTGGCCAGCCAGCAACCGGGTTTAATTCATCTTGGCGAACCAGCGGCCATCTGGCATTTGTCGGCCAGTCAGTTTTTGCTGAATCAGCGCCGCCATCAGCTGTATATTTTTAAACCTATGACTCAGGAAATTCAGCGCGAGGAGCTCAGCGCCTGGAAAAAATTACTGCGGGTGATTGGTCATGAGCTCAATAACAGCCTGGCGCCTTTGTCGTCTTTGGCTTATTCGGCGCAGCAACTGGCGGCACAGCCTGAACTCAAACAAATTTTGCAAACCATCAGCGAACGTTGCCATCACCTGAACCAATTTTTACAAGCTTATATTCAGTTTGCCAAATTGCCGCCGCCAAGTCTGGCTGAAGTGAACTGGCCCAGGCTGATTAATCAGTTACATGATCATTATGAGTTTGAGCTGGTGGGGGAGTTGCCGACCGGTTGCTGGTGGCTGGATCAGTCCCAGCTGATGCAGCTTTTGTTAAACCTGCTGAAAAATGCCCACGAAGCAGGTGCCGATGCGATAAAAATTGAACTGGAATTCAGTGAGCAGCCACAATTTCTGCAGATATCGTTGAAGGATAATGGCGGTGGCATCAGCCCTGCGTTACTGGAACATGCGTTATTGCCATTTTTTACCACCAAGCAGCAGGGCTCGGGTATTGGCCTGACTTTATGCCGCGACATTGTCGAAGCCCATGGTGGCCAGCTGCTGCTGAAAAATGTCGACGAGGGGTTATTGGTGCAAATCCGCTTGCCACAAAAAATGGCAGCGCCTGCGCCTGCGCCTGGGCCTGCAGCTCAGTGACAGCAGCTTAAACACAAACAAAAGCCAGCAACAAAAGCGAGTCACAAATGCGAGCCACAAAAGCCAGCGACAAATCCGACTGGCTGTTTTATTTCGCTTTTTGCTAAGATAAGGTCATTTCCAGCCATATAGCCATCCGGTGCACTGATGCAAGTTCAGCAAACACAACAGATTTTACCCACAGCCACAGGACCTATGTTGTGCCGGTTGTTCCAACCGTCGCAGCCTTTTTTATCTGAGCAAAAACCGCCGCATGACGAAGAAGCCGCTGTTCAAAGCTACCCGGCTATTTTGTTTTATTCGGAAATTTTCCAGATCACAGGCCCTATTACCCGTGCTGCTACGCTGCTCGCTGGCCTTGGTTTTCTGGTGCTGGTGCCGGAAATTTTTCATGAGCTCAATCCTCAGGGCACAGTGCTGCCTTATGACGAGGCTGGCAAAAACAAAGGCAATCAGGATAAATGGCAAAAACCTTTGCCGGCGCATGACAGCGACGTGGTGGCCATGCTGGATTATTTGCGCAGCTTGCGCACTTTTAACGGCAAGGTGATGAGTTATGGCGTGTGTATTGGCGGTCATCTGGCGTTTCGGGCGGCGCTCAATCCAGCCATCAGCGCGGCCTGCTGTTTATATGCCACCGACTTACATTCCGACACTTTGCCCGCTTTGGTGGGCGACCAGACTTTAGAGCGCGCCGGTGAAATTAAAGCTGAGCTGATGCTGATTTGGGGCAAACAAGACCCGCATATTCCCGCCGAAGGCCGGGCCAAAATTTATCAGACGCTGAGCGCAAAACAGGTTCATTTCAGCTGGTTTGAAGTGAACGCAGCGCATGCCTTTATGCGCGATGAAGGTGAAAGATACGACCCGGCACTGGCACTTTGGGTCTATCAACAAGCGAGAGATTTGTTTTTACGGCAATAATGCGAAGAAATGCAGCTTTTTAGCAGCATTAGGATAAATGCTGTTGTTTTTTATGCTTTTTTTGTTACTTTGATGCCTTCCACTATGGACTCAGAGACAAGGAAAGCGAATGAAATATACCCTCAGTTTTGTTTTATGTTGCCTGTTATTGCCTGCGGCACAATTAAAAGCCCAAACCGATCTGCCGGCTTTATTTGCCAAACAAGCTACTTTTGATGATTTTAAAATATCACCTGATGGTCAACATCTGGCGGCAGTTGTTTACAGTGAGGGTAAAAGGTCGCTGATATTTTTTGATGCCAAAACGATGAAAGCTGTCGGTAGTGCCAAAGCCGGCAATATGCAGGAAGTGGGTGATTACCGCTGGGTGTCGGATGAGCGTGTGGTGATTAAGTTGGTGGAATCCTCACCCTGGTTGAAAAATCCACAATATTTTGGTGAGTTGCTTGCAGTAAATTATGACGGTTCAAAAGCGATGTTGTTGTTTGGTTACCGGGCCGGTGAGCAGAGTTTAGGCTCCAATATCAAAAAGAAACAAAGCATGCAGGCCTGGGCTGAGTTTGTAAACACCAGGGCCAATGACAAAAACCGTATTGTGATCAGCGCTACGCCTATGAGTAGCGGTGGCGACAGGCTTGCCAGCATTATGCAGCTGGATGTGTATAACGGTAAAACCAAAGGGGTGGGCAAAGCGCCGGTGTCTTATGCCAGGATAGTGACTGATCCATCCGGGCGCCCCAGAGTTGCAGTGGGCACAAATGCGCAGAATCAACGTGAAGTTTATATCAAGGCACAAGACAGTAGTGACTGGCATCAGTTGCCGCAACGGGCTTTTGGCTCGCATTTTTATCCGATAGCGGTAACGGCCGACAATCAGGGGTTGTATGTTGCTGACAACTATCAGCAGGATTTGATTGGTATTTTTGAATACCGCTTTGCCGACGGCAGTTATACCGAAGTATTTACCGACAAAAAGGTTGATGTATCCGGTGTGACCACCACCACGGATGGTCATGCTGTGTATGGGATGCAACTGTATGATGGTCGTCCATCTTTTGCACTTTTAACCGAAGATCATCAGGAAGCACGGGTATTTAAAGATTTATTGCAGAGTTTCCCCGGCGAAAATCTGAAAATCACCAGTAAAACCGATGACGACAAAAAATGGGTGTTGGTGGCAAGTTCTGATGTGACAGCTCCCAGATTCTATTTATACGACCATGAAAAGGGTACTGTCGCCAAACTTGCCGATACAAAACCCGAGTTAAATCAACTGAAACTGGCCAGTACTGAACCTGTGAAGTTCTCTTCTTTTGATGGCCTGGAAGTGCATGGTTATCTGACAAAAAGCCCGGTGGCATCTGCCGAAAAACCAACAGTAGTGCTGGTACATGGTGGGCCTCATGACGTGCGGGACTATTGGGGGTTTGACCCAGAGGTGCAGTTGCTGGCCATGTCCGGTTATAACGTGTTGCAGGTTAATTTCCGTGGTTCTGGTGGATATGGCGCCACCTTTCAGCAAAAAGGTTACCGGCAGTGGGGGGATGCCATTCAGCGGGACATTATTGCCGGTACTGAATGGGCCATAGCTCAAGGTCATGCTAAAGCCGGCAATATTTGTATTATGGGTACCTCTTTTGGCGGTTATTCCACGGTACAGGCTGCTACTTTGGCACCTGATTTATATCGGTGTGGTGTTGCTGTAGCCGGCGTTTACGATTTGAGCCTGCTGGCGCAAAAGGGTGATTTGCCGGAGCTTAGTTTTGGTGATGCTTATTTACATGATGTGATTGGCACAGACGAAGCGCAGTTAAAGGCTTTTTCACCTCTGTATCAGGTGAATAAACTCAAAGCCAGTTTATTGATTGCTCATGGCAAAAAAGACAAAAGAGCCCCTGTGGAACATGCAGAGCGTTTGAAAAATGCGTTGGATAAAGCGGGTAAAAGTTACCAGTGGCTGGAGTTTAACGACGAAGCTCATGGTTTTTATGCACCGCAAAACCAGGAGATTTATTTTCGCGCTGTACAAAAATTTCTTGCTGAGCACTTAAAAAGCTAAAACTTCCATCCGCGCCCGTTTTGCTCTGGCAGGCGGGCGCCGCGACATCTTTTGCTAAGCAGCTGAAATAAAACAGCTAACCGCCTATACTGTTCAGCGTTGTCATATTTATTTCAACTAATGGGCGCAGAATGCAACAAGGCAAGCTGGCTCCAGCCTGGTGAGTAGATCCATGTCTTTGTTTGAACATTTGTTTATCATTTTATTGTTGATTAGTGTCAGTGCGTTTTTTTCCATGTCGGAAATAGCGCTGGCGGCGGCGCGCAAATTACGGTTGCGCCAGCTGCTGTCTGAAGGTGAACCCCGCGCCAAGCTGGTGCTGGATTTGCAGGAACATCCGGGCAACTTTTTTACCATTATTCAGATTGGCCTCAATGCCGTGGCTATTCTGGGCGGTATTTTAGGTGAAGCCGCATTTACTCCGACTTTTGTTGAGTTGTTGCAGCTGGTGTACCAGGGCCCGGCGCTGCAGTCTTTAGGTTTTGGTTTATCGGTGTTTTTTGTCACGGCGCTGTTTATTTTATTTGCCGATTTAATGCCCAAACGGCTGGCGATGTTAGCGCCTGAGCAGGTGGCTATTACAGTGGTGCGGCCGATTTTATGGCTGTTGGTGATTTTAAAACCGCTGGTGCTGCTGTTTAACGGTGTGGCCAATGGTGTGTTTAAACTTTTTAATGTGCCAATCGCACGCAAAGATCAAATCACGCCTGAAGATATTATTTCGATGATGGACGAAGGGGCTGAAGCCGGCGTGCTGCGCCAGCAGGAGCATACTTTGCTGGAAAACGTCTTTGATATGGACCAGCGCACTGTCACCTCGGCCATGACACCACGCGAGAGCCTGATTTATTTTTTATTAAAAGAATCGACCGACAGCATCAAAGCCAAAATTGCTGAACATCCGCATGCCAAGTTTATTGTTTGTGATGAAGCGCTCGACAGAGTGGTGGGTTATGTCGACACCCGCGATATTCTGATGCAGGTGCTGCATGAACAGTCTATTTCGTTAACCCGCGAAGGGGTGCTGCGTACCCCGCTGATCATTCCCGATACTTTGTCTTTGTATGAAGTGCTGGCGCATTTTAAATCCAGCGGGGTGGATTTTGCGGTGATTTTAAACGAATACGCACTGGTCGTTGGCATGATCACCCTGAACGATGTGATGAGCATTGTGATGGGCGAGCTGGTGAATTCTGAAGAAGAGCAGATTGTAAAACGCGATGACGAGTCCTGGCTGGTGGAAGGTTTAACACCGCTGGATGATGTGATGCGGGTGCTGGCTATTGATCACTTCCCGGATCAGGAAAATTACGAAACCATTGCCGGTTTTATGATGTACATGCTGCGCAAAATTCCAAAACGGACCGACTTTGTGCTGCATCAGGGTTATAAGTTTGAAGTGGTGGATATCGACAGTTATAAAATTGACCAGCTGCTGGTCACCCGGGTGAAAACGCCTGCTGATACGCCCTCTGTTTAACTGAAGCTTGCTGTTATTGCTTAGCAAAAATAAAGGCCGGTCTTGCACCGGCCTTTGTGTTTATTCACTTTGTGGTGAATTGATCTTCATTGTTATTGTGCTGTTACCACCAACGTGGTTTGGCCGCGGCTTGGATTGCCTTTGACCGCAATATAACTCCAACCGACCGGCAGCGGGTTGGTGACGATCTGCTCTGTGCTGTCGGCATTAATTGAGCTTTGTTGATAACTGTCGCTGGTTGGCCAGTTGCTGGTGCTGAAATATAAATCAGCATTACCTTCCACCGGACCATACAGGTTCAGCTTTAATCTGGCATTGGCTGTGGCATTGTAATAATAGAAGTAAGTGTAATTACTGCTGCCCGCCACCACACAATACATCTGGCCGGCCTGCAGCGCGATGTAATCCACCGGCGATTGGGTGGCACAGGCGTCCGGCTGTGGTGGCCGTGCCGTCAGGGTGGCTGTCACACTGACATTGTTAAAGCTGGTATAACCAAAACTCGACACATACCAGCGGCCGGCGGCCGGATTGTTGATGGTGCAGCTTTCAGCATTGCCGCCAATATATGGCCGGCACTGATAACTTTGTAAGGTAGGTTGTGCTGCATGTTGCAGATATAAATCGGCATCACCGCTGCCGCCAGCTTGCACCACTTCCAGTTTGGCCTGATTGGCCGGTACTTCAATATAATGATGCAACCAGCTGTCTTTGACTCCGGCTAAACCGGTTTTGGCCACGCCACTTTGTAAAGCCGCATTGTCACCGCCGGTCTGGCCTATGGTCACCTGCGGTATGGTGTCGTTACTCTGCACTGTGTTCAGCCAGTTGTACCACTGCGTGTCCAGGCTGGTGCCAATTGCATTGACTGCTGCTAAATAGGCGTCGTAGTCACCGCTGCGAAAATGCGTAAGAAGATTGGTGACTGTTGCACCCTGGGTTTCAAACATAAAACGTACTGCCAGATAACCCCAGCGATACACTCTGTCCTGACCGCTGCTGTAGGTGTTGGCCAGAATTTCACTGAGGGCAAACTGGCGGCTGCGCGCCAGATTGATGGCGGCGTCATTGCGGTTTTTCTTTGACACATATTCGGCCAGACCTTCAGTCCACCATACAGTTTTATGAGTGTCGACTTTAGAGGCCGCAAAATCACCTTTGAGGTTAAAACGGCCGTCGAGGTAGTGCACCATTTCGTGCGTCAGGTTCCAGATATGGAATTCTGGCCTGAGCCATTCGGCTTCATAAGCAATAAACCTGGCCTGATTACCCTGTTGTGCCGGATTGCCTTCGAGATACATACCGCCGTTATTGGTGTCGATGCCAAAAAATAAACCGGCGTACTGTCCATAGTCTGAGCTGGAATCAAACACCACCATTTCCAGATTGCTGTTCAGATCATCAGGTACAGGGCGGTTTTGGGTGCGCAGGAAAGTGTGGAAGTAACTTTCCTGGGCATTTAATGCGGTACAGGAATCGTTAAATTCTGTGCTGGTCATATCCTGAGCGCGGAATTTAAGCGAGCTGCTGCATGAGTGTTGTTTACTCAACACTTGTTGTTCCAGCTGAGCCTGGAAACCACAGATATTGTATTCGGCACACTTGCCGTAATAATCCACGGAAGAAGCAACCCGCAGCCAGACGGCAGAGCCTGTGCCATTCATGCTGTATTGGCTCAAAATGGCGCCGACATGGGTTTTTACGTCAGCGGCAATAGCGGCGTTTGGATATTGTAAAAAACGCGCCAGTTCGGCAGCGGCGTTTTCCTGCAAAAATGACGCATCAGTGCCAATCATCCAGCTTTGGCGGGCAAAATTACCCAAACGGTTAATCAGCACTGTGTCGTTAACCACTGCCTGAGCAAAATCAGCATTTTGGTGGCCGCGGAATAAAATGACAAAAATCTGGTTCACCGCACCGCGCATATACCATTCGCTGGCATAACTGCTGTTCCAACGCTGCAGCCATTCTTTTACCACCGGCAGATAACGCAGATTTTCTCCGGCGCTGTCCATCAGCGTCAGCGCGTCCTGAATATTCATGCCGTTCACTGCCGAGTTTTGATAAAACACCGGGTTATTTACCAGATTATCCAGCGACGCACGAATGGCGGTGGTGACACTTTGTGGATAAGCCGGAATTTTGTTGCTGTGGTAATACTGCACAAAATAACCGGCACGCAGGAAATAATACAGTTTACCGATACTGACTTCAGTGCCGCTGGCGTTGTAACTGCTGGCAAGGCTCGCAGTGGCATTGGCAACAAAAGCCATATTTGTGGCGCTAAAAGCACTGATGGAATTAGGCTCACCATTAAATAAACCATTAATACAATGGTTGGGATTATTCAGAATATGGTCAACCAAAGCTTGACCGGTTTTGCTGCCATAACCGGATAACGCAGTGGCGCAAACATCAGCGCTTTGTGCTTCGTCGGCCGCCAGTTGTTGCGCTTTACTGTGTGCGCGGAAATAACTGTCTTCGTCGGTGATTTTTTCTGACAAATGCTCAGGTAAGGCTTCGACAGGGGCGTTGATCACAGTGCGATCCTGAGCATGTTTAGGCACCCACTGGCTTTGTTGTGACATTTGTGTTGGTTGCGACTGTGGCTGCGCCGGTGCCGGTTGCAGCTCCGGGAGCTGGGCTGAATGAGCTAAAAGTGCCGGGCTACATAATGCCAGACTGATGGCGGCGGCGAGCAGCGCCGGTTTGGTGCTGTTTTGCCAGGCGCTTTGGGTTACTGTTGTGTTCATACGAAGTTCCTGCTGAGTCTATGGTTATTATTTATATATTTGCCATAAGGCTGTCACATATTAGTAATACAGGATACTGTATACAATATAATCAATAAGTATATTTAAGCATAAGCATTGAATTTTTTTTATGCTTTTGAAACTAACCAAATTGGGGACGTTGCCGGAGCAAGCCGAAAAACAAGGCAGCAACAACAGCGCAGTAACGAGGCAGCAGGGCAATAATGCAGCAATAATGCGGTGTTCAGGCTATTGGCAATACAGATAAAAAATTTGGATGGAAAAAGAGCGCGCCAACATATTTCAACACCAGCCTGGCAAAGGCTGCCAAATAAAACCAGCGCGACAAAACCAGTGGTAAAAATGAAGCAGCAAAACCGGCGACATCGCTCCAGCCCCCTGAGCTTGCCTGGCTGCTGTTTAAAGTTGTGCTGATAAAAAAGGCAGCTAGTGCTGCCTGAGTTATTTGTGGCTTGGGGTTTTTACGCTTTAAAGCTTTTGCGTTTAGCAGGTTTGGCGCTTAGTTAAAGTGTCGCACCAGGCTGGCGCCCAGCAAAATAACATAAGTGACAGCCACTGTGGGTTTGATGCTGTTTTTCAGATAACCGGTCAATAACTGCAGCAGGCCGCCTCTTTGTTGTTGCCAGCTGTGATGCCATAAACAACCAATGTCCTGCGCTTGTTGCGTCGCTTGTTCCAGCGCATATAGCCGGCTTTCAGTGCGGCTTTGCTGGGTTTTCCACAGAGCCTCATGCAGCCAGAACAACAGCACCACACCAAGTTGCAGCAACAAACCACTCTGGTTTTGCACCAGATAAAGCCACAGCACCATAGCCACCACTTTGAGCCACAGTGCCTGTTTTTCCATCTGATCATAACTTTGTTGCAGTAACAGCCATTCGGCCTGATTGCTATTGCTCATGGTACAAATCCTTCTGAACAGCAGGGGCTGTCATCTCCCAGCCCCTGATGGGTTTAGTTTGCAGCAGCGCTGGCTTTTTGCGCGGCCACCCAGCTTTTTACTTTTTGTTCCAGCACTGCCATAGGAACTGCGCCGGTTAATAACACTAAATCGTGGAAAGCCCGGATATCAAAGGTATCACCAAGTTCGGTTTTGGCAAACTGGCGCAATTCAACAATTTTCAGCATGCCCAGTTTGTAACCCAAAGCTTGTCCTGGCCAGGCCATATAACGTTCAATTTCAGAAATAACATCAGACGATGCCGTGCCTGTGGTTTGTGCCATATATTGCACAGCCTGTTCGCGGCTCCACTTTTTGGCGTGCAGACCGGTATCCACCACCAGACGCACAGCACGGAACAACTCAGCTTTTAACCGGCCCAGGTTGCCAAAAGCATCATCTTTGTACATGCCCATTTCATAAGCCACCAGCTCGGAATATAAACCCCAGCCTTCAGAATAGGCGTTATAAGAAGCCAGCCGGCGCAGCAGTGGCAGTTGATCCTGTGCCAGATTTAGTGCAATTTGCCAGTGATGGCCAGGGTTGGCCTCATGGTAGGTTAATGATTTTAAATCAAATTTGGCGTTGGCTTTCATGTCGGCCAGGTTGATCCAATAAATACCTGGTTTGCTGCCGTCAATGGAAGGGCTGGTATATTGACCGCCTGGAGCGCTGTCCTGAATTTCTACCGGAATACGGCGCACTTCGACGTTATAAGGCGGGCGGGTAGCAAACTGCTCGCCAATACGTTTGTCCATTTCGGCAATATAACCGTTTAAATCGGACAGCAGCTGTGCCCGGCCTTCGTCTGAGTCCTCATATAAAAAGCGGCTTTCTTCGTTCAGCGCCGTCATTCTGTCGCCCACTGTGCCTTCATGGTAGCCATTGGCTTTAA
Source organism: Rheinheimera sp. 4Y26 (assembly GCF_025245835.1). Lineage (GTDB taxonomy): Bacteria > Pseudomonadota > Gammaproteobacteria > Enterobacterales > Alteromonadaceae > Pararheinheimera. The sequence goes on from NZ_JAOBWS010000010.1 coordinate 38,162, forward strand.
GAATGCTGTCCATTTCCTGGCTGATACGGGCTACTTCGTCCAGACCAATCTGGTGAATTTGATCCGGCGTTAAATCTGTATCGCCCAGCTGTTTCACAGAATAGGCATAAAAGTCGCTGCCGTTTGGCTGCGCCCAGATACCGGCTTCACTGCGGCCATGCGGTAAAGTCGCCACTACGTCATTGACCAATTGCTGGTAAGCAGGGGCCACCACAGTGCTGATAAGATTGGCGGCTTTTTGCAGCAGCTGCTGTTTTTGCTCCGGATTGAGCGCAGCAACTTTATCCAATTTGGCAGCAAAATCTTTATACAGTGCATGGTTGGTGCTGTTGTCGCTATAACTTTGCAAAATAGGGCGGGCTTTATCCAGCAGCACACGTGGCGGGATAAAACCGTTTTTAACATCGGTATTAAATTTGTCGCTGACTGCTTTAAGCGCAGGGCCAAATTTTTCCAGCCGGCTTAAATAAGCTTCAGCATCGGTTTGGTTATTGATGGGATGAGAATTCAGTAAAGCGCCGGCCATATCTATGGTTGGGCCATTGATTTGATTGATAATAAAAGGCGAGTGCCCCATCCAGACATCAATATAACCTTGCGGAAAACGACTGTCGCCGGCGTAAAAATTCAGAATATTGGCCATCACGGCCAGGTTATCGGCTTGCTGGGCCTCAGTGGGTTGTGGCATGGCTAGTAATTTGGCGGCAAGCGCTGCCATTTTGCTGCGAAGTTCAGCTTCGGCCGCGCTGTTATAGATGTCCATTTCCGCCTGATATTCTTTACCCACCTGATCCACACTCAGGTTATAAGCCGATGCACTAAGCGGTCTGGCCTGAAACAGCACTTGTGTCGCTTCCTGATAAACAGCTTGTGCTGCTTCGGCGGAAAAAACTGCGGCCTGCGCTTTTTCTGCAGTAGCAGCCTTGCTGGCAGACGTATCAGGGGCAACGGGCGCTTCAGTACATTGGGTCAGCAGCAAACTGCTGGCAATTGCCAGACTTAACAGAGATAAACGCATCAGAACATCCTCAAAATTCAGGGGGCAAAAAACCGCTCTATGATACACAATGACCATCCGAATGCAGCTGCTTTTTGTATACAATCTGGCGAAGTGATCTGGCTGCACTCGCGTAACATGATGCAAGCCGTTACAATAAAACCACTTTTTGCTTTGGCAGTTTTGTCATGCCTCAATCATTCACCGCAGCGCCTTATGAAAAATCCAGCAGTGGTTATCGTTGTATCACCTGGATCTTAAGTTTTGCCGCAGTGGTGGTGTTCGCTAATTTGCACGCCCTGCAACCTTTATTGCCTGAACTCAGCCGCAGTTTTGCCTTAAGCCCGCTACAAACCAGCTGGAGTTATGCCATTGGCACTCTGGCGCTTGGCGTGAGTTTATTATTTTATGGTGCTTTGTCGGATGCTGTCGGCCGGCGCAATGTGCTGCTCTGGACTTTAGTGGGCATGCTGCTGGCCACTGTTGCCATCACTCAGGTGCAGTCTTATCAGAGTTTATTATTCTGGCGTGCGCTGCAAGGGTTTTGCCTTGGCGGCCTGCCGGCTATTGCCATTGCTTATATGGGCGAGGAGCTCAGTAAGCCTGCGCTGTTGGCCGCTGTGGGGTATTACATTAGCGCGAGTTCCTTAGGCGGTATTTCCGGTCGGGTGCTGGCCGGTTTTTCGGCAGAGCTTGGACACTGGCAATGGGCGTTCTGGCCCATGGCGCTATTGAGTTTGGTGCTGGTGCTGCTGCTGTGGCGTTATTTGCCAAAATCCCGCCATTTTGTTGCCAAGCCTTTTTCCTGGCGCCAGGCCGTTGCCGACAATCTGTTTCACCTGAGGCAAAAAGTATTGCTGCTCACTTACCTGATTGGCGGTCTTAACTTTTTTATCTATTTAAATCAATATACTTATATTAGTTTTGCGCTATCAGCTGCACCTTATAATTTATCTTCCGGCTGGATAGGTTTATTGTTTTTAACTTATCTCACCGGCACTGTTGGCTCTGCCATGTCGGGTAAAGTCAGCAAAAAACTAACCCCGCCCCAGGGCATGGCGCTGGGTATTCTGACTATGATCGCCGGCACTTTAATCACTTTATTGCCGTTTTTAACCGGCATAGTGCTGGGCTTTTTTATCAATGCTTTTGGCTTTTTCTTAACCCACAGCCTGGCCACCGGCTGGGTGAATCAGCATGCAACCCGCGCCAAAGCCAGCGCCAGTGCGCTCTATCTGGTGTTTTATTATGTAGGCGCCAGCACCGGCAGTTTTTACCTGCATCCGTTCTGGAGTTATGTCAAATGGCCAGGCGTGGTGCTGGGCTCGGTATTGATGTTATTGCTGACCTTATGGCTCAGTCTGAAGCTCAGGCCTTTTGTGGTGGCCAAAGCTGCCTGAAGGCGCAGTTTTTATGATGCTGCCGGCTCTGCAGTTGACTGAGCGCAGCCTTGTAATAACTGCAGCTCGGCTTTGCTTAACTGCTGCATTTGTCCTTCCGCTAAATCTCCCAAAGCCAGTTGGTTGATATGGGTCCGTTGTAAATGCAGCACTTTAAGCCCAACTTCACGGCACATATAACGGATTTGCCGGTTCAGGCCCTGGGTTAGGGTAATTTGAAAGCTGTGTTCAGTCAGAGGCTGCAGCTGACAGGGCAAAGTCTGATAAAGATGGGGCCCCACCTGATAAGTTAAACCTTGTGCTAAACGATGTAACATCAAATCTTGTAGTGGTTTATCAACTGTCACCTGATAGGTTTTCTGATGGGCAAAAGATGGGTGCATCAGCTTTTGCGCCAAAGCGCCGTCGTTGCTCAGCAGCAATAAACCACAACTGTCTTTATCCAGCCGTCCCAGTGGAAATAACCGCAGTGGCAGGCTCTCAAGCAGCTGTTTTAAACTGTCTTTTTTGTTATTCAGATTGCAGTCGATGCCCACCGGCTTGTGATACCGCCAATATTGCAAAGGTGCCGGAGCGGGCAGTGGCTTGCCATCGAGCAAAATAACATCACCGCTTTTCACCTGATAATGATGCGGCTGTTGCTTGCCATTGACTGTCACTCTGAGCTCAGAAATGAGCCTGGCAGCAGCTTTTCGTGAACAAAGGCCACTTTGTGCCAGTGCCTGGTTTAACCTAAGGCCAATCAAAGCGGCTGCGTTATCAGTGCTGTTGCTGTTGCCTGAGCTGGCATGGCTTGATGGCATGATGCTTTTTATGTATCGGCGCAGAAAAATGTGATGCTGAGGATAATACCTAAGCCTGATATTTCAGGCTCAGGTATTTTACTGACGGCTTAAACTTGTGAACCAGCCGGTTTAGCAGCTCGTGCTGCTGTGCTGGTGCCTGACTGATCGCTGCGGCGCTGGCCAGTTGCTTGTTGGCCTTGTGAGCTATGTTCGCTACGACGTGGCGCCACTTTGCCATGATTGGCTCTGTTGCCGCCGGCATTGTTGGTGCTATTGCCATTGGCTTGCGGGTTACGGCCAGGGCGTTGACCGCCAGCTGGTTTTTCACCGTTGGCAGTTTGACCTTTGGCAGTCTGTGGCTTACGTGGCTGGCCTGAACGGGCAGTTGCCTGAGTATTGGCGCCGGCAGGTTTTTTATGTTGTGGCCGAGGCGAGCGCGGTGGACGCACTGTTAAATCATGGTCATTTGGTGCATTGCTGACAATACCGGTCAGTTCTGCCACCGGTATTTTCATGCCAATCAGCTTTTCCACTTGTTTTAACTGTGGCATTTCATCCGGGCACACCAAAGACACGGCCAAACCTGCTTTACCGGCACGACCGGTACGGCCAATACGGTGTACATAATCAGCAGCTGAACGTGGCAGCGCAAAGTTCACCACAAAAGGCAGTTCGGCAATATCAATACCACGGGCGGCAACGTCGGATGCCACCAAAACGCGTACTGAATTGTTTTTAAAACCGGCTAAAGCGGCGGTGCGGGCATTCTGGCTTTTATTACCATGAATAGCAGCAGCACTGATGCCGGCTGCTTCCAGTTTTTCGGTCAGGCGGTTGGCTTCGTGTTTGGTGGCCATAAACACCAGCACTTGCTGCCAGTTGTTTTGTTCAATTAAAGTGATCAAAGCACCGGTTTTTTGGCCTTTGCTCACGTGATACACCTTTTGTTCAATTTTTTCTGCTGTGCTGTTTTCCGGTGTGACATTGATCATCAATGGATCTTTTAACAGCTTATTGGTCAGTTGTTTGATTTCATTGTCAAAAGTGGCTGAAAACAACAGGTTCTGACGGATTTTTGGCAGCAGGTTCAGAATTTTCTGAATATCGCGGATAAAACCCATATCCAGCATCCGGTCGGCTTCATCCAGCACCAGAATTTCAACTTCGTTAATTTTAACGGCGTTCTGGCCAATTAAATCCAATAAACGGCCAGGGGTTGCGGTCAGAATATCCACACCACCGCGCAGCGCCATCATTTGTGGGTTGATGTTGACACCACCAAATACCACCAGATGTTTTAATTTTGGATCCAGCAATTTGCTGTACTTGGTAATTTGCTCACCGATCTGCGCCGCCAGCTCGCGTGTAGGCGTCAAAATCAGAGCGCGGGTAGGGCGCGGATGTCTGGATTTGGTTTGGCTGAGTTTTTGTAAAATCGGCAGCACAAAACCAGCGGTTTTGCCCGTACCTGTTTGCGCTGCAGCCAGTAAATCCCGACCGGCCAGCACTGCAGGAATCGCCTGCTGCTGGATAGGTGTCGGCTGGTTATAACCTGCTTGTTCAACGGCTTGTAAAATGGCAGGTTGTAAACCTAATAACGAAAATGACATCAATAACCCCACATATTGTCAGCACGCCGAAATTGGGGGGCTGTACAAAAAAGTCGCGCATTCTAACCGGTATCGGGCCCAAGTGCTATCAGAATGCTCAAGCCTTTCTTAAAACACTGATTTACGCAGCCTCTTTTTGGTTTAAGCAAAATGCCGGGCAGCTATAGTGCATAAACCTTTGCCAACGGAGCCAAAGCGGTCGCCATGCACCAGCGGTACATCGGGCAGCAGTTGTTGCAGCAGCTGAATCACACCTTTGGCCGCAGAAGCGCCGCCTGTTAAAAAAATCACATCAGGTTTGGCAGCTGCGCTGGCAAGGCTGTGTTCTATCAGCTTTTTAATGCCGTTCAGTTCAATATAAATGGCCTGATCAAGCATTTGCAGGTCAATCTGCTGATGAAGCTGTGCTTCCAGGCGACTGAGTTCCACCTGCACCTGAGCATTCTCTGCCAGCGCTATTTTGGCCTGTTCGGCTTTTTGCACCAGGTAATAACTTAAATGTTGCTGATAGAGTTTCAGTAAACGGCTGACTTTGTGGGGGTCTGTGGCAAGTTTGATCAAACTCTGAATTTCCGCCGCACTTTGTTCACGGTAAAAGTTTTCCTGTGCCTGAATATCAATAATATTGACCGCATCACTAAAGAGCGCGTTGGGCAAAGGCCGGCCTGTCGTCGCCAGACTGCCGCGACCCAGCAGCGGCATTAAGCCGTAAATGGCCAGTTTAATGTCCATATCCACCCCACCAATACGGCGCCCGGCGTGACCCAATAAGTCGTTGCTGCGATCGGTCTGCATGGCCAGTTTGGGCCCGAGGCGGATTAAACTGATATCGCTGGTTCCCCCGCCAATATCCACCACCAGCACCAGTTGTTCCTGAGTCAGGCTGCGCTCGTATTCCACAGCGGCAGCAACGGGCTCATAGGCAAACTGAATTTCTTTAAATCCAACATCCTGCGCCGCTAAGCGCAAAATAGCTTCGGCTCTATCATCGCCCAAAGCGCCGTCTATACCCTGAAAATGTACAGGCCGGCCGAGCACGGCATAAGGCAACTCAGCACCACGCGCCAATTCTGCTTTTTGTTTAATGTCTTTGAGCAATAAAGTGCAAATTTGCCGGTAAATCTGGCTTTGTGCCGGCGTTAATCTGGACCCGAGCATTGATTTGGGCGAGCGGATAAAAACCCCGGCCAGTGGATTACTGCTGTAACTCTGGTGAGCGCTTTGTCCTAAATGCACTTTGGTCTGCTGCTGCAATAGCCGGCTTAAACTTTCGTTGATATAAGGCTCGTCTTCGTCCTGATCGTCACTGCGGTTTTTTTCGATATAAAGCGCCGAGCTTAAATAAGGGCCGTCAGCGTCCAGCGGCGCCAGCACAGGTTCCTGGTTTTCCAGCCAGCCTGCTGTGCAGTTGGAGGTGCCAAAATCAATTCCGGTATAACAAGCTTGCATTATCGGTTCCTGAAAATTCTGCAGTGCAAGGCCAGTCGGGCCCGGCAAAAAAGCCGCACAGTATAACCAGAGCGCTGGCAGGCGTCAGTACAAGCTGGCACTGATTTTGCAAAATTCGCAGATATCTGGCTCCCAAAATCGCAGCAGGTGGCAACAATGCCAGCTGTCGGGATCTCAAATCTGAGGTACATAACTGATGAATACCGCCAAAGCCGCTTTGATGCTGAGCACAGCTTTGTTCACAACCGCCTGTGTGCAGCTGCCGGAGCAGCCTGAACAGCGGCAGCAAACTGCCGTGTTGCAGCCAGAAGTTGCCGTTACGCCGCTGCTGTATTACACCGAACGTATTGCCGATAGGTTATTTAAGGACTTAAAACCTATTACGCCTGGTGCTATTGCCGTGGTGAGTTTTACCGACGTCAAATCTCTGGCGCCTGATCCTTATAATTTGTCGATGAATTTATTGGGTTTGCAGTTACAGGAAAGCATGCTGACCGTTGCCAGTCAGCTCGGTTATCAGGTGAAAGAGCTGCGCCTTGCCTCTTCAGTAAAAATTTATGCCGACCATGAGCGCATGTTAAGCCGGGATATTAATGAGCTGGCCACGCAACAGTCGGTGCGTTATGTAATAGCAGGTACGCTCAATCAATCTGAAAATTACACTACAGTAAATGCCCGGCTGGTCGATATCCAGACCAATACAGTGATAGCTGCGGCGTCGGATTTAGTACCAAGTTCAGTGCTTGGCAGTGCAGAGCAGGTGCAGCTGCGCCAACAAATGTTATATCGCAATAGCCAATAATGGGCACAACAGCACCAGGTTTTTGCGTTGAAATGGGGATGATTATGACAGCTAAATTAATGATGTTGACGCTGTGCCTGGGATTAACGGCCTGCGCATCGATAGATAAATGGGACAAAGCAGTGGCTGCCAAACAGCAGGCCGAAGATCAGGCTCAGGCGCAAATACAGCTGAAAAATACCCCGAAAGCCACAGTGCCTGTGGTTCCTGCCGGTAATGGTAATGCACCTTTATATGTGACTCCGGCTTTATACGATGGTGCAGCTTATCAGGCCACCCGGATGGCGGCGCAAAAAACGCTGCCAAACTATCTGCCCCAGGCGCAGGTAACGGTGAATCATTATATTCAGGGCATGATGCATGACTTAGTAGCCAATTTAGATTTGGTCAAAGACGGCATGATTATCGGGGTCACCAGTTTTGTTTATCTGGATGGCGCTTATGATCAGGCTGATTTACTGGGTAATCAGCTTTCTGAAGGTTTTATGCATGAAATTCATCAGTTTGGCTTAAATGTGGTCGACTTTAAAACCACAGATTTTATCCGCGTCACGCCCAAAGGAGATTTTGTGTTCAGCCGCGACTTTATGGAGCTGCGTGAAGAACAGCCGATAGAATTTGTGTTGGGCGGCACCTTAGTGGCGCATCAGGGCGGCACTTTGGTTAATGCCCGTATTGTTTCTGTGGCCAGTAAAAAAGTGCTGGCGACAGCCCAGAGTTTTATTCCGCAAAATGTGGCCAATGCAGTGTTGCCTTCGGCGACACAAGGCAAACTTTATTTAAAGCAGGGTGAATAACATGCGCTCGATAGCAGTGTTGTTGCTACTGGCATTAAGCGGTTGCAGCCAGTTATGTGATTGTCAGAATGCTCAGGCTGACCGCACTGACAACAGGACTGACAGCCACAGCGAAGCAAGCTTGTCGGAGCAAATGCAGCAGGAACAAAGTCTGGCGGGCAGCAGCGTTGCCACAGACGGTACTGTGATTGAAGACAAAGTGATGCCGGAAGCGCCACCTGTGCAGTCGGCTCCGACTGTGTCGCAGCTGGATAAAATTATGGCAGAGCCAGGGGCCAAACCGATTTGGCCTGTGGTGCAAAAAGCGCCACTGCAGCGCAAAAATCTGCCGTCTGAGCAGCAGAGCGCTTATCAGCAGGGCGGGCCGCACAGCGTCACATTGTCACCTTACCCTGAGCTGCCGCAAAGCCGCAAACAGTTAACTGATTACGCAGCGCAGCTGGCTTTTAAACTGGCCGGGTTTGACGAGCTGAAGGGTGCCAAAGTTGGCATTACCAGTTTTGTGGAATTTGACGATAGTCTGGAGCAAACCACGGCGCTGGGCAATCAGTTTGCCGAAGCTATGGTGACTTTGCTGCCGCAATATGGTGTCGATGTGATTGAATATAAACTGACCCGGGACATTGATGTCAGTCCAAGAGGAGATGTTGCACTGTCACGCGATGTGCTGAAGTTGCAGCAAAAAGTCGGTATGGATTATGTGATGACTGGCACCCTGGTGGCCACCCGCCGTGGTATTCAAATCAACAGCAGAGTGGTATCTGTGCAGGGACATAAAGTGATAGCTGCAGCCAGCACTATGGTGCCACATCTGGTATTACAACAAATTCAGCCTTAATGGCCAGAGGGCTTCAAGCCCAACCCTGGTATCAGGTGGCCAAAAAGCGAAGCGGCAGTGACAGACTGCCGTTTTTTTTGCGTAAAGCACTTCGCCTCATAGCATTAAAAGCAGCCACAGCTTTGAACGGAAGCCGGCTTTTATCTTAGCTTATTGTTATCTGAGATTGTTATCTGAGATTGCGGTTAACCGAGCTTGTGGTTCATTGAGGTTTTTGTGATCTGTGACTGTTTTGCGAGAGGGAATAACGGGCAATACAAAAGCTGAAATGGCGGCCCCAACAGGAATCGAACCTGTAACTGCCCCTTAGGAGGGGGCCGTTATATCCATTTAACTATGGGGCCGTATTTTACCGCGTTGTCTATTGAGTTGCAGGCTGAGCTGCCAGGGTGTGCTTCTGACTCAACGGCGCCACATGCTGCTAAAAATGTGGCCTTTTGTCAATTGATGCTGCATTTATTTGCCGATAGTTGCTGAATAATCAAACAGCTGCAGCAATAGATGGCTTTATTGCTGCACATTATTGTTACAAATGCGCAGCCAGAGTTGCTGCTGCGCCAGAGCTTGCTTTTCTTTCACTGAGGTACCGCAACTCTGGGGCAGGCTGTAGTTTCAGCTATTGCCAGGCCACTTATTCTTGTCCGGTCGACTCTTGTTCAACCCATTCATCCTGTACCACTTTTTGTGCTGCTTTTGCCAGATCGCCCACCTGCACATTGGCCAGTAAGCGCGCATCGACACTCTGTGCCCAGGCTGCTTCATGGCTTAACTGGGTGACCCGGACTGTCATATCCGTTACTGCTAATAACGGCTGGGTCCGACCAAAGTTGTCGTTCAGTTCACGCCGGTGCACCAGGGTAAAGGTGTCGCCAATTTCTACACCATGAGCGCTGCCCAGGTTCAGCAGCACCTGATTGTCTCTGACCTGCAACAGCTCGGCCACGACGGGTTCACAACGGATGGCTTCTTCCACATCCAGCACTGCGGCATCCAGCACCCGTCGTGCTGCCTGGCCATAGCTGGTTTGCCAGAATCTGTGATATTGTGGATCTAACGCCGTGGTTTTACGCACACGCCAGATAGCAGACGTCTGATACTTTTGCTGCATGACTAGTTTTGCTTCGGCCAAATCAAACACTGATAACTGCAGATGGTAAAAACGCTCGCGGTCAGCGTCACTCCAGAATTGCCAGTTGGTGCCCTGAGTTTCACCCAGTGACACGTCGTTTAAAGTAGCGCTTAACAGATAACGGGCACCATATTGCCGGCTGATGGCTTGACGTTCGTGATAACTTAATTTTTCGGCATCGATAGGGGCCGGCAGAGTCTGAGTCCAGCTGCTTTGACTAAGCTCAGTCAGTTTGTCGTTAAAAAGCTCGCTGCTAACTTTGCCAAGTTCAAATAAACCACCAATCACAGCCTGTTCCGGCACCTTTAATTTAAAAGGCGCAATCAGCAATTTCTTTTTATAGGCCACATTAGGGCAGGCGGCTTCGCCCGGCACTATGTCGGCGCGAATTGTCACTTCAAAAGTGCCATTGCTGGCGCGCTCTGACACCAGATGCACCTGCTGCACTTCACCATGACTTTTGAGCTGCATGCTGTCTTGTGTCAAAAGACCGTCAGTGACCTGCTGCACACTGCGCACCGACACGCCGGCAAATAACAATGCCCGTTTCACCGCATCTTCAGTGGCCTGAGCCCTGGCTGCAGCCTGATCACCATTGCGGATCGCAGCCTGGCCTGTGGTTTCGTACCATTCGGCCTGAGCCTGGCCTGCCAGAAGCAGCATTGCGGCGCCTGCTAACTTACGCATATAAAAATCTCCACTGACTGATAACAGCACAAAGCAATTTACGTGCCTGCTCTTGGCTAAACATAATTCTGGCGTGAATTCTGCAGGGTTTTACCCAGACATGTGCCATCCAGCGTTGCTGTTGCAGTGTGAGTTCTGCTACAGCCGCTACCGAACGACAGAAGGTGAATAATGAACAAATTTTTGCTGCCCTTGTTAGCCAGCCTGGCACTTTCAGGTTGTAGTTTGTTTATGGATAAAGAAGTGCAGTGGGAGTCGGTACCACCGGATAATTTCCCGCTGATCAAAGCTGTGGGTTATGCGCCTTTAACCGAGCAAAAAGCCGCGACAGAAGAAGAGCGGATGCTGATGGCGATGAAAGCCTCCAAGCTCGAAGCTTATAAAGAGCTCGCCGAACAGGTGTATGGCCAGAAAGTAGATTACAAAGTGACGATGGGGCAGGCGCTGCTGGGCAATGAGCAGTTGCGTGCTTCACTGCAAGGGGTGATCCGCGGGGCGCGAGTGGTGAAAACCTATCCGGTCGGTCAGTTTTATGTCACTGAAATGGAACTTGATTTTAGGCAAGTGTATGACCTGTACCAAAATGCCCAGCCGGTACGGCGGGTGAAATCAGTGAAATATTATTAAATAGCGCTAAGGCTGAACGCTGCGTCAAAACTTTAAGTCTTTGCAGTGAAGCCGTTAGCTCTAAGCCGTATATTCAGCATGCTGCATCTTTTATATGACAGAAAGCTAAAACAACAACAGCGGGCATTGCCCGCTGTTGTTTATGTTGTATCAGGAAAGATTCCTGCAATTAACTCAGTCCATACTCAGGCTTTAATTCCGCCGCCTTTGTGATCAATGGCGGGTTTGCCTTTAGCCGTATAAGTCAGGCCGGATTTACCGCGGTTTTGCAATAATTCGTGTTTAAAACGTTCCACAATCAGCTGGCTTTGTTGCAGGGTCAGGGCGTTAATTTCGTTTTGTTCTTTGCACTGCTGCAGAATATGGTCAATGTCCTGTACTTTTTGTACAAACCAGGCTTCGTTTTTTACTGTGTTCAGCATGGGAAGAGCGGCGATGTCATGATCCAGCTGCTGAATTTGTTCAAGGCAAGCCAGTTTAGCAGTGCCCCCCTGTTCCAGCGCTTCCACATTGCGGCTGGAAATGGCTGCAAGTTCAGCTTTTAATAACGACAAAAGCATCGTCAGATGCTCTTGTTGTTTTTCAAACAAAGGAAGGATGAGGGTCTCGTCTGTCATTTTTTGTCGAACAGCTCGCCTTCAAACTGCATAATGCGTCGGGCCAGTGCCTCAACATTAATTTTGTATTTGCCTTCAGCAATAGCCTGTTTAATTTTGTCGACCTTTTCCTGATCAACACCAGAGCTGTTGCTGGCTTTTTCCTGTGCTTTGGTAAACTGCTGCGCCTGAGTGGTCAGAGACACAGAGTCCTGCTTTTGTGACGGCGCACTCATGTTCACTTGTTGCTGCGCAACTTGTTGTTTCTGAATGCTTTGATCAACTTTGTCAGTTTTCACTGTGGTGGCATTTTGCACACCTTGATTGACATTAATCGCCATAATTCACCCCTCATCAGACCCTTTGGCCTATTCCTTAAACTCTTTAACGGCCGCAGGCAGAAAAACTTTAGAACTTTTTACAACTTTATTTCGGCTTTTTTTACTGCAGTGACCACAGCACTGATCACCTTTTGCGATTGGTTGTTTTGTAACCGCACAGTATCGCCAAAACTGCCATCCTGCAAGGCTGTTGCCTGAGTACTGACCGAGAGTGTGCTGGAAATACCTTCAATTGTAACAACATCGCCTTTACATACAAGACAAAGATCAGTCTGACTCAACATTTGTCCGGCATTCAGCGCTTTTTTGCTGCGGGCGCCTATCACCAGCTGCAGATTGGTTACCGGCATGCCGCGGCTTTGTAGTACATCAATATCGGCCATGGTCAGCATTTCTGCAGTTATATAACTGCCAGCCGGAATCTTTTGTGTGCTGACCACTGTGCTGATTTGCTGACGTAGTCTCAGTGGTACAAATAATTGCCAGCTGTTGCCTTCGTCCGTGCAGCTGATCCTGACAGTATTTTGACGCTGTAATTTGGGAGTCACCAGACTAAATTGAGGCGGGCTGTCGCAGCTTTTGTCGGCCAGCCTGTTATCCAGTGGATACAAGTCGGCCTGTAGCTGACCATGTTCCATTTGTTGCAGCTGTTGCTGCAACCAGTCGGAGGCCTGAGCCGACAATTCGGCCATGCTGTAACTGGTTGCGCGGGCCGGAAAATTGCCGTACAAAAACAACAGACACAACAGTAATTTGCCATAAGAAGCGGACAGAAATTTATCGTACATTTTCATATTGTTTCAGCTATGCTTTATCGGCAAAGGGCTATAACATACCAAGTATGTCAATTTTTCAGTAACTTGCCGCTATTTTCCTTCTGCTGCAAGAATCGATCCTGAAAGTTCTGGGGAGTCTCACATGGCGGGTATTCTTGATTCTGTAAACCAGCGCACCCAGTTGGTTGGGCAAAACCGGCTCGAGCTGTTGTTGTTCCGGTTGGCTGGTCGGCAGCGTTTTGGCATTAACGTATTTAAAGTAAGAGAAGTGCTGCAGTGCCCGCCGCTGACTGCAATTCCAAAACGTAATAAGTTTGTGCGTGGTATTGCCCATATCCGCGGCCAAACCATTTCTGTCATCGATTTAAGCCTGGCAACAGGTGGACGTCCGATTGAAAATCTGAAAGACAGCTTTATTATCATTGCCGAATACAACCGTTCAGTGCAGGGCTTTTTAGTCAATTCCGTTGAACGTATTATTAATATCAACTGGGAATCTATTATGCCGCCGCCAAAAGGCACAGGCGGTCGCCAGAGTTATTTAACGGCAGTGACTGAAATTGACAAAGAGCTGGTGGAAATTATCGACGTGGAGAAAATCCTCGAGGAAATTTCACCGTCACCCACTACTATTACCGCCGCAGTTGAAACCGAATCTATTATGGCCGACCTTGGCGGCAGAACCATTCTGATAGCGGACGACTCAGCCGTTGCCCGTAATCAGGTGAAGAGGGCGCTGGAAGGTTTGGGTGTAACCATGCATCTGGTGAAAAATGGCCGTGAAGCTTTAACCTACCTGCAGGAAGTTGCCGCTAGTTGTGAAGAGTCGGTCACCGAAAAAATCGGTTTGCTGATTTCGGATATTGAAATGCCGGAAATGGATGGTTATACCCTGACGGCAGAAATTCGCCTCGACCAGAAACTGAAAAAATTGCATGTGATCCTGCACACTTCACTCAGCGGAGTGTTTAATCAGCAAATGGTGCAAAAAGTTGGCGCAGACGATTTTATTGCCAAGTTTAATCCTGATGAACTTGGTGAATCGGTGCGCAAGTGGTTACATACTGATTGATAGGTGGCATCGCAGTGGCGAACAAAGAGCTGCATGACAGTGAGTACAAGCTGTTCAGGGATTTCCTTGAGCAGCAGTGCGGCATAGTGCTGGGTGACAATAAACAGTATCTGGTAAAAAGCCGGCTGGGTCCTTTAATGCAAAGGTTTAATCTGGCCACTTTATCCGAGCTGGTCAGTAAAACGCTGAGTCCGTTTGAGCGGCAACTTCGTTCCGCTGTGATAGACGCTATGACCACCAACGAAACTTTATGGTTTCGCGATACCTACCCCTATGAGCTGTTAAAAAAACAAATTTTCCCGGAGCTGGAGAAAGATCATCGCAACGTCAAAATTTGGTCGGCGGCCAGCTCATCCGGCCAGGAGCCTTATTCTATTGCAATGACAGCGCTTGAGTATCAGGCTCAAAGGCCTTCGGCTTTTAGTCTGGGCGTGCAAATTCTCGGCACTGATATTTCAAATGCGATGCTCGAGCATTGTCAGCGTGGTGAATACGATGGTCTGGCTTTATCCAGAGGTTTGTCCCCTGAGCGGCGCAGCAAGTTTTTTGAAGAAAGCGGCAACGGTATGATGCGGGTGCGGGACCAGGTACGTAAAAATGTGTCCTTCCGCCATTTAAACCTGCTTGATAGTTACACTTTGCTTGGCAAGTTTGACATTATATTCTGCCGTAACGTATTGATTTATTTCTCTCCTGAGGTAAAAGCCAAGATCATTCGCCAGTTTGCGCAGTCGTTAAATCCACGTGGCTACCTGTTTTTAGGGGCGTCGGAATCTTTAAGCAGCGTGAATACCGATTTTGAAATGTTGCGCTGTAATCCGGGCATTATTTACCGTCGTAAAAACTAATCAGTCTAAAGAGCCGGCAGTCGCCGGCTCTTTGTCTTTTATTAAAATCCTACATTATTTTGCCTGAAGCGCACAGCGCCAAAAATTTTTGGCCTGAGTTTTGCTACAGAAATTCTGTCATTCACAGAATAGAGTGCTGCATCATGGCAATCAGCTTCGACCGGGCCTTTGGCCTGCATCCCCAGGGGATGCTACTCAGAGAAAAACGTTCCGAAATATTGGCCGACAATATCGCCAATGCGGACACACCGGGTTTTAAAGCCAAAGATCTGGATTTTCAGACAGCGCTTGCCAACGCCCGGACGCAGCAAAGTTCCTCACTGAGCCGCACTCATGACAAACATTTTGTGATTTCAACCGATCTGCGCCAGGAAGTGAAATTCCGCAACGTGGAACAAACTGACACCGGTGACGGTAACAGTGTTGATATTCATCGTGAGCGCAATGCGTTTAGCCAGAACAGTATGGAATATCAGGCGTCACTGAATTTTCTGAACGGAAAAATCAGTGGCTTGAAAAAAGCTTTAGGTGGAGGTCAGGCCTAATGAGTTTATATCGGGTGTTTGATATTGCCGGTTCCGGATTAACGGCGCAGGCGCTGAGGCTGAACACCACAGCCAGTAATATTGCCAATGCCAATACGGTGAGTAGCAGCATTGACCAAACCTATCGTGGCCGTCATCCGGTGTTTGCCGCTGAACTTGACCGGGCGCAGGAACAACAGGGCGCAGGGGTAAAAGTGATGGGCATTGTTGAAAGTGATGCACCGCTGACCACCGAATATAATCCAAGCCATCCGATGGCAGACGAAAATGGCTTTATCTACAAGCCAAACGTGAATGTCATCGAAGAGATGGCCAACATGATTTCAGCCAGTCGCTCATACGACGCCAATGTGCAGATTGCCGACGCAGCCAAACAGATGCTGAGCCGTACTCTGACACTGGGTCAACGCTAAGGAGTAAGCCATGACGACCGTCAGTAATAATACCAGTAACAGTTATCTGGACAGCCTGAAAGGGGCCAACGGTGCCAAGGAAAAAACCGACGCTGAAAAAGCAGGGGCTTTAACCCAGGCCGATTTCTTTGCGCTGTTAACCCAGCAGTTGGCGTTTCAGGACCCGACCAAGCCGGTTGAAAACGATCAGATGATTGCGCAAATGACCAACTTCACCATGGCTGATGGTATCAGCTCGCTGAACAGCAATTTTAAAGATTTTGCCAGCAGCATGGATTCAAATCAGGCACTGCAGGCATCGAGCCTGGTGGGCCGCACTGTGCGGGTCAGCTCGGATCAAATGCCGTTTGACGGCACAAATATGGCGGTAGGCTCTACCGAAGTTCCGGCCAACACCAGTTTATTGACGGTGAAAATTTATAACGCAGCCGGTGCGCTGGTGCGATCTGAGCCGGCTGAAAGCCCGCCAAGCGGCAAGTTCGACTTTGCCTGGGATGGCAATAATGATGCTGGCGAAGCGCTGCCTAAAGGCATGTATACCGTCAAGGTGGAAGCCACAGTCAATGGCAAAACCGAAGCATTACCCACTTCTTCTTATGTACCTGTGACCAGTGTGACGCTGGGCAAAGGTACAGGTGACATGACATTAAATCTGTTTGGTTTAGGTGCAAAAAAACTGACAGATATTTTAGAAATTGCAGCGGGTTAACTCCGTCAACGAGGTGAACTATGAGTTTTAATATTGCATTAAGTGGTCTGGCAGCCGCTCAGAAAGACTTGGATACCACGGCAAATAATATTGCCAACGTCAACACCACGGGTTTTAAAGAATCCCGTGCTGAATTTGCTGATGTGTATGCAGGTTCTATTTTTTCCTCGAACCGCACAAAAGTGGGCGACGGTGTGTCTACTTCGATGGTGGCACAACAATTTAGCCAGGGTGCGCTCAAATTTACCAACAACTCGCTGGATTTAGCTATTACCGGTGATGGCTTTTTTGCCATGACGCCAGGCCTGGCTGACCGTGATATGTCCTATACCCGTGCCGGTGCCTTTAAGCTGTCCAAAGAAAACTTTATTGTCGATAACAACGGCAATTATTTGCAGGGTTATCCGGTGGACCCGAGCACAGGTTCGGTTAGTTCTATCAGTTTAAGTACCACCAAACCTATTCAGATCCCAAGTACGGCAGGTGCACCACGTTCCACGTCCAACGTTTATCTGACGATGAACCTGAATTCTAAAGATGTGGCGCCTGCCGGTGGTTTCCCGGCTTTTAACCCGCTGGATAAAACCACTTACAACTCAACGGCAGGTACTTCGACCACTGTGTATGACAGCTTGGGCGAGCCACATATTCTGTCGTTCTATTTCAGAAGAACAGATCCGGCCACAGACAATGACTGGGAAGTGTATGCGGTGTTTGATGACAAAACGGCAGCGGGTCAGGAATTTGGTCCTGTAGTACTGGATTTTGACGCCAACGGTGTGCCAACTTTACCACTGACCGCATCTTTACCGGATCTGGTGATCCCGCAGGCGACATTAAATACACCTACTTACCTGCAAAACGGTGCTCAGTTCACCGGCCCGTTAACGGTAAACTTTACCGACCAGGCTGCAACCCGTTTCCCAACACAGTACGCCTCGAAGTTTGAAGTGGGTTCGTTAAGCCAGGATGGTACTACTGTGGGCCGGTTAACCAGTATCGACATCGATGCGGCCGGTAAAGTGATGGCTAGCTACAGCAACGGTGACCAGACCTATCTGTCTCAAATTGCCATGGTGAAATTTGCCAACCCACAGGGTTTAACCCAAACCGGTAATACCGCCTGGAAAACCAGTCTGCGCTCCGGTGAGCCGCTGGCAGGTGAAGCCAACAGTGGTACTTTAGGCGCCATTAACTCGTCAGCACTGGAAAACTCCAACGTCAACCTGACCAACGAACTGGTTGATTTAATTTCGGCGCAGCGTAACTTCCAGGCCAACTCCAGGGCACTTGAAGTCAACAGTACCTTGCAACAAACTGTCTTGCAGATCCGTTAATTAACACGCTGATGCTGCACTGAAAAAAACCACCTGCGGGTGGTTTTTTTATGCCCGGAATTTATCGGATTTCACTGTCGTTGCAGGCAAAAATCGCTGCCTGAAAGCCTGCTTTAGCCTGATCTTAGCTGCTTTAAACATCATGGCATCATCTTTGCTTTAGTCCTGTATCAGAGGCTGAAAATGCCGGTACTTTTGAATCATGGAGCAAGGTTATGGACCATTTGCTGTATATCGCGATGAGCGGTGCCAAAGAGAATATGAATGCTCTTGGCGTGCGGGCAAACAATCTGGCCAACGCCAATACCACGGGTTTTAAAGCAGATTTAGAGCAGGCGCGTTCAATGCAGGCCTTTGGTGACGGTTTGCCAAGCCGGGTTTTTGCCATGACCGAAATGCCAAGTCAGAATTTTGACGCCGGTGAACTGAAGATCACTGAAAACGAATTAGACGTGGCCATTCAGGGTGACGGTTGGTTTGCGGTGCAGGATGGCGATGGCAATGAAGCCTATACCAGAGCCGGCAGTTTAAAAATAAGCGCCGATGGCATGCTGCAAACCGCTTCAGGTTTGGCAGTGCTCAGTGATGGTGGCGATCCGATTCAGCTGCCGGTGCCACTGGCAAAAATTGATATTGCTGCAGACGGCAGTATTCAGGCGTTAGCGCAAGGTGCACCCGCGACAGCAATGGCTGAAGTAGGGCGGATCAAGCTGGTGAAACCAGACAATGCCGATGTGGTGAAAGGAAACGACAGTTTATTTCGCCGTAAAGACGGTGAAGTGGCTGAAGCTGATGCGACTGTCAGTTTATTGTCCGGCGCCCTTGAGGGCAGCAATGTTAACGCTGTAGGAGAGATGACTTATATGATCAGCCTGCAGCGCCAGTACGAGTTACAAGTCAAGATGATGAAAACCGCTGAAGATATGGATCGCCAGCATAATCAGATTTTACGCATAATCTAGAGCCTCAGGCTCAGGAGGACACCATGCATCCAGCACTTTGGATCAGCAAAACAGGTTTAGATGCCAAGCAGCGTGATATTTCGGTCATTTCAAACAACCTGGCCAACGCCAGTACTGTCGGCTACAAAAAAAGCCGGGCTGTGTTTGAAGACTTGTTATATCAAAACGTTAATCAGCCTGGCGGCCGCTCGTCACAAAACTCAGAATTGCCTAATGGTTTAATGCTGGGCGCCGGTACCAAAGTGGTGGCCACCCAGAAAAACTTCACCCAGGGCAATCACATGACCACCGACAATGCGCTCGATGTGATGATCCAGGGTTCAGGCTTTTTTGAAGTGCTGATGCCGGACGGTTCTATTTCTTATACCCGCAACGGTCAGTTCACCACGGACAGTGAAGGCAACCTGGTGACTTCAGGTGCCGGTTACCAGATCCAGCCCACTATCACTATTCCGCCGGAAGCGACTGATATCAATATTTCACAGGACGGTGAAGTGTCGGTGAAAATTCCGGGTCAGGCAGAAAATGCTGTGCTTGGGCAGCTGATCGTCACCAACTTTATTAACCCGGCCGGTTTAGAGCCGATAGGGCAAAACTTATTCCGCCAGACCGGTGCCAGTGGCGATCCGGTGCAAGGGGTGCCGGGCCTTGAAGGTATTGGTTATGTGGTGCAGGGCGCACTGGAGTCGTCCAACGTCAATGTCACCGAAGAGCTGGTGGGCCTGATTGAAAGTCAGCGGGTTTATGAAATGAACTCCAAGGTGATTTCAGCAGTGGATCAGATGCTGAGCTTTGCTATCCAGCAGCTGTAAGCGGGAGGTTGTGATGCGTATTGGAATTTATTTGCTGGCACTGTGTTTAATGTCTGGCTGTGCCAGTTATGAACCTGAAGCCATGCCTGACGATCCGGCGTTTGCACCGCTGCCGCCTGAACCTGTGGCTGCGCCTGTGGTGCAAACCGGCTCTTTGTTCGCATCCGGTTTGTCTAATGGTTTGTATTCAGATAATAAAGCCAGACGCGAAGGCGACATTATTACTGTGGTACTACGCGAAAATACCCAGGCGTCAAAAAAAGCCAAAACTGAATTTGGCAAAGACAGCAGCAACAATATTGAGCCTATGGTTGGCCTTGGCGGGCGTAATATCAGTGCCGCCGGTAATGTGCTGCAATTGGGCATGAACTCAAGCACAGATTTTAAAGGTGATTCCAAAGCGGACCAGAGCAACAGCTTAACCGGCGATATTTCGGTGAATGTGCTTCGGGTGATGGCGAACGGCAACCTGGTGATCCGCGGTGAAAAATGGCTGACGCTGAACACAGGTAAAGAATATATCCGCTTAACAGGGGTGATTCGCCCTGAAGACATTGATTCACGTAATACAGTGGAGTCGAGCAAAATTGCCAACGCCCGGATTGAATACAGTGGTACAGGGGCGGCACATGGTGGCCAGGGCCCTGGTTGGTTAACCAAGTTTTTTGCTTCAGCCCTGTGGCCGTTCTGATCTGATTGAGGATAAGGCGATGAAAATTTCAGCCTGTATGTTGTTGAGCCTGGCGTTGTTAAGCCTGAACGCACAAGCGGCCCGTATTAAAGATGTGGCCAGTGTGGAAGGAGTACGTTCGAACCAGCTGGTCGGTTACGGCTTAGTGGTAGGTTTGCCGGGCACAGGTGAACAAAGCCCATTTACTGAGCAAAGTTTTAAAACTATGTTGAGTAACTTTGGCATTAATTTGCCGGCAGGCATGAAATCACAGATCAAAAACGTGGCTGCTGTTGCTGTGCACGCCGAGTTACCTGCTTTTGCCAAACCAGGTCAGGCGATAGATGTGACAGTGTCGTCGGTCGGCAGTTCAAAAGGGCTGCGTGGTGGCACTTTATTACAAACTTTTTTAAAGGGTCTGGACGGTCAGATTTATGCCGTGGCGCAGGGCAGTCTGGTGGTCAGTGGCCTGGGTGCTGAAGGCGCCGACGGCTCCCGTGTGGTGGTCAACACGCCAACTGTGGGGCGTATTCCAAATGGCGCCATGGTAGAACGTGAAGTGCCAAGTCCTTTTGCGCAGGGCGATTACATTACCTTTAATCTGAACCGTGGTGACTTTACCACAGCCAAAAATCTGGCGGCGGCCATCAATGGTTTTATCGGTGATGAAACGGCCAGAACCCTGGACGCACGTTCAGTACAAGTCAGGGCCCCCCGGGATATCGATCAGCGGGTGTCTTATCTGGCAACGCTGGAAAACCTGACCTTTGAGCCAGCGTCGGATTCGGCCAAAATTATTATTAACTCGCGCACCGGCACTATTGTGATAGGCAAAGATGTGCGGTTATTCCCGGCCGCTGTGACCCATGGTGGCATGACGGTGACTATTGCCGAAAACCCAACGGTCAGTCAGCCCAATGCGCTCGCCGACGGTGAAACTGTGGTTGTGCCGAACACTATTATCGATGTGCGTCCGGACAGGTCACGGATGTTTAAATTTGACCCTGGTGTAACCCTTGATGAGCTGGTCAGCACTGTCAATGCAGTGGGTGCTGCACCTGGTGACCTGATGGCCATTCTGGAAGCCTTAAAAGAAGCCGGTGCCATTCACGGTGAGCTGGTGGTGATCTAACATGAACAAGCCTGATGTCAGTGTGTCTTATCATGATTTGTCGAGCCTGAACCAACTGCGCTCTACGGCAAAAAAAGATGAAACCGCCTCCATCAAGCAGGCTGCACAGCAGTTTGAGTCGGTGTTTATGGGCATGCTGCTGTCCAGTATGCGCAAAGCCAACGAAAGTTTTGGTGAAGATAACCCACTCAATAGCCAGGCCACTGAATTTTACCGGGATATGCACGACAGTCAGCTCGCAACCGAATTGTCAAAAAAAGGCGCTTTGGGGCTGGCTGATTTAATGGTGCAGCAACTTAGCCCGGAAAAAAGTAAAACCAAAGCTGCCAGCCATATCAGCCCGCCGTCACGTTTTGATGTGCCGGAGCAAAAAAACTTTGCACTGCCATCCGACAGCAATATGCACGCTCTGGAAAGCAGAGGGCCACGTTTTGTCAAACTCGACCCCGAGCGGATAGTACTCAATGCCAGCCCGGTGAAAACAGCCGCTGATGTTGATGCGCGAGGTGCTGAACCCTTAGTCACAGAACTTCCGCCAGTTGCAGCGCTGCAACAGCAAACAAATGCCATTCCTTTTGTACAGCAGTTACCGCCAGAGCAGCAATATGCTGCCGCAACTGAGCGGACAAGTCCGGTGTTGCAGTTTTCTGGCCTGAAGCCGATAACCCTGCTAAGTGGCGCGACCACAGCCGAAACGCTCGTTCAGACAACAGTTGAAACAAAGGCTGCGCCAAAAGTTGTCGCTAAGCATGCCGTGGCTGACGTAAGCACAGAAAAAAGCGCCGATGCCGCTACCGCCTTTATCCAGAAGTTATTGCCTGCAGCAGAGCAGGCGGCGGCTAAACTGGGTTTAGAGCCACTGGCGTTAATAGCCCAGGCCGCGCTTGAAACCGGCTGGGGCCAGCGTATGTTTAAAACAGCTGAAGGCCAAAGCAGTAATAATCTGTTTGGTATCAAGGCGATGGGCAACTGGCAGGGCAACGTGGCCGTGGTCGACACGCTGGAATACCGCCAGGGCGTGGCACAAAAAGAAAAAGCAAAATTCCGTGCTTATGACAGCACAGAACAAAGTTTGTCGGATTACGTGGACTTAATTCAGTCCAACCCGCGTTATCAGGCGGCGCTGGAAGTGGCAGGTGATACCAAAGCCTATTTCCGTCAGTTGCAGGCGGCTGGCTACGCGACAGACCCGAACTATGCCGAGAAAATATTGTCAGTTTTACAAGGACGTGCGTTTAAAGAGGTACGGAACTTGCTGGACAAATCTTCATAACAGCGGCCTATGTATTGCCAGGAATCGAAGCCGGGATCAAGCAACCGCTTTCCCGCAGTGACAGAGTCAGGAGTTTCAGATGTCAGATAATTTGCTCACCATAGGCACCTCCGGCGTGCTCGCCAGCAATGGTCTGCTGAACACTACCTCCAATAACATCAGTAATCTCAATACCAAAGGTTATGTCCGTCAGTCCACTGAATACGAATCTTCGATTTTAGGGCTGGGTGTGGGCCGGGGCACTACCAGCCGTATGGTCAACGAATTTGCGCTCAAGCAGCTGCGCCGTGACACCAGCAATGTGGCCTTTTACGAACAATATTTAGCTGAAGCCGGTCGGGTGGACACCTTATTTGCCAACAATGCCAATAGTGTGGGTACCGGCATGACGGATTTATTTAAGCAGCTGCAAACCGCCAATAACGATCCTGCCAATAATTCTTCACGCTCTCTGGTGCTTGGCAGTGCCCAGACGTTGATCAACAAATTTAATACCCAGGCCAATTTATTGCGTGACCAGCAGGCTTATATCAATGAGCAGTTGTCGGTGTATGTATCCGATGCTAATTCGATGGTGACCTCCATAGCTCAGCTGAATAAAGAAATTGCCGGTTATGGTTTGTCTATCAACACACCACCACCACTGGATTTATTGGATAAAAGGGATGAAGCCATCCGAAAACTGGCCGAACTTGCTGATATTCAGGTGTTGGAAGCCGACAATGGTGAAAAACTGGTGTTTTTATCCACGGGTCAATCTGTGGTGTTAGAGCAGGGCAAGTTTAATTTATTAAGTGCCGATGGCGACCCGGAAATCAGCCGCAAAATTGTCAAAATGCAGCTCGATTTTAATACCAAAGTCACTGCTGAAATCGACAGCAACAAACTCGGTGGCAAAATTGGTGGTTTGCTGGAGTTTCGTTCCCAAATTCTGGAGCCGACACTGAATAAAATTGGTCAGTTGGCGCTGGGGTTGGGTGACAGTTTTAACGTGCAAAATAAACTCGGCATGGATGGTAATGGCCTGCTTGGCAAAGACCTGTTTACGCTGGGCGTGTATAGCGGTATGCCGTACCGGCAAAATACCGGTTCAGGCCAGGTACTGGCGACAGTGGAGCCAGGTGAAGGCAAAAATATTCCACCCAATGATTTTCTAATTGAATTTGTCGCGCCAAACCAGTTCACCATGTCGGCATTAGACGAACGCGGAGCAGTGATTGCGGGCTCTGCCGTGACTCAGGTCACAGGCACTGTGGCTTATGGTTTTGAAATTAATATGGATACCAGCACAGGTGCTTTTGCCGCCGGTGATAAATTTTTGTTTAAACCTTTAAGTGTTGCTGCCAACGAAATTGCACTGGCCACCACCAGGCCGGAAGATCTGGCGCTGGCATCTCCGGTGCGGGGCGACTTTACGCTGAATAACCTGGGCAATGCCCGTTTTGGCGACATCAAGGTTACAGATACCACGGCGCCACCTTTTGCTACGTCCGGGGTGTTAACCGGCGGGCCCTTTACCGTGCGGTATCTTGGCGGTGATGATTTTGAGATTTTTGATGGCACCAATACCTCACTGGGTACCACAGGCGCCATGCCAGGTGGTTTGTATAACAATGTGATGGCTGCGGCCGGCCTTGGCACCTATGGTTTTGATTTTAACATTACCGGTGTGCCCAAACCCGGTGATACTTTTACCATCGATTACAACACCTCTGGTTTTAAAGATAACCGCAATGGTTTGATGCTTTCGTCGTTACAAACAGCAGATTTGATCAGAAAAAATGCAGTTTCTACCGCTGCTGCCGATAACAGTTCATCGTTGACCGAAGCTTATGGTGATGTGGTCAGTTTTGTCGGCCAGAAAACAGCCCAAATCCGCATTGCTTCAGAGTCGGCAAAGTCGGTACTGGCGCAGTCGGAAGCCTGGTATGAATCAGTGTCCGGGGTGAATCTGGATGAAGAAGCGGCAAATTTAATCCGCTTTCAGCAAAGTTATGCCGCAGCGGCAAAGATTATTGCAACTTCACAAACTATCTTTGATACGCTGCTGCAAGCTGCGAGGTAATTATGCGTCTTTCATTTAATCAGACATATGCCGTTAACGTGGCGGCCATTGGTAAAGCACAGGAAAGGTTGCAAATGGCCAGCGCTAAGCTGGAAAAACAAACCAAAATTCTGACGCCGGCCGATGATCCGTCCGGCGCTGCCCGGGTGGCTGCGCTGGATCAACAAATTGACAGCACAGGTCAATATCAGGTGAACAGCAATATGCTGTCAAACAGCCTGGATGTCGAAGAAACGGTGCTGCGCAGTATTCAGAGTTCAATTCAGCAAGCCAAAACCCTGGTGATCTCATTGGGCAACGGCTCAAACTCACAAACTGAAAGGGCGGCTATTGCCGGACAGCTCGCCAACGTCAGAGCAGAAATTTTTGATTTAATGAACCAGCGTGACTCCAACGGTGGTTATTTATTTTCCGGTTTTAATGAAAAAACCCAGTCGTATGAATACAACGAATCAACCGGTTATTACGATTTTAAAGGCGATGAAGGGCAGAAGTACCTGCAGGTGTCAACCTCTGTCACTGTGCCGGCCAATGACAGCGGCAAAAACATCTTTGAAACTGTCGACGCCCGCAATAAAGCCATTAACGTCACTCCTGGCGGTGGTATCACGACCGCTGTGATTGAAGTGGCAAGCCAGTCAATTTTTGACGGTTTTTACAGTCAAAAATATGACGGCGTCACCCCAGCCAATAACGATTATCGTGTCAGCTACACTGCACCGGATCAATACGCCATTACCCTGCAAAGTGGTGCGCCTTTAGTACCGCCCGTGGGTGGCACAGTATTGCCCGGGCAGGCGGTGAATTTTAACGGTTTAAAAATTGACCATATTGGTACTTTCCCGGGTCAGATTGATTTCAGTCTGAGCCCGCCGGCCAAGAAAAACATTCTGAATACACTGACCGATGTGATTAATGCGGTGATCCGGGATCAGCTTGATCCGGACCAGCTCAGAGAAGTGTTGGTGGATACATCGGTACAAGTCGACCGGGCTGCGTTAAAAGTGGGTGAAACTGTTTCAGCATTAGGTGGCCGCCAGAATCTGATCAGCAGTATTTCCGGCAGTCTGGAAGATTTAAAAATTGCCAACGTGGAATATCGCGCTGATATTTATGAGCTGGATTTAGTGCAGGGTATTACCGAGCTGACCAAACAGGAAACTCAGCTACAGGTGGTGCAAAGCACTTTTACCAAAGTCACTCAGCTGAGTTTATTTGATTATATCCGCTAGCTGAGCAGTACCTGTCCGACGCCAATACAAAAACCAGTCATCATCCGACTGGTTTTTTGTTTTACCAGCGCCCGTTTTATCATCACCGCAACAACCGACATCGCAATAAAGCTGTCGCCTGGTATTCATGCTTTATCCTGAATATCGTGTTGAACAGAAAATACAAAATCAGATTTAATTGTGCGGTATTGCCGCCGATATAACAGCAACAAGCAAAGCAGATCCTATAACGGGATCTTGCTGAGGAAGCTGTTCTGATGGGAAAGGGCAGAGAGTGGCGCTCTTAACCATTGGGGGTAACGTTAAGAGCGCCGTTATTTGATAAATGCAATAAGCGGAGGCTATATAGCTTTTATCTGTGACAAGTCAAAAACCCATCACAGTTAAATTATATGCACAGTCTGTGCCAGAATAAAGAAAGTTTAAGTCAAACAACCTTTTTCAAAAAATCTGCAAAAAATTCTAAAGTTTCCTCCCTGGCGTCCGATAAATAAGTATCAGGCAAAAATACAAACAAAACAGTTTGTTAAACGCTTTAAGCTACCAGGAGATACCACCATGGCCTTATATGTAAACAGCAACATCAGCTCATTAAATGCTCAACGTCAGATGATGAACTCTGGTTTAAATCTGGACACTTCATTCAAACGTTTGTCTTCTGGTCTGCGTATTAACAGCGCTGCCGATGACGCCGCAGGTTTACAAATTTCTGACCGTCTGGAATCACAAATCCAGGGTCTGAACCAGGGTAACCGTAACGCCAACGACGGTATCTCTTTAGCACAAACTGCTGAAGGTGCGATGGACGAGTTAACCTCGATGTTCCAACGGGTTCGTACCCTGGCATCTCAGGCATCAAACGGTTCTAACACCGACGAAGACCGTCTGGCGATTCAGGAGGAAATCCGCTCTTTAATGGCGGAAGTTAACCGGGTGGCAACAGACACCACATTCGGTGGTCAGAAACTGCTGGATGGTACTTACAAAGCAGCTTTCCAGGTCGGTGCTGATGCAGCGCAGGTCATTGGTTTCTCAATGAAACAGGTTGGCGGTACTGCCGGTGACACCACCTTCAGTTTGTCAGGTAACGGTGGTTTTACGCTGTCAGGTATCGCTGGAATTGCCAGTAACGCCACAGAAAAAGCCTTAACTGATGTACTGAATACCAAACAGATTTCAGCGTTAAGCAGCATTGATAGCGCCTTTGCCTTGTCAGACGCCGCTTTTACCGCGATTTTCTCTAAAACCGGTATCAGTGTGTCTACTCAGCTGAACGCTCAGCTGGTACTGGCTGGTATGGATTCGTTAATCGCTGTAGTTGACAAAAAACGTGCGGAATTGGGTGCGGTGCAAAACCGGTTCCAGTCAACCATTCGTAACCAGGCCAACATCAGTGAAAACCTGGCTGGCGCTAAATCACGGATCAAAGACGCAGACTTTGCATCAGAAACTGCAGCTTTAACCCGCTCACAAATTTTACAACAGGCTTCGTCTACCATCCTGGCCCAGGCGAACCAAAGACCTCAGGCAGCTTTAAGTCTGTTACAGGGTTAATAGTTAACAAGTCCTGAAGCTTAAGCGGAGGTTGGCGCTCTTGACATGGGGTAATGTTAAGAGCGCTTTTTTGTTGGATAGCAGTACTTTTCATCCGGCTTTGCAGCTGTCTCTGGCTGTTCAGGCTGGACATTGAGGAGGCAGGTCATGCAGTTCGATCAGATCCCGCAATCACTGTGCAGTCCGTTCCAGTTGTTTTCAGCCGTTGCACCCTCGGTTGTTGTCCCCTGGTATCCATCGTTTTTTGCCGCAAAACAACTTCGTCTGATCTCAGGCCAACACAGCTTTTGGCAACTGTGCTGTGACAGAAGCCTGCAGTCAGGCTTCGGGCCAGCTAGTGCTGCTCGTCCCGGTGTTGTAGTTCCGGAACCTGGGCAACAAGAGCCCGGGCTGATGCCATTTGCGATTCAGACTGCGGCAAACCCAAAAATTCAAAACTTTAGTGGCAACACCATCTTTGCTTTTGGTGTTGCCACTGCAGTTTTCCAACCAGCAGCCGATTTGGTGCAGGCTAAAACCCGGTTGCAAAGCGTAAGGCCCACGCTGGCTGATGCAAGCTTTAGCGCTGCGGCTGAAGCATCAGACTGGCGAACGGCGATACAAGCACCGATACCCACACCGAGATCAACACCGAAGTGGATGACTGCTGCCACAGCTGAAGCGGCGATAACTTCAATCAATGCCAACACAGCAGCAGACGCCAGCCGCGATCACCATAGTGGCAAGGGTAACAACTGCATTGGTCGCAACAATATTCAAATGCTGGCATGTCAAAAACGGCAGCTCTATCAGTCGGATAACACAAGGCACCTGACGCCTGACGACAGGTTATCCGATAACCAGACAGCCTTTAGCCGGGCGCCGGCAAAGATGAATCAACAGCGGCAATTTACAGCAGCGGCTTTGGCCTGGTGCTGGCCGATATTTGCAGTCAGCAGGCATCAAGTTGCCGCAAAGCGTGCTTTGCATGCACTTCGGGTGCAAAATTCCGGGCTGCCAAAACAAAAAATGTCTGTAGCACAAAATTTTTTTTGAAAGCAAGTCACTGTTTTGACTTGAGAAAAATTAGGCTTTTTGTGGTATCTGAAATTATTTTTAAATTTTTTAAAAAAATTCCTAAAGTAATTCAGAACGCCGCCGATAGCTTAAACAAGGGGAACTGTAATTGCAGCGACCTTGTGTTAAAAGTCTCATTATCACAATGAGTTAGGTCCAAGAAGTTCGTTTACATGCTGTTTTAGCGGTTAGGGGTAACCTGTTAAAACAAGCATTATTATCAATAATCGGAGGCTATTATGGCTTTAGCAGTCAATACCAACGTCAGTTCGTTAAACGCCCAGCGTCAATTAATGAACAGCGGTACCAACCTGGATACATCGTTCAAACGTTTGTCTTCAGGCTTACGGATCAACAGCGCAGCTGATGACTCTGCAGGTTTGCAAATTTCTAACCGTTTAACTGGCCAGATCAACGGTCTGAACCAGGGCATTCGTAACGCCAACGACGGTATTTCTCTGGCTCAAACTGCTGAAGGTGCAATGGACGAAGTAACGTCCATGTTCCAGCGTGTTCGTACTCTGGCATCTCAGGCATCAAACGGTTCTAACACTGATGAAGACCGTCTGGCGATTCAGGAAGAAATCCGCTCATTAATGAGCGAAGTAAACCGTGTTGCTCAGGATACAACTTTCGGTGGTCAAAAACTGCTGGATGGTTCGTACAAAGCCAGCTTCCAGGTGGGTGCTGACGCAGCTCAGGTTATTGGTTTCTCTATGAAACAAGTAGGCGGTACTGCAGGTGACACCACTTACAGTCTGTCAGGTAACGGTGGTTTTACGCTGTCAGGTATTGCTGGTGTAGCCAGTAACGCCACAGAAAAAGCCTTAACAGATACGCTGACCACCAAACAAATTTCGGCTTTAAGTGGTATCGACAGTGACTTTGCACTGACTGATGCTGCTTTCACCGCAATTTTCACCAAAACCGGTATCAGCGTATCTACACAGGTAAATGCGCAGCTGGTGCTGGCGGGGATGGACTCGTTAATTGCCGTGGTTGACAAAAAACGTGCTGAGCTGGGTGCGGTACAAAACCGGTTCCAGTCTACCATCCGTAACCAGTCAAACATCGCTGAAAACCTGTCAGGCGCCCGTAGCCGGATCCAGGACGCAGACTTTGCAGTTGAAACTGCATCTCTGACCCGTTCTCAAATCCTGCAACAGGCCAGTACTTCGATTTTGTCTCAGGCAAACCAGCGGCCACAAGTCGCCTTGTCATTACTGGGCTAATCGTGAAAAATGGCCAGCTCAGTGAGCTGGCCATTTTGATTTTGTGTCACCATATGGTGAACAGTGGTATTACGATTAACTGAGGAGGCAATTATGGGTTACGATACAACCTTGTCTCTGGACAGAGAATTACCTGATTTATTCTCTGGCAACAGAACAAAAATCGTTAATGAAACCGAGGCCTTACCGGCAGTAGGTAAAGCAGAGGCTAAACTGTCGTCCGGTCAGGATGAAACAGCGGCAGATGCTGAAAAATCAGAACAATCAGCAGAGATGGTCGACAATGACCGGATCAGAGAGTCGTTAGAGTCACTCAACCAGTTTATTCCACTGGTCAACACCAACCTGGTGTTCGAGTTTGATGACTTAAACGAGCCACCTATAATTAAAGTCATCGACAAAGAAAGCAAAGAGCTTATTCGTGAAATTCCGTCACGGGATTTGGATAAAGTTGCTAAAGCTTTTGGTGATATGGTCGATACACTGAATAAGTCCGGCGCTTTATTTAATACTGAAATTTAGGCCGCAAGGGGAAGATAACATGGCAGGTATTACTTCAGCAGGTGTAGGTTCTGGTCTTCCGTTGGAAGATATCATTAATGCTACCCTGAATGCAGAAGACCAACCCAAGCTTAAACGCTTTGAAGCAACCAAAACCCGGCTTAATGTCGAGTTATCTGCTTTGGGTGCCGTGAAGTCTGCGTTATCTGCGCTGCAGGATATTATGAAAAAACTGGCAGACCCCGATAATTTCAGTAAACGCATTGCCAGTATCCGGCAGCCTGCTTCGGGCGACCTGATTTCTGTCGCAACCACCGACAAATCAACCACCGGCAGTTTTAATATTGAAGTGACACAGCTGGCGCAAGGCAGCCGTGCTATGTCTAATGCTGCTTTTACTGCACCCACAGATGTGGTCAATGCCACTGCAGGTAAGTTAACGTTAAAAGCCGGTACTAAAGATTTTGCGGTGGATATTGCCGCAGGCGCTACTTTAGAAGATATCCGTAATGCCATTAACAGTGCAGAGACCAATTTTGGTATTACCGCCAACATCATCAATACCGGTGGTGCAACACCAACCTCAAAATTGGTGATTACCTCCAATGTGACAGGTGCTGGCAATGACGTCATCATCGAAAACGACAATGCCGATTTAGACGCAGTGTCGACCGTCGCTTTTGGTGGTGGTGCCGGCGGTATGACTATTGCTGCGGCCGATATGGCCAAAGATGCCATCGCCAAAGTAGATGGTGTTGAAGTCACCAGCTCGTCAAACAAATTCAGCAACACCATTCAGGATTTAAGTTTCACCGCGCTAAAAGTCGGTGATGCCGGTGAAAAGGCCCGTATTGATGTGTCTTACGACACGGCCGGTGTTGAAAAGCTGATGGAAGAATTTATCAAAGCCTACAACAACGCTGTGGGGACCATTGATTATCACACCAAAGTGGGTGCTGGTTTATATGGTGATTCCACCATGCGCGGCTTAAAAACCCAGCTTACCAACAGCTTGCAGCAGGTCGTCACAGGCGCTGGTCCTTTTGAAACGATTTTTGACGTGGGTTTGGGTCTGAAAAAAGACGGCACTCTGGAAAAATCCAGCCTGGTGCGCAGCATGAGTGAAGCCTTAACCGACAACTACGCTGACTTTGGCAAATTGTTTTCCTCAACCGACGGCTTTGCCAAAAATATCAGCAGCTTGCTGGAAAAAAATCTGGATGCCAAAGGTTCATTTAAATTCCGCACCGACAACATCAATCTGTCGTTAAAAGATTTGGAAGTCGAGCGGGAAAAGCATGATTACCGCATGTCACAAATGGAAGTGCGGTTAAGAGCGCAATATTCAAGTCTGGATTCATTAATAGCCCAGATGCAGAGTTCTGGTATGTATCTGCAATCACAATTGGGTAGTTTACCTGGTTTTGTAAAATCTAAATAACAGCTGACAGGGGATAACCATGAGCATTAAGTTTTATCAAAAAGAAGCAACCAAAACCCGGTTAGCCGATGCCAGCCCATATCAGGTGATTCAGTTATTAATGTCAGGTGTGCTGGACAATCTGGCCTTAGCCAAAGGTGCACTGAGCCGTAAAGATTTTGAAGCCAAAGGCCGTGCTTTATCAAAAGCGTCCGCTATTCTGGAAGCCTTACGCTCTTGCCTGGACGACAGTCTGGCACCTGAACTGACCAATAATTTATATGCTCTGTACAGTTATATGATTGAACGGCTGATTGATGCTGCCGTTGAAAAAGAAAATACCAATGCCATTGACGAAGTGAGCGAACTGTTTAAAACCATTAAGTCGGCCTGGGACGAAATTCCGATGGAAGCACAGATGCAGGCGGAGCAAGCCAGAGGCATGGCCAATGTTGGCTGATCAGCAGCTGTTACAACAACAAATTTCCCGTTTTGAAGCTTTGCTTGCTGCTGAACAATACGACGAGGCCTGTCAGGCTTGTGTTGAAATTCAGCAGCATCTGATGTTATTTCAGCGCCAGGGCAATACGGCTGATGTTGCTGACGATATCAGAGCGTTAAAATCCTTGTTTGATATCAAAATTGAAGAGCTGAAAAAAAAGCTACACCAGATCCAGATAACTGTTGCTTCCCTTGACCAGTTTCGGTCTAATAAAGTGAGTGAAGCTTATCAGAAGAACAATTATTAATGTCAAATGAAATCGAGAAACAATTAGCTGACATTGAATCAAAACTCGCTGAAGTTGTTGCACAAAAAGAACGCGAACTTTTATTTGAACAAGAATCACAACAACGTTTTGAAGCCAACCTGCAAGCTTTCCAAAAATATTATCCTGACGTTTATAACACCATCAAAGAATATAAAAAACGTGATGATTTTAAGTTTATTGTCAGAGAAGGTGGGCTCGCCGATTTTATTCCGTCCGGTCAGACTATTCCTTTGTATGGCGTGGACATCAAAAAAACTGTTGCCAGTCAGGTAGACAGATACCGCGACAAAGCTTTTTTCAGCATGACCAAATATGGTTTTGGCGTAAAAAGTGAAGATGTTCGCATTCACATCCGCTATATGCATGCATTGGATCAGCAACTTGCTGATTTTTATGCGCAGGATCTGACACCTATTAGCCAGCTGCCGCCTCATTTCCCAAGTGCCATTATTTTTGGCATTGGCCTTGGTTATCATATTCCGTTGTTGCTCGAGCAACACTCTTTTGATTATTTGTTTATTTGTGAACCTGATTTAGAGCTGTTTTATGCCAGCTTATATTGTATTGACTGGGCAGCTATCATTCATGACATTGATGAAAAGGGAAAAACATTATTTTTGCAGGTGGGTGTCAGTTATAAACACTTTTTTGCAACTTTAACTTCTGTTTCCGCCGACATCGGTGCTTTTTCACTGGTGCGTAGTTATTGTTATCAGCACTATCCATCACCTGAAGTCAACAAACTCATTAAAGAGTTTTTTGACCGTTACCGTGATTTACAATTAGGTTTTGGTTTTTATAACGACGCTATTACCGGCCTGGCTCATGGTATTGAAAACCTGAACCAGGGCTACGAGTTGTTTTATGTGGATCCAAAAGCAGAAAAATTCCCATATGCCGATGTACCGGTGTTTGTTATCGGCAACGGCCCTTCGCTCGATGATGCTTTTGAATTATTACAGCAAGTTAAAGACAGAGCTTTGATTTTTGCCTCAGGCACTGCACTTGGCTCTTTATTAAAAATGGGCATAGATCCGGATTTCCACGTGCTGGTTGAAAGACCCAAAATTACCTATGACATTCTGCTCGATACCCAGCCCAAAGAAGTGTATGAAAAACTTAATCTGCTGACCGTCGATGTGATGTATCCGGATGTGCTGGATTTATATCAGTGGGCTGGGGTAGGGCTAAAAGGCCCGGAAGCGGCCACTTATTTTATTTATCAATACATAGCATTAACACGGCATAAGTTATTAAAAGCCATGCCAAATTGTGGCCCGCTGGTGGTGAATACTGCATTGTCTTTTGCAGTGTCTATGGGTTTTAAAGAGATTTATCTGGTGGGTGTCGACAACGGTTATATTAATAAAGCCACCCACTCTAAGTTCAGTATTTACAGTGATGAAAGTTTAGATTTTAAACGTACCGTCAATAAAAACGCGACCAATAAATTAGAAGGCAATTTTGGTGGCACTGTGATGGCCACTGATTTATTAAAGGTTGCCAAAATTCAGATTGAAAACCTGATTAAATCAGCCAAAAACACCTTCTTTTATAACGTCGGTTTTGGCGCCAAACTTGAAGGTGCCCATCCGCTCACCGTTGAAGATGTATTAGTACCGAAAAAGTTGATTGATAAAACCACTGTGGTGGCAGACGTCAAAAAGCGCTTTTTTATCGACTTTAAACTGAATATTCAGGAAGCTGACATTAACTTCAAATTGCTGGATGAAGTATGTGAGCATATGATTTCAATTGCGAAGGAACCTGTGACAAACCGGGTGGAAGCTTCGGATTTATTGATGCGGCAGGCTCGTTATCTTTATGCATTTAATGGTACAAAATTTACCTATATCTTCCATATGATCAAAGGTTCATTATTGTATTTTCATTGTCCTATGCTGACCATGTTATACAGCTTTGAGGAAGAAGAAGAGACCATGGCGCAGTTTGAAAAATCCAGACAGTTGTGGATTGATTATTTAACCGATATTAAAAATGATTTCCCGCTGAACTGGAATACCAAGTGTGACTGGGGGCTGGAACAACGCAACCTGTAAAACGGCAGAGCCCGTGATGGCTCTGCCCCTTTATATTCACTCTTCATTCTTTGCAGTGCTTGAGTCAGCATTGTGCTTTATAACGTAAAACCATCATCCACAATAATATTCTGACCGTTGATATATCTGGCTTCGTCTGACAGCAGGAACAAGACAGTTCCTGCCATACTTTGCGGCGGCAGCATGCCGGTTCCCAGGCATTTTCCCCGGTACTTTTCTGTAAATTCAACAGGTTGCTGGTCCAGAATACCGCCAGGGCTTATTACATTGACCCTGAAGTTGCTGTGGCCCACGTACTTGCACACATACTTGCTCAGATGAATAAGCGCCGACTTGATAGCGGCGTATTCCACCGGCATGGTAAAGGCAACATCCTGATAAATATCAAATTCCGGGGCAACAACCCCATAAATAGACGCAAAATTCACCACAGCTAACGGGCGCTGATGCTCAAGGAAATATTTGGCGCAGCTTTGTAGCAGGAAAAATGATGAGCCCAGATTCAGCGCCACATTGTCGTTAAAATCGTCCAGCGTCACGGCTAAAAAGTCGGTGCCATATTTTTTATTGCGCGGATAAATACAATTCACCACACCGTCAATGTGCTGATGCTGCGCAAAAAAGGCGGTGACCTGCTCAGTGTTGGTTAAATCCAGCTGTATTAAATTCAGCGCCGGAACTGACAAATCCACACCTGCACCGCTCAGCCGTTGTTGTAATAAATCCAGGCTTAAATCACAGGCCAGCACCTGATGCCCGGCGGCCAATAAAGTGTGGACTATATGTTTGCCCAGCAGGCCGGCGGCACCCGCCACCATTATTGTTTTAGCCATCAAATGCAGCTCCGTTTGTTAGCAGCGACTCAGCAAATAAAAAATCATAGATATCGTCGATATCGACAGCCCGTTGTTTCGGTACTTCAACACTTGTCACTTTACCGGCAAAAAGCGCATTATTTTCAAGAATATAATTGACTCTGGCTGCATAGACCACAGTGGTAATATCAAAAGCTACAGGGGCGTCCTGCCGTCTTTTTATCGCTGGCTGATCGTTGATAAAAAGACAAACCTCATCCGTACCTTTGGGTTTAACCATATTAAAGTAGGGGTTACGCGCAGCTGGAGTAACACCAATACAGATATCAGCCTTGCTGCTGTGCAGTTGTGTCAGAGCTGCAGTCACATCTTTGGCGGCGCGCAGCGGGCTGGTGGCTGGTAAGCTGACAAAGGTGTCAAACTGTACACCTTGTTGCTGAACGTAACGAATGGCATGTTGCCAGGCCAGCCATTCAGCAGCAGTATCACTGGCAAGCTCAGCCGGCCGGCGAATAACCAAAGCGCCAGCTGCTTTGGCAACTGCGGCTATTTCATCACAGTCGGTTGATACATAAACAGCTGAAATGTCAGCAATTTGTTTTGCCACTTCAATGGAGTAATGCAATAAAGGTTTGCCACAAAGCGGCTTGATATTTTTGCCCGGTAAACCTTTAGAGCCACCGCGGGCAAATACAAAAGCAATCACACTCATAAAATCTCCGGCTTTAGCTGCGCTGCTGTGGGTTTATCTGCCAAAACTGGCCTGCTGTTGTTTGGCCTGTTCAATCAAAGACAGGGTACAAAGCGCATCGTCCACAGTGGCAAGCACTGTGTTTGTTGTGCCCGGCTGGCGGAGCTGTTGCTCAAAGGCGCTCAACATCTGCAGATACATCTGGTTGCGCTGATATTCGGGTTCACTGAATAACAGTTGTTGCTCGGAGCCGGTAAATAACCAGATGCTGTTTTGCACCAGATCCCATTCCAGCCGCGCTTCTGTGGTACTGATCATACAGCGGCGCTGCACTGTTTTTTGCAGGAAATCCTGATGCAGGCTGACTGAGGCGCCACTTTGTGTGCTCATGAATAAATCAGCCTGATCTTCCACATCAATGTCCAGCAAACCGCTCTGCTGTAATTGGCTGTAATGCAGCTGCAGCGAGCCAAATAAATAATGCAGATAATCCAGCTCATGGCTAAGTTCCAGCAGCACACCACCACCAAGTGATGCCCTGGCCGATACACTGTGCCGGTAGTCTTTGCCCGGCCGCCAGTCAGGCAGATACTGTGCTACATGACAGTTGATATGCAGCACTTTGCCAAGGTTGCCGTTTTGCAGGGTACTTTTTAATAGCTGCAACGCCGGTAAAAAACGCAGGCAATAAGCCACTGCCACAGGTGTTGTTGGGTTCGCCAGACTGAGTTGCTGCATTTGTTTTCCCTCTGCGAGGGTCGCTGCCAGTGGTTTTTCCACCAATACCGGAACGTGCTTTGCCAATAACGCGCTCATAAACTGCAGATGGCTGGAGGCGGGGGAGGCCACAATACAATAATCGGGCTGGATCCTGAGCAGTTCATCAAGGTTCGCCGGATACACAATATCAGCGTCACGCTCAGCTGCAGCGATAACACCGGTGGCACCCAGCCAATAAATGCGCGCCCCGGGATGCAACAAACGCAAATTGCCGATGTGGCGCCGGCCAATACTGCCGGCGCCAATCACCGCAATGTGTTTCATGCCGGTAACCTTAAGTTATGCACGTCAATCTGTGCTCTTTGGTAGTCATCAATGCGGCCTATATCCAGCCAGTACTCGTGGATAGGGAACATGGAGACTTTTTTGGTGAGCTCAATATTCTGCTCCAGCAAGGTCGGCATATCGATACGTTGGTTTGGCTTTACCTGAGCACGCACTTCCGGATTGATCACATAAATACCGGCGTTGACAAAAAGACGCTGAATGGGTTTTTCCACCATGCTGAGCACGCGCTCGCCGTCGCCGTTAATAACGCCAAAAGGAATTTGATATTCATAATCGCGCACACACATAGTGGCGTCAGAGTGGCTCTTATTATGAAACTCCAGCAGTTGTTCAAAATCCACTGTGGTTAACAAGTCACCGTTCATTAATAACACCGGCAGTTTAGGTGCATCTGGCGGCAGCAAGCCAAGTGCACCCGCCGTGCCCAAAGGTAAGTCTTCATAAATATATTTAATGCTGACGTTCCATTTGGAGCCATCGCCAAAATATTGCTGAATTTGCTCCGGCATATAATGCAGCGAAATATAAAAATTATGAAAACCAGAGCGGATAAAACTCAAAAGCACCAGCTCCAGAATTGGCTTGTCGCCTACTTTGAGCATAGGTTTAGGGCAATCATTGGTCAGCGGTTTTAACCTGGTGCCAAAACCACCGGCCATTAAAAACACCGGATTGTCATGTCTGAATTCAGGTGAGTTGCGCTGCAGAATTTCAAGGTCAACCACTTTGCCGTTTTCAAGCAGTGGAATAGACAATAAACCTTTTTCATTCATCAACTTAATCAGTTCGCGTCTGGATGTTCCGATTTGGGCCGTCACAGGGTGATTGTTCATCACGGCACTGACCGGGCTGTCCAGCGAGAAATTTTTTAACAATCCGCGGCGGATATCACCATCTGTGACCACTCCCAGCAGTTGTTGGGTTTCTGAAACCACCAGCGCAATACGCAAGGACGCCTGATCGATGATCTTCAGGGCATCACGGATAGAGCTGTCAGGGGCGATAAGGACTTGTTTCCACTTTTGTTCCATCATGATGACCTCACATAACGATAAAGTGCCGTGCCGGATAAACTTTTTGCTGCTCTAGCAAATCACATACCAAAGTAGCGCCTGCTGCCACCAAAGCTGCCTTGCCAATGGCGATATTCTGGATCACAGTGGCACCGGCGCCGATAAACACCTGCTCGGCGCAGTGTACATTGCCGCAGAGCACAGCGCCTGGCGCCACCATCACATGGGCATCCAGTTTGCAGTCGTGTTCAATAACCGCAGCAGTGTTTACAATACAGTTCTGTGCAATCTGCACTCCGGCATTGACAATACTGCCATCCAGAATTTGTACCCCTTCACCCAGACTGCAGTAGGCCGACACCAGCGCTTTTTCTGAGATGACACTGGCAAACTGGTAACCCTGGGCTTTGAACTTATCAAAAATCTGCATCCGCCTGTGTTCACCAGGTAAGCGGCCAACGGCGTTCACCAGCAGCACTTCATCCGGGGAAAACTCACTCATTTGCTCGTCCAGGTGATATTGTTTGATGCTGGCGAAAGGGGTGGCTAACTGCGCTTTTTCGGCGCAAAAAATTGCCGCAGGCATTTGTTGTTGCCGCGAGAGAATATCCAGCAGCACCCGGGCATGACCACCGGCACCAATCATCACCAGCTTTTTAGTTGTCGATAAGTTCGTCATGCTGATAATCCCTGTTGATGGTGCTGCCAAGCAGCTGCCAATAATCAAATGGACTTTTGCCATCACCCGGTCTTTTGCAGACTAAATCTTCAGCTTTAAAAGTGTCGCCTGCTTTAAGCGGCCGTGCCGCCACCAGTGATTTTCGAATCAAAGTCCGGTTTTTCAGCTCAGAAGCGGCTGGTTCCTTGCGGCCATGGCCCAGCACCAGCTCTACCTGACGAATGCCATCCACCATAGCTTTGAGTTCTGCAGGCTCCAGCGAGGCCTGATGATCAGGCCCTGGCAGGTTTTTATCCAGGGTAAAATGTTTTTCAATGACAGTGGCATCACGGGCCACTGCGGCCATCGGCACCACAATACCCTGACTGTGGTCGGAATATCCGACCGCCAGGCCAAATTCCTGACGTAAGGTATCCATGGCTTTTAAGTTAATGTCGGCAAAAGGCGCCGGATATTCGGTGGTGCAATGTAATAAGGTGACTTTTTGTTTCAGTTGCTGCTGACCTTCGGCAGAGTTAAAGGCGCTGGCAAAATCAGCGCTGCTCTTTGGCAACGCAGTTGCTGGCGCCGTCATGCCATAAGCCAGTACAGCCAGCGCATCACGGATTTCAGTTAAGGTGCTGACGCCAGTCGATAAAATAATATCGGCGCCGGTGCGGGCATATTGTAATAACAACGGGGCATTGGTGATTTCACCGGACGGAATTTTCAGCACCGGCAATTGCAGCCTGGCTAAAAACTGCAGGCTTTCGCTGTCAAAAGCGGTCGACATAAAACGGATGCCAAGCTCGTTACATTTTTTGATCAGCAGCAGATGGTCGGCATGACTGAGTTGCAGTTTTTTTAACATATCCAGCTGATTGCCGTTATTTTGTGTATTTTCAGCCTGATATTCTGCTTTTTTGGCTCTGTTCGTTACCAGTTGCTCTGCGTTGAAGGTTTGAAACTTCACCACATCAGCACCGGCGGCACTGGCTGCTTCCACCAGCTGCAACGCCAGTTCTAAACTGCCATTATGGTTTACGCCGGCTTCGGCAATGATCAGGGTTTTGTTCATCAGCATCTGCGCTCTTAATGAATATCAAAAAACTTTTTGTGCGCAGTCAGAGGTAATTCCGCCAATAACCGGGCGACCGTCTGGCTGGTCTGTCCTGCGTCATAAGGGTTATCGGCGGCGCTCAGCAGATCTTTAGTCTGCAGTGCCTGTTGGATGGCATGGCTGATGGCCAAAGGCTCGGGCGGGCAATGCACTATATGTTTGGAACACTCGCGGCCTTGCTGGCGTACACCAACATTTACCACAGGCACCGCCAGTGACGGAATTTCAATAATGCCGCTGGAAGAGTTCCCAATCACCAGTGCAGCATGGCTGACCACATCCAGATAACGATGGCCAAAAGATGCCACAGTTTTCACTTTGCTGTTGCCGGCTTGCCACTGCTGCAGCGCCTGAATAATCACCTTGCCGCCGTTGTCGGCATTGGGGTAACTCGCCACTACTGCATAGTTTTGTTGGCTTTCAAGTGCCTGAATAAGCGCTGCAATGCCAGCGGCGGGGGCTTCATCTGCAGCTGTAACCGGATGATAAGTTAAAAAGATAAATTCAGTGTCTGGTGCAAGCCCCAAAAAAGCCAGGGTATCAGCGCGGCTGGCGCGCTGTTGCCCCCTGATATTATCCAGGCCAATGGCCCCTACGTTAAACACGCGCTCCGGGTTTTCACCCAGCTGGATCACCCTTTGGCGGTGCTGCACACAAGAAGTGGCGTGGTAACTGCTCATTTTGGTGATGGCATGGCGAATGGCATCATCATAAGCACCTTCGGTAATTTCACCGCCGTGCAGGTGCAGCACAGGAATTTGCATAATAAGCGCAGCTTGCGCCATACCCAGGGCTTCATACCTGTCACCAAGCAGCACCAGTAGATCGGGCCTGAGCCGCTCCAGCGCATCGGCATAACCAATAATGCCAAGGCCAAGGCTTTTCAGAGTGCCTACCGCGCTGTCGGACGATAATAAAGTTTCAATTCTGGCGGCTATGGCAAAACCATCCTGCTCAATACTTTTTACCGTATAACCATAATCGGGCGACAGGTGCATGGCTGAAACAATCAGCTGCAGCTCAAGCTCAGCATGTTGCTGAATTTGTTTAAGCAGCGGGAATAATAATCCGTACTCAGAGCGGGCACCGGTGAACACTGCAATTTTTCTCATGCCTGGACTCCTTTACTCATGGCTTTATTCCTTTTTTTATGTCTGGACTACTTTGCTTATGGCTGCGCTCCCTTGCACATGGCTGCGCTCCCTTGCTCACGGCTGTAGCCCGGGGGCGACCGAACTTGGCAGATTGACCAGACGTTTGGCCAGCCATTCACTGTGGCTAAGGCTACCGCGCGGGCAATCTTTATACATGGGCAAATGGTGCATCAGCTCCCACACAGGCCTGGTCATAATGCCCTGGTTATTGCTTTGTTTCAGAAGCAATTGTTGTTGCTGCTCATTGGCACAAATCACGGCATTTAACCAATAGTTGGATTTGGCATAAGCAGGCTCAGCCACAAACTGATAATCGCTGTCTTGCAAAAAGTTCTGGTATAACCCGGCTAAAGCTCTTTTATTGGCAAGATATGAAGGTAATTTTGTCAGTTGGGCACAGCCTAAAGCGGCGTTTAAATTGGGCATGCGAAAGTTAAAGGCTACTTCGTCGTGAAAAAACTGATAAGGATGGGCAACTTTGGCGGTGGTGGTGACATGTTTACAATGCACCCCATCCTCTATCTGCTGACAAAGCACCATACCACCACCGCCTGTGGTGATAATTTTATTGCCGTTAAAACTTAAAGCGCCAAAACGGCCAAAGGTGCCGGTATGACGGCCACGATAAAACGAGCCGAGGCTCTCGGCGGCATCTTCTATCAACGGTAATTGCCATTCACTACAAATAGCAACAACTTCATCAAGTTGCACCGGATGACCAAAGGTGTGCATAGGCACAACAGCGCCAATTTTTTGACCTGTGCTGCGAAGTACAGTGTTGCCGGCGGCATTTTTGCCGCATTGTTCAGTTAAAAACTGCTGCAGTGCATCCGGGCATAAGCCCAGGCTCATGGGCGACACATCAACAAAAGCCGGTGTGGCCCCCAGAAAATGCACGGCATTACAGGTGGCAACAAAAGTCAGCGCCTGAGTGATCACAATATCGCCCTGGCCCACACCGGCCAGATGTAAAGCTGCCTGTAAGGCGGCTGTACCATTGACGGTGGCAACGGCGCGGCTGCTTTGGCAAAAAGCGGCCATCTGTTGTTCAAACTGGTCAACAAAAGGGCCTGCGCTGGAAACAAAAGTACTGTCTAAACAAGCCAGCAGACTGGTTTTTTCCGCATCATTAAACAGTGGCGCATGCAGTGGAATAGGGCCTGTGCTTTGATAAATGTCGCGGATAAAACTCAGCAGCGCTTTTGTGCCTGTCATTACATTTTTCCATCCAGATATTTGCCGGTGTCCTGATGCATAAAACCAGGTAAAGTGGCGATAAATAATTTGACTATATCGGCCTTGTGCCAGACAGGTTGAGCTTTGATCTGGTTTATTTGCTGGTAAAAGTGCGTCAGCTGCTGATTATCAGCTGCGCTCTGGTGCAACACACCAATCTGCTGATAACTGTGAAAATCTGGGCTGTCTTGCTGCTCGTAAAATTCTTCAGCTTCTTTTTCACCCGTGGTATCCGACGGACTAAAGACACAGGGCCATTGACCCTGAGCCGGTAGTGTGGCCATTAAAGCGCGTGCTTCTTGTTCTGTGCTGCAGAGCTTTGGCGTAAAACCATGGTTTTTCAGGAATTTCTCCGCAATGCTTGTCATGCTGATCAGCTGACTTTCATTAAGTTTGGGAAAATACACATCACGGTTCTGGCCAAAACAGCAGGACATAATACAAAGCACTGCTGCTTCATGATCGGTAATAAAATAACGTCTGATATCGCTGGGTGCTGCTAAAGGTTGTTGTTTTTGCAGTCGTTTTTCAAAGCCATGTAATAAAGAACCGTCGGAGAAGGCCACATTGGCAAAGCGGGCGGTGGAGATGTTGATCTGGTCGCTGTAGCTGGCCAGCACCAGCTCCATAATACGTTTGGACGCGCCCATCATATTGACCGGATTGGACGCTTTGTCGGTGGACACACAAAAGTATTTTTTCACACCGGCCTGCACCGACTGGCGCAGCGTTTTTTCGGTGTTCAGAATATTCACATCAATCATCCGCATCAGGGTAAACACGTCTTTTTCGCTGCGCACATGTTTCAGCGCCGACAGGTTCAGTACATAGTCGTATTTGCCGTCGCTGCTGATAAACCTGTCATAAGCCAAAGAACCGATATCAAGTGCCAGCGCCTGGAAATCAGCCGGGAAAATGTCAAAGCTACTGCGCAGGTCGCGCACCAGTTCAACCAGATTGTTTTCACTGAGGTCAACCAGATGTAGCTTGGCAGGGCCGTAACTCATCAAAAGCCGTGTCACTGCCTGGCCAATAGAGCCGGCCGCACCCAGCACCAGACAGGATGAATTGCCAAGCAGGCTGCAAAGTTTGTGATGATGGGCCTGTAAATCGTCGTCCAACATTTCAGATGGGCGGCCTAAATACTGTAAGACATTTTCCATAAAGCACTGACTTTTGGTTATTTGATTTTAAATCA
Organism: Rheinheimera sp. 4Y26; assembly: GCF_025245835.1. Lineage (GTDB taxonomy): Bacteria > Pseudomonadota > Gammaproteobacteria > Enterobacterales > Alteromonadaceae > Pararheinheimera. The sequence goes on from NZ_JAOBWS010000010.1 coordinate 81,612, forward strand.
GTCTATTAGAAAACTTATCGGGCGACAAACCCAAGCGCTGAAATCACTGCTGAGCTCAAGCGGGCGAAGTTGAACCCCGGGGTTAGACAAAGTGTTTGCCAGAGGCTGCGCACAGGCCGTGGAACATCAGGTCAATGCGGCATATACTCAAACTCCCACTGCCGGAAAAAGGTAAGTTGCCGTGAAAATTAACACCAATATTGCTGCCGAACCGCTCAAACAAAACAAGATAGATTCAGACAATCTGCTCAAACAACTGGCCAGTGCCAGAAGAGTGAACAGTGCCGCCGACGACGCTGCAGGTTTACAAATCATTGACCGGTTAACGGCGCAGGCCAACAGTGCCAGTCAGGGCATGCGTAATTTGTATGACGGCATGTCGCTGGCGGCAGTGGCTGAGCAGACGCTGGCCGGTGTCAGCGAGGGGTTATCTGAGCTTGATAGTCTGACAGTGCAGGCCGGGAACGGCGCCCTGACCGATGCCGATCGTGCCGCCATTGCAGAACAAGCTGCGCAAATCAGCAAGTCGATGCAACAACAAATCGACAACAGCAGTTTTGCCGGTGTGAAACTGTTTGCCGAAGATAAACAAATTGCCTTTAGCAGTGGCGATACGCTTTTGAACCTGAACACGCCGGGGCTGGCCGGTGCGGTCAGTGGTAATGGTTTGGATGCTATTGATTTTAATACGGAAGCTGGCCGCAGTGCGGCGCAAAACAGTATCCAGAGCCTGAGTAAAACAGTCAATGCCGCCAGGGCAGACTTAGGCGCAGGTGTGAATACCTTTGCTGGCGCCGCACGTGGCCTTGCCAGCGCCAATGAAAATGTCAGTGCTGCCCGCAGCAGAATTGAAGATTTGGATTATGCCAGCGCTGTTTCCCGGCAGGTTGCCAATGGAATCAAGGAACAAGCTGCTGTTGCAGTAAGCATCCAGGGCCGAATTTCTGCCGAACAGTCATTGAAATTATTAGCATAATTGCTTTTGCTGAAGTACCTGTCGCCAGCAAACGCTAATTTTTTGACACTAGCGTCAAAAAATTAGCGTTTTACCTTGCAAGCCTGCAATGCCTTTGTAAGAATGAAAAAAAAGCAAAGAGCAGTGCCGCGCCATGACCCCGAAGCTTTATATTCTTGATCAGCAGGAACAACGTGCCCAGCGTCTGAGTATTATTCTGACTTTTGTGGCGGAGCCGCATCAGCTGGTCAGTGAAACTGAACTACAACAGGCACTGGCAAGCGACGCTAAAGCCGTAGTACTGCTGGGCGCGCTCACCAGTCAGCGGCATGAACAGCTGATAGAACAATACCCGCAAGCGGCGTTTTTACTGCTCGGCGAAACCTTAAAATCTTTGCTCAAACACGCCAATGTGGTTGGCTTGCTGACCGAACCTTTTGCTTATGCATCTCTTACCCAGCACCTGCGCGATTGTCAGGAATACCATAGATTATTGCCAGGCCAGCGTCAGCACGAAGTGCAGGCGCGTTTTGTTGGTATGGTTGGCTTGTCGCCACAAATGCAGCAAGTGCGTTTTTTAATTCAGCAGGTGGCAAGAACAGACGCTAACGTACTGATTTTAGGCGAGTCCGGCACAGGTAAAGAGGTGGTGGCACGCAATATTCATGTGTTGTCGCATCGCAGTGAAGGCCCTTTTGTGCCTATTAACTGCGGTGCTATTCCGGCAGAACTGTTGGAAAGTGAGTTATTCGGCCATGAAAAAGGCGCTTTTACCGGCGCTATTTCCACCCGTAAAGGCCGGTTTGAACTGGCGCAGGGCGGCACACTGTTTTTAGATGAAATTGGTGATATGCCCCTGCCAATGCAGGTGAAGTTACTGCGGGTGTTGCAGGAGCGTACTTATGAGCGGGTTGGCGGTAGTCAGCCGATTAAAGCCGATGTGCGTATTATTGCAGCTACCCACCGTCAGCTCGAAGATATGATAAGCGATGGCCGCTTTCGCGAAGATTTATTTTACCGGCTCAATGTATTTCCGATTGAAACTCCGGCGCTGAAAGAGCGTGCCGAAGATCTACCTTTGTTATTGCAGGAATTACAACACAGGCTGGAGCAGCAGGGCCAGGCAGCCATTAAATTTACCGAAAGAGCCATTGCCAGCCTGAAGTTGCATCCCTGGCCGGGCAATGTGCGGGAGCTGGCCAACCTGGTGGAAAGGTTAAGCATTATGTATCCGCAGCAGGTGATTGATGTGGCTGAATTGCCGCAAAAATACCGTCACCTCGATGTAGAAAGTTATGTGCCACATTACCCTGAAGCGCTGCAGGAAAGAGACGCTATTAACGAGCTGTTCCAGTTTGACCAGGACGAGGATGACAGTGCCGCTGAATTTGGCCCGGCACAAAGTTCAATTGAGCAGTTGCCGGATGAAGGTCTGGATTTAAAACAATTCCTGGCCGATCTGGAAATTTCTTTGATAAGCCAGGCGCTGGAGCGACACGATTATGTGGTGGCCAGAGCTGCCGATATTTTGTGTTTACGCCGCACCACTTTAGTGGAAAAAATGCGCAAATATAATCTGGTGCGTGACGAGCTGAACACCGAAGAATAACCGGCTTGTCAAATTTTTGGCTGGCATTTTTCGCTGTAACTTTTTGAAATTCATCATTATTTTTAATGGCATGCTTTGTGCTTTACCCCGTTAGTATTTTTATCTGACGGGGACTTGTATGCAAAGCATCGCTGTTGTTGCCAAAGCCAGCAAAACGCCGGGCCGCATTGTTGCGCCAACGCCGTTATTTGAGCTGGTTTGCGCTGACCAAACCGACAGTGCCAACTTAGTGCCGGCCACTGTGCTGTTTACCGGCAACGCGGCCAATAGCACTGCAGGCAGGTCTGACCGCGGCAAACCACAAGCAAAGCAGGGCAGCATAGTCACAGCCTTGTTTCCTCAGACCTTATATCAGACAGCTGCCGGTCTTACATCGGCCGCACCTTTGTTGACTGACTTCACTTCAATACCAAACCCTCCTTCGGCGCAGCTGCAGGAACTGAAACGGCTGCAACATATTCTGCAGGCCTTGCCAACAGGGGTGGTGGTGCTTGATAGCAAAGGTTATGTGCAGCATGCCAATCCGGTGGCTATTGAAATGCTGGGCGAGCCTTTGATCTGGCAACGCTGGCTGGATGTGATCACCCGCAGTTTCCGGCCGCGTAGTGACGATGGCCTCGAGGTGTCGTTACACGATGGCCGCCGGGTACAGCTGGCGATCAGTGCGCTGGAAGACGGCGCTGGTCAGCTCATAGTGCTGACCGACTTAACCGAAACCCGTCAGTTACAAAGCCGCATTGCCCATCTGCAACGTTTGTCGTCGCTGGGCAAAATGATGGCGTCGCTGGCGCATCAAATCCGCACGCCGTTATCCAGTGCCATGTTGTATGCGCAGAATTTGTGCAGTCAGAAAATTGCTCCAACAGCCCGGCTGCAATTTCAGCAAAAACTATTAAACCGGTTGCAGGATTTAGAGCAACAGGTCAACGATCTGTTGCTGTTCGCCCGCTCTGGTCGTGAGCAGCAAGTGGCGCCTTTGTCGCTGCAGCAGCTGTTAAACGAAGTACATAACTCAGTAGAAACCCTGGTGCAACAAGAGCAGGGCAATATTGAGCTACTGCTGCCAGAGCCGGATCTGCTGATCCTGGGCAACCACACCGCACTTTCTGGTGCCATGGCCAATCTCATTCAGAATGCACTGCAACACGCTGGCCCTGGCGCCCGTATTCAGTTGTCAGCACTGCCAGGCCCTGATGGCAAACAGGTGCTGCTGGCGGTAGAAGACTCAGGTCCTGGTGTGCCCAGGGCACTGCAACAACAAATATTTGAACCCTTTTTTACCACCCGCTCAAGCGGCACAGGCCTTGGCCTTGCGGTAGTGCAGGCTGTTGCCCATTCCCATCACGGCTCAGTGCGCTGTGTGGACGGCAAAGCCGGTGGTGCCAGATTTGAAATGATTTTGCCGGTATTGCCAGCCACAGCCGCTGTGCAATCAGGCCAACAGGAGGAGTAATAAAATGCAACAGACTAAAATTCTGGTGGTGGAAGATGACGCCGGTTTACGCGAAGCACTTTGTGACACCTTGCTGCTGGCGCAATATCAGGTGATCGCCGCTGACAGTGCCGAGCAGGCCATGCAGCTGCTCAAACAGCATAAAATCCGCCTGGTGGTGAGCGATGTGCAGATGCAGGGCATGTCGGGGCTGGATTTATTAAAATCAGTGAAGCTGAATTATCCGAATCTACCCGTGCTGATGATGACGGCTTATGCCACTGTCAATGATGCAGTGCAGGCTATCCGGTTAGGCGCAGTTGATTATCTGGCCAAGCCGTTTTCGCCGGAAGTGCTGGTTAATACCGTCGGCCGTTATGTGCAAAGTGACGAAACCCCGGCTTTTGAGCCGATAGTGGCAGCGCCTGTCAGTCAGCAGCTGGTAAAACTGGCCGCCAAAGTGGCACGTTCTGATGCCAGTGTGATGGTGCTTGGCCCAAGCGGCTCAGGTAAAGAAGTGCTGGCGCGTTATATTCACCAGCAATCACCACGCCACGACGGCCCTTTTATTGCCATTAACTGCGCCGCCATTCCGGAAAATATGCTCGAATCTACCTTATTTGGTTATGAAAAAGGTGCTTTTACCGGTGCTATTGCTGCTTGCCCGGGCAAGTTTGAACAGGCGCAGCAAGGCACTATTTTGCTCGATGAAATCAGCGAAATGGATTTAAACCTGCAGGCCAAGTTACTTAGGGTATTGCAGGAGCGGGAAGTGGAGCGTTTGGGCTCGCGTAAAACCATCAAGCTGGATGTGCGGGTGATTGCCACCAGTAACCGCGATTTGCGCCAGACTGTGGCGCAGGGGCTGTTCCGCGAAGATTTATTTTACCGGCTCAATGTGTTCCCGCTGACCTGGCCGGCACTCTCAGACAGGCCGGAAGATATTCTGCCTTTGTGCCGGCATTTACTGGAGCGCCATTGCCAGCAAGCGGGCACGGCCACTCCGGAGCTGACGCCAACGGCCGAGCGTAAATTGTTGCAGCATAACTGGCCTGGTAATGTGCGCGAGCTGGATAACGTGATGCAAAGGGCACTGATTGTCCACAGCACAGCTGAGATCACCGCCGATGACATTTTGCTGGAGTCGACTGAATTTAGCAGTCAGTTCCAGGAACCGGCGCCGGTTGCGGTAGCTGCTAGCAACGATCCTGATTTAAGTTTATTTAAATCAGGTGTGTATGAGCAGGAACACCGTATTATTCTGGAAACGATGAAAGCCTGTGCCAACAGACGCAAGGAAGTGGCCGAGAAACTTGGCATCAGCGCCCGTACTTTAAGGTACAAACTGGCGCGGATGCGCGAGTCCGGTATTCAGTTACCCGCCTGATATAACAGCAGCACAGCAGCAGGGCCGTCAGGCTCTGCCGTTTTGTGTGATGCTTTTTATCTGCAAAGATGCGCGTCTGGTGGTTCTTGCTGCACAGGTTTTAGTCCGGCATTGGCCATTTGCAACCAGGGGCATTTGCGTTAATGGCCCTGTGTTAGCCTGCTGCTTTTTTAATTCCTTACAACACCAGCTTCAGTCTTTTGCCTCTGCTTTTCTGGGGTGTCAGCATTTTGACATTACAATGTTTAATATAACTCACTGAATTTAAATAATTAAATTATGGCACGCCTTGTGCTTAATACTGTTATTCCGGCTTCAGGCTGTTGTAACAGGTAATTAATCATGGATATCAAAGGTGCCGCTTTATTTCAGGAAATGCAGGCTTATGCGCAGCAGGCCCGCAATTTATCCAACGACATTCAACCCCGTGATGTACAACTGAACAATACCAGTCAGTCTGAGTTTGGCGATCTGTTTAAGCAGGCGCTGGACAATGTCAATGCCTTACAAAAAACATCCAATACCCTGGCCACAGCCGTTGAAATGGGCGATCCAAAAGTATCTTTGGCTGAGGCGATGATTGCCGGACAAAAATCCTCAGTGGCCTTTGAAGCCACTGTGCAGGTGCGCAATAAGCTGGTGGAAGCTTATAAAGAAATTATGGCGATGCCGGTGTAATAGGGGGGCATGACTGTGGCTGAATCAACTTCAACTGAATTAACCTTAAGCAGCAATGACTTTGGCCAGAGCGGCGAAGACAATGCGCAGCAGGAACAAAAGTCAGGCTTTTTAGGCTCTATGGGCGGCATGGATATAGTGCGCCAGATGACGCTGATCATTGCACTGACCATTTGTATTGCTATCGCCATCCTGATCATCCTGTGGGCGCGTGAACCGGAAATGCGTCCGCTTGGCACCTTTGAAACTTCTGAGCTTATTCAGCATCTGGATTATCTGGACGCGCAGAAAATTGAATACAAACTGGAAGGCAATGTGATTTCGGTACCTGGCGACAAATATCAGGACATCCGCCTGGGTTTAAGTCGTGCCGGTTTGCAAAAAGAAGCCAGTTCAGGTGAAGAAATTCTGATGAAAGACAGCGGCTTTGGTGTCAGTCAGCGTCTGGAAATGGAACGACTGAAACACAGCCGTGAACAACAACTGGCCAGAACCATTGAAGAGTTCCAGAGTGTGGCCCGCGCCAGAGTGTTACTGGCGATTCCAAAAGAAAACATTTTTGCCCGCACCGAAAAACAACCTTCAGCCACTGTGATGATTTCAGCCCGCGGCGGCAAAACCATTAAAGACAGTGAAGTTGACGCTATTGTGGATTTAGTGGCTTCAGCAGTGCAGGGGCTTGAACCAGCTAAAGTGACGGTGACAGATCAAAACGGCCGTTTGCTGAACAGCGGCTCACAAGATGCCAGTTCTGCCCGTTCGCGCCGGGAATATGAGGTAGAACAAAAGCGGGAAGAAGAATACCGCCAGAAAATTGACTCTATTCTGATCCCGGTGCTGGGTATTGATAATTACACCGCTCAGGTGGATTTGCAGATGGATTTCACCACCACAGAACAAACACAAAAACGTTTTAATCCGGATTTGCCGGCGGTGCGCAGTGAAATGACCATTGAAGAAAACAGCGTCGGTGGTGGTTCTATGGGCATTCCTGGTGCCTTATCCAATCAGCCGCCGCTGGATTCTAATATTCCGGAAAAAGCCAACGATGGCAGCACGCCAGTGGTGCCTGGCCGCAACAGCAAAGAACAAACCCGTAACTATGAACTCGACACCACCATCAGCCATTCCACCCAGCAGTCGGGTGTGATCAAGCGTTTAAGTGTGTCAGTGGCTGTTGACTATAAAATGACGCCAGCCAGTGGTGATGAACCGGCCAAAGCTGAACCCAGAACCCAGGCTGAAATTCAGAATATCCGTCGTTTGTTACAAGGTGGTATTGGTTTTGATGTGCAGCGCGGCGACACTATTGAAGTGGTATCTGTGCCCTTTACCCGCGAAACTGTGGTTGAGGCCGCTGAAGTACCGATTTACGAGCAGGAATGGTTCTTACGGGTGGTGCGTCTGGCCTTAGGTGCGCTGGTGATTATCGTGCTGATTATGGCGATAGTACGGCCTATGCTGAAGAAACTGATTTACCCTGAAGATACCACTGAATCTTATGATGAACATTCGCTGTCGCGTGGTCTGGATTTAGGCGATGATACCATCGACATGCTGAGCAAAGAGTTTGATGTGAAGTCGGTTGGTTTTGCGCCGGACGGCACCCTGATGTTGCCGGACCTGCATGGTGATGAAGACTTATTAAAGGCGGTGCGTGCGCTGGTGGCGAACGAACCAGAACTGTCCTCACTGGTCGTGAAAAATTGGTTGGCTGAAGATGAGTAATGTAGAGAACAAACCGGCCTTTGATGTCGGCAAATTAGATGGCGTGGAGAAGGCCGCCATCCTGCTGCTGAGTTTATCGGAAGAAGACGCAGCCCAGATCTTAAAACATCTCGAACCCAAACAAGTGCAAAAGGTTGGTATGGCGATGGCGCAGATCGAAGATCTGAACCAGGCAAAAATCTCTGCGGTGCACCGTTTGTTTATCGAGCAAATTCAGAACTTCAGCACCATCGGCTTCCAGAGTGAAGACTTTATCCGCCGTGCCTTAACTGCGGCTCTGGGTGAAGAAAAAGCCTCGAACCTGATTGACCAGATTATTCTGGGCGGTGGTGCTAAGGGTCTGGATTCGCTGAAATGGATGGACTCTAAACAGGTAGCCAACATTATCCGCAACGAACACCCGCAAATTCAGACCATTGTGCTGTCGTACCTGGAGCCTGAGCAGTCAGCGGAGATTTTGTCGCAGTTCCCGGAAAAAGTGCGGCTGGATTTAACCATGCGCATTGCCAACCTGGAAGAAGTACAACCTGCGGCATTACAAGAATTAAACGAAATTATGGAGAAACAGTTTGCCGGTCAGGCGGGTGCCCAGGCGGCGAAAATGGGCGGCTTAAAAGCAGCGGCCGACATTATGAACTACCTCGATACCAATATCGAAGGCCAGCTGATGGATTCAATCCGCGAGCACGACGAAGAAATGGCACAACAAATCCAGGACTTAATGTTTGTATTCGAAAACCTGCTGGAAGTGGACGACAGGGCAATTCAGGCCATTCTGCGCGAAGTACAGCAGGATGTGCTGATGAAGGCGCTCAAAGGCACAGACGACAATTTAAAAGAGAAAATTCTGAAGAATATGTCCAAACGGGCGGCGGAACTTTTGGCAGACGATCTGGAAGCCATGGGGCCGGTGCGGGTCAGCGAAGTAGAAACAGCCCAAAAAGAAATTCTGTCCACAGCGCGTCGTCTGGCCGATGCCGGCGAGATTATGCTCGGCGGTGGTGGCGGCGAAGACTTCCTGTAAGCCAAAGCAGGCAGTGGCAAGCGCCGCTGCCTGAGCCCATACTGATCAGGTTCTATTTATTGAGTTGTAAGCCATGAGCACCAACGCATTCCAACAAAAACGCCCATTTAAACCTGAAGAAGGTGTGATGGATATTTTAAAAGACTGGCCGATGCCGGACGATGAGCAGCAGGGCGATCACAGTTCAGAGCATCAGGCTGACGACTTTTCCGCACAGCACAATGCTAAGGTGCAGGTGCAATCGCCAGCCAGTCAGTATAAAACCAACGCTTTTTATAAGATAAAACCTGAACCAGGCCGGCCCAAACCCAAAGTGCAGGAAGAACTGACTGTTAAACCATTAACGGCAGAAGATATTGAAGAGATCCGTCAGGCCGCTTATGACGATGGTTTAGCCCAGGGTAAAGAAGAAGGTTTTAGCCAGGGTTATGCAGAGGGCCGCGAGCAGGGTTATCAGGACGGCATGCAACAAGGCCAGGCCGAAGGTAAAAAACAGGGTTTGCAGGAAGGTGAAAGCCTTATTCGCGAGCAATTAGCCCAGTTGCAGGCTTTGCTTGAACAATTACAAAAACCTTTGCAAAAAGTCGATGCACAAGTGGAGCAGGCGCTGTTAACACTGAGTCTGGCCATGGCGGAAGCTGTGATTGGTGTGGAAGTCAAAACCAATCCGCAGCTGATTTTGCAAACCTTACGTCAGGCGGTGGAGGCTTTGCCTTATCAGGCAGAAAAACTCACCATCAAATTACATCCCGATGATTTAGCCGTGGTACGCAGCCATTACACTGAGCAGGATTTAACAGAGCGGCAGTGGCAACTGCGTGCCGAGCCTGCCTTTGAGCGGGGTGATTGTACTGTGGAATCGGCAGAATCAACGGTTGATCGCAGTCTGAAATTAAGATTACAAAGCAGTTTGGAGCACTTTTTGCAGGAGCCTGTGCAGAGCCCGTCAGCACCGACGGAAGATTGACGCAGTGATCCCACTGCAAGGATAGGCATGAGTACTTCAAGTCTGGCAGAGCGTTTACTGCAACAACAACAATATATTAAACCCAACAAAGCTGTGGTGGCCGGCCGTCTGGTGCGGGTGGTTGGCCTGACGCTGGAAGCTACTGGCCTCAGTGCCGCTATCGGCCAAACCTGTGAAGTCGAAACCGCTGCCGGCCAGCTGCAGGCCGAAGTCGTGGGTTTTGCCAAAGACCGTATTTTCCTGATGCCCAAAGATGATGTGACAGGTGTAGTACCTGGCGCCCGTGTCACGCCTTTGCTTGGTTACAAAGGGGTGCCGCTCAGTATGGCGCTGCTTGGTCGTGTCATTGACGGTGCCGGTAAACCACTGGATGGCCGTGGTCCTGTGCTTGCCAATGAATACAGTACCGGCAAAAAAGCCCCGATCAACCCCTTACAACGCCGTCCTATTAAACAGCCGCTCGACGTTGGCGTGCGCGCCATCAACAGCATTATTACCGTGGGCAAAGGCCAGCGTATGGGTCTGTTTGCCGGCTCAGGTGTGGGTAAATCTGTGCTACTTGGCATGATGACCCGCGGTACCGCTGCTGATGTGATAGTGGTGGGGCTGGTTGGTGAACGGGGCCGCGAAGTAAAAGAATTTATTGACGAAATTCTCGGTGATGAAGGCCGCAGACGAGCCGTGGTGGTGGCAGCACCTGCCGATGTTTCGCCGCTGATGCGCCTCAAAGGTTGTGAAACTGCAGTGCAGGTGGCTGAGTATTTCCGTGATCAGGGGCTGGATGTGTTGTTACTTTTGGATTCTGTCACCCGTTATGCCCAGGCGCAGCGGGAAATAGCGCTAGCGGTGGGCGAACCGCCCGCCACCAAAGGTTACCCGCCATCGGTGTTTGCCAAATTACCGGCGCTGGTGGAGCGCGCAGGTAACGGTGCTGAAGGTCAGGGCTCTATCACAGCTTTTTATACCGTACTTTCTGAAGGCGATGATTTACAGGACCCTATTGCTGATGCCGCCCGGGCTATTCTGGACGGCCACATAGTATTGTCTCGTCAACTGGCCGACAGCGGTCATTTCCCGGCCATTGATATTGAAAAATCCATCAGCCGGGTGATGCCTGCTGTGACCAGCCAGGAACATCAGCTGCTGGCGCGTAGTATCAAACAGCTGTACGCCAGTTACAGTCAAAGCAAAGATCTGATTGCTATCGGTGCTTATGTGAAAGGGTCCGATCCAATGCTGGATCTGGCCATCAGCCTGATGCCAAAAATCAGTAAATTCCTGCAGCAGGGCATGACTGATGTGGTGCCTTATGATGAAAGTCTGAGTTTGCTGTCTGGCTTAGTGCCTCAAGGCAGAGGAGTCTGAATATGGCATTACCACAATTACAGTTGCTGGCCAAAGTGCAGCGCGAAAAAGAAGACAAGCTGCAGGCGCTTTATATTCAGGCACAACAATTTGCCAAAAATCAGCAGGATAAATATGACGGCCTGGCCAATTACCGCACTGATTATATCCGCCAGAGCCAGCAGCGCGGCATGCAGGGGGTGCAAAGCCGCCAGTTTAACCAGTACCTGGCTTTTATTACCAAGCTGGATCAGGCGCTGGAACAACAAAATATGCAGGTGCAACAAGCCAAAAAAGTGGCGGAAACCCGGCGCGTCAACTGGATTTTGATGCAGCGTAAACGCAAAGCCATTGATTTGTTGATTGAAAAAGAGCTGGAAAAAATGGCCATCAAAGCACAAAAACAAGAACAAAAAATGCTGGATGAAATTGCCACCCAACAGTTTTTCCGCAATTTGCACAGCGAAGCAGGTTAATTGTCGGGCAAAAAAAGCCTTGGGCCTGTCGCGGTAAAACCCGTGTTCAACAAAGCACCTATAACTTTCTTTCAGCTCTGGCGCGATTTTTGAATAGCTTTTAACACAAACAGGTTCGGCACTTTTACAGAACAACAGCAAAGCGCCCACAGGCGACAAGCATCAAGGTTCTGTATCGCAGGTTGCACCAACACCTGACAAGTTCAGGGTTATGGGAGTTCAGATGAGTATCGATATGCAGTTTTCTTTGTTAAGCAGTGACTTAGATGCAGCACCTTCAGGTTCAGCCCGAGCCCGTGGCAGCGATGCCGACAATGGGTTTGCTGAGGCATTTGACGAGCAACTGCAACAGGTAAACGACGCCGAATCGGCCAGAGCTTCTGGTAAAAATCAGCAGCCAGCGGGGCAGGAAGTTGCCACTTCGCAAAAAGCTCAGGCTGAGCTTGCCGCTACTGCAACAGCAGATCCTTCTTTGGCAGAAGAAGTGTCTGCAGAGCCGTCGTCACAACTGTCGCCTCTTAATCTGCTGTCTGAAACGGAAGAAGGGACTGGTAAGTCCGGCAATATGGAAGCCGGCATCGAGGCCGAACGGGCCGCTTCGTTATTTCAGTTAATTGCCAGATCGCGTGATTACGCCGCTGAACTGGAGCCGGGGGCTAAGGGCGCTATGGCTCAAAATAATGCTGAGATAGCTGTCGATAGTGCGAACGCTGGCACAGCTGATGAGGCGGCGCTGTTGCCGGAGCAGCTGCAACAACCAGAACAACTGAATACTGAGCTCAATGCTGCTCGGCTGAAAACTGCATCTGCTGCAACTGATATCAGCGGTCAGGACGAAACAACCAGCCTGACACTACAGGCGTTAGCTGTGTCAGGCGAGGCCGGAACTGACGCAGCTGCGGAAGGCGCTGCACAGAATACAACAGAGCAAGCCCTGGCACAGCAAACGGCAATACAGCAAAAGTTGGCAGAGCAGAGCACTGCACAACAAGATACCGATCAGCAAAACACCCGGGCACAAGCAGGTCTGTCTTCGACATCAGCAGACGACTTATCTGCACAAGCTGCACAGTCAACTGAGGCTCTAAAGCTGCAATCTGAACTGAAGGGGGATGTGGGTGCAAAAGCAGCTGAGAGTGTCGCGGCAGAGCCTGCCGGAACCCGTCAGGATGGCAACCAGGGCGCCCTGAGCCGGGCAGAAAAATTCTTTGCTGAGCAGGGCATGCCAGAGCAGAAAGAACAACAAGTGATTGAACTTAGCGCTCTGGAGTCAGAAACCACAGCAGGTCAGACCCAGCCGCAGTTGGCAAAAACAGCAGAACAACAAGCCGCCAGTGCTTTGAGCAACAGCCACAATCCGGTTACCGCTCAGCAGGGCGCAGCAGAAACTGTCAGCACTGACAGTGCACAATTGACAGAGCAGAACCAACTGGCCGCTACATTGCTGGGGCAAACGCCCAGCCCGGTGTCTGGTAAAGAGAAAAATAAAGGCATGACAGCGGCTTTTGCTGAATTTCAGAAATCGGCCAATGCTGCGTTAGCACAACAACAAAAACAGCAGCAACAAAACGAAGCAAAATACAGCACAGCGCCTGGCAAGGCCGGTGCTGAAGCTGCGCTAGCAGAAACGCTGACAGCAGCGATGCCGATGCCGCAGCAGGACGGCGCAGTTGTGCCGGTGCTGGCGGCAACTGACAAATCTTTGGCAGCAACTTCGGCTTTTAGTCAGGCCGGTTCTCAGTCTGGCTCGCAGCAGGGTTCTCAACAGCACAGCAGTTTTAGCCAGATTTTAGCGACTAAACAGGCTGATCAGCAGATCCAAACCCAGCCGGCGTTATCTTTGCTCGAACCCAACGCCGCCACTCAGCTCAAAGAGCGGGTGATGTATCAGGTGAATCAAAAAATTCAGAGCGCCGACATCCGGTTAACGCCGGAAGATTTGGGCTCGGTGCAAATTAAAATAAATCTGCAGCAGGAGCAGTTGTCGGTGCAATTTGTGGTGCAACAAAGTGCCGCCAAAGAAGCGCTGGAGCAACAAATGCCCAGATTAAAAGAATTGCTGCAGGAGCAAGGCATGGCGCTGACCGACGGTCAGGTGCATCAGCAGCAGGGTGAGCAGCATCAGCAGCAGGATGAAAGACGTACGACCGGCCGTGGCAATACTTCTGGTCATTCGCAGCCAGAAGATGAAGAGGTGCAGCATCAGGTGCAGGTCGCAGTGTCTGACCGGATGGTGGATTATTACGCATAACGGGTTATCAAACAGCGCTCTGGCACAATCTTGATTGCGTTTGCCAGGACAAGCGGTAAATAATAGCAAAAAACCGCAACTGAACCGGAGTTCACATGGCTGCTGAAAAAGATTTGCAAATCGCTGATGGCGGAGCAAAAAAGAAAAAAATGATCATCATTGCCGCGGCAGTGGTGGTGTTGGGAGCGGGCGCTGGTGGCTATTTTGCATTCAGTGGTGGTGATGCCCCTGAAGCGGCACCGGCCACAGCAGACGCAGCCGCAGCAGAAGGTGAAGCGGCGCCGGCCAAAGCTGCGAGTGGTGAATTAGGCACAGCCTTGTATGTGTCGATGCCACGACCCTTTGTGTTTAATGTGCCGGGAGCATCGCGTGATCGGCTGGTGCAAATTAAAGTACAAATACTGGTGCGTGGCACCAATAACGAAGAAATTGCCAAACAGCATATTCCGTTAATGGAAAGCACCATGCTCAGAACTTTTAGTAAAGCCAATGCAGATGATCTGGTCACTGCTGCCGGCAAAGACACTTTAAAAGCGGCGGCACTGAAAGATGTGCAGGAAGCGCTGATTGGAGTGGCGGGCAGCCCGATAGTGGAAGAGATCCTCTTTACCGGTTTTGTAATGCAATAAGTCTGAGCATGCAGACAGAGGGTAACCAACTTGACTGATTTACTGTCACAAGACGAAATAGACGCGCTACTGCATGGTGTTGATGACGTCGAAGAAGAAGAAATAGAGGACGGTTCCGGCCCCGGTGGTCGTTCTGCCCTTGAATACGATTTTTCTTCTCAGGACCGTATCGTCCGTGGCCGGATGCCGACGCTGGAAATGGTGAACGAGCGTTTTGCCCGCCATATGCGGATCAGCTTGTTTAACATGATGCGCCGCACCGCCGAAGTGTCGATCAATGGTGTGCAGATGATCAAGTTTGGTGAATACGTGCATACGCTCTTTGTGCCAACCAGTTTAAATATGGTGCGTTTCCGTCCGCTCAAAGGCACAGGCCTGATTACCATGGAAGCCCGGCTGGTCTTTATTCTGGTGGACAACTTTTTTGGTGGTGATGGCCGTTATCACGCCAAAATTGAAGGCCGGGAATTTACCCCGACCGAACGCCGTATTATCCAGATGCTGCTCAAACTGATATTTGAAGATTACAAAGAAGCCTGGGCGCCGGTGATGGACGTGTCTTTTGAATATCTGGATTCAGAAGTAAACCCGGCCATGGCCAACATTGTCAGCCCGACTGAGGTGGTGGTGATCAGTTCTTTCCACATTGAACTGGATGGCGGTGGTGGTGATTTCCACGTGGCTTTGCCCTATTCAATGCTGGAGCCTATCCGCGAACTGCTGGATGCCGGTGTACAAAGTGACAAAGAAGACACTGATTTGCGCTGGAGTAAGGCACTGCGCGATGAAATTATGGATGTGAAGGTAAACCTCAGCACCAAAATGATGGATGTGGAGCTGACGCTGGAGCAAGTGATGAATATGCAGCCAGGCGACATTATTCCGGTGGAAATTCCGGAACATATCACAGTGCTGATTGAAGATTTACCGACTTACCGCGCCAAAATGGGCCGCTCCCGCGACAATGTGGCGCTGAAAATTATTGAGAAGATTAAACGACCAGAGTCGGTTAAATCTGAAATGCACGTATTTACCAAAGGCGGCCGTCGGTTAGACAGTGACGCCGATATCAGTGAATTAGAAGCAGATTTAATCTTATCTGAACAACCAGAGGACAGATGGTAATGGCTGACGATAAAGACACCATGGACGAATGGGCGGCGGCTTTAGCCGAAGCCGAAGGCGCGAGCCCCGGCGACGGTGCAGAGCCGGTTGAACTGGAAGAATTGCAGGAAGAACGGGCGCCGATTTCGGCCGATGAAAAACGCAAACTGGATACCATTTTAGATATTCCGGTGACCATTTCGATGGAAGTGGGACGTGCCAAAATCAGTATCCGTAACCTGCTGCAATTAAACCAGGGTTCGGTAGTGGAGCTGGAGCGGGTTGCAGGTGAGCCGTTGGATGTGCTGGTAAACGGCACCCTGATAGCCCACGGTGAAGTGGTGGTGGTCAACGATAAATTTGGTATTCGTTTAACTGACGTCATCAGTCAGATTGAACGGATTAAGAAGTTACGCTGATGCGCTGTTGTTTGACTGCTTTTGCCGTTAGCGCATCTTTATTGCCTCTGCAGTTGCTGGCCCAAGTGGCAGAGCAGGCGCCTGCTGCAGCTGCCGCAACCAAAGAAGTCAGCAAAGCATCGGCCAATTTACCCGGAGTCGGGCAGATCGTCATTTCTTTGGCGCTGGTGATTGGTCTGGTACTGATGTTGGCTTTTGCCTATAAAAAAATGCAGTTCAGACTGCCGGGAGCAAAACATTTTCGCATTGTTTCCACCTTAAGTGTTGGCCCAAGAGAACGCATCTTAGTTATTGAAATACAAGGAAAACAACGGGTGATTGGCGTTACACCCAATAACGTAAATTTCCTGTTTGATTTAGAATCTCCCCTTCCTGAAGAAAAGTTGGCATCAGATTTTCATACGCAGTTACAGTCGTTCCTGAAAAAATAGATAGATGTCATGTTCAGATTGGTTTTCCTGCTGCTGGTGCTGCTAAGCCCGGCAGCTTTTGCCGACAACGGTGCGATGTCGGCACTGCAAATTACCACCAACCCAGATGGGTCCCAGGAATACAGTGTGACACTGCAAGTCCTGGCCATGATGACGGCGCTGAGTTTCCTGCCGTCGATGATCATTATGATGACCTGTTTCACCCGTATTATTATTGTGCTGGCGATCTTGCGTCAGGCCATGGGTCTGATGCAAAGCCCGTCCAACCAGGTGCTGATTGGCATTACCTTGTTTATGACCTTTTTTATTATGGCGCCGGTGTTTAAGCAGGTGAATGACACTGCGCTGCAGCCTTATCTGGCCGAGGACATGACCTCATTGCAGGCGCTGGACGCCGCAATTATTCCGGTGAAGGCTTTTATGCTGCAACAAACCAGGGTGAAAGACTTAGAAACCTTTGCTGATATTGCCGGCCATCCACCTGTCGCCAGTAACAAAGATTATCCAATTACCATCGTTATTCCGGCTTTTGTTACCAGCGAGCTCAAAACCGCCTTTCAGATTGGTTTTATGATTTTTATCCCGTTTTTAATCATTGACCTGGTGGTTGCCAGTGTGCTGATGGCCATGGGTATGATGATGTTGTCACCAATGATAGTGGCGCTGCCATTCAAACTGATGATGTTTGTATTGGTCGATGGCTGGTTATTGGTGATGGGGACTTTAGCAACCAGCTATGGGGTAGGGACTTAACATGACACCGGAAATTTTTGTTGATGTGCTGAACGATGCACTTTATATGGTGATTTTACTGGTCAGCGTCATTATTCTGCCGTCGCTGGCAATAGGTTTGGTGGTGGCGGTGTTTCAGGCTGCAACCTCTATTAACGAACAAACTTTAAGCTTTTTACCCCGTTTAATTGTGACTTTGCTGGCGCTGATGTACGGCGGTCACTGGATGACACAAACCCTGATGGATTACACCACGGGTTTGTTCCTCAGTATTCCGACTGTGGTGAGCTAAGATGGAATTCCCGCTGCAAACCCTGATGCAGGCCATTGCAGATTTTCTGCTGCCGCTGACCCGGATTGCAGCAATGTTTTCGCTGATGGCAGGTTTAGGCGCCAAAACTGTACCTACCCGGATCAAAATGGGCCTGGCAGTGATGTTCACCCTGATTATTATGCCGGTGATCCCACCTGCCACAGATGTCAATTTAATGTCGTTTAATACCGTGATTCAGGTGATGCAGCAGATGATCATCGGCATGGCGATTGGCTTTATTTCGTTGATGTTTATCAATACTTTTATTCAGGCCGGCCAAATTCTGGCTACTCAGACAGGTTTAGCTTTTGCATCAATGATTGACCCGTCCAGCGGTGTCAGTGTGCCTTCAATTGGCCAGTTTTATCTGATTTTGGCCACTTTATTGTTTTGGGTGTACGACGGTCATCTTATTATGTTCCAGATGGTGGTGTTTAGTTTTACCTCCTTGCCGATAGATGGCGGCTGGTGGGATGTATCCCATTACTGGACTGTCGCCGAATTTGGCCTTTGGATTTTTTCTGCATCGCTTGCCATTGTGTTAGCGCCTGTCACCGCTATGCTGCTGGTGAATATGGCCTTTGGCATCATGACGCGCGCCGCCCCTCAGTTGAATATTTTTGCCATTGGTTTCCCTGTTACCATGATTTCCGGTTTATTGATCATGTGGCTGACGATGGACACTTTTGCCTATCACTTTAATCTGCAATGGCAGCACGGTATTGAATATACCTGCAAGCTGATTGGCTGCTAGGAGGTCTCATGGCAGCTGATACCGATATGGAAAAAACCGAAGACCCCACGAGTAAGAAGCTCGAGGACGCGGCGAAAAAAGGCAATATCGCCCGCTCCAAAGAGCTTGGAACTGCTTTTGTATTAATGGGGTCGAGTCTGGGTTTGTTGATTTTTGGCAGTGAGCTGGCCAATACCACTTTGCAGGTGTGCCGGCGTTTGTTGTCGCTTGATGCCAAAGATATGTTTGAAACCAATTCGATGTTTACTGCCATGGGCGCCGCTTTATCCACGGTGATGCCGCCGCTTCTGAAACTCTTTGCCGTGATTGTAATCGCCGCTTTTGTCGGCAATACCTTGCTTGGCGGTTACAACTTTACCTGGTATGGCGCCAGTTTCCGGCCGGAAAAAATGAATCCAATGTCCGGCTTAAAGCGGATGTTTGGCCTGCAGTCTCTGGTGGAGCTTCTGAAAAGTATCCTGAAAGTGGCGGTGGTGGCTGGCTGTGCTTACATGATCCTCAACATCTTTTTTGACGATATTATGGCGTTGTCGTTAATGAATGACTTTGACGATATGTCAGACGCGCTTTATTTGCTGGGCTGGATGTTTTTTGCTTTGTGCGCCAGCATGATTATTATCGCTGTGGTCGACGCGCCTTATCAGAGCTGGAATCATCATAAACAGATGATGATGACCAAACAGGAAGTCAAAGACGAATACAAAAACTCCGAAGGTAACCCGGAAATCAAAGGCCGTATTCGGCGCATGCAAATTCAGATGTCGCGCCGGCGTATGATGCAGGCGGTACCGACCGCCGATGTGGTGGTGACCAACCCGACCCACTATTCAGTGGCATTAAAATATGAGCAGGGTAAACACCGTGCCCCAGTGGTGGTGGCCAAAGGGGTGGATGAGGTTGCGCTTTATATCCGCCAAATTGCCGACGCTAACAAGGTGCCGATAGTGCAGTCACCGGCGCTGGCCCGTTCTATTTATTTCACCACTGAAATTGATCATCCAATTCCGGACCAGCTGTTTGCCGCTGTGGCCCAGGTACTGGCTTATGTATTCCAGCTTAAAGTGTACAAAAGAGGTAAAGGCCAGAAACCAAGACCTCTGGCGAAAGATCTACCTATCCCAGAGGGTTACCGCCATTAAAAAGTCAAAGTCTGCCAAAAAAGAGCGCGGAAAAGCCTCACTCGGAGCTGTGCTGACGCCTTCAATGTATGCGGTGTAAGATGCTGATTATTCACTGATAAGTTCCTGAATTTGCACCTTATATTGCATCTGATGCCTGTTGATATCCCAAGACGCTACTAACTGGAACAGTTTTTGCCTAAGCCTTCACAGCGTCAATTTTTTATCAGGCTTTTTATGCAACTTCCTTCAGTTTTCGGCAAATTTGACCGCAGTCAGTTACAACATGCCAAAGGGGTGGCCACACCGCTGTTGATTATGGCCGCACTCGCCATGGTGGTGTTGCCGATGCCGCCTATTCTGCTAGATGTGTTGTTCTCCTTTAACATTGCACTGGCGCTGGTGGTGTTACTGGTGACCATTTATGTCAGAAAACCTTTGGAATTTGCCATTTTCCCTTCTGTGTTGCTGGTGGCCACTATTTTGCGGCTGGCGCTAAACGTTGCCAGTACCAGGGTGGTGCTGCTGGAAGGTCATAACGGCCCAGGAGCTGCCGGTGCTGTCATCGAATCTTTTGGCCACGTGGTGATTGGCGGCAACTTTGCCGTGGGCATAGTGGTGTTTTTAATCCTGATCATCATTAACTTTGTGGTGGTGACCAAAGGTGCCGGCCGTATTGCGGAAGTAACTGCCCGTTTTACGCTGGATGCAATGCCGGGTAAACAAATGGCCATTGATGCCGACTTAAACTCAGGTTTTATCGACCAGGATCAGGCGCGTAAACGCCGCGATGAAGTCACGGCCGAAGCTGACTTTTATGGTTCGATGGATGGTGCCACCAAGTTTGTCAAAGGGGATGCCATTGCCGGTTTAGTCATTGTGGGCATCAACCTGGTCGGTGGTTTGTTTATCGGCATGATCCAACATGATTTAGCCTTTAGTGAATCTTTAGAAATTTACACGCTGCTGACCATAGGTGATGGTCTGGTTGCGCAAATCCCGGGTTTATTGTTGTCTATTGGTACTGCCATTATTGTGACGCGGCAGAACAAAGATACCAATATGGGTGAGCAGATGTCGGGTCAGCTTGGCAATATCAAGGTGCTGACGGTTGCCGCTGCTTTGTTATTTATCATGGGCATAGTGCCAGGCATGCCGCATTTTGCGTTTTTATCGCTGGCAGCTGCTGTCGGTGGTGCCGCTTATTTCCTGCAACATCAGAAGAAAAACCCGGGTGCCGAACTGGTTGGTCGTGGTAAAGCTGAGCTGGTGCCAGGTGCTTCGGAAAACATTCAGCCACAAAAAGAAATCAGCTGGGACGATGTACAGCCGGTCGACATTATTGGCCTGGAAGTGGGTTACCGGTTAATTCCGTTGGTAGATAAATCCCAGGGCGGTGAATTGCTGACCCGGATCAAAGGTGTGCGGAAAAAACTGTCGCAGGAGCTTGGTTTTCTGGTGCCGGCCGTGCATATCCGCGACAACCTGGATCTGGAGCCCAACACTTACCGTGTCACCCTGATGGGCGTGACCAGTGGCAGCTCAGAACTTCGTCATGACAATGAGCTGGCGATTAACCCGGGCCAGGTGTTTGGCACAGTGAAGGGGATTGCCACCCGCGACCCGGCCTTTGGTCTGGAAGCCGTCTGGATCCCGAAAAACCAGCGGGAACATGCGCAAACTCTGGGTTACACAGTGGTGGATGCGGCAACTGTGGTGGCCACCCATTTAAGCCAGATTTTAAGCAACAACGCAGCCAGCCTGCTTGGCCATGAAGAAGTGCAGAACCTTTTAGATATGCTGGCAAAAACTTCGCCCAAACTGGTGGAAGCCCTGGTGCCCGATACCATGGCGCTGACGGCAGTGGTGAAAGTGCTGCAAAACCTGCTGCATGAAGGTGTGCCGATCCGCGATATGCGCACCATAGTACAGACCTTGGTGGACTATGGCGCGCGCAGTCAGGATATTGACGTATTAACTGCGGCCTGCCGGATAGCGCTGCGCCGGTTAATAGTGCAGGAAGTGGCAGGTTCAGCCGACGAAATTGCCGTGATGACTTTTGCCCCTGAACTTGAGCAGATGCTGCATCAATCGATGCAGGCGGCCGGCAATGACGGATCCGGCATAGAACCTGGCCTGGCTGAACGTATCCAGAACTCGCTCAGAGAAGCCAGCCAGCAGCAGGAACTGAGCGGTGAACCTGCAGTGTTGTTAACTTCCGGCATATTGCGCTCAGTGATGGCACGATTCGTGAAATACACTATCCCAGGACTGCGGGTATTGTCCTATCAGGAAATTCCGGATGACAAACAGGTTCGGATCGTCAGTGTGGTAGGACAGGCGGGTTAGGAGTTAAAACATGAAAATTAAACGTTTTGTAGCCAAAGACATGCGGACAGCTTTAACCGAAGTTAAAGAGTTTCTAGGCCCGGATGCCATTATTTTATCAAACAAAAAAGTGGCGGGTGGTGTTGAGATTGTCGCCGCTGTAGACCCGGAGGCCGCGCCAGCCAAGGCTCAGGCGGTCGCTGCTGAAAGTGCCGCCGCAAAACCTGCTGCCAAATCCCGCCTCGATATCCGGGTTGGTGATGACGAGGAAGAAGCCGAGCCTGCAGATTCGCTGCGCGCTTTATTGGCCCGTCAGATGATTAAACAGCAAAAAGCAGCGCCTGATGTTCAGGCAACAGCTGCCGTCAATCCGCTGACGCAAAATTTGCAAAGTGCGATGCAGGCTCCGCGTCAAAGTCCGTTAAAAGCCAGAACAGAGCCACAGGAGCGTCAGAATTCTGTCGTTTCAGGGCCAAATCTGCAGGAGCTATCGGCGCTGCAGAAACAACAAGCCAGTCTGATGCAGCAACAATTTGACGTGATGCGCCAGGAAATGCAGTCGATGAAACAACTGCTGCAACATCAGGTGTCGGGTTTAATGTGGCAAGACCTCGCCAGACGCGAGCCAGTGCGCGCACTGGTGATTGAACAGCTGATGCAACTTGGCCTGTCTGAAGCCATGGCCGATCAGCTTGCCTGTTTTATGCCGGAAGATATCAGCGATCGTGATGCCTGGAGCTGTGCGCTGGAATTGTTGGCGGGTCAGCTGACCACTACCAATGACGACATCATGCGCCGCGGTGGTGTGATTGCGTTGGTGGGGCCTACTGGTGTGGGTAAAACCACTACTGTTGCTAAATTGGCAGCACAGTTTGCCAAACGCCATGGCGCCGATCAGGTGGCGTTGATTACCACTGACACCTTCCGTATTGGCGCTTTTGAACAGTTAGCCACTTTTGGCCGTATTATCGGCTGCCCGGTGAAACAGGCCAAAGATCACGAAGAACTGACATTATTGTTAACCCAGTTACAACAACGTAAGTTAATTTTGATCGACACCGCCGGCATGAGTCAAAGAGACGTGCGCCTGGCTGAAAATCTGTCGGCTTTGATGCATAATTCGCGTGTCAAAATAAAGAGTTATCTGGTATTGTCAGCGACATCCCAAGCAAGGGTCATGCAGGAAACTGTTGACCACTTTAAACGAATTTCACTGGCAGGTTGTATTTTCACCAAACTTGATGAATGCTTAAGTCTGGGCGAAATTATCAATGTCGCTGTTCAAAATGCGTTACCTGTCAGTTATTTGACCAACGGTCAAAGGGTTCCGGAAGATATCGAAATTGCTGAAGCAACGGCGATGGTCACGCAGGCAGAACAATTACGCATGGCCCACACCAGTTCGGGGCATCAGTGGTATCAGGATGGTTTGACCCGGACGGAAGCAACCTATGCATAATCATGAATTAACTTACGATCAAGCCAGTGGCCTGAGAAGAATGAAACAGCGTATGGTCAAAGTAATAGCGGTCACAGGTGGTAAAGGTGGGGTCGGTAAAACCAACGTCACACTGAACCTGGCGATGGCCATGGCCCAAATGGGCAAAAAGGTGCTGGTGCTGGACGCCGACCTTGGTCTGGCCAATTGTGACGTGATGTTGGGCCTGAGGGTCGAACGCAACTTGTCTCATGTGTTATCCGGTGAAGCTGAGCTTGACGATATTCTGGTCACTGGCCCATTTGGCATTAAGATTGTGCCCGCTACATCCGGCACTCAATCTATGACTGAACTAAGCCCGGCCGAGCATGCTGGTCTTATCCGCGCTTTTAGCGAATTAAAAACCTCTTTTGATGTATTGCTGGTGGACACGGCCGCCGGTATTTCAGATATGGTGTTAAGTTTCTCCCGTGCTTCACAGGATGTGTTGGTGGTGGTTTGTGATGAACCTTCGTCAATTACCGACGCTTATGCCTTAATGAAAATTCTGAGCCGTGAACATGCAGTGCAAAAATTTAAAATTGTCGCCAATATGGTGCGCAGTTTAAAAGAAGGCCAGGAGCTTTTTGCCAAATTAAGCCGGGTCACCGACAGGTTTTTGGATGTGACTTTAGAGCTGGTTGCGACTATTCCTTTTGATGAAAATGTGCGAAAAGCGGCCCGCAAGCAAAAGGCGTTTATTGAAGCATTTCCTAAAACGCCGGCATCGCTGGCAGTTAAAACCCTGGCGACCCGTGCTGTGCAATGGCCGGTACCGCCCAGTGCATCCGGTCATCTCGAGTTTTTCCTGGAGCAACTTGTGCAACCACAGCATGAACCACGGGGTATGGCGTGAATAATCGCCTCGCAGCCTACGGCGCTGCTAATCAGATGCAGTTACTGGTGGAAAAACATGCGCCACTGGTGAAACGTATTGCCTATCACCTGCTGGCAAGGTTACCCGCCAGTGTGCAGGTTGATGATTTAATTCAGGCCGGTATGATAGGTTTGATTGAGGCTGCAAAAAACTTTGACGGTACTAAAGGTGCCAGTTTTGAAACTTTCGCCGGGATCCGCATCCGTGGTTCCATGCTCGATGAAATCCGTCGTGGCGACTGGACCCCCCGTTCTGTGCACCGTAATGCCCGTCTGATTGCTGAAACAATAGCCGAACTCGAAGCAGAACTGGGCCGGGACGTAAAAGATGTTGAAGTTGCTGAAAAACTTGATATAACTTTAGATGAATACCACCATATGCTGAGTGATGTCAGTAGTGGACGCATCATCGGTATCGAAGACTTAGGTGTCACCGACGATGCCTTGGTTACTGCAGATGATCGTGAAAATGATCATTTATATGAAGAGCAGGCTAACGATTCGTTTCAACAGGCTTTAATAAAAAATATCAGTAGCTTACCTGAGCGGGAAGCAATAGTATTGTCGCTATATTATAATGACGAACTAAATCTGAAAGAGATTGGCGAAGTCTTAAGCGTCAGCGAGTCTCGTGTCAGTCAAATCCATAGTCAGGCACTGGTGCGGTTAAGAGCCCGGATGCAGGACTGGTTGTAATACTTGAGAATAACCATTGAGGTATCTCGTCGGAGGGGATTTTGGATAAGAATATGAAAATTCTTGTGGTAGACGACTTTTCTACTATGAGACGCATCATCAAAAACCTGTTGCGCGATCTTGGCTTTACCAACGTGTCGGAAGCCGATGACGGCAGTACTGCACTTCCAATGTTGCAAAACGGCGATTTCGATTTTGTAGTGACAGATTGGAATATGCCGGGTATGCAAGGTATTGATTTACTGCGCGCTATTCGTGCTGATGCCCGACTGAAACACATCCCGGTATTGATGGTGACTGCGGAAGCCAAAAAAGAACAAATTATTGCCGCGGCCCAAGCCGGTGTGAACGGTTATATCGTTAAACCTTTTACTGCAGCCACCTTACAAGAGAAGTTGTCTAAAGTTTTTGAACGCTTAGGTTAACCGTATCTGACAAAGGAGTGGCGCCATGTCTGCAATTACGGCACCTATGATCACCTTGGAACAGGCTCGTGAGCTTGTGCAGTTGTTGGAAATGGAGCAGCAGGAAGCTGCAAATGAACTTGTGCAGGGGCTTGCAGTGCCCGGCTCCTCCGAGTTGTTCGCCGAAGTGGGTAAACTTACCCGTCAGTTACACGATTCCCTGAAAAGTTTTCAGGTAGACCCTGCCATTGATAGTTTACTCACTGAAGACATTCCTGATGCCAAACGCCGGCTGAATCATGTGATCGATATGACAGAACAAGCCGCCAATAAAACAATGGATGCGGTGGAATCTTGTCTTCCTATTGCCGATAAGCTCAATTCCGGAATTTCTGATTTGTTGCCAAGTTGGCAACGGCTGATGCATCGGGATATGAAAGTTGGTGAATTCAAAGAGTTATGCCATAGTCTTGACGGTTTTCTGCAGCAAGCTTCTGCAGATGCCACTGCCTTGCAATCATCACTGACTGAAGTTTTGATGGCGCAGGATTATCAGGATCTCACCGGACAAATTTTGCGTCGTGTTATTGAGCTGGTGCGTGAAGTTGAAGACAGTCTGATAGGGCTTCTGACAGCATTTGGTCATCAAAATATCGCTGTACTGGATAAACCAGCGCCTGTGGTTGCGAAAAAACCTAAAGCAGGCCATGAAGCTGAAGGCCCGATTATTGACGCGCAGTTGCGGGATGATGTGGTGCACGGCCAGGACGACGTTGATGATTTATTATCGAGTTTAGGTTTTTAAGAGAGGTGCGGTAGCATGGGCTTTGATTTAGATGAGGACATTTTACAGGATTTCCTAGTCGAAGCCGGCGAGATCCTCGAGCTGTTGCAGGAGCAGTTGGTCGAACTAGAAAATAACCCCGACGATGCCAGCTTATTAAATGCAATATTTCGTGGTTTTCATACGGTTAAAGGTGGTGCCGGCTTTCTGTCGCTGACAGAGTTGGTGGATGCCTGTCATGGTGCAGAAAACGTCTTTGATATTCTGCGCACCGGAAAAAGAAGGGTGACGTCTGAATTAATGGACGTGATCCTGCAGGCATTGGACGCCATTAATGAAATGTTTGCCAATGTTCAGAACCGGCAACCGCTTGAACCTGCCTCGCCTGAATTATTAGATGCATTACACCGCCTGAGCGAGCCCGAGTCAGAAGACGAAGTGCATGCCGCACCTACGGTTGCGGCTCCTGTTGCCGCTGAAGAACCTGAAATGAGCCTGGATACTTTTGATGCGGCAGTGTCGCTGGAAGTTGAAGGTGGCGGTGAAGCCAATTCAGGTTCAGTGGACGATATCACTGAAGATGAATTTGAGCGTTTGCTTGATGAACTGCATGGCACTGCAGCACCAGGCCGCTCAGAGCCTGTGATGGCCAAAACCGTGACGGCACCGGTAATGGATTCAGGTTCGGACGATATTACCGATGATGAATTTGAAGCCATTCTGGATCAATTACATGGCAAAGGCTCTTTTGTTCCTGCCAGCCATGAATCAACGCCAGTGGTAAAAGCTGCTGCGCCTGCAGCTCCTGCTGCAGCTGAAAAGTCACCGGATGATATCAGCGATGAAGAGTTTGAATCCTTATTAGACGAGTTGCACGGCAAAGGTAAAGCACCAGTCGGGTCGGCTGAAACTGCAAAACCAGCAGCTGCTGCAGCTAATCCTGCAGCGCCTGTAGCGCCGGTGGCAAAAGCCGCTGCGCCTGTAGCCAAAGCTGAACCTGCCAAAGCTGCTGAAGTTGTCAAAGCCCCTGCTCCTGTTGCAGCCGCAAAAGATAAAGACGCTGATGACAGCAAAGGTGCAGCCGCTGATACCACGGTACGGGTTGACACCAAACGCCTTGACCAGATCATGAATATGGTTGGTGAGCTGGTATTGGTGCGTAACCGCTTGGTGAGCTTGTCTGCAGCCGCCCAGAATGAAGAAATGAGCAAAGCGATTTCGAATCTGGATGTGGTGACAGCCGACTTACAGGGTGCGGTGATGAAAACCCGGATGCAGCCAATCAAAAAAGTATTTGGCCGTTTCCCGAGGGTAGTGCGGGATTTAGCAAGGTCGTTACAAAAAGAAATCAACCTCGAGCTTGAAGGTGAAGATACAGATTTAGATAAAAACCTGGTCGAAGCGCTGGCTGACCCGCTGGTGCACTTAGTGCGCAACTCGGTGGACCACGGTATTGAAATGCCGGATGTGCGGGCCAAAAGTGGTAAGCCACGTACAGGTCTGGTGAAACTGGCAGCGCAGCAGGCAGGGGACCATATTCTGTTGACCATTCAGGATGATGGTGCTGGTATGGATCCGGAAAAGCTGAAATCCATTGCCATTAAGCGTGGTGTGCTGGATCCGGATGCAGCGGCGCGGATGTCGGATACCGAAGCATTTAACCTGATTTTTGCGCCTGGTTTCTCCACCAAAGAGCAGATTTCGGATATTTCCGGCCGTGGTGTGGGTATGGATGTGGTGAAAACCAAAATCAACCAGCTCAACGGTACCGTGCATATTCATTCGAAGTTAGGGCAAGGCACCTTACTTGAAATTAAGGTTCCGTTGACATTAGCCATATTACCGACCTTGATGGTGGTGGTGGGCAAACAGCCATTTGCATTGCCACTTGCCACAGTGAATGAAATTTTCCATCTCGATCTGTCCAAAACCAATATTGTTGATGGCCAGTTAACCATAGTGGTGCGTAACAAAGCCATTCCGCTGTTTTATCTGGAGCATTGGCTGGTGCGCGGTTCGAATCAGAAACTGCGTCGTGAACAAGGCCATGTGGTGATTGTGCAGCTGGGCACGCAACAGGTTGGTTTTGTCGTGGACTCGCTGGTTGGTCAGGAAGAAGTGGTGATCAAACCGCTTGATGCCTTGTTGCAGGGCACGCCCGGCATGGCGGGCGCCACTATCACATCAGACGGTGGTATAGCGTTAATCCTGGATGTACCAAACCTGCTCAAACATTACGCGAAAAAGTCCAAGATCAAGTTTGACCGGTTTAACAATTTAACTTCATAAGCGAGTCATCTATGTCGATCAAGGTATTAGTGGTAGATGATTCGAGCTTTTTCCGTCGTCGCCTGACCGAAATTCTGGCAGGCGATATGGAATTAACTGTGATAGGCACTGCCAATAATGGCAGGGAAGCGGTTGAAAAAGCGCTGGAGTTAAAGCCCGATGTGATCACTATGGACGTGGAAATGCCGGTGATGGACGGTATTGCCGCAGTGCGCGAAATTCTGAAGCAACAAAGGGTGCCTATCCTGATGTTTTCTTCGCTGACGCATGCCGGCGCCAAGGCAACTCTGGACGCGCTTGATGCCGGTGCTGTAGATTTCCTGCCGAAAAAATTTGAAGATATTGCCCGTGATAAAGGCGAAGCTATTGAAGTGCTGCGCCAAAGGGTAAAAGCGGTCGCCCGCCGTCGTTTATTCGTGCGCCCGGCTGCCACAGCCGCAGCGCCAGCTCCTGCTGCACGGCCAGCACCGGCCCCCATTGCCCGCACGCCGCTGGCCCGCGCCGAATTATTAAAAAGCCCGGAGCGCGCTGAAAATACAGACGCTGTTTCAGAGCGTCCCTTTAAAGCTTCGGGTAAAAGTTACAAATTGCTTGCTATCGGCACCTCAACAGGTGGCCCGGTTGCACTGCAAACTATTATCACCGCGCTGCCTGCCAATTTCCCGTTACCTATAGTGTTGGTGCAGCACATGCCTGCTGCTTTTACCGGTGCTTTTGCGGCGAGGTTAAATTCACTGGCAAAAATTGAAGTACGCGAAGCTGTTGACGGCGATTTGTTAAAACCAGGTGTGGCTTATCTGGCCCCCGGTGGTAAACAAATGCTGGTTGAAGGCTCGGAGAATCAGGCAAAGCTTCGTATTAAAGAAGATGATTCACCCCGCATCACTTTTAAACCCAGTGTCGATATTACCTTTGGTACTGCCGCCAAAGTGTTCAGCGACAAAGTGCTTGCCATTGTATTAACAGGTATGGGGTCGGATGGTCGTGATGGTTGTCGTTTACTCAAACAATTTGGCTCCCGCATCTGGGCGCAGGATGAAGCCAGCTGTGTGGTGTATGGCATGCCGCAGGCCGTGACCAGTGCAGGCTTAACCGATGTGGAAGTCAGTTTGCCGGAAGTCGCCGGCAAAATAATGGCGGAAGTCGGTCATGGATAAACTGTCAGTTGCCGGTTTGATTCTGGGGCTTGCGGCCATTGCCAGCGGTTACACACTGCATGGTGGTGATTTAGCAACCCTATTTGATATACCAGCGCTGGTGATAGTACTGGGGGGGACGCTTGGTGCAGTGCTGTTCCAGACTCCGTTACCGCAGTTTACCGTCGGTATCAAAATGTTGGCCTGGGTGTTTCGCGCCCAATATGTGCCACTCAATGCCACAGTTGAGCGTTTGATTAACTGGGGTACAGCTGCCAGAACCAATGGCTTTTTATCACTGGAAGCTGAGGCCCTGCAGGAAAGCGATCCTTTTTTGCATAATGCGTTGAATTTGTTGGTAGATGGCGTGGAGCCCACCGTATTGCAAGACGCACTGGATGCTGAACTGACGCTGGAACGTGAACGTTTAATGCGTTCGGCCCGTATTTATGAGGCGATGGGCGGTTATAGTCCGACTATTGGCATTATTGGTGCTGTGCTTGGCCTTATTCAGGCCATGCAGAACATCGATAAACCTGAATTATTAGGCAGTGGTATTGCAACAGCTTTTGTTGCCACTGTGTACGGGGTTGGTTTTGCCAACCTGGTGTTTATTCCCATTGCCAACAAATTGAAAAGTGTGGTGGTGCAGCGCACCTTGTATCAGGAACTGATAGTCGAAGGTGTGGTATCTATCGCCAATGGTGAAAACCCGCGTGTTATAGAGCGTAAACTCGCAGCTTATCGGATCGGATAACCTTATGTATCGGTATCGTGAACGTCATCAGCAGATGGATCAGGAGCCACTCGACCGCTGGCTGGTGTCATATGCTGATTATGTCACGCTGATGTTTGCACTTTTTGTGGTGTTGTATTCCTTGGCAATTGCCAAAGAAGAAAAATTTAAGACCATTTCAACCACCTTGTCTCAGGTTTTTGAAAAAGCGTCAGTGCCACAGAGCGGGGTAAAAGGCCCGGACGTACTGACAGACAACAAACCGCGCAGTGATTATCAGAAGTTTGGTTCGTCTTTGGAGACAGCTACAGGGCCAGAACTGGTGGCGGATGCCAAAGAACAAAATGTGCAAAAAGAGCCGCAGTTTGGCAATCCTCTGGTTTCATTACAGGAGCAGCTGACCCAATCTCTGGCTAACCTGATTGAACAGGGCGTTGCCAAGGTGGAAAATGACGAAGATTGGCTGACAATTCAGCTCAACAGTGGTTTGTTGTTCCCAAGTGGTAGTGCAGTACAAACCTCGTCAGCCAGGGTACTGCTCAAAGAAATTGTCGGAGTTCTGAACCAGACCAGCAATATAGTGCGGGTGCGTGGATACACTGATAATCAGCCGATGAGCAATGAAATTTTCCCGTCGAACTGGGAATTGTCGATGGCAAGAGCCACCGCTATTTTACGTGAATTACAAAGTTTGGGGGTGAAGCCTGAGCGGTTGGCGGCTGAAGGTTATGGCGAATTTGCACCTTTTGCTGACAACAGTACTGAACAGGGCCGGGCAGAAAACCGCAAAGTGGTCATTGCCATTTCTAAATTTGCGGCGCGGCCACTAAAAACACAATCACAGTTGCCATCTGAAGCAACACCGGCAGAACTGCAACAGGTGTTACAACAGGCCACAACTTTGCCAGCCGAAGATGGCACCATTCATGTTATTCGCTTACCGCACGGGGGGATCAGAATTACTTCTGCACCACCGACACCGGCAGATAACACAGAACAAAAAAACGGGAATAACTAATTGGTCGTTTGGACTATTGCAAATCAAAAGGGTGGTGTGGGTAAAACCACCACTACGGTCACATTAGGTGCGCTTCTGGCAGAGCGTGGCCATAGGGTGTTATTGATTGATACCGATCCCCATGCGTCATTAACCTATTATTTTGGCATTGATGCTGAAGAGCTGGAAAACAGCGTTTACGACATTTTTATCCGTGGTAAAACCATCAGCAAAGAAGAGATCATGCAGTCTTTGTGTCCAAGTGGCATGAATAATCTGGATATTCTGCCCTCATCAATGGCGCTTGCCACGCTGGACCGTTCTTTGGGTGATAAAGGTGGTATGGGCTTAATTCTGAAAAAAGCCCTGGCCAAAATTGCCGACGAATATGATTATGTGCTGATTGATTGTCCGCCAGTGATTGGGGTATTGATGGTGAATGCCATGGCAGCCTGCGACCGTATCCTGATCCCGGTGCAGACCGAGTTTTTGGCGCTTAAAGGCCTGGACCGGATGCTGGCTACTATGCAGCTGATGCAAAGCAGCAATCAGCCCGGCTATCAGTTCACTATAGTGCCAACCATGTACGACAAACGCACTAAAGCCTCACTGGAAGCTTATAAAGAACTCAAAGCAAAATATGGTGATTTAGTCTGGTCGGCAGTGATCCCTATCGACACTAAAATGCGCGATGCCAGTCTGGCACAAACGCCGCCGCCTGTGTATGCGCCCAAATCCCGTGGTGTTTTTGCCTACAATACCTTGTTAACTTACTTGCTGCAGTTAAGCCCGGAGCCTGTGCATGAGTGATTTAGTTGCCAGTCATAAGGTGATGCGCAACTATCTGGCTGCGCTCTTAACCGAAGAGCAGGAGCCGGAGGTTCAGACCAAAGTTGCTGAAGTGAAAAAACAGCAACTGAATCAGCTATTGGCAACAGTGCAACCTGACAAGCCTAAAGCTGCAGCAGTTCCGGCTGCAACAGCAGCACCTAAGATTGAAGCAAAAGTTCAGCCGGAAATTGTCAAACCAGCACCGGCTGCTACAGCCAACAAAGTTGTGGTGCCAGAGGTTGTTGTAAAAGCAGTTCCGCCGGCAGCGCCTGCGATGCCTGTTGTTGAAAAAACCTACCGGCAGGGCCGTTTCCAGGCACTGTTTTTTGAGGTGGCCGGTTTAAAAGTAGCATTACCGCTAAAAGATTTAGGCGGCATTCATAAAATCACTGCGATCAACACTTTACCCGGCAAGCCGCTCTGGTATAAAGGGGTGATGTTATACCGCGAGCAAAAAATTAATGTGGTCGATACCGCCCGCTGGGTGATGCCAGAAAAGTACGACCAACAACTGGCAGAAAGTCTAAACTATCAATATGTTATTATGCTGGGCAAAAGTTCATGGGGTATCGCCTGTGAATCCTTGATCAACACAGTAGCCTTAGAACAAGAAGATGTAAAATGGCGTGAGGCCCAGGGTAAACGCCCATGGTTAGCCGGATTGATTAAACAACATATGTGTGCTTTGTTAGATGTGGATGCCTTGATTGCGTTGCTCGCGCAGGGCGCAGGCAGTTCAGACTAAGCACGGACCAAGGTAGAGGAGCGATTCATGAGCAATTTATTGGCGCAAGCAGGTAATAGCAAAGAACAAAGTGATGTAGTACTGCAATGGGTGACCTTTAAGCTGCAGGAAGAAACCTACGGTATTAACGTAATGCAGGTGCAGGAAGTGTTGCGTTATACCGACATAGCTCCGGTGCCTGGTGCGCCTTCTTATGTGCTTGGCATTATCAATTTGCGTGGTAACGTAGTGACCGTTATCGATACCCGTTCACGTTTTGGTTTACCGCCTTCTGATGTTACCGAAAACAGCCGTATTGTGATTATCGAAGCGGACAAACAGGTGATTGGTATCCTGGTCGACAGCGTGGCTGAAGTGGTTTACTTACGTGGTTCCGAAATTGACACTGCGCCAAATGTTGGCACAGATGAAAGCGCTAAATTTATTCAGGGTGTATCAAACCGCGATGGTGAGTTGTTGATCCTGGTTGATCTGAACAAATTGCTCACTGATGAAGAGTGGGACGAAATTACCAGTATTTAAGCGGTTCCTGCCTGTGCCTTTTCCGATTGAATGGTTAACCCTTGCCATAGTGCCAGCAGTAGCAATACTGCTGGTTTTTGTTGTGGTGTGGCAACACAAAATAACGCAGCGGCAATTGTTGTTGCAAACTGAGCGGATGGAAGAGTTGCAGCAAGCGCTGAATATCAGCCGGGCCGAAGTGGAAGAGTTGCGAAACGGTGTGATTGGTGTTGGCCAGCGTATTTTGTCGGCAGAGCGTTTGTTACAGCAATTGCAGTTATCGCAGCAAAGCCAGGCGGCTGAGCTGGAGCAGTTATCAGAACATCAGCAAAAAATTCAGCTGGCCGATCCAGAATCAAAACTTTACAGCAGGGCGATGAAGATGGTGCAACTTGGCGCCGGTCTTGATGAAATTATGCAGGAATGTGAATTACCCCGTGCCGAAGCCGAGTTACTGCTGAATCTGCATCGCCAGCAACAAGGCTAGTTTGTTGACCACTATTGATCTTGAGTCTGGCATCAGGTGTTGAATGATGCCATCAAAGTCGATGGCTGAGTGGTTTTTCAGAGCTGTGTTGTGGTCTTTGTTATTTTATCCGCCCCTGTTGTAACTGAATCCCCCCTGTCGCAACTGAAGTACCGCTATCGTAAAACCGTTGCGTTATTTTGTTCCTTTATCAGCCGCAACAGCCCGAATACTGCGGGATCTGCGCTGTTATTGCCCCCTGCAATGCTGTTACTTTACCCCCAGGTTTGATAAGCTGCGTGCTATTTACGGCTAAGCTACGGGATCTGCTTATGTTAAAGGTACTCAGTGTGTTTGGAACCCGGCCGGAAGCTATTAAAATGGCGCCGCTGGTTAACTTATTAAAACAGGATCCGGCCATCGACAGCCGTGTTTGTGTCACAGGTCAACACCGTGAAATGTTAGATCAGGTGCTGAAATTGTTTCATATCGTACCTGAGTATGATTTGGCCATTATGAAGGCCGGCCAGGATTTGTATGACGTATCCACCAGTATTCTGTTAAATATCAAACCTGTACTGCGTGATTTTAAGCCTGATATTGTTCTGGTTCATGGCGATACCAGCACGACTTTTGCTGCAGCACTGGCCTGTTATTATGAAAAAACCGCTGTGGGACATGTTGAGGCCGGGCTTCGAACCGGCAATATTTACAGCCCATGGCCGGAAGAAGCTAACCGACGTTTAACCGGTGCTATTACCACTTTGCACTTTGCGCCAACTGCTACCTCAGAGCAAAATTTGTTGGCGGAAAATGTTGATCCGGCCAAAGTGTTTGTCACAGGTAATACAGTGATAGACGCGCTGCATCAGGTGGTTGCCAAGATTGACGCCGACCAGCAATTATCCGCCGATTTTGCCAGCAAATTCCCTTACGGTCAGGACGGTCGCAGACTGATTTTAGTCACAGGCCATCGCCGTGAAAGTTTTGGGGCTGGTTTTGAAAACATTTGTGCTGCACTTAAAGCCATTGCTGAACAGTTTCCGGATGCTGACATTGTGTATCCGGTGCATTTAAATCCGAATGTGCGTGAGCCTGTGTTCCGTCTGCTCAGCAATGCCTCTAACGTGCATTTAATTGAGCCGCAGGATTATTTGCCTTTTGTCTACCTGATGAGCCGCAGTTACCTGGTACTGACCGACTCAGGTGGTATTCAGGAAGAAGCGCCTTCTTTGGGCAAACCTGTGCTGGTGATGCGCGATACCACAGAGCGGCCTGAAGCTGTAGCTGCAGGTACTGTGAAGCTGGTGGGTACTGATAAAGATAAAATTGTCAGTGAAGTCAGTAAATTGATGACCGATAGTCACTATTATCAGACCATGAGTTTTGCCCACAACCCCTATGGTGACGGTCAGGCCTGCAGCCGTATTGTGGATGCGATAAAAGCTTATTTTGCAAAATAACAGATAAACGGAACAGGCCACAAAGGCAGCAGCACTTTGTGGCTTTTGACGTTGTGGCGCCAGCCTGAACTCAACAGCCTGAGCAGACAACAACAAGGACAGCACAGTATATGATGAATACATTCGAACAACGCCAGCAAGAATTACTGGCAGCACCCAAAACCTGGCTGGTGACAGGCTGCGCCGGTTTTATTGGCTCTAACTTATTAGAAACCTTATTAAAGCTGAACCAGAAAGTGGTGGGGCTGGATAATTTTGCCACTGGTCACAGGCACAATCTGCAACAGGTGCAGCAGTTAGTCACGCCAGAGCAGTGGCAGGCCTTTCGTTTTATTGAAGGGGATATCCGCGAGCTCAGTGATTGCCAGAAGGCGGTTGCCGGTGTCGATTATGTGTTACATCAGGCTGCTTTAGGCTCAGTGCCGCGCTCTATTAATGATCCTATTGCCACCAACAACACCAATATCAGCGGTTTTTTAAATATGCTGCAGGCGGCCAAAGAAGCCGGCGTGCAGGGTTTTGTCTATGCGGCTTCGAGCTCCACTTATGGTGATCATCCGGCTTTGCCCAAAGTGGAAGCCAATATTGGTAATCCGCTGTCACCTTATGCGGTTACTAAATATGTCAATGAGCTCTACGCCGACGTATTTTCCCGCTGTTACGGTTTTCACAGCATAGGGCTTCGTTATTTTAATGTGTTTGGCCCAAGACAAGACCCTAATGGTGCTTATGCTGCTGTGATCCCCAAATGGACAGCTGCAATGCTGGCGGGCGACGATGTAGTGATCAACGGTGATGGTGAAACCAGTCGTGATTTTTGCTTTGTCGCCAATGCGGTACAGGCCAATATTCTGGCTGCCACCACCGCACTTGGCAAAAGTGAAGTCTTTAATGTGGCTGTGGGTGACAGAACCACATTAAACGATTTATTTCACGCCATTCAGCAAAGGCTCAGCGCCAATGGTGCCCACTACCAGAAAGAACCACAGTACCGCGATTTTCGCGCTGGTGATGTGCGCCATTCACAGGCCGATGTCAGCAAAGCGGAGCGGTTATTGGGTTATGTACCAAGCCATACGCTCAGTGCAGGTCTGGCGGTTGCTATGCCCTGGTATATCCAGCACAACAGCAAATAAGGCGCAGCTTCGGTTCTGTGCAGCTTACAAAAAGGCATATTGAATGAAAGTCACAGTTTTTGGCATTGGTTATGTCGGGTTAGTGCAGGCAGCTGTGCTGGCCGAAGCCGGGCATAAAGTTTGTTGTGTGGATGTGAATCCTAAAAGGGTTGCAGATTTACAAGCCGGAATTATTCCTATTTTTGAACCTGGTTTATCTTCGCTGGTACAGCAGGGTGTGGCACAGGGCCTGCTGGAATTCACCACAGACGCTGCCACAGGTGTGCACTTTGGTGAATTACAGTTTATTGCGGTGGGAACACCGCCGGATGAAGACGGTTCGGCCGATTTAAAGTACGTGTTAAAAGTGGCGACCAGCATTGCCGAGCATATGACCAGCCCTAAAGTTGTGATTAATAAGTCCACGGTGCCGGTTGGCACCGGCGATAAAGTTAAAGCTGTGATTGCTCAAACTCTGGCGCAGCGTCAGGCTGATATTGATTTTGCCGTAGTCTCAAACCCGGAGTTTTTAAAAGAAGGCGCGGCGGTGGCAGATTGTCAGCGCCCGGATCGTATTATTCTGGGCACCGACAACCCTTGGGCAGAACAGCAATTACGCGAGTTGTATGCGCCTTTTAACCGCAATCATGACAAAATTATTGTGATGGATGTGCGAAGCGCCGAGCTCACCAAATACGCCGCCAACTGCATGCTGGCCACCAAAATCAGTTTTATGAATGAAATGGCCAATTTAGCTGAGCTGTTGGGGGCTGATATTGAGCAGGTGCGCCACGGCATCGGCTCTGATCCACGCATTGGTTACCACTTTATTTACCCCGGCTGTGGTTATGGCGGCTCTTGTTTCCCTAAAGATGTGCAGGCGCTTATCCGCACTGCGGAACAAACCGGTTATAACACCAGTCTGCTCAAGTCGGTCGAAGCGGTGAATAACGCGCAAAAACACAAGTTATTTGCCAAACTGGCACAGCATTTTGCTGGCGAACTGGCCGGTAAAACCATCGCTATCTGGGGTTTGAGTTTTAAACCCAATACCGACGATATGCGCGAAGCGCCAAGCCGGGCCCTGATGGAAGCCTTATGGGCGGCCGGTGCCAGGGTACAGGCCTTTGACCCCGAAGCCATGGAAGAAACCCAGCGGATTTATGGCATCAGAGCAGATTTACAGCTGGTGGGCACCAAAGAAGCCGCTTTGCATCAGGCTGATGTATTGGTGATTTGTACTGAGTGGAAAACCTTCAGATCACCCGATTTTGACCTCTTAAAACAAAGCCTGCGTCAGCCAGTGATTGTGGATGGCCGTAATCTGTTTGACCCGGCCAAAATGCAGCAACTTGGTTTTGCTTATTATGCAATAGGGCGGGGCGACAGTGTGCGTAAGTACTAACGCCGCAGCAGTTTATACAAGGGTTCCTGATATAAAAATGGTTTTCGTAAGCGAGGGTAAATGAAGGTTATTGTGACGGGAGGCGCGGGCTTTATTGGTTCTGCACTGGTCAAAGCTATTTTGCAGGATACGACCTGGCAGGTGCTGATCATTGATAAACTGACTTATGCCGCCACCCCGCCGGATCTATCTGAGCTGAATCCCGATGGGCGATGCAGCTTTGCCCGGCTAGATATATGTTGTGCAGAGGCTTTGTCTGAGCTTATCCACAATTATGCACCTGACGCTCTCTTTCATCTTGCTGCTGAGACTCACGTCGACAGGTCTATTTCAGGGCCGGCGGATTTTATTCAGTCCAATATTTATGGCACTTATCAGTTACTTGAAGTGGCAAAACAGTATTGGCTGGGTTTATCTGATGCCAAAAAACACACTTTCAGATTTTTGCATGTGTCGACAGATGAAGTGTATGGCGACATTGCCGCGGATGCGCCGGCGGCAACCGAGCTGCATCCTTATGCGCCGAGCAGTCCCTATTCCGCTTCAAAAGCCGCAGCGGATCACCTTGTGATGTCCTGGCACCGCACTTATGGCTTGCCGGTCATTATTACTCACAGCTCTAATAATTTTGGTCCGGGTCAATATCCGGAAAAGCTGATCCCAAGGATGATTTCCAATGCACTCATGCTCGAGCCTTTACCGCTGTATGGCAATGGTCAGCAAATCAGGGATTGGCTTTATGTTGAGGACCATGTGCAGGCGCTGATCCTGGTGATCCAGCAAGGGCAGGTTGGTAGCAGGTACAATATTGCCGGAGATAACCAATTAAAAAATTTAGATTTAGTTCTGATGCTGACAGAACTGCTTGATGAGTTGGCGTTTGAAAAAAGAGGTACAGTGCAGAGTTACCGTCATTTGATTCAGTTTGTTCAGGACAGGCCCGGTCACGATATCCGTTATGCGCTGGACGCGTCAAAGATCAGGCATGAACTGGGCTGGCGCCCCGCGGCGGATTTTAAACAGCGCCTGCGTGAAACTGTTTTATCGCATCTTGCTGGCGCAGAAGAGAGCCAGGATGGTTAAAACGGGAAATGCAAAGTTTGAATTGTGTTTAGTAACAGTTGATTACATGGAAAAACCTCGCTGTTGAGCAATCAGACATAGTAGAATATCCGGCTCGCGTTTTAGTGCCTATATGAGCCTTGATGTGTAACCTTATGTTTTGTATTGGTTTTGCGCGAATTTTATAAGAAAGATGGAGTAACATAGTGACAAATTTTTTTAGAAAGCTTACCGCCTTTTTAGCTGTTGGATGTCTTTCATTTGCCCTGCAAGCGGCTACCCCGTCTCCTGCAATGATGGCTCAGTTTAATAAGTTGCCAAAATCGGAGCAGGCCCGGATTGCAAAACAATACGGCCTTAAAGTCAGCGATCTGAAAAAATCAAAATCAGAAAACTCGTCAGATACTGAAGAGAAAAAAGAGTCGGAGACCTTTTCAGAAAAAAACAAAAACTCAGCAAAAGAAGAATTTCCGGCTGAAATGAAAAGCAAGGAGCCGGTGCGGTTTGGCTTAAGCTTTTTTGAAAATATTGATACAGAGCTCGACACAAAATCAGGTACTCCGGTGCCGAGTAACTATCG
Source organism: Rheinheimera sp. 4Y26 (assembly GCF_025245835.1). Taxonomy (GTDB): domain Bacteria; phylum Pseudomonadota; class Gammaproteobacteria; order Enterobacterales; family Alteromonadaceae; genus Pararheinheimera. Next base: position 120,854 of record NZ_JAOBWS010000010.1, read on the forward strand.
TATTGGCCCGGATGACGAGCTCAGAGTGCAGGTTTTTGGCGCTAAACCAATGGATGAAGAGCTTCAGGTTGCCAGAGACGGTACTGTATCTATCAGTGAGATTGGTGTGGTTTCGGTTGCCGGCCTGACTTTTGCCGAAGCAAAACAATCAATTACCCAACGTATTCAGGCCGCCAACGTCGGCGCTGAAGTGAACGTCAGTATGGGACAGTTGCGCACCATCAGCGTTATTGTGGCCGGCGAAGCTAAAAGGCCCGGCTCATACACTGTTCCGGCCTTATCTTCAGTGGTTGATGTATTAGTGCAGGCTGGTGGTATCAGCGACATTGGTGCGCTGCGTGGCATTCAGTTACAGCGCAAAGATGGCACAAAAATAGCCGTAGATTTATACCGCTTATTGCTTGGCGGTGATTCAAATGTTGATCAAGCTTTACAAAATGGCGATGTGGTCTTTATTGCGCCTTATGCCGCTTTAGCGGAAGCTGCCGGCGAAGTATTACGCCCGGCTCTGTATGAAATTGGCACCAACGAAACTGTTGGTGATCTGGTCAGAATGGCAGGCGGTGGTAAAGCGCAGGCATTTTTAAATGGCGTCACGCTTGAGCGCATTGAAAAAAATGCGGTGCGCACCATGATCAATCTCGACCTTTCATCGGCCAGTGATTTACAACAACCAATCCGTAATGGCGATGTGGTTCGTTTTGGTAAAGTGTCGTCAAATATTCAGAACAAAATCGAAATTATTGGTGCTGTGGCAAGGCCTGGTGTTTACGCCCACCGCGAATCTATGCATGTCAGCGATATCTTGTCATCAATCTGGGCTGATTTAACTATTGATACCGATTTAGACTACGCCCTGGTGGTGAGTCGTTCCGGTAGCAACAATAAAATATCAATTCAGCAATTTAACCTTGGTAAAGCCATAGAGTTTCCAAAAAGTACTGATGATCTGCTGTTACAGGGTCAGGACTCTATTTACGTATTTAGTTATAACGCGCCGAGACTTCGGGATGAAGTGGATACCTTATTGTTTGAGCGTTATCAGGAAGCATTAACCTTATCCGGTGAGATGACGACGTTAAATAAAGAATTAACGCCTGAACTGAGCGAGCAGTCTGAGGAGCAGGTCCGCTCTTTGATTTCCAAAGCCGGTTTTACCAGCCTGGCTTTTAGCCTGGTGTTGAATGAAGAAGAAACAGCACTCGCTGAAAAGCGTCAGCTGGTTGAAACCGAAGACTCTAAGCGTCAGCGTGAATTAATGCAGCGTTTGCCCGAAAGTCACCACAAGCTTGTGGCGAGGCTGATGCGCGAGTTTCTTGACGACGTACATAAAAAGCCTGAGATACGGCAACTCTCTGCAGGTCTGACACGCGAAGAGTTGTTATTTAACCTGCTGAATGAATTAAAAACCCGCAGTTCTGGGGTATCAAATCATGCCGTTGTGTATGTGTCTGGTGAAGTGAAATATCCGGGTCAATATCCGAAACCAGAGCAGGGCTCAGTTGAAGACTTAATTGCTGCAGCAGGTGGTTTGTTGCCTGGCGCCTTCCTTGAACGGGCCGAGTTAACCAGAGCCACTATTAACGAAAGTGGTGCTGTTCAGGTTGAACACATGGATATCAAGCTGTTTGACGAATTGTCGCAAAAGACGCAAACGCTGTTACAAAGCCGCGACAGGTTAAATGTGTTCCGTCTGACTGACTGGGATCAGGAACAGCGGGTCACTATTGCTGGCCAGGTCCGGTTCCCGGGCGAATATTCAGTGCGCAGCGGCGAAACTCTGGCTGATGTGTTAAAACGCGCCGGTGGCCTGACACAAAACGCTTTTCCTCAGGGCGCTGTGATGATCAGGGAACAGGTGAAAGCTCAGGAAGTTGAGCAAATTACCAAACTGACACAACAATTACGCCGCGACATTGCAGCCCGCACTTTATCAGCGGAGTCAGCGACCCTGAGTACTCAGGATGCCTTGTCGATGCTGAGTGAAATTGAAAAAGTGAAACCGGTTGGGCGACTGGTTGTTGATGTAAAAGCTGTGGCTGAAGGCAGTCAGGATGATGATTTTGTTCTGGAAAACGGCGATTACCTGATGATCCCAACCCGCAAAACCACAGTGTCCATTGTGGGTGAAGTACAACATCCTTCCAGCCACAGATACAGAGCTGGCCTGACACTGGACGATTATATGCGTTTGGCGGGCGGTTCGAGAAAACGGGCTGATGAAGACCGTGTTTATATTATCCGTGCCGATGGTTCAGTACTGGTGCCGCAAAAACAAAGCTGGTTTGCTTTAAGCAGCGAGGAAATTCAGCCAGGCGATACCATTGTGGTGCCACTTGATACTGAATTTAAAGACAATATTAGTTTATGGGCTCAGCTCACCCAAATTTTCTATCAAAGTGCAGTTGCTTTAGCCGCAATTAATTCGTTTTAGTACATAGGATGATAATTTGGTTGCGTTTGATGTTTCATTTGTAACGCGACACAGCAATGGCTTTGCCCGGATCTTCCAGGCAAAGCTGTTTATTTAAGTTAGATATATGAATTCGCTAACAAAGTTTATGTTTCAAAGGTATTTGAAATTCTGTTGATCTAGGAGTTATTCGTGATTCAAACCGAAAGTAGACAAAAGACTGAAATGCAGATTGGTTTTCTCGACATTGTTGCTGAGCTTACTCGCTATAAAGTCCTGGTACTGCTCTTTATGGTCATGGTCTCGATACTCTCAGTCTGGATTTCTCTAAAAATGCCGAATGTGTATCAGACGGTTGGGATTTTCGCCCCTGCGACAGACAAAAAATCCGGTTTGGGTGGATTGGGTAGCCAAATCGGTGGTTTAGCGTCGTTAGCTGGTATTAGTTTATCTGCTGGTGGAGCCGTTGATAAAACAGACCTGGCAATTGAGTTGCTGCGTTCAAAAGATTTTATCTCCCGTTTTATTCAAAAGCATGATTTAAAAATATTGGTCATGGCGGGAGATGGTTGGGACATAAACACCAACGAGATTCGGATTGATCAAAAAAAATACGATACAGAAAATAAGATATGGCTTAGAACTCCAAAAGCGCCCAGATTGCCAGAGCCTAGCTTGCTTGAGGCTGCAGAAGAATTTAGCAAACTAATGGACGTGTCTAAAGATAAAACCACCTCTATGGTTAAAATCACCCTTGAATATTATTCGCCCGTTTTAGCCAAAAAGTGGCTGGATTTGCTGGTTGAAGAGGTTAACGAAGAAATCAGGCAACGCGATGTTTTAGAAGCAAAAGCAAGTATTGATTATCTGAATAATCAGCTTGCCACAATTAACATCGCAGACATAAGAGAGTCAGTGATTCAAATTATACAAGATCAAACAAAAACTTTGATGTTAACTAATATCCGAAAAGAGTATGCGTTAAAAACCGTAGACCCGGCATTTATTCCGGAAGAAAAGTCCAAACCCCGCAGAGCAATTATCGTGATTATGTCCGTATTTTCTGCATTTTTACTGTTGATGTTTGTTGCTTACTTAAAGATCTCTTTGTCATTTGTGAGTAGAAACAATAGAGATGAATAATCGCGTTGTGCAAAGCATAAATTACTCGTTAATGTATCAGGATGAAAAAGGAGCCCGATTTCTCCCGCTTTTTATTTCAATACTTGTTGCAACATGCTTTGTACTGATTGATTGGCCAAGTGTATTTGGTGGAGACTTTGAAGATAGGCAAGTATTTTTTTACATTTTCTTAGGCAAGACTGACTACGATATTCCTCTGAGCTTTGAGACGTTTTTCTTTTATTTGTTTAATGAACAGTTATGGGATAAAGGTGTTCGCTATCTGAATGTCGAAGTTGGATTAACAGTGCAGGAGATATTTCATGTTGTATCGTTCTTTACTGTTTTTTCATATGCTTATTTTATTGCTATTCGTGTTGGGTTGTTTGGTGTTCTTTTCCTTATAAATCCGTTGGTCGTTGATTTAGCATATTCACAACTCAGACTTGCTGCCGCGATGTCTTTTATATTGGCGGCATATAACATTAGGAATACTCTGGTAAGAGTATTCCTTTTGTCCAGTGCGTTTTTTATACACACTGCAACTTTTCTCTTTGTATTTATTGCACTTGCTTGCGCACATCTGCTTAAAAAATCTTATAAGGACAACTACAGTAGATATCTCACGCTCTTTTTACTCACACTGGTAGGTTTTTCAGTGGCGACAGTTGTCGGCCCCTTGCGTGCAGTGATACTCGAATTCATCGGTGACAGGAGGGTTGACTACGACATTGCAGCGTCAACGATGCTCTATGCATCGATGTGGATATTATTGTTATGTATTAGTATTTTCCAAAATAAAGAATTTATTAATAATCTGACAAATGCCATCGCCATCGTATTTTTATCTGTTTTTGTGTTCTGTACGGTATTTTCTGTGTATGGAGTCAGGTTTTTAGCTGCCGGCTTTCCGTTTATTATTGTCATGTTACTGAGATTATCGCCTGTGGAGCGTCCTTTCGTTATCATGATGTTTTCCGGTTACGCCATGGTTCAGTGGTTTCTTTGGTTCAGGTAACTCGTGGTGCCGAATTTAACAATTAATTTAATGTAAGGGATGATATGAATACGAGTTTTTCAGTTGATAAAATTGCCATTATTGGCCTTGGGTATGTTGGTTTACCTCTTGCTGTAGAGTTTGGTAAAGTTTTACCAACGGTTGGCTTTGATATTAATGCCCATCGTATTGCCGAATTGCGTTCAGGTAACGATCATACGCTGGAAGTCTCGCCAGAAGAGTTATCTCAGGCTTCACTGCTTACTTTTGAGTCTGATATTGAACAAATCAAAAGCGCAAATTTTTATATTGTGACAGTGCCGACACCTATTGATGAACACCGGCAACCTGATCTTACCCCTTTGATCAAAGCCTCTGAAACATTGGGTCGGGTGGTTAAAAAGAATGACATCGTCGTTTTTGAATCCACTGTGTACCCTGGTGCGACTGAAGAAGTGTGTGTTCCGGTGATTGAGCGTATTTCAGGTCTGAAATTTAATCAGGACTTTTTTGCCGGATATAGTCCTGAGCGCATCAACCCAGGTGATAAAGAGCACAGAGTTACCACCATTAAAAAAGTAACCTCTGGCTCCACACCCGAAGTTGCTCAGTTTGTGAATCAGGTGTATGGCCGCATTATTACTGCAGGCACTTATCTGGCCAGTAGTATCAAAGTGGCAGAAGCTGCCAAGGTTATCGAAAATACCCAACGTGACTTAAATATTGCGTTAATTAACGAACTGGCGGTTATTTTTAACCGCCTTGGTATTGATACTGAAGAAGTGTTGTTGGCCGCTGGTACCAAATGGAACTTCCTGCCATTTCGCCCGGGTTTAGTGGGCGGGCACTGTATCGGTGTTGATCCCTATTATCTGACGCATAAAGCGCAGGCTGTTGGTTACCATCCGGAAGTGATTCTGGCTGGCAGACGCATTAACGATGGCATGGCTAAATACGTGGTGTCTCAGCTGGTCAAAGCGATGATCCGCCGTAATATTCAGGTGTCAGCGTCCCGCGTGCTGGTGCTGGGTCTGACCTTTAAAGAGAATTGCCCGGACATCCGCAATACTAAAGTTGTCGACATTATTGCTGAACTGAAAGAGTACGGCATGGTGCCCGACGTGTTTGACCCATGGGTAGATGCACAAGAAGCAAAAGCTGAATACGGATTAGAGCTGGTAAAACAACCGGCACAGCATAGTTATGATGCTGTGATTGTTGCCGTGGCACATGGGCAGTTTAAGCAATTGGGTTCTGAAGGCATCAGGAGTTTTGGCAAAGCTGAGCATCTTGTTTATGACCTGAAGTATTTGCTGCCCAAAGAAGGCAGTGATTTAAGGTTATAGTTTTATCCCGTTTTGCCTTTACCACACATTTTGTGCAGCCCTGAATTCAGGGCTGCTCTTTTATTTGTAGCGCTCATGATTGGTAACTAACTTGTCTGTCAGATCCAACATTATTTTAAATACGGTCAGTCAAATTTATATGGCGCTGTTATCAGTTGCCACTTTGCCGTTTTATATCGATATGTTGGGCAGTCAGGCCTATGGTTTGGTTGCATTTTTTATGCAGCTACAAACGATGATTGGCTTGCTCGACATTGGCATCTCAGCCACAGTTTCACGCAACACTGCGTTATTTGGTGCAGGTAAATTAGCCAGAAACGACTATTTTGCCATGCTGCGCAGTATTGAATTTTCTTTTGTGGTTGTTGCGCTTTGTATCCTTGGCGGTGTTTTTTCTGCACCTGTACTGGCGCAGTCCTGGCTGAATCTCGGTGATTTTTCTGTTGTGGTTGCCCGGGATACGATACAGCTGATTTTTGTGGTAATTGCGCTGCGCTGGATGCAAACCTATTACCGGGCCATAGTGCTTGGTGCCGAGCAGCTGGTGTGGCTCGGCTGGTTTAATATTCTGGTCTCTTCGGTGCGGATCTTTGGGGTATTACCTTATTTGTATCTGGTCTCGGGTGATGTGCTGGACTTTTTCCTTTATCAAATCGTCGTCAACTTCATCGAACTGATGTTGCTGTTTTTCCGCACAAACAAAATAGCGGGATTCCGGCAAGGCGAACGTTTTGGAAAAATCAATAAAACTGCCTTGTCTGATGCAATAGCCAGTTCATTGGTTGTTGGCCTCACCTCATTATTGTGGGCGGTTATCACACAGGCCGATAAATTTCTCGCATCGGGCATACTCACCATAGCCGACTACACGGCTTATAGTCTGGTGATTAGCATCTCTTCGATTTTGTTGTTACTTTCCGGTACCTGTATTTATGCAATCGGACCTGCCATGGCGCGGTTGCTGGCTCAGGATAAAAAGTCAGAAGCTGTGGCTGTTTTCCGCAATATTTCGCTGGTGGTGTCCCTGATGCTCGGCGCTGCATCAGTTGTGGTGATTGGCTGGAGTGAGGCGTTATTATTTGCCTGGACGGGCAATGTGCCGTTATCGCAAAAGGCCGCCGAATTTTTGCCTTTATATATGCTGGCAACGTTATTTTTCGCCTTAGGGAATTTGTCCTATGCCATTAATTACGCAATTGGCAATTTTCAACTCAGATTAAAGTACTCAATCATCAGTCTGTTGTTGTACCTGCCAGCACTTGCCCTGTTGTTATGGCTGTTTGGTGAACAAGGTTTGGTTTATGGCTGGTTGATGGTAAACCTGTTATTTTTTGTTGTTCCTCAGTTCTTTCTCTACCGCCAGCTGGATGACAGTTTGTATATAACTTCGATGCTCCAGGATGTCTGTATACCTGTGATGGCGGCAATGTCGGTGTTGTTGCTGATGTTTATTGTTGATCTTCGTCCGTTAAACCGACTGGAAATCTTCGCAGTTTTAACGCTGATTGGCTTATTGTCTCTGGTTGTGGCTGTGCTGCTGTCCAGAGCAAGATTGTTATTGTTGCCACAGCTGCGACAGTTGCTCAGAAAATGACATTTTTAGTCAGACTACATCATGTTTAACATGGATACCGCATCAAAACCACATCGCGCCATTGCCGTTATTGCATCATTTTTGTTTGCTGTGTTTTTTTCTATGGTGGACTGGGAATGGGTTCATGGCAGCTTTTTTGTTGACAGGGAAGTGTATTTTTCTATTTTCAGAAATGCGCCTGACTTTGAGATTTCGTTTAGTTTTTTCCAACTTGTCGCATTTATCGTCAATGAGCAACTATGGAGTCAGTTAATTCGTGGTTTACATGAAAATGTTGGGTTGTCGCTGACAACAGTGTTTGGTGTGATCAGTTTTTTATTAGTGTTTAGTTATGCCTATTTTGTATCGTCGCGGGTTGGACCATTAGCCATATTATTGCTGATCAACCCTCTGTTAGTTGATTTAGCGTTTTCGCAATTAAGAATGTCGCTGGCGATGGTATTTCTGTTAATTGCATTTAATTGTAACCGCTGGTTATACAGATTACCTTTTCTGCTGATTGGTTGTTTTATTCATACCGCATCATTTTTATTTGTCATCATGGCACTTTGTGTATTTGTCTCAGTCTCATTGGCAGAAAAATACCGGTTAAACCGGTTTAATTGTTATTTTTTGTTGGTGTTCACAGGTTTTTGTATTGCGCTGGTGGTAGGTCCATTACGCACCTTCATACTCGAACAGTTGGGTGACAGAAGAATTGTATATGATGCGCCGGCTACAACCTGGACTTATGCTTCGGTGTGGGTGGCTATTCTGGCTGCAGCAGCTTTGCAGTTGAGCACTTTTTTCCGCAACCATGTGAATGCTATCGCATTGGTATTTTTGTCGGTGTACACATTTTGTACATTATTTTCAGTGTATGGATTACGATTTTTAGCAGCTTCATTACCATTTTTTGTAGTAGCATTGTGCCGTTTTGGTTCTTTTGAACGTGCTTTTGTTGTTTTAATCTTCGCTGCCTACACAATAGTGCAGTGGGTTTATTGGATCCGATAGATGAATATTATGTTTTTAGTAAGCTCACTACAGTTTGGTGGGGCTGAAAGAGTGGCCACCGTATTATGTAATGAGTTTTCAAAACAGCATCAGGTGTCGCTGGTGGCCACTTATGGTGGGTTGGAACCCTGTGTATTTGAGTTGGATTCATCTATTAAATTACATTACCTGGCCCGCGAATATCCTTGTTTTAAAGGAAAAAGTTCAGGCTCTTTTGCCCGACTGCTGAAGTTACATCATCTTTTTAAAACAGAAAAACCTGATGTAGTGATCAGTTTTCTGCCCAATGTGAATGTGATGGCGGTGATTGCTAATACCGGTATCGGGCTGCCGTTGATCATCTGCGAGCGAAGTGATCCGGAGCATTTTCCAATGTCAGGTTTTTGGAAAATGATGTGTAAATACACATATCGTTATGCCGATATGCTAACGGTGCAAACCCAATCCGTTGCCGATAAAGTGGGCCTGTTATTCCACCTGCCTGATTTGGTCCGTGTAGTGCCAAACCCAATTCCTGCTTCTTTGGCAGCGCAGCCCCCCGGCGTATCTTCTGAACCTAAACACATTTTATGTGTGGGCCGGCTGATGCCGGGTAAACAGTTTGAACACATTATTGAGGCTTTTGCTTCATTGCAACCAGAGCTGCCCGACTGGGAGCTGCATATTGTCGGTGATGGTCCGCAGATGCCTTTACTGCGTCAGTTGGTGAGTCGTTTGGCGCTGAATCAAAAAGTCAGATTTTTTGGCAGTGTGGAAAATCCTTATCCGCAAATTGCCCAATGTGATGTTTTTGCCATGGCGTCGGCTTTTGAGGGGTTTCCAAATGCCTTGCTCGAAGCGCTGGCGCTGGGTCGTCCTACTGTGGTTTACGATTGCCCGAGTGGACCTGCCGATATGACAGAGCAGGGCGCTGTTGCAAAGCTGGTACCGCTGAATCAGAAAGCGCAGTTCACAGCGGCGCTCAGAGCGCTTGCGCTCGATGAAGAAATGCGTGTGCAACTTGGCAAGCAAGCCCGTGCCTCTGTGATGGCGCGTTATGACTTGCCTGTTGTGACAGAACTTTGGTTTGAGCTGATTAAACAAGCGCAGCAGCACAGAAATAAATTACCCCAGGCCGGGCTGTCGTTTTAAAAAAGGATTGATTGTTATGTGTGGTTTTGCCGGATTTTTTGCCCGGGTTCAAGGTGATTTTAATAGCGCTGAGGTGCTCACAGCGATGGGCAATGCCATCCGGCACCGCGGCCCTGATGATGCAGGAATATGGCAGCATCCGCATTTGCATCTGGGGTTCAGCCACAGACGGCTGTCAATTCTGGATTTATCGGCGGCAGGCCATCAGCCCATGCGTTCGGCAACAGGGCGTTATACCATTATTTTTAATGGCGAGATTTATAACCACCTGAGTTTAAGGCAGGAGGTAGAAACACAGGGCGCCAGATTGTGGGTTGGCCATTCAGACACTGAAACTCTGCTGGCCTGTATGGACAGATATGGTTTTACGGCCACTATTGCCAAACTCAAAGGCATGTTTGCGCTAGCCGTTTGGGATGAGCAGGAACAGCAATTATTGTTTGCCCGCGACCGGTTGGGTGAAAAACCCTTGTATCTGGGCTGGTGCGGTGACTATCTGCTATTTGGCTCAGAACTCAAAGCGTTACGTGCACATCCGGCTTTTGACAGTACCATCGACCGCCATGCCCTGGCGCAGTACATGCGCTACAGCTACGTGCCAACACCACGCTCCATTTACGCCGCTATTGAAAAATTACCGCCAGGTTATATTGCCTCGGTGTCATTAAACCGACCCGGTTCTATTGATAAAACCCAATATTGGTCGTTGCCGGCTGCTGTTGCGGCTGAGCCACAAGCAGAAACCAGTGTTGAGGGTTTACATCAAAAATTGCGCGAAGCGGTGCAATCACAAATGATTTCGGATGTGCCGCTCGGGGCATTTTTGTCCGGTGGCGTTGATTCCTCCCTTATTGTCGGACTGATGCAATCTATGAGCAGCCAGCCGGTGAAAACCTTTACTATTGGTTTTGACGTGCAGGAATTTAATGAAGCCGGATATGCAGCAGATGTTGCGCGTCATTTAGGCACTGAACATCATGAACTGATGGTGAGTGGTGCTGACAGTCTGGCGGTGGTGCCAAGGCTCAGTCAGATGTACGACGAACCCTTTGCCGATTCGTCACAAATACCGACCTACCTGGTGTCGGCACTGGCCCGCCAGCATGTAACAGTGACGCTGTCCGGTGATGGTGGTGACGAACTCTTTGCCGGCTACAGCCGGTATCCTCATGTGGCGGCCAAATGGCAACAACAGCAAAAATTGCCTGCTGCGCTTTGTTATAGTCTGGCTGCTTTGGGCCAAACACTGTTGCCGCAGCAGCTGAACCTGCTGTCATCCCGCCTTGGCTGGCAGAGCGCAGGTAACAATGCGCTGATGAAAGTCTCCAAAGGCCTGGCGGGCCTGGCTGCTGAAAACTTCGCTGATTATTACCAGTTATTTTTAACTCATCTGACGCAGCAACAAAGCCAGCAACTGGTGCTTGCGGCAGAGCCCGGAGTGAACAGCGCAAACACAGGGTACTCGGCTGAGAACCCCATCACTCAGATGATGTATCTGGATACCGCAGGTTATATGACGGACGATATTCTGGTGAAGGTTGACCGTGCTTCGATGGCGGCGTCGCTGGAAAGCAGGGTGCCGATGCTGGATGTTGATGTGATTGAATATGCGTTTCGGATGCCGCTATCGCAAAAATATCAGCAGGGCACAGGTAAAATTTGTCTGCGACAGATTTTGGATCAGTACGTGCCACGCAGTTTGATCGAACGTCCGAAAAAAGGTTTTGGCGTGCCTCTGGCACGCTGGCTGCGGCATGAACTGCGCGACTGGGCAGATACATTACTGGATGCAAAAATGCTGCAACAGCAGGGTTACCTGAATGTGGCTATGGTCAGCCGGATGTGGCGTGAGCATCTGGATGGCACCGCTGACTGGCACTTTCAGTTATGGAACATCCTGATGTTTCAGGACTGGCTGGCATCACAAGATACCACTAATTCGTAAGAGCCGCGGGTGACTGGGCTTTGTGACTTGTGTACAATTGCCCGGTTTTTGAAATTTGTTCCTGAGATGACTGCAAAATAAATTGGCTATTGATCTGAAAAAGAAAATTGAGCTTTGTCACATTATCACCGACCTTGATGTGGGTGGTGCCGAGTTTATGCTCAAACGTTTGCTGGAGCAGGAACCTGAGTATAAAGAACGGGTTGTTGTGATTTCGCTGATGGATCATGGCAAGATCGGGCAGCAACTGATGCAGGCCGGTTTTACTGTGTATGCGCTGAATATGAAAGGCAAACTGGCTTTTCCGCTGGCCTTGTTGCGTTTGACCCGTTTGTTACGTCAATTACAACCGCTTTTGGTGCAAACCTGGATGTATCACGCCGATTTGCTCGGCGGCCTTGCGGCATATTTTGCCGGTATTAAAACCATCGTCTGGGGCATTCACTGCACAAAATTGCCGATAGGCCGGCCGCTGACCTGGGCTGTGATGAAAGCCTGTGCATTATTGTCGTATAAAATCCCATCCCATATTGTGTGTGTGGCTGATGCCGCCAGACAAATGCATATTAACTACGGTTATAAGCCTGCGCTGATGTCGGTGATCCCCAATGGTTTTGCCATTAACCCTTTGCTTGAGCGCCCTTTGGGCCATCAAGCTCTGCTGCAATTGGCACAATCAGCTGCACCTTTGGTGGTGGGCGCTGTGGGGCGTTTTCATCCGGATAAAGGTCAGGACATTTTATTAAATGCGGCGGCTTTGGTGGTCGAAAAAAGGCCGGATATTGTGTTTGTATTAGCCGGACGCCAATGTGATCACAATAACCCGGCGTTACAACAGCAGATTGCGGCCAAAGGATTGGAAAAACAGGTCATTCTGCTGGGAGAACGCGACGATGTACCGCAGTTATTGACTGAATTTGATATTTTTTGCCTGCCATCGCGCAGTGAAGCTTTTCCGGTCGCTCTGGGCGAAGCCATGCTGGCGGCACTTCCCTGTGTTGCCACTGATGTGGGCGATTGCCGCTGGCTGACCGGCGACATATTCCCGCTGATCCCGCAGGGCGATGCGGCTGTTCTGGCGCAAGCCATTCTTGAGATGGCAGATAAGCCTGCTGCAGAGCGTCATCAGCTTGGTTTAAAAGCCCGGCAGCGGGTGATTGAGCTGTTTTCAATTGACAGCGTGTCAAAGCGTTACCGCCAGTTGTACCGGCAGTTAAATCCGCAATTTTCAGAGCAGTCAGGGCTTGAATAAATTGTCCGGTGCCGAAAAGGGAGCTTATCACGGCACGTCTCCCGGAAAAAAATTAGTGATTGTCACCACAGTGCCGGACACACTGGAGCTGATTCTGGAGTCGCAACCACAATTTCTGAATGGTTTTTATCAGGTGGTTGTGGTGAGTTCAGCGCCGCAAAGGCTTGCGGCTTTTGCGCAAAAAGAAGGTGTCGATTTTGACGTGGTGCCCATGAACCGCGGTATTTCGCCGTTTGAGGACATCAATTCCATTGTTCAGATGTACAGGGTGCTCAGAAAACACCGGCCGGATCTGGTGCATTCTTATACACCCAAAGCAGGTATGGTGAGCGCCATCGCCGGCTTTTTTGCCCGGGTGCCGGTGCGTGTGCACACCTTTACCGGTTTGATTTTCCCATACTGCAGTGGCGTGAAAAAGTTCATTCTTAAGCAGATTGACCGGGTGATCTGCTGTTTGAATACACATATAGTGCCCGAAGGCGAAGGTGTAAAACAAACCCTGGCGCCTTTGTGTCATAAGCCGCTGAAAGTGATTGGTTATGGCAATATTGCCGGTGTTAATTTAATGCACTTTAACCCGTCAGAGCCTGAGGTTGTGGCCAGGGCGGCCGCGTTAAAATCAGAACTTGGGCTCTGCGGAAAAACCGTGTTTTGTTTTGTCGGCCGGCTTAATAACGACAAAGGTATTAAAGAACTTTGTGATGCCTTTCTGACTTTAGATCCGCAGAAAAATGCGTTGTTAATTGTCGGTGGACTGGATGACGAAAATCCGGTGGATGTACAAACCCTGCAAAAACTGCAATTGTCGCCGGCAATTTGCCTGCTGGGGTTTCAGCCGGATGTGCGGGTGGCCTTATTGGCGGCCGATGTATTTGTACTGCCAAGCTACCGTGAAGGTTTTCCCAATGTGGTGTTACAGGCCGGTGCTATGGCTAAACCGGCTTTGGTCACCGATGTGCATGGTTCCAATGAAATTGTGCAGCAAGGCGTGAATGGCTGGATAGTTCCTGTACGCGACAGTCAGGCGTTGTCGGCACAAATGCAGATGATCGGCGGCATGACACAAAGCGAGCTTGCTGAAGTCGGGCGTCAGGCCCTTGCTTTGGTTCATGACCGTTTTGAGCGGAGTTTTTATCAGCGTCAGTTATTGGCGTTTTATCAGGACATTCTCAGTTGAAAAGGCTATTTGATATTGTTGTGGCGCTGACGGCTTTGCTGCTGTTATCGCCGTTGTTTTTACTGTTGTTTGTGCTGGTGCGGCTGAAATTAGGCGCGCCGGTGTTATTTCGTCAGGCCAGACCCGGCTTAAATGGCAACATTTTTCACATGGTGAAGTTTCGCACTATGACCAACGCTGTGGATAGTCAGGGTGTGGCTTTAAGTGATGCCGAACGTTTAACGCCTTTTGGCGCTTTGCTGCGTTCAACCAGCCTGGACGAATTACCTGAATTATGGAACGTGCTCAAAGGGGATATGAGTCTGGTTGGGCCAAGGCCTTTGTTACCTGAATATCTGAGCCTGTATACACCAGAGCAGGCGAAACGTCATCTGGTGCGCCCCGGCATTACCGGTTGGGCGCAAATTAATGGCCGTAATGCCATTAGCTGGGAGCAAAAATTTGAGTTGGATGTTTGGTATGTGCAACATCAAAGTTTTTGGCTCGACTGCAAAATACTGCTGCTGACTGTACTGAAAGTGTTTAAACGTGACGGCATCAGCAGCGAAGGTGTCGTCACCACTGAGAAATTTACCGGAAGTGCCAAACAATGAAGACGCTGGCAATTTTAGGGGCCAGTGGTCACGGCCGTGTTGTTGCTGATGCTGCGCTGCAAAGTGGGCAATGGCAGCAAGTGTGTTTTTATGATGACGCTTACCCAGGGTTGCAAACAAATGGTCGTTTTGCCGTCGTTGGCAATTCCGCTGATTTATTAACATCGGGTTATGCTGCTGTCGTGGCCATTGGGGATAACAAACGCAGGTTAGAAAAGCACCTGTGGCTGAAACAGCAAGGGGTTTTGCTGGCAACCGTTTGTCATCCCGCTGCTGTGGTGGCGTCAGATGTCAGTATTGCCGACGGCAGCGTGGTGCTGGCCGGTGCTGTGATTAATCCGGGCGCTGTGCTGGGTGAGGCTTGTATTGTCAACAGCAGGGCTGTGGTGGAGCATGATTGCCAGTTAGCGGACGCCGTGCATTTAAGTCCTGGTGCTTGTCTGGGTGGTGGATGTAAAATTGAAACAGGCGTATGGGTTGGTATTGGCGCCGCAGTGCGTCATTTAATGACACTGGGCGAATTTTCTATTGTGGGTGCCGGCTCAGCTGTTGTGAAACCTGTGCTGGCACGTCAGGTTGTCGCCGGTGTACCGGCACAATTGCTCAAAATGAACGAATAATGGTGTGATATGTTAAATACAGCTTTTTCGGCTTGGCCGTCTTTTACTCAGGAAGAAGCAGATGCTGTGTCCAGAGTGATTTTGTCTAATAAAGTGAATTACTGGACAGGCCAGGAATGTCGTGAATTTGAGCGTGAGTTTGCCGATTGGTGTGGCACTGAATATGCCGTCAGTTTACATAATGGCACTGTGGCACTGGATGTTGCCCTCAAAGCGCTGGGGGTAGGCCAGGGCGATGAAGTTATCGTCACACCCAGAACTTTTTTAGCCTCTGTGTCTTGTGTGGTGAATGCCGGTGCTGTGCCGGTGTTTGCCGATGTTGATTTAAACAGTCAGAACATCACAGCAGAAAGTATTAAAGCGGTGCTAACCCCCAAAACCAAAGCGGTGATTGTGGTGCATCTGGCAGGCATGCCAGCCGATATGGACCCCATTATGGCGCTTGCGGCTGAGCGTGGTTTTTTTGTTATTGAAGATTGTGCCCAGGCCCATGGCGCCCGATATAAAGGCCGCTCTGTCGGTTCTATTGGTCATATCGGTGCCTGGTCTTTCTGTCAGGACAAAATCATGACCACAGGCGGTGAAGGTGGCATGGTGACTACCCATGACAAAAACCTCTGGGCAAGCATGTGGTCTTTTAAAGACCACGGTAAAAGTTTCAGCTCTGTGTATGAAAAACAACATCCGCCGGGATTTCGTTGGGTGCACGACTCCTTTGGTACCAACTGGCGCATGCTGGAAGTACAGGCCGTGATTGGCCGTATTCAGCTAAAAAGAATGGCGGACTGGACGGCAAAACGCCGTGCCAATGCTGCTTTATTAGATGAGGCGGTGGCCGATATTCAATTGTTACGCCGTGTTCAGGTGCCGGCAGATTGCGAACATGCTGAATATAAACATTATTTTTTTGTCAGACCTGAATTTTTAGCACCAGGCTGGAGCAGAGATCGTATTATCGAAGAAATTACCCGGCGTGGTGTGCCCTGTTATCAGGGCAGTTGTAGTGAAGTGTATCTGGAGAAGGCTTTTGACAATACCGGCTGGCGTCCGGCCGAACCTTTGCCAAATGCGCGGCAGCTGGGTGAAACCAGCCTGATGATGTTGGTGCATCCAACTTTAACCAGCGCCGAAATGGAAAAAAGCTGCAAAGTATTACGTGAAGTTGCGTTGCTTGCTACCGTGTAACATTGATTGAGAATCTAAATTGGCCTTTTTGATATCCGTCGTGATACCACTTTACAATAAGCAAAACTCGGCAGCTCGGGCTATCAGCTCTGTGTTAAGGCAGACTGATCAGAATTTTGAGTTGATTGTGGTTGACGACGGTTCGACTGATGACAGTTTGCGGGTGGCTCGTGGTTTTTCCGATCCCCGGCTGGTGTTGCTGACCCAACAGAACGAAGGTGTGGCTTCGGCGCGTAACAGAGGTGTGAAGGCTGCAACCGGCGATTATGTGTGTTTTCTCGACGCAGACGATGAATATGCAGCAGATTTTCTGCTGCAAATCCGCAAACTGATTTTGTTGAACCCGGCAGCGGCATTATTTGCCTGTCGTTATAAAGAGGTTGATGAATGTGGTCAGCCATTTTTGGGCCGTTGTGATCTGCCGGACGATTTCTGCGGCCAGGTGGACGACTTTTTTTCGCATTACCAGCGTAGCCGCTCGTTAATCTGTTCTTCCAACATCTGTGCCCGTCGTGAGCTCATAAATCAGGTTGGTGGTTTTCCTGATGGCGAGCGGATAGGGGAAGACATCTATTTATGGTTAAGGCTGGCGTTGCTGGGTCCTGTGATGTTCAGTGGCAAGATCCTGTCCACTGTGTACCGCAATGCCGAAAACCGCACCATCAGTTCCGGCCTTCGGATGATCCCATTCCATACCCGCTATTTTCTGATGCACGACAGCTGGCAACAGGGTCAGGATAAAGCTGTGGTTGAACAGGTGCTTAATTTTATTTATCACAATGGCCTGATCAACGTTTGTGGTGCCTTAATGGTGAATAATAAAAACGTGGCCGAGGAATTTGTCCGGTTAATTTATCCAAAGCGAAAGTGGCTGGCGCTCCTGATCACCTGCCTTCGGCTGTTGCCGGCGACAGTGTTTTTGTTTGGCAAAAAAATACGTAATTTCGTCACAATAAGATCGATTGATGTCCGATAAATCCACGCCTTTTATCAGCATTTATATCCCGACCAAAAATCGTTTTACCTTGTTACAACGTGCAGTGCAGAGTTGTCTTGCCCAGAGTTATCAGTCCTTTGAAATCATTGTGGTGGATGATGGTTCTGCACCTGAGGTGCAGTTGCAGTTGCAGCAGTTTGCACAGCAAACGCCAAAAATGAAGTTGTTGTGCAATGCTGTGTCTGTGGGGGCTGGTGCAGCACGTAATCAGGCGATTGCCATTGCTAAAGGTGAGTTTATTACCGGCCTTGATGATGATGACGAGTTTACCGCTGAACGGCTGCAGGAATTTGTGCAGAACTGGACAGACGCCGACAGTTTTTTAAGCACGGGTTATCAGTTTTATACCGGGCCGGGCCAGATGCTGCGTAGTGCCAGAAAAGCCATGACTATCACAGCGGACGACTTACTGATGGTGAATCTGGTTGGTAACCAAGTCTTTACTAAAACCCGCTATTTACGGGATATCGGTGGTTTTGATCCACAGCTGGTCGCCTGTCAGGATTACGATGTCTGGATCCGGCTGACACAAAGTTTTGGCGCAGGCCGGCGTCTGGCCAATTTCAGTTATATAGTGCATCAGGAGCACGAGCTGGAGCGAATTTCCAATCCAGAGCGCAGATTAACCGGCCATCAGCAACTGATTGATAAACATCGTTTGTTATGGACAGCATCCCAGCTGCGCAGTCAGCAGTTTTATCGTCAGTTACAAAGCGGGCAGCCGCTGAGTTTTGCCTTAGTGCCGCTGGCGCTTTGGCGCAACCTGAAGGTGCTGCTTAAAGTTGCTTTAGTGCAGTGGTATCAGAAAAAACGTTTTTTCAGCCGGTAGCGGGTCGGCTGCGGCCTATTTCAGCCCTGGTAAGCTCTGCCCTGTATAGCTCTGCCCTGTAAAGCTCAGCCCTGGAAAGTCCGGCGCAACACCCGCAGTTGTTTTTTCAGCTGTTGTTGCAGCCTGTGCAAACTGCGGCTGAAAAAACCAAGAGGTTCGTTGTAGGGCAGCTGATCCAGCTCAGGCCAGGCATGACAAATCACAGCGCGGTGCAGCTTGTTTTGTTGTTGTTCGGGCAGCGGCAGAGTCAGCATGGCGTCAACTGCATGGCGGTGATTCAGCGGATACATAAAAATAATGCCATTTTGATTGCCGTATTTATGCACTGAAGCATAAGCACCCACCCGGTTTTCCAGATAAAACAGCCCCAGTTGTTGCCACAGCGGTAAGTCCGGTAACTGCTGAAGATAGTCCCGGGCAGCCTTCGCAAAAGCGGGATGTTCTGGTACACCGGACAGGCGGTGTAACAATGCCGCTGTGAGGGGCTCTGTTAATCCTTGTTCCGGCCAATAAAAAGCCCGGCATAATTCACCGCCAATACCGGTCAGGGCAAAATGACGGCCTTGTTCAATATCTATCAAAGCGCGGTAACGCAAGGCGCTGCCACCAATACAATAGCCGGTTCTGGCAAGCCACTCATCTTCGTTTTGGCCGCTGTTTGCTGCAACTGGTGGCAGCACAAACTGATGTTGTAAGCCCAAAGTGCCGGCCAAATGGCTGGCAACCTGTTGATCCAGGCCGGCGCGGGTTTTGTGTTCTTTGCGTGTCCAGAATCGTAATTCGCTGAGCCATGGTTTGGCACAGGCCAGCATCAACCGGGTTTCGTAGCCGGCACTCAGGCCAATTTTAGTGGGGGCATTGCCGACACAGGCTCTGATATGTGCTTGCACTACCGCACAGATTGTTTTGGCTTTTTGCTGAAGAGCGTCCTGCTCTGCTGAGCCTGAGGTAAAGGGTTGTGGCCAATGGCGTTTTACTGAAAAATCAGACAACAGCAGTTTATGGTTAGCTAACAGCCGCAAACATTTTTTTTGCGGTAACAGGGCAAAAAGATAAAAGTGTTCACTGTG
Source organism: Rheinheimera sp. 4Y26 (assembly GCF_025245835.1). Lineage (GTDB taxonomy): Bacteria > Pseudomonadota > Gammaproteobacteria > Enterobacterales > Alteromonadaceae > Pararheinheimera. Next base: position 140,121 of record NZ_JAOBWS010000010.1, read on the forward strand.
CCTCACATCCATGGCAGCCATCAGACTCGTATCAAGCTGCTCCTGCCATGGCGAGGGCAATAAAGCGGCGGATGACATAATCAGCTGTGCTTGCGGGCAATAAATACAAGGCTGGGACGCCATGGCATCGGTGTAAAACTGGCCACCTTCGAGCAAACTCAGGCACAGCCAGCGGCCACCGAGCTGGAATAACCAGGCCTCAAAGGCGGCTGTGGTGTCGATGCTCAGCTGCTGTGGTTGTGAGGGGCTTAGCATTTCGCCCTGTAATGTCACAGGCCAGCCGAGTAAAAAGCCAAGTGATTCGCCCTGAGGCGATAATAGCGGGATCACCGGCAAATCATCGGCGCTCGCCAGATAATAGTCAGCAAATACCGACACCTGATAACCTGCAGGCAGGTAAGCCGGATTTTTCGCCAACATAAACTGGTGTGACAGCACTTGCATTACCAAAGCCCCATGTTAAAAAAGAACCGCAGGATTGAGCATGATACCTGCGCCGGATGCCGCCAGAGTCAGCAGCACATAGGGTGCTGCCTGGCGCCACAGATTGCCGCCCTTCGGCGCTGCGCCACGCTGTCTAAAATAATGCTGGGCATAACAAGACAGCACAAACTGCACCGCAGACAACACCAGCGCCACCCAATAAAGGTTGGCCAGTGCGGCGGTCAGGCTCACCAGACTGACCATCACCAGCGACGCCCACAGATTCCAGTAAAACTCCACGTCTGAGCGGCCCATGCTCTGGCAATAGGTGCTGAGCACCATGCCGCTGGGTTTGATCATGCCATAGAGGGCAAAAATACAAAGTAATACAGCAGCTTGTTGGTAGGTTTCGCCAAACAACCACAGCACCAGCGGTGAACTTAAAAGGGCAAGGCCGGCATAGACCACAGTGTTGAGCTGAAGGTTCAGGCGCAGCGACTGTTGAAATAATTCAGTGGCGTCCGTTCTACGGGCAAATCTTGGCAACAGCACACGCTGGATCACCGGATTGAGCAGTCTTGGCGGCTGCTGAATAATATCTTTGGCCAGTGAATATAAACCAAGAGCTTCAAGGCCAAGTAGCTTGCCGATAATCAGTTGATCCACTCTGTTACGCAGGAATCCGATAACCTGAGCGCCGGACTGAAACAAGCCAAAACGCAGTGCCGCACGCCAGAGCGGGAAATCCAGCGTGCATCGCCAGTCAATTGGAGTTTTGGTGGCCATCCACAGCAATAACAGCCTGAATAAGGCGCCTGTCAGCTGACCATAAACCAGTGCATCCAACGCAGGAGGAAAGCTCAGCAACAAATACAGCGTGAGCGCAAAGGCCGCAGTTTTGCTCAGGATGTCGATTTGTGCCAGTTTTGCCAGTTGGCCTTCCCGCAGCATCTCTGCGTGGTACTGCGTGGATGCGCCGAGTAATAACAGCTGTGGCGCCAGTAATGTCAGCAGTGACGTAAGCACTGAACTTTGATAAAGCCAGCCTGCGAGCGGGGCGCTGAGTAAACAGAGTGTTGTGGCAACAGCGCCCAGCGTGATGCTGAGCAAATGCAGGTTGGTCCGGTCATTGGGTTGCAGGTTCTGGTATTGCACCGCAAAGGTGGAAAGCCCAAGATCCTGCAAATAACCAAGCAATAACAACATGATACTTAATAGCGCAAAAATGCCGAGACTGGCCTGATCCAATTGTCTGGCCAACAGCACCATCAACAAAATCTGACTTAAGGTGCCAACCAGGCTGGCGGCAAAACTCCAGAGGGCATCCTGCTTAATTGACGCCATGTTGAGCATCCGTGAAATAAGCGGCCAGACCATCGTAAATCTGCTGCTGGTCAAATTCCTGTTCTATGCTTGCTCTGGCATTTTTTCGAAGCTCCCCCAGCGCATAATGGCCCTGAATAAGCCGTTGCAGCTCTGTGGCTATGGCCGCTGCATCGCGCTCCGCTACCAATAAACCGGACTTGCCATGGCAAATCAGTTCCGGAATGCCGCTGTGATAAGTGGATAAACAAATCACGCCACTGGCCATTGCTTCCATCAGGGACACCGGAATACCTTCCATATCACCATTGCCGGCCGTGACGCTTGGTAATAAAAACACGTCGCTCTGAGCCAGGGCCTCAGCAACTCTGGCAGGTGGCTGAACACCACAGAGCTGAATGTCCTGCTCAAGCCCAAGGTTGTGAATTTGTGCTGTCAGAGCCGGACGCAGCGGGCCATCACCGATAATTCGGTATTGCACAGCCACACCTGCACTCTTTAATAAAGCAATAGCGGAGATGGCAAATTCCAGTCCTTTTTTTTCGGTAAAGCGGGCAACCGATAACAGCTGTAAAGGCTGTTGTAATGCTCTTTCCGGCGATGGAAACAAAAATTTTTGTGTGTCAACGCCGGTGCGTAGCAGTTTTATTTTGTCTTTAGGACAGCCGAGTTCTGCTAAACGCTGACACCAGAGCTTGCTGATAGCAAACACCGCAGGGCAAACTAAAAACAGCTCCTGATAACAAGACTGATATTTGCTGAGCACTTTTTGTTCTGACAAATCAAAACCATGGAAAACCGGCACAATCTTGCCCGCCAGCAGACCCGCCTGCTGCAGCTGCTGCGCCAGGCTGGCTGTGGTGCCAAAATGGCAAATCAGATAGTCCGCTGCATAGATTTGCTGGTGCGCTGCGATGATGGCGGCCAGATAACTGCGTGGTGTTGCGCTGCCGGATGGCGTACATAACACACGCCACACTGACTTTTTACCAAGTCCGGTTGCAATAAGCCTTGCTCTTTGCAGCACTCTGCCGGTTTTGGTCGCCGGGGTTTGTGGCAGCAGGTAAGTACATCTTTGACTGAGCTGATAGCGTTTTTCTGTTTCTGCGCTCAGCGGGCGGGGATCCTGGCTGAGCGCAATAATTTTCACATCAAAACCACGGTCGATAAGACCAGTGAGCTGATCAAGGACAAAGGTTTCTGAATAACATGGAAATTTATCTAAAAAGTAAATCAGCGAGGGTTTCACTGTGCCGTCTCCGCGCTGTTCACAAGATCGGCTCTATCCACACTGTTGGCACTGGCTGTACCACAGGCAAGCCGGATCGCCGTGGCGGCACGTTGTTTTTCCTGTTGCACTGCGGCATCCGAGCGGACTTTTAACGCCGGCAGGTCATCAAGGGCGGCAAAAATGTGCTGCAAAGCTTCACCGCTGCACAGTTGCTGCAAACTAAGCGCCTGCTGCGGTAACTGCATTTGGGCAAAAATACCCGCTGATTTGTGTTCATAGTTAATGGCAAATGCCGGCGTGCCAAAGTTCATCGAGATAATAGCGCTATGTAAGCGGGTGCCTATGGTGAGCTGGCACTGCGAAAATAACCAACCCAGTTCAATGTCATTTAACTCGCGCATTTCCACTTCAGCAGCTTCTGGCCTGCTCAGTTGCTGTTTGAGTTTTAACGCCAGCATCCGATCATCGTTTTTGTAACCATCAATACCGGTGCAGGTCGACAATAACAACAGCTGATAACCGGCGTCGATAAGCGTCTCCATCAGTTGGAGCATGGCTTGTTCAAACTGCGCCTGGCTGCAGTTGAGTTTTTTATCAAAAGGATAAAGGGTACGGATAGTCAGCGCTATACGCCGCCCGCCGGCGGGCAATTGCCAGTTGGCCGGCACAGGCCATGCCGAAGGTTCAACCAGCCAGGCGGTATCAGCGCCCATCAACAGCTGTTTCACCGGTATTGTGGCATGAGTTAATAAATCCGCGCTGATGGGTTCTCGCAGCATCAGCGCTTCTGCTCTTGCAAAAACAACAGCGGCAATATGGCAAAAGGTGGCGTTGTTAAAAGGGCCCACGCTGTGGCCTAACAAATATAAAGGCCGTCTGGCGAGCAAAGTGCAAAGTGCATAATCAAACTGGCTGGCGCCGTACAGGTCAACAAAGTTTGAGCCGCCGACCTGAATCACCAGATCAAATTGCCGGACAAAAGCAATTTCCTGACGCATCAGTTCTGGCAACGGCAGTCTTAACCAGAGCGCCAGTGCAGGGTGTTCAACATGAAATGCCAGATAGCGGCTCAGGTATCGTGCTTTGATAAAAGCTTTCAGGCGCCCGCTCAGACCTGCTTTTGGCTGCTGATATAAGCCGGTTAACCTGTCCTGCTGGTAGGGTTGCCCTGATAAATAAGAAGAACTGACGGGAAAACGGCTTATCCAGCTAAAGTGTGCTGAAGGGAAAAGCTGTTGCAGGCTTTGATATAGTCCTCTGGAAATGGCACAGTCGCCCCGGTTGGCACAGGCATGGTTACCCATCAACAGTATTTTCACGCGAAAAAAACCACCATGATTTAAAACAGTTTGCGAGTGTAGAGCTTATGGCGCAAGGGAACAAGAGCAAGCGGCAGCTTAGTTGCTTTTGACAAATCTTTTAGTGGATAATGCAAGTCCTCGTTTTGGAAAAGGAAGATGTTGTGCGTTGCTATTCGACACGTCGCTCAGGTTTTACGCTGATTGAATTATTAATTGTGATGGTTATTCTGGGGTTGCTGGCTTCCTTGGTGGCACCAACCATGTTTTCCAAAGTTGAATCATCAAAACGAAATACCGCAACGGCGCAAATGGAAATGTTAGCGACTTCGCTCGACGCATTTCGCCTTGATGTAGGTAAATACCCGGACAATCTGAATGAGTTATTAAATTCTGACCGCAAAGGTTGGGATGGTCCTTATCTGCCAAAAGATGTGCCGATGGACCCATGGGGCAATCCTTACGTTTACCGGTTTCCGGGCCAAAGCCATGCTTATGACTTATTAAGCTTAGGTGCTGACGGTGTAGATGGCGGTGAAGAAGATAACGCCGATGTCTCTTACCGATAACCCTGTGGGCGCCGGTTTTCAGGGCATAGCCGGTTATATTTTTCAGCTGGGTCTGGTTAATCAGGGCCAGCTTGAGCGTGCACTTGACTACAAACGCCAGTTAGGTGGCCGTATTGAGCAAATACTGGTCAACCTTGGTGTTATTCAACACGATGATTTAGTTGAGGTTTACGCCGGTTATCTGCAGTTACCCAAGTTTGAAGCCATCACCGAAGAAAATTCCCTGCCGTTGTCTGTGCTGGAGCAGCTTGATATCAATCAGGCTGTTACTGCCGGTGCTTTGCCTTTCAGGCTGGAGCAACAACAGTTGCATCTGGCGGTGCTGGATCCTTTTAAGCTGGATCTTTACGACCTGTGGAAAGCCGAAGGTTACGAAGTGGTACTGCACGTTTGCAAACAAAGCCACTTTGATGCACTTCGTGTGCAGTTAACCGTTGCCCAAACCTCTGAAAAACATCAATCGCACGATGGTGGCTCTGAGCTGGAGCGCCTGCGTGAACTGGCCTTTGGTGCGCCTACTGTTAACCTGGTGAACAACCTGATCGTCCGTGGTATTAAACTGCGTGCATCGGATATGCACATTGAGCCATTAAATGGCCGTTACCGCGTGCGTTACCGGGTGGATGGCATTTTGCATCAGGCGGAAACTATTCCGCTTGATTTGCAGTTGGGTGTTATTTCGCGCATTAAAATTCTTGCCGGCATGGACATTGCTGAACGTCGCAAGCCGCAGGATGGCAAAATAGAAACCTCAGTCGCCGGCAAAGAGCTGGATATCCGGGTGTCGTCCTTGCCGCTGGGTGAGGGTGAAAGTATGGTGATGCGTTTCCTGCTGAAAGAATCAGTGAATTTTGGCCTGGAAACCATCGGCTACGAGCAGGACCTGATTGATCTGATTGAAAAGGATCTGCAAAGAACAACTGGGGTTGTGCTGATGACAGGCCCGACTGGCTCGGGTAAAACCACCAGTCTGTATTCTTTTTTAGCCAGGCTGAATGAACCTTCGGTCAAAATTATTACGCTGGAAGATCCGATAGAATACCGGTTAGACGGTGTTAACCAGGTGCAGATCCATACCGAAATTGGTCTGGACTTTGCCCGTGGCCTGCGCAGTATAGTGCGTCAGGATCCGGACATTATCATGGTGGGTGAAATCCGTGACCATGAAACCGCCCGTATTGCCATGCAATCATCACTGACCGGTCACCTTGTGTTCAGTACTGTGCACACCAACGATGCGCCAACCACCTTTACCCGTCTGATTGATTTAGGGGTAGAAGAGTTTTTATTAAATGCCTCGCTGATATCGGTGATGGCACAGCGCTTAGTCAGAACCATCTGTCCATATTGCAAAACCTGTGATGAAAATTCGGCTTTATTACATCAGCATAAAGAGATGATGGCATTGGCAGAACGTCTGAACGTCACCCCGGCCTTTTCTGTAGGTGCAGGTTGTGATCGCTGTGGTGGTACCGGTTTTCTCGGTCGGGTGGCGATTTTGGAATATCTGCCAAACGATCATGAAATTCAGTCTTTTGCCAAAGATCAGGATTTCCTGGCAAAGGTTCGGGATTACCGCAACAGAAGGGGATTCAGAACTTTGCAGCAGGATGGTCTGTTAAAAGTGCTGAAGGGTGTCACCACACTGGATGAAGTCATGCGGGTTGCAGGTTAATGAACAACTGGGAGTTCGAAGCTGTTGACCCTGCAGGTGCCAAAGTTAAAGGCAGGGTAAGAGCTGATTCTGAACAAGCGGCATTGTTGCAGGTACAACAACGTAACCTGTCTCCGTTAAAAGTCCGGGTTGTCAAACTGGAATCTGATTTATTCAGCCGCATCTCTGCCGGTGAAATAGAGCAGATGACCACCGAACTTGCACTATTGCTTCGTAATGGGGTGCAGCTGGACCGTGCTCTGGAAATGATGTCCGCAGTGAACCCTAATCAGGCGCTGGCGGCATTATTAACCAATATGACCGAGGAAGTGCGTGGCGGCGGTAGTCTTTATGGTGCTTTTGCCCGTTTCCCGCGTTATTTTGACTCGCTGTTTTGTGAAATGGTGCGCATTGGTGAAGAAACCGGCAAACTGGCGGAAACGCTGGAGCGGGTCGCCGCCAGTCAAAAATTCCAGAATGAACTCAAAGGCAAGGTAAATCAGGCGATGATTTACCCGGCTTTTATTCTGGTGGTTTGTATTGTGGCGCTTTTTGCCATCTTTAACTTTATCGTGCCGAGCATGTCGGGTTTGTTCAGTAATATGAAAGACATACCCGCCTATACAGCTTTTTTGATCGACACCAGCAACTGGATGCAAAAATATCAGGGTTTGCTGGTTGGCTTTTTTGTGTTGCTGTTGTTGCTGGTGGTATTCAGCTGGCGCAAACCTGCTTTTAAAGCCATGGTGTTTTCTATATTGCGTAAGCTGCCGGTGATGAAAACCGGTTTGTTGCTGAGCGAGCGCATCCGTTATGTCTCTGCCATGCACCTGATGTTGCAAAGTGGTTTACCTTTGGCGCAGGCCCTTGGTTTTGCCGTTGGCGTGCTGACCGATAGCAGGTTGCAGGGGCAAATCCGCCGGGTCAGGGATGAAGTGACTCAGGGCCGGATGTTGTCTGAATCATTGGCGTTAACCGATATTCTGGAGCCTGTGATGCTGTCTTTGATCAAAGTGGGTGAAGAAAGCGGACGCCTTGACAGTATTTTTGCTGAAATTACCACCCGGACACGCTGGCGCTTTGAGCAATGGGCGCTGCGGTTAACCAGCATGCTGGAACCTTTACTCATTATTATCATGGGTGGTTTGGTTGGTTCTGTTGTGGTGACTATGCTGCTCAGTATTGTTGCGACTACTGATGTCCCGCTCTGATCCTGCACGTGGTTTTACTTTAATTGAACTGCTGATTGTCATGTTTATCATGTCAATCAGTTTGTCTTTGGTTCTGCCTTTAACTGTTGACCAGGTTGATAAAGCGAAACAACGCAGCGAGCGGCAACTGGTGGTGCTGTTTTATAAAAATGCGGTGCAACAGGCTTTTTTTGGCAGTCAGACCGTCAAACTGAAATTTCTGGGTAAAGTGCTGAGTTATGGTGAAGCAGAAAGGCGGCGCGAAGTCCGGTTTGAGCAGCTCAGTTTTCGCGAGGCCGAAATCACAGTCACAGTACCAGGTGTGATACCTGCAAAGCGTGTTGAAGTGGCCATCGACGGTCGGATATGGGTTCTCGAGCTTGATAAAGATGAAGCAAACTGGTTTAACCCTGATTGAAGTTTTAATCGCTTCAGTGATTTTATTTATGACACTGGGGCTGGTTGCAACTGTATTTCAGCAAAGTATGGGCATGCAGCAAAGGGCGATTAAACACCTTGCTGCGGCCGAGCAATTCCCATCCCTGGTCAGTCAAATCCGTTTTGAACTGGAACAGCAGAAAACCGAAGGTTCAATTGAACTCAATGCACAACGTTATCAATGGCAGGCCACTGAACTAAAACGGGCAAAAGAGCTCAGTTCAGTGGATGAAAACGGGCAGGATTATCTTGGCAATATTGGCATGCTGGTGTTGTTTAATGTCACAGTCACTTCACAAAACGGCGGGACTGGTTTTGAATTCAGACAGGCAATATGGTTAAGCAGCGAGGTTTAACATTACTGGAAATGCTGGTTGCGCTCAGTATCATGTCTGCCGTGATGATGCTGGCAAGCTCCGCTTACCGCTATTATGTGCTGGGCCTTAATCAGCAGCAAAAGCAGTTGCAAACCCAATTAACCCAGCTCAAAGCGCATACCGCCTGGCAACAGCAGTTGTCGGCCGCTGCCCTGTATTTTGTCAAAACGCCGGAGTTCAATCAGCTGCTGTTTGTCGGGCAACTGCATGAAGTCACCTGGATGAGTCATCGTAGTGTGCAACAGGCTGATTTACCCGCTATCGCCTGGATGGGGGTAGAAAATGGCGTTTGGCTTTATTGTGAAGCAACACTGCGCCAGCTTTTTGTCACAACACAAATCCCGACTTCAACCCAGATTTGTGAGCTGTTCCGCCAGGAAATTGCGCCTGTCAGTCAATTGCGGTTCAGCTATTTTGGCTGGAAGAGTACCGCCGAAAAATACGCCGGTATGGGCGAAGGTGCACAGGTGATCAACCCGTTTAAGCCTGAATGGCATGATGAATACGATGCCGCAGTAAAAGAATTATTACCCACCTATATCAAGCTGGACGTGACCACCGACAGTGGCAGTAATAGCTATTGGGTGCAGGTTGTTGAGAGCGACCCGGATAAAATCAGGATTTTTATGGGTGCAAAGGATCTATGATATGATTTCCCGCTCACAACGAGGTATTGCGTTAATTCTGGTGCTGATGCTGACTGCAGTCATTTCTGTGGTGGTGATTGTGATGCAATATAAAAGCAGATCAGCGCTTAATCTGGCGTTGCAGGCGCAGCAGTTTAGCCAGGCCAGAGCAAAAGTTGAATCGGCCCGCGAAGAGCTGATTTATGTGCTGACCACCACGCCGGTTTGGTTAACAGGTGCAGCGCCTTTGGAGCTTGAAACGCACGAACTGCCGCCTGAGTTTAATATCTCAGGGACTGCTTTTGTCTGGAATGATGTTGATTTCCGGCTGACAGATACCGCAGGTAAAGTTGCGTTAATTCCATTTAACGAAGCAACCTGGCGTAAATTACTGGAAGGTCATGGCCTGAAATCTGCCGATCCGGTGATTGATGCGATCAAAGACTGGATTGATGAAGACGATTTAACCCATTTGTATGGCGCCGAGTCTGGTGATTATGAATTGCCGGAATTTCCGAGGAATCAGCAGCCACAGTTTGAAGACGAGTTTCGTTTTGTGCTTGGAATGTCAGACGAACTCTGGCAAAGCCTGAGGCCTTCCCTCACAATGGTGGGCTATGAGTTGCCCAATCCGTATTTTATGCCTGACAATATGTTGCCATTGATGATTGGGCCTTTAACGGCAGAAATGTTGATTAAAGAGCGGACTGAACGCTTGTTCAGCAACGAGCTGGCCAGTGTGCTTCGCACCGAAGAAGAAACTTTTTTCCCCAGTAAAAGACTCGAAGTGCAGTTAAGAGCCAGAGTCGGGGAAGCTGAGTATTCAGAGAGTTTTGTATTAATCAGAGAAGCTGGTGCTGACCGTATCAGCCATATAACAAAAAAACAGCCCGGGCTTGAATGGCCTGTTGTGGAGTCAGGGGCAAATCACGAGTGAAAATAATACAAAAATTGTTCCGCAACCTGAATTGGCTGAGCCAGCCCGTCGAGAAGGCATTTAAACGCCGCCAACTGGCCACTTTGGTGATATCGCGCAGTCAGTATCAGGAACACAAGCGCAGTTATAAAGTGTCTTTACCCGATCTGTACCGTGTGGTGCAGAACGAGTGCAAAATGCTGTCCCGCCCTGGTCATGTGGTGGTCTGGATGGTGTTACCAAAAAACAGCGACAGCTATGAAGTGTTATTTGCGGTTATTGCACGCACTTTGTTAGCCGGTGTGCCGTCACAGCTGCAGTTGGTGGTTCCTGAAACCTGGTTGTTTTACCGTAATCTCAGTGCCAATGTGCTGTATCAGGTGCATTCTGCACAAAACTATTGGGCTTTTTTGTCAGCTTCGGGCACCTTGCACGTTACTGCGCAGCAAGGCCTGATGCAACATGCCAGTTATTTCCTCGAAGCCTTGGGCCTTTCAGAAACATCGGTTGAACGGCGTAGCCTTGAGCTGCCTGATTTTTTTGAGAAAAATGAATTAACGCTGCATTGGTGGCAATTGGCAGGGCTTTTTTGTTTACCGGAACGTTCGGTTGAGCCTTTTCAGGCAGAAAAATATAAAAATGTGGCAAAGGTGCTTGGAGTTGTCGCACTCAGTTATGGCCTGTTATTGTCGGCCGCTTTAGTGCTGCGCCAATCATGGCTGGAACAGGATGTCGCTGAGCTTAAAAAATCGGCTTCATCTTTGGTGGAGCAGCAGAGCAGGTTAGATGAACAGCTGCTGCTGATTAGCCATTACGACAAATTGCTGAACAACAGAACGACTTACAGCCTGATGCTGGCGGAGCTGGCAACACAGATTAAAGATGTTGCTGTGATTGAAAATGTCACTGTGACAGATAATCTGCTCACCATCCGCGGCAGCAGTCAGTCGGCAACAGACGTACTGGCAAAACTTGCTGAATCAGGCATTTGGCAGGAAAGCCGTTTTACCCAGCCGGTGCAACGCGGTACCGATGGAGACATGTTTACCATCACCGCAATTTATCAACCGCAAAATAACATCGCGCAAAAAGCGGACACTGTGGCATCAGAGGTGAAACCATGAGTGTGATGCAGCGTAATCAATTGGGAATAGCCTTTATTCTGGTGCTGGTGTTGCTGAAGTTTATTGTGGTGCCCTGGTTTGACTGGGTATCGGAAAAAACAGAAACCGTTGCCCAGCTTGCCACCAGTAAGCAGCGCTTTGAAAATGTCAGTGAGCGTCATGCCGCTTTAGTCACCAAGCAGCAGCAAATTGAACAAAGTTTTGCCCGCTTGCAAAAAATCTGGGCCAGCGGTAATGCAGCACAAAACTCTGTGGCAGTGCTTCGTTACATTGAAGCTGCCGCCAAAGAACAAGGTGTTGAGTTAAGTAATCGCAGTGCCCGTGAGGCTGTGGTTGCCGAGACAACCACAATTCCGGCCCGGATGTTTGTCCAGGGTTCACCGGAAGCCCTGTTAAAGTTTGTGCACAAACTCGAAACCGGCAGCCCTGCGATGATAGTGCACCGGCTGACCCTCAACAAAAACAACAAATTAGACAACACATTGGTGATGAACCTCGAAGTGATGGTATTAGCAGAGCCGGGAGTACCAGATGAAACTGGAAAATAGCCGGGAAAAAGGCATGGTTGCTGCGCTTTTGTTGTTACTGCTGATACATTTGGCAGTGACTTTTTTTGCGCAGTCAGGCAATTATCAAAAAAAGCAGCAACAGGCAGCTGAAAACATTGCGTCTTTTGATCTCAGCACCACAGAGCTTGCCGTAGAGCAATTAAGCGCCCTGAGTGAACTATTCGGTATTAAACCCAGTCTTGCAGTTGCGGGTTCTGCCAATAATGAAGCTGAACAAGATTTGCTGCAGGCAAAACCAACGCTGTTGGCTGTGAGTGAAAGCGCCGGGCAATTTATCGCGAAAATAGCCATCAGCGAACAAAACAGCAATCGTATTGTAACGATGCGGCCTGGTGATGAGTTGCTTGGTTATAAGTTAACCAAACTTACCTTAAATGACGCCGAATTTTCCAAGGGTGCATCGTCTTTTACCATGCATATGTTTAAGCGTGACGACAGCACCAAAACCAAATAAGTAACAGAGACAGAGTTAATGAATACGCAAAAACGAAAATGCCCACAATTGCTCGTAACAACAACCACGATGTTGCTGTTGTTTGGTTGCACCTCCACACCTGAAACAAAAGAAGATAACTTTTCAGTGCCATCTTCTTTTTTACAAACAGATAGCACCAACAAAAATCAATCCGAAAAACCATCTGAAGTAAAAAAGGTGCAGCCCACTTATAGCGAAACCCAGATTTCAACGCTGGGTTCAATCAGGCCTGGCTCTTCTTTATTGATTCAGTTACCTGAATTTGCAAGTGATGAACCTATCAGCCTGTCGCTGAATGAAATGGCGTTGCCACAACTGGCGCATTATGTTTTTGGTGAGTTACTGAATTTAAGTTATGTGGTGTCACCTGAAGTTGAGTCCATGACAAAAAAGGTGGCATTAAATTTATCTAAAGATATCGCCCCCAAAGAGCTGTTTGAAATTACCCGTCAGGTGCTGGCGCAGCAAAATGTCAGCGTATACACCAAAGATAATATTGTGTATCTGACCCAAAGTACCAATACCGCAGGCAATCGTTCTGTTGGCATCGGTGCCAATTTAAGTGATTTGCCTGAAGGGGGCGACCAGATAGTGCAGTTAGTGCCATACACCTTTAACTCTGTGCGTGGCATCAGCAATATCACTTCTAAATTAACCGGTGCCGAGGTGTACCCGGACACCACCAACCGTTTATTAGTGGTCGAAGGCAGCAGAGCGGACGTTGAGCGTACTTTGCAAATTGTCAAAATGCTGGATGTGCCTCATGCCCGTGGCCGTGATGTGCGGCTGTTGTCTTTGGTGTATTTATCACCGGAAGAAATGATCAAACAAGTCGGCGAGTTATTGCAGGCTGAAGGTTTGCAATTAGGCGAAGATTTGCAGCTGGTGGCGCTGAACCGGCTGAACTCTGTGGTGGTGTATGCCGCGAGTACAGTGCTGGCAGAGCGGGTATCGATGTGGGCACAAAAGCTTGATGTGGCCTCAGGGGGGGAGGTGATGCGTTTTTATGTATATCGCCCGCAATATGCCAAAGCAGACGCAATGGTGCAGGCGGTACAGGGTTTGTTGCTCGGTGCGCCAGCCCCGGGAAATCGTGCGCCAGACGCACAAAACAACAGTGGCGCCAACTCAGCACAGCGTCAAACGTCCGGTTCTGCGGGTTCTGCTTCAGGCGCTCCGACATCTGCCAATTTAGGGGCAGGTTTAAGACTGACCGTTGATAAAGCGCAAAATGCAATTTTGGTTAATGCAACGCCCAGCCGTTATCAGGAAGTTTATGCTTTATTACAGCAGATGGACCGCTTGCCGGGTCAGGTGGCGATGCAGGTGATGATTGTGGAAAAAGACATTACCGATCAGCAAGAGGCCGGTTTTAGTGGTTTTTCTTACAATAGTGCCGATGATAAAGCGAACAGTTCGAATGTCAGTTTTGATGGGGTGAATGGCAAATTTAGTTTTGGTATTTTTAATGGTGACTGGAATACCACTTTTAATCTGATTAATAAACAATCCGATACCAAAGTATTATCCCGTCCTTACCTTATTGTAAGAGATGGAGAAAGCGCCAGTATTAATGCCGGTGACCAGGTGCCTATTATTACCGGACAAAGCAACAATGATGAAACGCCGGGTATTATTCGTAACCAGGTGCAATATCGTTCAACCGGTATTTCATTTGCAGTGACGCCCACTATTAATGCCGATGGATTAGTCAGCCTCGAAGTCACGTCCGATACTTCGGCTGCTGTTCCGCTTAGTAAAGATGCTGCCGTGCCTACGCCAACCATTCGTAACCGCAGCCTGAGCACCAGTGTGATGGTGGGGTCAGGGCAAACCGTGGTGCTGGGGGGCCTGATTAAAGAAGACTTAAAAGACAGTGACTCTAAAGTACCGTTTTTTGGTGATTTGCCCTTGTTAGGTAAGCTTTTTCAATATAAAGGCAATGACATATCCCGTACCGAATTGCTTATTATTATTACGCCAAGAATAGTGCGCAGCACCTCGGAAATGGATGAATTTGGCCAAAAACTAGGCGAATTGTACAGTTTTCCGGTAGAACAGAAGTAATTGTCGATCTTTGGTAAAAAATTCAGCAATTTCAGCAATATTATAAAAAAGGTAGTTGACGTTAGGTGGGAAGGGTATATATGATTCCCTTCGTTAAATGCTCTACGGTGACTTTTGCAGGTGGTGAACGCATGCAAGCGCCGGCTGCTGTACTAAAGTCGCAGTGGTGTTTAGCACCTTCGGTTAACGGCCAGGGTCCTAGACTCATGTTAACCCAGGGACACGTGTTCCAATGAGCAGCTAAAGTTGCTTATAAATATATTACGGAGAAAAACGGAATGAAAAATTTAAAGAAAGCGCTTCTTTCTACTGCTATTTTAGCGGGCTTATCAGCAGGTAACGCGTTTGCTGGTACTGAAGCATGTTTTGAAGTGTACTCTGTAGCTGATAACGCCGGCGTAACTGCTTTCGGCGACGTATACGGCTCTGCTGCTTGTGTGGCTGAAGACGACCGTCTGGCTGCAGGTACAGCGGATCTGGCTCCAACAGATTCAATCAAAGTTGCTTACGAGCTGACTAAATCTTTAACTCTGGATTTTGACGCTGCAACTTCTGGCGGTACTGACGATCTGCACATCGTTTATATCCCAACTACCGACATCCCAGGCGGTACAAAAATCACCATGAAACTGGCTGGTGCCACTTTCGCTGGTAACTCTAACCAAATCCATTTAGTAAAAGAAGATGGTCTGAACATCGCTGCTGTAGCTTCATCTGACGGCGCTGTTGATGGTCAAAGCACTATCACTTTCATCACTAAAGCTGGTATCACTATCGGTGCTGGTACTCGTTTAGCGTTCTCTCGCATTTCTACAGGCGTAGTTGCAGACGTTGATCCAGTAGGCGTTAAATTAGAAAACGCTACTTGTACTGACGGTTCTTCTACTTCTAAAGTAACTATCCAGGCTACTGAAGCTAAGACAGACGGCGGTACTGGTTATGTAATCGCTGGTGGTCAATCAGCTGCTCAAGAAGTTATCGACTCTTCAGCTCAGTTCGTAACTTTCATCGGTTCTGCAACTGTAAACGGTCAAGTGAACGCTGAAAGCAAAAACTTCGACGACGCTTCTATCACTGCTCGTACTGAGTTCGTATACGACACAGCTTCTGACGCTGGTGTAACTCTGAAGAAAGCTTCTCTGGTTCACAAAGCTGGTTTTGCTGACCGTTTCTCTGAGTTAGACTATGCAATCACTCGTGATGCTGATGACGAATTAGAGCTGTCTTTTGTTGAATCAGCTGACGCTGGTGCTTCTGTAAAAGCAGACGTTTACAACGAGCGTGAAATCGTTGCTAACGGCGGTACTCTGTCAGCTGCATTCGACCTGAACGGTGCTACTGCTGGTACAGCGATTGACTTCGTGTCTGCTAAGCCTGCATCTGCTCAAGTTGTACTGACTGCAGACGACATTTTCACTCCAGTAGCAACTGGTGCTGAAACAGCTCCTGCTGCTTACGCTGGTGTTGATTACAACGAAGTGTTCTTCACAGTGTCACAAACTGACCTGACTAAGATCATGAACTTCAACTATGAAGTGACTGCACACGCGAAACTGAACCTGGATGCAGCTTCTGAGCTGGATCACTGTGATGTTTCTAAAGTGACTCACAAAGTTGGCGTAAACGGCGCAGTTCTGAAAGTTCCTTACACTGTAGCTGGTACTGGCAACTTCGTACGTATCACTAACGAGCACACTGTAGCTGCTGAAGTTACTGTTGACCTGTTCAGCGAAACTGCTGACGGTACAACTGGCAACCGCGCTGTAACAGCTGTTAAACTGGACAACGTTCCAGCTAAATCTTCAGTTGTTTACTATGTTCCAGACGTAGTACAAGCTGCAATGGACCAGAAATCTTACGCTGGTTCAGATGGCAACACTGTAAACGGTGCTAACGTACGTCACACTATGACTTTCACTGTTACTTCTCCGAAGAACACAGTGCACGGCGTTTCTGTACAGAAACTGTCTACTGGTCAAGACCGCGTAATGCCAGTTCTGGATCAGAACGATTGGGCACAATAATCTGATTTTTCAGGTTAATTAAGAAAACCCCGCTTAGGCGGGGTTTTTTATTGGGTGAAAGCTACTTATGTTTGGTCTGTAGCGCGATAACAGGAATTTTTTGATGAAAAGAATAACCTTGGTTGCATTGGCAGCTTTGTTTTTAACCGCTTGCCAAAGTGGCAATAATGCCGATTTGGCAGCAAAAGTAGCGGCACTGGAAGAAAAAGTAGAAAAACTCAGCACACTGCAAACTGAAATTGCCCAACGTGCCGGCATGGGCGCACTGGTGCGGCCAGAGCAGCTGGCTTTTGCTGATGGTCATCAGATAGGTCAAAACACGGCCAAAGTCGCCATGCTTGAATTCACCGATTTACAGTGCCCGTTCTGCGCCAAATTTAACCAGGAAATTTGGCCTGAGCTGAAAAAAAATTACGTAGACACAGGTAAGGTGTTGTTTGTTGCCCGGGAGTTCCCGTTGTTCAAAGCCCACCCACAAGCACCTTTTGCTGCTTTAACCTTGCGCTGTGCGGCTACTCAGAATCTTTATGCAGAGATGAAAGACTACTTGTTTGCCAATCAGGGCACGCTGAAACAAACAGAGATTGATGCGGAATTAACCAGACTGAAAGCGGATGTGGCTAAACACACTGAATGTATGACAAACACTAAGTTACAGGAAGGTGTTCGTGACTCTACACTCTATGCCGGTAAACTGGGTTTAACCTCTACACCGACGTTTTTTATCGGCCTTAACGCTGGTAATGGTGTCACAGATTATCAGGAATTGGTTGGTGCCAAGTCTTATGCTGAATTTGCCGCAGTATTGGATGCGTTACTGGCACAACAATAACACAGCCTTATACCGGTTCATTGGCCGTTAATCGGGCCATGGCAAGCTGAAACACTTCGTTAATCAGCAAGCCATGGCTTTTTTCGTTCTACAGACCATGGTAATGGATTATACTATGGCGCCTTTGATGGATTTAGTGTCGATTGTTGGAGTAAATTGGATGCTTGAATGGCTTTTATCGCTGCCCCGCTATGCAAAACGGGCAATTTCAGTGTTGGCAGATATTGTATTTTTAACCTGTTCAATGCTGGTGGCGATTTTTGTTACTCAGGAAAATGCCTACACAGCGTTATTACAAACTTTCCCAATCTTTTTATTGTCAGTGCCTATCACTATTCTGGCTTTCACTAAGCTGGGTTTATACCGTGCTGTAGTGCGTTATATTGGTCAGCATGCGCTCGGTGCTGTGCTCGCCGGCATTTTAAGTAATGCCATGATTCTGGTGATGTTGTTCCAACTGGTTGGTATTAGCGACAAAGGCAATCTGGTTTTTGTGTATGCCATTTTAGCGCTGGTAACCAGCGGTGGTTTGCGTCTGGTGGCGCGGATGTTTTTATTCCAGCGTCATAATGGCCATAAACAGCGGGTGCTGATTTATGGTGCCGGCTCTTCCGGCCGCCAATTGGCGCAAGCTTTATTTAATGGCGAACAGTTTCATCCGGTAGCTTTTGTCGACGACGACGCGACTTTGCAGCGTTCCACCATTCTGGGTATTCATGTGGGTAGCCCGGCCCAGATTGCCGCTATTGTAAAATCCAAGAACGTCAGCCGCATTTTGCTGGCGATGCCATCGGCCAGCCGCGCCCGCAGAAGGGAAGTGCTGGAGTCGTTGGATAATCTGCCTATTCCGGTGCAAACAGTGCCTGGTATGAGTGACATTGTGGACGGCTCGATGCGCATTGACGAGCTGCAGGATGTGAAAATTGAAGACTTATTAGGCCGTGACCCTGTGGCACCTAAGCTCAAACTGATGCACGCCAATATCAAAGATAAAGTGGTGATGGTGACAGGGGCGGGCGGTTCTATCGGCTCTGAGCTGTGCCGGCAGATTGTGCAGTACGAACCCACAGTGCTGGTGCTGTTTGAAGCTTCCGAATATGCCTTGTATGCCATCGAGCAGGAGCTCAGCGCTTATGTGCATGAGCTTGGGGTTGATGTAAAAATCAAACCTATTTTGGGCAACGTGCAAAAACAAAGCCGTATTCAGTCGGTGATGCAAAGTTTTAAAGTGCAGACGGTTTATCATGCGGCAGCTTATAAACATGTGCCACTGGTTGAATTTAATGTGGTGGAAGGCGTTAGCAACAATGTGTTTGGCACCTGGCATGCGGCTGAAGCGGCTATTGCTTCAGGCGTAGAAACTTTTGTACTGATTTCGACCGACAAAGCGGTGCGGCCGACCAACGTGATGGGCGCGTCCAAGCGCCTGGCAGAACTGGTGTTGCAGGCACTTTCTACCCGTCAGCAAAAAACCCGCTTTTGTATGGTGCGTTTTGGCAATGTACTGGGTTCATCCGGCTCTGTGGTGCCTTTGTTTCGTGAACAAATCCGTAATGGCGGCCCGTTAACCGTCACTCACCCGGAAATTATCCGTTATTTTATGACCATCCCTGAAGCGGCGCAGCTGGTGATCCAGGCTGGCGCTATGGGCAAGGGCGGTGATGTCTTTGTGCTGGATATGGGCGAGCCGGTACGGATTGCTGATTTAGCCCGTCGTATGGTGCATCTGATGGGGCTGGAAGTAAAAGATCAGGCGCATCCGGATGGCGATATTGAAATTTGTTTCTCCGGTTTGCGTCCGGGCGAAAAACTGTATGAAGAGCTGCTGATTGGTGAAAACGTGCGGCAAACCGCGCATCCACGCATTATGGCGGCTGATGAAGTGTCATTAAGCTGGCAGGAAATGGCCGAGTTACTGCGCCGGTTAGAGCAACATTGTGACAACTTTGCCGTGCATCAGATTGTGGATTTAGTGACAGCGGCACCTACCGGCTTTAACCACAGCAGTCCGGTCAGCGATTTAGTGGAACTGGCGGCCCGTGCTCAACCCCAGAGCCAGGCACCGAACCAAACAGAAATGCCGCTCGGTGCAAAAGCGCCGGCAGATAAAACCGGCAAACCTCTGCTGCAGCCGGTTAGCGATATCAGTGCTGCAGTGCGCGCCAGCTAAGCGCCATTCTGCTCTGCAAGGCCTTTTGGCAACAAGTCTGGCCGTAAAAACCGGCTTTGTTGCCAAAGGGCTGTGACCTCAAAACCTGGTATCCGGGTTTTATTGAACCCTGTATTGTTATTGATCACACCCAATCCCACTTTACTGACCAGCTGTGCGCATAAAGCTGCCGCCACATCGGGATACAACACTTGTTGTAATGCCCTGGAGCCTGCCAGCCAGTTGGCAATCAGCTCAGTGCTTAAGGTTTTGCATTGATGCGCCAGCTGTAATTGCTCCAGCGCTAAGGCGTTGGACTCTTGCTCCATCTGGCCTTGTAGCGGTTTTACCAGAATTTTTTTCTTCAGTTGCAGTGCTTCACTGATAAGTTCAAAACCGGCATTACTCAGCACTGCATCGGCACTGGCCAGTTGTTGTTTAAAACCCTGATGGCAAGGTGGGTAAAAGTGTAAATGCCCTTCGTCCCTGCGATTTAAGCCCGGCGCAAAAATCACAAACTGATAGCCGGACAGCGGCTTAAGCAGTTGATACACCAGCTTTTGATCTTCAAACGGCAGATAAACCAGCACTTTATTTGCTATCACTTCAGCATCATTAGCTGTAGCTGGCAAATCCAGAATAGGCGGTGCTATTGTGTTTTGCGCGCCAAAATGATGCCAGTGCAGACCCAGTTGCAGCTCTGCCGGTGCAAACAACCGGAAGATTTGCCGGCTGAGCAGGCTGTCATGCTGTTTTGGTATTGAATGCAAAAAAGCATATTGATGGCCAAGCGCAATACAAGGGGTGCCCTGACGGCGTGCGGCCCAGGCGGTGACAGGCTCAAAGTCGGTGAGCACCAGATCATAGGGCGTGGTGTTGAGCTGTTGTTGGTCTTGCCAGAGCTGGCGCAAACTGTTGCTGCGGGCACTTTGCCAATAATTGATTTTTCCGGCATGGGAAACAAAAGTTAAACCGCGGCGCCAGGCAAAGTTGCCAAAACAGTCCATATCAAACAGCGCCTGACGACAACGGCCACTGAATAAAAAATCTACTTTGACACCATGGCGCCGGAGCTGCGCGGCCATAGCTCTGGCTCTGCTGATGTGACCGTTACCCGTTGCCTGCACGCCGTATAACAGTCTCATCCTTGCTCCTTATGGTTTTATTTCCAGACCAGCTCCTTAAAATGAGCCCGGCACATTGAGACATAACGATCATTACCGCCTATTTGTACCTGCGAGCCAGCTGTTGCGGCCCGGCCTTGTTCGTCAAGGCGCACCACAAAGTTTGCTTTGCGGCCGCAGTGGCAGATTGTTTTGAGTTCAATCAGCTTGTCGGCCCAGGCCAGCAGTGCCTGACTACCGGCAAAGGTTTCACCGAGAAAATCAGTGCGAAGACCAAAAGCCAGTACCGGCACATCCAGCTTATCCACCACCTCGGTCAGCTGCTTCACCTGGGTTTTGGTTAAAAACTGCGCTTCGTCAATCAGTACACAATCCAGCGGTCCTTGCTGTTTCAACGCGCTGCAACTGTCAAAAAAATCCAATTGACTGTCAAATACCAACGCATCCATCGACAAGCCAATCCGTGAGCTGACTTTGCCAACACCATATCTGTCGTCCAGCGCGGCGGTATAAATGGCCGCTGTCATGCCTCTTTCCTGGTAGTTGTAGGCACTTTGTAACAAAGAGGTGGATTTGCCGGCGTTCATTGCCGAATAATAAAAATAAAGCTGAGCCATCAGTAATTCCTGCGCAAAATGACGGCGCAGTATAACAAGCTGCAGCAGATAACCAAATGCTGCCTGGCAAAGATGGCAAAAGCATGTGAGCGACGTGACAAATCCATGACGATTGCCGATAAATTTTGCCGCTTGCGTTAAATGGCGATGGAGTAAGGCCTTTGAATGTTTTACTCTGCAGTTTCGGTTTGATTGCAGCAAGGAGCTGAATATGGACAAATTTTTGGTGTTAACAGTGGCGGCGCAGGTGCTGCTGATAAGCATCGTGATGGTGATTATGGGGCGGCGTCGTTTTGCAGCTGCACGCAATAAAGAAATTCATCATTCCGCCTTTCGCACTATGGATTTAGCCGGCGCTAACGAAAGTGTGATCACCGCCAGCCGCAACTTTGATAATCAGTTCCAGATGCCGATGTTATTTATTTTTGCCGTGTTATTTACCCTGCATTTTGGCCTGGCAGATTTGGTGTTTGTGTTACTGGCGGCGCTTTTTGTGGCGCTGCGGTTATTGCACACTGTGGTGCATATCACCTCCAATCATGTACGGATGCGGTTTAATCTGTTTTTGCTTAGTTGTGTGGTGCTCTGGTGTTTCTGGCTGCGTTTGGTCGTGAAACTGTGGTAACTGATTCTCTGGTAACTGAATACCAGGCAGGTTTTTCCCGATGAATACCGCGGTCTGGCCCTGGTTAGGGCTGCTATTCAGTGCCTTTAGCTCGGCCACTGTGTTGCCGGGCAGCTCGGAAATAGTGCTGGGAGCCTTATGGTGGCAGGGGTATAACCCTCTGATGCTTTGGGCTATTGCTACTTTTGGCAATGTCAGCGGCTCCTGTCTGAACTGGTGGCTGGGCTCACAGTTGCTGCGATTTTCGCATAAACGCTGGTTTCCGGTGGATGCAGAGCAGCTGGCAAAAGCACAGCGCTGGTATCAGCGTTGGGGCTCAGCGTCATTATTATTAAGCTGGGTGCCAGTGGTGGGCGATCCCCTTACCATAGTGGCCGGTGTGATGCGGATGAAATTATGGTTGTTTGTGCCGCTGGTACTGCTGGCCAAAGGTAGCCGTTATGCGCTGTTATTGCTGCTGGCGGATCAGCTGCTGCCAAAAGGTTAAACAGGCTGAAAAACAAGCTGCAAAAGTCCAGTCTGGAGTGCTCATGTCATAGCTTCACAAGAACAGCGACACAAGAACAGTAACAACAAAAACAGACACAACAGGGAAATACAGGTGATGTTAAACAACAGATTGGGTTTTAAGCTGTTATCAGCAGCGGTTTTATCGGGGGGGATCTCGACGCCGGTTTTAGCAACTGAGCCGTTAAAGGATGGCTGGCTGGATATTCCGCAGCAGGAGCTGGTGTATTTGCAGCTGGAGCAGGGCAGCCTTGCTCAGGCGACTCCAGGGCAAAGTTCTGTGGCACAGGCCACTGTGGTACTCAAGCTTGCCACTGAATTTACCCCCAAAAATACTGCTGCTTTTAAACAGTTGGTGCAGTCCGGTTTTTATAATGGCCTGGAGTTTTACCGGGTCATTGATCAGTTTGTGCTGCAAGCCGGCTTGATGGAAGGGGAAAAACACCCATCAGCTGTGAAAACCGACTGGCCCAAACTTCAGGCAGAATTTAGCTGGCCGGTGCGCCCAAGCGATGCTTTTACCCTGGTACAACAACCGGATTTGCTGGCCAGTCAAACCGGTTTTCGCCATGGTTTTGCCCTCGGCCGGGGCGAAGGGCAAGAGTGGCTGATCCATTGTCCGAACGTGATAAATATGGCGCGCAGTGAAGATGCCAATAGTGCCACCACAGATTTTGCACTGATGCAGGGCCAGGCACCCCGGCATCTGGATCGGAATATGTCGATAGTGGCCAAAGTGATTTGGGGCGGGCCATGGCTCAATCTGATCAAAAGAGGTGAAGCAAGCGCAGGCGGCATTATTGCCAAACAGCAAGGCCGAAGCCGTATTGTCAGTATGACTCTGGGCTCTGATCTGAAACCTGAAGCACAACTGCAGTTGCAGTGGCTGGACACCAGCAGCCCAGAGTTTCAACAGCGGCTTCAACAAAGCAGGGAGCGAGCTGCCAGCTTTTTCCACCATAAAGGCAATGGTGCGCTGGATATTTGTTATCAGCAGGTGCCTGTCAGGCTGAAGCCTTAGCTGTTAAGGCTGCAAACGGCGCTTGAATAAAAGCGCTAGGCGAAAAGCCGACTTTGGTTCATCATATCGGTCATGATGTTTAATTTGCGATAAAAAGGTAATTTTATGGAATACACCCTGACAGCTGACGAAATCAAAAAAGTCACGCAACTTGATGCCGAACAGCGCTACGAATATTTTATTAACGCAGTGGCCGATCTGGAAAAAATCTGGATCCTGACCGACGACGAAGGCTTTGTGCTGGTGACTGCTGAAGACGAACGTTGTATTCCGGTATGGCCACACGCTGAAATTGCCCAGTTATGGATTGAAGGTGATTGGGCCAACTGTCAGGCGCAGGCGGTGGATATCAGCACCTGGCTGGACAAATGGACTGCAGGTTTAGAAGGTGACGAGCTGTCGGTTGCCATTTTCCCGCATGCCGATGAGCCAGGCATTGTAGTGCCGCCATCTGAATTGCAGGAAACCCTGCTGGAAGTGATGCAGGAAGATAACAGCCACTAAGCTGTGTTTGCAAAATACCAAAGCCGGCCTGATGCCGGCTTTTTGTTTTCCGGATCAGGCTGAAGCCTGCGGTGGCTATGCTGGCCAGCTGTTGATTGTTGTTTTTTAACTTGTTGTGCTGCGCTTGTGGTTATGTTCGCAAATATTGTCGCAAAATCTACCGCCATAACCTTTTAGATGATGCTCCCGCTAACTGGAATAGCTTTATCGCTGCTGTGGTATTGTTGAAATTTTCAGCGTTATTGATGATTCCGCTATTGATAATTGTTCTTAATTAGATTACCATGGCCGCGTTTTTCTGAGCTTGGGTAAGAGCGGAGCTGTTATGTACGTTTGTGTCTGTAAAGCAGTGACTGATAAAACCATCAAACAAAAAGTTGCCGAAGGTTTGTGCTCGATGCGCGAGCTGAAACAATGTTTGGGTGTGGGCAGTCAATGTGGCAAATGCACCAGTTCTGCCCAGGATCTGTTAAACCGTACTTTATCTGTACAAATGATCCCATGCCGTGTGATTGAACAACAACGGCCTGCTGCTTAAATCATTGCTGCCTTTTCACCTCCAATCCGATATTTTTTGCGCGCTTAGGCCGCCTGTATCAGGTTCTGAGCTACAGTTTTGTCTTGATGTAACACTGCGAGCAATAATTCTGCGTTAGCTTTGACAGGGCTCTGGCTGAGCAGCCTGATATCACACATCATAGCTTGCCATCATTCTGCCCCGGATGGGTTGTTCGCTAATGAATATCTATATATTCTGCATGAATATCTGTTTTTTATTCAAAGTGCCAGCCGGCTCGGGCATAATAACGGCCTCTTCGCCGCTTCAGAGCTGCATTGGTTATTTTATCTTGATGAGGTCTGTATGAGCACAGCTCCAAACCCGGTTATCCGCACTGTCGCTATTGTTGGCGGTACCCATGGTAATGAATTTTCAGGTATTTATTTGCAGCGCCGTTATAACGCCGAGCCTGCATTGATGCAAAGACCAAGCTTTTCCTGCCGTACCTTGTTTGCCAATCCAATGGCACATCAGGCTAATAAAAGATATCTGGACAGCGATTTAAACCGCCAGTTTAAAACTGCCGATTTAGCTGACCCAAGTCGTTGTAATTACGAACAAAGCCGGGCCAAAGTGATCAACGCTGAGCTTGGCCCCAAAGGGTCGGCAAAAACCGACTTTATTATCGATTTACACAATACCACCAGCAATATGGGGCCTTGCCTTATTCTGACTCAGCCAGGCCGTATTTATAATTTGCTGGCCGGTTACATCAAACTGAAAATGCCAGAAGCCATTATTTCCAGAGATGAAGACCACTTTGCCGCAGAAGATCATGCGCTGTTATGCACAGTCGGCACTTATGGCGTTATTGTGGAAGTCGGGCCACAGCCACAGTCTGTGTTGCGTCAGGATGTGCTGGAACAAATGCATGAAATGACACAGCATATTCTTGATTTTATTGAGCATTACAACAATAACTCTTTGCCGGCTCTGCCGGAGCGGGTCGAAGCTTTCCGGTATTTACATAGCATCAAGCTGCCGCTCAATGCCGCTGGCGAGCGTCTTGGTATGGTGCATAAAAATATTCAGGACCGCGATTACCAGCCGATAGTGCCCGGGCAGCCGCTTTTTACCTTATTTGATGGCAGCGAGCTCTGTTACGACGGCCAAGATGTGGTCTATCCGACTTTTATTAATGAAGCTGCTTATTACGACAATAATCTGGCAATGTCTCTGAACGAAAAAGTCTGGATTGAGGTGAAATAAACCGGATCGGCGTGTAATTTGTTTATCTGCAGCCTTTTGCTGGTTAAATACAAAAGGCTGAGGTTTTATCATCCTGTTGCCAGTTTATTTACCCTGTTTTTACCTTGAGATTGTTATCCTGTTGCTGTGTTGGCGGTTTTGCTGTGGGAGCCGGATATTTTTATTGGCTGCAGCAGACAAAACTGCCGCTTTTATTGAATATTAGCTAGAATATCAAGCAATTGCGCTTTGTCTTGTATCAGGCGCGCCGCCAGTCAGCACCTGAATATTTCGCGCAGAGGAACTATTACTGATGAAAGATATGGTACTGGTATCCTTTGTGGTTGACCTGCTGTTTGGTTTCCTGCTGTTGTTTTTATTTATGCTGCAGCGCCGCGACCGCCACGCCCTGTTCTGGGGGCTGGGACACCTCAGTTTATCGCTGCTGATTTTATTCTGGTATCTGCCTGCCGCAGCTTTGCCGTTTCCCTGGTTAAAACACGAATTAATGACCTTACTGGCTTTTGGCGGCTGGTGTGGTTATTGGTTTGGCAGCCGTTGGGTGGTGGCTTATCAGCTAACCTCCTGGCGCCGTGAGCTGGGACTTTTTCTGGTGCTGGCTTTGTTGCTGCGCCTGAGTGTGGAAGTGGCTGATCCTTTTGCCTCTGCCGTGTCGGTCACGGCCTTGTTGCATTATTTTGTGATGACAGTGATTTTTGCTGCCGGTGGTTATTGGCTATGGCAAAGGTTACCTGAGTATCGGGGGTTGGCGGTGATTTTCTGGATACGCAGCCTGATGACGGTGGTGATGCCTTTTGCGGTGGCATTTGAGCTGCAGGTGAATCTGGTGATGGCACTGGCCTCTGTTGCCAAAATTGCTTGTTTGCTTGGATTTGTCTATTTGCTGTTGGTGCAGTCTAAAAGGCGTTACAGCGCCATTATCGACAGTTTAAGCCACGGTTTTTTTGTGCGGGATAAAGCCGGCACTATAGTGCGGGCCAATGATAAAGGCGCAATGTTACTTGGTTTTTCCAGCCGTGCTGACATTGAAGGCCAGAGTGTCACCCGGGTGTTACCAAGATTAAGCCAGCTGATGGCGGATGCGTTTTTCGCCAGGCTGACTGAGCCTGGGAGCAAAGCGCCTTATATTGATGAAGCTGTAGTGACTTTGTGTAACGGCAATCTGCTGGAAGCTGAATTTATCAGTTCGCCTTATTCTGAATATGGCCAGCTGTATTGCCTGGTGCAGCTTCTGGATATTTCCGAACGCAAAGCCCAGCAGCGTGAGCTGCTTAAAGCGGCAGCGACCGATCGCATCACAGGGCTGATGAACCGCAATGCACTGGCCGATGAGCTGGATAAACTATTACAGCAGCAGCGGCCGCACGCCTTGTTGTTGCTCGACATCGACCATTTTAAACGCATCAACGACAACTTTGGCCCTCAGCTTGGGGACAGCTTGCTGCAGAAGGTGGCAGAGCGGCTGCAAGCCCGTTTTGCCCCTTTAATGCTGGCGCGTTTTAGTGGTGATGAATTTGCCATGTTATGGCCGCTACAGCCCGATGTTGCTGCTTCCGAGCAGTTACAACAACCGCTGGCGGCGCTGCGGGCCATGTTTGAACCTGTGTTTGTGCTCAATGATTTGCAGGTGCTGCTTAGCTGCAGCATCGGCATCAGTCTGGCGCCGCAGGATGGCGACAGCAGCGATACACTGATTAAAAAAGCCGATATTGCCATGTACAGCGCCAAACAGCAGGGCAGGCATAGTTTTGCCTTTTTCAGCGAGCCGATGCTGGAGCGCTCCAGGCAATTGTTGCAGCTGGATAATGAATTAAAACAAGCCATTAGCCGCAACGAACTGCAGCTGTTTTATCAGCCGATAGTGCAAAGTGGCAAAGCCGGCTTTGTCAAAATGGAAGCCTTGTTGCGCTGGCATAGCAGCAAGCTGGGGCTGGTGAGCCCGGACCGTTTTATTCCGGTGGCGGAAGACAGTGGTTATATTGTTGAACTGGGTGACTGGGTATTGGCGCAGGGTTGTGCCCAGCTTGCCAAATGGCAGCAACAATGCAAAAAACAGCTGACGCTCAGCATCAATATTTCTGCGCTGCAACTGGACAATCAACAGTTTGTGCCAAGGCTCACCGGGTTACTGGCGTTTTATCAGCTGCAACCTTGCCAGCTGGAGCTGGAAATTACCGAAAGGGTGCTGCTGGATGATTCCGGCGAAAGCCGTGCTGTGATGAGACAGCTGGCGCAGCTTGGCGTGTTGATTTCGCTGGATGATTTTGGCACCGGTTACAGCTCTTTGAGTTATTTAAGCCGTTTTGCGCTGCATAGTCTGAAAATAGACCGCTCTTTTGTGCAGGCGATGTTTGACGGCGAGCGTCACGAACATCTGGTACGGGCCATAGTGGCGATGGGGCAGAGTTTGCAATTAAAACTGGTGGCAGAAGGGGTAGAGACCAAGGAGCAGGCGGCGTTTTTACAACAACTGGGTTGTCATTATCAGCAGGGGTTTTATTACGCCAAACCGCAAAGTGCTGATGACATCAGTCTGCGCCTGACGCAGACTGATGCAGGTAAAGCCGAAGGGCCGGATTATAATGTCTGGTAGTTTGCCTTTTTCTGGATCAGTTCAATGGCATAGTTGTCCGGATCGCGCACAAAAGCAATTTCAGTGCTGCCGCCTTTCACCGGGCCGGGTTCACGGCTGATCACACCACCACGCGCGCGAATATCGTCACAGGCTTTGTACACATCCTCCACTTCCAGTGCAATATGGCCAAAAGCAGTGCCAGCTTCATACTGAGTCACGCCATAGTTGTAGGTCAGCTCCAGCACTGCACCATCTTTTTCATCGCTGTAACCAACAAAAGCCAGGGTGTATTTATATTCCGGATTGTCGGACTGACGCAGCAGTTTCATACCCAGCACTTCGGTGTAAAAAGCGATAGAACGCTGTAAATCAGTGACCCGCAGCATGGTGTGTAAAATCCGCATTTGATGCTCCTATTCGGTTTTGTCTTTAAATTCGCATAAGTCTTCCACCAGGCAGCTACCACATTTGGGTTTACGTGCTGTGCAGGTGTAGCGGCCATGCAAAATCAGCCAGTGATGTACATCGAGCTTAAATTCACCCGGTACCACTTTCAGTAGTTTTTGTTCTACTTCATCGACATTTTTGCCGGGTGCAAAATTCATTCTGTTGCTGACCCGGAAAATATGGGTGTCCACCGCGATAGTGGGCCAGCCAAAAGCGGTGTTCAGCACCACGTTGGCGGTTTTGCGGCCAACACCTGGTAAGGCTTCCAAAGCTTCGCGGTTTTCCGGTACCTCACCGCCATGTTGCTCCAGCAAAATGCGGCAGGTTTTGATAATGTTTTCCGCTTTGGTATTAAAAAGGCCAATGGTTTTGACATAGTCTTTCACGCCGTCCAACCCAAGTTCGAGCATGGCTGCTGGTGTGTTGGCCACGGCGTACAGCTTGCGGGTGGCTTTATTCACGCCCACATCTGTGGCCTGCGCCGACAACAATACGGCGATTAACAGCTCAAAAGGGGAGCTGTATTCCAGCTCAGTGGTTGGTTTGGGATTGGCATCGCGCAATCGGGTTAAAATTGCAATACGTTTTTCTTTATTCATCAGAGGCTCTGCAAAGGCTGTACTGCGTGTTTTGCGCCACGCAGTCTGTGATCTGCCGGACGCTGAGGTTTTTAATGGCTTTAAACATCAGCGCAGTGTAACCGGTTTGTCAGTTGCCACCGGCCGCACTTTCAGCACCGGCGCTGTGGGTCACTCTGGCGCGGGTAATAGTTTTGACCTGTTGCTGCTTTTTCTTCTGCCGTAAATCAATGGCATTTTTGGCGGCAATTAAACAGCCGAGCACTAAAAAGGCTCCTGGTGGCAGTATGGCCAGTAAAAAGTGGCTGTCACTCTGGTACAGCTCTACTCTGAGCACAGTGGCCCAGCTGCCGAGCAGTGCATCTGCGCCGTCAAATAAGGTGCCCTGGCCCAGCACTTCGCGCACAGCGCCCAAGGATGCCAGTACAGCGGTAAAACCCAGTCCCATCATCAGGCCATCCACAGTGGCCGGTAAAATGGCATTTTTAGAGGCAAAAGCTTCAGCACGACCAATCACAATACAGTTGGTGACAATCAGCGGAATAAAAATGCCAAGCGATTGATAAAGTGCATAGGTATAAGCATGCATCAGCTGCTCTATAGCGGTCACCACAGCGGCTATCACCATGACAAATACCGGAATACGGATTTCGTTCGGCACCTGATGGCGAATCAGCGACACCACAAAGTTAGTGCTCATCAGCACCAGCACAGTGGCAAGCCCTAAACCTAAAGCATTGGTCAGCGTAGAGCTGGTGGCGAGCAATGGACACAAACCCAGCAACTGCACCAGCCCCGGGTTATTTTGCCAAAGACCCTGCCGGGCTATTTCCTGATATTGATTCATCAAAACCTCATTGCCCCTGGATGTGACAGTCAGATGGCTGCGACATCAGTTCAGGATGTTGTTTTAAATACAAAGCGGTGCGTTTAACGGCAGCTATCAGCGCTCTTGGGGTAATAGTGGCACCGGCAAACTGGTCAAACTGACCCCCATCTTTTTTAACGGCAAATCTTTTATCGTCTGCACCCTGTATTTGTTGCTGCGCCAGACTGTGGATCCAGTCACTTTTGCGGGTTTCTATTTTATCGCCAAGACCTGGTGTTTCTTTATGATTTAACACCCGAACGGCCAGCACTGTGCCCTGTAAGTCGATGGCCGCCAACAGCTGAATATTGCCGCTATAACCATCCGGCGCTGTGGTTTCCACCACAAATGCCGGCGTCTGGGCTGCAGAGCGCCAGCGATACATTTTGGCTTCCGCTTGAAAAAACACTTCTGGCAGGCGCTGCACCACACAGTCTTGCAGCAGCTCTGGGGCTGCCGCGCCAGGCGGCAACACTTCCTGAATTAACCTTAATTTTTCCAGTTCAGTCTGACGGGCAATTTCAGGTGCCGTCAGCTGGTTAATGCTGCTGACCAAAGCCACACAAATAGCTGCCGCAGTGCCAAGCAGCAGCGCATTCTTACTGACAAACCTCAGCATCAGTGCACTCCCTTATGTTTGTGGGAATTGGGTCTGTGACCATAGGTTCTGGGTCTGGTGTAATAATCAATTAAAGGTACAGCCAGATTGGCCAGCATCACGGCAAAAGCAACGGCGTCCGGGTAACCGCCAAAACGGCGGATCAGAAAAATCAGCAGGCCAATTAAGGCGCCGTAAATCAGCCGGCCGCGCTCAGTGGTCGAGGCCGACACCGGATCTGTGGCAATAAAAAAAGCCGCCAGCATAGTGCCGCCGGAAAACAAATGAAACAGCGGGCTGCCGTTGCGATCAGCATCTATCAGATAAGCCAGTAAACTACAAAGCGCGAGGCTGCCCAAAAGTGCAGCAGGAATACGCCACTGAATAATTTTTTGCTGCAATAACCAAAGCCCACCGGCTAAAAACGCCAGATTCACCCAGTTCCAGCCAATGCCGCCAATAGCTGCAAAAATTTTATGTTGCTGGCTTTCGGTTACGGTGCGACCTGCGGCTAAATCGGTTTTTAAAGTGTCCAGTGGTGTCGCCATCGTCATGCCGTCGGCATCGGTTTTTAGTTGCGTCATGCTGTAACCGGCACAGCTGAAGTTGGTAAAGACGGTGCATACCGGATCGAGCACATGTTGTTGCTGTGCCTGTAAACTTTGTGGCGGCAACCAACTGGTCATTTGCTGCGGAAAGGAAACCAGCAGCAACACATAAGCCGCCATGGCCGGATTAAATAAATTATGGCCCAAACCGCCATACAGCTGCTTCACCACAATAATGGCAAAGGCAGTGCCCAGCACTATGATCCACCAGGGCGCAAAAGGCGGGATGGCCACAGCCAGCAACACGGCTGTCAGTAAAGCGCTGTTGTCTTTGAGCCGCACCAGTACAGGTTTACCCCGCCAGTACAGGATCAGTGCTTCACTGGCCAGCGCAGTGCTGATGGCAAGCAATAACTGGAGCAATACGCCAAAACCAAAAAAATAACACTGGGCCGCAATACCCGGAATACAGGCCAGTACCACTTTGCGCATCAGCACATGGGTTTGCTGCTGGCTGTGGTTATGCGGCGAACTGGCTATTCTGAAACTCATGCCTCATCCTCGGAATTGTTCTGGTCTGTAGCGGCTTGTTGTCTGGCCTTTGCTCTGGCTATGGCGGCAGCAATAGCCGCTTTTTTGGCATCCAGCTGGCTGTTTTCTGGCGGTGAGACAAGAGCGGTTGCACTTTCTGTTGCCGCGATATTTTCCGACTGTTGCCTCGCTTTGGCACGGGCTATGGCCGCAGTTAATGCCGCTTTTTTGGCTTGTTCTTTATCACCCGGTACTGCACTGCTCTGGGTAGACGAATCTTCGGCCGAAGTTGTTGTGCTGCTCGCTGGCTCAGAATCTGTTTCTGTATCTTTTGGCTCCGGCTCTGGTAAAGCGTCAGGCTGAGGCAAAGTGCCTGGTGCTGCATTGTCGCCTGCCGCTTGTGCGGCTTTTTTCGCTTTGGCACGGGCGATAGCGGCGGCGACAGCTGCAGCTCTTGGATCTTCAGCTGTTGCGACAGCTTGTGCTGGCACCTCTTGTGTTGCAGGCGCTTGTTCGGCTGGCACAACAGCAGCACCTGCACTTGCATCGGCACCAGCAGCTGCGGCTTTTTTCGCTTTGGCGCGGGCAATAGCGGCAGCTACTGCCGCAGCTCTTGGATCTTCAGCTGGTGCAACTGGTTCAGCCGTCGTATCGGCAGCAGTCCGTTTTGTTGCGGGCTCAGTGTCAGCTGCTACTGCTGCGGTTGCGGCTTTTTTCGCTTTGGCACGGGCAATAGCGGCAGCCACAGCAGCGGCGCGCTCATCACCGGCTTCGGCCCTTGCATCCGGCCTTGGATCTGTGTTTGTCAAAGGCACTGCGCCAGGCTGTTCTGCAGCTTCAGTTGTGGCCTTTTTGGCTTTGGCACGGGCAATAGCTGCGGCAACAGCAGCTGCTCTGGCATCGCCAACTGGCGTATCGCTCAGTTCGGCAGTGGCGTGAGTTTGAGCTGTGGCTTGAGCCACCTGTTGCTCTTTAGCGGCCTGGTAAGCGCGAGCTTCGGCTTTTTTACGTTCGCGCTCGGCGATAATCTGTTCTTTGGACAGTGGCTGCTGCGCAGGATGGCTGCTGGCTACCCGCTCTGCCGCAGCGGCAATTTCCTGTTGTTTTTGCTGGGCATCCAGCATTTGCTGACGCTGCGCCGCTAATGCCTGATTGCGCGCTGCGCGCTCTTGTTTTTCTTTTTCCAGCCGCTCGTTGCGCGCTTCAAACCTGGCTTTAGCCTGTTCGGCTTTGAGCTCATCACGGCTTTGTTCACGAATTTCGGCTTTGGCAATACGGTAATAATGCACCAGCGGAATTTCGCTTGGGCAGACATAAGCACAGGCGCCACATTCAATACAGTCGGCCAGGTTATATTCTTTGAGTTTGTCCTGATCTTTGGCTTTGCTGTACCAGAGCAGTTGCTGTGGCAACAAAGTGGCAGGGCAAACTTCGGCACAGGCGCCACAGCGGATACAGTCCATTTCCGGGCCTGCCGATGGTAACTCCTGTTGGGTTGGCGCCAGAATACAGTTGGTGGTTTTCACCAGTGGCACCGACAAGGAGGGCAGGGTAAAGCCCATCATAGGCCCGCCCATAATCACTCTTTGCTCGGGCTGTGGTATAAAACCACAGGCGTCCAGCAGCGCGCCGACCGGCGTGCCAATCAACGCATGCATATTTTGTGGCTGGCTCAGGCTGTCACCTGTCACTGTAACAATACGCGAAATCAGCGGTATATCTTCCAGCACTGCCTGCGCTATGGCAAAAGCAGTACCTACGTTTTGCATCACAATGCCAATGTCGAGCGGCCTGCGGCCAGCAGGCACTTCTTTACTGGTGAGCAGCTGGATCAGCTGTTTTTCACCGCCGGACGGATATTTGGCCGGTACCACCCGCACCAGATACTGCTCGCGCTGGCTACAGGCGGCCTGCATGGCTGCAATGGCATCGGGTTTGTCATCTTCAATGCCAATCAGCACTGCAGCCGGGCTTAACAGCTGACATAAAATATCAATGCCTTTGACAATAGTAGTGGCGTACTCCTGCATCAGTACATCATCGGCACTGATATAAGGTTCACACTCCACGGCGTTGATGATCAGATAATCAACACCGGCTGCACCACCACTTTTCAGATGGGTTGGAAAACCGGCGCCGCCCATACCGGCAATACCGGCCTGCTGGATACGTTTAAGTAACAGCGCTTTGTCCGATTCCAGTAAGTTCAGGCCATGACGCGGCCGCCACTCTTCCAGGCCATCCGGTTCAATCACCACACAAGGCTCGGGCAATGCAGAAGGGTGCGCCGCTATATGAGGTTCAATGGCTAAAACGATGCCCGAAGTTGGCGCATGCACAGGCACTGCCATGGCGCTGTCAGCGGCGGTCAGCGCCTGACCTTTGAGCACACGTTGGCCGGTTTTTACCAATAAAGCACCGGCTACACCAATATGCTGGCGCAGCGGCACATATAAACGTTCAGGTAATGACAAACGGCCAATAGGTTTTTGACTGGTGTAGTCTTTGCGGGCCGGTGGGTGAATACCACCATGAAAATCCCACAACTTGCCTGCTTTAATTTGCTGAAACAAGGACGGCACTTAGTTTGTCTCCACCAGATTTTTGCTCACCGGATTGGCGTCTATCACCCGTACAGGTATGGCCTGTAAATCCCATTTCCAGCGTTCCACTGTGCCCGGCAGCGGCACCATATCAATACAGTTCACCGGGCAAGGCTCAACACAGAGATCGCAGCCGGTACATTCATCCACTATCACAGTGTGCATTTGTTTGGATGCGCCCACTATGGCGTCTACCGGGCAGGCCTGAATACATTTGGTACAACCAATACATTCATCTTCGCGGATATAAGCCACTCTTTTGATGGCCGGCGTCTGACTGCTGTCGAGCGGTGTAGCGGCTACGCCCATCAAATCGGCCAGCTTTTTAATAGTGGCATCGCCACCGGGCGGGCATTTATTAATGGCATCGCCATTGGCAATAGCTTCTGCATAAGGACGGCAGCCCGGGTAGCCACACTGGCCACACTGGGTTTGCGGCAGGATATCGTCAATTTGATCCACCAGCGGATCAGCTTCCACTTTAAATTTAATAGCGGCGTAACCCAGCACTGCGCCAAAAATCAGCGCAAGCAGCGTAATGGCGCCAAGGGCGATCACAATCGACATGGTTACACCTTCACCAGACCGGTAAAACCCATAAATGCCAGCGACATCAGGCCTGCGGTGATAAGACCAATGGCGGCACCTTTAAACACAACAGGAACGTCGGCGCTGGCAAGGCGCTCGCGCATGGCAGCAAAGAGCACCAGTACCAGCGAAAAACCGACAGCGGCACCAAAACCATAAACGACAGAACCCAGCAGACCGTGATTGGCTTTTACATTTAACAGCGCCACGCCCAACACGGCGCAGTTGGTGGTAATCAGCGGCAGGAAAATCCCCAGCAAGCGGTATAAAGCAGGGCTGGTTTTATGCACTACCATTTCGGTAAATTGCACTACAACGGCAATCACCAGAATAAAACTTAAAGTGCGTAAATAGCCAAGATCCAGTGGCGCCAGAATATAACTGTCCACCAGATAACTGCACAAAGACGCCAGCGTCAGTACAAAAGTGGTGGCCAGACACATGCCAATTGCGGTATCGAGTTTGTTTGACACGCCCATAAAAGGGCAAAGGCCAAGAAATTTTACCAGTACAAAATTATTGACCAGTATTGTACTGACGAGTAAAAGCAGAAATTCAGTCATCATCACATCATCATCTGGTGGTCAGACGGGCGCAGTGTCATCAATAAAACCGGGCTGGCACGGGCCTGTTATTTTGGGTGCGCTATTATGCGGTCTTTAAAAGCAGCAAACAACCCGACAGAAAACAAGGTTGTTTGTTGTTTGCTTAAATTTACGGCAAGGCGCTCAGAGCGGCGCCGGTTTGCCGATGTAATAGCCCTGGGTGCCGTCAATAAATAACGATTCCAGCATATGTTTTTCTTCCTGCGACTCGACACTTTCGGCCAGCACACCAACACCAATGCGGTGGGCGAGGTCGATCATCAGCCGCATAAAGTATTGATTGTTTTTATCTTCATCAATATGGCGGGTATAACTGCCGTCCATTTTGACAAAGTCGGGTTTTAAATCACGGAAGAATTTAAAGGAGGTAATACCCACGCCAAATTTTTCCACCGTTAAACGGCAGCCGCAGCGGTGCAGCATGTCGATAAATCTTTTACTGGTTTTTAAATTTTGCTGCAGGCCATATTCGCTGACTTCAAACACCAGTTTGCTGGCAATGGAGGCATCTTTGAGTAACCGGCGTTCCAGCCAAATTACAAACTGATCATCATGCACACAACGGGGTGATAAGTTCAGACCAAAATACTGATCCTGCATATTGCGGTTTTTAATGGTGGTGAGCGCAGTTTCGATAATCAGCCGGTCGACTGCGATAATTTTATCCAGCTTTTCTGCCATGGCTAAAAAGGACGCTGTGGGTAAAATCTGATCTTCAATGGTTTTAAAGCGCACCAGAATTTCTGAATAGGTTTTTGACGAACGGTTCGACGGCTGCACTGTTTGTAACAACAACGAAATACGGCTGTTGTCCAGCACATCGTCAATGACATTTCGCCAGTTCTGATTGCCATAACCGCCAATGCCAATTTCACCCACTGCACTGTCTTTTTGCACATGCCAGCTGTTGCTTTGTTTGGTTTGCGCCAGGCTGATGGAGGTGTCGGCAACAGCCAGAATTTCACCCAGCGGTTTGCCGGTTTCGTAGCTGACCAGGCCGGTATAAGCCACCGAATCCAGCTCAGCAATTTTTTGGTATTCGTTTAAGCGGCTTTGCAGCTGAGTGGCAAAGTTTTCCGCGTCTTTCAAAGTAACGCGCGGCAGCATAATGGCAAAATCGGAGCTGTTCAGCCGGTATACTTTATGATCACGATAGCTGGCGGCTACTTTTTGGATCAATTCACTGACAGACAGAATGTATTTGTCGCCTTCCTGAAAACCACGGCTCTGGTTGATATTTTGCAGTTCAGTACAACGGGTAATGGCAAAAATACCAAAATCTTTTTCACTGCCTTCGCGCAGATGTTCTTCATAAAATTGCACAAAACGGTTGCGGTTCGGCAGGCCGGTAATAGAGTCACGAAAGGCGTCTTCTGTCACCTGTTTGGCAGTTTGTGACATTTCGTTAAACTGTTGCTGGCTAAACTCAGAAAATTTGTTCAGTGACAGTGCCACATCTTCAAATTCATCGGTTAAATCCTGCGTTTGCAGCTCAGCCGCCGGGTCGCGCATAAAACGTTCAATAGCATGACTGATGTTGTAACTGACTTTACGCAGTTGTGCTTTTAATAACAGTGGCGTCAGTATGGCTGGTAATAAACATAAAAATAACGGTGCCAGTAACGTCATCCAGAACGCTTGCAGGAATACGGCGTTAGAGCGGTCAAAATCCGGAATAAATTGCAGTTGTAACTGGTGTTCGTCGTTTTTAATCACCGCAGCTTTTTGTTCGATACCGGTCAGGCTGAAAATTTGTTCCAGCAGGGCAGAACCGCTGCTGGCATTATTGTGTTCATGCAACACAGTGCCGTCCAGTTTGCTTAGCTGCAGCATTTGCGGATTAGTGCTGGCGCGGATTTGCTGCACCAGGGTTTTATAATCTTCGCCAACAAAATTTTTCAGCAGCTGCGTTAAAGCTATTTTCTGGCGGTCATAACTTTCTTTGACATGTTGTTGTTCTGTCGTCACCAGTGCACTTAACACTATGGCAAGCAGCAGTAGTACGCAGACAAATTGGGCAACAAGCAGGGTCCGTAACATTTTCATAGCGGCGCACTTTCCAATTTTCGCAGGGATCAACTCAACTATAGACGGCATCCTGAATGAACAGGAACTAAAAAGTCCTATAAGTTCAATTAAAACAAAAAATTGCAGTGAAATAAACAGACTTTACGCCGGTTGGCAGATTAAAGAGGTGAATGCAGCGAAATACCACAAAGAAAGTGGGAATTTATAAAGAAGATAAAAATATTGATACTTTAGGTGGCTCCCCAGGTTGGACTCGAACCAACGACCTACGGATTAACAGTCCGCCGCTCTAACCGGCTGAGCTACTGAGGAACTGAAATAACTTGTTGTAAACTACAGTGGCTCCCCAGGTTGGACTCGAACCAACGACCTACGGATTAACAGTCCGCCGCTCTAACCGGCTGAGCTACTGAGG
>NZ_JAOBWS010000011.1 GCF_025245835.1 Rheinheimera sp. 4Y26
CAGAAGTGAAACGCAGCTGCGACGATGGTAGTGTGGCAGATGCCATGCGAGAGTAGTACACCGCCAGGCTCCCAATACAAAAGAACCCCGCTCAGTGAGCGGGGTTTTTTGTATTCTGAATCCGGCGGTTTACTCCGCGCAGAGTAGTACAGTGACGCTGGGGTTTCGAAACGCAAACAGTTTTGCGTTTCGCCAGCGGAGCAATCCCGATCTCTGCGAGGGATATGAAGGCTCCCAATAAAGCCAAAGGGCCCAGTCTAACGACTGGGCCTTTTGCATTTTACGTCCTGTAAAATGTCCTTCGGACCGGCTACGCCGTCCAAATCCGCTCCTGCGGATTTAGTGCTTTATGTGGCCTAGCGGTCTATTGCCCGAGCAGGGCATTCCCATGCGAGTAGTACAGTGAAGCCGGGAATTAAGAACGCAACCAATGTTGCGTTCTGCCGGCTGAACGCCCTGAGCTCTGCGAAGGGCATCAAGGCTCCCAATACAAAAGAACCCCGCTCAGTGAGCGGGGTTTTTTGTATTCTGAATCCGGCGGTTTACTCCGCGTAGAGTAGTACAGTGACGTCGGGATTTAAGAACGCAACCAATGTTGCGTTCTTCCGACGGAACAATCCCGAGCTCTGCGAGGGATATCAAGGCTCCCAATACAGCCAAAGGGCCCAGTCTAACGACTGGGCCTTTTGCATTTTACGTCCTGTAAAATGTCCTTCGGACCGGCTACGCCGTCCAAATCCGCTCCTGCGGATTTAGTGCTTTATGGCATTCTGGCGGAATATTGGTCGAACTTGGCATACCCATGCGACAAAAACGTCTGGAACGTTTTTGGACCGCTTCAGCGGGCCGCGAAGCGGCGAACCCCATGGGCGGGGTGAGCAAAGTAGTACAGTGAAGACCGAAATAGAGAACACCAACAGTTTGGTGTTGTCCGGTCTGAACGCCCTGAGCTCTGCGAAGGGGACGGGATTTAAGAGCGCAACCAATGTTGCGTTCTTCCGGCTGAACGCCCCGAGCTCTGCGAAGGGCATCAAGGCTCCCTGATACCGCCACCAGTTGACTGCCTTCCGGCTGAACGCCCCGGGCTTTGCGAATGCCATCAAAGCTCCCAGTTTGGTAAATAGCCGACTTAAATCCCTTACCAGAGGCATAAAAGTCACGTTCAACAAACAAGGAAATCCAGACCAAAAAATTTTATTAATGAATAAGATAGATAGGCTTAAGAGGTTATAAAAATCCAAACAGGAAAGATAATGTTTTTATGGGCAGAGCCCAAGAAGAGACGTTAGCACTTTTTTGTTAGAAAACAGGCGTTCAACTGAAAAGCGAATCGCAATTTGGCGCAAAAAATACCTAAAGCCGGGCACAGCTTTGGGGATGTTTTGCGTAAAACCAACAGATGAATGACTGTCTTGTTAAGGCATTGCCTGCCATTTGCCATTATGCAAATAACCAATGACGCGCACATTAACCGGCTCAGTTGAAGCTGAAATATAACCGATAGCAGATTTATTATTGCTGACGGTTTTTAGCATCTCCGCATCGTTTTGTACAAAATGTGGCCGTGCTGCTGCTCCGGTAAAAATCAGTCTTGACCAATAAGATTGATATTGTGCAGCGCTCAGATTAAGCAGGCTCAGACAGAATTGCTGATGCTGCTCTGAATCTCTGGCACTATGAAAAATAACAGCGGCTGAGCCATCTGCAAAGGTACTGGTTTTGTTCAGGTATAACTGAATAAGGCTATGTTGTTCGAGTTTGTTGGTATTATTCGGATGTGCTATCAGCATCAGTTCTGTTGCATAAACAGAGCAACTCAGCAGCAGGGCGATGAAGAGCATAAACAATCTCATCTGTGCACCCTAAAACACAAAATCTAGGCCAAAGGAAAAACCACGGAACTCATCCACCTTGGGTTGACGATCCCGCCCCTGCATATAGTCAATTTTAAAACTAACCCCTGGCTGCAAATCATAACGCAGCGTTAATACATCCATTGAAAAACGGTTGGGTGTGGCCAGGCGCTGATATACCTGAGTACCTATTTGCCTTAATGCCGGATGGCTGATATCACGTAAAAACCCTAAATCATTGATATCCTGCATACTCCATTCATGGTGGTAAGTGAGGATAAAAGGATCGAACCTTCGGGAAACCGCCAGATAATGCGCGGTATTACGCGGGTCTGCACTGTTCAGAATACCGTAATTGGTTTTCTCACCTTCAATTTTCCAGTCGCCAAACTGTAAACGTCCGCCAAAATAATAGTATCTGGCGCGTTTTGACATGCTCAGGGTATCCAGTAACTGTTGTTTTTCTGCAGGGCTGGCGTTTACATTCGCCAACGCAGGTAACACCACAGGAAAAATAAGTTGCTCATCAATAGCCGTACCATCGCCGTCAGCCTGCATTGCCCCGCCAAACACAGTCCAGTAATCTCGGGATAACTCAAGATAACCGTTGATAATATTGTGCATTTTGATGGGCACCCCTTCTGGGCGCACACTTTTAAAGGTTTTTCCGCTGAAATCACCGGTGATAAGCCGGTATTTCACGGCAAAATCTTTGACCGTGGCTTTGTGTTCAAACGACAAACCTTCAATAGTCTCAAAATCAAAATTCCAGTAAACCGCTTTAGGTAACCGCGCATAGTCATGGGCATAACGGACATACTGAAAATCTGACTGGGCAAACAATGGATTGGCAATACGACCAAAGTTGATTTGCATGTCTGGGTTTAATTGATAACTCAAAAACGCCAGACTCATTTTGGCACTGAAGTCGTCGCTGCCTTTTGCCATCATTTGCAGGGTCACACGAAGCGAATCCTGTAAATCAGTAGTGGTTTGCAGTGCAAACAAGGTTTCGTCACGCCAGATCAGCCCGTCACTGGCATACATATCAACCAGTTTCGGATTCTCGCCCTTAGGGAGCATTTTGCCGGCCCGTACTGAGCCAAAACCATGAATATCGGTTTGCGCTGCAACACCACAGGCCAGGAATAACAAAACACTAGTCAAATTGCGCAGCATGATAGGGGATCCTGATATCAAAAGTTGTTCCTTGTTGTTCAACACTGTGCACCTGAATATCGCCTTGCAGGTTAAATTTAACGATCCGGTACGCTATTGCCATGCCTAAGCCACTGCTGCCGACCCCAAGTTTGGTGGTATAAAAGGGGTCAAATACCCGTTTTTGCAGCTCAGGTGCTATACCTATGCCCTGATCACTACAGCTGAGGCAAACTTCATTTTGCCTCAGCGCAAGACGCAATAAACAGTTACCGCCCTGGCCTTTGGGAAAGGCGTGTTCCATGACGTTTGATAATAATGAACTAACCAGCTGAGCATAAAGCCCTGGCATACTTGAAATAATAATGTCTGGTTCCAGTTGTAGCTGAAGCTTGATCTGATGTTCGTTCAGCTGCTCCTGCATACTGGTTACAACATCCTGAATATAATTGGAAAGATTAAACCAACGTTGTGCTTCACCATGTTGTTCCTGTGACAACAGTTTAAAGTTATTGATAAGTTGTGAGGCCCGGCTGGTGTTGCTGATAATCAGATGTGTCGCTTCATTCAGTTTATCCAGCTGACTCACCAGCTGAGGTTTGGTCAGGGTGCCGGCTTCGGTATCCTGAAGAAGTTGCTGAATCATGTCATTAATACAAGTAATGCTGGTAATCACTACACCAAGCGGTGTATTCACTTCATGGGCTACGCCGGCCACCAGTGAGCCCAAAGACGCCTGTTTTTCGGACTGTAATAATGCATCCTGGGTTTGCTTCAGATTGTTCAGCGCCTGTTCGGTGCGCTCCTTTTCCTGCTGTAAATCGGCCTTGGCTTCAGAAATGGTTTTGATATCGCCGGATAAACGTCCCGATAAACCCGAGATACTGACAGCCACTTCTTCAAATTCATCTTCCAGGCCAAGCAGAGGATTTTGCACTATGCCATCTTTGCTGTTCACTGCTGCAGTTAAAGCAGCATTGAGTTTGCGAAGTGGTTGTAACACCAGTTTTGATAAAGCCAGTGATAAACCCGCGGCCAGGATCAGGATTAATAACACCATTTCACCGGTCTGGCGCAGCATGATCTGTTTCAATTCATCAGCAATGTAGTCCGTGCTGCTGTAAATTCTGATTTGGCCAACGCTGGTTTGTTGACCACCCAGAGTGAGCTCGATGGCTTTTTCTATCACGGCATCGTCCTGGCTACTGCCGGATAAAGTCTGATTTGGCAGTTCAAGCCGGTTGTCTGCAGCATCGGTGATTTCAATTTTGCGGATGCCGGGATCTGTCAGGTGAGGGCCAAGTAATACTTCCAGTGAACCCGGATTAAAGTTCCAGACATCAATGGCAATACTTTGCGCCAGTGTTTTGATGGTCGCATCCAGTCTTGCTTTGTGTTGTTTATTCAGTTGCAGATTGCTTTGATATAAATGTGTGGCGGACAGTAGTAACTGGCAAAAAATCAGAATAGCCGCCATTACCACCATTAACTTGCCGGTCAGCTTTAGTCTGATCGTGCGACCGCGGTTATCCATACGCTCTTGCTACCTTGTAAAAGTGCAACTGTGTCGCCGGGCGAGTTGCAAAAACAACAGAATGTAACATGGTTCCCTAATGCAACTAATGCTAGCTGCAGATTATTAATTTACAAATTAAACAGTGAATTAGCTACATTAACTTTGCGATTTATTCAATGATTGTCACACCCGGCCGCTGTCTGAACGACAAAATGTCAGGCTGCGGGTAAAGTCTGCAATTGCGCGCAAATGACCGTGCTGAGGTCTTAAGGTTGACCAGTACCGGCTGGCACCTTTGTGGCTACGGGGTTTCTGGTGTTTGGCAATAATGCCGTCTGTCGCCACCCATTTTGACATGATTTTGACACCGCAACTGAGGTTTACGGCCGGATCATGTAGCTTGGATGCCTCTTTGATGGCACAACCATAACGTTCCTGATTTGCGCTTTCGATGGAAATTTGCAGCAAACCCCGCGATATCACAGCCTGGCCTTTAGCGTCCCGGAACTTCTCCCGGTAATACCGCTGTGGTTTAAAGTTGCTTTCAGGTTTTGCCATCGCCGACAGTAAACCAACCCAGAATTTACGGCGCTCAGTTTTGGCAAGGCGGGGATAAGCCGGGCAGAAATACTGCACATCCTGCGGCACCAGTTCAACCAGGACCGAATTTGCTACTGCTGACTCGGCAGTTCTGGTCCAGCTGCCATCTTTATTAGTTGCAGACCATGCTGCATAGTCGATGCTGGCATGACAGTTTGCACCGAAAAACGCCAGCAGCAGCCAGAAAAATCTCATGCTGAATTCAAATCCTGTTGTTGGTTTTATGGATGTTTTATTGTTTTTTCAGCAGTATCCAGACCTGGCTGTAATCGCCGCGGTGTTTATTATCCTGATGATAGTCTGCCCAGTTCCGGTAATAACCACTTAACCAATCCAGTTGAAACTGGTTGTTGGCAAAGGCACCGCCCGTGTCTGCCAGCACAGTCAAACGATAATGTACTGTGCCGCGCTCAGGGGTGGCTAGCAAGATTAGCTTACCCAGTCCCAGATTGACAATATCACCAGCCACAGTCACCTTTGGCGCGATCGGAATTTTATAGTCGGCGTCTTTACCGTAGCCCAATACACTTTTTACTTCTTTAAAGTACCAATAACGCTGTTGCTGCTCCGGCGTTAATAACCTGTTGTAGGGAATACCGTTGCTGCGGTGCACATTAAAATAACGATAGCTGTTGTTAGCGGCGGGGAACACCGCAGTGCCCTGCAGTAATGCACCTTCTAAATCCTCACGGCTTAGCCACATCAGAGCCGGTGCCTTCAACGGCTTTTGTTCCAGCGCTCCTTTGATGATGTCTTGCTTGCCAAGCTGAAATCGGGTGATTTTGTTGCCGAGTTTGTCAGCATCTTCAAGGCTTAGTTTTGCTTCGTCATAGGGCAGACCATATAAGGCTTGTGGATGGCTGGGTGACTTCGCATTTTTGCCATCGGCGATGCGTACATAATATTTGGTCTGCAAAATTTGATCACCAGGTAGCTTTTGCAGCAGCGGCTTGTCTTTGGCAATTTTTGCGGCGGTTTCTTTGTCCGGATACCAGCGCACAAATTCAAATTTATTCTGAATAAAAACAGGATCGCTTAGCCTTGACGGCCGGCCGGCTGCCTGGTCTTCTTTACTGACAGTACATAAATATGCCAGGGTGTCTTTGACCCGCTGCAGTTCGGTACTGATGCCAGCAAGTTTACCGCCGTGAATAGCGGAGGGATCGTAATTTTCGCCTTTA
Organism: Rheinheimera sp. 4Y26; assembly: GCF_025245835.1. GTDB lineage: Bacteria > Pseudomonadota > Gammaproteobacteria > Enterobacterales > Alteromonadaceae > Pararheinheimera. The sequence goes on from NZ_JAOBWS010000011.1 coordinate 6,309, forward strand.
TTCAGATATTTCAGGGTTTCGTCGGCGACAAAACATAAATCCTGACTGTGGTCAGGCCACACCCCTTTGTTTAAAACAGGTTGTTCAGGAAAAAATTTAGGGGAAGCAAGGGCAGCACCAGACAACAACAAGCTTAGCAACAACAAACGCACAGCAAACTCCCTAAGGACAATTTATCCGTCAGCCTATAGTGAGCGCAGTGGCGCTGCAACTCTTTCAGCGTTAGCACCGTGCTGATTGCTGTTTTGTGCAGCAGCAGGGGAAGCAACTGTGCTTATTACTTGCGACATAGCACCGAACTGGTTAAGTTAAATCAGGTTTTTACAGTCAGGCGCCTACAATGCCCCATGATCATCACCACCATTATCACAGTAGTGAAAGCAACAATATCGCAACAGCCTTCTGGTTAAATTTCAGTTTTACACTGATAGAGTTTATTGGTGGGTTTTTGACCAATAGTGTGGCCATTATGGCTGATGCGATGCATGACTTAGGAGACTGCCTGGCCATTGGCTTCGCATGGGTCGCCAGCAGGGTGGCGAAAAGGGAAGCGAATCTAAGGTACAGCTACGGTTACCGGCGCTGGTCTTTGTTAAGTGCGTTGGTCAACAGTGTTATTCTGGTGCTAGGGTCATTGTGGATCTTATCCGAGGCAATTCCCAGGTTATGGCAACCAGAGCAACCCATGGCCGAGGGCATGATTGTGTTGGCTGTGCTCGGTGTGCTGGTCAATGGGGCTGCCGTTTATAAATTACGTTTTGGTAAAACCCAAAACGAGCAGGTGCTGAGCTGGCATTTGCTTGAAGATGTACTGGGCTGGGTTGCAGTGCTTGTTGGTAGTATTGTGTTGTATCTGACCAGTTGGGCCTGGATTGACCCTGTGCTCAGTATTGGTTTTACCTGTTTTATTTTGCTGAACGTCTGGCGTAATTTACGCAAAACCCTGCAATTGTTTTTGCAGGTGAGCCCAAACCCGGCGCTTGCTGGTGAACTTGCAGAAAAACTCACAGCTTTGCCTTTTGTTGCTGATTGTCACCATTTACATCTGTGGTCGCTTGATGGCGAGCAGCATGTGCTGACTGTACATCTGGTCCTCAAAGCCCAGGCTGATGGTCGCGAGCTGCCTTATTACAAAACTGAAGTCCGGCAGTTGCTGTTGCCTTATCAGCTTGCGCATACCACTGTTGAATTTGAAACCGCCGATGAAGCTTGTCGTGACAATAAAAACGCCACAGCCTCTTTGCATGACCATGACCATGACCACGGGAATTGCTCACACGCCGGGCAGCAGCATCGGCATTAAATTTTGATGAAAGTTTGGGCCTTAAAGGTGTTTTTTGGTTGAATCAGGCAGATGTAGCAACTGTCAGGTAAAAAACCACCTCCAGAGGAGGTGGTTGTAAATTGACAAAAACTCGGTTTCTGACACCACCGTTTGAATTTACAGCGGCTCGTCCAGACTGATTTCATCCAGCGTCAGTGAAAAACTTGCAGCAAAAGTATGCAGAAAATATTGCACTTCGGGCTCGGGATAACTTTGCAGCATTTTCTCAAGCCGCCTTTTGGCGATGGTAAATTCATGATTACCCGCAGAAATTTCTTCAATCGCCTTTAAATATGCACAAAGATGATCGGCCGCTTTGACCAGACGTTTTTCCGCTTCGTTATACTCGGCCGATAACAACAATGGCTGATAAACAGCTTGTAGTTCAGGCGGTAACATCGACAGCAGTTTTTGCTCGGCAATAGCTTCAATCTTTTTATATTCCACCGCAATTTGTGGATTAAAGTATTTCACCGGCGTGGGTAAATCCCCGGTGATCACTTCGCTGGCGTCATGAAATAACGCCAGCGCGGCAACCCGCTCAGGGTTGATGGTGCCTTTAAAAAGTTGCTGACCAATCACAGCCAGCATATGCGCCACCATCGCCACCTGATGGCTGTGCTCCGCCACGTTTTCGATATTGACGTTGCGCATTAACGGCCAGCGGTTAATTAGTTTCATCCTGAACAGATGCGCAAAAAAGTGACTCTGTTGGCTCATACCTTTATCCGTTATTGCTGGCGGTAACCAGGTAAAAACTGCGCAAGTTTACCAAGTGCCATTTCCAGCTGTTCTTTATGCGGCAAAAACACCACGCGGAAATGATCCGGCTCAGGCCAGTTAAAGGCGCGACCATGTACCAGCAGCACTTTATGCTGACGCAAAAAATCCAGCACAAAAAGTTCGTCGTCTTTGATTGGGAATTTTTTCCGGTCAATTTTCGGGAATAAATACATGGCGCCTTTGGGCCGTACACAACTTAAACCGTCGATATCGTTGATAAGTTTATGAGCGAGATCCATTTGGTCATACAAACGGCCACCCGGGATAATCAGCTCGTTAATGCTCTGGTAACCGCCCAGTGCTGTTTGTACTGCATGCTGGCAAGGCACATTGGCACAAAGCCGCATCGACGCCAGAATATTCAGGCCTTCGATATAATGCCGGGCAGCCTGTTTGGCGCCGGAGATAAATAACCAGCCCACGCGGAATCCGGCAATACGGTAGTTTTTCGATAAACCACCAAAAGTCAGCAGCACTAAATCATCGGCCAGAGACGCTGTAGCAATATGTTCGGCGCCGTCATACAAAATTTTGTCGTAAATTTCGTCGCTCAGTACCACCAGGTTGTGCTCACGGGCGATGGCCAGTAAATCCAGCAACATGGTTTTGTCGTACACTGCGCCTGTCGGGTTATTTGGGTTAATCAGCACTAAGGCTTTGGTGCGACTGTTAATTTTACTGCGAATATCTGCAGTGTCCGGATACCAGTCAGCTTCTTCATCACAGCGGTAATGCACAGCTTTACCACCGGCCAGGTTCACAGCAGCGGTCCAGAGTGGGTAGTCCGGTGATGGAATAAGCACTTCGTCGCCGTTATCCAAAAGTGCCTGTAACGACATTAAAATCAGCTCAGACACGCCGTTACCGATGTACACATCATCTGCATCAGCGCCTAAAATGCCGCGGCTTTGGTAATACTGCGCCACAGCGACTCTGGCCGGATAAATGCCTTGTGAGTCGGTATAACCCTGGGCTGTTGGCAGATTATGAATAACGTGTTTAAGAATTTCGTCCGGCGCTTCAAAACCAAAGGGGGCGGGATTACCAATATTGAGTTTTAAAATGCGATGGCCTTCTTCTTCCATCTTTTTTGCTTCGCGCGCCACCGGGCCACGAATGTCATAACACACACCATCTAATTTTTTCGAGCGCTCAATTGGTTTCATACCGCTTACCTTACAGCCTCCGCATTTCATTGAATTCAGATACCCATCCGGACATCTTGACGATTAAAATTTCCTTACACCTTTTTACACAGCCACAAAGCTTTTGCAATCATACTGAGTCAAATTCATCAAAAAAAATCAATCATGCTGAAATTATCGGAAGTTCCACCCGGAGCTGTTGTGATCTGTGAGATTTTTCATCTGTTTGAACATAGTGGTATTTATATTGGTGAAGGCCAGATTGTTGAGTTACAGGGCACAGGTTTGGTGCGCTCAGTGTCGATAAATCGTTTTTTTGATAACAGGACAGGTAACCATTTGCTGGTAGCCTGTGACGAAGCAGGAAGGGTTCAGGCCAGCGCCGATTGTGCAGAACGTGCAGTGCGGCAAATTTACACTTACCAGCGTTATGATTTACTCAGTAACAATTGCCACAGATTTACCCAGGCTTGTGTCAGTGGCCGTTCTCTACCCATCACCAGTTTTTTTGATTTAAAAACAGAGCTCAGTCATTACTGGCGCCGTCAAATCCAGTGGTTGCAGGTGGATTTAACCAAATAAAAAACCGGTGCAAACACCGGTAATTTGTATCAGAAGCTTCGATTTGGCTTGTCAGCTCCCGGCTATTTAGCCGTTTTAGTTTGCCAGGTCGCGCACCATAGCGTCACCCACACCCACGTCAACCGACAATTTTGCCTGACCATTGCCCTGATATTGCAATTCACCACCCACCAGATGGCGGCTTTTATCAACATCACCTTTGGTTTTCAGGTTGACTTCACCGACTCCGGCACTCATGGCAACCGCGCCGTAGCGGGCAAGTTCAACATCAGCTTTGAATGAACCTACACCAATGTCAGCATCAATGTCGGATACATCACCCCGTACGTCAATTTCGCCGACACCCAGCTGCAGATCCAGCGCCATGCCTTTAGGGATTTTGACCAGCCATTTTTGTTCAGTGTCATCCATGGGGACGGACAGAGTTAAACGACCGTTGCTGATACCGGATTGCAGCGTTGCATCATCAACTTTTGCGCTGCTGAAAAACCACTTTTTCGCTGCTTTTACGTCAACTTCGATGCTGATATTGGCTACATCACTTTGTTCAATCTTCACTTCGCCAACACCATTTTGAATTTCAAGTCGGGTCAGTTCATTGGCTGGAAACTCTGCGGTTAATTGTTTGGCATGGGTGATGGTTGAAATACAGCTCAATGAAGCAATCAGGGTTAATGCTAATACTTTTTTCATGTTTTTTAGTCCTTGAGGGTTGTTTCCATTGAATTTAGCATAAAACAGGCCATTATTATTTTGCTTTATAATCAATAGGTTGAATTTTTACTCTTAGAACATTTTGGACTTAACACTAAGTTTTGGTCGAAAAAGCCGGTTACAGTGGTTAAAATGACCAACCCAGACAAAATGATGTCGGCAAACTTACATTCAGGGTTCGTCATACGAACAGCTGAAGGGTATTTGTACAGAGGAAAGTTGGTTATGAAGTTATGGCTAAAAACAACGGCGCAAGCGGGTGTCGCTTTTGTTGTGCTGCTCGCAGCTGCCTATCCGTTCTTACGCTCAGATCCTGTGGCGGATGCTCAAGAACTTGCCGGTTGGCAGATGCCAAGCCGGATCTCTGCGCTGGACAGCGCTGATCAGAAAAAATTGCTGGCGCGCCTGACTTACCCGCAGCATATGCCGGCTTTAACCGCAGTGCCGGATTTTGCCGCTATTAAAGATACCGCCAAACGCAAAAAGGCTTTTTTTGAATATCTGGAACCTTTTATCGAACGCGAAAACAGCCGTTTATTAAAGCTTCGCGCGCAAATTGTTGAATTACAACAAAAACGCAGCAAAAAACAAGAACTGACACTGGAAGAATACGCCTTTATCTACAGCCTGTTTGATGAATTTAAAGTAGATTACCCGGAAGCCGATGATGCCGGGATCAACGACTTATTAAGCCGGGTGGATGTGATCCCAAGCAGCCTGGTATTAACACAGGCGGCAAAAGAATCAGGTTGGGGTTCCAGTCGTTTTGCCACCGACGGTTTTAACTTTTTTGGCCAGTGGTGTTTTAAAGCCGGTTGTGGTTTTGTGCCTGCCAAACGTCCCGCCGGCAAATATCATGAAGTGGCGATGTTTAAAGACATTGCTGCCAGCGTTAACGCCTACTTTTATAATCTGAATACCTTTTATGTCTATGACGATTTACGTGCTATCCGCGCTGAAATTCGTAAACAAGAAGGTAAAGTCACAGGTCAGAAGCTGGCACAAGGTTTGATCCGTTATTCAGAGCGCGGTGAATCTTATGTCAGCGAAATCCGCGATATGATTGCTGCGAATCACAAATTTATGGAAGAAAGCTAATGCGGTTGTTGTGCAGCCTGCTGGCGTTGGTGCTGAGTGTACCAGCGCTGGCCAATACCCAGTTTAATTACGACGGTTTTTATGCCCGGCTGAAAAAAAGTGAAAAAGCCGAATACAGCGCTATTACGCTGGCTTTTATGTTGCAGCGTCAGGGCACACAACAGCCTTGTGAACTGACCGGCGCCAGGATCACCACCGACATCAGTGATGAGCCTTTAACAGTGGCTGCCAATGGCGAATTGATCTTGCCTTATTCAGAGCTACTCAATAACCGTAAGGCGCTGATTGTGCTGCAGCAGCCGGCAAATGCGGTACCTTGTGATCTGAATTTCCGTTTGCGCAGCCGGATGCCGCTGGATGCAACCATAAAACTTTCGCAGCTCAGGCAAATGCATCAGCAATTTGATGCTTTATTAAAAGAGCTGGCAGGTCTTGGTAAATATTTTTTACCGGAAATGACCGGGCTTAGCCTGCACTTTGACAAAGAAGCGGTGTTATTGTCATCAGGCTCTGAACTGGCTGCCAAAGTGCAATGTGCCTCCACACAATGCACGCTGGATTTAACCGGCACAGCGCAATTGGCGGGTGAATTGCAACTTGAATTTAATCAGGCGCCACAGCTGGCACTGCCGCTGCTGCCAAGATAATGGACAACGCTGCAGCCGTATTGTCTCCTGCCGACTGGCGGGGCGGCCTTGATATAGTGTTGCTGACCCACAGCAGCGAATACCAAAAAAGCAGCAATACCGGCGTGCTGGTGCAACAAGCCTTGATGACCGGAGCTATCAGGGTGCAAAGACTGCTGTGGTCCAGAGTGGCACCTGATGTATCTTTAATCAAAAGCTTGTCAGAGCAATATACTGTACTGGTTTACCCATCTGCCAAAGCGCAGCCACTTAATGTCGACCACTGGCAATTGCACTGGCGGCATGCTGAGCAACACCAACAACAGTTGGATGGGCTGCAGGAGCGGCGTATTCAGTTGATTTTATTGGATGCAACCTGGCAGCTGGCCCGCAAAATGTATAACCAAAGCCCTTACCTGCAACATATTCCGGCGCTGCGGCTTGAGTCGGCCCGGCCTTCTGAATATGTGCTCAGACGTAACCAAACCAATGACGGCTGGTGCACCGCTGAGACTGTGGTTCTGCTGCTCAAGGCTTTTGGCCTGTCGTCGGAAGCTTTGCTGTTGCAAAGCTCGTTTGACAGCTTTAATCAGCGTCCCTGAGCTGAGTCTGATATATCCGCTGTTTTAGCAAAGTGTATATACCGTTTTTACCGGTTTTTTCTGTGAAGTTTTTGCCTTATGACCGAAGCGGAAGTAGAGGGAAGTTAAAAACTTTTCTGCTATCATGCGGTTCCATAAGCAATTGTATTTTCCACTATGGAATGGGACCACTCAGATGGATACTAAACATCCGCACACTTCGTTATTAAACCGCCCGGAAGATGATAAAAAAGTTACCCGTGCGGTGATCCCTGTGGCTGGCCTTGGCACCCGTATGTTGCCTGCCACCAAAGCCATGCCTAAAGAAATGCTGACCATTGTTGATAAACCGCTGATCCAATACGTAGTGCAGGAAGCTGTTGCCGCCGGTATTACCGAAATTGTGCTGGTGACCCATTCTTCAAAAAACAGTATTGAAAACCATTTTGATACCAGTTTTGAATTAGAAGCAGCACTGGAAAAACGGGTGAAACGGCAGTTACTGGATGAAGTGCGCAATATCACACCAAAAAACGTCACTGTGATTTCAGTACGTCAGCCACAAGCGCTGGGTCTTGGCCACGCAATTTTGTGCGCGCGTCCTGTTGTACGTAATCATCCTTTTGCGGTTTTATTGCCGGATGTGATTGTTGATCAATACCACAGCAATCTGAAAAAAGACAACCTGGCGGAAATGATCAAAAGATACCATGAAACCGGTCACAGCCAGATCATGGTGGAGCCTGTGCCACAGCACCTGGTCAATCAGTATGGGGTGGTCGATTTAGCCGGTGCACCTTTAAGCCAGGGCCAGAGTGTGCCGGTGGTGGATATGGTGGAAAAACCGGATCTGGATGAAGCGCCAAGCAATTTTGCCATTACCGGCCGTTATATTTTGTCTCCGACCATCTGGGACTTATTAGCCTTTACACCACCGGGCGCCGGTGATGAAATTCAGCTGACTGACGCGCTGCATCAGTTGCGCTTGCTGGAAGTGATTGAAGCTTATCATATTAAAGGCAAGTCACATGACTGCGGCAATAAGCTGGGTTATGCGCTGGCTAATGCCGAATATGCGCTGCGCTCCGCTTTTGGCGCCGAGTTTAAACAAAAGTTAGCTCAGCTGCTGGCGGATTAAACCGCTTGAGCCTGTGCCGTATCCGCCAGATGGAGACGGCTTTTTAACTTCTGCCGGTTCAAATGGATTGAGCAGTACCAGCCAGAAGTAATGCAGCTCTTTGATGTGGTTTTTGCCACCGCTTAGTTCAATCACTGCTCAAATCTGACAATAACGGATGTTTTATGAAGTTTTTAGTAACAGGCGCTGCTGGTTTTATCGGCAGTCAGGTGGCACAGCAACTTTGTGCCCTGGGCCATCAGGTGGTCGGGCTTGATAATCTGAATGACTATTATGATGTTGCACTGAAAGAGGCCAGACTGGCGCGTATTCAGGCTGCTTTACCTGCCGCTCAACAGCATCACTTTCGTTTTATACCACTGGATTTAAGCGATAGAGCCGGCATGGCCGCGCTTTTTGCCAGTGAAAAATTTCAGCGGGTGATCCACCTCGGTGCTCAGGCCGGTGTTCGTTATTCTATCGACAATCCAATGGCTTATGTCGATTCCAACCTGGTTGGTATGATGACGGTTCTGGAAGGTTGTCGTCATCATAAGGTTGAACATCTGGTGTATGCCAGCTCAAGTTCGGTGTATGGCAATCAGCAAAAAGTGCCTTTTAGCGAAACTGATGCTGTGGATACCCCCATTTCGTTATATGCCGCCACCAAAAAATCCAACGAGCTGATGGCGCATACCTATAGCCATTTGTATCAGTTGCCCTGCACCGGGTTGCGCTTTTTTACTGTCTACGGCCCCTGGGGCAGACCAGACATGGCGCCCTGGAAATTTACCAAAGCCATTTTGGCCGGACAGCAGATTGACGTGTACAACCATGGCAAGCTGATGCGGGACTTCACTTATATCGATGATATTGTTGAAGGTATTCTGCGGGTGCAGGATAAATTGCCTGGGAGTGCAGGTTACCCGCTGCAGAACCAAAACAATCCTTATTACGCCCTGTACAACATAGGTAATAACCAGCCGGTGGCGCTGGAGGATTTTATCAGTGCTATTGAAGCGGCGGCCGGTATCAAAGCCCGGAAAAATTACCTGCCAATGCAAGCAGGCGATGTGTATCAAACCTTTGCTGATGTCCATCAACTTGAGCAGTTGGTTGGTTTTAAGCCCCAAACGCCACTGTCTCTGGGTATACAACATTTTGTCGATTGGTTTAAAACCTATCATAACCACAACTGAGGCGCGCTTGCTGCCGCTCTCTTAAAATACCGGGAATGCGCCTTGGCGCTTAATCAGATAAAAGAGGTCGGGATGAATCGTTTATGCTGGGTGTTCGTGTTATTTCTGCTGGGGTGCAAAAGTACTCCGGAACAGTTTGTTTATAGCTCCGGCGCACTAAAACAAAACAATGAAGTATTTTTGCAGCAGGTGAAGTCGCAACAGTTTAATAAAACTGAGCTTGCCGCTCTTGCTGAGCAAGTCTTTAGAAATGGCCGTTGTGATAAGGCGTTGCTGCTGGTCAAAGAGTTTCAGCTACCGGCGAATATCAGGTCGGATTATCAGACGCTGTTTCAGTGTCTGATGCAAAAACGTCAGTTTGATTTGGCAGAGCAGGCGCTTGCGCTCGGTGCTGAGCCGGCCTTTATTGCAGTGGCTGACGCTGAGCAGAATAACGCTTTGGTACAGGCCGCTGCTTATGGCCAGATAAGTCTGGTCAAAGCGCTGATGCGTCAGGGTCAGCTGCCGGGTAAAGCGGCTTTTTATGCCGGCATTACAGCCGATATTCACCGCGATCCGGCAATGTCGCTGCAACTGCTGCAGCTGTTTAAGCCTTATGTCAACCGTGCTGTACTGCGTTATCGCAGTGGTGATGCGCCTGTGCTTTATCAGCTTCTGAGTAATCAGTTTTTGCCACAGGCTGTAACGCCATTAGTCCGCGAGCTGCTTCAGCTTGGCGCTTTGCCAGATGATGGTCAGCTGCGTAATGCGGTGCATCCTGTTGGTGCCACCTTTGAATTTAAAGACACGCCGTTGTTGTTGGTGCCTGAAGGCTCTGAGCTTGCGGCTATGTTACTCAAAGCGGGGGCAGATCCATCGGCCCGTGCCAAACGGCAAAGGGCAGAGCGTCTGGCGGCGCTTCGCACCGGTATGACTATTCCGCAGGGATTGATCACCGATATCAGACCCACAGGTGTGCAGCTGCAAAACAACAGCGGTAGCCATTGGCTGGACTGGCGCCATCTTGAAATTTAACGGCGACTTCAGCTGAGCTTTTTAAAAGAGCTTAACGGGGCTATCAGCCAGACAAAAGCCTTTGGCAACAAACACTATTATTTGAAGCGGCTTAGATCATAAAACTGTCAATTGACATTAAAAGGCGTCAGTTGACACTGCGCAGACTGCCAGACAGACTGAGCACAACACAGCTTATATTAAAAGGAAATCACCATGTTTATGCCTGTTATCATGGCCGGCGGTTCAGGGACGCGTTTGTGGCCGCTGTCACGCGGCAACTATCCAAAACAATTTCTGGCGCTGACCGGCAGCCACACCATGTTGCAACAAACCTTGTTAAGGTTGCAGGGCTTAGCTCACAGTGCACCTTTGCTCATCTGTAACGAAGAGCATCGTTTTATTGCAGCTGAGCAGCTGCGGCAGTTGTCCGTAACAGAAGGCACCATTTTGCTGGAGCCGGTTGGCCGTAATACCGCACCTGCTATTGCGCTGGCCGCGCTCAAAGCCTGTCAGCATGGCGAAGACCCATTATTGCTGGTGCTGGCGGCTGATCATGTGATTTGCGACACCACAGCATTTCAGCGGGCTGTGGTGCAGGCGGAACAATTTGCCAGTGCCGGTAAACTGGTCACTTTTGGCATAGTGCCAGGCCATGCCGAAACAGGTTATGGTTACATCCGCCGTGGTGGTCCAGCTGAACAGGCTTATCTGGTGCAATCTTTTGTCGAAAAACCCGACTTGCCAACCGCAGAGCAATACCTTGCCAGCGGTGAATATTATTGGAACAGCGGCATGTTTATGTTCCGCGCTTCTGTGTATTTGCAGCAGCTGAAAAAATTCCGGCCAGATATTTATCAGGCCTGTCAGGCTGCGCTCAGTGAACAAACACCGGATCTGGATTTTATCCGCATTAATAAAGAGGCTTTTATGGCCTGTCCGGAAGATTCGATTGATTACGCTATTATGGAGCCGCTGACGGCAACTCAGTCTGGCGAAGTGGTGGTGGTGCCGCTGGATGCCGGCTGGAACGATGTGGGTGGTTTTGCTGCATTGTGGCAGGTGGCTGACAAAGACCAGGCTGGCAACGTGTTACAGGGCGATATTCTGACCGATCATACCCAAAATTGTTTTATCCGCAGCGAAGAGCAGTTGATTGCCACAGTGGGGGTTAGCGATCTTGTGGTGATCAGCACCAAAGATGCAGTACTGGTGGCGCATAAAGACAAGGCGCAGGATGTTAAAGCAATTGTGAATCAGCTCAAAGCGTCACAAAGGCCGGAGGCGACTTTCCACCGCGAAGTGTACCGACCCTGGGGCAAATATGACTCTATTGACCATGGCAGCCGTTTTCAGGTGAAGCGTATTACGGTAAAACCAGGCGCTAAGCTGTCGGTGCAAATGCATCATCACCGTGCCGAACACTGGATAGTGGTGTCTGGCACCGCCAAGGTGACCATTGATGGTGTTGATAAGTTCCTGACCGAAAACCAGTCGGTGTATATTCCAATTACTGCAGTTCATGCCCTGGAAAATCCGGGCAAGGTGCCGCTGGAGCTGATTGAAGTGCAGTCTGGCTCTTATCTGGGAGAAGACGACATAGTGCGTTTTGAAGACCGTTATGGCAGGACATAAGATGTATCGCAAAATTGATTGTGTTAAAGCTTATGATATTCGCGGCAAGCTGGGTGAGCAGCTCGATACCGACGTTGCTTATCGTATTGGTCGTGCTTTTGGCCAGTATCAGCAAGCAAAAATAGTGGTGCTGGGCGGTGATGTACGCGCCACCTCTGAAGCGTTGAAACTGGCGCTGGCCGATGGTTTGATGGATGCCGGTGTTGATGTGATTGACCTTGGCATGACCGGCACCGAAGAAGTGTATTTTGCTACTTTTCATTTAGGCGTTTGTGGTGGGATAGAAGTGACCGCCAGTCACAACCCGCTGGATTACAACGGCATGAAGCTGGTGCAACAAGGCGCCAGACCCATCAGCTCCGACAGCGGTTTACTCGAGATCAAACAACTGGCTGAGCAGGGTAACTTTGCAGAGGTCAGTCGCAGAGGCTGTTACCGTCAGCAGTCAATCCTCGCCGATTTTGTTGAACATTTGCTTGGTTACATCAAAGCGGAAAACTTCAAACCACTGAAAATCGTGGTGAATTCCGGCAATGGAGCTGCCGGCCATGTGGTGGATGCGCTTGAGCAGGCTTTTAGTCAACAGGGTATTCCTATCGAGTTTGTCAAAGTGCATCACGAACCCGATGCAACTTTCCCCAACGGCATTCCAAATCCGTTATTGCCGGAAAACCGCGCTGATACTGCAGCGGCAGTGCTGGCGCATCAGGCCGATTTTGGTGTGGCCTGGGACGGTGATTTTGACCGCTGTTTTTTGTTTGATGAAACCGGCGCTTTTATCGAGGGTTATTACATTGTTGGTTTGCTGGCGGAGGCGTTTTTACAAAAGAACCCGGGAGCGCGTATTATTCACGACCCGCGCCTCTGCTGGAGCACCATTGATTTAGTTGAGAAAGCTGGCGGTATTGCTGTGCAGTCCAAAACTGGGCATGCCTTTATTAAAGAGCGGATGCGCAAAGAAGATGCGGTTTATGGTGGTGAAATGAGTGCCCATCATTATTTTCGCGATTTTGCCTATTGTGACAGCGGCATGATCCCATGGCTGTTGGTAGCTGAGCTTTTATGTGTAAAAAACACCAGCTTATCTGCCATGGTGCAACAGCGGATTGCCGCTTTTCCATCCTCAGGCGAGATTAACTTCACTATTGCTAATCCCGCAGCCAAACTGGCTGAAGTGTTGGCTTTGTATCAGTCGCAGGCGCTCAAGGTTGATCACACCGATGGTATTAGTGTGGAATTTGCTAACTGGCGTTTTAATTTAAGAAGTTCCAATACCGAACCTCTGGTGCGTCTCAATGTAGAAAGCAGGGGGGATATTGCACTGATGCAGGCCAAAACGGCTGAGTTATCGGCTTTGTTGCAGCAGGGCTAACCTGGCGAGGTCTGGCTGACAATGGCAGACCGGTTATTCCTGAGCGAAAAGATGAAAATAAAAAATCCGGCAAAGCCGGATTTTTTATGAGCACAGTCAGAACAACAAGCGGATTATGCCAGTTCAATCCGCTGAATTTGCACAGCGCTCGCTGTGTCCTGCTCATCATCGGCATCAATTAAACCTACAGGTACCTTGGGCACTTCGACTTTATCAAAAGCGGTATCCCCTTCAGCGACCACCACCCCATGGCGCACTGCGGTGAAATCAAACAGGTTTTTATCAATCATATGAGAAGGCACTATGTTCTGCATGGCCTGGAACATAGTCTCAATGCGGCCAGGGAAACGTTTATCCCAATCCTGCAGCATTTCTTTGACTACCTGACGTTGCAGGCCATCCTGTGAGCCACAGAGGTTGCATGGGATAATTGGAAAACCTTTGGCCACAGAGTACTTTTCAATGTCTTTTTCACGGCAATAGGCCAGCGGGCGAATCACAATATGTTCACCATTGTCGCTTTGCAGTTTTGGCGGCATTGATTTCATTTTTCCACCATAAAACATGTTTAAAAACATGGTTTCAATCATGTCGTCGCGGTGATGGCCCAGTGCAATTTTAGTGGCGCCCAGTTCTTTGGCGGTGCGGTATAAAATGCCACGGCGTAACCTTGAACAGAGCGAACAGGTGGTTTTGCCTTCCGGAATTTTGTCTTTGACGATGCTGTAGGTATCTTCGGTGACAATTTTAAAGTCAACACCAATCTGGCTTAAATAACCCGGCAATACGTCAGCAGGAAAGCCTGGCTGTTTTTGATCCAGATTCACCGCCACTATCGAAAAATCAACAGGTGCAGATTGTTGCAGGTTCAGCAGAATATCCAGCAGGGTGTAGCTGTCTTTGCCACCGGACAAGCAGACCATCACTTTGTCACCCGCTTCAATCATGCCAAAGTCGGCTATCGCCTGGCCGACACCACGGCGCAAACGTTTATGCAATTTATTCAGATTGTATTGGGCTTTGGCTTCTGCAGCATGTGACATAACAACACCAGATCACGAAAAAATGGCGCACATTATAGCGGATTGGCGCCTTTTGCCAATCCGCAATACAAAGAATCAAAGGGAGTAACTTTAAGGAGCCAGCACATGAGCGTCCGGGCGAAGTGCCAGCACGTCACAATCGAGCCGGTCAATCACATGCTCTGCAGTATTGCCGATAATAGCGGCTGATAAACCAGTGCGGCCTATGGTGCCAATCACCAGCATTTCGGCATCCAGGCTCTCGGCCACTCTCGGGATCACGTCTTCGGGCATGCCTTCAAGTACATGGGTCTGGCTGGTTGGGATGGCAAATTTAGCCGCCAGTTCAGCCACGGCCTGCTGATGGTGATGTTTCATGTTGTCATTGTATTCAGCCGGATTAAATTCCGGAATTTCAATGGCGACATGCACAGGCGTGCCAGGATAAGCGTTCACCAGATGCACTTCGCCTTTAAGCATGGCGGCAATAGCCTGAGCCTGCAGGATAATACGTTTATTCAGTTCAATATGATGGGGCTGCTCGCTACCTGCATTCACTGCTGCCAGAATTTTACCCTGACTTGGCCAGGCGTGTTCTTTCACCAGCAGTACAGGGCAGGGGCATTTACGCAGAATATGCCAGTCGGTTGGGGTAAAAATCATCGATTTGAGCACATCATGGTTGTGAGTGCCTTTGATCACTAAATCGTATTGATGCTGATTCACAGCATTCACAATGGCTTCAAAAGGCCTGTTGTGCCAGACCACAGAAATGCTCACCGCCATGCCTTTCGCTCTTGCCGGAGCCACCAGTTCACTGATCCAGAGTTCGCGGTCGGAAATTACGGCCTGACGCATAGACTCTCGCTCTTCGCCTGAGAGCATGGTGGTCATTTCATAAGAAAAATCGTAAATGGATAAAAACGCAGTGAGGCGACAAGCAGTGTGTTCGGCCAGTTCCAGCGCGCGGGCCAGCGCTTTTTGTTCTTGTTGGCTGGGGTCGAGCACCACCAGCACATCCTGATAAGTTGCCATGTCATTCTCCCGGTTGAATTTACACTTGTGGTTAAAGTGTAGCCAACATATCGGTTTTCTGGCAGGCGAACCTTAACCTGGATCAAAATCGCCGTTAACTAGCGATTTTGGCCATACCTGCAACTTTACTCAGGGCTTCAAAGTTGGTGATCACAATGAGTTTACCATCCACATGAATAAGCTCGTCTTTATGAAAACGGCCCAGCAAGCGGCTGATGGTTTCAACAGTTAAACCGAGATAATTGCCAATTTCACCGCGTGTCATGGTTAAACGGAACTCTTTTTTGGAAAAACCACGATTGCCAAAACGCTGCGCCAAATTGGTTAAAAAGGCGGCCAGTTTTTCTTCAGCGGTTTTGCGGTTTAATAACAACATCATTTGTTGATCGCCGGAGATATCCTGGCTCATCAGCCGCATCAATTGCTGACGCAGTTTTGGCAGCTGATCTAATAAGGATTCCAGCGTATGAAACGGAATTTCGCACACCATGGCCGTTTCCAGTGCCTGGGCATAACTTGGATGCTGCTGGCTGCCAATAGCGTCAAAACCAATCACATCGCCCGGTAAATGAAAGCCGGTAATTTGCTCTTCCCCTTGTTCGGTCAGGGTATAGGTTTTAAAGGAGCCGGTGCGCACTGCATAAAGTGCCTGTAGTGGTTTCCCAGCTTCAAACAGGTGGTCACCCTTATGAGACGGGCGTTTGCGCTGAATGATATCGTCAAGTTTATCAAGTTCGGCTTCGTTCAGTGAAAAAGGCAAACATAACTGGCTAAAGCCACAATCCTGGCAATTAATAGACGAAGAGCTCATTACAAAGGTTTCCATTTTAATGCCAAATAATACCTGACCAGCTTAAAAAACTAAGCGGCGAAGTGCAAGGTAAATTGTCTGCAAACCATAGGCGCCAAGCAGTATGGCTACCGCAAAACGTACCCAAATATGGTTTTTAAGTTGTTGCACCTTTGCGGCTGCTTGCCCTGCCAGCAGCAAAGCCGGCAAAGTGCCCAGACCAAAACCCAGCATCCACCAGGCCCCCATACTTGCAGAGCCGCTGGCAAGCGACCATGCCAGGGCTGAATACACCAGACCACAAGGCAAATATCCCCAGCACAGGCCATAACCAAATGCCTTTACTGCTGAATCCAGTGGTAACAAACGTGCTGACAGCGGCTGCACATAACGCCACAACTTTTTGCCCAGAGCTTCAAGCGCGGTGAGACCAGTCCAAAGTCTGCTGACATAAAGTGCCATCAACAGCAACATCAGGCCAGACAGCAGTTGCAGCACTGGTTTTCCGGTGCCAAGCAGCTGCATGCCTTGCATACCGAGCCAACCGGCAAAAGCGCCAAAAATGACATAGCTGCTGATGCGTCCGGCACTTAACGCCAGTTGCAGTTTGAGTTTTGCACTGTTGCTCTGGCCCGGCATCATCATTTGTAAGGCGCTTACAATACCGCCACACATCACCAGACAATGACCACTGCCTAAAAAGCCAATCAGTAGCGCAGGTAACAGGGCTGACACTAGTTCAAAGGGGGTGATCATCGTCTTTCTTTGGGCTTGCTGCCTCAGGCTTTTGCTGTTTTTCGTCAAACAAAATACTAAAAGCTTCTTTGTCGAGGTCATCAAACTGTTTAGATTTCACCGCCCAGAAAAAGACAGCCAGCCCCAGAATGACAAACAACACGGCAATTGGAATTAATACGGAGATAATACTCATTGTTTTAATAACCTGAGTGAATTGGAAACCACCAATAAGGAGCTGAACGACATACCAATCACAGCTACATAAGGTGAAACAAAACCGCAGACTGCCAAAGGTATAATCACCAGATTATAACCCACAGCCCAGAGCAAATTCTGCCGCACTACTTTTTTCGCCAGTTTTGCCCCGGCGATGAGTTCGGACAATAACGACAAATCGTTATGCAGCAGCACCACATCAGCCTGGTTTTTTGATAAATCGGTGCCTGAGTCCAGCGCAACAGAAACATGGGCCGCATGAAAGCTGGGGCTGTCGTTAATGCCGTCACCGACCATCAGGACAGTATCCCCTGCAGCAACAGCGTTTTGAATATGCTCAACTTTTTGCTCAGGTGTGCAGGATTTCCACAGCTGTTGTACACCAAGGCTGTTGGCGACTTCTTCTGCCTGCGCTGAGCTGTCACCGGTGATAATGCTGCTTTGAATATGAAGATTTTTTAAACTTTGCATCAGAGTGCCGGTTTCAGGGCGCAGCGCATCCGACAATTCAACAGAGGCTGCAAGCTTGTCATTGATAGTGCAATATACCTGAGCTTCTGTTTGCGCCTGCTGACAAAATGCTGCACTGCCCACTTTCACTCTGACAGGTGCCGCTGCCTGTGCAGGTAGCCATAGCGCCGATAAACCGGCACCAACCTGCAATTCAACTTCGCTCAGTTGGAGTTGTGAGCTCAGATGTCCGCTAAAAGCGCGGGCTATTGGATGTTCAGAATAAGCTTCGAGATTGGCAATCAGGTTTGTCAGCTCTTCGGCGCTGTATGGACTTTGATGCAGCCTGAAGTGACGCACACTAAAGCGGCCCTGCGTCAGGGTGCCGGTTTTATCAAAAAACACCCGGTTCAGTTTTGGCAATACTTCCAGCACCTGCTGGTTTTTAATCAGAATACCTTTGCGGTTCAGTCGTGCCAAAGCGCAGGTAATGGCGGTTGGGGTTGCCAGACTCAGGGCGCAGGGGCAGGTGGCAACCAGCACAGATAAAGTCACCCAGAAGGCACGATCGGGATCAATAAAAAAGTACCAGATGCCAAAGGTCAGGGTGGCGATGATCAATAATCGCTGCACAAAAAAACGGGCAATTTTATCCGTTTTTTCCAGCAGTTGCGGTTTTTGATGCAGGGTTTGTTGTTGCAGCAGAATAATCTGGCCAAGTCTGGACTCTGTCAGCGCTTTTTGCACCTGAACCACTAACACGCCGTCATGGTTCACACTACCGGCAAGCACAGTGTCACCTGGTTGTTTGGTAATAGCGCGGTATTCACCGGTCAACATCGATTCGTCGGTACTGCTTTGGCCGCTTTGAATCATGCCATCTGCCGGTATGGTTTCGCCGGCTTTGACTAAAATCAGCGCTCCTGGCGTTAAGCGTCTTGCTGAAGTGGCAGTGGCCTGCTGACCATCCCATAACCAGGCACTGACCGGCATCACTTTGAGCAGATTACTGGTGGCATCACGCGCTTGTTTACGGGCGCGGAATTCAAAAAACTTA
The DNA here is from genome assembly GCF_025245835.1 of Rheinheimera sp. 4Y26. GTDB lineage: Bacteria > Pseudomonadota > Gammaproteobacteria > Enterobacterales > Alteromonadaceae > Pararheinheimera. The sequence goes on from NZ_JAOBWS010000011.1 coordinate 24,786, forward strand.
CCCAGCTGCAGTAAAAACACAAACATACAGACGGATTCAAAATACACTTCACCACTGTGACTGACGGTGGCGTAGACCGATGCTAAAAAGGTGTAATAGAGTGCCAGTACGATAGGCACGTCCATATTCAGCTCGCGCGCTTTGAGCGCACGCCAGGCACTCTGGCTAAATGGCGCTGCGGCAAACACCATCACGGGTAATGTCAGCAGCAGGCTTATCCAGCGCAGATAACCTTCGTATTGCTGCTCTATGCCGGTGTATTCGCCAAAATACAGACCAAAGGCCAGCATCATCACCTGCATCGACATAATGCCGGAAACGGCCAGACGCTTGAGGTAAGCCCGCATTTCCTGCTGATAATGCTGCTCTTCGTTGTCGGCAATAAAAGGGCTGGCCTGATAACCCAATTCAGCGATACCTTTGAGTAAGGTACTCAGTGGTGTTTGGTTAGGATCAAAACGCAGTGCACAACGCGAAGTTGAAGAATTCACCGAAGCGCTGGCCACTGCCGGGTGCTGCTTCAGCTGTTTTTCTATCAGCCAGGCACAGGCAGCGCAGCTCATGCCGCTAATTGAAAGCTCAACCTGCTGCCACTGCCCATCTTTGGTGGTTAAGTCACCCAGTACATCGGCATTGTCATAACTTTGCAGTTGTTGCTGTAGTTTTTCCGGCAGCGGTGTGGCTTTATTGGCAGGTGCAGTGCGAAAACGGTAATAATCGCCAAGACCCTGCGAGATAATACTCTGGGCGACGGCTTCACAGCCCGGGCAGCAAAAATGACGTTGCTGACCATCAAAGTCCAGCACAAAGTTACTGCGCTCTGGCACCGGGTCGTTACAGTGAAAACAGGGTTGCACCACAGCTTTTGTCATCTTAATAGGTCAGTTTGATTTCACCGTTGTGCGGTAGCGTTAATTCAGCGCGCAGTTTCCACTGCTGGCTGTTGTCGGTCAGTACCAGCTTCCATTTGCCGGTTAAAGTGGCTGGCAGTTGGGTGATATATAAGTTTTCGCCACTGCGCTCAGCTTTCACCACAAAGTCTTTGGCGGCCACAGTGTTATGCACAAATTGCAGGTCAAGGGTGTCGCCCAGCACCGGATTACTGGCAAAACGCACCACGGCTTTGTCGGCGGCAATCAGAATATTGGCTTGTAAATTGCGAAGTGCAGCTTCGCGGTATTTCGCCAGATTCATATTGATGGCTTTGCCTTCAGCATAATAGTCATCCACCACTAAATCCGGCTTTTGCAGGTTCATAATGTAAATAGTGTGGGCGGCTTTAAACATGGTTAGCAACGGCAGGGCGATCAGTGCCCAGGGCCAGAATTGTTTATACCAGGGTTTGCTTAACATCGGTTTTCCTCTGCTGCATAACAATAAGCCCCGACAGCGGGGCTTATTGCAGCGGTTGAACGCTTATCCGGTCACAACCGGTTATTTGGTGTCGTCCGGACGTGACAACCGGTATACGTAAGCGGTGATCACGTGGATTTTATCTTCACCCAGCGTATCTTTAAAGGCTGGCATTACACCATTGCGGCCTTTAAGCAGCGTGGTTTCGATTGAACCGGCTGAACCACCATATAACCAGGTGTTGTCGGTCAGGTTTGGCGCCCCAAATGGCAGGTTGTGCGCCAGACTACCTTTACCGTCCGCACCGTGACAGGCAGCACACATACCAAACTTGGCTTTACCAGCGGCAGCGTCTTTGTCGTTCACTTTACGGCCAGACAAACTCAGTACGTAAGCGGTCATTTCTTTCACGCCCTGTTCACCCAAAGCTTCACCCCAGGCTGGCATGGCGGCTTTACGGCCATACAGCAGGGTTTCTTTGATCTTGTCAACAGTACCGCCGTATAACCAGTCGTTGTCGGTCAGGTTCGGGAAACCACGCTGACCACGGGCATCAGAGCCGTGACATTGGGCGCAGTTTTGCAGGAACAAACGTTGACCTACTTTCAGCGCCTGAGTGTCGTACGCCAGTTCTTCAATTGGGCGGCTGGTATATTTAGCAAACTCTTTGGCAAAAGTTTCGTCTGCTTTCATGTATTCGCGGTCCAGCTGAGAAGGTGTACCTGCAGCTTTTTGCGCTTCAATGGCGGCTTTTGATTCTGCTAAAGACTTTACGCCCTGGTTAGAGCTGGTCCAGCCTAAAAAGCCTTTGAAGTTACCAAGGCCAGGGTAGGCGGCAAAATAAAATACCGACCAGACGATGGTTGCGTAGAACATAATGGTCCACCACTTTGGCAGTGGGTTGTTAATTTCTTCGATACCATCAAACTCATGACCTGTGGTTTTGCCTTCTTCAACACCCACATGGTTTTTTAAGTTCCATGTTAATAACACAGTACATAACACGATACATGCGATCGTTAAAATTGTGATCCAAGCACTCCAAAAGCTACTCATGATCCGACTCCTGTTGTTGTTTTTGTTGTGACTTTTGTTCGTCAGCAAAGATTGCGTTTGCTGCATCGTCGAAATCTGGTTTGCGCTTGATTAAAAACACCCAAACCAGAAGTCCAACAAAGGCCACCAAAATAATCACGGTATAAAAGCTGTGAATGGTTGCGTAGTCCATAAGGATTACTTCAACGCTGTGCCCAGTGATTGCAGATAGGCAATCAGGGCTTCCATTTCTTTCTTGCCTTTTACCGCAGCTTCAGCACCAGCGATATCTTCGTCAGTGTAAGGCACGCCAAAAGAGCGGAAAGTCTCCAGCTTTTTCGCAGTCAGTTTGCCATCCAGCACGTTTTCATCGAGCCACGGATAAGCAGGCATGTTTGACTGTGGTACAACAGAACGTGGATCCATTAAGTGAGCATAATGCCAGTCATCGCTGTAACGACCACCAACACGGGCCAAATCTGGACCAGTACGTTTAGAACCCCACAGGAACGGATGTTCCCAGATACTTTCGCCGGCAACAGAGTAGTGACCGTAACGTTCAACTTCATGACGGAACGGACGGATCATCTGGCTGTGGCAGTTGGTACAACCTTCACGAATAAAAATATCCCGGCCTTCCATTTGCAGCGCAGTATAGGGTTTTAAACCATCAACAGGCTCAGTGGTTTCTTTGATAAACATCAAAGGGGTAATTTCAACCAGAGTACCAAAGCTGATGGCAACTACAGTTAAAATGGCCAGCCAGCCGGCGCTTTTTTCAACTTTTTCATGGTAATTCTTAGACACGATAAGCTCCTTACGCCGCTTCTGCTACTGGCTCTAACACGCCTTGTTTGGCACGGACTGTTTTAATCACGTTGTAGGCCATCACCAGCATACCTGTGACTACAAACACACCACCGATAAAACGCATCAGATAGAACGGATAAGAGGCTTCCAGCGACTGTACAAAGCTGTACGTCAGGGTGCCGTCAGTGTTCACTGCACGCCACATCATGCCCTGCATAATACCGCTGATCCACATGGCAACGATGTACAGTACAACACCAGTGGTATGTAACCAGAAGTGGGTGTTCACCAGCTTGACGCTGTACATGCGACCCTGACCAAATACGGCCGGAATTAAGTGGTACAGTGCACCGATAGACACCATGGCAACCCAGCCTAAAGCGCCTGAGTGTACGTGGCCAACTGTCCAGTCTGTGTAATGAGATAAAGCGTTTACTGATTTGATGGCCATCATCGGGCCTTCGAAGGTCGACATGCCGTAGAAAGACAAAGACACGATCAGGAAACGTAAGATTGGGTCTGTTTTCAGTTTATGCCAGGCACCTGATAAGGTCATGATACCGTTGATCATACCGCCCCAGCTTGGCACAAACAGAATCACTGACATCACCATACCCACAGATTGAGTCCAGTCAGGCAGGGCAGTGTAATGTAAGTGGTGAGAACCGGCCCAGATATAAAGAGCGATTAAGGCCCAGAAGTGCACCACAGATAAACGGTAAGAATACACCGGACGGCCGGCCTGTTTTGGTACGAAGTAGTACATCATACCCAGGAAGCCAGCTGTTAACAGGAAGCCTACTGCGTTGTGGCCATACCACCATTGCACCATGGCATCCACAGCGCCGCCGTAGATAGAATAAGATTTAGTCAGAGAAACCGGGATCACCATGCTGTTGACAATGTGCAGCGCAGCAACAGTGATAATAAAACCGCCGTAGAACCAGTTGGCTACATAAATATGGCTGGTGGTTCTTTTGATCATAGTGCCAAAAAACACGATGGCATAACTGACCCATACCACAGCAATTAACAGGTCAATAGGCCATTCCAGCTCAGCGTATTCTTTACTCTGGCTGATGCCCATTGGCAACGTGATAGCCGCAGCAATAATAACCACCTGCCAGCCAATAAAGGTAAACATGGCCAGTTTTTCCGCATAAAGCCGAACCTGACAGGTACGTTGCACCACGTAATAAGAGGTAGCGAACAAGGCGCTGGTACCAAAAGCGAAAATTACCGCATTGGTATGAAGAGGACGAAGTCGGCTGTAAGTCAACCAGGCTGTATCAAAGTTCAGTGCTGGCCAATATAATTGCGCCGCTAATAAAACACCTACTGTCATGCCGACTATACCCCACAACACTGTTGTGAGGGCAAAGAGGCGGACAACCGTGTAGTTGTAGTCAACATTTAACGATTTGGTCTGGCTCATGTTGAGTTCCGCTGCAGTTTTTTGCTAGTTATTAAAAAACACCCATGGGGGTGACCCTTCTTATAATAGACCGATAGTTTAGCAAGGTTTTTCTGACACAACCTTGTTTTGCCTGCCAATCTTTGGGCGCGATAATACGAGTTTTACCCCCAAAAAGATAGGCGGACTCGCCGGTTTTATGATGTAGAACAATGTTGCTGTTCAGTTTTTGAGCGCAACAACGGATATTTCACAGTCGCGTGCTTAAAGCCTTACAATCCAAAGCACAAAATGAGGTAAAAAAGTTTTGATGAAAAATTTATTTGGTTGTGTTTTGTTGATGTTAGCGGCCTGTACGCCTGACCAGCCAGCACGGCTAACCCCAGAACGCAAAGTACAGCTTGAACAATTTCAGCTGATTTATGCACCTGGTGATATGCCGGTGGAAACGCCTTTGGTACTGAGACTGAATACCGGCAATGAAGCTGTCACGGCAGTGCGCGGCCATATTGTAGGTAAAACTATGTATATGGGGAAAATTCCGCTGCAATTTAGCCTTAACGGCCAACATTGGCAGGCAGAGCTGATGCTCGGTGCCTGCAGTGAGCCGAAGATGCAGTGGCAGCTGACTATTGAAGTGACTTATGCCAGCGGGCAACAAGTCAGATTACAGGACTTGTTTTATTCGCGCTGGCCCTGATGAATGTTTTGTGAAAGGACTTTGTGTGGTCGGGTAGCACTCTGTTATCCGCAAATGATCTGACGTAAACACAAAGGTTCAGCACTGAGTTGAAGTTTTGCCGTCTCCACACAAACAAATTCATCCGACGCGCCCTGATGCATATCAACCATAGCTGACGATTTTTCAGCGCCCGGATTCCATAACACGCTGGCATCATGACCTTGCTGCTGCACTTTTATCACAGCTGCAGCTTCGTCAGCATGATGCTGCTCAGGCGCCTGCAGTGTTAATAGTTCTGTTGTGCCTTTGTAAACCCGGTCAATTTCCCCCTGAAACACCAATGAAGTTGTTGGCAACTGTAATTGGCTGTTGCTGACTTTGTCGTAACAAGAGGGAGGGAGCGGGCTCACACTGGCGCCCTGAGATTGTGGCAGTTGAAAATAGCTGTGTAGCGCTGCCTGTTGCAGCAGAGGGCTTTTGCACTGAAGTTCCAGGCTTAGCTGGTCAGCGAGGCTGACCAAATATTCCAGCCGCACCTGCTGTTCCAGCCAGGGTAAAGCCGGCAGTTCAATGGCAAACCGGATGGCTACCTCATCCTCTGTGATTCGCTGTTCTGTTACCTGCCACATTAAAGTACGAACCAGGCCATGATTGGGCATTGCTTCGGCTTTCGCGCCAAACTCAGCGGCCGCTTTGCCAAACCATGGCCAGCAAATGGGAACGCCGCCGCGTATTGCTTTATTGCCCTGCCACAGCGCCGTTTTTGATAACCAGAATAATTCACGCCCTTTTGCATTCTGATAGGACAATACCTGAGCACCATAAGGTGCAACCACCACAGTCGCGCCCTGGTAGTGAAGCTCAAAACAGGGTAAATCGGTTAAAGAGCCAAAACCTGAGCGCTGCACAATGGAGTTGTTTTGCATGATTAAAACCGCTGTATCAAAAAGTTACGTTATAAATGATGGATATTATTAATAAAAAAAGCGACCTGAGTCGCTTTTTTTGCTTTTGACTGCCAGTAGAGTTATCACCCGTCGGTCAATCGCAGGTCAGATTAAGCTTTCATCAGCTCAACTGTATTATCAAGCATGCGGTTACTAAAACCCCATTCATTGTCATACCACGCCATCACTTTCACCAGACGGTCGTTGACGCGGGTTTCAGTGGCATCAAAAATTGATGACATTGGGTTGTGGTTAAAATCAACCGATACCAGCGGTAAATCGTTAACAGCGAGCACCTGGTTCATCGGGAATTCGCCGGCGGCTTTGCGGATAATGTCGTTGACTTCTTCAACAGTGGTATTACGGCCGGCAATAAAGGTTAAATCCACCAACGAAACGTTCAGCGTCGGTACCCGCACCGCTAAACCATCAAACTTACCTTTAAGTTCAGGTACCACTAAACCCACTGCAGCGGCAGCACCGGTTTTGGTTGGGATCATCGACATAGCGGCAGCGCGGGCGCGGCGCACGTCGGTGTGGTACACATCACTCAAGCGCTGATCGTTGGTGTAAGCGTGAATGGTTGTCATCAGACCGGATTCAATGCCAAGTACATCATTTAATGGTTTGGCAATAGGTGACAAACAGTTGGTGGTGCAGCTGGCGTTGGAAATGATGGTCATGTCGGAGGTGATCACATTGTGGTTCACACCATAAACTACGGTAGCGTCTACATCTTTGGCAGGCGCTGAAATAATCACTTTTTTTGCGCCTGCGGTTAAATGAGCGCCGGCAGTTGTGCGGTCGGTAAACAGGCCGGTACATTCCAGCACCACATCAACTTTTAACTCGGCCCAGGGCAGGTTAGCGGGGTTACGCTCGCTCAGGGTCAGAATTTCGTCCTGATTGACATAAATAGCTTTATCAGAATGCTCCACATTGGCCTGGAAAATACCGTGTGCTGTGTCGTATTTCAGTAAGTGGGCATTAATAGCAGCATCACCCAGATCATTTATAGCCACGACTTTGATGTCGTACGCCTTCTTACTTTCATATAAAGCACGTAAAACATTACGGCCGATACGGCCAAATCCATTAATTGCAACACGAATTGTCATGGCTCACCCCGAATTATTGTCAATTGTGTAGTAAAATTACATGTTTTTTGCCATTTTTCAAGCTCAAAAACGTTATGCAATCGTATTTATGTAATTTAATGACATAAAGCCGCATTTAGCCATCGAAAGTAATTTTTTACGTCGTATACTGCTCAGGCTAAGCCGGTCAGATGCATAAAAAAGCCAATGAAAACACCGGCACTTCCATCGCGACGCACTGATTTGGAGCCTTTATGGACAAAAAACTTCTTGCTGATTTAATCCGCTTTAACGGTATTGAAACAGCCTTCACCGACGCCTGGGGCAATGCCACCGAAGTAAAAGAGCAGGATCAGCTTAAATTACTGGCGGCTCTTGGTTTTGCCGTCGACAACGACACCCTGGCTGCGGAGCAGCTGGCAGAGCGGCAGAAGTTACATTGGTTAGAGCCGCTGGATCCGGTTTCAGTTCAGCAGCAAAGCGCAGAGCAACAATACCGCCTCCAGGTTAGATTGCCGATTGACGAAGTGCATCAGCAGCTGACCGTTACCCTGACCACAGAGCAGGGCCACACCCATGCCTTTAGTTACAGTGCCATCGATGCCGAGTTATCCGGCGTCATGCTGCTTGATGACACTGAATATCAGCAATATGAACATTACTTTCACTTCGACCTGCCCTTAGGTTATCACCAGCTGAGGATTGCGATTGAGGGGGATGATGAGATTTATCAGCAGTCGCTCATTATCACACCGGAGCGTTGTTTCCAGCCGCAGCAATTTCAGGCGCAAAAGCAGTGGGGCGTTTCAGTGCAGCTGTATGGGTTAAAATCGGACAGCAACTGGGGTATTGGTGACTTTGCCGATTTAGGCCGTCTCGTCAGTTATTTAGCCAAGCAAGGTGCTGATTTTGTTGGCTTAAATCCTATTCATGCGCTATATCCGGCCATGCCGGAGTCAGCCAGCCCTTACAGCCCTTCGTCGCGCCGCTGGCTGAATATCATTTATTTAAGTGTGCCGCAAATGCCGGGTTTTGCTGAGTGTTTACAAACTGCAGCTTTGGTCAATGCCGCCCATTTTGTTGAAGCTGTACAAGCACAGCGCAACAAAGATTGGGTGGATTACGCTGGTGTGATGCAGCTGAAACTGCCGGCACTAAAAACGTTATTTCACTGGTTTACTGAACATCAGCAAGCAAATCCAAAGCTTGCGGCTGATTTTGCAGCCTTTAAGCAACAAGGTGGCGACAGCCTGCGTCAGCTGGCGCTGTATGATGCTTTGCATATGCATTTAATTGCCAAAGATCCCCATGCCTGGGGCTGGCCAAACTGGCCGGAGCAATATCGCGATGCCCACAGTGAAGCTGTGCAGCAGTTTGCGGCTGAACATGAAGACGACATCGAATTTTACGGTTATCTGCAATTTTGTGCCCAGCAGCAGCTGGCCACTGTGCAGCAGCAGGCCAAAGCCAGCGGCATGTTGTTAGGTTTATACCGTGATTTAGCCGTAGGGGTCAGCGAAGCTTCTACCGAAATCTGGTCTAATCCGGATTTATATTGCCGTAATGCCAGTGTTGGTGCGCCACCGGATATTCTGGGTCCGAAAGGTCAGAACTGGGGTCTACCGCCTATGCTGCCTTATCAGCTGTTCCGTCAGGCTTACAAGCCGATGATTGAGCTGTTTCGCGCCAATATGCAGGACTCAGGTGCGTTGCGGATTGACCATGTGATGGCATTATTACGTTTATGGTGGGTGCCCAAAGGTGCACAGTCGGCCGGTGAAGGCGCTTATATTTATTATCCTATTATGGATTTACTCGGCATTCTGGCGCTGGAAAGTCAGCGTCAGCAGGCGGTGGTGATAGGCGAAGATTTAGGCACAGTGCCGGATGGCATTTTTGAGCTGTTACAACAGTTTGGTATGTATTCATATCGTATCTTCTTTTTTGAACAAGCCGAAGATGGTGGTTATATTTCAACGGCACATTATCCGGTACAGGCTATGTCGGCGTTAACCACCCACGATATGCCGACTTTAATTGGCTTCTGGCATTGCTCCGACTTAAAACTTGGTTTAAAACTCGGGCTTTACACTGAAGAAATTCTGCCGGCTTTATACGCTGACAGGCACAAAGCCAAACAACGTATTCTGGATTCTTTGCATGGCCATCATGCCTTGCCGGCCGATTATCCGCGTTCAGTGGAAAATCTTGGCATGGACCGCACTCTAAACTATGCACTGCAACAACATCTGGCCAAAGGCAGTTGTCAGCTGTTATGTCTGCAACTCGAAGACTGGATGGAAATGCTGGAGCCGGTGAACGTGCCGGGCACCAGTGATGAATACCCGAATTGGCGGCGCAAACTCAGTATTACCCTGGAGCAACTGGAATCTGCCGGTCATATCAGTGCCCATCTGCAAAATTTGACAGCAAATCGCCGTTCTGGCTTATATTCATAATTCAATAAAAAAACTCCGGTAACTTCTGTTGCCGGAGTACTCTGCGTGTTGCGCCTGGTGAACAAGGCCCTGTCAATGTCAAAGGATATGTTATGAGTCTTGCCTCGTTAGCTGAAGTTCGTTGTGCCCATCCATTTGCCTTATTGGGCTGGCAAAAAGCCGACAAAGGCTGGTTGATTCGGGTGTATTTGCCTAAAGCGCGAGCTGTTGAAGTATTAAGCTTTGACGATAGCAGCTGGGGGCTGATGGACGAAGATAAATCTGTCCCGGGCGTTTTTACCTTGCAGCTGCCGCGTAAACGCAAAACTGAGCTGTATAAGCTGAAGGTAACCCAGGGGCAGTATCAATACGAATTGCTTGATCCTTATCAGTTTAAGGATGAAGCATTTTATGCGGTGCATTATGTGCATATGCGGCCGGAAAACCTGTACAGCCAGCTGGGGGCTCAGATCATCAGCCTGCAGCTTGGCAAAAAAACACACAAAGCTACCCGTTTTGCTGTGTATGCCCCCCACGCCAGTGCGGTGAGTTTAATCGGCGATATGAATGACTGGGATGGGCGTTGCCATCCGATGGAACGCACCCAGTGTGGTCATTGGGTGTTGGTGTTACCACAGGTGGGAGAAGGGGTCCGCTACAAATACGAAATTAAAGATGCCAGCGGCCATTTGTTACCGCACAAAGCTGATCCTTTAGCTTTTGCCGCCGAGCAGTATCCGTCGCATGCGTCGCTGGTGTTTGATCACAGTAAATATCAGTGGCAGGACAGTGACTGGTTACAGCGTGAGCATCTGCCTTATCAAAGCCCGATGAGTATTTATGAAGTGCATCTGGGCTCCTGGCGCACCCATGCCGACGGCTCGCCACTGACTTATCCTGAACTGGCCACAAGCCTCATCCCTTATGTCAAAGATTTGGGGTACACCCATATTGAGCTGCTGCCGGTGATGGAACACCCGTATTCAGGCTCCTGGGGTTATCAGCCGCTCGGGCTTTTTGCTGCGACTTCACGTTTTGGCACCCCGGATCAATTTAAAGCTTTTGTCGACGCCTGCCATCAGGCCGGTATTGGCGTGATTTTAGACTGGGTGCCGGCGCATTTTCCGGAAGATGGCCATGGTCTAGCCCGCTTTGATGGTGGTCATTTGTATGAATACGCCGATCCGCGCCGCGGCTGGCATCCGGACTGGAACTCCTGCATTTACGATTACGGCAAAGATTATGTCAGGCAATTTTTAGTGGCGAGCGCCCTGTATTGGCTGGATCATTTCCATATCGACGGTTTGCGCGTAGATGCTGTTGCTTCCATGCTTTATTTGGATTATTCGCGCGAACACGGTGAGTGGATCCCGAATGTCGATGGTGGCAATCACAATTACGAAGCCATCAGCCTGTTAAAGTGGCTGAATCAGGAAGTGTATGCCCAGTTCCCGAAGGCTATCACAATTGCCGAAGAGTCCACTTCTTTTCATGGTGTGAGCCGGCCTGTTGACCTTGGTGGTCTTGGTTTTGGTTTTAAATGGAATATGGGCTGGATGAACGACAGCCTGAGGTATATCAGTAAAGACCCCGCTTACCGCAAGTTTCACCATAACGATCTGACTTTTTCCATGGTGTACGCCTTTAGCGAAAACTTTATTCTGCCGCTGTCACACGACGAAGTGGTGCATGGCAAAGGCAGTATTCTGAATAAAATGCCGGGGGATGAGTGGCAACAAGCCGCCAACTTACGTGCTTATTACGCTTTTATGTTTGCCCATCCGGGCAAAAAACTAAATTTTATGGGCAATGAGTTTGGTCAGGGCACTGAGTGGAATCACAATCAGGCCTTACCCTGGTTCCTGCTGGATTTTGAAAAACACCGTGGGGTACAGCAGCTGGTGCGGGATCTGAACTATACCTACCGCCGCTGTGCACCTTTGCATCAGCTCGACCATGAACCGGCCGGTTTTGCCTGGATAGAACATCAGGATGCCGACCACAGTACCTTGTCGTTTAAACGTTACAGCAAGGCAGGTGAAGTGTTGTATGTGGTGTGTAACTATACGCCTGTGCCAAGGCCAGCATATTTGCTGGATGTGGAGCAGCATGGTGATTATGAGGTGATCCTCAATTCCGACAGCAGCTATTATTGGGGCAGCAATTATCCGGTGGGCAGTCATTTGTCGGCCAGCCAGGGTGTGTATAGTCCGGGCTGGCAGTTACAGCTGGATTTACCGCCGTTATCCACCTTATATCTACGCAGGCGGTTAAGCTGATGAGCAGCGATTACCGGCCAGAGCCCGGCACTGTGCGCACCATGTTGGCAAAACGCAGCGAATTTGTTTGTGCTGTGGGCACACCTGCGCCACTGGGGCCAAGCCGGCAGGGCAACGATGACTGGAATTTTGCTGTTTTTGCCCCAGATGCCACAGCGCTGACGTTATGTTTGTATTGTGCTGATACCGAAGAGCCTTTGGCGGAATTGCCTTTTACCGCCCGTACCGGCGATATCTGGCATTTGGCTGTCTCAGGCCTTGCTACTGGCACTTTATATGGCCTGAAAGCCGCAGGCCCCATGCTGGTGGAACAGGGGCTTTGTTTTGATGCCGAGCGGTTATTAATAGACCCTTATGCCCGTCAGCTGAACCGGGCTTTGGTGTTTAATGACCGGCTCTATCAGGGGCGCAGTCATTATATGCTGGCCAAAGCCGTGCTTGGTCAGGTGGATTTTGACTGGCAAGGTGTAGCGAAGCCGCAAATCCCGCGCGAAAAAACCATTGTGTATGAAGCCCATGTCAAAGGCATGACTGCGTTGCATCCCGATGTGCCTGAAGAGCTGCGTGGCACCTATTTGGGCATGTGTCATCCGGCCGTGATGGCGCATTTAACTGAGCTTGGTATTACGTCGGTGCAGCTGTTGCCGGTGGCAGCTTTTATGAGTGAGCCCAGACTGGAAAAGCTGAAACTCAGCAATTATTGGGGTTATAACCCGATTAACTTTTTTGCGCCCGATCCCCGTTATCAGCTGGAAGATGCGGTGACTGAGTTTAAAACGCTGGTGCGCACTTATCATCAGCATGGCATTGAGGTGATCCTTGATGTGGTGTTTAACCACAGTGCCGAAGCTGAAGGTTACAGCTTAAGCTTCCGTGGTCTTGCCAATCGTCATTATTATCTGTTTGAAAGTCATGCCGATATTACCGACTACCAGCAATACGCCAATTACAGCGGCTGTGGCAATACACTGAACATTGCCAATCCGGCCACCCAAAAACTGGTGCTGGACGCCATGCGTTATTGGTTAACCGAGATGCAGGTGGATGGCTTTCGTTTTGATTTGGCCGTCACGCTGGCACGCGAGCATAAAAGATTTAACCCTTATGCCGCCTTTTTACAAATAGTGGCGCAGGATCCGGTATTGTCGCAGGCCAAACTGATTGCCGAACCCTGGGATGTTGGGCCTTATGGTTATCAGCTTGGACAATTTCCGGCCTTATGGTCTGAGCTGAACGATAAATTCCGTGACTCAGTACGTAGTTTCTGGCGCGGTGACAGCGGCACTCTGGCTGAATTTGCCACCAGGCTGCTCGGTTCACGCGATATTTTTCAGAAACATCACAGACCTGCCTGCTGCTCGGTGAACTATATCAGCTACCACGATGGTTTTACGCTGCAGGATTTAGTCAGTTATCAGCACAAACACAACTGGCTGAACGGCGAGCAAAACCGTGACGGACACGACCATAACCTGAGTGTAAATTATGGCGTGGAAGGCCCTACCAGTAATGCCGAAGTACTGGCCAAACGTTTTTTACATAAACGTAATCTGGTGGCGAGTTTGCTATTTAGTCAGGGCATGGTGCACTGGTTGGGTGGGGATGAGCTCAGCCACAGTCAGCAAGGCAATAACAATGCTTATTGTCAGGACAACGACATCAGCTGGCTGAACTGGCAGCTGGATTATCATGCCACGCAGTTTTTAAGTTTTGTCAAACAGATGATTGCCCTTCGCAAGCAGTACAGTTGCCTGCAGCAATTGTCCTTGCTGGATGATCATTATCAGCTGCATGGCGATAAGCATCAGATCGACTGGTATATGAGCGATGGCCGGTTAAAAACCGAAAGCGACTGGTACGACAGCAGTGTAAGTTACTGTGTTTTTATTATCCGAAATACCAGTACAGCGCATCAGCTGCTTATTTGCATCAACGCCGGCGCCACCGCCATTGAGGTGACGCTGCCTTCTGCACAGTGGCACTGTGTGCTTGACACCGCTTTTGAGCAGGGGCTGAGCTCCTTATTAACTCAGGGTGCCAGCAGCTATCTGCAGCAGGGTAGTTCGCTGTCGATTTGGCTGGAGCAAGGTTGTTATTAGCCGGGCATGATGGCCGCTACAGTACAACTGCAATGGTCTGAACAGCATAATCTTTTTCCCTTTTCGCTGCTTCGTGGGCGGATTTTCCAGTATAATCGCCGGCATTTTGCAGTGCCGGCAGTTCGGAGAATGCTTTGATGACAGATACAACAGTACAGTGTGACATTGGTTTTGTAGGCGCGGGTGTGATGGGAAAAAACCTCATCCTGAATCTGGCCGATCATGGCTACCGTGTTGCCGCTTTTGACCTCGACCATAAAAAACTTGAATCTGTGATCCAGCAAGATGTGCAGGAAACCAATGGCCGTGGTGGCCGTGTAGTGGCCTGCAGTTCGTACACTGAGTTATTGGCCAGGTTAAGCCGTCCGCACCTGATTATTTTGTCGGTGCCGGCAGGTAAACCTGTTGATGATGTGTGTTCTAAGCTCATAGACGCCGGCATTCAGGCCGACGACATTATTGTTGATACCGGCAATAGCCTGTGGACAGACACAGTGCGGCGCGAAAAATGTTACGAAGGTAAGTTTATTTTCTTCAGTACTGCAGTGTCCGGTGGTGAAGTGGGCGCCCGTTTTGGCCCTTCATTAATGCCAAGTGGCGACCCATATGCCTGGACCCGGATTGAACCTGTCTGGCGTGCTATTGCTGCAAAAGTTGACCCGGCAACAGGTCGTCCTATTGAACGTTTTGAACCAGGTAATCCGGTGACTGAAGGCGAGCCATGTGCCACTTATATCGGCGCTGGCGGCTCTGGCCATTATGTCAAAATGGTGCACAACGGCATTGAATATGCCGATATGCAGCTGATTTGTGAAGTGTATCAGGTGATGCGCGATGCCCTTGGCATGACAGCACAGGAAGTTGCCGCTGTATTTAAAGAGTGGAATCAGGGCATTCTGAACAGTTATCTGATGGAAATCAGTGCTGAAGTACTGGCCACCAAAGATTCTGAAACCGGCTTACCGCTGGTAGATGTGATTCTGGATAAAGCAGGCCAGAAGGGCACAGGTTTATGGACAGCGGTCAGCAGCCTGGAGCTGGGTTGTCCGGCACCTACTATTGCCGAAGCTGTGTACGCCCGTTCAATTTCAACGTTAAAAGAGCAGCGTGTTGCCGCGTCCACTTTGCTGGCAGGCCCGGTGCAGGATAAACCGACCGAAGCGAAAAGGGCACAGGTCATTTCTCAGCTGCACGACGCTTTATACTGCGCCAAAATTTGTGTCTATGCGCAGGGTTTTGACTTAATGAAAACTGCTGGTCTTGAACACGGCTGGCAGCTGAATTTTGCCGAGATTGCCAAGATCTGGCGCGCCGGCTGTATTATCCGTGCGGTATTTTTGCAGTCTATTACCGATGCTTATGAACGTAACGACGAGCTGGCCAATCTCTTGGTGGACCCGTTTTTTGCCAAACAGATTTCGGTATATCAGATGAACTGGCGCCGTGCTGTCGCCGATGCCACTTTGCTGGGAGTGCCGGTGGCGGCATTAAGTTCGGCGCTCAGTTATTACGACTCTTACCGCACAGCGGTATTACCGGCCAATTTGTTACAGGGGCAACGCGATTATTTTGGTGCTCACACCTTTGAACGCACCGATAAGAGCAAAGGTAAGTTTTTCCATGTTGACTGGAGCGCAGCCGGTCGTCCTATGGTCAAAGTAAAATAAAGCGGTGTTTTGCAACGTAACGGAGGCTCGATGAAGCTGACAGAAGCGCAGTGGCGTGAACGCCTCAGTGACGAGCAATTTTATGTAACCCGACAAAAAGGCACAGAATATCCTTATAGCGGTGCGTTGTTACATAACGAAAAAACCGGTCTTTATCATTGTGTTTGTTGCCATGCTGAGTTGTTTGACTCAGCTGCCAAGTTTGATTCCGGCTGTGGCTGGCCGTCATTTAGCCGTGCTTTGCCGGGCAAAGTGCGTTATCAACCCGATAACAGTCATGGCATGCAGCGTACTGAAATTTTGTGTGCAGCCTGTGATGCGCACCTGGGGCATGTGTTTGATGATGGCCCTTTACCTGAAGGGCAAAGATACTGCGTTAATTCGGTGTCGTTAAGTTTTGTCGACAGCAATAAAAAAGAATCTTAAGGTTTTGCCAGTACAGTTCCGGATAGATGTTGTGCCGCCCGGTTGTTTCAGGCGAAGTTGTAATGGCAGCATAGGGCTTTGAGACTGTCATTACTGCAAAAGTCCGGCAATAGTGTTGCAAACACAAGTGATGCAAAATAAAAAACCGCTGAATAATTTTCAGCGGTTTTTTTGTCAGCACACTTTCAGGTGTAAAAGCTGCTTTAAAAGTCCGGCCGGCTTTTGGAGCTGCCAGACTGTAAATTCAGAATGCAGGTACCTTAAACCGACCTTGCTGGATACTGTCAATAGTGGCATCAGCAATATCTTCAATACTGTCTGTTTCAATTTTCTGTTGAGCTAATTCTGCTTTAATATTTTTAAATTCAATACGTTGCACACCGGCATTTTCTGCCAATAAAGCCCAGTGATAAGACTGGGGAAATTTTTTCTGTTTGTAATAAATGGTGGTCAGGGCTGTGTATATTTCCGGATCCACTTCGGCATCTGCCGGATATAAACTCAGCGCATGATGCAGAATATCAATGGTTTTTTGTGGGTTGCGCTTCATGTAATAACTGGCAAGAGCTATTTGCAGCTCTGGGGTTTCCAGTTCTTTTTTCTGTTCAGCCTGTAAAAACTTGGCCAGATGAGATTCGCTCTGATTGCGCGACCAATGGTAATGCAACAGGTTTGGATCCAAAGAGCTGACAGTTTCATCATTTAGTCTTTTAATTTCTTTCAGGCTGGTCAGGTAACCATTCACCCTGGTGGTCTTTTTCTCTTTGAGCTTAATATGTTCAATGCCGGAAGCGAGTTCGATACATTTGGAGTATTTTTCAAAATCAATCAACAGCTTGTATTTGTTTTTATCCGACGGCATTTTTTGCTCGTCATAGCGCCCCATAATGACGTGACGCCTCTCCAGCTTACAGTGGGAGTCGTCGTTTAAGTCGCTGCAAATTCCCGGTTTTTCTTCACAAACCTGATTTACAGTTAATTCTTGTTCACCGCAGGCGACCAGGCTGAGCAGTAAAGGGCTTAACAACCAAAATTTCATAGGCATCTCCACAAAGGCGATTTTTATCATAACCAATAGCACCGAAAAAATCTTTTGTAATTGTTGTTGTAGTATTACCAATTCAATTACAATAAGCCGCCTCGCGTCAGGCAACCCTACACTCAACTGATTTAACTTACGAAGTAGAAGGCGACAGCATGACCTTATCTCACGAAGAACAGTATCAACGCAGCTGGCAGGAACGCCAGGAAATTGCTGAAAACATGCAGCCGATCATCGGCCGGTTATACCGTAACAAAGCTGTTGAACTGGTGGTTTATGGCAAACCATTGGTGAATGCGACCACTATCGATATCATTAAATCTCATAAAACGGTTGAGCGTTTTGAACAACAAAAACTGCGGTTGCGTGAGAGCTTCCCTGTGCTTGAAGCCATCAGCAAAATGAATCTGGCTCCGGGTCGTATCGACCTTGGCAAGCTGGCTTTTGCTTATCACTACAAAAATGCGGCTGAAGGTTTAACGCTGGAACAATATTTACAGCGCGAGCTGGAAGATTTATTAGATCACGACGACAACATCAAACCAACAGACGTAGTGCTGTATGGTTTTGGCCGGATTGGTCGTTTACTGGCCCGTCTGATGATTGAACGTGCTGGTCCAAGCGCCAAATTGCGTCTGCGTGCCATTGTGGTGCGTGGCGGTCGTAAAGGTGATTTGGAAAAACGTGCCAGTTTATTACGCCGCGATTCTATCCACGGCCCATTTAACGGCAGCATCACTGTGGATCAGGAAAACGGTGGTATCAAAGCCAATGGTACCTTTATCAAAGTGATTTATGCCGACTCACCAGAGCAGGTGGATTACAACGCTTATGACATTCATGATGCCTTAGTAGTTGATAACACAGGTATTTGGAAAGATGACGAGGAGTTGTCAATTCACTTTAAAGCCAAAGGCGCCGCCAAAGTGTTGTTAACTGCGCCGGCCAAAGGCAATGTGAAAAACGTGGTGTATGGTGTAAACCATAAAATGATCAGCAAAGACGATAAAATTGTTTCTGCTGCCAGCTGCACCACCAATGCCATTACGCCGGTGTTAAAAGCGTTAAATGACGAATATGGCATTCGTAATGGTCACGTTGAAACAGTGCACTCTTACACCAACGATCAAAACCTGATTGATAACTATCACAAAGCTGAACGTCGTGGCCGTGCTGCACCATTGAACATGGTCATCACTTCGACTGGCGCAGCTTCTGCAGTTGCCAAAGCTTTACCTGAATTAAAAGGCAAGCTGACCGGCAATGCGATTCGGGTACCAACGCCAAACGTGTCTATGGCTATTTTGTCGTTAAACCTGAATAAAGAAACCAACCGCGACGAGCTGAATGCTTATCTGCAAAAAGTGTCGTTATTCTCTGAGCTGCAGGATCAAATCGATTACACCAGCTCAACTGAGATCGTATCGAGCGACTTAGTCGGCTCACGTTATGCCGGTGTGGTGGATTCTCAGGCCACTATCGTCGATGGCGACCGCTGTGTGTTGTACGTGTGGTATGACAACGAGTTTGGTTACAGCACTCAGGTGATCCGCGTGATGAACGAAATGGCAGGTATTTCTTACCCTACGCTGCCACTGGCTCGTTAATCACATGACCTTTTGAATAAAGCCGCCTTGTGCGGCTTTATTATTCGCGGCAAATGATGTCGGTGACCGCCAGCGATAAAATGGGCCGCACTGCCGCAGGATGGTGATTTACACCGGCACCATATGCCTGGCTTTGCTGGACGCACCAGTGCCATCTGCTGGCGAAGTCGCATTTTCAGCGCAGCCAGACTGTGTTAACCTCAGCACCTTTTTTACATTGACGGAACCTTCACTTATGAAAATTACCAGTAATTTTGACAGCGGTAATATCGAAGTCATTCAGGCCGACAGCGTTGATAATATTCAGCTGGCCATTCGCAAAGACCATAACTCAGATTTTTACCAGTGGTTCCACTTCCGCTTGCATTCAGAAAGTTTTGAGCCTCATACCATCAGGATTACCAACGCCGGTTCTTCTGCTTATCCTGGTGGCTGGGCTGACTATCAGGCCGTTGCTTCCTATGATCGCGAAACCTGGTTCCGTGTACCTACTGAATATGACGGCAAAGAGCTGACCATTCATCATTACCCTGAAGCTGAGTCCGTGTATTTTGCTTATTTTGCGCCGTACAGCTACGAGCGTCATATGGACTTATTAAGCCAGGCGCAGGCAAGCGGTATGTGTCAGCTGGTGGATTTGGGTAATACCCTGGATAACCGTGATATGAGTTTGCTGGTGGTGGGTGAGCCGGCTGAAGGCAAAAAGAAAATCTGGATCACGGCGCGTCAGCACCCGGGCGAAACCATGGCGGAATGGTTTATTGAAGGTTTATTAGACCGTTTATTAGATGAAGATGACGGCGTGGCGCGTGAACTGCTGCAAAAAGCCGTATTTTATGTAGTACCGAATATGAACCCAGACGGCAGTGTGCGGGGTCATTTACGCACCAACGCGGCCGGCGTGAACCTGAACCGTGAATGGCAAACGCCAAGCATGGAAAAAAGCCCGGAAGTGTATCTGGTGCGCCGGAAGATGCTGGAACTGGGCGTTGACATGTTCCTGGATATCCATGGTGATGAGAACCTGCCATACAACTTTGTCGCCGGTGCCGAAGGTGTACCATCCTACAACAGCAAAATGGCCGAGCTGGAAACCGCATTTAAACAAGCTTTGTTAATGACAACTCCAGAGTTCCAGACCAAATTCGGTTATGAACTGGATGCACCTGGTCAGGCCAATCTGACCATTGCTTCAACCTGGGTTGCCGAGCAGTTTAAGTGTCTGGCCTACACTTTTGAAATGCCGTTTAAAGACAACGCTAATCTGCCGGACGAGCAATTTGGCTGGTCTGATGTACGTTCAATGAAACTGGGTCAGGATACCCTGATTGCAGTGCGCGCTGTGGTTGACCAGTTATAAAGTCAAAACCATATTGAGCTTTATAAAATGGCACCTTCAAGGTGCCATTTTTTATCGGCCAGAGCGTAAAACAAGCTGTGGCTATGGTTTGCAACAGCAGTCATTTGCTTTATAGTGCGCTGTCAAAAGAGGTGATGTATATGGCGATTATTGCTTGTCCTTATTGTGATAAACGAGTTTCAGATAAAGCTGCCAGCTGTAACCATTGCGGCAACAACCTGTCGGAAATTTCAGTTGAAACCCTTAAACGTATGCAGCGGGACAATCGTCTGGCCAAAGGACAACAGCTGAACAATCATGCCATGCTGGCATTGGTGCTGTTTCTGGGAAGTTTCACCTGGTTCTATTATCAATCACCCGAGCCGGATTCGTGGCAGCAAAAAGCACTGTACGCCGCTATGGTGGTGGGTTGTGTCTGGTACCTTGTGACCAAAGTCCGCATTGTGATGTACAAGAGAAAATAAGATGGATTTCAACGCCTTGGTTGCAGCTATGTCTGCTGAAACCTACCAGAATCTGGTGGAATGTGTAGCTACAAAACGCTGGGCTGATGGTACTGTGATGAGCGACGCCCAACATGCACACAGTATGCAACTGGTGATGGCTTATCAGGCCAAAGTACTGCGCTCAGACGAACCCTTTACCGTGGGTGCTGACGGTCAGATGGTGGTCAAATCCAAATCCGAAATGAAAAAACAATTCGCCGGAGCCGCCGCACCGGCGCCTGCAACTATGGATGCTATTGCAAGGTTTTCGCACGATGATCTTTAAACGTTGGTTTAAGCCAAAATGGCAGCACGAAAATGCTGCAATCCGTCAGTTGGCAATTGCCGAACTTGATCAAAAAACACCGGCGCAGAAAGAAATCCTGCACGAGCTCGCTTTTAATGATGGCGCCGAGGCTGTGCGCCGCACTGCGCTTGAGCGCTTAAACGAGTTTTCGTTATGGTGGCAAGCCAGCAAACATGAACCAGCGGAGCGGTTGAAACATTTTGCCGAACAACAGCTGGTGCAAATGCTGTTGGAAAATAAAGTATCGCCGCATTTAAAGGCGCAGTTTATTGCCGAATGTAATCGCAGCAGTATCCTGGAAAAACTGGCGCAAACAGAGCAGGATGCTGAGCTGAAATTCAGTCTGCTGCAACGTCTGGCGCGTCAGGATTTATTTCAGCAGGCAGTACTCGATAACAGCCTGAGCCTCGCGCATCGCCAGCAATTGCTGACCCAGCTTGACGATGACAAAACCCTGGAAAAATTAAGCCGCAGTTTAACCGGTGAGTTACGTCAGTTTGCTGACCAGCTGTTAGCCGCACACGCCGAACAAAAACAAAAACCGGAACGCATCCGCAAACAAGTGGTGTTGCTGCTGGCCAAACTCAATGCAGTGCGGGAAAAAACGGACCTTGCTGAACTGCAACAAAAGTATCAGGCCTATCAGCAGGAATGGCAGCAACTATCGTCAGAGCTTGATTGCCTGCCAGATGCCGCAGATTTTATTGAAAAATATAACAAAGTGGTCAGCCTGACCGAACGCTCGCTGGCCCCTAAGCTGGCGGAATTTGCCAAAGCCCAGCAGCAGCTGGCGGCGCAATTAGCTGCACAACAGCGTTTTGAGCAGTTGCAGCAAGAAGTTACAGTGCTGGAGCAGGCGCTTGCCACTGCGCTTGGTGAGGCTGAACTGACGCTGGCTGCGGGATATCAGCAGCAACTGGAGCAATTGGCTGCCAGAGTTCAGGCTGCAGAATTGCCTGCTTCTGCCCAAACACAGCTGAATCAGCAACTGCAGCATATAGCAAGGCAGCTGGAGCAATTACCAGCGCTGGCCGAAGCTATGGCGCAGGCCGCCCGCTTATTGGCCGAAGCCGCCACCTGGACCTTGCCACAACAGGGTGATGACGTGGATGCCGCCTATCAGGCCTTCAAACAATGGCAACAGCAGTGGCAACGTCATTATAAAGTGCTGAAACAGCTGATGCCGGAAAGTTTCAGCAGCAGTTATCAGCAGCTGGTGCAGCAGTGGCGTGAACACTGCGAACCACTGCTCGCGCAGCAGGATAAAACATTACGCTTGTTAAAAAGCAAAATGGCCGAATTTAAACGCCTGCATCAGGCCGGCAAATTTAATGTGTTGTTTGGTCTTTTTAAGGGCATCAGCGCTGATTATCAGCAGCTGGGTGCTGTACAGCAGCAAAGCATGCAAAAAGACTATCAGCAGCTGGAAGCGCAGGTGCAGGATCTGGCCGATTTACAGGCTTATATCGCCACACCGCGCAAACAACAGCTGGTTGAAACTATGCAGCAGCTGGCTGTCGCCACTGATATCACACCAACCGAACGAGCCTCGGCAGTGAAAAACGCCAGAGCACAGTGGAATACTCTGGGCCGTGCTGATGCAGAGTTAGAGGCTCAGTTAAATGACGCATTTAACAGCGCCTGTGAGCTCGCTTTTGCGCCTTGCCGCGACTATTTTGCCAAACTGGATGCCGAACGCGCACAAAGTGCCGAGCGTAAAACGCAGCTGCTGGCAAAGATGCAGGAAGCTGTGGGGCAGAATGTCAGCGGAAAAACGCTGGATAGCCTGATCACTCAATTCAGTAAAGACTGGCAGCAAAGTGGTGTGGTGGAAAAAGAGCTGTATGTAAAGTTGCAACCGCAGTTCCAGCAGTTACTCAGCAGCCTGAAGCAGCAACAAAAAGCTCAGCAACAGCAAAATGCTGAGCATAAAGCTGCGTTGGTTCGTGCTGCAGAAGAGTTGGCCAGCAACCCTGATGAACAGGCCGGCAGCGAGCTTAAAATTCTGCAGCAACAGTGGAAGTTATTAGGTTATGCCGGTAAAACGCAGGACCAGCAATTGTGGCAACAATTCAGAGCCGCATGTGATAGCTGGTTTGAAAGTCGCACCGCAGCTAAACAGGCACAGCAACAACAGTTGAATGCCGAGCGCGACGCTCAGGCGCAAGTGCTGGCCGCTCTCAGCGAAGCAGTTGAAACTGCCAAGGATGAAAAATCCATTCAGCAACAGTTACAGCAGCTGGCGCAATTTAAAGCAGTAGACGAGACACAAGCGGGTGCTGTCAAAAACTTAAAACAGCAGTTACAGCAACGTTTGGCCGATTTACAACAAAACGCTGAGCTTGACAGTTATCGTCAGTTATTTGCTGCACTTGACAAAGAGCAGCCTGAACTTGCTGATTTTCCGCCGATTTATCGGTTGGTATTTAATCAGCAACAGGAAAAACAATTGTCGCGTGCTGACTTAACACTGGCGCTGGAATGGCTGGCTAAAGTCTATTCCCCCTCAGAATTGCAGGCACGGCGTCAGCAGGTACAAATGCAGCTACTTAGTGACAAACACAACAGTGGTGAAGCAGTGACCCAACCTCAGTTATTGTCGCGCTGGCTGCAATATGGCGCTGTAACTCAGGCGGAAAAACCTTTGTTAGCCAGGGTTAAAGCGATTTATCTGCCACAGTGATACAAGCGCAGAGATGAAAGTCGTAATAACGGCATCGGTATAAAAAAAGCCCTGAACATGCTCAGGGCTTTTTTATGTCTGGTCAAAATAGCCACGTTATGGGCTGGCTGCGATTTGTTGCTGCATGCGCCCTTATTCAAACCGGAGTTTCGCCGGCAGGTGGCTACAGCTTGTTTTAGCCTGAGGTCAGCTCGCCTCTTAAACTGGTTTGCATCTGAGCGCGGATTTGCTCGGCGTTTAGTGGCTGACTGAGCAAATAATGTAGTTTGGTGAGGGTGGCTTCTAGCGTCATATCATAACCGCTGATCACCCCGGATAAACGCAGTGCATTGCCGGTGGCGTAACCCCCCATATTTACTTTTCCTTTAAAACACTGGGTGCAGTTGACAATAATAGTGCCGCGCTCTGAGGCTTCTTTGAGGGTGTTCAGCAGCGCAGGATCCTGAGGCGCATTGCCGACACCATAAGATTTGATGATCAGAGCCCGTACCGGTGCAGCCGCCATATTTTTAATCACATCCACGCTGATGCCGGGGTATAGCGTCACGACGCTGATAGGCTGCGGGGTAATTTGTGCCACTTTAAGCGGCGCGGCTGGTGCTGAGCTTGCCAGCTGACCAGCCAGCATTTCGATATGAATACCGGCCTGCAGCAGAGCCGGAAAGTTCGGCGAAGCAAAAGCATTAAAACCATCCGCATCTGCTTTGGTGGCTCTGTTGCCGCGAAACAGCTGGTTATTAAAATACAAAGCCACTTCAGCAATAGGGTAATAAGCGGCCAGATATAACGAATTGAGCAAATTTACCTGACCGTCTGAGCGCAGCTGCGCCAGCGGGATTTGCGAGCCGGTGATAATCACAGGTTTGGTCAGGTTTTCCAGCATAAAAGACAAAGCCGACGCTGTGTAGGCCATAGTGTCTGTGCCGTGTAACACCACAAAACCATCGTAATCGTCATAATGGGCGCGGATATCTTCAGCGATATGTAACCAATGGGCCGGTGTCATATCCGAGGAGTCAATCACCGGATGATATTCATGAATATCAAACTGTGGCATCTCGGGGCGGTAAAATTCCGGCATGGCTTTGACAGTGTCTGACAAAAATCCGGGGACCGGAATATAACCGTTGGCTGATTTTTGCATACCAATGGTACCGCCGGTGTAAGCAACATAAATTCGTTTTTGTGACATAAGGGCAGGGCTCTGGTTTTTTTCGCTAGTGTAAACTTTTACTGCAGTGCTGTCAGTCTGGTCAGTGCTGCAGATTATTTTGTGGTGGCGGTCCGGTATTTTGATGCACAATAACGGCGGCTATTGGTGAAAAGCTGAGCAAACAGACAGTTTCATGAAAAAAACCACTTTACAACTTTTGTCAGACTTTCTATCATGCCGTCCATCGCGGAGAGATGGCAGAGTGGTTTAATGCACCGGTCTTGAAAACCGGCGAGGGTTAGTAGCCCTTCAAGAGTTCGAATCTCTTTCTCTCCGCCACTTCTTCTAAACCACCTGACAGGTGGTTTTTTTGTTTTTGCGCCTGCCATTTTTATTGCCGCCACGCTCTGCGCTGACCTCTGAAAGCCCCTGTTTTTACCGTAGCAAATTCAGTTGCGCTCAGCTATGCTAGCGAACATTAACACCCTCATTTGGGTCAGGTTTTTATTCTGCGGAGCCACAATTGATTAACGTGTTGTTGGTTGATGATCATGAACTGGTCAGAACCGGGATCAGCCGGATCCTGAATGATGAGCGTGGCATCAAGGTGGTGGCACAAGCCAGCTCGGGTGAACAGGCAATAAGCTACTGCCGCAATGAATCAGCTGATGTGATCACCCCCGATGTTGTGCTGATGGATATGAATATGCCCGGCATCGGTGGTATGGCGGCCACTAAACGTATTTTGCATTATTGTCCTGATATCAAAGTGCTGGCGCTGTCGGTTTCTTTTGAAGAGCCGGTGCCCACCAAAGTGATGCAAATGGGCGCTGCCGGTTTTATTTCTAAAAATGCGGCGCCTAAAGAAATGATTGAAGCCATTCGCAAAGTGGCGGCGGGGCAAAGGTATATTTCTGATGAAGTGGCGCAAAAAATGGCACTGAGTAAAATACAGTCCAACAGTGCCAACCCTTTTGATGAGCTGTCTGAACGTGAGCTGCAAATTATGCTGATGATCACCAAAGGACAAAAGGTCAACGACATTGCTGAGCAGCTGAATGTCAGTGCCAAAACAGTGAATTCTTATCGTTACCGGATGTTTGAAAAACTGGCGATCAGCGGGGACGTGGAGCTGACCCACCTGGCGCTGCGTCACGGTATGATTGACATCGTCTGAGCCGCTGATTTTGCCGTCTTCCCAACCTATATTTGATGCCAAAGCATTTCTGGCAACTGTGCCGCAGTTGCCTGGCGTGTATCGTATGCTCAATGCCGACGAGACAGTGATTTACGTTGGCAAAGCCAAAGATCTAAAAAAACGCCTGTCGAGTTATTTTCGAACCAATGTGCCTGGTGTCAAAACCCGCGCGTTGGTCAGCCAGATTCAGCATGTGGAAATTATTGTTACCCACAGTGAAACCGAAGCGCTGATTTTAGAGAATAACCTCATCAAGCAGTTTATGCCCAAATACAATGTGCTGCTGCGTGACGATAAATCTTATCCTTATATTTTGCTGACCGATCATAAACATCCACGCTTAACGTCTCATCGTGGACCGCGTAAAGTGCCTGGTCAGTATTTTGGCCCTTATCCCAGTGCCGGTGCTGTCTGGGAAAGTTTAAAACTCTTGCAGAAAATCTTTCCGGTGCGCCAGTGTGAAGATGGTTTTTACCGTGCCCGCACCAGACCCTGTTTGCAATATCAGCTGAAACTCTGCTCTGCGCCTTGTGTCGGCAAAATTTCCGACAGCGCTTATGCCGAACAGGTGCGGTTAACCAAGTTGTTTTTATCCGGTAAAAATCAGCTGGTGATCGACGATTTAGTGCAGCTGATGGACCAGGCCAGTCAGAATCTGGAGTTTGAGCAGGCGGCTCAGCTCAGGGATCAAATTGCTGCACTGCGTACAGTGCAGGAGCAACAAAGTGTCAGTGGCGAACACAGCGAAATGGATGTGATTGGTTTTCACTATTCACATGGCTTGGCTGCAGTGCATGTACTTTTTGTGCGCGATCAGAAAATTCTTGGTAGCAAAACCTATCATCCCAAAGTGCCACATCAGACGGACCCGGGCGAAATTTTGCCGGCCTTTTTGCTGCAGTTTTATTTAAATAATATCAGTGGGCAGAAGGTGCCGCGTGAGGTGGTGCTTGGTGCTGAACTTGAAGATGTCGACGCCATCAGCGCTGCGATTAGTGCGCAGGTGGGGTATAAAGTCAGCCTGCTGGCAGCCAAACGTGGTGAAAAAGCCCGGTATTTAAGTCTGGCGGAAAAAAATGCCGAGACAGCCTGCAACAGTAAACTCAGTGTCAAAGAGCAAATGGCGGTGCGCTACCGTGAGCTCAAAGCTTTGTTGAAGCTTAGTGAACTCAAAAGGATGGAATGTTTTGATATCAGCCATACCATGGGGCAGCAAACCATCGCTTCTTGTGTGGTATTTAATGGCGAAGGGCCGGATAAAGGTGAATACCGCCGTTTTAATGTGGAAGGTATAACCCCGGGAGATGATTATGCCGCCATGTTGTTTGCGCTGAATAAAAGATACGGCAAGTTGCAGGATGAAAGCAGAGTGCCGGATTTAGTGTTGATTGACGGTGGTTTGGGCCAGTTAAATCAGGCCATCCACTTTTTCAGTGACTGGCATTTAGTAAAAAAACCGCTGCTGCTTGGGGTTGCCAAAGGCACCAGCCGTAAACCGGGTTTAGAGACCTTAATACTGGCCGGCACCGATAAAGAAATGAGTTTACCGCCGGATGCGCCGGCGCTGCATTTAATTCAGCAAATCCGCGATGAAGCCCACAGATACGCCATTACCGGCCACAGAGCCAAAAGGGGTAAAAAAATGGTGCAAAGTCCGCTGGAAAATATCGCCGGAATAGGTGAGAAACGCCGGCAAGCTTTGTTACAATATCTCGGTGGTTTACAGGGCGTGATGAAAGCGTCGGTACAGGAACTGGCAACAGTGCCTGGTATATCCAAAACGCAGGCCGAACTGATTTATCAGGCTTGTCATAATAAAAACTAAAGACGTATTTGAGATCCCATTGATGTGGAATATTCCTAATCTGCTGACTTTGTTTAGAATTTTCTTAATTCCGGTATTTGTGTTCTGCTTTTATTCCACTCATGAGCATGCCCGTTTTCTGGCCGCTTTTGTGTTCTGGCTGGCCGCTATTACAGACGCGCTGGATGGTTATCTGGCGCGTAAGTTACAACAGTCCACCGCCTTTGGTGCTTTTTTAGACCCTGTTGCCGATAAAGCTATGGTGGCAGCTGCTTTAGTGTTGATAGCTGTGGATATGCAAACCCTGTGGGTTACTATTCCGGCTTTTTTAATGATCAGCCGCGAAATTATTATCTCGGGTTTGCGGGAATGGATGGCTGGTGTTGGCCGCGGCGCCCAGGTGAAAGTGTCGGATATGGGCAAATGGAAAACTGCAGTACAGATGTTGGCGCTGATTGGTTTAATCTGGCAACCCATTGATTGGATCACGCAACTCGGCATGCTGTTATTGTATCTGGCCACCTTATTAACGGTCTGGTCTATGGTGGCTTATTTGCAGGCGGCGTGGCAGGATTTAAAGCAATAATCAACAACTTGCTGCTTTATTCAGCAGGAAAGTTAAAATTTGAGCAAACGATTTGCAATCTGCAAGTTTCTGGTTGACGGAATTATTAAACTCAGTAGAATGCGTCTCGTGTTGAGGCAATAGCCTTATCGGATGCGGGCATAGCTCAGTTGGTAGAGCGCTACCTTGCCAAGGTCGAGGTCACGAGTTCGAATCTCGTTGCCCGCTCCAAATCACAAAATGAAGACAGATGGCGGGTTGGCAGAGTGGCCATGCAGCGGATTGCAAATCCGTCCACCTCGGTTCGACTCCGGGACCCGCCTCCATTTAGTGAGCACAAAAGAAAGTTGTCTGCCCGGGTGGTGAAATCGGTAGACACAAGGGATTTAAAATCCCTCGCTCGAAAGGGCGTGCCGGTTCAAGTCCGGCCCCGGGCACCATTTACTGACCTGCATAGCAGAAGTAAAAGTGACAAATCAGAATTTGCGGGCATAGCTCAGTTGGTAGAGCGCTACCTTGCCAAGGTCGAGGTCACGAGTTCGAATCTCGTTGCCCGCTCCAAAATGGCTTTGTAAGACTGTTAAATACAACAAATCTTGCAAACAGAAATAAACAAAACGCCGCTTTTAGCGGCGTTTTGTTTTTGTGTCTGCAGCCGGATGGCCGCACAGACAACCAAGCTGTCTCATGGAATTGAGAACCGTCCTTCCCATGGAAAGGGCCAGCCTGTTTTGGACGACTTCAGCTTGTTCTGAGATTTTTATCATGCTTAATTTAATTGCCGATATTGTTGGTATGGCCGGTACTTGCCTGGTGGTAGGTGCGTTCTTTTTATTACAACTAAACAAAGCCAATCCCAAAGGTTTGTTATACAACCTGATGAATCTGTGTGGTGCGCTGTTTTTGTTATTTAGTTTGTGTATTAACTTTAACCTCGCCAGTTTTGTTATCGAAATTTTCTGGATAGCCGCTTCTTTGATTGGGCTTTACAGTTATATAAAAAATAATAAACAGCAGCCGCAATAAAGCTGTGTTACAACGTTCAGCCTTGTCGCACGCAGTAAATCCTTAATAAAAAAGCAGCCGGAGCTGCTTTTTTATTAAGGCTGAGTGTCAGCTGTTTAGCTTAACAACAGTGGCACCAGCAGTTCCGCCAGTAAAACCACCAGCATGACACCCACCAGATTCATCACAAAACCGGCTTTGATCATATCTTTTATTTTTAAGTGACCACTGCCAAACACTATGGCATTGGGTGGTGTTGCCACAGGTAGCATAAAACCAAGGCTAGCGGCCAGAGCGGCAGGAACCATCAGATACAAAGGCGATAACTGCATTGACATGGCAACAGGCCCCAGCAAGGGTAAAAAGGCGGCAGCTGTGGCGGTATTGCTGTTCACTTCGCTTAATAACAAAATCAGCACAACAACCGCCAGCATCACCAGCACAGGTTCAATGCCTTGCAGGACCTGCAGCTGCTCTGCCAGTACCTGAGCGACGCCAGTTTTCTGAATTTGTTCGGCCATGGTTAAACCACCGCCAAACAACAATAAAATGCCCCAGGGCAGTTTTTCACTGTCTTTCCAGGCTAATACCGGTGTTTTGGCGTTTCCCGGCAGAACAAACAGCAGCAGTGCCGCTGTCATCGCAACCAGGGTGTCGCTGATGGCAAGACCTGTCCAGCGTGCCAGCCATTGTTGGCCTATCCAGCCGGTCGCGGCCAGGATAAACACCAGCAACACGGTTTTTTCCGCTTTTGATAACCCCCCCAGTGCCTGTAGTTGCTGCGCCAGCTGGTTGTGATTGCCGGTACTGCTTTGCGCTGGCAGCTGAAATTGCACTTTACATAACCAGAACCAACAACAAATCAGCATTAACATAGCAAGCGGCACACCGAGCAGCATCCAGCGGGCAAAACTGAGCTCTATCTGATAGTTATCCGCAAGAAAAGCCGCCAGTAAGGCGTTAGGTGGTGTGCCAATTAAAGTGGCGATGCCGCCGATACTGGCGCTGTAGGCGATGGCCAATAACACGGCTTTACTAAAATCGTCATCATCATTGGCTTTTGCCATGGCAATAATCGACAGGCCGATCGGCAGCATCATCACAGCTGTTGCCGTATTGGACATCCACATTGATAAAAAAGCGGTAACGGCCATCAGACTGGCAATTTGCGCTGCAGGTCTGTGGCCTGCCAATAACAAAGCCCTTAGTGCCAGCCGCCGGTGCAGGCCGGTTTTTTCCATGGCGATGGATAAGGTAAAACCACCCATAAATAAAAATATCAGCGGATGCGCATAAGGGGCTGTGGTAGCGTCCATGCTGGCAACCCCCAGCAGTGGCACCAGCACCATAGGCAGTAAAGACGTGACTGCAATAGGCACAGTTTCGCTGACCCACCAGAGGATCATCCAGGCCATCAGGCCACACAGATGCCAGGCGTTGTCAGTCAGATCAGCCAAGGGTGGTGCTGTTAATAAGGTCATGACTAACAGTGCTGGTCCTGCGCCCAGCAGGCTGATCAATTTGATATTCATATTAAGTTCCATCCGGAATGCAGCCAGTAAAAACCAGGCTTATAACGCGACCATTGGGTTTTACTTTACCGTAATATCTATTGCAGGGTGATGATTTGTTTCAGTATTTATCTCTGAACTCGCGCTTAGGCTGTTTTTCGAAACCAGGGCACCAGCCTGATAAAAAACTGGGTACAACAATTTATTTTGGCTACACTGCGCCAACAGCAACTTTAACGCGGACCTTTATATGCAACCTATTTTGCAAACTTACCCGGATGCCGGAGCTTTGGTGTTTGGTTGTATGGGCCTTGGTGGTGAATGGAACGCCGCCGAGATCAGCTCTGAAGCCAGAAGGC
Source organism: Rheinheimera sp. 4Y26 (assembly GCF_025245835.1). Lineage (GTDB taxonomy): Bacteria > Pseudomonadota > Gammaproteobacteria > Enterobacterales > Alteromonadaceae > Pararheinheimera. Next base: position 56,112 of record NZ_JAOBWS010000011.1, read on the forward strand.
AGTCTTACAGTGCACTTGATGCAGCCATAGAGCAGGGATTTGTGCTGTTTGACCATGCCGATATTTATGGCCGTGGCAAAGCAGAGCAGGTGTTTGGCGATTATCTAACCCTGCAACCTCATCTGCGCGAGCAAATACTGATCCAGACCAAATGCGCCATCCGTGTTGCCAGTGATGATGCGGTGGGACGATATGATTTTTCCGCCAATTATATCCGCCGGCAGGTTGAACTGAGCTTAAGACAGTTGCAATCCGGTTATATTGATATTCTGTTGTTGCACAGGCCAGATCCATTAATGCAGGCCGAAGAAGTGGCTGCAGTGCTGCTTGAGCTGCAGCAACAAGGTAAGGTGAAACACTTTGGCGTCTCGAATTTTGGCTGGCCGCAGCTGCAGTTATTACAGTCGCATCTGGCACAACCTTTAATGGTGAATCAGCTGGAAATGAGCCTGAGTCGCATAGATTGGCTGGAGCAGAATGTATTCACCGGTATGCCACAAGGCGCAAACCATTTTTTCAGTTATGGCACAGTTGAATATTGCCAGCTGCATAAAGTCCAGATTCAGGCCTGGGGTAGTCTGGCGCAGGGGCTTTTTAGTGGCGGCAAAAAACCTGCAACGCCGGCTCAGCAAAAAACGGCTGATTTGGTAGCGCAGCTTGCTGCCGAATATCAAACCACAGCAGAAGCCATTGTGCTGGGCTGGCTGATGAAACATCCGGCCGGTATTCAGCCGGTGATAGGAACCACACAACCACAACGTATCACCGCCTGTGCCAAAGCCAGAGGACTGAGTTTAAGCCGCGAGCATTGGTATGCGTTATACGTGGCAAGCCGGGGCGCTCCTCTGCCCTGAGCCGTTATGAAATAAAAAAGCTGCCGTAGCAGCTTTTTTATTTTTCAACGCAGAGCTGTGGTTAAAAGCCGCGTAAATATTGTTGTTTTGGCTGCGCCAGAATAGTTTCCCATGAACCATAGGTTGGGTTTGGCAGCATAAACCATTTGGTACCCCACAGCGCCTGATGCTGATCCACCAAAGCAGCACGCTGTGCCGGCGTGATGTCTTTTTTCACATTAGGCAGGAAGTCGCCAAAATCGTCGCCCACCGACATAATCACACGGTATTGCTGCATGGCAAGTTCACGGCGGCTTTGTTTTTCGCTGCTCCAGTCCGGCTGCTCACCTTTGATCCATACCTGAGCTTCATCTGCTTTGTGAATACCAACGGCAAGCAGGTTGCGGATGGTGTCGGTTTTTTGTGGGCAGCTGTTGTTGTTATCACGTGCCTTACATGCTCTGTTGCTGATATACAGCACTTTAATACCCATGGCTTCTGCAGCATTTACAAAAGCTACAGCGCCCGGTACCGCCTGAGCTTTGGCTGCCGCGACCCAGTTGTCCCATTGTTTATCGTCAAAACCTTGCTGGTTGTTCAGTACGTCTCGCGCAGCAGAAGGGGAGTTATCCAGAATAGTTTCGTCGATATCAACAATAATGGCCGGCGGCAATTGTGCAGCAGCGTCGTTTTGTGGCCAGGCGGTCCAGCTGCGGTCGGCTTTGGCCGCTGTTAATAATGCCCGCGCCTGATTGTAGGTCTGAATACTGTTGGCACGAAATTCTGCAGAGGTCTGATACCAAAGCACACTGTTCAGGTTCGGGTGTGAAGAGGTTGCTGGGGTATCTGCAACAGCTGTGACGCCAGGTGTCGCAGTCTGACAGGCGGTTAATACCAATAAAACAGCCAGAGTAGTTGCCGGCTTTACCAAAGAAGACATCAAAGACATAACAACCTCAAAGAAAACAAAAACGCGATCATAAAGCGAAATCTGTAAATTACAACCTTTAACAGTCCGGTGATTGACAGACAAGCTGCTTTTTCGCGCTCTGTTAAACGGCAATCAATTATTGTGAAAGCGGTGCCAGCTGCCAATGCCGGTTAAAAGCCGGGTGTTGTAATTGTTGGTGACTGGCGATGATTAAAATACCTTGTTGCTGAAACTCAGCTAACCGCTGCAGTAGTCTGGCGGCAAGCTCTTGCTCCAGACCGGCAAAAGGCTCATCCAGTAATAAAAGTCTGGGTTTTTGCAGCAGCAGCCGTGCCAGGGCAAAACGTCGGCTTTCGCCACCGGACAAACCACAACCATATTGGCCAAGCACAGTTGCAAGCCCTTGCGGTTGTTTATCAAGCCAGGCTTTGAGCTCAACCAGGTGAAGTACTGCCAGTAGTTCGTCGTCGCTGGCTGCGGGGCATGCCAGTCGCAAATTGGCTGCTACTGTCAGATTAAAGATGTGAGGACGCTGTGCGCCATAACCAATCTGTTGATATTTTTGTTGGCTGCAGAGCTGATGCAAAGGTTGTTTTTGCCACAGCAGTTCACCGCCAAAAATAGTCAGATCGCCCGCCAGAGTTTGCAGCAAACAGCTTTTACCGCAGCCGGAAGGTCCGTGCAATAACACGACATCACCTGCTTTAAAACTTGCCGTCAATGGCGGCAGTTGTGGCAAGGCCGCTGTAAAACCTATGTGCAGCCTGTTCAGTTCAATGGTCACTTCAACAGTGCTGTCAGTGGTTTGTTTGGGTTCTAAGGCTGGCGGTGGTACAGCGTCAACTGACGGAGCGCTCAGTAATTCGTTATATCTTTTTTGCGCTGTCAGGCTATAACCCAGCGCCAGGTGAAATTGCGCCAGTGGCGTGAAAATCTCCGACAAACCCAGCCAGCCCAAAGCCAAAGCGACCACAAGTGCCGGCGCCAACTGTTGTTGTTGCGATTGCGCCCACAATAAGCATAAAAAACCTGATAACAATAACAGCTGCTGTATGCTTTGCTGCAAAACCACCGAACGCTGCAAAGCGCGCTGCAGCAGGCTAAGCTGCTGGTCGGTGTCGGCCAGCATTTGAGCTTTCTGTGGCCAGTGCCCCAACATTAAGCTGGTGGTGAGCAGTTGTAACTGATGCAATTGCTGTTGGCGGCGGGTGCCCGCTTGCACATTTACCTGATGACAGACTCTTTTGCCATAAAGGTGCAGCCAAAGTGGCTGGAGCAGCAAAAGCAGCAACAGCAATGCAAAACCCGGCAGGCTTTGCGGCAATAAATAGCCCGCCGCGGCCAGATAGCAGAGCGCAATGGCTCCTGCCCACAGCCAGGGTAACCACACCTTTAGCGGAAATTGATCCAGTAAATCGATATCGGCAATCAGGCGCTGTAGCTGATCAGCATGGTTGGGGTCAGTCAGATAATTCAATTGCTGATTGGGTTTACGACATAACGCAGCAAAGCTATTGAGCCTGAGTGTTTTCAGAAGTTGCAGCACAGCATAGTGCGATTGCAGTTTTTCAGCATAACGTCCTGCGGTGCGGCTGATGGCAAGCAAACGGATCATGGCGCCCGGGCGCATATAGTTAAATGTTCCGGCCTGAATGGCGGCAATGCCAGCCACTGCTGCCGTACTGATAAACCAGCCGGAGTAAGCCAGCAGCAGCACTGTGGCTGCTAAAGTCATAAAACCCAGCAGCATGGCCAGACGCCAGCTCCAGCGCTGTGGCCTGAGTAAGTCAAATAATCTGAGCTTTGCAGGCACAGTGGTTGCAGCTGAGAGCTGCGGCGATGCTTTTGCTGCAGCTGGTGTTTGAGTGTGAGATTTGCTGAATTCAGGCATCTGCAACTCCGGAGGTTTTGTTTTGCGCTAAAGCCGCCAGAGTGGTGTTGTCCTTGTTGTGTTGACTAATGTGGTCGGTTGCCAAAAGCTTGCCCTGCTCAAATCTGAGTGAACGATTGAGCCAGCCAAGCTGTGAAAACTGGTGGCTGACCAATAACAAGGTTTTACCCTGACTGATGCGCCGCAGCAGCGCTGATAAACGCTGGCTGGTGTCTTCATCCAGCTCGGAAAAAGGTTCATCCAGCAACCAGATAGGTTTTTGCTGTAACAATAATCTGGCAAGGGCCAGCCGTTGTTGTTGCCCTCCTGATAAGCCCGCGCCAAAATCGCCGATGCGATAATCAAGGCCTTCGGGCTGCCGGCTCAGAAAATCCCACAGTTCCACCTGTGTCAGAACCTGTTGCATTTCTTCACTGGTTGCGTCGGTTTTGGCCAGTTTCAGATTGTCAGCAATGGTGCCGGGCAGTAGTTCAGCTTGCTGTTGCAGGTAACCAAGCTGATGACGAAGCTGATAAACCGAGCTGCTGTCAAAGTGCTGCTCACCCACCATCAGGTCGCCCGCAAAGGGTACAAAACCGGCAATCAGCTGCAGGAAGGTGGATTTGCCGCTGCCGCTCGGGCCACAGATCAGCAGCTGTTCACCCGCCTTGATGCTGAGATCTTCGATACTGAGCCTTGGTGCTGATACATCACCCACCAGGATATGATGAAAATTCAGCCCGGCAGGTTGCACTGGACAGGTAACCAAAGAGACTTGGGTTGCAGCCTTTTGTGGAGAATTATGTTCTGCCTGATATAAAGCCCGAAACTCAGCGCAGGCCGCTATTGCTTGTGCTCTGGCATGATAATCTGCGCCAAGCTGGCGCAACGGCTGATAAAACTCCGGACACAACAACAGGATAAAAAGAGCGCTTTGATAAGGTAACAACAGTTGCGCTTTGTGCCATGGCAGCTCGCCCAATAAACCAAGGCCGAGATAAAGGGCGACTAAAGCAATCGCCACTGAGCTAAAGAGTTCAAGCACTGCGGTAGATAAAAATGCCAGACGCAATACTTTCATTGAACCTTGTTGATATTGACCTGCAGCATGCTCCAGATGTGCTGCCGCTATATCTGTTGCGTTCAGCCGTTTAAGCAGGGGCAGTCCTTGCAGAAAGTCATATAAACGTCCACCCATCCTGCTTAATAACTGCAGTTGCTGCTGACTGGCTCTGCTGGCTTCCCGGCCGACCAACACCATAAAGAGTGGCACCAGCGGCGCAGTGAGTAACAACAGCATGGCGGCAAAAATGCTGTGAAAGGCCACAGCGACCAGGATAAACAATGGTGCCGCCAACACCAGAATTTGTTGCGGCGCATAACGGCTGATATAACCATCCAGCGCGTCAACCTGCTCTGTAAGCAGGGTCGACAGAGCACCGTCCGAACCAAAACGACTGCGCAAAGGGCCTAAAGCTGCCAGTTGCGCCAGCAAGTGTTGCCGCACACTTAGCCGCAGTGTCCTGCTCAGATGTTGTGCAATTTCATCTTTTGCCAGCAATAAGGCAGTGCGGCCAAGCCAGCATAAAGACAACAAAAACACATCTGCGCCGGCGAATGGCGTTTTTGCCAGCAGGGCCGCAGCTATTTTTGCCAGGTACCACATTTGCGCTATCAGCAAAGGCACACTGAAGATGCCTGCCAGGGCGACAAGCAGCACCGCGGCGCGGTAAGGCCTGAGCAGTTGTTTAAGTAAATCCGTTGCTGTGCCACCGGGCTCAGCCTGCGCCTGAGCTTTATGAGCTTCAGGTAAAACAGCGCCCTTTGCCTGGGCGCTGTTGGTTAACTCAGGATTTATCAGACTCTTCTCCGGGATAACCGTTTAATTCCAGCCACATGGCGTTAATAATGCCAAAAGAGCAGGCCAGTAACACCCCTAGGATCCAGGCGAAATACCACATAATAAGCTCCTTAATATAATGAATGCGGGTTGTCACGGATGGTTTGCGTATTGATACGGCCAGCCATCTTGATGTAACTCCAGATGGTGTAAGCCAGAATCAAAGGCACAAACACACAGGCAACGCCAAACATAATGGTGAGTGTCAACTGGCTTGAGGTGGCATCCCATAGGGTCAGGCTGTGAGCTGGCATGCTGCTTGACGGCATAATAAACGGAAACATCGACACTCCACAGGTCAGGATCACGCCAGCCTGCCCCAGGGATGACATCACAAAAGCCAGAGCGCCACGTCCAAGTTTGCTGAAAAATGCGGCAAACACAAAAGCCAGAATACCAAGTGCAGGGCACAGCCATAACAACGGATATTCGCCGTAGTTTTTCAGCCAGGCACCAGCTTGCAGTTCAGCAGTCTTACTGACCGCGTTGTTAATGGCGTTGTGATCAATGGCACTGGTCAGCACAAAACCTTCAATGCCGGCACTTAACCAGAAACCACAAAGCACAAAGATAATAGCGGCTGCCATGCCACTGTAACTGGCAACTGTACGGCTGCGATTTAATAACACACCGTCCGTTTTCAGTTGCAGATAGCTGGCGCCCTGACAGACAAACATCAACAGACTCAGTACACCAACCAGCAAAGCAAAGGGATTCAGCAGGGCAAAAAACGAACCTGTATAGTGAATACGCAGCAGTTCGTCAAAATGAAAGGGCACGCCTTGCAGCAGATTGCCATAAGCCACACCAAAAATAACAGGCGGAATGGCAGAGCCTGCCGTTAAAGCCCAATCCCAATTGCTGCGCCAGGCTCGGTTCTCCAGTTTGGAGCGGTAATCAAAGCCAATAGGGCGTAAAAACAAGGCAAATAACGTCAGCATCATCGCCAGATAAAAACCGCTGAAGGCCGTGGCGTAGACCGGCGGCCAGGCGGCAAATAAAGCACCGCCTGCGGTAATCAGCCACACCTGATTGCCATCCCAGTGCGGCGCCACAGCGTTGATCAGCACACGCCGCTCTTCGTCGTTGCGGCCTATCACTTTGAGCAGCGCACCCACGCCCATATCAAAACCGTCGGTGATGGCAAAACCAATAAACAGAATGCCAATTAATAACCACCAGATAAAACGATAAAATTCATAATCCATGTTACACCTCTTTAACCAGACCGGTTTCCAGATCATATTTGCCGGTATGCAAAGCCGACGGGCCTTTGCGGGCAAAATGCTGCATCAGATAAACTTCAATCACCAAAAACACGGTATAAAGCACGGTAATGGCTGCCAGACTGGTCCAGATCTCGGTGACGGTCAGGTTAGATGCCGCCAGATGGGTGGGTAATATTTCACCCACAGCCCAGGGCTGCCGGCCATATTCGGCAACAAACCAGCCGGCTTCACAAGCTATCCAGGGCAGTGGCAAGCTAAACAGGGCGGCTTTTAATAACCAGCGCGGTTTTTCCGGATTACGTTTGGCGCTGTGCCAGAAGCTCAGGGCAAATACCAGCAGCATAATAAAACCTGCAGCAACCATAATACGGAAGGCCCAGAACATCGGCGCCACCTTAGGAATACTGCCATCAACCGCCTGCTGGATATGCTCGGCAGTTGCATTGGCTGGATTATCGGTATAAGCGGTCAGCAATAAACCATAACCCAGGTCTTTTTTCACCGCTTCAAAAGCGGCGATAGTTGCCGCGGATTGATCGCCAGCCCTAAGCTGCTGCAGCAAACGATAAGCTTCTTTGCCGTTGATAATTCTATTGCGGTGCTGCTCTTTTAAGTCGCTGAGTCCCAAAACCGGTTTATCCAGCGAGCGGGTGGCAATCAGGCCAAGCGCATAAGGAATTTTTACCGCATATTCGGTTTGCTGGCTCTGTTCGTTTGGAAAGCCAAATAGCGTAAAGGATGCAGGTGCCGGGTGGGTTTGCCACTCCGCCTCAACTGCTGCCAGTTTTACTTTTTGCACATCACCCAGCTCATAGCCGGATTCATCGCCAAGGACGATCACAGACAAAGCACTGGCCAGACCAAAAGCAGAAGCAATGGCAAAACTACGCCGGGCAAAAGGCAGGTCGCGGTTTTTCAGCATATACCAGGCGGATATAGCCAACACAAACATGGCACCCGTGACATAACCTGCTGACACTGTATGCACAAACTTCACCTGAGCTACAGGGTTAAAGATAACTTCGGTAAAACTGGTCATCTCCATCCGCATGGTGGTGTAGTTAAACTCGCTGCCCACCGGATTTTGCATCCAGCCGTTGGCGATTAAAATCCACAAGGCTGACAGGTTAGAGCCTAAAGCCACCAACCAGGTCACGGCTAAATGCTGTACTTTGCTCAGGCGATCCCAGCCAAAGAAAAACAGACCCACCAAAGTTGATTCGAGGAAAAAGGCCATCAGGCCTTCAATGGCCAGCGGGGCACCAAAGATGTCACCGACATAATGAGAGTAATAAGACCAGTTGGTGCCAAACTGAAATTCCATGGCAATACCGGTGGTTACCCCCAGTGCAAAGTTAATGGCAAATAACTTGCCCCAGAACTTGGTCATATCACGGTAAATTTCTTTACCTGTCATGACATAAACAGATTCCATAATCGCCAGCAAAAACGTCATGCCAAGCGTTAAAGGGACAAATAAAAAGTGGTACATCGCCGTAAAGGCAAACTGTAAACGGGAGAGCTCTACAATATCCATCAGGACAACTCCAGACACCCGGGGTGTCATCTCAGGTCAGGGAATGCTAACGTTTGATTTATAATTAGCGATTTCTAACATACAAGGTTATAGCAGCTGTGTTGTTGATATATATCAAACAACTGCAAGCGTGCATTTAATTGTCAATCAGCAAGAATAGGTAAAATCGTGAAAAATGAGAGATATAAAAACAGTGGAGTAAGAAAAAAACAAAACCCCGGCACCAGGCCGGGGTTTTAACATCAGGGTTGTTCAGAATTGCTGCAACCGCCTTTTAATCACTTTGATTACATATTCGGGTAGTTTGGCCCACCGGCACCTTCTGGTGTCACCCAGCGGATATTCTGGCTTGGATCTTTAATATCACAGGTTTTACAGTGAATGCAGTTTTGTGCATTGATTTGCAGTTTCGGCTCGTGCTGCTCAATACCGACAATTTCATAAACACCGGCCGGGCAATAACGCTGCGCCGGTTCGGCATACCTGGCGTAATTGACGCTGATTGGAATGCTGGCATCCAGTAACTGCAAATGGCAGGGCTGCTCTTCTTCATGGTTGGTGTTGGATAAAAACACTGAACTTAATTTATCAAAACTCAGTACGTTGTCTGGTTTGGCATACTGAATAGGCGTGCTTTCAGCCGCCGGTTTTAAACTTTGATGATCCAGCGTGTTGTCTTTCAGGGTAAAGGGCAGTTTGCCGGCAAAAATGTTTTGGTCGACAAAGTTAAAAGCACCACCCAGTAAAGAGCCAAACTTATGCATCGCCGGGCCAAAGTTGCGTGAGCGGTACAATTCGTCGTACAACCAGCTTTGTTCAAATATCGTTTCAAACTCAGTGATATCAGCACCACCCTGACAATCGGCAGCTAAGCGGGCAAATACCGCTTCGGCGGCCAGCATGCCGGATTTCATCGCAGTGTGATTGCCTTTAATTTTGGCAAAGTTCAGGGTGCCGGCGTCACAACCAAGCAGCATGCCGCCAGGGAAAGTCATTTTTGGCAGGCTGTTCAGACCGCCTTTGGCAATAGCACGGGCGCCGTAACACACGCGTTTGCCGCCGGTTAAATACTGGCTGATCACCGGATGTTGTTTATAACGCTGGAACTCATCAAAAGGGCTTAAATAAGGGTTGCTGTAATTGAGGTCAATAATCAGACCCACCACCACCTGATTATTATCAGCGTGATACAGATAACCACCACCACTGGTGTCTTTGTCCAGCGGCCAGCCTGCTGAGTGCAACACTAAACCGGCCTGATGTTTGTTCGGGTCAATGTCCCAGATTTCTTTAAAACCAATGGCATAATGCTGAGGTGATTTGCCTGCATCAAGGCCGTAATGGGCAATCAGCTCTTTACCCAGGTGACCACGACAACCTTCGGCAAATAAAGTGTATTTAGCCCGCAGTTCCATGCCCGGGGTAAAACCTGGTTTTTGCTCGCCATGTTTATCCAAGCCCATATCGCCTGTGATAATGCCTTTGACCACATTGTCTTCAATGATCAGGCTGTGTGCTGAAAATCCCGGAAAAATTTCTACCCCTAACGCTTCGGCCTGATTGGCCAGCCAGCGGCAGACATTGCCCATAGAAACAATGTAGTTACCACTGTTGTGCATGGTTTTTGGCACCAGCGCATTGGGAATTTTGCGCGCGTCCTGCTCTGACTGTAATAAATAAATGTCGTCGTGACTGACGGCCGTTGTTAAAGGCGCACCTTGTTGTTGCCAGTCGGGTAATAATTCGTTTAAGGCGCGCGGTTCAAATACAGCGCCTGATAAAATGTGGGCACCTACTTCTGAGCCTTTTTCTACCACACAAATACTCAGCTCGCGGCTGGCGGCTTTGGCTTGTTGCATCAGACGGATGGCGGCGGATAAACCAGCCGGGCCTGCACCGACGATAACAACATCAAACTCCATCGATTCTCTTTCCACGGCAGTCTCCCATTTTTTGTTTTTTGTCGCTGTTATTGCCGCTGTTGTATGCCCACAAGGGGGTAGCGTGCGCTCTGGCGATGGATGTTATTGTTTACGTGCTTTTTGAATTTCTGCAAGTTGCAAGGGTATTTCAGGTTGACGTTAACGTCAACAGTAGTTAGATTGTCCGGCATTAACAACAGCTGAAGTTTACCTTCACGTCAACCTGACAAGCGCAGACAGGGGTTTCTCACCATGAAAATATTAGTACCGGTCAAACGGGTCGTGGATTATAACGTTAAAGTTCGGGTGAAAGCCGATCAAACGGGTGTGGATTTAGCCAACGTAAAAATGGCATTAAACCCGTTTTGTGAAATTGCAGTAGAAGAAGCGGTGCGCTTAAAAGAAGCAGGTATTGCAACTGAAGTGGTGGTGGTGTCTATTGGCCCTGCGACTGCACAAGAGCAGCTGCGTACCGCTCTGGCTTTGGGCGCCGATCGCGCCGTTCTTCTGGAAACCGAACTGAACGTGGATTCATTACAGGTTGCCAAACTGCTGGCCAAAATGGTGGAAACAGAGCAGCCGCAATTAGTGATCATCGGTAAACAAGCCATTGATTCTGATAACAACCAAACCGGTCAGATGCTGGCGGCATTAACAGGTATGGGTCAGGGCACTTTTGCTTCTAAAGTGGTAGTGGCTGAGGGTAAAGTTGCTGTGACCCGTGAAATTGACGGTGGTTTACAAACGGTGTCGTTAAAGCTGCCAGCCGTGGTGTCGACCGACTTGCGCTTAAACGAACCCCGTTATGCCTCTTTACCAAACATTATGAAAGCCAAGAAAAAGCCGCTTGATGTGATTGCAGCCGATTCTTTAGGTGTAGCGCTGCAAAGCAAAGTTAAAACATTAAAAGTGACAGCGCCGGCTCAACGTCAGGCTGGTGTGATGGTCGACAGCGTGGCGACTCTGGTTGAAAAATTAAAGCAAGAAGCGAAGGTGATCTAATGGCTATTTTAATCATTGCTGAGCATAACCATCAGGCATTAAAAGCCGATACCGCAAAAACCTTAGCTGCAGCTGCCGCCATTGGTGGTGATATTCATGTGTTAGTGGCAGGTTTTAACTGCGCAGCAGCTGCTGCCGAAGCCGCCATTTTAGCCGGTGTGACAAAAGTATTGCTGGCTGACGCGCCTTGCTACGAACATCAGCTGGCAGAAAATATCAGTTTATTGGTCACTGAGCTCGGCCGTGACTACAGCCACATTCTGGCTGCTGCCACTACCCATGGCAAAAACTTCCTGCCACGGGTTGCTGCACTGCTGGATGTTGCGCAAATTTCTGATGTGATCGCGGTAGAAAGCGCTGATACCTTTGTTCGCCCTGTGTACGCTGGCAACGCCATTGCCACAGTGCAGTCTGCTGATGCCATTAAAGTATTAACGGTTCGAAGCTCCGCCTTTAATGCGGTTGCTGGCGGTAACAACGCTGCTATTGAAACTGTCGCTGTAGCCAAAGATGCCGGTTTATCTGCTTTTGTTGCAGAAGAGCTGACTAAATCAGAACGTCCTGAACTGACCGCAGCCCGCGTGATCATCTCTGGTGGTCGTGGTATGCAAAACGGTGACAACTTCAAATTATTAGGAGGTATTGCTGATAAATTATCTGCTGCCATTGGCGCTTCCCGTGCTGCAGTGGACGCCGGTTTTGTACCAAATGACATGCAGGTTGGTCAGACCGGTAAAATTGTCGCGCCGGATTTATATATCGCAGTAGGTATCTCTGGTGCCATTCAGCATTTAGCCGGTATGAAAGATTCCAAAGTGATAGTGGCTATTAACAAAGACCCGGAAGCACCTATTTTCCAGGTGGCGGATTATGGTTTAGTAGCCGATTTATTCACGGTATTACCAGAGCTGGAAGCCAGCCTGTAAAACATCTTTGCCGTGTTTATGAAAGCCAGTCCTGTGACTGGCTTTTTTATTGTCAATTTAAAACCATCTCCATAGCAGGTGGTTTTTTACTTCCTGTATAGACCAACTCAAATGGCATTGGCTTTTGCGTTTTTTTACCCTAAAGCTGGCCGGCGCTGTTTATTCCATGTTGTAAACACCTTCGGGCATGGCAAAACCCAAATTGTCAGCAGTAGGATTTTTGTTACAACTTCGCACCATTAAAAGTGCCGGAAATTTGTGCAATTGCTTGTTATTGCATATGTTTTGGTTAAAATGTTGTAACTTTTTTCAAGCCGGAGACAAGCAAGTGAAAAAGCAGGGAATAAGCACATTGCTGGGCATGCTGGTTTTACTTTCAGGCTGTAGCACAGTGCCACAACAAAAAGATCTGATGGTCAATCAACTGGATGGTTCGCTGGCACAGCTACAGGTGGATACCAAACAACTCCATCAGCGTCTGCAGCGTCTAACCGCCGATAAAAGCTGTCAGCAAAGTACCCAATGCAAAGTGCTGGCGGTAGGGCACAGACCTTGTGGCGGGCCTGAGCAATATATGGTGTATTCAAGCAAAAGCACCGATGAAAAATTGCTTGCTATTACCAATGACAGATATAAAAAGTTAAAACAAGAACAACAACAAAGACTTGGACTGCGCAGTACCTGTCAGGTAGTGCCGGAGCCGGTGGCGGCCTGCCAGCAACAACAATGCAGCTTGTTGCCATAACACAGATAAAAAAACGCAGCCAGGCTGCGTTTTTTATGGTTCAGAATTGATCAGGCTTTATTTTTGTAACTATCACAAGCCTCTTTATCTACACATTCCCCATACAGATACAAGCTGTGGTGGGTGAGTTTAATGCCATTTTTATCGGCAATTTCCAGCTGCTTGCGCTCAATGTCATCGTCTTCAAATTCAATCACTTTGCCGCAGTTTAAGCAAACCAGGTGGTCGTGGTGATCCATTCTGCTCAGTTCAAACACCGACTTACCACCTTCAAAATGGTGACGGCTGACGATACCGGCGTCGTCAAACTGGTTCAGTACCCGATAAACAGTGGCCAGACCTATATCTTCACCAATTTCCAGCAGAATTTTATAAACGTCTTCAGCGCTGATGTGCTGGTGACTTGGGTCCTGCAAAATTTCCAGAATTTTTACCCTTGGCAGGGTCACTTTCAGGCCGGCTTTACGAAGTTCACTGTTGTGATCTGACATCTGTATCGATACTCATAATTGCTGTTGGCTTGGATTATAAGGCTATTCTCTTTGATTGGAAAAGTAAAATCTCCTGTTCCTGTGCAAGGGAAGCGTGGTGCCGCAGGCGTTTTCAGGTTATGATTCTCGTTACAGGTCTTACCAGGTGGAGCTTTTATGCGCTGGGCATTTAAACCCGCAGTGATGCGTCACTTATTAAATTTTTGGCCGCCGTTTTGGTTTAACGGTATCAAGGTAGAACAGCTATCTGATGATTATCGATATGCCCGTGTCAGTCTGAATGACAGGCCCTGGCGACGTAATATTAATAGCAGTCAGTTTGGCGGTGCTATGTTTGCGATGACCGATCCTATTTATCCACTGCTGCTGATGGGCGCACTGGGCAAAGAATATATGGTGTGGGATAAAAAAGCTGACATCGATTATATCAAGCCGGGGCATGGCACTTTAACTGCTGAGTTTTGGTTGGGTGATGCTGTGGTTGATGAAATTAAAGCGGCCACCGCAGAGGGGGATAAATTTTTTCCGCAGTTTTTAGTACATATCAAAAACAATAAAAATGAGATTGTCTGCGAAGTGAACCGTACTGTGTATATCCGTAAAAAGCCAAAACACCGAGCGCAACAAGCAAACAGCGCTTCATAAAAGCCTATGGGTTCAGTGACAGTGCGACCTGTTCCATTGCTGCATGTTTTACTTGAGCAGATTCAGCACTTTGAAAAACAAAAAACCACCGCTTTAGGGTGGTTTTTGTTTTTACAGATCAAACGTCGGTGCTTATAAACCTTCGAGGTCTTTTAAGCTCAGCTCGTCATAAATCTGCTTGCACCATTGTTTTACACGGGCTTCGGTCAGTTCCGGCTGACGGTCTTCATCAATGCCTAAGCCGACAAAATGGTCGTTGTCAGCCAGTGCTTTAGAGGCGACAAAGTTATAACCTTTGGTTGGCCAGTGGCCGACAATAATGGCACCTTTTGGCTCGATAATATCGCGCAGGGTGCCCATGGCATCGAGGAAATACTCGGCGTAATCTTCCTGATCACCACAACCAAAAATCGCCACCAGCTTATTGTTAAAGTCGATGTTTTCCAGCTCAGGGAAAAAGTCATCCCAGTCGCACTGTGCTTCACCGTAATACCAGGTTGGAATACCAAACATCAGCAAATCGTAACTGGCGATGTCTTCTTTGCTGCTTTTTGCAATGTCATGCACCGCAATTAAGTTTTTGCCCAGCTCTTTTTGGATCATCTTGGCGATATGTTCAGTGTTACCGGTATCGCTGCCAAAAAATATACCTACAGTTGCCATATAAGTGCCTTTTACCTTGCTAACGCTGCGCTCAGCAGTTGTTCAATCAGCGCACTGCGGGTCAGTTGCAGTGCCTGCGCTCTGGCATCCAGTTGCGAGTACAGCTCAGCTGTTACTTTGCACTCGATGCGTTTTAACCCTTTGGTTTTGTCACGGCGGATCTGGTTTCTTTTATTCAGTCGCAGCTGCTCTTCACGCGGTAGTGGGTTGGTTTTTGGCCGACCCGGCCGCTTTTCGCCGGCAAATAAATCAAGAGTTGTGCGATCTGTGGCAATTTTCGCCATTAACCTAACCCTTTTGACTCATAGATAAACTGAATAACACCTTTGGCCAGAAAGCCGGCACATCCCAAAAATAATACAATCCAGACAAATACCCGGCCAAATTTTGGCACATTGCCTTTTTTTAATACGTCCTGAATCGCCATTCCTATCAAAAAAAACAACACGCTGAGGAAAAACCATAAACTGGCCGCCTCAATTTGTTCCATATATTCATTTAACATGGTGATGACCTTCAAAAAAACGCGCGCACTATAGCACAAAGCGAAAAAAAATTTATGCGCTAGCTCAATAAAAAATCCGCCACTATTTTGCTAAAAGCGGCTGGTTTTTCTGCATGTAACCAATGACCTGTGCCTTGAATGACCTTGGCTTTGGCCTGTGGAAACAGTTGTGCAATAGTGCCCTGGTGTGACGGCAGCAAATAATCAGAATCACCGCCTTTAATAAAAAGCACCGGCCCCTGATACGGGCCCTTCGCCTGGGGCGCTGCCAGAATGTGCGGATAATTGGCCACCAGCGCCGGCAAATTCAGCCGCCATTGAAATTTGTCGCCTTCTTTTTGCAGATTTTTCAGCAAAAATTGCCGCACGCCAAGCTCAGCCACAGTTGCGCTTAATTGCTGGTCGGCCTCACGTCTGTCTTGTAGTGTGGCAAGATTGATTTGTTGCATGGCCTGCAAAATACCGGCGTGGCGGGGTTCATTCACCACAGGCGAAATATCGGCCAGGATCAGTTTTTTTACCCGTTCTGGCGCCATCAGTGCCAGCTGCATCGCAACTTTACCGCCCATTGAATGACCAAGCACTGACACCTGGGTTAAACCCAGAGCGTTAAGGGTTTCCAATACATCAGCGGCCATCAGCGGATAACTCATCTCATCACTGTGAGGCGAGCGGCCATGGTTACGTAAATCCAGATTGATGATTTGAAATTTGTCCTGCAAGGAGCGGGCAATGACGCCTAAATTTTCGTAACTGCCAAACAAACCATGGATCAATACCAGTGGCTCGCCTTGGCCTGTTATGTCAGTATGTAATATCATGCTTATCCTTTGACAACGAAGCGCTATAACAGACGCGCGATAACAAAAGTGCGCCAGCCTAACAAAATACCGGGCTGGCGTCAGCCTGTGTCAATTTATATAATGCCGGTTGTCGGTTTGGGTTTTAAGGTATCTTTATGAAAACAATAGAAATAGATGATGATCTTTATCATTACATCGCCAGTCAGACCCAACAAATTGGGGAAAGTGCTTCGGAAATTTTACGGCGTTTATTGCTGCCACAACAGAGCACTGTCATCCCGGCGCCATCTGAAACTGTTAGCCTGGCGGCCAGTGCTCCTGTGGCACAGGATCAGAAAGTATTTGATATTTTAAGCAAACAGGATTTGCAGGCTGAACTGAGCGTGGTTGGCCGGTTTTTAATTATTTTGTCGGCCCTGGCGCGCGCGCACAAAACACAGTTTGCCAAAGTGCTGGACATTAAAGGCCGCAACCGCGTGTATTTTGGCCGCAAAGAAGCGGATTTACTGGAAGCGGGCAGCAGTACCAATCCAAAACCTATTCCCAATAGCGAATTCTGGGTGATCACCAACTCCAACACTACCCGGAAAAAAATGATGTTAACCGAAGCTGCATTAAAGCTGGGTTATTCACAGGAAGAAGCAGAACTTATCCGGGACTTTTTATAAGGAATATTTATGTCGGTTCACCCGCTTGCCGGTCAAACAGCACCAAAACACCTGCTGACGAACATCGCGTTATTATGTTCAGAGTATTATGGGTTAAAGCCTGATTTAACGGTTCAGTCACAACGGGTCAGTTTTGGTACTTCCGGTCATCGTGGCAGTGCAGCCGACTGTTCTTTTAACGAAGTGCATATCAAAGCCATTTGCCAGGCTGTTGCCGAGTATCGCAAAGCGCAGGGCATCACAGGTCCGCTGTTTTTAGGCAAAGATACCCATGCGCTCAGTGAGCCGGCATTTATCAGCGCTGTGCAGGTACTGATTGCCAATGGCGTGACGCTCAAGGTGCACTCTGGTGGCGGTTACACGCCTACGCCGGTGATTTCCCACGCCATTCTGAGTTACAACGGCTCTGCGCCGGCTGCTTTGGCCGATGGCATTGTGATCACACCTTCACATAACCCACCGGCCGATGGTGGTATTAAATACAATCCACCCCATGGCGGGCCGGCTGATACAGATGCCACCTGCTGGATTGAACAAAGAGCCAATGCGCTGATTCAATCTGGTCTTGCCGGCGTGTTAGCTGTCGATTATCAACAGGCGCAACAAAGCCCGTTGTATCAGCCACATGACTACATCACCCCTTATGTCGATGATCTTGCCAATGTTATTGATATGGCTGCTATTGCTAAGGCCAAAATCAAAATTGGTGTAGACCCTATGGGAGGCTCTGGCATCGCATTCTGGCCGGTGATCGCAGCAAAATATGGGCTGGATTTAACAGTGGTCAACGATAACGTCGATCCGACTTTTGCATTTATGCCGCTGGATAAAGACGGCAAAATCCGGATGGACTGCAGCTCCGCCTATTCAATGGCAAATTTAATTAAACTGAAAGATCAGTTTGATATAGGTATTGGAAACGACCCTGATTTTGACCGTCATGGTATTGTGACCCGTCAGGGCGGGCTGTTAAACCCAAATCATTATCTGGCGGTGGCGATAAATTATTTGCTCAGCAACAGACCACAATGGGGCCTTGATAAAAAAATCGGCAAGACGCTGGTGTCCAGTGCGCTGATTGACAGAGTGGTTGCCGGGCGCGGCCGTCCTTTGTATGAAGTGCCGGTTGGCTTTAAATGGTTTGTTGAAGGTCTGCATCAGGGCACTTTGGTGTTTGGCGGCGAAGAGTCGGCCGGTGCCAGCTTTTTACGCTTTGATGGCACTGTCTGGTCTACCGACAAAGACGGTTTTATTCTGGGTTTATTGGCTGCTGAAATGATTGCAAAAACCGGGGTTGACCCGTACACCCAATATCAGGCGCTGACCCGTGAATTTGGCGCGCCTTTGTATCGCCGTATTGACGCCCCGGCCGATTATGCGCAAAAAAATGCGCTGAAAAATCTGGATGTAAACAGTGTGTCTCAGACCAGTCTGGCCGGGGATCCTATTCTTGCCGTGCTGACCAAAGCACCTGGTAATAATGCCAGCATTGGCGGTGTAAAAGTGGTCACGCAAAATGGCTGGTTTGCGGCCAGGCCTTCGGGCACCGAAAACAGCTATAAAATATACTTGGAAAGTTTTGTTGGGGCAGAGCACTTGCAACAACTGGAACAGGATGCCAAAGCTTTTGTTGATAGTGTTTTTCAGCAGTTAAACTGAGTTGTCAAGCGGCTGCATTCGTATGTAATTAAATTACAAATGTCAGCCGAATCAGCGGTTTCCTTGACGAATAGCCGTACATTCTGTAATTTTACTACATGAATTATCACACCGGCGCGGTGTTTTTTTCACCACGCTACGGTGATTGCCACAAAGGCAATCGGAACTGGCAAACTGGAAATGGCTTATGAATCCTCTCACCACAGAAGCGACTGTCGCAGTAGCGGCTTTACCTTCGGCCGCTGAATTAAAAGAAAAGATCATCCGGCATTTACACGGTACTTTGGGCACCGATGTAAACAAAGCCAGTCCACAAGCCTGGTGGCGTGCTACCTGCGCTTCGATTAACGAATTTGTCTATGACGGCCTGCGTAATACCCAGCGCACCCATTACCAGCAAAATACCCGCGCTGTGCATTATTTCAGCCTCGAATATCTGATGGGGCGGTTATTTAGCAACAACTTGCATAACCTGGGTTGTTATGACGCGGCCAAACAGGCACTGGCCGAGCTTGGTATGGACATTGCCGATTTAGAGCAACAAGAAGAAGATATGGCGCTGGGTAACGGTGGCTTGGGTCGTCTTGCCGCCTGTTTTATCGATTCGCTGGCAACGTTAAATTATCCGGCCATTGGGTATGGCATTCATTACGAACACGGTTTATTTAAACAGGAATTTCAGCATGGTTTTCAGATAGAGCGCCCGGACAGCTGGCGTGAATACGGCAACCCATGGGAAATTTGCCGGCCTGAATCGATTCAGGAAATTTCGGTGTACGGTTATGTCGAAACTGTGTACGACCTGCAAGGCAAAATGAAAAAAGTCTGGCACCCGGGTCGTATTATTAAAGCTGTGCCATGGGATATTCCGGTGGTGGGTTATAACGGCAGCTCAGTGAACGTGTTGCGTTTATGGGAAAGCCGCGCCAGTGACTTTTTTAACTGGGACGTATTTAACTCCGGCGGTTATGTTGACGCAGCGCGCGAGAATATCGAAGCTGAAACCATTTCCAAAGTGTTATACCCCAATGACGAAACCGAAGCAGGTAAAGAGCTGCGTCTAATTCAGCAGTATTTTTTCTGTTCAAGTTCACTCAAAGACATTATCCGTCGTTACAAAAGGGCGCATGGCGATGACTGGAGCCATTTTGCCAAACAAGTGGTCATTCAGCTCAACGACACCCACCCGGCGGTCGCTATTCCGGAGCTGATGCGGATTCTGGTCGACAGAGCAGAAATGAACTGGGAAGAAGCCTGGAATATCTGTCAGCATGTGTTTGCCTACACCAACCACACTTTATTGCCCGAAGCTTTGGAAAAATGGCCGGTAAGGCTGTTTGAAAAAGTACTGCCGCGCCATCTGGAAATTATCTATGAAATCAACCGCCGCTTTTTGGTGGAGCAGGTAGATGTGCGTTGGCCGGGCGATGTGGAGAAAAAACGCAAACTGTCGATCATCGAAGAAGGCCACGACCCTATGGTGCGGATGGGGCATTTGTCAGTGGTGGGCTCGTTCCGCGTCAATGGTGTAGCAGAAATTCACTCACAGCTGGTGAAATCAGATTTATTCCCGGAAATGGTGGCGTTGTGGCCGGATAAATTTACCAACATTACCAATGGTGTCACGCCAAGACGTTGGCTTAAAGCCTGTAATCAGCGTCTGTCGAAGTTACTGGATGCAACTGTAGGTAGCGAGTGGCCGACCCAGTTGCATCAGCTGGCCGAGCTGAAAAAACATGCAGACAGCCCGGCAATGCAGGATGCCTTTATGGCCATCAAACAGCAAAATAAAGCTGATTTAGCTGATGAAGTGAAAAAACTCACCGGCATACCCATCGATCCACACGCACTTTTTGACGTGCAAATTAAAAGGTTGCATGAATATAAACGTCAGCATCTGAATTTATTGCATATTCTGGCGTTGTACCGCCGTATTTTGCAAAACCCGGATTATGACATGGTGCCAAGGGTATTCCTGTTTGGCGCCAAGGCGGCACCTGGTTATAAACTGGCCAAAGAAATTATTTACGCCATTAATAAAATTGCTGAAAAAATTAACCACGATAAAAGGGTAAAAAACCGGTTAAAAGTGGTGTTTATGCCCAATTACCGGGTGAGCCTTGCCGAAAAAATGATCCCGGCAGCGGACGTGTCAGAGCAAATTTCTACTGCGGGTAAAGAAGCCAGCGGCACCGGTAACATGAAACTGGCGCTGAACGGTGCTGTCACTATCGGCACTATGGATGGCGCTAATATTGAAATTGCCGAAGAAGTGGGCGCTGACAATATTGCCATTTTTGGTTTAACTGTGGATGAAGTCAAAGCCTTACAACAGAAGGGGTATCACAGCTGGGATTATTATTACAATAACCCTGAGCTGAAGGCCATTCTGGACTGGCTGGAAACCGATTATTTCACCCCGGGTAAACCCGGTGAGCTGGCGGCGATTAAACGCAGTCTGCTCGAAGGGGGCGACCCTTATCTGGTGCTGGCGGATTTCCCTTCTTATGTCAAAGCCCATGAAACCATCGACAGCTGGTACAGGGACAAGGCGCTATGGGCGAAAAAGGCCATTCTGAACACCGCCAGTGTCAGTAAGTTTACTTCTGACCGCTCTATCGAAGATTATGTGCAAAAGGTATGGCAGCTGCAAAAATGCCAGATTGGGCGGAAATAATCTGCCTGACGCCGTCACATAAAACATAAAGCCCGTATTTGCGGGCTTTATATTTTTTACCGCTTTGGCGTTATATTTTTCCGAAGGTTAAACAACGACAAGTACCACACTGAGCGACGGCACTTTTATATTTGCTTACATCTTCGATCACAAAAATGCCGGTGACCGGCTGGATTTCAAAACGCAAAGTCCCCATTAAGAGTTAAGATGCAGCCTGGATTTTGGTTTTGGTCTGAAGTTGTTTGAATGCTCAGGTGCAAAAGTTGTCCAACATGCGCTTTATAAACGAGGTTATTTCATGAAAAATTCCGGGCCATCAGGGCCTTCTCCGGTTTTTATTCAGATTGGCAAAAGCCGCAGTGGTGGTGTATTCAGTGTTATTTTGATGCTGCTGGCTGCACTGGCCTTTTTAGTCTTTGGTGTCGGTTTACTGATGATTATTGCTACAGTAGCTGTGTTGTTATTGCCCTGGCTGTGGTGGAAAAAAAAGCAACTGCTGAAGAAAATGCAGCAGATGCAGCAACAGATGTATGGTGCAGGCGGGGCGGCGCAGGGCAATACAGGGGCTCATTCTGCTTATGGTACAACGCAGGAGCAGGGGGCTTCCGGCGTTATTATTGAAGGCGAAGTTATCGTGAAGTCTGAAAGCATCGACCACAAAGCCTTATAAGCTGCCTCAACTGCCCAATGACAGCGCCTGTATGCAGAATTAAAATCTGAGGCGCTGTAATTAAAACCTGTTTCAGAGTCGGTTCCTGTTAAAAAACAGCATGCTTTTTCGCTTAATTTCCAACAGCACACAATGATATACTCGGTGCTTTGTGAATCAGTTGTTGTGCCTGTGATGATCCCAAAGTTAACGCCCGAACATACCTTACCTGAAATTGTCATTGCTTTTAGCCAGGCCTTACAAAGCGCTGGTTTTGCAGGTGATATTGAAACCAGTTATGCCGCGAGACTCGCTGTTGCAACCGACAACAGTGTCTATCAGGCGTTGCCACAGGCAGTGCTGTTACCCCGGCATCTGGCCGATTTACAGCTCATCACACAAACAGCGCAACAAACACAGTTTCAAAGCCTAAAATTCAGCCCAAGAGGCGGCGGTACCGGTACCAACGGTCAGGCACTGACTGAACATCTGGTGGTGGATTTGTCGCGCCATATGCGGGAAATTTTGGAATTTAATGCCAAAGAGCGTTGGGTGCGGGTGCAGGCTGGGGTGATTAAAGATCAGCTCAATGCGTTTTTAAAACCCCATGGATTTTTCTTTGCGCCGGATTTATCAACGTCAAACCGCGCCACCATTGGTGGCATGATCAATACCGACGCTTCAGGTCAGGGTTCATTGGTGTATGGCAAAACCAGTGACCATGTACTGGCCCTCAAAACTGTGCTGGTCAGTGGTGAGGTGCTGGATACAGCGCCAATGCCGGTGGCAGAAGCTGAAAAGCTGGCGGCAGAGCAGAATAACATTGGTGCTATTTACCGTCAGGTGCTGGGCAGTACCCGAGATCACCGTAGCGATATTCTGGCCAAATTCCCACGGCTAAACCGTTTTTTAACAGGTTACGATTTAGAACATGTCTGGAATGATGATTTAACCCGCTTTGATTTAGGCCGGGTGATCACAGGCTCGGAAGGTTCCTTAGGTTTTGTCGCCGAGGCCAAACTGAATGTCACCCCTATTGCACCTTTTAAATGCCTGGTGAATGTCAAATACGACAGCTTTGTCAGTGCGCTAAAAAATGCCCCCTTTTTAGTGGCTGCACAGGCCACCTCGGTGGAAACCGTTGATAGTAAAGTGCTGGATTTAGCCCGGCAGGACATTATCTGGCATCAGGTGAAAAACTACATTGAAGATGTGCCCGGCAAAACCATGCTGGGCCTGAATATGGTGGAATACAACGCCGAAGATGAAGCGGACATGCAGCAAAAAGTGGCGGCTCTGGAAAGCCGGCTGCAACAGGCCTTAGCAACAGGTGACAGTGGCATTATCGGTTATCAGCTGACCTACGATCTAGGCGCTATTAATCAGATTTATGCGATGCGTAAAAAAGCCGTTGGTTTACTCGGCAATGCCAAAGGCCAGCAAAAACCTTTGCCTTTTGCTGAAGATACTGCCGTGCCTCCTGAGAATCTCGCCGATTTTATTATGGAATTCAGAGCATTGCTCGACAGCCACGGCCTGAGTTACGGCATGTTTGGCCATGTTGATGCCGGTGTGCTGCATGTGCGCCCGGCCCTTGATATGTGTGACCCTGCGCAGGAAAAGCTGCTGCGTCAGGTGTCGGATCAGGTGGTGGCACTGACCGCAAAATATGGCGGTTTAATGTGGGGCGAGCACGGTAAAGGTTATCGCAGTGAATATGGTCCTGCCTTTTTTGGCGAAACCTTATTTACAGAACTTCGCAAAATTAAAGCCGCCTTTGACCCAGCCAACCGGATGAACCCGGGCAAAATTTGTACGCCACTGAATAGTCAGGATACGCTGGTCAGTGTGGATGGGGTAAAACGTGGTTTTTATGACCGGCAAATCCCCATCCAGGTACGGCAGAGTTTCGACAGCGCCGCCAACTGCAATGGCAATGGCCTGTGTTTTAACTACGAAGAAAATTCACCGATGTGCCCGTCCAGCAAAATTACCAAAGACCGCCGCCACAGCCCTAAAGGCCGCGCCGGTTTGATGCGTGAATGGTTAAGGCTGATGAGCAAGCAAGGCGTCGATGTATTGGCGCAGGAGCAGCAGTTGCTGGCATCGTCCGGTGGCCTGAAAAATTTCGCTGAGCGTATTCGCAACAGTATTGGTAAAAAGCGGGGCGAGGCCGATTTTTCCCATGAAGTGATGGAAGCCATGGAAGGATGTCTGGCCTGTAAAGCCTGCGCCGGTCAGTGTCCGATTAAAGTCGATGTGCCATCGTTCAGAGCACGATTTTTACAGTTGTATCACAGCCGTTATTTAAGGCCGCTGAAAGATTATGTGGTGGCCGGTATTGAGCAAAGTGCGCCCAAGCTTGCAAAAGCTCCGGCGCTGGTCAACTTTAGCTTAAAGATGCGCCCTGTGGCCTGGTTGCTGGAAAAAACCATAGGTTATGTGGATTCACCACTGCTGTCGGTACCGACTTTAGCCGAACGGATCCAGCATAAATATCAGTTTGACTTAACCCGGTTGCAAAGCCTGTCGCTGGCCGAGCGGGAAAAGCTGGTGCTGTTGGTGCAAGACCCATTTACCAGTTTTTATGAAGCCGATTTAGTGGCTGACGCCCTGAGTCTGCTGGAAAAACTTGGTTTTACCCCGGTACTGTTGCCGTTTTTACCCAATGGCAAACCGCAGCATGTGAAAGGCTTTTTACGTGAATTTGCGAAAACTGCGCAAAATGCCGCTGATTTTCTGAACCAGCTCACCGCCCTTGGCGCGCCTCTGATTGGCCTGGATGCGTCTTTGGTGTTGGTGTATCGCGACGAATATGTCAAAGCTTTAGGAAACAAACGGGGTGATTTTGAGGTGAAGTTGCTGCATGAATGGTTAGTGCAACAACAGCTGCCGGCCTTAAATTCGAGTGAGAAATACCGGTTATTTGCGCATTGCACTGAAAAAACCGCCTTGCCAGCTACAGAAAAAAGCTGGCAGCAAATTTTCAGCAAAGCAGGTTTAACCCTGGATGTGGTATCTGTTGGTTGTTGTGGTATGGCCGGCACTTATGGCCATGAAAAACAAAATCAGCAAAATAGCCGCGCTTTATATGACTTAAGCTGGCAGCAGGCACTGCAACAAACGGAAATATCCAAAGTACTGGTGACAGGCTTTTCCTGCCGTAGCCAGGTGAAACGTTATGAAGGGCAAAAACCGCAACATCCGCTGCAGTTGCTCGAAAAGTTGTTGAGTTAACCCTAAGCTGGCTGTGGTTGCCGCTTCTTAAAAAGCCTGCTGTAGCAGGCTTTTTTTCGTTAGTTTGTCAGCCCAATAACATTGGCCTGGAGTAACTCTCAACCTGTTTGGCAGAAAAGCCTGTTGCGCGCAGAGTCGGGTCGCACGTCAAGCGAACTCCCGGACCTTTGCCATCTGCACTACACTTGCTGTGTCTTTTACAACAAAGGGAGTTTAGTATGACAGCAACAATCACCAATCCGGTGGGCTGGTTTGAAATTCCGGTCACAGATATGGAACAGAGTAAAAAATTTTACCAACAGGTGTTTCAGCTTGAGTTGACGATGATGGAGATGGCATCGGATTTAATGGCGTTGTTTCCTTTTGATCACGGCCAGAGTGGTTGTGGTGGCGCTTTAGTGTTGGGGCCTGAAGCAAAACCTTCCGCCAATGGCACCACAGTGTATTTTCAGACAGCCGATGTGGCGCCTGTGTTATCCAGAGTGGCAGCAGCAGGCGGCGAAGTGTTGCTGGCAAAAACCGCAATCGGCGAACATGGTTTTATCGGGATGTTTCTCGATCCGGCAGGTAATAAACTGGGTGTGCATAGCATGCAATAAGCCAACGATTTGCAAAGACTTTGTTGTGGCGTGTTATGGCAAACACAAGAACCACAGCAATAAAAAAGGAGCCTTTAAAGCTCCTTTTTTATTGGCAGGGTTTTATCTTATTGCAGCTCACAGCTGAAACAATAAGAGTAAATACCATTTGGATCGTTAAACTGACTAAACTGCGCCACATGCTGTTTTAACTGTGTCATCAGCTGTTGCACTGCTTTGGTCTCAGCAGATGGGGTGATTTCCGGCAGTAAGCCCATGGTTTTGGCTTCACCAAACAACTGTTTTACAAATTGTTGTTGAGGAGTTAATTCCTGCTCAACCAACCAGACATCAAACTGGCTCAGGCTGGCCTTGCTGGCGGCTGATGCAATAGCATCTTCCAGCGTGCCCAGTTTATCCACCAGACCAAACTCCAGCGCCTTAGTGCCTGTCCAGACGCGGCCCTGGCCTACTTTATCCACCGCGGTTTTGTCGAGGTTACGGCTAACACCCACGTGGGTGATAAATTCATCGTAACCACGTTCAATCATACGTTGCAGCAGCTTTTCAGCATCAGCCGGCAAGCCTTTAAACAGCGGTAAGCCAGCGCTAAAACCAGCAAGATCTGTGGTGCCAACACCATCGACATTCAGACCCAGGCTGCCAACCGCGTTTTCAGCTGTATGCAACATGGCAAAAATACCGATAGATCCCGTGATAGTTGTAGGGGCTGCCCAGATCTCGTTGGCTGGAGCGGCAATCCAATAACCACCGGAGGCTGCCACTGCGCCCATGGAGGCAATCACTGGTTTGCCGGCCGCTTTTAATAAACGGATTTCTTCAGAGATAATTTCAGATGCAAAAGCGCTGCCGCCACCACTGTCGATACGCAGCACCACAGCTTTTACTTTGTCATCCAGTCTGGCTTTACGCAGCAATTTAGCCGTACTGTCGCCGCCAATCATACCGGCTTTGGCATTGCCATCCACAATGGTGCCACGGGCCACAATCAGTGCGACCTTGTCGGTCATTGGGTTTGGCATCTGCATTTTTGGGATCACCAGGCTGTGGTATTCGTCGTAATTCACCTGATTAAAGGTTTGGTTTTCTTTGTCTTCACCAACTAATGCAATTACATCCTGGCGGAATTCTTCGCGGGTTTTTAAGCTGTCCACCAGTTTGGCGTCCAGGGCATATTTGGCAATATCACCGTCGGCTGCGCTGATACGCTGATACAAGCTGGCAAAACTTTCATCAAAATTGCTGACATCAAAACCACGACGGGCAGCGACCTGTTGTTTATAGCTACTCCATAACTCGTTTAACCAGGCGCTGTTGGCTTCTTTGGCTTCAGGTGACATATCGTCGCGCAGGAAAGGTTCGACTGCCGATTTATAAGTACCGACCTTAAAGACGTGAGTGCTGATTTTCAGCTTTTCCAGTGCACTTTTGTAATACATAGGGTAACTGCCGTAACCTTCGAGCAGAACTGTGCCTTTTGGATGCAGGTTAATGCTGTCAGCGTAGCTCGCCAGATAATATTGGTTTTGCGCATAAAAAGTGCCTGTTGCCAGTACCTTTTTGCCTGCCGCTTTGAACTTCTCCAGTGCGCTGCCAACTGTTTGCAGTTTATCCAGTGAACCACGGCCTAAATTTGATAGTTCCAACACTATCACTTTAATTTTGTCGTCTTTAGTGGCGCGTTCAAGCACTTTAACTACATCGCGCACCAGAATTTCCGGTGTTTCTTCGCTGCCGCCGGCAGCTTCGTTCATCATGGCTTCCAGCGGATCAACAAAACGCAGCTCTTCAACCAGATCGCCTTTCAGGTTCAGCACCAGTGCAGCAGATTCGGGAACTTCGACTTGTTCGTCATCAGATAACAAGACGCTGATAAAGCCGACAAAAATAATCAGGAAAATCAGGTTCAGCACCAGATTCCGGACGGTTTTAAACACTTTTAACACTGCGGAAAAAAATCTTCTGAGCAGGCCTGGTCTTTCTAACGACATAACAAACACCTATATAAATACTTCTGTCTGAGGCTAAGATAACGAATTAAGGCAATAAACTTAAACGGAATTTGTAAGAAAATGTTTAATCCTTGTCAGCGCAGTTAAAAGCGGCTAAAGTTCCGCTATTCAACAGGTACGACCAGAAGAGGCCGCAGTGTCTTATCCACATTTATTACAACCTTTAGATCTTGGCTTTACCACTTTAAAAAACCGTGTAGTGATGGGCTCAATGCACACAGGGCTCGAAGAAGAAAAACAAGGTTTTGCCAAACTGGCAGCTTTTTATGCCGAACGCGCCAAAGGCGGCGTTGGCCTGATTATCACCGGCGGTATCAGTCCGAATTTTCGCGGCAACCTGGTGCCTTTTGGCAGCCAGCTTAGCTGGTTCTGGCAAGCGGGCAAACATAAACAAGTGACAGCTGCAGTGCATCAATATGGCGCTAAAATTTGTATGCAGCTGCTGCATGCCGGCCGTTATGGTTATCATCCTTTTAGTGTGGCGCCCAGCAAAATCCAGTCGCCTATTACCCCTTTTAAACCTGCTGAAATGTCGTCACGTCAGGTGAGTACCACTATTCGCGACTTTGCCTCGTCGGCCCGTCTGGCGCAAAAAGCCGGTTATGACGGCGTCGAAATTATGGGCTCTGAAGGTTATCTGATAAATCAGTTTATTTGTCAGCGCACCAATCAGCGCACCGATGAATGGGGTGGCAGTTTTGACAACAGATGCCGTTTTGCGCTGGAAACGATTCGTCAGGTTCGTGAGCTGTGCGGACCTGATTTTATTATTATCTACCGCTTGTCGATGCTGGATTTAGTTGAAGACGGCAACAGCTACGAAGAAGTGGTGGCGCTGGCAATACAAGTGGCAGCAGCAGGTGCAACGATGATCAACACCGGCATCGGCTGGCATGAAGCGCGGGTACCTACCATTGGCACTATGGTGCCACGTGCCGCTTTTAGCTGGATCACCGCCAAAGTGAAGCAGGAAGTGACCATTCCTGTGGTGGCAACGAACCGTATTAATGACCCGCAGGTGGCTGAAGATATTCTGGCTAAGGGCGATGCTGATTTAGTTTGTATGGCCCGACCTTTCCTGGCCGATGCAGACTTTGTGAATAAAGCCGCCGCCGGTAAAGCTGATGAAATTAACACCTGTATCGCTTGTAATCAGGCCTGCCTTGACCATGTGTTTCAGAATAAAAGAGCCAGTTGCCTGGTAAATCCACGCGCCTGTTATGAAACAGAACTGAATTTTAATCCGGCGCCAACACGCAAAAAAATAGCTGTTGTCGGGGCTGGACCTGCAGGTATGGCCTTTAGTGTTTATGCATCACAGCGTGGCCATCAGGTCACCTTGTTTGATAAAGACGACAAAATTGGCGGTCAGTTTAATTATGCTAAACAGGTACCTGGCAAAGAAGAATTCCACCAGACCATCCGCTATTTTGAGCGTATGTTGCAGCTGCATGCGGTGAAGCTGGAGCTTGGCCAGCTGCAGACTGTGGAATCGCTGGCAGCCGGTGGTTTTGATGAAATAGTGCTGGCAACAGGTATCCTGCCGCGTCAGCTTGATTTACCCGGTGCTGACCATCCGAAGGTGTTGAGTTATCTGGACGTACTGCGCGACCATAAAGATGTGGGTAGCAAAGTGGCTATTATCGGTGCCGGCGGTATTGGTTTTGATGTGGCTGAATATCTGACTGAACCTCATTCGCTCACGCTGCAACCGGATGCCTGGCTCAAAGACTGGGGTATTGATAAAAACTATCAAAGCCGTGGTGCTTTATTGCCGGATCAACCCCCTGAAGTGCCACCGCGCAAAGTCTATCTGTTGCAGCGGAAAAATTCGAAGGTGGGCGCCGGCCTAGGCAAAACCACTGGCTGGATCCATCGCGCTTCATTAAAGAAAAAAGCGGTGGATATGCTCTCTGGCGCCCAGTATCTGCGGGTGGATGATGAAGGTTTATGGGTGGAGCTTGGCGGGCAACAACGTTGTCTGGATGTGGACAATGTGGTGATCTGTGCAGGTCAGGAGCCACAACGTGCACTGCAACAGGGCTTGTTGGACAAAGGCTGCAGTGTGCATCTGATTGGCGGTGCTGACGTGGCTGCTGAACTGGATGCTAAAAGAGCCATTCGCCAAGGGGCTGAGCTCGCAGCCCGTATTTAATTTAACTATTTTTTGACAGAAACGGCGCCGGCAACAGCGCCGTTTTTTATCGATAAAAACCATCAAACCACCAGCTTTCTGGTGGTTTTTTTATGTACAGAAAAAATGAACCGGATTTTACTTGCAAGCAGGCTGCTTTAGGCAGTATTACATTCAATCGGTGGCACAAATGTGCGCTTTTGGTGCGAAGCAAAGGGGCACAAAGAAAACCCTGCACCAAAAAGGCGCATTTTGTCATACAGTTGCCACAGCAACGACATACACTCAGTCACACACTGTGGCGTTTATTCTGGCTGTGACAGGATTTATCGATGTGTGATTCATCATGGTATTGGCTTTGCAATGTGCTTAAGCTGCGCTTGGCAAAGCAGGGGGCGGCAAAAGATATTTTTGTTTGTTGCGCTGTAGCGGGCATGCAATAAAACAAGACAGGTTTGGGTATAAGGGCTGTTACCTATCAAACGCCGGCAGGCATAGCTCATGTGCTACCGGCACTGGTGTTGATTTACAGGGAGTCTCAGATGTCAGGTGTATTAACAATGATTTTGGCAGGTGGAGAAGGCACCAGACTGGCGCCATTAACAGGGATCCGCGCTAAACCTGCAGTGCCTTTTGGCGGTAACTACCGCATCATCGATTTTGTACTGAATAACTTTGTGAATTCAGACTTATTACAGATCTTTGTGATCACGCAGTTTAAATCCCATTCGCTGATGAAACACTTAAGCCGGGCCTGGCGGGTGACGGGGTTAACCAACAGATTTATCGACCCTATTCCGGCGCAAATGCAAACCGGTAAACACTGGTATCTGGGCACGGCCGATGCTGTTTATCAGAACCTGCATTTGATTCATGGCCTGGATCCTGAACATGTCTGTGTGTTTGGCGGTGATCATATTTACAAAATGGATGTGCGCCAGATGCTGGATTTTCACCGGCAGCGCAATGCCAGACTGACAGTCGCGGCTATTCCGGTGCCGGTGTCACAAGCCCATGAATTTGGGGTCATTGAAGTGGATGCAGAGGGCAAAATGATTGGTTTTGAAGAAAAACCAAAATCCAACCCAAAAACCATTCCGGGCAATCCTGATTTTGTGCTGGCGTCTATGGGCAATTATATTTTTGAAGCGCGCTGTCTGGTCGATGTGCTGGAAGAAGACGCGGCACAAGCGGATTCCAAACACGATTTTGGTCATAACATCATTCCAAAACTCTTTCCGTCTGGTGATGTGTATGTGTATGACTTTTCGACCAATATTATCCGCGGTGAAAAAGAGGCCGCCTGGGGGTACTGGCGGGATGTGGGCACTATTGACTCTTATTACGAAGCCAATATGGATTTAATTTCTGTGGTGCCTCCCATTGATTTATATAACAAATACTGGCCGCTACGCAGTTACACGCCACCTGTACCGCCGGCCAAGTTTGTCCATGATGAAGCCAACAGAACAGGGCAGGCCATCAGTTCTATGGTGGCTGCGGGTTGTATTGTCAGTGGCTCTATCGTTTATCATTCCATTCTGGGTTATAACGTCCACGTACACAGCCACAGTTATATTGAAAAAAGTGTGCTGATGGGCAACAACGATATTGGCCGGGGTTGTCGTATTCGCCGCGCTATTATCGATAAAGATGTAAAAATTGCGCCAGGCACCATTATTGGTGAAGATCCGGTGCTGGATAGGGAGCGTTTTCACGTCTCCCCTGATGGCGTGGTGGTGATCCCAAAAGGGGCACTGGTCGGTTTTGATTAGAACTGTTGCCTGTTGTTGGCATGTTGGAGCGAAAAGGTCGGATGCAGATAGTCTTTTTATGCAGTGAATTTGAAGGTTTGCTAAAAACCGGCGGTTTGGCCGATGCAACACGTGGTCTGGCACAGGCACTCCAGGCCAAAGGGCATAAGGTGATTGTGCTGATGCCCCGTTATGGTGCTTTGTATAACAAAGCGCTGCTAGACGACTGGCAATCCGTTTATGTGGAGCTTGGCAATCAGCGTTATGGTTGTGCTGTGCGCCATCTGGTCAGTGATGGTATTGCGATAGCACTGATTGAACATCATGACTTTTTTGCCAGAGCCAGACCCTATGATGATGGTGAGCATCCTTATCATGACAACGCGCTGCGTTTTGCCTTTTTTTGTAAGGCGGCGCTTTATTACCTCAGCGAAAATGGCATCGAGCCAGATGTGATCCATGGTCACGACTGGCAATCAGCCGCTGGTGCTTTATATCTGAAACAAATGCAGCAACAGGGGCTGTTGCTGCAAAGTCGTTTTGTGCTCACCATTCATAATGCTGCCTATCAGCAGGGCATAGCCCGGCACGACTTAGCCATGCTGGGTATCAGCACGTCCGACTGTCCGGCCGACGTGCCGCTCAGCCTGTTAAGTCTGGGCGTCGCCCATTGCAGCAGTTTTAATACCGTCAGTCAGGGCTATCGGCAAGAGTTATTGTCTGAACCCGCTGCCAATGGTTTAAGTAGTCTGTATCAAGCCAGGCAACAGCATTTTAGTGGTATTGTGAATGGTTGTGATTATGGCCGCTGGGACCCGCAAACCGATAAGTCGTTAGTGGCTAATTACCACAGCGCTGATTTAACCGGTAAAGGGTTGTGTAAATCTGAATTACGCCGCCAAATGGGCCTGGCCGACAGCAAGGTGCCGTTGTTTGTGTCAGTCAGCCGGGTCACAGGGCAAAAAGGCTTTGATTATCTGATCCCAGCGTTAAGTCACTGGCTTGCCAGCAGCAGTGCTCAGGTGGTGATGATGGGCACTGGCGAGCAAAAATATATTCAGCCACTCAAAACACTGCAGCAGCAATATCCGTTGCAATACCGTTTTATCGAAGGTTTTGATGAAGATTTTTCTCATCAACTTGAAGCTGCCGGCGATTTTTTTCTGATGCCAAGTTTGTTTGAGCCCTGTGGTCTGAACCAGATTTACAGCCTGCGTTATGGCACTGTGCCTATAGTACGTGCGACCGGTGGCTTAAAAGATACGGTGCTGGCGTTGCCCGCACGGGGCGCCACTGGCATCAGTTTTACCGAGCCTGATGTTGAGGCTTTGCTCGGCGCCTTACAACAGGCTGAAGCCTTATATCAGAACAAAGCTAAATATCAGAAAGTACAGCAAAGAGGCATGCAACAATATTTTGGCTGGGGCGAAGCGGCAGAACAATACCTGAAGATGTACCAACAGGCGACATAACAGGGCGTGCTGCCCGCTTCTTCGGCACGGATTGTTTAGCGCTGCAGCAATCAGCCCGGAGCGAATGAAAACTATTGTCCTGCTTTGATTTTATTTGCTAGCCTTACAGGGCATTTTTTCAAGGGCTGATGTTATGGATGCTATTACGTTATTAACAACCCGCTATTCTTCTTCACGTTTAACTGAACCGGCACCCGCCGGTGAAGCATTAGAGTTGATTAAACAGGCAGCATTAAAAGTGCCTGATCACGGTGGTTTAAAACCCTGGCGTTTTGTGATTTTTCAGGGCAAAAAAGCGCTGGCAAAACTAGGTGATATTTTTGCTGAAGCTGCACTGGAGGAAGATCCATCTATTGCCAACGAGTTATTGGAAAGAGCACGGCAATTACCGCTGCGTGCGCCTATGGTCATTGCC
Organism: Rheinheimera sp. 4Y26; assembly: GCF_025245835.1. GTDB lineage: Bacteria > Pseudomonadota > Gammaproteobacteria > Enterobacterales > Alteromonadaceae > Pararheinheimera. The sequence goes on from NZ_JAOBWS010000011.1 coordinate 89,390, forward strand.
TGTATTGCCAAATGTACTGAACATGCCAAAGTTCCGCTGCAGGAACAGGTGCAATCCGCCGCCTGTAGTGTGATGGCGATGCAGCAGGCCGCTTTTGCCCAGGGGTTTGGCGGGATCTGGCGCACCGGGGCTTACGCCCAGTATGAATTTGTGAAACAGGCACTGGGCCTGGGCGAAGACGACGAAATTGTCGGTTATTTATATCTCGGCACCTGTGCCGGTGAGGCACCACAAAGGGCAATACCGGATACTGCCGAGTTTTTCAGTTATTTTGAATAAAGCTGAAATAGCTGCTTGTGGTAAAAACCACCTCATTCGCAGGTGGTTTTTTTATTTGGAAAAGTGTTAACGTTATTTAGGACGGGTCAGTGACAATAAAAAAGCCATCGTGACGATGGCGTTTTTATCGATAAACCGTGAGGGTTTCGATTAGAAGTCGGCGTTGCCCGGTGTCCGTGGGAAGGCGATGACATCACGCACGTTGCCCACGCCAGTGACATAAGACACCAGACGCTCAAAACCTAAACCAAAACCGGCATGTGGCACAGTGCCATAACGGCGCAGGTCGCGGTACCAGCTGTAGTCTTCTTTATTCAGACCCATAGCGTCCATTCGTGCGTCGAGCTGCTCTAAACGCTCTTCACGCTGTGATCCACCAATAATTTCACCAATGCCCGGTGCCAGAATGTCCATGGCAGCCACAGTTTTGCCATCTTCGTTCATGCGCATATAAAAGGCTTTAATGTCTTTTGGATAGTTTTGCAAAATAACCGGCGCGCCAACATGCACTTCGGCCAGATAACGTTCGTGTTCAGACTGTAAGTCCACACCCCATTCCACCGGGTATTCAAACTTTTTGCCGCAGCTTTTTAAGATTTCTACCGCTTCGGTGTAATCCATTCGCACAAAGCTGGAACTGACAATGTCCTGCAGACGGCTGATGGCTTTATCATCAACGCGCTCGGCAAAAAATGCCATATCGTCGGCGCGCTCTTCCAGCACAGCTTTAAACACAAACTTCAGCATGTCTTCGGCCAGTTGCGCTACGTCTTTTAATTCGGCAAAAGCCACTTCTGGCTCAATCATCCAGAATTCAGCTAAGTGACGGGTAGTGTTGGAGTTTTCTGCACGGAACGTCGGGCCGAAGGTGTACACTTTTGACAAAGCACAGGCATAAGTTTCGACGTTCAGCTGGCCAGACACAGTTAAGAATGTTTCTTTGCCAAAAAAGTCCTGTTTGTAGTCCACTTTGCCTTTGTCATCACGTGGCAGGTTTTCCATATCTAAAGTGCTGACCCGGAACATTTCGCCAGCACCTTCAGCATCGGCGCCGGTAATAATAGGGGTGCTGATCCAATAAAAACCACGCTCGTGGAAAAAGCGGTGAATGGCTTGTGCCAGACAATGGCGAACGCGGGTAATGGCACCGACCATATTGGTTCTGGCACGTAAGTGCGCCTGTTCACGCAGATATTCCATCGAATGGCGTTTTGGCGCCATAGGGTAAGTATCCGGATTTTCAACAAAACCCAGTACTTCAACCGAATTGGCCTGAATTTCATAAGCCTGGCCCTGACCTTCAGAGCGGGCAATAGTACCTGTCACCACCACAGAACAGGCTGTGGTCAGGCGTTTAATGTCGGTTTCGTAATTATTTAATTCGGCCGGAGCGACGGCTTGCAGTGCATCAAAACAGCTGCCGTCATGTACGGCGAGGAAAGAAATACCGGCTTTGGAATCACGACGGGTGCGGATCCAACCTTTGACGGTAACCAGGTCGCCGACTGCATATTTGCCGGCTAAAACATCTTTAATCACTGCATGCGTCATGCAATAGGCTCCAACTTGCTGCGTGTAAACATTTGAATTTAACTTAGGAGGTGTAATCATACGCAGGCGGCGGTTCAACACAAGCAAAAATTGACGGGAAGCCCGATTTGACTGAGCAAAATGCATCATTACCAAAAAAAAACCGCCGTCATGGCCCGGACTGGCTGTTGCAAAGCATCAACTGGCTGTCGATTGCCGGCTGGGTGGTTTTTGTGATTGCGATCGGTATCAGTCATCTGGCCAAACCGGAAGTGCAGTATGGTTTTTTGCAATATCTGAATATTCAGGTGCGGGATTATTGGGATCCAACGCTAACCGCACGGCTGATTTACCTGTTGTGGTGGTGCTGCGGTATCAGCTTGCTGAGTTTGCTACTCAACAGATTCAGGTTAAGGCGCGCCGGTGATCATCTGCGTTATAACCTGGTGGTGTTATTGCTGATGTCTTCGGCGGTGTTGTTGTATCTGGCGATTATTTTATAAAGCTGGTATTCAGTTTGGGGTGCCTAAAGTGATAAAAATGTAAAATAATTGAGATTTAAAATGCGTAATGTTCTGATTGTCTTTGTTTTATTCGTGCTAACTGCTTGTGTTCAGGTACAAACCGGCAACGATGTGATTGATGCAACGACGGCTGTAGCCACCGGCATTTATATGCAGAAGCAAATCGACAAACAAAAAGAAAAATCCGGCAAAACCGACCCCTTTAAGAAAAAAGATCCGAAAGTCGCTGCAATTGATGAAGCGATAAATAAAGCGCGCGCCAAACAACAGGGGGATGTCCAGACTGAGCAGAAGTTTCAATTAAAATAAACAGCCGTCTCTGCTCCTCTGAGCACAGCACTCAGGCGCCAGGTAAAGGCGCCTCAGTGGTGAGGATCTGCTGCTGACATACATGCAGTAACGCCTGAGTTAATTGTGTCAGTTCCTTGCTGCTGATGATAAAAGGTGGCATCAGATACAACAGTTTGCCAAAAGGCCGGATCCAGACACCGAGTTCAACAAAAAGCCGCTGACATAAAGCCACATCCACATTACCGGTCATTTCTATGACACCGACGGCGCCTAACACCCGCACATCAGCCACCTGTGGCAGCAACAGCGCTGGAGCAAGTTCCGCCTTCAGCTGTTGTTCAATCGCCTTGACCTGTGCAGGCCACTGGTTTTGTTGAATCAGCTCAAGGCTGGCGATAGCTACACTGCAGGCCAGCGGATTGGCCATATAGGTAGGCCCGTGCATTAAGGCGCCTGAAATGCCGTTGGCAACTTTGTCGTTGCAAAGTGTGGCGGCAAGGGTGATGTAACCACCACTGAGTGCTTTGCCCAAACACAGAATGTCCGGACTGATGGCGGCGTGTTCACAGGCGAATAACTTGCCGGTGCGGCCAAAACCTGTGGCAATTTCGTCACAAATCAGCAGCACATCAAATTCATCACACAAAGCGCGGCAAACTTTTAAATACTCCGGATGATACATCCGCATACCGCCGGCGCCCTGCAATACTGGCTCCACTATCATGGCGGCAAGCATATGATGATGCTGCTCAAAGATTTGCCGCAGTTTCTGGCCGTCTTCCTCCAGCCACTGGCCGTCAAACCTGCTTTGTGGTGCCGGTGCAAATAAATGGGGGGTTAACTGACTGCGAAACAAACTATGCATGCCATCATCGGGATCGCACACCGCCATAGCGGCGAAGGTGTCGCCGTGATAGGCCTTACTCAGGCTTAATATTCTGCTTTTTGCCTGCGCACCTTTAGACAACCAGTACTGCAGCGCCATTTTCAGCGCCACTTCCACCGCAATAGAGCCGCTGTCGGCAAAAAACACTTTGTTTAAGCCGTCAGGCACCATCGACAGCAGCAGTTTGGCTAAATCCACCGCGGGCTGGTGTACTATGCCGCCGAACATCACATGGCTCATCCTGGCAAGTTGTGTGGTAACAGCCGCATTGAGCTTTGGGTGGTTATAACCATGCACCGCCGACCACCAGCTGGAAGTGCCGTCTATTAAACTGCGGCCATCTTCCAGATAAAGCCGGCAAGCTTCGGCCCTGATCACCGGATACACCGGCAATGGATTTTTCAGCGAAGTGTAAGGATGCCAGATATGTTGGCGGTCAAAAGCAAGATCAATAGCCATAAATGCTCACTAATTAACCAGTGGTAAACTTGCGTAACTGGTTGGCGTTGACTTCAAAAGGCAGGCGGCTAGACTAGCGGCAAATTCATCGAACTACAATGCCGCTATTTAAGGCTTACAGGGAAATTTATGTCAAATTCAGCAGTGCGCCACAACTGGACACTCAACGAAGTGAATGCACTTTTTGCATTGCCATTTAATGAACTGATGTTTCAGGCGCAGCTTGTGCACAGAGCCAACTTTAATCCGCAGGAAGTGCAGGTGAGCACGCTGTTGTCGATTAAAACCGGCGCCTGCGCAGAAGACTGCAAATATTGCCCGCAAAGTGGCCATTACAACACAGGCCTTGAGCGCGAACGTTTACTGGAAGTTGAAAAAGTACTGACCCAGGCCAGAGCCGCCAAAGACAAAGGCGCAAGCCGTTTTTGTATGGGCGCCGCCTGGAGTAACCCGAAACAACGTGACATGCCCTACATTATGGAAATGGTCAAAGGTGTGAAAGCCATGGGGCTGGAAACCTGTATGACACTGGGTAAGCTTGACGGCCAGCAGGCGCGTGAGCTGGCAGAAGCCGGTCTGGACTATTACAACCATAACCTCGACACCTCGCCCGAGTTTTACGGTGAAATTATTACCACCCGTACTTATCAGGACAGGTTAGATACCTTAAGCCATGTGCGTGATGCTGGTATGAAAGTCTGTTGTGGTGGCATTGTTGGCATGGGTGAAAGTGCCAATGACCGCTCAGCGCTTTTAATGCAAATTGCCAATTTGCCGGAGCATCCACAAAGTGTGCCTATCAATATGCTGGTAAAAGTAGCCGGCACACCGCTGGAAAATGTGGAAGATTTAGACGGTTTTGAGTTTATCCGCACTATCGCCGTTGCCCGTATTATGCTGCCAAAAAGCCATGTGCGTTTATCAGCGGGCCGCTCGCGGATGAACGAACAAATGCAGGCTTTGTGTTTTATGGCCGGTGCCAACTCAATTTTTTACGGTGACAAACTGTTAACCACCGAAAACCCGGAAGCCGATGCCGATATGCAGCTTTTTGCCAAACTGGGGTTAAAACCAGAGCAGCGCCATGAAGTGTCGGATGAAGCCTATGAAGCGGCCATGGCCGATGCTATTAACGAACAAAACACACCATCGTTATTTCATGCGGCCAGCTGATGTTTAACATGAAGGCCGGAGGGCAAAGCTGATGCAGATTGCACAGATGCAGCAGCTGTTGGCAGAACGTGAGCAAGCAGGGTTATTGCGCCGGTTAAAAACGGCGCAGCAAGTCAGCGGCCGTGTTATCCGTTATCAGAATCGTGAGCTTCTGAATTTTTCCGGCAATGATTACCTTGGCCTTGCCACTGAGCCCAAAGTTGTAGCTGCGCTGCAACAAGGCGCCGCCGATTATGGGGTGGGTAGCAGCGGCTCACCGCTGGTCTGTGGTCAGCAAGCCCCGCATCAGGCACTTTGTGATGAAATTTGTGACTGGCTGAATGTGGACGCTGTGTTGTTATTCAGCTCAGGTTTTGCCGCAAATCAGGCGATGCTACTGGGGCTTGCCGCTTCGGATGAAACTTTGCTGCTGGATAAACTCAGTCACGCCTCGATGATTGATGCGGCCTTGCAACATCCGGGCGGGTATCAGCGCTTTTTGCACAATGATTTGGGCTCGCTTCATAAATTGCTGCAAAAACACAGTAATAAAGCCGTGGTTGCCACTGAAGGTGTGTTCAGCATGGATGGTGACAGTCCGGATTTGGCAAAACTTGTTGAATTATGCCAGCAATATCAGGCGCCATTGTTACTGGATGACGCTCATGGCCTGGGGGTATTTGGGCCGGAAGGCGCAGGATCTTTGGCTGCTGCCGGCCTTGCCACTGATGCAAGTCAGTGTCTGATGGCCAATTTTGGTAAAGCACTGGGTGGGCAAGGTGGTTTTCTCGCCACCAGCGCTGTAGTGGCTGATTATTTAACTCAAAATGCCCGCCATTTTATTTACAGCACGGCGTTGTCGCCGGCGCTTGCTGTTGCAATGCGTCAGAGCATTCAGCTGTGCCGGAGCCAGCAGTGGCGGCGCGATAAACTTATCGAAAATATTCAATATTGCCGTGAGCTATCGGCGCAGTTTGAGCTCGAGCTGCTGCCATCAACAAGCGCTATTCAACCTTTGTTGATTGGTGACAGCCACAAAGCGATGTGGGTGAGTCAGCAACTGGCAGCAAAAGGCATTTGGCTCAGTGCCATCCGTTCGCCGACAGTACCGCTGCACCAGGCCAGATTACGCATTACCCTCAGTGCGCTGCAGCAAAAACAGGATTTAAAGCTGCTGTTTACCACACTGAAGGAATTGTTATGACAGCACTTTATATAAAGGATCGAACGGGTATCAAGCCATCAGGTCCAGCAGTAGTGTCTGCACCAACAGCTTGCGCAATGCCTCGCTCAATCCAGACTGTTGCGACATCGGATCCGCAAATCCGCCGGCATTTTGATAAAGCGGCACAAAGTTACAGCCAGGGGGCCAGCTTGCAGCAGCAGGTCGCCACCGATTTACTGGCGTTGCTGGCAACAACGCGGCAGCTGGAACCAGCTCAAACCAGGCTATTGGATCTGGGCTGCGGGCCCGGCTGGTTGCATCCGGAGCTTAGAAAACACTGCAGTGAGCTTTGGGCCGCCGACTTAAGTGAAGCCATGCTGGCAGAGGCTGAAACTTTGGGTCTTGCCAGCCGTTATATTCAGGCCGATGCCGCGGCATTGCCTTTGCCGGCGCAAAGTGTCGGCTGTATTTTCAGTAGCCTGATGCTGCAATGGTGCCCAAAGCCGGAGGCGGTATTTGCTGAGTGCTACCGGCTGTTAGAGCCGGGCGGTCAGTTGGTGCTGAGCACCTTAGTGACAGACTCCATGGCTGAATTTCAGCAAAGCTGGGCGCAGGTCGATAATAAACCGCATCAACTGGCCTTCTTGCCAGCAGAGGTGCTGCTAAACGCGGTAAAAGCACAGGGTTTTAGCTGTCAGAGTCAACAATTGACCTATCAGTTGTTTTATCCGGATGTGCTTCATCTTTCGCGCAGTTTTAAACAAATTGGTGCCAATTTTGTGGCGGGTCGTGCCGGTACTGGCCTTGGCGGGAAAAAACGCTGGGCGGCTTTTGCCAGTGCCTATGAAAAGTTTCGCACCGCCCAGGGGTTGCCACTGAGTTATCAGGTGCTGCAAATTGTGGCGACCAAACAAGCTGACGTACTTTCAATTGAGCCCCATTGCGGGTTTTAACGCATACCATTTTAGCCTTTTCAGGATTTGTTTATGCAATCTGTGTTTATTACCGCAACCGACACTGACGCCGGTAAAACTTTTATCAGCAGTGCGCTACTCAAAGGTTTTACCAGGCTGAATATTCCGGCTATTGGCTTAAAACCGATAGCGGCCGGGGTTGATGCGGATGGCAAAAATGCCGATGCCAAAACTCTGCAGCAGTTGTCGGCGCTTGAACTTAGTTATTCCAGCGTCAACCCGGTATTGTTTGATGAGCCGGTCGCGCCACATCTGGCGGCAAATTTAAATCAAAGCTGCATTGATACCAAAAAGTTGGATACGCAGCTTGTGGAAACGGCGCAGTTGCCGGTCAGGCTTCGGTTGATTGAAGGCGCCGGTGGCTGGTTGTTACCGCTGGACGATGGTCGTTATCTTGCCGATTGGGTGCTGGCACAGAAACTACCGGTGTTGCTGGTGGTGGGCATGAAACTCGGTTGCCTGAATCACGCCATGCTGACGGCGCGCGAGCTGGAACGTTCCGGCACCAGGGTGCTTGGCTGGGTTGCTAATTGTGTTGATCCACAAATGTTATTGCTGGATGAAAATATTGCCGATTTACAGCAACGTTTACCCTGGCCTTGCCTGGGTGTGATGCCTTATCAAAGCGCAGCAACGGCTGAGCGGGAAGCTGCGCTCGCAGAATTGCAGACAGCGCTTGCCAAAGCGCTGGCAAACACAATGTCATTGTTATAACAGTGGTTTGCCATGGCGGGGGCAGGTCAGAGCTGTAAAAATGCCGATAGATCAGCCCCCGGCAGCAGCGCGGTTTTACTGCCTCCGATAAATAGATAACCGTCGGTTTGCCCCTGATAACTTAAAGTAGCGCCATCGCGTACCAAAGCTGTGCCTTCAGGCAGGGCAATCACCGCGGTCTCAGGGTTTAACTGCATAAATTCACCAAGGCGCATATCGCGGGTTTCACCATGAAAACCTTCAGGTTTGTAGTCGCTGTAATGCGGGTTCAATTGCAGTGGTACTAAATCCAAAGCGGTAAAAGAAGGCGGCTCCACCACCGGCATATCATTGGTGGTGCGGATACTGAGCCCGGCAATATTAGAGCCTGCACTCCAGCCGACATAAGGCACACCTTTATTCACCTGAGCTCTGATGCTGTCAATCAGACCATGACGGTACAATTGCTGTAACAACACAAAAGTATTGCCACCGCCCACCACTATAGCCTGAGCCTGCGTGACAGCCGCCACCGGATCCGGGTGTTGGTGAATGCTGTCTACCTGAATATCGATAGCTGAAAATGCCTGCTGAACCATCTGTTGATAGGCATCGTAACCTTGGCTAACGGCGGCATAAGGAATAAACAACACAGTTGAAACGCCCTGCAGATGGCTGGCAATCTGAGCCAGATTTGGTGCCAGATAAGCGCTGTTGCCGGCGCGGGACGAACTTAATAACAATAATTTCATACAGACTCCATCAGGGACCAGGATATCGCAGAGGCAGTAGCTCTGACATCAACCTTTACAAATCAGGCACAAGCCCAGGTTGAAAACTATCGGCAAGCCCATATAGTAGCAACATCAAATGAAGTAACCGAGGTATTTATGAAGCGTATAGTGCTGTTTTTATTGACCAACTTAGCTGTGATGCTGGTGTTGTCTGTGGTTTTAAGCATCATTTTTAAAGTGTTTGGCATTGATCGCAGCAGCATGGGGGGGTTATTGGTGCTGGCCGCCGTTTTTGGTTTTGGCGGTTCTTTTATTTCGCTGGCCATGTCGAAATGGATGGCCAAACGATCCACTGGCGCTGTGGTCATTGAACAACCCCGCAATGCCACAGAGCAGTGGCTGATGAGCACTGTTGCCCGTCAGGCCAAGCAAGCCGGTATCGGTATGCCGGAAGTGGCCATCTATGATTCACCGGAAATGAATGCTTTTGCCACCGGTATGAACCGCAACAACGCGTTGGTTGCAGTCAGTACAGGCTTATTACGCAATATGCGGGAAGATGAAGTGGAAGCTGTGCTGGCACACGAGGTGTCACACGTGGCCAATGGCGATATGGTGACACTGACGCTGATCCAGGGCGTGGTGAATACCTTTGTCATTTTCCTGGCGCGTTTAATTGCCGGTGCTATTTCCAATGCCGGTCGCAGCAGTGATGAAGAATCGTCCAGCGGTGGTTTTGCCTATATGGCAACAGTTTTTGTGCTGGAAATGATTTTTGGTGTGTTGGCCAGCATTATTGTGATGTGGTTCTCACGTCAGCGTGAATACCGTGCCGATGCCGGCGCCGCCAAACTGGTCGGTGCCAATAAAATGGTGGCGGCGCTGGAACGTCTGCGTAATAACCATGAAAGCCAGCTGGAAGGTTCAATGATGGCTTTTGGTATAGCCAATAAACCTGCAGCGTCTGAGCTTTTTATGAGCCATCCACCACTGGAAAAACGTATCGACGCCTTGCGCCAGCAACCTTGAGTTGAAGTTACAGGCTTAAAGAAAAAATCAGCGGTATTTTGAACAAAGGCTGTGTCAGAAAAGCGGGTTGCAATGGTAACCCGTTTTTTTTTGCTGCTGTTGGGTGTTTACAATCATCTTTGGCTGTGAAACAGTGTGAAACAATTGATATTCAGTCACTTGGCTGTTTTATGTTCGGCATTGGCTCTGACTCTTGTGGTGTTACCCAGGCAACTTTAGAAAATAACCAGAGTCTCAGTGCTGAGGAAGGTCGGACCTGATATCTGCAAAAACACCAAAAAGTTGCAAAGCAGTGTCCGCGGCTGGTCGCACAACAGATTAGCGATACAAGCCTTGCAGCCCCGGTTCAGGATTAGACCCAAAGCCGTGATGATCTAACTGTCGTTTAAGGAGTAACAATGAAACCCTGGATTTTCTTTTTGGTATTGCTGAGTGCGCTGTTAAGCGGCTGTGCGTCGCATCAGGGAAAAAGTGTGTCACAGCAACGCCAGGCCATTGAAAATATGCGCGCTGAAACGCTGAATACACTGTACCGGCAAAAACCTTATGCCGCAGATACCATCGAACGTTCTGCCGGATATGCGGTGTTCAGTAATGCAAATGTCAATCTGCTGTTTGCCAGCGCCGGTGGTGGTTATGGCGTGGTGCACAGCAACAATGGCACTGTTACTTATATGAAGATGGGAGAGTTGGGCATTGGTCTGGGCCTGGGAGCCAAAGATTACCGTCTGGTGTTTGTATTCCATACCAAAGATGCGCTGCGCCGTTTTGTTGAGCATGGCTGGGCTTTTGGCGGACAGCTGGACGCAGCAGCAAAAGCCAAAGATAAAGGTGACGCGATAGGCGGCGAAATTACCGTTGATAACATTACCATTTATCAGCTGACAGAGTCAGGTCTTGCGTTGCAGGCCACCATTAAAGGCACTAAATTCTGGCGGGATGACTCGCTAAATTAATACAGAATGCATGCGCTTTGGCGCTTGCAAAGACTAAGCTGGACACAGCAATCACACAAGGAGGCACTATGCCTGTTAATGCTGATCTGAATGCCGAAATCCGTATTTTGAATTTATTTAATTTAGACAGTAGTCTGGAGGGCATTAAAGCCCACAAAGATGCCGACGACACCAGCAAAGCCGCCATCGCCAGGCTTTATCACAAAGGGTTGGTGACGCAGGAAGATGGTGGTTATCTGACAGATCTTGGCCGAACCTGTGCTGAACATATACAGGTGGCGCTGCGCATTCTGGGTAGTAAAGCCGAGGCTTAAACAAAACTCACTCAGATAAAAACAACAACTATTTAATCACAACGCCGCATTAGCGGCGTTGTTGTTTCAGCAGTTTTTTCAGCTGCCGCACTTCTGCTCTGAGTGGCTTTTCGGCTTTGATGTCACCGGCAAATACCAGTTGCTGATAATGTGCTGCCACCACAGCGCTTTGTTGTTGCAGTGTTGAGTGATGACCCAAGGCAGCCAGATATTGCAACACAGTTTGTTCAGGCGTTTTGGCTAGCCAGGGGCTGAGCTCTTGCACAAGCCAAACGGAAATAACAGGCGGCGCAGTGGTCAGGCGCAGCCATAACAACCTGCTTAATAACGTGGCAGTCAGTAGCAGTAGGATTATTTTGATGTAATACCACCAATCCAGCGCCGCCAGCTCCAATAGCCGGTTTTTCACGCTGCCCAGCAAGGATTGTTGCTGTTCATTGTCAAAACCAAGTACCCAGCGTGACCAGTAATAATCCAGATCTTCCAGTTGTTGCAGCAGTTGTTTGGCAAAACCTGCCCGGCCGAGCCAATTGCCTTCCAATCGTAATAAATCAGCGGCCGACAACAAATCTTCCAGACTGGCAAATAGCCGCTCTGGCGCCACCTGCAGTGTGGGGTCAAATTTATGCCAGGCCCCCTGATGCAGGTATTCCACCCAGGCATGGGCAGCCCTTTGGGTGACTTCCAGATAACTTTGGTTATCCCGCCATTCGCCGCCCAGATATCCGCCGACAATTCGCGCTGGTACACCGGCGGCGCGTAATAAAAAGGTGGTGGTCTGAGCATAATGACTGCAAAAACCACTTTTGCTTTGCCATAAAAACATATCAATCTGATCGCCCGACAAAGCCGGCGGGTTCAGGCTGTATCGAAAGCCGCCTTCGCGCAAATAACGGCCAATGGCCAGTACCAGTTGTTCCGGTGTTTTATGTTCAGCCGCAAGCTGCGCGGCGAGTGCCCGGCTTTTTGGATTGCCGGGCGGCAGCTGCAAATTGGTATTGTTTTTTGCACCGGGGAAATCAGGTACAGGGGTAAGCACCGACTGCACCTGAAAGCTGGCACGTTGGCTCAGCACACTGGGGCTGCTCAGCAGCGCATCGGTGTCAATGCGCTGCGGATAATTGACCTTCAGTGGCACGCCAAGGCTATACAAATGCCGCTGCTGATGTGGTTCAACAATAATTTTGTAGCTGAAGCTCAGGTTGCTGTTGTGTTTTATCTTGCTAAAGTCAGCCAGATCGTTGTTATAACGCCGCCGCCAGCTGTTGCCATCAAAAGTATCGTAAATTCTGGCGCGCCAATAAAGTTCATCCGGCTGTGGCAGGCGGCTTTGAAATTCAACCCGAAACGCCAGCTCGTCGCTTTCGACCAAACGTTCAATACTTCCCGGGTTCAGTTCATCACCGAGCCCCGTCATCGCCTGTTTGGCACCGGGCAGAGCCCAGAGTGGCGCAATGCGTGGAAACAGCAAAAACAAACCTAACCACAAAGGCACAAATATCAGGCTGGTTTTCAGCGCAGATTTATAGGGAAATGTACTGCCGGGCGCAGCAAAAGCCAGGTAATGGCTTTGCAGTTGTAATAACAACAACATAAATACCAGCAGCGCCATACCCAGTGCCTGATGCAGAATAAAACAACAGGCAAATAAAAAGTACTGCACCCATAACAGCTGCTGCACATCAGCGTGGTCATTTTGACGAAATCCGAGCAGCCGCAAAATAGCCGCCAGCAGCAACAGGTGGATCATCAGATGCAACACCCCCAGATCCCTGGCAAATAACAGCAGGGCAGAAACTATGGTCAGCGCCAGCAAATTGGATAACTTTAAACTCCATGCTGGTCTGCTCAGCAATAACTGCGGCAGTTTGGCCAGCAGCAACAACGCAAAAATGGCCAGACTCCAGAAATTAAAAGCCGGTGCCAGTAATAGCAATAACAAACTTTGGATCAGCCACAATCGCCAGATCACAGGGCTTGGTACTGCGGGGTAGGATGCCTGATTCGCTAACATAAACTCAGCGCCTCCAGACAACGTTGGCGGTGCAGTTCTTCGCTGCTAAGGCCCGGCTGCACCGTGCTTTGTCCACCCGCGTTTTGTGCAGTTGTGAGTTGTTCGCTTGTGAGCAGCCGGCCCTGGACTTCCAGGGTATAAGGCAGATGCCGGTGACTCAAATGCAGAATTTGCGCACAAATCTGCGATAGTGCCTGCTCAAGTGCAGCGCCTGACAGGGAAGGCACCACCAGCTGGTGTAACTCTGAGCCCTGTTGACTGAACACCTTCACTACAGGCTGAGACGGCTGGCGTGATAATCGTTTCCAGTCAATACGTTGCAGTGCATCGCCCATTTGATAAGGGCTTAAATGCGACCATTGCAGCTCACCATCACCTGTTGGCAGATGCTGTTGCATTTGTTGTTGCAAGGGATTGGGATACACCCAATAACTTTGATTCAGCGCCGGATAACACCAGCAGCGTACTAAACCAAAAGGGTACAGACTCTGAATTTTAAAACGCGGCAGCCGGTAAAAACCACGGCGCGAACTGTCCACCTGCAGCATTACCTCTGAGGGCAAAGTCCAGAATAACTGTGGCTCGCCGTTTAAGCTGAACTCCAGCAACTGACGCCCTCGTTGATTGGCAAGGTGTAGCTGCACACTGAGCATGTCACCGGCAAAAGCAGCCGTGGTTTCGCCGCTTTGTAGTACCAGACCATGCAGATTCTTAAAAGCGAGGATAATAGCGAGCAGCAGTAGGCCAATCAGTAAAAAACTGAGTAATAAAATCAGATTATTCTGATAGTTACTGCCTAATAAATACAAAATAGCCGCCAGCGCAAACAACGAAATGCCATATTTGCTTGGCAGCACATACAAAATATTCTGGCGCAGTGTCAGCTGGCTCACAGGCGGCTGGCGCCGCTCCAGCCAGACCCATATTTTATGTCTGACCCAGCTTTGCAGCTTGTGTTTCAGCAGCTGCATGGAGTTTCCTGAATTAACAGCGCACTGAGGTTGGACTGATGTTGCTGTTGCCGCGGTTGTAGTCTGTGTTCGGCCACTGCGGCAAACACCGCCTGTACGTCTTCAGTGGTTACAAACTGCCGTTGCTGTAAAAAAGCGTACGCTTTAGCGGCCCGCACCAGACCCCGTGCCGCACGCGGTGACAGCGGCAGCATGTCTGAGCGCTGCCGGCTTTGCCGGATAAGATCCAGCATATAACCCAGTACAGCATCGGTGGCGGTAATTTGTGGCACCAGTGCCTGCAGTGCCCTAAGCCGCTCTGTGCTCAATAGCGCTGGTAACTGCTGCTGCTGGCGGTTTTGTTGGTCCTGTTGCAGCAATTGCAATTCAGCGGCGCGCTCCGGAAAACCCAAGGTCAGGCGCATTAAAAAGCGGTCAAGCTGCGATTCGGGCAGGGCATTGGTGCCGCTGTGAAACAACGGGTTTTGTGTGGCGATGACAAAAAAAGGTGCCGGCAAGGGCCTGGTTTCGCCATCCACCGACACTTGCTGCTCTTCCATGGCTTCGAGTAGAGCGCTTTGGGTTTTGGGGCTGGCTCTGTTGATTTCATCGGCCAATAACACCTGACTAAAAACCGGGCCTGGCTGAAAATTAAATTGCTGCGAGCGGGCATCAAAAATACTAAAGCCGGTGAGATCGGCCGGCAGCAGGTCGCTGGTAAACTGCACCCGTCGGTAACTTAAACCAAGGCTTTGTGCCAAAGCGTGCGCCAGTGTGGTTTTGCCCATTCCGGGCAAATCTTCCAGCAATAAATGGCCCTGCGCTAACAGGCAAGTCAGCGCGAGCCGGATTTGCGGAGCTTTGCCGAGGATCACCTGATTCAGTTGCGATTCTACTTGTTGAATTTCTGTGTGCACTGTATGTCCTTGGGTCGGGAAAAGCCTTTGATGGCGATAAAATGACGCTTTGGCAAATAGTTACAAAGTTCGTATACTGCCGCAAGCGCTATTTCCGGAATGTTTTTGTGATGAAAATACTCTTTGTTTGTCTGGGTAATATTTGCCGTTCGCCCACAGCTCATGCCATTTTCCGGCAGCTGGCGGCGGAAAATAACTTTGCTTGTGAAATTGAATCTGCCGGTACCAGCGCCAGTCATAAAGGTGCTCCGCCGGATCCACGTAGCATCAAAGCGGCCATTGACGTCAGTTTTAAAGGCATTTACTCCCGCCCGGTACAAAGCACCGACTTTGATTATTACGATTTGATTTTAGCTATGGATCTGGAAAATCTCGCGGCGTTAAAACGCCGTTGTCCGGCGGAGCATCAGCACAAACTCAATTTGTTGATGAGTTACCACCCGGAATACGCCAGTCAACCCGAGGTGCCTGATCCATATTATGGTGGCGCCCGTGGTTTTGAGCTGGTGCGTCAGATGATAGAACAAGCCTGCGAGCATTTATTGCTTGAATTACAACAAAGGCGCTGATGGCGCTTTTGTTGTTTTTTTACCTCAGGATCCGCATCAGCTTTGCCTTTGTGCTGCATTTTTCGCCAACAGACGGCTAAATTCTAGGTTATAACAAATTAGCGATTGAAATTGGCCGGTAATAAATTTACTTTGTCCTTGGATTAATAGCCAAAGTGAATCAATTCCCCATTTCATAACCTTAATAGGATACGCAAAGTGACGACCTGGACGCCTCAAAGTTGGCGAGCATTTCCCATCCAACAACAACCCCATTACGATGATCCGGCCCTGCTGGCCAATGTGGAGCAGCAGCTGCATTCGTTTCCGCCTTTGGTTTTTGCGCAGGAAACCCGCGATCTCTTTAGTCAGTTAGGGCAGGTTGCCGAAGGCAATGCCTTTTTACTGCAAGGCGGCGATTGTGCGGAAAGCTTTAGTAACTTTAATGCGCCAAAAATCCGCGATACCTTTAAAGTATTATTGCAAATGGCAGTGGTGATGACTTTTGCCGGCGGTTGTCCTGTGGTGAAAGTGGCACGGATGGCGGGGCAATATGCCAAACCGCGCTCGAGCGACTTAGAAACCATCAATGGCGTCAGCCTGCCAAGTTACCGCGGTGATATCGTCAACAGCTTTGAATTTACCGAAGCGGCGCGCCGGCCAGACCCAAACCGGTTATTAACGGCTTATCATCATTCGGCTGCAACCTTAAATTTATTAAGGGCTTTTGCCCAGGGGGGCCTTGCCGATTTACATCAGGTGAGCCGCTGGAATATGGGTTTTGTTGAAAGCAACCCACTCAAAGGCCGCTATCAGGATATAGCGCAGCGAATTCAGGAAGCACTGCGCTTTATGGAAATTTGTGGCATCAGCGCACAAAATTCACCTTCTATCCGCGAAACCACTTTATATACCTCGCATGAAGCATTGCTGCTCAATTACGAAGAAGCTTTAACGCGCCGTGATTCGCTGACCGGCCTCTGGTACGACTGCTCGGCGCATATGGTGTGGATTGGTGAGCGTACCCGGCAGTTGGACCATGCCCATATTGAGTTTTTCCGTGGTATTCATAACCCGATAGGTGTCAAAGTTGGCCCTGGTATGGATGAGCTGGACCTTATCCGTTTAATTGACCAATTAAACCCGGACAATATTCCGGGCCGTTTAACGTTGATCACCCGGATGGGCGCCGACAAACTGGCCGATAAACTGCCGGCTTTAGTGCGCCGGGTGCAGCGTGAAGGCCGTAAAGTGGTCTGGAGTTCAGATCCAATGCACGGCAATACGGTCAAAGCCAGCAATGACTACAAAACCCGTGATTTTGAAGCCATTTTGCGTGAGATCCGTAACTTCTTTGCGGTGCATCAAGCCGAAGGCAGCCACGCCGGTGGTATTCATCTGGAGATGACGGGCGAGCATGTCACTGAATGTACCGGCGGTGCTTATGGTTTGTCTGAAAACGATTTAAGTCAGCGTTATTTCACCCAGTGTGACCCCAGGTTAAATGCCGATCAGGTACTGGAATTAGCCTTTTTAATCGCCGATACTCTGCAGACTGTCCGCAAGTAAGTCCGGTGGTTATGGCGCCAACATCTGGCCTGGATATCCAATCGCAAACCCACAGTGCTGCAATTCACAGCACTGTGGGTATTGTTGGTGCTGGCAGCATCGGCTGTTTTTTAGGTGCTATTCTGGCGCAGGACAAAAGCCTTGCTGTGCAGTTTTTTGGCCGTGAGGCTTTAGGGCTGGAGCTGGCCGCTTATGGTTTGTCGGCCGGTTTCCCGGGTGGCAACGCCAGTGCTATAGCACCGGCTTTTTATACTTCGATGGTCAGTCTGATTGAATGTGATGTGATTTTACTGACCGTGAAAGCTATCAGTCTGCCACATCTTATTCCACAGCTGAAAAAGTTTATCCGCCCCGATGTGCCAGTGATTGCGCTGCAAAACGGCATTGGTGTGGATACCATGTTAAGCGCCAGCCTGAGTAATCCGGTGTACAGAGCCGTGGTGCCTTTTAATGTCGTCAAAACCGGACCTGGCCATTTTCAGCAAACCAGTTCTGGTCAGCTGCTGTGGCCACAAAGCAACCAGCATAAACTGGACTATCTGGCAGCAATCTTCCGCCATTATGGCTCTGGTGTGCAGTTATGTGCCGATATGCGTGCAGTTGAATATGGCAAGTTGTTGTTAAACCTAAATAATGCGCTTAATGCGTTATCGGGTTTACCGCTGAAACAACAGTTGTTGCAGCAGGACTTGCGACTGGTTTTAGCGGCAGCTATGCAGGAATGGCTGCAGGTGGCCAGAGCACTGCAGGTGAAACCTCAGGCGATGACGCTGTTACCCAATCACTGGTTGCCCTGGCTATTGCGTTTACCCACCTGGTTGTTCCGGCTGCTGGCGCGGCAAATGTTAAAAATTGACGATGCAGCGCGCTCTTCCATGTGGGACGACATTCAGGCCGGCCGGCGTACTGAAGTGATGTATTTAAACGGCGCAGTGGTGCGCCTTGGCATTGATACCGGCATTGCCACGCCGGTCAACGCCGCTATTGTTGAACTGGTGAAACATCTGGAACAGGGCGAGTCTTTAACACTCAGCCCGGCCCAATTGCGTCAGCAGCTGTTACAACGTTGAGCTGGCCACTTCGGTTTTGTGTTGTTCTGCGGTTGCTGCCTGAAATATCTGTAGCCAGTCGTTTTTCATATCCACCAGGTGCCAGCCATAGTCGCTGACTGCTTTGAGCGTTTTTTGCCCCGGGCAGTATGCATATTCACGTTCAGCATCTGTGTGATGAATAAACATACATAACGAAGTTTTGCTCTGACCTGCCCAGCGTAACATGGCAATATCACCGCTGCTGTTGCCAAAAGCGGCAATAGGATGACGGTCGATATGGCTTTCAATACAAAGCACCTTGCCTTTACCGTTATCTAAAAACCAGGGAATGGGTTTGAGTTCGACGGACAGCTGACCGTTTTTCTCAGTGACCTTTGTTCTGAGCTGGCTACCAAGCGCCTGTTCAGGTCCAATGCCATAAGCCTGCTCGGAAAAAGCACGGATAAAATAACAGCTACCGCCGGAGACCAGATAATTGCGAAAACCATGCTGACGAAATAGTGCGAGCACTTCCAGCATCGGCTGATACACCAGTTGTGGGTAAGGGCGTTGAAATCTGGGATGTAAAGCTTTACCAAGCCAGCATTGTACCCAGTGTTTATAGTCATCGGTGCTGACCCCATCTATCCATTCCCTTAATAACCAGCGGGTGTCTTGTAATAATTTCTCCATAAAAACCGCGAGGCCGTGACGGATAAAACCCTGCACAGTGCCACAGAGTGGCTTGGACCTGATTTCATCGTGCTGCATCAGATCTTTAATAAAAGTGATTTCGGTCACATCAGGTTTTTCCACCCATAAGGTGCCGTCATGATCAAAAGTGGCGATTCTGTCCTGGGGCGCTACATAACAAGGGGATTCAGGATTGGTCACCTGATTGATAAAGTTCAGAATGGCATCACGGCGTGGACCGGGACGCCAGGAGGGTAAAGGCTGATGGTCTGTCATCTACAATCCTTGTACTTAATAGGCTGCGGGTTGTGGCAACTTATAGCGTTTGAATAGTGCTTTTATCAGTATTTTTGCCGCTTTAAGCCGGTTTCAGCCATGATTTTTGCCGAAATTTCTTCAATGGATAAAGTGGTGGAGTTTAAATACGGAATTCGCTCTTTTTTATACAGATTCTCCACTTCCGCCAGCTCCAGTTTGCACTGACGCAAAGACGAATAACGGCTGTTAGGCCTGCGCTGCTCACGGATTTGCGACAGTCGCTCCGGCGTAATGGTTAAGCCAAACAATTTACTTTTATGCTGCTGTAGCACCTTGGGCAAACTCAGATGATCCATATCTTCTTCGACAAAAGGATAGTTGGCCGCTTTAATGCCGTATTGCAAAGCCAGATACAAGCTGGTTGGCGTTTTACCTGAGCGGCTCACGCCAACCAGAATAATATCGGCTTTGGCGTAGTCCTTTAAGTTAGAACCATCGTCATTGGCCAGCGCATAGTTCACAGCGTCAATCCGAAAATCATAGGTTTTTTCATGAATACTATGAGTTCTGTGGGTTTTTGGCATCGCCTGAATGCCGAGCTCTTTTTGCATTGGTTCAACAAAAGCATTCAGAAAGTCATAACAGACTGCTTCTGAGCTGTTGATAATGGCGCGCAAGCCTTCATCAACAAAAGTTAAAAACACCAAGGGCCGCACACCGGTAGTTTTATAACGATCGTTAATGCGTTGTTTAGTCTGTAAGGCTTTGTCGGCGGTTTCAACAAATGGGATGGTCACATGGTCAAATTCTGCTGGAAAAAGAGAGAGTAAGGCGTGGCCGAATACTTCTGAGGTAATACCTGTGCCATCCGAGATATAAAAGGCTGTGCGCACGCTGAACTCCTGCTTGTTGTTATAAAATTACATTAAAAATTAAGGTTTTATTTAAGCCGTCTGGCAGTGTAGAATCTTTTTGCTTATGTAGCGAGCCTCGTAAGCTTACCTAACCTGCAACAAAAATTGGAGACATACTGTGCAAGAATTCGTTGTTTGGTATCAGGACTTGGGCATGCACGATGTTCCACGGGTCGGCGGCAAAAATGCCTCATTGGGTGAGATGATCAGTAACCTGGCCAACGCCGGTGTGCAAGTGCCAGGCGGGTTCGCCACCACGGCGGAAGCTTTTAATCAGTTTCTGGAACAAAGTGGTGTGAATGAGCGGATTTACCAGTTACTGGATAAAACTGACGTAGACAATGTCACTGAGCTGGCCAAAGCCGGTGCCCAGATCCGCCAGTGGGTAATTGACACCCCATTTCAGCCGGAGTTCGAACAAGCCATTCATGCAGCCTACGCCAAACTTTGTGAAGGTATGGGTGATGATGCCTCTTTTGCGGTTCGTTCTTCTGCCACTGCCGAAGATATGCCGGACGCCTCCTTTGCCGGACAACAGGAAACTTTCTTAAACGTCCGTGGTTATGATGCAGTTATTGAAGCCATCAAACACGTCTTTGCCTCTTTATTTAATGACCGCGCTATTTCTTACCGTGTGCATCAGGGGTATGACCACCGTGGTGTGGCTTTATCTGCCGGTGTGCAGCGCATGGTGCGTTCAGACTGCGCTTCTTCAGGCGTCATGTTCTCTATTGATACCGAATCAGGTTTTGAAGATGTGGTTTTTGTGACTTCATCTTATGGTTTAGGCGAAATGGTGGTGCAGGGTGCGGTTAACCCTGACGAATTTTATGTACATAAACCCACAGTTGCTGCAGGTCGCCCAGCCGTGGTGCGCCGTACTTTAGGCTCAAAACTGGTACAGATGGTGTATTCATCTGAGCAGGGTCATGGCAAACAAGTCAAGATTGAAGATATTCCACAGGCCAAAAGCCGTCAGTTTTCACTGACCGATGCTGAAGTGGAAGAGCTGGCCCGTCAGGCTATCACTATTGAAAAACATTACGGCCGTCCGATGGATATCGAATGGGCTAAAGATGGTATCGACGGCAAACTCTATATAGTACAGGCCCGCCCTGAGACTGTGCGTTCGCGTGAAGACAGCAACTCAATGGAACGCTTTCAGCTTCAGGGCAGCGCACCTGTGCTGACCGAAGGCCGTGCTATCGGCCATAAAATTGGCTCTGGTACCGCCAAAGTGCTGGCCAGCATCGCCGATATGGACCAAATTCAGCCAGGTGATGTACTGATTACTGACATGACAGACCCTGACTGGGAACCTATCATGAAACGCGCTTCAGCCATCGTCACCAACCGCGGTGGCCGTACCTGTCATGCTGCTATTATTGCGCGTGAGCTGGGTATTCCGGCGGTCGTTGGTTGCGGTGACGCCACCAGCCTGGTGAAAACAGGTCAGCAGGTGACAGTGTCTTGTGCTGAAGGTGACACAGGTTTTGTCTACGAGGGTATTCTGCCATTTAACGTGGTTACTTCCCGTGTTGATCAGATGCCACCGCTGAAAATGAAAATCATGATGAACGTCGGTAACCCGGAGCGTGCTTTTAGCTTTGCCAAGCTACCGCACGCCGGTATTGGTCTGGCGCGTCTGGAATTTATTATCAACCGGGGTATTGGTGTTCATCCCAAAGCGCTGCTCAATTACGATGCCCAGCCAGCCGATGTGAAAGCCACCATTGACGAGATGATGGCAGGTTACGCCTCACCCGTTGAATACTACGTTGGCAAACTGACTGAAGGCATTTCAACTTTAGCTGCGGCCTTTTCGCCAGAGCGTGTCATAGTTCGGATGTCCGATTTTAAATCGAACGAATACGCCAACTTAGTCGGCGGTCAGCAGTATGAGCCACACGAAGAAAACCCGATGATTGGTTTCCGTGGTGCCTCACGTTATATCTCTGAAGACTTCCGCGATTGTTTTGCGCTTGAATGTGAAGCGTTAAAACGGGTGCGTAACGACATGGGCTTTACCAATGTTGAGGTGATGATCCCATTCGTGCGGACTTTAGAAGAAGCGGCGGCTGTGATTGACCTGCTGGCTGAGCAAGGCTTAAAACGCGGCGAAAATGGCCTGAAAGTCATTATGATGTGCGAGCTGCCAAGTAACTGTCTGCTGGCTGATGAGTTCCTGGAATATTTTGACGGTTTCTCTATTGGTTCTAACGATTTAACTCAGCTCACTCTGGGTCTGGACCGTGACTCCGGTTTAATCGCGCACTTATTTGATGAACGTAACCCTGCCATTAAAAAGCTGTTGTCGATGGCGATTTCTACCGCCAAAGCCAAAGGTAAATACGTGGGTATTTGTGGTCAGGGCCCATCCGATCACGAAGATTTTGCCGCATGGCTGATGGAGCAAGGCATTGATTCAGTGTCGCTGAACCCTGATACTGTGCTGGAAACCTGGTTATATCTGGCGGAAAAATACGGCGGTTAAGTTGAACTGCTGAGAAAAAGCCAACCCAAGCCGGTTGGCTTTTTTTATCTGCCAGATATAGCGATCGCAACCATGTTGCTCATTTTGTGTCTCTGCCTGAACCTGGCTTTGAGACCTGTGTTTTAACTTTTCTGATAAAGAATTTTTATGCTGACAATAGTGTTATTAGGCGCCACCGGCCAGTTGGGTCAGGCACTTACCGAAGATTTAACCGCGCTTGGCACTGTATTAACGCCAAACCGGCAGGAGCTGGATTTAACCGACAGCACTGCGGTGCAACAATGGTTTTTACAGCATCCGGCGGATTTAATTGTCAATGCTGCTGCCATGACAGATGTGGATGGTGCTGAGCGAAATAGCGTTTTATGCGAGCAACTGAATCACCAGTTGCCGGCGACTCTGGCTACTATAGCCAAAGAGCAGCATAGCTGGTTATGCCATTTTTCCACCGACTATGTGTTTGATGGCAAAAAAACCGAACCTTATGTTGAAACTGATGAGACAGACCCTCGGCAACAATATGGCCGCAGTAAACTGGCTGGCGAACATGCCATTATTAGCTCAGGCTGCCGTTATGTCATTTTGCGCACCAGCTGGTTGTATAGTCATAGCGGCCGGAATTTTTTAACCACCATGCTGTCACTGGCACCAAACCGGCAGGAACCTTTTTTGGTGGTGGATGACCAGGTGGGCGCACCCACCAGCGCTACTGCAGTGGCTGACGCTGTGGTCAGTATTTTTAGCCAGATTGTTGCCATGTCACAGGAACAAGCGCGCGCTGTGAGCGGTATTTATCACTTAACTGCGGCCGGTGAGTGCAGCTGGTATGAATTTGCCAATACCATTTTTTATTATGCGGTGGATGAAGGACTGCTGGAGCAACAACCCGAAGTGCTGCCCACCGACAGCCTGAGCCTGAACAGAGCAGCCAAAAGACCGGCCAATTCCAGGTTAAATAATCAAAAAATACAAAAGACTTTTGGTATTGAGTTAACTGCCTGGCAGCATCAGCTGGCCGATTGTTTACAACTGATAAAAAAACATACAGAAACTGGTAAATAATCAATATCTTAAGTAAGCTAGCCAAGGATAAATTTCAAGCGGAGTGACCGATGGATAACAGCGCAGTCAGCATTGAGCAACAGCAGAAAATAACCCGCGCCCAGGGCGCACTGGTGGCTTTGCTGGCGGGTGACGCGTTAGGGGTTCAGGCCGAGTTTTTAGCTCCGCAAGAGCGTCGTGCTCTGGGGGCAGGTAGCTTATTAAGCCTTCGCGAAGGCCCCTGGCACACCTTGCCTGGCCAGCCCACTGAAGAAGGCGAGTTGGTGTTGTTATTGTGCCGCATGCTGGCGTTTTGCCGCTGTTATCAAAGTGCCGATGCGGCTTCGGCCTATCAGTATTGGCTGCAAAGCCAGCCTTTTGCGATTTCGGCATCTTTACAACAGGCGTTAACGGTAACGCCTTCCGAACAGGATTTTGGGCTGTCGGCGCTTGGCCGCCAGCTGCCTGTTGCTATGATGGGTGTGCATTTTTCACTGCCGCAAATTGCCGCCTGGGCCATGACCGACACCGCTATCACGCAGCCTGCGCTGTTATGCCAGCAAATCAGTGCGCTTTATGCCATGTTGCTCGCCAAAGCCATAGATACTGGTGCCGGTATTGATGAGCTTTACCAGGACTTACAACAATGGGCACGCGATCTCAAAGTGGAAACTATACTGCGCCAGACCATCGATCAGGCGCTTTTTATGCCGCCTGCCAACTATGAAAATCCGGCGAACCCGGCGCTTTGTGCTTTTCATCATGCTATCTGGCAATTGCTTTATGCCAAATCTGTGGGGGAAGCCATAGTGGACAGTATCCGGCAGGGCGGTGACACCGGCAGCCATGCAGCTATTGCCGCTGCTTTAGTGGGGGCTGTGCAGGGAGTGGACAAATTGGATCCTGAGTGGCTTAACGTGTTGGCAAGTTGTAGACCGCAGGAAGGGGTGACGGGTGTTGATCAGCCAAGACCCGAAGTGATGTGGCCGGTGGATGCACTGAAGCTGGCGGCCGATCTGGTGTTGTT
The DNA here is from genome assembly GCF_025245835.1 of Rheinheimera sp. 4Y26. Lineage (GTDB taxonomy): Bacteria > Pseudomonadota > Gammaproteobacteria > Enterobacterales > Alteromonadaceae > Pararheinheimera. The sequence continues at coordinate 113,832 of NZ_JAOBWS010000011.1, forward strand.
AACGCCTGCTGAGTTGTTAAGCTAAACGCCGTTTTCAGCGATGGCCTGAACATTCAGTAGAAAAAATCCCGCCTGTTGGCGGGATTTTTTATGGCAGGAAAGAAGGCAAAGCGGGTGGATGTGCGGATCTTTGTTGCCGGTGATTTGTCGCAGCTGTTGGCCGTTTTGAACCTTTGTTAAATCATCCACCAACCACAGAGCAGATAAGCAATAAAACTGGCGACAGCACAAAACACTGCATAAGGCATTTGGGTACGCACATGCTCTAATAAATCACAGCCTGCTGCCACTGAACTCACCGCCGTGGTATCTGAAATAGGCGAGCAATGATCGCCAAATACACCACCGCCTAAAATGGCCGCCAGTATCAGGGCTGGTGGTAAATTCAGCTCCAGCACCAGTGGCATGCCAATAGGGATCAGAATAGCAAAGGTGCCCCAGGAGGTGCCTGTGGTAAAGGAAATCAAAGCACCTGCTAAAAACATCATGGCCGGAATTAAAAACAGCGGCATTGAACTTGCCACTAAACCGGCAATAAAGGTACCAGTGCCCAGTGTTTTTAAGCTGGCGCCAAGCGCAATGGCTAACAATAAAATAGTCGTTAACGCCAATAGTTCACTCATGCCTTTATAACCAATATCCACCAGCTGCTGATGACTGAATTTATTGTCAAACCGAAGCAAAGCATAAGCGACTAAACAGGCAAGGGCAGTGGCATAGAGCACAGATTTGGAGCCTGAGCCTGCGGCTAAATCGCCCTGGCCTGTCCAATACATAAAACCCACCATCGACAGGATCATCGTCAGCAAAGGCAGTAGCATATAACGGGCTTTGCCTTGGCTGATTTCTGGCCCTTCGCCGAGATCTGTCGTGGCATTATGCAATTGTTGCTGACGCTGCCAGGCAGTTTTCATCGGGCCATAATGACGCCCACTGATAATGGTAAAAAGCACCAGCGCCAGTGTGAACAACGGATAGAAGTTAAACATAATGGTTTGTATCAGAATTGACACCGGATTTTCCGGCAGCTGATAACTGCCAAGCAAACCAAGCACATAAGCGCCCCAACCATTGAGTAAAATCAGAATGCAGATAGGCGCGCTGGTACTGTCGATAATATAAGCAAGTTCGGCTCTGCTCATTTTAAATTTATCAAATAAACCCCGCGATAAAATACCTGCAGTCAGCACAGACAGGTTTGATTCAATAAAAATGGCCACACCGGTAAAAAATGCCAGCAGCTTGCTTTGCCGGCCATTTTTGGCAATACCACGCGCCACCAGGCGGGTCACCAGCGCATTTACACCGCCGGAATAACGCATATAAGCCATTAACGCACCGACCAGCAGGGCAAATAACAATAAGCGTGCATTGCCCGGATCTGACATCACTTTGATCAGTGCTTCCAGTGTATTGAGGCCACCCAGCGCAGTGGCGGTCACAACAGACTCACCCTGTTGGCTCAGTAACAGCAGTTCGGCACAAAACAACGATAACAGCAGTGCCACTATCACTTCTTTTTTCCACAGCACCACAATCAAAGCCACCAGCGCGGGTAGCAGCGTCAGCCAGTCAGACAAAATTCACCTCGTTGTCAGTTCTTGTTGTTATTTATTGTTGTTTGTTGATGATCTTTAGTGTGACAGCTTGCCATGCCGGGCTTGTTAGCGCGATGCATTGGGCATGTAGGCGCTGTTTGCCGGAGCAATTGTAAAAATGCGTCCGGCCGATACTTTGCCAGTAAGGCAGATAACACTGCAATGCTTTTATCATCCATCCCGCCCGTGATGTGCTCAGGCACAAAGTGCCTTTGAAAAGCACTGAAGTAGAGTTTGCTTTGCTCGTCATGTTCACCTGTTACTTCAATGGCATAACCGTAAAGCCTGAGCGCCTGTTGCAGCTGGGTGATGCCGCCGGTTAACACAGGCTGCTGAAAATATTGGCGCACGCTGTGGTTGTCATACCAGGCCCCAATGCCCTGGGTTGCCAGCCACTGCCAGGGAAAACGTGGCCCCGGGTCCTGCTTTTTCGCCGGGGCTATATCACTGTGTGCCAGAACCCGGGTAGCGCTGATGTCAGGATAACGTTTGAGAATATCTTTGAGCAGCAGCGCCAGCAGCTGCATTTGCTGTGGGTCAAAATCCGGTGTCAGACAAAGCGCCGGACGGACTGTATTGCTTGCTGTTGCTGCACTTGGCTGATCACAATGTCCGGTGTTCACCAGCTCAATGCCAATGGATTGGTCGTTCAGATTTTGCCGGTCTTCAAATGCACTTTCACCGGCATGCCAGGCGCGCTCTGTTTCAGCCACCAGCTGATAAACCTTGAGTTCTTGCTCTGGGTATGTGCTGTCAAAAGATTCAGGGATCAAATAATGGCTGCTGACCGGGCGGGCTGACTTTTGGGTCAGGATCTGAAGTGATTGCTGCCAATTGCCTGCGGTGTAATGCAGCACCACAAAACGCACGCGCTGATTCTGATTTTCCGAAGGATGTTTGCTGATGTTCAGTTGTACCGGCGACAGGGTTGTGGCACAGCCTTGAAGCAACACAGTCAAACCGCAGAGCAGCAGCGGATAACAAAAAGTCCGAACTCTGAAAGACAATTTTTGTCGGAACATACACCTAACCTGCAAACAAGTTGTCTGTTGCCGCACAACAGAAAGCGCCAAAGGCGCAAAGATAACATAAAAACAGCGACTGCTTCTATGTCGCCTTGTGGCTGTTGTCAGGCTATCTGGTTGTAATTTATTACGTTTTATGGCGATATAGCTTTTAACCAGATCAGGGATTTGAATCAATGAGCCACCAACAGTTGTTGTCTATCAGAATTGCGTCTGAACATGCACTCTATCTGGATCTGGCGACTGAACCTTCGCCGGCAGCGCTGGCGCAGCTGGTACAACTGCAGCAGCAGTTAAAACAGCATTATGGCCATCATCTTCGCGACATAGTGCCGGCTTATTTATCGTTATTGCTGATTTTTGAACCCGAATATTTTGTTTATCAGGGGCTGTGTGCTGAGTTAACCGCTTTTTGCCAGCGGCTGTTTCAGCAACCGGCACCTGATCTTGCCGGCAAAAAAGTACAGCTGCCGGTGTATTACGGCAAAGACAGTGGCCCTGATCTGCCACGTCTGTCTGCCTTACATGGTTTGTCACAAAAACGCATCATTGAACTGCATCACAATACAACTTATCTGGTTTATGCCATTGGTTTTGCGCCTGGTTTTGCCTATTTAGGTTTTGTTCCCCCTGAGCTCAATAGCCCCAGACTCGCGACACCAAGGCAACAGGTGTTACAGGGCTCTGTGGGTATTGCTGATCGGCAGACTGCGGTGTATCCGGCAAGTTCGCCGGGTGGCTGGAACATTATTGGTAACAGCCCGCTACCGCTCTTTGATCTGAATGCCGCGCCGCTGATGCCGGTTGCTGTGGGCGATGAAATAAAGTTTGAGCCGATAGAACGTGCTGAATTTATCCGGTTGGGGGGCCAATTGTGGACGGATTAATGGACAGACTGAAACAAGGTGGTTTTTATCTGCTGAAAAGTCACGCTTTGTGTCAGTTACAGGATTTGGGGCGTTTTGGCGTTGCCGGTCTTGGTTTAACTGAAGGTGGAGCCTGCGACCAACAATCAGCCATGCTGGCCAATATGCTGCTTGGAAATGTGGCTGGTGCGCCTTTATTGGAAATTGGCGTAGGAGGTGTCAGTTTAAGAGCTCAGGCCAATACCTACATTAGTCTGACCGGTGCGCAGATGCCATTTTTAATTAACGGCCAACCGGCGCCACGTTATTGCACTATTGCGGTGCAATCTGGCGATCTGATTGAAATTGGTTACGCCAGAGCCGGCCTTCGTTGTTATCTGGCGGTCGCCGGTGGTTTTTTAGTGCCAACCACCCTGGGCAGTGTGTCAACCGTGCTACGTGAAGCTGTAGGCGGACTCAATGGCCAGGCGCTTGCTGATGGGGATTGGCTGGCGGTGCAGCCTTGTGAGGTTATAGCGCTGCGCTCTTTGCCTTACGAATTACAACCAAAATTCAGTGCTGTTACAGCGCTGGACTGGATAGCGGGCGCACAATATGACTGGTTTAGCCAGGAGGCCATCACCAGGCTGGATCAGCAGCTGTTTCGTGTCACAAAACAGTCAGACCGCATGGGCTGCCGGCTCAGTGGCGGCAAAATTAAGGTTAAACCTCAGGCGCAGATGTATTCGGAGGGGGTATGTTGTGGTGCTATTCAAATCAGCAATGACGGTCAACCCATAGTTATGCTAAACGATCATCAGACCATAGGTGGTTACGCCAAACCCGGTGCAGTCAGCAGGCTTAGTCTCAATGCACTGGCACAGTGCCGGCCCGGCAGTCTGGTGCGTTTTGTTAAACGTGATTTGTCTGATGTGCAGGCCAAAGCTGCGCGCCAGCGCGAATGGCTGGCAAGCTTGCAACAAGAGTGGCAGCACAAAGCCTGAACAACGCCTTCGTACAGGCTTCGCAAAGATTGAGTAACCTTGCTGCGTCAGCGCTTGCCTGGATATTGGGCCAGTTGTTGCACCAGCTGATCCAACAAGGTTCTGCCTGCGGTGGCCGCTTTAGGGCTATTAACCATGGCCACAAAAATCCAGGGCCTGTGGTTGGCGTCATACACATAACCGGCAAGGGCGGTCACATTGTTCAGCGTACCGGTTTTTAACCGCGCTTTTTGATAGGCAGCGCCGGCTCTGAAGCGGTTTTTTAAAGTGCCGTCCATGCCTGCGAGCGGTAAGCTGGCGATAAATTCTGGTCCGTAATGCGCCTTTGTGTTGTGGCGCAATAATGCCGCCAATAACGATGCGCTCAGACGTTCCTGCCGCGATAAACCCGAGCCGTTTTCGAGTACCAGTTGCTTTGATGTGATCTGCTGCTCTGCTAACCAGGCCAGAATCTCCTGCGCCGCGAGATCTGTGGTCAGACTGTCCTGATTGTCCTGATTGTTCTGATTGTCCGGCTTGTTAGCGCTGTTTTCGGTATTATTGTCTGTACTGTTATCGGCCCTGTTGGCTCCCAGGGTTAAATACAATAAACGGGTCAGTGCATTGTCTGAGGTTTTATTCACCCGTCTGACAAGCTCCCCCAAACGCCTGCTGTAGTGCACGGCAACAGGAACTGCATCTGGGGGTGTTTGTCCTTGTTGTAACCAGGTCGCTGGCGAAAATGTAGCTAATAAAGGCGTTGGTTTATCACTGGAAGATAAATGCTGCATGTGATGTTTTGCCTGGCAGCAATGCTGTTTGGTTGTTGTTGCCCCTTTACCTCTGTGGCCAAAACCGGGCCGGTGATTTTCGGCGCTGTGGCTATTTCCGGCTATATCGCCGTCTATGACGCTGTTGCTGAGATTACCCCTGATAGTGCCGCCAAGTTGTTGCCATTGCTGCAGCAGAGTTAAAAATAGTGCCTGATCGCGGTCAATCAGCTCAAAACTCTGTTGCTGCACACAATTTTTAGCAAAGTTGCCGCGAAGTTGCAGCTGCAATTGAGATGAAACCATCACCAGCTGTGCCTGTATCGAGGTTAAATCAGTCTGTTCACAGGGGCTGTTGTTAAGTGTCACACCGGATAAATCCAGCTGCAACAAAGGCCAATAGGGGAGCAGCATCGCCTGCACCTTTTGCTGGTCTGAGCTTAGTTTAAGGACCTGTTGACTTTGGCCCAGATAAAGTGCATCCGGCCTGTGGTTATAACGTGCTTTGGGTGTTTCATCAAAATCCGCAGCCCCCACATCAGAGCGCGCTGGTAAAAAACTGCTGCGATCCAGCACTATGGCATTAAGCTCGCTGACTCCCTGTGCACGCAACTGGCTGAGTAAAGCGCTCAGTTCAGCATAATTTAAATCAGCATCGGCGCCGGCCTGCAGATATAACGGCTGTGTTAAACGAAAACTTGTCTGAGTTTTGTGCCGTTGCAACGCAGCATAATCATCTTTATCCAGCAGCAAGCGGGTACTGCCGCGCCAGTCAGCTCCCAAGCGGGACAAAACCACAGTGCTGGTCAGCAGTTTCATGGTAGATGCCGGTGACATGGCCGCATCAGCGCGATAAAAAAACGGCGCTGCACCGTCAAACAGCGGCTCCATCACCAGCGCCACTTCCTCTGGCTGCAGGCCGTTTTGTGCCAGCTGACTTTTAAAACCCTGTTGGCTGATGGGGGCAGAGCTGCAGGCTGATAAAGTCAGCAGCAACAGGCTAAGCGGCAGATAAAGTCGATGGCGCAATAATTTCAAAATAACTCCGGCACATAACTGTTTTGGTGTCCTGGGTTTTGCCGTTTTATCTTGCCAGTTTTAGCCCTGGCTGAATACCAAAACAACCTGGTTTTTGCCGCTTGGCAGCATGTTTGAGCTATCTGTGTTACAGCTGTGGTGGCAACTCTTGGGTAGCCTAACTAGCGTAAAGCGGCAGATGTGGATTTCTACCTTGTTTAGCTGCCAGCTGGAAAGGCCACTGCTTGCTATTATCTAGTTACCAGATTTGTGATAAACGCAGCCGATATGGACAACGTGTGCAGACAGGTAAACAACACCGGCTTTTTGCGAAAATACCTGCCCGGTTTCTGGCTTGCTCTGGCGTTACTTGGGTCTTTGACAGCACAGGCGCAGCAAACAGAGGTCGCAAACGGCGGTGCCGCAGCCTTTAGCAAAGCGGAAATGAGTTATTTACAGCAGAAAAAAACACTGCGTTATTGTATCGACCCTGACTGGATGCCGTTTGAAGGGCTCGATGCGCAAGGCCGGCATATTGGCATCAGTGCCGATTATCTGCAGTTGTTTCAAAAGATGCTACCTGTGCCTTTGCAGCTGGTGCCCACCAAAAACTGGGCGGAGTCCATCGACTATGCCAAAAGTAAAAGCTGCGACTTTTTGCCGCTGGCAATGAAAACGCCGGAGCGCAGCCGTTATTTCAATTTCACTCTTGCGTATCTGAGCATTCCGACCGTGCTGGTGACCACGCACGACAAACCTTATCTGCATCACTTAGCTGATTTGCCGCCGCAGCCTGTGGGTGTGCGTCGTGGTTATGGGGTGGCCGAACTTTATCAACAGCGCAGCCCGGCGTTACATCTGATGCAATACGACAGTTATGATCAAGGTTTGCTGGCGGTGCAGCAGGGCATTTTGTACGGTTTTATCGCCAATATGGGCAGCATCAGCTACAGCATGCAACAAAACAAAATGCAAAATCTAAAAATTGCCGGCCGTCTGGCGGGCGACAGTCAGCTGTCTTTTGCCAGTCGTAATGACGAGCCACTGCTTGGCAGTATTTTACAAAAAATGCTGTTACGGCTGTCGGTGCAGCAACAACAGCAAATTCATCAGCGCTGGCTCAGCGTGCGTTACGAACAGGGTGTGGACTATCAGCTGGTGTGGCAGGTGATCCTGGTTGCCAGCGCTCTTGGACTACTTTGGTTGTGGGCTTATCTGAAACTGCGTCGGCTGAACAGGGCACTGGTTGCGGCCAATGCTGAGTTGGCGCGGTTGAGCCAGCAGGATCCGTTAACCGGGCTTTATAACCGGCAATTTTTTGAACAAAAATTACAGGATGCATTGGCTTTGTGTCAGCGGCAACAGTTGGCGCTGACGGTGGCGATGATGGATCTGGATCACTTTAAAAAGCTCAATGACGAATGTGGCCATTTGTATGGCGACACCTGTTTGCGTGAATTTTCCAGGTTATGCCGCAGTTATTTTCAGCGGCCGCAGGATTTACTGGTGCGTTATGGCGGTGAAGAATTTGTGTTGATCAGTGTCGGTACAGCACCTGCGTCGATGGAAAAACTGCTGCGGGCTTTTGTTGGGGTTATTGCCAGCACTGAAATGAATGACGGCGAACATTGCCGCAACTGCACTATCAGTGTCGGCGCTTATTGTGATGTGCCAACGCAGGAACTGGACAGTAAAACCTTGCTGGAACTGGTGGATCAGGCGTTGTATCAGGCAAAAAATCAGGGGCGGGACCAACTGGTGTTGATCCCGCCCCGCGGATAAAAGTCAAAGCCGCAAACGGCCAATAAGGCGATAACGCCAAAAAGCAACTTCTTTGCAGCCTTGCTTAGGCAGGTTTAAGCAGGTTCCGGCTCGGTCAGTAGCGCCTGAGCTTCTAACAGCAGCGGATTATCACTTTGTTGTAATGCCACAAAGTCCTGTTTGCTGTGAAGGCCGGCATAACCTATCTCAATCAGACTTTGCGCCACTGCACCACCGAGGTTTTGCCCTGGGCCTAATAAAATCAGCTTATCCGGCGCAAACTCTTTCACCGCCACCTGCAAAGCACGGCTAAAGTGATAACAATCTGCCACCTGGGTTTGAAAGGTATAACGCCACAGCGCTTTGTTATCCACTGCTCCCGGATGCCAGATAGTGCCGCTGCCGTCAATAAGCGCTGTTTGTGGCCGCATAAATTGTTCTGTACTAAAACGCGCCAACGCCGCTGCTGATGCCTGTTGCATTAAAGGGCTGTGAAAGCCGGCATGGCCGTGCAATAACAGTGGGAAACGTCCATCCACTGGAGGCAAAGCGGCCATGGCGGCAGTGACCGCTGTTTTGCTGCCCGCCATCACGGCATAACCGCCATATTCAATCGACATCCAAAGCTGACCATGGTGCAGCGCCAGCTGGTGTTTTACCGCAGCTTCTTTTTGCGGATCCAGCCGCCACTGCTCATCCAACAGCGGATAAATAAACTGTTGTCCTTCTGCCTGAGCCGTCAGCTGCGCCATGGCCGAGACCACTTCAGTGCCAAAGCCCGGCGCCCAGACACCGGCGCAGGCGAGTGCTGTGTACCAGCCCATCGAATTGCCGGTGACTGCCACTATGTCGTATTGTTCTGCTAAATCCTGTTGCAGGCTTTGAAATTGCGCCACACCTGCGGCATAAATCAAAGCAGCATTATTCTCCGGTTTTTGATGACTGGCGTTTAAATACAAAGGGGCACTGTCAAGCTCTGTCACAGTCGTGAGCCCCAGCTGATGCCGGGTTTGATCAATAGCTTTAAGCGCTTTTGAGCCGTAAAAAGGCGCCAGCGAGCCTAATTCTGTTTTCTGATAGGTACCCCGGCCCGGGCATACCACCAATGCGGTTTGTTTCATCCAACCTGCTCCAGTTTGTGCTGAGATTTACCCAGCAACATCAGCGATTGTTCAATAATTTGCGCCACAGAAGGCAGCACAGTGTAAGCGGCGCTGCCAAGCGGAATAAAACTGTCTTGTGCACATAAACGCGACAGCTGATACCAGTTCGGTTTGTGTTCATGTAAAGCGGTAAAAAGCTCCTCGCTGAGCGAGCCACGGCGGCGGCATTCATCGACAATCAGCACTTTTTGCGTCTGGCCAATGGCTTTGGCAATTTGTTCAATATGCAAAGGCACCAGGTAACGTAAATCCAGCACAGTTGCTGCAATACCTTGTGCTGCCAGTTGTTGCTGCGCCTGACAACTTAAATAAAAACCGTTGGCGTAGCTTAAGATCACCAGATCTGTTGCTTTATCCAGATGATGGGAGCGAATCGCTGGCGTGCCAATTTCTGGCAGCTGTTCATCCAGCGATGGCAAATCACAGGCCCAGAGGTTATCACCCGGCTGGTGTAAATCGCGGGTCATATAAAGGGCTATTGGCTCTAAAAAAATCACCAGTCGTTTTTCACTGTGGGCAAGCTCTAAAGCCTGACGCAGCAATAAACTGGCGTCGCGGCCGTTTGACGGGCAAAACAACAATAAACCCGGAATATCCCGAAATACCGCAAAAGAATTGTCGTTATGAAAATGACCGCCAAAGCCACGTTGATAAGCCAGACCTGCAATACGCACCACCATGGGGTTTTGATACTGACCGTTGGAGAAAAACGGTAAAGTCGCGGCTTCACCCCGGATTTGATCTTCGGCGTTATGCACATAAGCCAAAAACTGAATTTCCGGCACCGGCAAAAAGCCTTGCTGCGCCAGACCAATGCCCAAACCCAGAATACTTTGTTCATCCAGCAAGGTGTTGATCACTCTGTTGCTGCCAAATTGCTGCACCAGCTGTGAAGTGACGTTATACACACCGCCTTTTTTGCCAACGTCTTCACCCAGCACTATGGCGTTTGGGTAACGCGCCATGGCCTGATGCAAAGTCCAGTTGATAATTTTCGCCAGATGCTGGGGTTTACCCAGGTTGTGTTTATCAAAATCAAGCGTCTTGGCAGGCACACTTAGCGCCGGGTTTATGGCTGCAGCAGTTGTGGCAGCAGACACTTTAGGCACTATGCTTTGCATCACAGCTTCAGCTGTGGTGAGTTTTGGCTTATTGCTGGCAACAAAAGCCACTCTGGCGGTTTGTTGATCCAGTTTGAGTACCAGTTCTGCCAATTCTGTCTGGGTATAAATACCACGTTTTAACAGCAGAGCAGTGGCGTATAACAGCGGATCTTCATCCAGCTCAGTTTCAATCTGTTGTTTTTTGCGATACGCCACTTCAGCGTCGGCACCGGCATGGCCAAATAAACGATAGGTTTTTAAATGCAACAGCGCCGGCCGGCGGTTTTTGCGCACAAAATCCACTGCTGCTCTGGAAGCCAGGGCTACATCGGCCAAATCGCGAGAGTCTGCAGTAAAAGTTTGCATATGCGGGCTTAAACTGTGGGCAATCCAGCCACAAGGGGTTGGTGTGGAAATGCCCAGACCATTGTCTTCGCATAAAAACAGCACAGGCACAGGCACATGCTGATAATCGGCCCAGCAAGCAGCGTTAATAGCGCCCTGCGCTGTGGAATGGTTGGCAGAGGCGTCACCAAAACTACAAAAGGCAATGGCCTGTTCCGGCCACTGGCCTTTGAGATCCAGCCTTTTGCTTAAATCGATGGCAAAAGCAGTCCCCACAGCCTTGGGTAAATGTGAGGCAATAGTGCTGGTTTGGGGTGGAATAGACAAAGCCAGACTACCCAGCACCTTATGCCGGCCGCCGGAAATTGGATCTTCACTGGAAGCGGTAAAAGACAATAACAAATCATAAATGGGCGTGGAGCCTGGCAGCTGTTTGCTGCGTTCAATAAAAAAGGCGCCACTGCGATAATGCAAAAAGGCCGGATCCGTGACCTGTAAAGCCGATGCCACCACTGCATTGGCTTCATGGCCGCTTGAGCCTATGGTGTAAAAGCTTTGCCCTTTGGCTTGTAACAAGCGCGAGCGCAAATCCAGCAGGCGGCTTGACAGCATCGAATCAAAATATCGGCAAATTTCAAAATCGGTCAATAGTCCCGCGTCTGATTTGGGGGTGGGTAGCTTGTGGCTCTGAATTTTCTCCAGATAAGCTGTGGTCCAGGCATGTTGTTCATAAGGGGGCATGCAAAATCCTGCCATATGGTTGTTGTAATCGACAGAAAAAAGGCCAGGGCATTTGCCGCTGGCCTTGATTAATCAGCAAAACGCCTGCAGGCCGGTAATGGCGCGGCCTAAAATCAGCGCATGCACATCGTGGGTGCCTTCGTAGGTATTCACTGCTTCTAAATTCATCACATGGCGGATCACGTGATATTCATCCGCAATGCCATTACCACCGTGCATATCACGGGCGATACGCGCTATATCCAGCGCTTTACCACAGGAATTGCGTTTAATCAGCGAAATAGTTTCCACCGGCAGGGTGCCGGCATCCATTAAACGGCCGGCCTGTAAACAGCCCAATAACCCTAAGCTGATGTCGGTTTGCATATCGGCCAGTTTTTTCTGAATAAGCTGATTGGCCGCCAGTGGCCGGCCAAATTGTGAACGGTCCAGCGTATACTGGCGCGCCGCATTAAAACAAAACTCTGCAGCACCCAAAGCGCCCCAGGCAATACCATACCGGGCTTTATTTAAACAACCAAAGGGCCCACTCAATCCCTGAGCATTGGGCAATAACTGATCTTCCGACACTTCCACGCCATCCATCACAATTTCACCTGTGATAGAGGCGCGCAGCGAAAATTTACCTTCAATTTTCGGGGCGCTTAAGCCCTTCATGCCTTTTTCCAGGATAAAACCACGAATAACACCATCAAGTTTGGCCCAGACCACAAACACATCGGCCACAGGGGAGTTGGTGATCCACATTTTGGTGCCGGAAATGCTGTAACCACCGTCGATTTTTTTCGCTGTGGTGCGCATAGAAGCCGGATCTGAACCCGAATCCGGCTCTGTTAAACCAAAACAGCCAATCCATTCGCCGCTGGCAAGTTTGGGCAGGTATTTCATCCGCTGTGCTTCTGAGCCATAGGTATAAATAGGATGCATCACCAGGGAAGATTGCACACTCATGGCACTGCGATAACCGCTGTCAACCCGTTCTACTTCACGGGCGACTAAACCATAACTGACATAATTGACACCGGAGCAGCCGTATTTTTCCGGCAAAGTGGCGCCCAATAATCCCAGTTCACCAAGCTCGCGCATAATGGCCACATCAAAGTGTTCATGGCGGTTGGCTTCGAGAATGCGCGGCATCAACCGCTCCTGACAATAACTATGGGCCGTTTCCTGAATTAACCTTTCTTCTTCTGTTAATAAGTTATTGAAGGAAAACGGGTCTTGCCAGTTAAAAGGCGTTTTGCTCATGGTGGTTACTCAATGCAGTGAAAGTTATTGCTATCTTATGGAGGCCGGATTTAAAGTAAAAACATATAGAAGCTTGGTCAGGTATAGAAAATATCTATGGATATGCGTCAGCTTGGTTATTTTGTCGCGGTTTTTGAGCAAGGCAGCATCAGTGCGGCAGCAAGGCACCTGGATGTTGCCCAGCCTTCGGTGTCAGCAGCGTTATTGGCGCTGGAGAGCGAACTTGGCGTGGTGCTTTTTATCCGCTTACCGCGTGGTGTGAAAGCCACCGAGGAAGGTGAGAGGTTATACAGCCAGGCCTGTCAGATTTTAAGTCAGTTGCAGGCGGTGCAGGCGTCTTTTAAAAAACCGGCCAAACGATTGCAATTCAGGCTTGGTTTAGTGCGCGCTTTAGGGGTTGAACGTATGAGTGCGCTGCTCAAAGACTTTAACAGTCAGCTGCCTGGTCTTGAGCTGCACTTAGTAGAGCCGGACGAGCCTTGTGATGCCCGTATTATTAATATCCGCCAGCTCAAAGCCGGCGAGCTTTACCAGCCGCTCTGGAGTGACGCTTATTTGCTGGCATTACCGGCGCAGCATCCTTTATGCGCCAAAGCGCAAATCAGCATGGAGGATTTTAAAAAGTTGCCGCTGATTAAACGCACGCCTTGTGATGCCTGGGATCAGCTGCAAACGGCGCTGAACAGGCACAATATTAAAGCCGATATCCGCGCCAATATTCACACTATCGAATATGCCATAGGGCTGGTGGGCGCCGGCATTGGCTGTGCTTTAGTGCCGGCGTTTGAGAGTCACCGCAACAGGGCCGAGATGCAAACCAGACCGCTGGAGCTCCCCCTTGCCGAGCGCCAGTTGGTATTGGCTTTTGATAAAAACCAGCAGCATCAGAGTGCGGTAAAAACTTTATGTGAAGTAGCGAAAAAACAATAATCTGGCTGCCGCTGATACATTTTGTTTGCCGCCGGTATCACCATTACCGCCAGCCAGGCGGATTTATCAAGACATCAACAGTGAAATAGACAGCGACAGCACAAGAGCGCCAGCCACCAGATAAAAGGGCGATAGTTTGGCTTTGATCAGTAAAAACACCGCAAGGAGTACCCATAAAAAGTCAGTCACTGAGCCAATACTGTTGCTGGCCACCGGCTTTATAAAAGCACAGGCCAGCACACCGACCACAGCAGCATTCGCCCCGGCCATTGCCTGCTGCACCCCGGGTTTATATTTCAGTTGTTGCCAATAAGGCAAAGCCCCCAGCACCAGGAGCATGGCCGGTAAAAAGATGGCAACAGTGGCAATCAAGGCCAGCAGCAAAGGTGAATAAGGCAAACCGCTTGATGCCCCTAAAAAGCTGGCAAAAGCAAAGAGCGGGCCCGGTAGTGCCTGAGCTAAACCATAACCTGCCAAAAAGCTCTGGTTATCAATAAGTTCAGGCACAAGTTCAGCCTGCAGCATCGGCAGCACCACATGACCGCCACCAAACACTAAGCTGCCGGCCCGGTAAAATTTATCCATCAGGCTCAAAAGGGCGTTTTCGCTGCTGGTCGCCAATAGAGGCAAGAGCAGCAATAAGGAGAAAAACACCCCAACTAACACAGGCGCAAGCCGCGATTTTGATGCGCTCGCAGGCGACGGCTGCGGCAAAGGCGATACAAAATAACGGCCACAAAAAGCAGCTATGGCGATGACAACAAGCTGCTGCCAAACCCCGGGTTGCCACAGCAGCCATAACATCACGGCAAGGGCAACTAAGCGCCTTGGCCAGTCTGGGCACATGCTTTTACTCATGCCATAAAGTGCCTGCGCGACGACGGCGACGGCCACCAGTTTGAGCGTATGCACCAAACTGGCATCAAAACCGCCGGCCGCGTGCTGCAAATACAGTGCAAACAGAAGCATCAGCACAAAAGAAGGTAGGGTAAAACCTAAAAAACTGACCAGGGCGCCAGCATAAGAGCGTGTTAAAAAACCAATCGCCATGCCGACCTGACTGCTGGCGGGGCCTGGCAAAAACTGGCATAAGGCCACCAGCTCGGCGTAATCCTGATCGTTCAGCCAACGGCGTTTTTCGACAAATTCAAAACGGAAAAAACCAAGGTGGGCCAAAGGGCCGCCAAAGCTGGTACAGCCAAGGGTCAGAAAAATAATAAAAAGTTGCCATAACGAAGGTGGGGCAACTTGTGGTTCTGATTGTTGCTGCTGAGGCACTGGCTGTCGGGTCCTTTTATGCAAAGACTTTGTCAAAAAACAAGACTCAGCAGGCTGAGTCTTGGCAGAACTTTTAGTTTTTCATGGGTGTTTTAAGCCCTTTGCCCCGGCTGTTCGCGGCGAATTTTGTGGCTTTAGCACGAAACAGCCGCAGCATAATGGGGTGATATGACATAAATATTACATATAAGCTTTGCTAAAGGCTTCTTTGGATTGCTGAATATAAGTCCTGGCTTTTTTGGCGTGTTGCTCCCAGGCCGCTTTGTCTTTGGCATCGGTAAAGGGGTTTTGCTCAGGCGCCACTGAACGTTCAAACTTTTCGTAAAAAGTAATTGATGATGCAGTGATTTGATTAAACCTTTCTTTAAATTCCTGCAAAGCTTCCAGCTGTTCGCGGGTTTTTAATAAATATTGCACCAGCTCAGTGTTGTTTTCGCTAGCCAGGTAAGACTGCGCTTTATTGGTTACATTTGAGGCCACCTCGTCCATGATATTGGCGCGGATAGATTCTTCTTTACTCATCACCCGGCCGTAATTTTCCTGAGTGCGGGCAAGGCCGGCATGTTGCAGATAATTGCGCAGGTGTTTGTCTAAGTCTTTACGAAACAGCTCCACCATTTTCGCCATTTGTTGTAAGTCCTGATCCAAGGTAGACACCTGCACCAGCTCACGTTCCAGCTCGCTTAAAAAACGTTCAGCGTTTTCGTAGATTTTCAGCCCGTTTTCTTCGGCAAATTTGCGATCTTTGCGGCTTAAATCGGCATTTTCATAATTGGATTTATCAAAAGTGGCCGCTAAAAAGGATTTAAAAGGTTCGGCAAAGGCTGAATAAGTGCCGGCGCTTACTACATTTAATGTGGCAGTTACTAAATCACCAAAAGGTTTCACCATTGAATTCAGCCTGGCCTGCTGCAGCGGGGAGGCCACTCTTTTGGTATCGGCCAAAATTGTGCGAAACGACGCATAAGCCATAGGGTTGGACATTTTATTGCGTTCAGAACTTGCCAGCACAAAAGTAATACTGGAATAAATGGCGTTGGCGTATTCCAGGTATTGGCGCTGACTTTCCAGCTGGGCGGCGTAATTTTTACCTAAAGTACGGAACGACTCAGCCTGTACTTCGTAATTCCGGTTTTGTTTGAGCTGATCCAAAATACCACTGATAATTTTCTGCTCGTTTTTTTGCAGCGCAGTGTCTAAAAGAATACGGTCAACCACCACATCATCAATCACCACAGCGCCGTTGCTGCTTTCAATATCAAGCCGGATATATTTGCGGCCCGGGTCGTCAATCGAAATCCGGTGGGCGATAAAGTCAGTGCTGCCGGCCTGGGTTTCAATCAACCCCACTTGTTGCCAGACACTATCGATGCGAATAGATGCGGACGTCAGAATATTAATACGATAACTGGTATAGGCGTTTTCCGGCTTTACCCAAAGTTCCAGTAAACCCAGCTCTGCCAGGGGCTGGCGGCTTATCAGTGAGCTGGAACCGCGGCCACAACTTAATGCCTGAATGCCACTTTTCACCACATCTTTTTGCAGGGTACAGCCGGATAAAATATTAAATTGCTGCTCATTCTGCTCAAAGTTGCTGGCAAGGATAGGCTCGCCCGGCATGGCGGCAACACTGCTGGCAAACAAGCTAAAACCTAAAGCAAATAACAAGCGCATAACAACCTCGGATTGAGTTTTTAGCCAGTGTAAAGTGAGACAAAACGGCAGAACAGAGCTTGCCGGGCACTGAATGTACCAGAGCTGAATTAGGCTGGTAAGGGCAGAGTAGGTGATCGGGGGTTAACCGGCTGTTTTTTAAGCCGGTTTTTCCGTGATCTCGATGATTTTAAAACCAGGTTGTTGCCGCAGGTATTTATATCAGTGCAGTCGCACCATCTCCAGGCTGGCCGCTTAAGGTGAAGTTGCTGTCGGCTTTGTGGTTGCTGATGAGGCTGTTGCCAATTGTTGTAACCAGAGCGCAAAATCTTCATCCATCGAACTGCCCCAGCTGAGCACCAATGCCTGATATCTTGGATAATCTCCATTTCGGGTAAACTGCAGCATTTGGTCAAGCTTATTCCGTTGTTTTTCAAACATATAACGTACCGCCAGATAACCCCAGCGATAGATACGGTCACTGCCGCTATTGCTTTCATAACCGGTGTGAAATAACGCACTAAGGGCAAAGCCAGCTTCTTTGGCCAGTTTGATTGCCGCCTGATTGTTATCACCATGTGCCAGATATTCCGCCATGCCTTCAGTCCACCACACCAGATACGGGCTTTGTGGCGCCGGGCGCGGGCAATTTTCCGGCGCGGCGTGGGAGTCGTGCAGATTGGCGCAAAAATCGCCAAACAAATTAAAACGTCCATCCAGATAATGCACATATTCGTGCGCCAGATTCCACACAGCGCCGCCAGCATGCTGATAAGCAACAAATTCTGCCTGATTACCTGCCTGATGGGGCAGACCTTCCAGATACATGCCGCCGTTGTTGGTTGGCATCAAAAAATGCTGACCAGCATAAGCGGCATACTGGGGTTGAGACGCATAAATATTGGCTCTGAGCATGTGGTTGCCATCGTACGACACTGGGCTTGGGTTTTCGAAGATGTGCTGAAAACGCTGCTCAACTTCTGAGAGTTGCTGACAAATCTGTGACTCCTGACTGTCGGTTAAAGCGGCAGAGCGCAGCTGCAGCGTGGCACTGCACTGATGTACCTGCGTCAGCAGTGCACTGACACTGGTGCTTGATGTGCCGGTTGTTGCGGGCTCAGCCGTTACTGCATCTGCTGCGGCTGTGCCTGCCACAACCGGGGCTGCATTGAGCCATAACAAAGCGGCTGACAACACTGCGGTTTTGGATAAATACATAACAACTCCTGATAGTTATACCTTGTTGAATAAAAAGCGCCGAAGTGCTGCCTGTTACCCTGGCAATAAAAGCACAAAGCACAAAGCACAAAGCACAAAGCACAAAGCACAAAGCACAAAGCACAAAGCACAAAGCACAAAGCACAAAGCAC
>NZ_JAOBWS010000012.1 GCF_025245835.1 Rheinheimera sp. 4Y26
CGTCCTTAGCTCAGTTGGTTAGAGCACCACCTTGACATGGTGGGGGTCGGTGGTTCGAGTCCACTAGGACGCACCAAAATCTCGCACCCTTTCATTTATTCCAAATCAATATTTTTTATTTTCAAACATTTACCGTTCAAAATTTAGCTTGCAACGCCAAACGAACTAAATTGTGTTTTGTCGCAAAATAACTCTAAAAGCCGGTGACAGGCTTTACAACCAAAAAGCTACCTTGTCGGGCGCATGCTAATATGCAAATTTGCATCTCATCACAAAGTCGCTGCACCTGACCGCTGTTAATGTTGCAGATGCTCAATAACGGCATTTTGTCGACACCATCAGGCTGTTGGTATTGTCCGTTTCACTGTAAACAGAGTTGTGTCCGGCATGGGCACCATAAATGATCTTCTATCTTCGGTATCGGACACACAATCTTTGCAATGGCGTCCCTGGAAAAGGACTCTTTCAGGTGAATAAGTGGCGTTCTTATAATTATTTACCGACCGCGATCTCAGTGCTTTGGCTTGTGAAGCTGCATACGTTTCATTAAATACTTACAGCTCTCAAGAATCAAAAGAAGGCCAACACCTAAACTCAGCGCCAGCAGCATGTCGCTCAAGCGCATAGCGCCGAACATTAAAAGCTGTTGCGCCTGAGGCAATATCAGCACCAGAGCCGTGACACTGCCGACCGCCGCAAGCACATAGCGCAGCGCTTTGTTTTTGCGGAAAAAGGCATCGCGCAGTGAGGCCTGAAAAGAGCGGTTGACCAAAATCAGCGCGATGAGCTGAGCAATCAAACCAAAAAACACCAGTGCCCGCACTTCATGCCCAGCTGCACCGGCTGCGTTTTTGAACAGAAAAACTGCCGCCAGCATGGCAAACGCAATAGTGCCCTGTAGCAGACTCCAGACCAGCATGGCCGGCGAAAACATCGATTCAGCCGGATCACGCGGCGGACGGTCCATCACATCATCCTCCGGACGTTCGGCTTCAAATACCAGCGCACAAACCGGATCTATTACCATTTCCAGCAAAGCGATATGAATAGGTCCCAGCAACATGGGCAAACCAAAAAATAATGGCAACAGGGCTAAGCCGGCAATAGGCACATGCACTGCGAGGATAAAAGCCATGGCCTTGCGGATATTGTCGTAAATCCGCCGCCCCAGCCGGGCCGACTGCACAATGGCAGAAAAGTCATCGTTGAGCAGCACCAACGCTGAGGCCTCCCGCGCCACATCGGTGCCCCGGCCGCCCATGGCAACACCGATATGCGCTGCTTTTAGTGATGGCGCGTCATTGACCCCATCACCTGTCATGGCAACCACCTCACCACTGGCTTTAAATGCCTGCACTATACGCAGTTTTTGCTGTGGCATTATGCGTGCGAATACTGTGACCGTTTTTAACAACGCTGCCAATTGGCGCTCGTCAAGCGCATTCAGCTCATCTCCGGTGAGTACCCGGCCTTGTTCGATCCCTGCTTGTGAAGCAATGGATTGCGCCGTAGCGGCATAGTCACCGGTAATCATCACTACACGGATCCCGGCACGCCGACATTCGGCAATGGCCGCCGGCACAGTCTCGCGGATCGGATCAGCAAAGCCAACCAGCCCCGACAGGCTGTAGTGATAATCCAGTTGCGACTCTGCCCATTGTTGATCGGCAGCTGTTGCGGTGGCGACCGCCAGCACTCTGATGCCCTGGCTTGCCATCTGCTCTACAGCGTGCAGAACCTTTTGCGCGGCATCGCCGGACAACCTGCACAAACGGATAATGGCTTCCGGCGCGCCCTTGGCGCAGATGTTCAACAGCCCGCCTTCCAGCCAGATATTGGACATAGCAGCGAGCTCTGGCCTCAGTCCATAACTGTAAACAGGCTTCGTATTCAGCCGGCTAACCCCGTCAGCTAAGCCGCCGGAGCCGGAAAAAGCAGCGTGGGTCTTGTGCAGTGCCATCTCCATCGGATCGGAAGGATGCACAGCGCTGGCCAGAGTCGCAGTTTTAATCAGAACCTGATAATGCAGAGGTACAACAGTTGCCTGCTCCAGTGTCAGGCTTTCACCCGACGGCAACCAGACTTGCGCCAGTGCCATACGGTTTTGTGTCAATGTGCCGGTTTTGTCGGTACAAAGGACAGTGGCTGAGCCCAGGGTTTCAATTGCAGCGGCGCGACGGGTCAACACTCCGGCTTTGCCAATACGCCAGGCACCCATTGCCATAAATACCGCCAACACCACAGGGAATTCTTCCGGCAATAACGACATACCAATAGCAATGCCGGCTAGCACAGCTTCGAGCCACTCACCGCGGATCAGACCGTACAGCAGCACCACCAGAGCTGCCGCCAAAGCACCAGCCGCCCCAAACCAGAGCACGATCCGGCTGATTTCACTGCGCAGACGGGGCGCCTGCACATCCAATGCCGACAACGATTGGCCTATCTTGCCGATTTCAGTACGGGCGCCTGTGGCCAGAACGCGGGCCAGCGCACTACCACGCACCACAAGTGAGCCGGAATAGACATAAGGCTGGCCTTCGCCGCCGGGGTTATGCGCTGTTGTTGTGCCTGTATCTTTCTCCAAAGTGGCAACCACTTTACCGACCGGCATCGACTCTCCGGTCAGTAAGGATTCGTCCACTTGCAGGTCGGAGGACTGAATTAATATGGCATCCGCGGCAATCCGATCGCCTTCTTCCAGCACCAGCAGATCTTCACGCACCACCTCGCGCCCGGCAATCCGCTGCCGCACACCGTCGCGGATCACCTGCGCCCTGGGCGAAGATAAGTCGCGTAATGCCTCCAATACACGTTCGGAACGGCTTTCCTGTAGCACAGTGATCACAACTGAGAAACTGGCAAAAATCAGCAAAATAACAGCTTCGGTCAGATCGCCCAGCAACAGATAAACAAGCCCACCGGCCAGCAGCAGTATAAACATCGGTTCACGCAACACCTCAAGCACAATGCGAAACAGCGGACGCTTGCCGGCTTGAGGCAGCTCATTTGGTCCTTCCAGCCGTAAACGGCGACTGGCCGTTGCAGTGCTAAGCCCATGGTTAAGGCTCTGTGGCATCTCGTGGTTGTCTGGCATCAGTTACAAGTCCTTCGTCAGTGCAATGACCCATAGTGACGGGTTAACACAAAGATTTTTATTGTTGTTTATTGATGCTTGATCTTTTTATCCCTGCAAGCATCTGGCAGCCGGATCACTAGATCGGAATTCGTTTTGTCATGCTGCAACAACTGAAATCCAGCCATTGCATAAATGACACCGACTATGCCTGAGATAACAGATTCCCTGTGCAGCGAATGATGGAATTTTGTCGCAGCCTGAGCGACTAAGCCCCTCACCACTCTGATGTGAACCCCAAGCCCTTATAACAAGATGACGAATTTATCAGAGTCATGCAAATGGACAGCCTGTTTGAACTCTGTTTTATGAACATCAAAAGCCAGACTAATTTGTTTACTCGCATATCGCTACTGAAAAACCCGGGTAAGCTTTAGGTATTTGCGATTGAAACGGTTGGAAAGTCAGACAACATAAATCGAAGAAATAGACACCACAGCTTATTGCTCTTTACCTATTTGATAATTTGTTATTTCACTACTTAACTACTTGGTTGTTGTAGTGAAGTGTCCTGACAACGATGTTTCGCCGATAAGCCGAAGCGCAGTTGCAGTGAAGCAGGTATTCGGAGGTTATCTGCCCTCATTCAGCCTGAGACTGTCACGGCTGCAATACATCGGGTGAGAATATGCAAATTGATAAAAATGTAACTGAGGTAAAGCGATACTGTTCGGCTTTAGAACTCAAAGACATACAGTTAGCTTGTAACACTTTTGTCATGCAAACGCGTTTAACTATTTGAGTTGAAATAAGTATTTATAAGCTCTGGAGTCTTGATGGACGTATCCGTCGTCATTCCTGCCAAAAATGAGCAGGACAATATTTATCCCCTGGTGGCAGAAATTGTTGCGGTATTAACCGGCAAGGTTAAATTCGAAATTATTTATATTGATGATGGCAGTACTGATCAAACTTACCCGACATTAACAACCCTTGCTGCTGGCCCCTTCCCACAAATCCGGGTGATCCGCCATCACCAATCGGCAGGCCAAAGCACCGCTATCTGGAGCGGCGTACATCATGCCCACGGCCGTTGGATTGTGACCATGGACGCCGATGGTCAGAACGACCCGGCTGATATTCCACTCATGGTGCAACGAGCACAACAATTTAGTGCAGATCAGCATTTTTGTATTGCCGGTTACCGTAAAAGCCGCAAAGACACAACATGGAAGCGCTGGCAGTCAAAAATTGCCAATGCAGTACGCCGCAGGCTGTTACATGACGAAACACCGGATACCGGCTGTGGCCTTAAGTTAATGCCGCGCGAAACTTTTGTATTATTGCCCTATTTTGACCATATGCATCGTTATCTGCCTGCCCTGGTAAGGCGTTTGGGTGGCAAAATTGTGACTGTGGAAGTTAATCATCGTCATCGTCAGTTTGGCGTGTCTAACTACAATATGTGGGGCCGGCTAAAGGTGGGATTAGTCGATATCCTGGGTGTGATGTGGCTGCAACGCCGCTCAAAACTGGTTCAGTTAAGTCAGGATGATGAATAACAATAGCCAGCGGGCACTGCTGAACATTGCCGGTCGGTTATTGCTGCTGGCGCTGACGTGCATGCTGTTGAGCGTACTGGTGCAAAAATTACCCAATTTTGCCAACTTTAACCAACAGTGGATGGACAGCCAGACCCGCGACAACGGTTGGCATGGCGTACTGAATTATCTGCTGGCTGTCACTTTGTTACTCAGTCTTGGCTTACCCCGACAATTGGCGGCGTTTTTGGCTGGCTACGCCTTTGGTTTTTTGCAAGGGTTGCTGTTATCAATGTTGGCGGTAACCATGAGTTGTCTGTGCACCGTCGCTCTGGCGAGGTTATTCGCCCGTCCTTTGGCCCGATTGTTCTTCGCCAAAAGAGTGAACCAACTCGACGCATTTTTATATCAGCACACCTTTACAAAAGCCATTGTGCTGCGCTTGCTGCCCGTTGGGAACAACTTGCTGACGAACATCGTGGCAGGAATGAGCTCAACCGGGATCAAACCTTTTGTTTTGGGATCTGTTGTCGGTTATTTGCCGCAGATGATGATATTCGCCTTGATGGGCAAAGGCGTGATGCTGCAATCTGGCTGGAAAATTGGCTTAAGCCTGGCCTTATTTGCCATCTCGAGTTTGCTCAGCTGGTATCTGTATCAGCAGTATCGCGCCACTCAACCATTATTGCCCCCGGATGAACCTGCAGCTGCCGGAGAACAAAGTCGATGAGCCCGGCCATTTTTCAGCATCTGACATCCTGGTACCAACAAAAATCGCCCCAACAACAGCTGTGGCTATTTTTGGCGTTTGCCGCGTTCATTATTTTAACCGGCCTGGGTTTACGTGACCCCTGGCCGGCCGATGAGCCCCGTTTTGCGCTGATTGCCAAAGAAATGGTCGAAAGCGGTCAGTGGTTTTTCCCCAGGCGTGCCGGTGAATATTACCCTGATAAACCGCCCATTTTTATGTGGTCTATTGCACTGTTTTATCAGTTGACCGGCTCACTCAAGCTGGCATTTTTGCTGCCATCAGCGCTCGCCGCATTGTTCACTTTATTTTTAGTGGTGGATTTGGCGGCAAGGTTATGGACTCCGCGTATTGGTCTCACAGCCGGTTGGTTGTTACTTTTTAGCCTGCAGTTCACTTTACAGGCCAAAACGGCGCAAATTGACGCCATGGTGTGCTGTTTTATTACTGCCGGTTGTTATGGCCTGCTGCGTTTTATGCTCTACGACGGCTTGTGGCGTTGGTATTACCTGGCCTGGTTTGCGATGGGTCTTGGCGTGATTACCAAAGGAGTTGGCTTTTTACCTGCACTGATGCTGCTCCCTTTTATCTGGTATCGCTTCGCCGGGCAGGCCACAACAGCCATCAAACCCGCTGCTGGCAATAGCTGGCGCTGGCTGCTTGGTCCTGTGCTGATGCTGCTGGCTATTGGCAGCTGGTTTTTTCCGATGCTAGTCCAGGTTGCGCAAAGCCAGGACCCTCTGTTACTGCAATACCGCGACAATATCTTATGGAAGCAAACCATTACCCGCTATGCCGACGCCTGGCACCACATAAAGCCGTTTTGGTATTACCTGATAGAGGTCATTCCGCTATTCTGGTTACCGCTGAGTCTGGCATTACCCTGGTTATTACCGCATTGGCGCCAAGCAGTGAAACAGAATGATGGCCGGGTCATACTGCCACTGTGCTGGATTGTTCTGGTGTTGATATTTTTTGCTGCGAGCCCTGGTAAACGTGGGGTTTATATCTTACCTGCGCTGCCGATGCTGGCGTTCATTGCTGCACCTTATGCTGAAGCCTTGTTACAGCGCCAGAGCTTCAATCGTTGGTTATGGGGTTTGGTTGCTCTGCTATCCGTATTATTCAGTGTATTGGGTTTGGCCGGTATTTTAGACCTGAAAGCCGTGACCAGACTGGCGGATAAATTTGAGGTAACCCCCTGGTTTTTTCTTTTAACGCTCGGATTTATCGGGATTGCGCTCCTCAGCTTGACCCGACGCAACAAAACCTGGCTCAGCTGGCCATTATTTCTCAGTGTATTCTGGCTGCTTTACAGCACCTGGGGCTATCGGATGCTTGCCGATGTAAAAACACCAAAACAAATCTATCAGGCGATGCAAAAGGTGCTGCCTGCAGACACAGAACTTGTACTGGTCGATTTTGCCGAGCAATTTGTGTTGTTTTCGCCTTATCCGGTGACTCATTTTGGCTTTCACAGCGCGATAACAGCGCAAATTGGTGCAGCCTATCGATGGCAAGCGTTTCATCCGAAGGCTGTGGTGCTGACGAAAAAACATTTACTGGATGGACAATGTTTTGACCCAGCCAAAGCTGTGCACCTGGGTTTTGCCCACAGGGTTGATTGGGTGCTGTTGACACAACAAGCAAGATTAGCGGACTGCCCAACCGCGAACACAAAGTTACACGATTTCCATTATCCATCTGCACCCGTCGCAATACGACCATAAATATGTGGTTTACAACTGAGCTGATGTCATTGGCCGCAATATACCGCTCAGTCTGCCTGCGCATTCAATCTTATTAATTAGTTACAACTCCGGAACCAGAGAAGGTGAAAGCAGCGTGATATAAAGCGCGTCCTGTCGAACCGGACATTCTTCGGATCATCCCTGGCTCTGTATAAAAACAAACATTTGCCATGTGCTTTAATGAATATTACTGAGCGAAATTACCAATTTGTCATATGCAGCTGCTCTGCTGCCGAAGTTTATATACCTCCTTTTCAAGGGGAAAAATCCAGAGTCCAACCTCTATAAAAGAGCAGACAGCCCCTTGTATCAGGCAAAATCAAAGGGCCGAAATTGTGTTTGCGGCTAAAGAACCTGTTTTTATGACGAAAGAAACTGTGTTTACGATAAGATAAGCTGTGTTTATGTTTAAAACCCAGCACATTACGCCTTGCAACTGCCAAAGTAGCAAGCCCCTTCCCATGATGTTTGTTTTAACATCACCAAAAAAACCGGCACCAGGCGGCTTAGTAAACACCACAACCTCAACGTAAAAACTGCTGCACCGCCTTGTTAAAAGCTTCAGGTGTATCAATTGTGATCATGAGCATCCGGATGGGCGGACAATCTTTTGATTTAAAGGCTTTCGGCAAAATAACTACCGCGTCGATGAAGAAGAAAAAATCAGTTATATCAAGAAAGAATTGTAGTTCTCGCGACATGGGAATAGCGCACAACTGACGTGGCTTTTTGTGGCTGATAGCAGAGCTATCGATGGCAAACAAGTTAATGAATTTCTTTCGCCAGCTTTAACATCTGAGCGCTCAGGTGAAACCCCTGCTCACGGGCCAGGGTCAGGTTCACCCGGAATGAAATGCGGTTGGGCTCGGCTATCAGGCCAAAATGGGCACCTTTTCGGAACAGTTCAGCACCTTCAACCACCGTTAACAGACCCTTTTGCCGCAGCAGCGCATGCCACTTCGGCTTTTTCGCCAGGCTATCGCTCATATAAAGCACTGAGCAGGCGCTGCTGTCTTTCACCGAGGATAATAACTTGCTACTGTCGTTGCTTTGTTTAAGCAAGGCCTGTAATGCGCTGGCCACTTCTTTATCGCCTGCCACACAATACAGCTGTGCCGAAGGGGCATGTTGCGACCACTGGCTAAACTGCACAAAACGGTATAACAACGCCGCCTTGAGTTCAGCTTCGGCGCTGCAAGCACTTTGTGGCAATAAAGCACCAAGGCAGGCACCAAAGAGCACCAGCTGTTGTGCTTTCATCGGAATAAGTTCCAGCGTAATGCCAGTTCAACGCTACGGCCGGGCTGACCTAACAACACACCGCTGGCGAGCGGCACATCCACATATTGATGGTCAAACAGGTTCTTGACGCCAAACATCACCGACAAGTCATTGTTGCCCTGCCAGGACAACATCAGGTCGTGCCTGGCAAAACCTGCCAGTTGGCCCCGCACACTTTGCCTGGGTGACGCCGCAAAAAGCCGCCAGTTCAGCTCAAGTGCTTCAGTCCAGAGTGGCTGGCTCAAATGCGCTTTAAATAACCGCTCTGGCGCATTGGTTAAATCGGCGCTGTTAAAATCGTAGCGGGAGCGCTGTACACTGGCCGAAAGCTGCAGCTGCGCCCCCTGTGGCCAGCGTTTGGTGGCCGTACTTTCAACCCCAATCGCTTTAACCTCCGGGTCGTTATAAAACTGCAGTACAGCGGTCTGACCCACACTGCTGGTGATCATATTTTCAACGCTGGAATGATAGAGTGTGGCAGACAAAGCCCAGCCGGCTGCAAACTGGCGCTGCCAGCTTGCCTCCAGTGTGCGGATAAGCTCTGATACCGGCATGCCGGCCTGAAAAAACTTATTGGTTTCCTGTTCATATTCATTCGGCGCCCGAAACGCCGTGCCGTAACTTAATTTCAGGCTTTGCTCAGCCGAACTTTGCCAGACCCAACCCACTTTAGGGCTCAGCTCCCGCACATTTTGCGCTGTATAGTCATAACGAAAACCAGTGATCAGCCGATGCTCACTCAGTAGCTGCCAGTCGTGTTGCAGATACAAGCCGGCTCTGTTGTTACTGCTATTGGCATCAAGCAGCGGCACCACACCATCAATACTCAGACGGTAACTCTGGTGATGGTCTTTTTGCGCATCTACGCCCAGCAGTAAATGGCTTTGGGCATTGGGCTGATAACTCAAACGTAAATCCAGATTGGTCCATTTGCCACGCACGGCAAAATCGTAGTTATTCTGTTTTGTAGGCCCCGATAAAAAAGGTGTCAGCGCACGGTAATAAGCGCTGTTGGTTGACAAATGACTGTACAGTTCCAGCTCATCAGTCAGGCTGAGTCCATGCTGCAGCGCAATAAAATAATTACGGTTTTCATCACGGGTGATGCCGGTCACAGCAGTCGGAGACTGCAGAGACACCGGCTCTTCGCGCACTCTGTCGATGGCGCCCAGCATCAGATGCAAACGCCGGTAGCGGTAACTGCCGGAAATTTTGTCTGTGTGATCAAGATTATTGTTTTTTTGCTGCCAGAGCAGTGGTGTGGCCTGTTTGTCCGGAAAATCAATATGGCGTCTGTCGCCTTTACTGAGCGCCAGCCAGCCTTCGTGGCCGCTGTCGTCCCGCAGTCCATAAGATAATGAAAAAGTGTTATGGTGCTGGTTGTCGCCGGTAAGCGCCAGTTGTGCGCCCTGCAACTGATTGCCTCTTTTGGTAATGATATTCACCACCCCCAAAAACGCATTATTGCCATATAAAGCCGAGCCACTGCCCGGGCTATATTCCACCCGTTCAATCAGCTGGGTGTCGATAAAAAAATCGCTGCCGATAATGCCGGCATCATAGATATTGTCATTTAACCTGGTGCCATCGAGCAAAAACAACAATCTTGAGTTGTAGTCACCGGGCCGCCCTATGCCCCTGGCGGTCAGATAACCAAAACTGCTGTCGGTACTGACATAAAGCCCTGGCATTAAACTTAAAATTTCCCCCAGGTTACGCAGGCCAAACCGCTTGATTTCATCGTCGGTGACCAGATAAGTCACCTGCGGCGACTGGCCGGCATTTTGCTGATAGCGGGCTGAAGTCGAGACTTCAATCTGCGATGCATCCACATTGGTTTTTTGCTGCAGCAGCTCCTCCAGGCTGGGTAGCTGCTGAGCTTCGCAAGTCGTACTCAACAGCCAAAGCGTGCAGAGCTTAAGGAGCCTGATAGATCTGATAGCCATTTTTTCCTGCCCGTTTTGCTCTGTACATGGCTTCATCCGCCAGCTGTAATAAAGTTGCGACATCGTTGCTGTGCTCCGGGCACAGCGCCACACCGATACTTAAACCGACCGGCATCGGTGTGTTTTTGATCAGCAAAGGCGCGCGGACTTGTGCAAGCAACCGCTCGCACAGCTGTGAGGTTTGCGAGACTGTCACCTGTTTTGGCAGCAGCAGCGCAAATTCATCCCCTCCCAACCGGCATAAGTGATCGTCCGATCGGATCACCGCCAAAATACGTTTGCTCACTTCCACCAGCACCGCATCACCTGCATCATGGCCAAAGTTGTCGTTCACATATTTAAAATTGTCTAAATCGATAAACAACAGCGCCGATTTATGGCCAAACTGCACACTGTCGGTGACCATCTGATGTAACAACTGGCCAAAATAATGCCGGTTTGGTAAAGCGGTCAGGCTGTCGTATAACGCCAGATGTTCAAGCTCGGCGCCGCGCTCTGACTCCTGCTGCAGCTGAACACTGAGTTCTGACTGCCAGATTTCCGCCCTTTTTAATAACTCATTAAAACCCTGCGTCAGACTGCCGATTTCATCGTTATTTACCACAGGCGCACGCAAAGAAAAATTACGCTCAGCGGCTACCCGCTCCGCCAACGCTGCAAGCTCCACCAAAGGTGATAACGCCTGCTTTTGTAATTTCACCAATAACCGGGCAGCCAGCAGATAAATCAGCAACATCAGCACCGACATCACCAGCAATCCCTGGATAAACCAGTTCATCAGCTGATGCAAAGACTCACTGATATAAAGCACACCTTCAACTTTGTCTTTAACCAGCACAGGCGTGCTGATTTTGATCTGCAGCCCCTGATAACCGCGCTCTGTGGTCAGGGCCAAAGTGTCCGACGTAAATTCTGCCACTGCCACACCAGGCACAGACGCAAACAACTTGCCCTGACTGTCGTACAAAGCAATAGCGGTGAGCGCGCGCTGATTGGCCAATAAGGTTAACTCACGCCTGGCTTCGACCGGGTCATTAAATACCAGCATGGCCGATACGTTACGTGCCAGCTGTACAGCGGCCAGTTCAGCTGCACTGCCCTGACGATCGCGTGCTGTCAGCCATAACACAGCGGCAATCAGCACAAAGCTCAGTACCATACTGACCAGCAGCACGGTCAGATTCTGGCGGGTGATTTTTTTAACCAGCGAATAGCGGGGTCTGACTGTAGTCAAAAGAGCCTCGTTGCGGACAATAAGCCGAAATGCCTTGTTTCCATTAAAGAAAACATTCAGATATTCAGAAGATTAGAAGCTTCGTTGTTAATTTGCAAAAAGCACTGTGGCTTTTTTCACCGCAGCCTCTTTTGCAAACTTTTGCCAAAAGGCAACAAAAATAAAAACACAGCAGAGCGGTATTACCCTGCTGTGTTTTTTTGTGTTGCACTGTTTTGCACTTTGTTGCGCTATGCTGCGCAGCCGGATTTCTGTATCAGGCGCCGGCAGCTTTTACCCTGTGTTACTTTAAGTCAAAACGGTCGGCGTTCATTACTTTGTGCCAGGCTTTGACAAAGTCGTGCACAAATTTTTGTTTACCATCATTTTGGGCGTACACCTCGGCATAAGCCCTTAAGATGGAATTGGAGCCAAACACCAGATCAACCCGGGTGGCTGTAAATTTCACTGCACCGGATTTACGATCAATCAGCTGATAACAGTTTTTGCCTGTTGGTTTCCAGCTGTACGCCATATCGGTCAGGGTGACAAAAAAGTCATTGCTGAGTACACCAACTTTGTTGGTAAAAACACCATGAGCACTGCCACCATGGTTGGTACCCAGCACACGCATACCACCGAGCAGCACTGTCATTTCACGGGCGGTCAGCCCCATCAGCTGGGCGCGGTCGAGCATCAGCTCTTCCGGCATCACGGCATAATCCTGTTTTAGCCAGTTACGAAACGCATCATGCACAGGCTCCAGCACGGCAAAAGATTCGACATCGGTTTGTGCCTGAGTTGCATCACCCCGGCCCGGTGTAAAAGGCACCACCACGGGCACACCGGCCGCTTTGGCCGCCTGCTCCACAGCTGCTGCGCCGCCCAGCACTATTAAATCTGCCAGACTGATTTTTTTACCAAGGCCAGCCTGCAATGTGCTCAGCGCATTCAGCACCTTCTGCAACCGTGCCGGTTCATTGCCCACCCAGTCTTTTTGTGGTGCCAGCCGGATGCGGGCACCATTGGCACCACCACGGTGGTCGGAGCCACGATAAGTGCGGGCGCTGTCCCAGGCAGTCGCCACCAGCTCAGACACTGTTAAACCTGTTGAGAGAATTTTTGTTTTTAAATCAGCAATTTCGGCATCTGTTAAACAATAATCCACGGCTGGTACCGGGTCTTGCCAGATCAGGTCTTCTTTGGGCACATCAGTGCCTAAATAACGGCTTTTTGGCCCCAAATCACGGTGGGTTAACTTAAACCAGGCGCGGGCAAAGACTTCGGAAAAATACGCCGGATCGGCATAAAACTTCTCAGAAATTTTGCGATAGTCCGGGTCAATTTTCAGCGCCATATCGGCATCTGTCATCATTGGCATCACGCGGATGGATGCGTCTTCAACATCCACTGGCTTATCCTGCTCTTTTATATTCACAGGCTCATACTGCCAGGCACCGGCCGGGCTTTTGGTCAGTTGCCAGTCGTAGCTGAGCAGCAGATAAAAATAACCGTTGTCCCATTTGGTTGGCTCTGTGGTCCAGGCGCCTTCAATACCACTGGTGACAGTGTCGCGCCCTATGCCACGGCTTTGGTGGTTCATCCAGCCAAAACCCTGTTCATGAATATCAGCACCTTCAGGTGCCGGGCCTAAGTTGGCGGCATTGCCATTACCGTGCGCTTTACCTACAGTGTGACCACCGGCCGTCAGCGCCACAGTTTCTTCATCGTTCATTGCCATCCGGGCAAAAGTTTCCCGCATATCTTTGGCGGTTTTCAGTGGGTCGGGTTTGCCGTCCACCCCTTCCGGATTCACATAAATCAGGCCCATCATCACAGCTGCCAAGGGGTTGGCAAGTTCCCGCTCTCCGCTGTAACGGCTGTTTTCACCACCTGAAGGCTCCAGCCACTGCCGCTCAGAGCCCCAGTAAATGTCTTTTTCCGGATGCCAGATATCTTCACGGCCGCCGCCAAAACCGAAGGTTTTTAACCCCATTGATTCATAAGCCATATTGCCGGCCAGAATCATTAAATCGGCCCAGGATAATTTGTTGCCATATTTTTGTTTAATGGGCCACAACAACCGCCGTGCTTTGTCGAGGTTGCCGTTGTCGGG
Organism: Rheinheimera sp. 4Y26; assembly: GCF_025245835.1. GTDB lineage: Bacteria > Pseudomonadota > Gammaproteobacteria > Enterobacterales > Alteromonadaceae > Pararheinheimera. Next base: position 13,673 of record NZ_JAOBWS010000012.1, read on the forward strand.
CCAGCTGTTCAGCGGCGCAAAACGCTGGTTGCCTGTGCCGGCGCCACCGCGGCCATCGGCGATACGGTAAGTGCCGGCGCTGTGCCAGGCCATCCGGATCATTAAACCACCATAATGGCCCCAGTCTGCCGGCCACCAATCCTGGCTTTGTGTCATCAGCGCTTTTAAATCGGTTTTAACGGCTTCGAGATCCAAAGACAAAAATGCTTCTTTGTAATTAAAACCCTCATCCATCGGATTGGTTTTGCGGTCGTGCTGGTGCAGGATGTCGAGATTCAGTGATTTTGGCCACCACAGCGCTGTCGCTTGTGTGCCATGACCGGCGCTGGTATTGGCGCCATGCATCACAGGGCATTGGCCTTTGTTGGTTGTGTTGTTGTCCATAAAAATGTCCTTTGCTTCAGATAAATCATTAAGTGGAAAAAAGATGTCTTTAAAGGTAGACCCTAATTCCAATTTTCTAAATCAACTTTATTAACTGAAATCAATCGATTTTATTGATAAGAATCCTGCTACGAAGCAACTGTCGCTGACAAAGACTGACCAGCGTTGTCCAGCACCTCAACCTGTACCTTAATGCCCTGACGCACACTTTGAGTGACCACACAAAAGTCTTCAAATTGTGCAAGAGCACGTTCAAGATGGGGTATAGCATCCACGCTGTTGCCAAGTTGTAAGCTGACGTTTATTAGCGCGATTCGCCAGCGCCCTTGCTGCCGCTCCAATGTGCCTGTGACTTCAGCACTGACTTTGCCCGGATCTTCTTTAAACTTGCGAATGGCAAACATCAGACTGGCGGCCAGACAATTGGCCACGCTGGCCGCTAATAACCGCGCCGGATTTGGTCCTTCGCCAAGCCCCAGCGGCGCCGGCTCATCGCTGAACAACTGACCCATATCACCAAAATCAACCAGAAACTTATAACCTTCCACCAGACTTAACTGTACCGAAAATTGTGGATTGTCTTGCTGCTCAGCCATGCCGGCCTCCGTTTTTGTTGGCAACAACCTTGTGTGCATAAAAAAATAACGTATTCACCTTAGGCTGATGTGCCTTACTTCTCAACAAAACGCCCCGGTATTTTGCTGTTGCCTGATACTTTTGCTTGATATTGATCAATGACTTAGTATTTAGTTGCCGCTTTTATTAGCGGCAATACGATGGAAACAAACCACAGGAGCACCTATGCAGCCTATCGACATTCAATTTCTTGGTGCCGCCCGGCAAGTCACAGGCTCCTGCCATCTGGTGCGTTTTCAAAACTTACAAATATTGCTCGATTGTGGCCTGCAACAGGGCGGCGATGAGCTGATAAAAACCGAAGATTTCCGGTTTGAGTTTGACCCTAAAGCCATTGATCTGCTGATTTTGTCCCACACTCATATCGACCACAGCGGATTATTGCCGGTATTGGTAGCGCGGGGCTTTTCCGGCCCCATTTATTGCAGCAGTGGCACGGCATTGGCACTGCCGGTGCTGCTTAAAGACTCGGTCAGTCTGTATTTACGTGAGCTTGAACAGAAAAATAAAAAACGCCGCCGTCAGGCCCTGCCTCAACTGGCTGCACAAATGAGTTTTGCTGATGTGGAAGCTGTGCTGGATCTGCTTAAACCCCTCTCGTATTTAAGCCTTGAACAAATAGCACCTGGCGTGACGCTCGAGCTGCGTGATGCCGGTCATATTCTGGGTTCTGCCATCCTGCTGCTTAATTTTACCGATGGCCAGGAGTGCAAAAGGCTGGTGTTTTCCGGCGATTTGGGCAATCCGGCCACAGTGCTGATGGTCAATCCGGCGTTGGTTGAAAGTGCCGATCTGGTGCTACTGGAAGGGACTTATGGTGATCATAATCACCCGGGCAGCGAAGCTGTGCTGGATGAGCTGGCCGCAGTGCTCGAACAGGCGGCGCAAGATGGCGGTAATGTGTTTATTCCGGCTTTTGCGCTTGGCCGTTCGCAGGAGGTGTTGTATTACCTGGCAAAATTGCATTATCAAAAGCGCCTGGTGCAACAACAGATCTTTCTCGACAGCCCCATGGCCATTGAAATTCTGAAGTTATATCAGTGGTGTTTTGATGCGCTGGATGAAGCAGACCTCAAAGCTATTGGTTATCAACCCGGCATGGCACTGCAACAATTACTGCCGATGTTAACCTTAAGCGCCAGCCCCGAGGCATCGATGGCGATTAACCAGATTGAGTCCGGCGCTATTGTGATAGCAGGTAGTGGCATGTGTAACGGCGGCCGTATTCTGCACCACTTTAAACACAATCTGTGGAAGAGCAACAGCCATGTGATTTTTGTTGGTTTTCAGGCTGCGGGCAGCCTTGGCCGGATGATAGTGGACGGTGTCAGCAAACTTAAAATTTATGGTGAAGAGATTGCGGTCAAGGCAAAAATTCATCAGTTAAGCGGTTTATCAGCACACGCAGGCCAGGACGACTTACTGGCCTGGGCCAGCCATATACAGGGCTCACCACAGTTTTATCTGGTGCATGGTGAGCTGCCGGCACTGGAGGTTTTGCAGCAGAAACTGGAGCAGCTGGGCGTAAAAGCTCAGATCCCGTCACGCCTGGACAGGATCTGTTTTTAACCTGAGTGAGCTTATCAGCGCCACAAAGCCGGGAGCATGCTGCAAAAGCTTGTGTTACATATGCCCAATCAGCTCACGCTGTGCCATCAGGCCGGCTATTTCAGGTAAACAGGCAGGATCGTCTATGGTAGAGGGCACAGTGTAACTTTGACCTGCTGCAATTTGCCGCAGCAACTTGCGTAAAATTTTACCGGAGCGGGTTTTGGGTAACCTTGATACCAGCATGGCTTTTTTGAAGCAGGCCACAGCACCAATGTCACGGCGCACCATGGTAGTAAGCTCCGCTTCAAGTTCAGCCTCACTGATGCTGACGCCATTTTTCAGCAGCACCAGCGCCAGCGGTTGCTGGCCTTTAATGGCGTCATAAATACCAATGACACAACATTCCGCCACAGCAGGATGAGACGCAACAATTTGCTCCATCTCACCGGTGGATAATCTGTGGCCCGCTACATTAATGACATCGTCGGTGCGGCCCATCACAAATAAATATCCGTCTTCATCGAGATATCCGCCATCGCCGCTGGCGTAATAACCGGCAAAAGTCTGCAGATAACCCTCGACAAAACGCTCGTCATTGCCCCAGATGGTGGTTAAACATCCGGGCGGCAGCGGCAGTTTTAGCGCTATATAACCCTGCTGATTGGCAGCAAGGCTCTGGCCGCTGTCATCGAGCACTTGCAGCGTAAAACCCGGCACCGGCACTGTGGCTGAACCTGCTTTGGCCGGTAATAATTCCACACCGGCCAGATTAGCGCTGATAGCCCAGCCGGTTTCGGTTTGCCACCAGTGGTCGATCACCGGCTTACCAATTTTGTCCTGCACCCAATGAAAAGTTGCAGGGTCAAGCCGCTCACCGGCCATAAAAATATATTGAAGAGCCGATAAATCATATTGCTGCAATAACGCATCGGGGTCTTCTTTGCGGATAGCACGAAAGGCGGTTGGCGCAGCAAACAAAACTTTGACGTTATATTCAGCGCAAAGCCGCCAGAAAGCGCCGGCGTCGGGCGTAAATACCGGTTTGCCTTCATAAAGCACTGTGGTGCAGCCGGCGATTAATGGCCCGTACACTATATAAGAATGCCCCACTACCCAGCCCACATCTGAGGCTGCAAAAAACACATCACCAGCCTGACAGTTATAAATCGCCTGCATGCTGTACTGAAGCGCCACCGCATGGCCACCGTTATCCCGCACTACCCCTTTGGGTTTACCTGTAGTGCCTGAGGTGTACAGAATATACAAAGGATCCGTGGCGGCTACCGGCACACAGGCTGCCGGTGTTGCCTGCGCAAGCTGTTGCAGCCAATCCAGGTCGCGCCCGGGCAGCATAGAAGCCTGAAGCTGCTCACGCTGATAAATCACACAACAAGGCACCTGGTGGCTCGAAAGCTCAAGTGCCTCGTCCAAAAGCGGTTTGTAGGCAATAAGCCGGTTAATTTCAATACCACAGGACGCGCTGACAATCAGTTTGGGGCTGGCATCATCAATACGAAGCGCCAGCTCGTGCGCGGAGAAACCTCCAAATACCACAGAATGCACTGCACCGAGGCGCGCCACCGCCAGCATCGCAATCACCGCCTGCGGGATCATCGGCATGTAAATCACTACCCTATCACCCTTGCCCACACCATTGGCTTTAAGCACTCCGGCAAATAGCGCCACCTGCTCAGTGAGTTCAGCATAACTAAAACGTTGTTTAGTACCGGTAACAGCGGAGTCGTAAATCAGTGCGGTTTGGTCGACCCTGCCCTGGGTCAGATGATAATCCAGCGCCAGATAACAGCTATTGAGTTCACCATCGGCAAACCATTGATAGTGATATTCATCTTGTTGCGTCAGAATTTGACCGGGTGTTTTGTACCAATCAAGCTTTGCCGCCTGAGCCGCCCAGAAGCTGACAGGATCGGCACTGGCTTGTTGGTACAAGGCTTGATAACCAGAAGTGGATGCTTGTGACATGATGCGGGCCTTATTCTCGCTTTGATAACTTAATGTAGCGAAAAAAAGCCATCAACGAACTTAGACTTAAGGTGCATAGACTTTAGTCGCAACCAAAACACACCCTAACCGGCGCTACTGAGCAAATAAAAGCAGCAAGGTGTATTTTGCCTTTTATTTATAAACAGGATAAATTAACTGTAACTTCATACAGTATTTTTATCATGATTTTATATATCGCCGAAAAACCCAGCCTTGGCCGTGCCATTGCTGCAGTCTTGCCCAAACCCCATAAAAATGGCGATGGTTTTATTGAGCTCGGCAATGGTGATGTGGTCAGCTGGTGTATCGGCCATTTGCTCGAACAAGCCGAGCCTGAAGTGTATAACCCTGACTTTAAAAAATGGCAGTTGCAACATTTACCAATAGTACCGCAGGTGTGGCAACTTAAAGCGCGCGCCAGCAGCGCCAAGCAACTTTCGGTGCTGAAAAAGTTAATTAAGCAGGCCGATGTGCTGGTGCACGCCGGCGATCCGGACCGCGAAGGCCAGCTGCTGGTGGATGAAGTGATTGCTTATTGTGGCGTCAAAGGTGACAAACTAAAGCAAAGCAAGCGCTTACTGATCAACGATTTAAACCCTTCAGCCATTTTACGGGCTTTACAAAACCAAAAAGCCAACCATGATTTTGTGCCGCTGGCCACCTCAGCGCTGGCGCGCAGCAGAGCCGACTGGTTGTATGGGTTGAATATGACCCGCGCTTATACCTTACAAGGCCAGAAAGCCGGTTTTCAGGGGGTATTGTCGGTTGGACGGGTGCAAACGCCGGTATTGGGTTTGGTGGTACGCCGCGACCATGAGATTGCCAATTTTATCTCCCGGCCTTTTTATCAGGTGCTGGCCCATATGCGAGGTGCAGAAAACGACAACAGCATAGCTTTTGTAGCCAAATGGCTGCCAAGTGCCGCCTGTGAACCTTATCAGGACGAAGAAGGCCGGGTGCTGCACCCTGGCCTTGCCCAAAAAGTAGCACGCAGCATCTCAGCGCAACCTGCGCTGGTAACTAAGCTGGAGCAAAAAAACAAAAAACAATATGCGCCCTTGCCTTATAACTTGTCGGCTTTGCAAATAGATGCGGCAAAAAAATATGGCATGGCAGCGCAGCAGGTGCTGGATTTAACCCAGCAACTGTACGAGAAATATCAGCTGGTGACTTACCCAAGGTCGGATTGCCGTTATTTACCCAAAGAGCAATTAGCTGCAGTGCCCGCCATCAGCCGCGCTTTAAGCAATCACAACCATCAATTGGCACAGATGGTGGCACAGGCCGATTTTTCGCTGGTGAGTAAAGCCTGGGATGACAAAGAAGTTGGCGCGCACCATGCCATTATTCCCACAGAAAAAGCGGTAGACGCCAGCCGTTTAAGCGCTGATTTACAGAAAATTTATGGCCTGATAGCCCGGCAATATTTATTACAGTTTTACCCGCCTTATTGTTACGGCGAAACCACAGTGGAGTTGACGATTTGCGGTGGACTGTTTCGCACTATTGCCAAAACAGAACAACAACAAGGCTGGAAACAATGGTTTGGCAAACACAGTGAAGCGACAACTGCCACTAAAAATGCTGCTGAACACACACCAAACACCGGTGCACAGCAGAACGCAGAGCCAGACCAGCTGTTGCCACCGCTCACATTAGGCCAGCAGCTATTTTGCGCCCGTGGTGAAGTGATTGAAAAACATACCCAGCCGCCGGAACATTTTACTGATGCCACATTGCTCGCCGCTATGACCGGCATCAGCCGTTTTGTCGAAGACCCGGCTATTAAACAGATTCTGCGCGACACTGATGGCCTTGGCACCGAAGCCACCCGCGCCGGTATTATTGAGCTGCTGTTTAAACGTGGTTTTTTACAACGTCAGGGCAAACAAATTCTCTCAACAGCAACAGGCAAAAGCCTGATAGCAGCGCTGCCCCAGAGCGCCACTAAACCCGATATGACGGCACAGTGGGAAGCTGCACTTTTAAAAATCAGCCAAAAAGAGCTGAGTTATCAGGCTTTTATGCAACCACTGCTCGACACGCTACACGACTTAATCAGCAATGCACAACATGCCAAACCTGAAGGTTTACCCACAGATCTCAAACCAAAATGGCAAAAGAGCACCAGCCGCAGCCCTGTAGCAGGCGTTGGCCGTAAGCCCGCCCCAGCCAAACCAGGCAGATACAAAAAACGACCGCAAACAAATACCGGTAAAAACGCATAACGATGTCTGACTGTGTTGGCATTGCCATGCTAACCCCAGCGGGCTTCGGCCTCAGAGCTGCTCAGTCTTTCTGGTACCAAAGCACTATTTTTCTCGTACCAAAGCACTGTTTCTCGTACCAAAGCACTGTTTCTAGTACGAAAGCACTATTGCCAGCAGCATTAAAGTTACGCATTGTCGTTAGTAACTGGATCATCAGCTGTTTTTACTGAGGTACTGGCCTCGTAGCTCCCCGGTAAAACAGATAAACCCGCTCTGCCTTTTTCTCTTTGGAGTTGTTATGAAAGCATCTGGCTCTATTTGTCATCACCACGGGCTCACTGAGCGTAAAACAGCCCAAGGTACTTCGCCGCGCCACGCACTGCGACTTTTAGTGTCCTTGCTGGCAGCTTCTTTTGTGACAACCTCTGTTGTGGCAGCGAACCCAGCTGTTGCGGCAGAACAGGCAGCAAGTCGGGCAAAGCTGCCAAAGCTGGTTTTGGACAAAAACATCACGGTGTCGGGTTTATCCTCAGGTGGTTATATGGCAGCGCAGTTTCATCTGGCGTATTCCAGCGAAGTGCAAGGTGCAGCTATTGTGGCGGCTGGCCCGGTATATTGTGCGGCTAATAGTCTGCAAACCGCTTTTGCCCATTGTTTAAACCAACCAAACAGCACGCCGGATTTAACGGCTGCCAAGGCTTATTTAGAAGCGCAGCAGCAAACAGGCGGCATTGATGCCCTTGAAAATCTGGCCGATGACAAAGTCTGGTTATTTCATGGCAGCAAAGACACAACAGTTGCCGCGCCGGTCAGTGACGCCTTAGCAGCCCAATACCAATCATTACTGCCGAAAAACAATGTGGTTTACATCAAAGATAAGCCTTTTGCCCATCATTTCCCGACCAATCACCAGAATGGTACGGATTGCACAGCCTCCACAGCGCCTTTTATCGGCAACTGCGGATATGACGCGGCCGGTGCGCTGCTCAGCCATTTATTGCCCGGTTTAAAACCCCGCAGCGATAAAGCATCAGGCCAGCTGCTGGAACTTGACCAGGTTGGCTTAGCGCCCAAAGCCAAAGGCCAGCTTGGCGCGACCGGTTATTTGTATCTGCCGCAAAGCTGCAGTCAGGGTCAAAGCTGTCGTTTACATGTGAGTTTTCATGGCTGTAAACAATATGCCGGTGCTGTGGGTGATGTTTATGCCCGTTTAACCGGCCTGAATGAATATGCCGACAGCAACCAGCTGGTGGTGTTTTATCCGCAGGCTGATCAAAGTGTCATGAATCCAAACGGTTGCTGGGACTGGTGGGGTTACAGCGGCGAGCACTATGCCACTAAAAATGGTGCTCAGATGCAGGCGGTGAAACAGCTGGTAGATGTGTTACAAGGACGGCGTTAAGCCGTCCCTGCACCAAAGAAGTTTCCGAAGAATTAACCCGGAAACTGCTGTGCCATGGCCACAAGCGTCGGGCCTGTGACACGGTTAATACGCCAGTCGTCGAGCATAGTGGCGCCAAGCGACTGGTAAAAATCAATGGCTGGCTGATTCCAGTCCAGCACCGACCATTCCAGCCGGCCACAATCACGCTCCACCGCAAGTTTCGCAAGATATGTAATCAGCGCCTTGCCAATGCCCTTGCCACGAAGCTTTGGGTCAACAAATAAATCTTCCAGATAAATGCCGGGTTTGGCCAAAAAAGTGGAATAGTTATGGAAAAACAAGGCAAAACCGGCAGGCACGCCCTGATAATCGGCTATCACCACTTCGGCAAAAGCTTTATCGCCAAACAAAGTGGCAGTCAGCTTGTCTTCGGTGGCCACCACTTGATGCGCTAGCTTTTCATATTCCGCCAGCGCCTGAATAAAACTCAGAATTTGTGGCACATCGTTTTTGGTCGCAAGCCGCAAGCTCAAACCGGCAATAGTGGTTTCAATCATCAAAAATTCCTTATGAACGTTCAACAATGCCGGCAGAGCTGGCGCTGGCTTCAATCTCTACCGCTTTTAATTTCGCCGCGAGTTCAACCGCCGCCTGATAACGCGGACTTTGGCTTAACACGGCATCGGTTAAATGGGCCTGATGTTTTAACCGCGATAAACGTGTGCTGCTGTGCTGCCAATATTGCTGCGGCAAGGTATCCAGCACTTCAATAGCACCTGCTCTGTCGTTACAGACCAGAATCATGTCACAACCTGCACTGAGTGCAGCTTCGGCGCGCTGCTGATAGGAGCCGGCCTGATGTGCGCCTTTCATGCCCAAATCGTCAGAAAACACCACTCCATCAAACTTCATTTCAGTGCGTAGTACCTGTTGCAGCCAGTAGGTAGAAAAACCGGCCGCTTTGTCACAAAAGGCCGGATACACCACATGGGCCGGCATCACAGCGTCCAGCGCGCCCAGTTGTTGTAACTGGCGAAAGACAGTTAAATCCAGCTGTTCTATTTCTTCGCGGCTGCGTCTGTCATAAGGCAGCTCTAAGTGCGAGTCTTCTTTGACACTGCCATGGCCAGGGAAATGTTTGCCGGTGGTTTTCATACCAGCCTGATGCATGCCTTTGGCAAAAGCGTTCACCAGCGCCACCACTTTGGCAGGTTCGCTGTGAAAAGCACGGTTTCTGATCACATCACAGACACCCCAGATATCAGCAACGGGGGCAAAAGAAATATCAATGTCCTGCGCTAATACTTCCACCGCCATCAGCCAGGCTATTTCAGTGGCGTATTGGGATGCCAGAGCTAAATCCTGGCCGGCACCAGGCCAAATCTGCCCCATAGCAGGTAATAAGGTAAATTCAGGACGAAATCTTTGGACCCGGCCGCCTTCATGGTCAACTGCCAATAACAACGGATTTTTACTGGCAGCACGGCTTTGGCGCACCAGTTCTTTTAGCTGAGCTTTGTCGTGATAATTGCGGGTGAAATAAATCACGCCGCCAACGGCCGGATGGGCCAATAATTCTTTTTCTTCCTGGGAAATTTCCGGACCCTGCAGGTCCAGCATCAAAGAGCCGATCATGAAATTAATTCTCTTATTGCGCTTAAAAGGCATGTCAAAGCGGACAGGCTGCTGCCAGAGGGCGGCAAATCATCAGCATAAGGCGTAAAAGCCTTACTTTACCCCATGCGCCCCCATAAAAAAAGGCCAGCGGATGCTGGCCTTACGCTTTAAAAATCAGATAAATCAGCCTTTGATGGCCATGGCTTCCAGTTGACCCGGTTTAAAACTATCTACGCTGATAGCATCAAAACGCAGCTCGTTCATTTCATTAAGCTGTGTGGCTTCGGCAGCGCTAATCACATCAAGCTCAGCGGCTTTGGCAATCAATTGTTGCAGTGGCAGCTTGCGTGCCAGCTTGCCTTCTTTTTGCGCTGCGTAGATTTTTTTCATCACCGGCTGGGCTGCATGAACCGCCACAAAAGCACGTTCCATTGAACCTGTCGGGTCGTTTTTGTCTTCACCCAGGTAACATAAATGGGTTAAACGGTCACGGATCACACTTGGTTTTAACAGCGCGTCAGAGATTTGCATCGACACTTCATCGTCCGGCATCTGGTAACCAATACCAAATGGGAATACCAGCACTTTTAACAAACCACCAACAAAACGGTTCGGGAAGTTGCTGAAGAAGCCCGCAAAAGCACGGCCAATTTCATGCAGATTACGCTGTACGCTGTAATGCACAAAAGGTAAATCCGCAACCTGACGACCATTGTCTTCATAAAATTTCAGTACAGCAGAGGCAATATACAGATGGCTTAATACGTCACCTAAACGGGCTGACAGCATTTCTTTGCGTTTTAAATCACCACCTAACATCAGCATCGAAAAGTCGGCACTCAGTGCCAATGCTTTACTCATCCGGCTTAACTGTTTGTAATATTTAGCGGTGTCACCACCCACAGGCGAGCTGTTAAAACAACCGGCCGTTAAACCCTGGAACAAAGCACCAAAAGTATTGCCAAGCGCAAAACCAACGTGTTTCAGCAGCAATTCGTCAAACTGTTTTAAACCTTCTTCGGCATTCGGGTTTGCCGCTGCTTCTAACTCTTTTAATACATAGGGATGGCAACGGGTGGCACCCTGACCAAAAATCATCAGGTTACGGGTTAAAATATTGGCGCCTTCTACCGTGATAGAAATTGGCACCCCCATATAACCATGGGCCAGGTAGTTTTTCGGACCACATTGGATAGCACGACCGGCGTGAATATCAAAAGAGTCGTTTAACAAAGTGCGCGACATTTCTGTCATATGGTATTTGGCGATAGCGGTCACCACAGACGGGCTCAGTTTCAGGTCAATAGCACCAGCTGTCATCACGCGCATGGCTTCCAGGCTGTATGTTAATCCACCGATACGGCCGAGTGATTCCTGCACCCCCTCAAACTTACCAATCGCCATACCAAATTGCTGACGCACATAAGCGTAAGCGCCTGTCATGCGGGTGGCTAAATGGCCGGTGGCAGTGCCAAGGGCCGGTAACGAAATACCACGGCCTGCTGACAAACATTCCACCAGCATACGCCAGCCACGGCCGGCGTAAGATGGGCCACCGATGATCCAATCGAGCGGAATAAACACGTCTTTACCGTAAGTAGTACCGTTCATAAAGGCCATATTCATCGGGAAATGACGATCGCCAATTTTAACGCCAGGGTGTGAGGTTGGAATCAGGGCACAGGTAATACCCAGCTCTTCTTTGTCACCCATCAGTTTATCCGGATCTGATAACTTAAACGCCAGACCCAGCACAGTGGCAACAGGCGCCAGCGTGATATAACGTTTGTCCCAGTTCAGGCGGATACCCACCACTTCTTTGCCTTCAAACTCACCTTTACACACCACACCAGTGTCCGGAATACCACCGGCGTCAGAGCCGGCTTCCGGGCCTGTTAAAGCAAAACAAGGCACTTCTTTACCGGCAGCAAGACCAGGTAACCAACGGTCTTTTTGCTCCTGAGTGCCGTAGTGCATCAAAAGCTCGCCCGGGCCTAACGAGTTTGGCACCATCACTGTGACAGCAGCAGTCAAGCTGCGGGTGGCGATGCGCGAAACTATTGTTGAGTTGGCAATAGCCGAAAACTCACGACCACCGTAGGATTTTGGAATGATCATGGCAAAAAAGCCGTTGGCTTTGATGTAATCCCAGACTTCAACCGGCAAATCCCGTTGTTCCTGCACAATTTTGTAGTCGTCCAGCATTTTCAGCAGGGTTTCGACTTCATTGTCCATAAAAGCCTGCTCTTCGGCTGACAGCTGCGGTTTTGGAATCGCATGCAGTTTGTTCCAGTCTGGTTTGCCTTTGAATAAATCACCATCCCACCAGACATCACCTGCTTCCATCGCTTCACGTTCAGTATCTGACAGTGGCGGCAGAATTTTTTTGAAGATGGCAAAAATAGGTTTTGTCACCATGTTACGGCGGATGTCAGTGATCCCAAGGATCACCACCAGCGCCACAATAATTAAAAATAAAATAAACATAAGGCTTGTCCTTTATCGGATGGTTTTAGTCAGACTGCAAAGGCGCGGCTATCCCGGCCGCCAGATAGGGGATCAATCTTTTGATCACACCATCAATTTCCACTACTTCGTTAAAATCGGCTGCTGCAATGTCCTTTAACGCTTCGTTGGACGCCATGGTAAAAACGATGGTGCCAAGCGAAAAATGCAGCCGCCAAAAAATTTCACTGGCCGGTAAAGCCGGACAGCTTTGCTGAACCAACAACACAAACTTGTCTAAAGTACGGCCATAATGATGATTAAAAAACCAGCGCAAGTGGCCTTGTACATCGGTATAACCCCGCCCCAGCAACTGTAAAAACAGCGTGGTACCACGGTTCTGAATTCTATTAAGCTCCAGTAAAGGCTCAACAAACACCGACAGCACTTTGGATAAATCATTGGGTTTTTGTGATGACAACAGCAAACTGAATTCCTGATCCAATCTTGGCATCAGCACCGCCAGATAACGTTGTAACACTGCCTGGATCAGTTCTTTTTTCGAACCAAAATGATAATTCACTGACGCCAGATTGACTTCGGCCATACCGGTAATTTGCCGAAGCGAAGTGGCGCTGAAGCCGGTGTCGGCAAATAAACGCTCTGCTGCGTCCAGAATTTTTTGTTGGGTATTTTGTTTACTGGTCATATCAGTCAGTCAATTTAAACAACTGTTTGAAATGTACGTTTGAAACTTCTGTAAGTCAATATAGTGCAGTGATTTTCTGTTTGCCGGAAATTAGCAAGACACCGTGAAAAACCAGATAAAAATCAACATCTAAAACACCGCAAAAAAAAAGCGCTTGACAAGGTAATTTAATTCCTACAATTTTGAGCTATCCGCGCTGCCCAGCTGCAGCAATTTTCCCAACGATAAGGAGAAGTAAAGATGCAAAAGCTCGCTGCTAATCTCAGCTCTTATTTTTACTCCCCTTATTATCTGTCCGAGTGGTTTAATAATTAGCCACTGCCCTTTGCCTGATGCAGAGGGCTGTCTGACTTCTTCAAGTTGTTCAGTTTTCACTGAGTACCTGATCTAATCAGTTGTTGCCATCACCATACCGGTTTGCGCCTGTGTTGGTTATGTGTTGTGCCTGTCCGTTTCTGAGCGTGTCAACTCAGGACAGGTGCATGCTGGCACCCCCTCTGCATTTTTTGTTTCTTTACCGACGCAAGATTGCCACTAAGGCAACGAACAATGTTCAGAGGAATGTGTATGAAACTCGCAACAATGAAGCCAAATTCTTTTAAATACAGCATGTTATATAGCGCCACTTTGCTCGCCCTACTCGGCAGTCCATCACTTTTGGCGCAGCAGGCAACCGAAGATGCAAAAGCCGACACCAAAGCCATTGAAAAACTCGAAGTGACTGGTTCGCGCTTAAAAGGCGTGGATATGGAAGGCGCCAACCCGCTGCAGGTGTTTAGCAAAGACGATTTGATTAAAAAAGGTTATGACAGTGTCTCGGCCTTTTTAAAGGATTTACCTCAGGCCTCCAGCGCCGGTACCTTCACTGAAAACGGCAACGTGGCAGGCTCAGACGGCACCCCACCTGGCGCTGCAGGTGTCAGTCTGCGTGGTTTGGGCTCCAGCTCTACCCTGGTGTTGGTCAACGGCCGCCGTGTTGCGGTGGATTCTTTCTCCAACGGTTTTGACTCATTTGTCAACGTCAATGCAATCCCGATGTCAGCCATTGAACGGGTGGAAGTACTGACCGACGGCGCCTCGTCGGTCTATGGTTCAGACGCCATTGCCGGTGTGATTAACTTTATCCTGCGTAAAGATTTTGAAGGCCATGAGCTGTCGGCTATGTATGGCGACGACACTAAAAGCAGTGATTTTGGCCGCACTAATCTGACGTACGCCGGCGGTTTTGCCACGCAAAACAGCAACACCACGCTGGTGATTGATTATTTTGACCGCGAAAAACTGATGAACAGTGACAGGCCTATTGATGTCACTTTTTTATCATCAACCCGCGTCACTATTGATGGGAAAGACTACGCTGAACCCTGGTGTGGCAAAAATACCAGTAATGGCGGCTCCCGCTGTAAATACGATTACGTGATTGAACGTGCTATTCAGCCAGACAGCAAAAACATTGGTGCAACCCTGAATCACAACTACCGTTTTGGCGATAACAAAGAATTTTTTGCTGAAGTGATGTATCAGGACAACAGCGGTGGCTCTTATGACTCAGCAGGCTCGTTCGATTACACCTTGTCAGGCGCATTGCCAACAATTCCGGCATGGGCCAAAACCATAGATGCACAAAACGGCAGCGTAAATAACATCCGGGTACGCTCACGCTTTCCTGAAGCCCGCTCGCAACAATATGACACCACGAGCTATCGTTTATTGGCGGGTCTGCGCGGTGAACTGCAGGACTGGAGCTGGGAAACTGCGGCCACTTTAGGCAAATCAGAAAATGAAGTGATTCACAGCACTGGTTATTTTAGTGTGGCGCGCATGCGTGCTGCGGCGTTAAACGGTACTTTTAACCCCTTTAACTTAGGCCGTGACACCGATCCTTCAGTGATTGCCGGCTTACGTGAAGCGGCGCCGCGTATTGGTGAATCTGAAGTGATGTCCTGGGATTTTAATATCACAGGCGATCTGTTCCAGCTGTCCAACGGTGCAGTGAAAGCAGTATTTGGCGGTGAAGTCCGCAGCGAAGATATTTTTGACCGTCCATCTGAGCTTGCCAAAACCGGTGGCGTGACCACCTTAGGTGCCAGCGATGCAGCAGCAGATCGCAGCCAGTATGCCGTTTATGGTGAATTTAATATTCCGCTGACCGAACAGCTGGATGCCATTGCTGCGCTGCGCTACGACCACTACAGCGATTTTGGCGGTGACGTCAATCCAAAACTGTCGCTGCGCTACCGTGCCACTGATGACCTGATCCTGCGCGCCAGCTGGTCAACCGGCTTCAGAGCACCGTCATTATCTCAGTTAGGCGCGGGTACCTCATTAGGCTCAAACTATATCGACTGTGGCGCAGGCTCACCTTATACCCCGCTTTGTGGCGCTTTTGGTGTGCCAACAGGTGAACTGGAATATGATCAGGAAACTATTGGTAATAAAGGTCTGGACGCAGAGAGTTCAGAAGCGATGAACCTGGGCCTGTCCTGGAACCTGACTGATGAGCTGAACCTGACCGTCGATTATTGGCGTTATCAGCATAGTGATATTGTCGATGTGGATGCCAATACCACATTAAAAGCCTGTATCGCCGGCACTGCACCAAAAGTGAGTTCAGAAGCGGCACTGGGTGATGCTTTTGGTTGTGTGATGGACGCCGGTAATGACCTGGTGTTTTTACGCACCGGTTTCTTTAACGTCGGCGCCCAGGACACTGACGGCGTGGATATGAAGCTGGACTACAAACTCAGCACCAAGGCCGGTGATTTTAAACCTTATTTTGCTGCAACCCGCACTTTAAGCTATGAGCGCCAGCTGACCAAAGACGATGCACCGGAAGATTTACTTGGCAAACTAAGTGGTGCCAGTGAAATTGCAAGGCCGGACTTTGTCGCCGATGCCGGTGTGGACTGGACGCTGAACGACTGGAACGCCAGCCTGTCAGGCCACTACACCAGCGAGCTCGGTGACGGTGACTTTAAGTTTGACAATGACACAGTCGACAGCTGGCTGGTGTTAAGCGCCAGCCTGGGTTATCAGCTTAATGACGCAAGTAAGTTGCAGCTGACAGTCCGTAACCTGACCGACAAAGAACCACCTTATGCTTCGTCCCCCACCAATGGTTATGCCAGCTCGGTACATGACTGGTTAGGCCGGGTCTGGACGTTACGTTATACCGTGAAATTCTAAGCTTTTATTCTGCCTGGTGTTTTTGGGGGCGCTTTTGCGCCCTCCTTTTTAGCTGCAATAAATCCGGAACAACACCTTAAAAACGATGCTTTTGAAGTCACAACATTCAAATCAGACACTTCAGCAGTGACACAGCCACGCCCTGTCGGCGAGCAACGGGCATCCGCTGTGTTGAATTTTTGCTGATCACTACTGCTGCAATCTTTACTCATCAAGCCCGTGCAGGCCGCTTGGCAACGCATAGCAAACTTTGGTTATGACAAACACATCCGCAAAATATTGTGGGTAGTGGATCCATTTTGCCAACAGCTGAGGCATAATAAGAATTATTCTTATTAGCCACTCCACAGAGTGGTGGCGTTAAAAGGGTTGTGCTATGGCAAAAGTAGTGATGTTTTTTCTGTTCAGTTTGTTTAGCAGTTATTGTTTGGCCTCGGATAAATTAATTCAGTTAATTGAATACATAGGTGCCGATTATTCCGCTGCAGTGCAGGATGGCAAGATAATCAGCGAAGGCGAATATGGCGAAATGACCGAGTTTGCCGCCTTGATTTCCGACGAAGTCCAACATGGCAACAACGCAGCTTTACAGCAGCAGGCCACCCATCTGAAACAGCTGATCCGGGACAAAGCCGATGTTGTGGCTGTCCGGGGTTTAACCGCAACAATGCGCCAGTCTGTGCTGTCATCCATCGCTAAGTTACCGCTGCCAAAAACAGCACCGGATTTACAGCGTGGTGCCGCACTTTATGCACAAAACTGTGTCGCCTGCCATGGCCAAACCGGTTTGGGTGATGGCGCAGCCGGCGCCCAAATGGACCCTGCCCCTACTAACTTTTATGAGCTGGAACGCCACAACGCCCGCAGTTTATTTGGCCTTTTCACCACCATTAGTATTGGCGTTGCCGACACCGGCATGAGCTCTTTTGCCAATCTCGACGAACAAAGCCGCTGGGATCTGGCATTTTATGTAGGCCATTTAGCCAGTAAAGACCTGCCAACAGAAACAGCACCTAAAGCGCTGATAGCTGCTGAACAGATTGAGCACCTGCTGACCGCAACGCCTGCCGAGCTGGCGGCGCAATATCAGCAAAGCGGCACCGCCCTGATGGCACTGTTTCGCAAAGATCCAGCACAGTTTTATCAGGCCAGAGAGCAAGATCCATGGGCTGTAGCCAGTACCAATCTGACGCTCGCCAAATCTTTGTTGTCAAGCAATCCACAAAGTAGTTATGACCTGACGGTCGCGGCTTATCTGGATGGTTTTGAGCTGGTTGAAGCACAGTTGGATGCAGTAGACAGACCAAAGCGTAATGCCATTGAAAAGGATATGATGCAGGTACGTACTCTGGTAAAAAATCTGCCGCAGGAAGCTGCCACAGCCGCAGCCATTGATGCAGTGATACTGCAACTTCATCAAGCCAAAACTTTGGTTGCATCGGCAAACTTAACAGCTGAAAGTGTCTGGTTACTGGCGCTGTTGATTCTGCTGCGCGAAGGTCTGGAAGCTTTATTGGTGGTAGCTGCTATTTACGCTGTGGCAGTAAAAACCGGCCGCAATGAACTGAAACGGACAGTGCACGCTGGCTGGCTGAGCGCGCTGGCGCTCGGTGCCGTTACCTGGCTGTTGTCGAGTTTTGTGATTGAAATTTCAGGTGCATCGCGCGAGCTGACCGAAGGTTACACCGCGCTGATAGCCGCCGCGATTTTGTTTTATATGGGCTTTTGGATGCACAGCAAAACCAGCGCCTCAGAATGGCAGCAGTTTATTCAGAGCAAAGTACAAAATGCGCTGAGCGGCGGCACCCACTGGACACTGGCGCTGGTGGTATTCCTGGCTGTTTATCGTGAAGTCTTTGAAACTATTCTGTTTTATCAATCATTATGGTTACAGGGTGGCCAGATTCATCAGCTGGCCTTTATTGCAGGCATAGGCACGGGCTTGTTGGCACTGGCGCTGTTGGCTGTTGCGGTGATGAAGTTTGCTGTGAAGTTACCGCTGAAAAGCTTTTTTGGCAGTACTGCCCTGCTGATGTTGCTGCTGGCTTTTGTGATGGCTGGCAAGGGTATAGCCGCTTTACAGGAAGCGGGTCAGTTGTCTGCTGCGGCTTTAACTTTCCCTACCATTAGCTGGCTGGGCATTTATCCAACCTGGCAGGGGATCACTTTACAAACCGCTTTATTGCTTGTGGCAACTTTGTATTTTATCCGTGCCAGCCGTAAATAACACCGAGTTGCTGGCTGCTAAATAGCCGAGCAACTCTGGTGCTGTCAGATAAAAAATCAAAGGCGGCTTGGGGTCGCCTTTGTTATTTTTACCAGTTACCGACGACACTTTCACATACTCAAACAAGCTTGAACCTTAGCATAACAACAGCCGATAACAGTGGGCGCGATAAAGCGCTGGTGGCCGTCTGCGCTTTCGTTTAAAATACGCGCCCATTTTCCCGAAGGTAGTTTTGTTATGTCACAACCTAAAGTTGGCTTTGTTAGCCTTGGCTGTCCGAAAAATCTGGTCGATTCCGAGCGGATCCTGACACAACTGAAAGTTGAGGGTTATAACATAGTGCCATCGTACGACGACGCCGAGCTGGTGATTGTCAACACCTGTGGTTTTATCGACAGCGCAGTGCAGGAATCGCTGGACACTATCGGCGAAGCTTTGGCTGAAAACGGCAAAGTGATTGTGACCGGCTGTCTTGGCGCCCGCGAAGATGAAATCCGCCAGGTGCACCCCAATGTACTCGGCATCACAGGCCCGCATGCTTATGAAAACGTGTTGGATCAGGTGCATCAGTTTGTGCCTAAGCCAAAATACGACCCGTTTTTACAACTTGTGCCGGACACAGGCGTGAAGTTAACGCCAAAACATTATGCGTATTTAAAAATTTCTGAAGGTTGTAACCACCGTTGTACCTTCTGCATTATTCCATCAATGCGCGGTGATTTAGTCAGCCGCCCTATTGGCGAAGTGCTGGACGAAGCGGCCCGTTTACAAAAAGCTGGCGTGAAAGAACTGCTGGTGATTTCTCAGGACACCAGCGCTTATGGTGTGGATGTAAAACACCGCACCGGTTTCTGGAATGGTCAACCGGTGAAAACCTCAATGCAGGCGCTCTGTGAAGCGCTGGCTGAACTTGGTATTTGGGTACGTTTGCATTATGTCTACCCTTACCCGCATGTTGATGATGTGATTCCGTTAATGGCCGAAGGTAAGTTATTGCCATATCTGGATATTCCGTTCCAGCACGCCAGCCCGCGTATTTTAAAACTGATGAAAAGACCCGGCCAGGCAGAACGCACTTTAGAGCGTATTAAAAAATGGCGTGCCATTTGTCCGGATTTAACCATCCGCTCCACTTTTATTGTCGGTTTCCCTGGCGAAACTGAAGAAGAGTTCCAGGAATTATTAAACTTCCTGGAAGAAGCGCAGCTCGACCGCGTAGGTTGTTTTAAATACAGCCCGGTGGAAGGCGCCAAAGCCAATGAATTACCGGACCCGGTACCGGAAGAAGTGAAAGAAGAGCGGTACCATCGTTTTATGGCCACCCAGCAGAAAATCAGTGCTGCCAGGTTACAAGCCAAAGTGGGCCGCGTCATTGATGTGCTGATTGACGAAGTGGACGATGAAGGTGCGATTGGTCGCAGTTTTGCCGACGCGCCTGAAATTGACGGTGCTGTGTACCTCAATGGTCTGATGGACGTTAAACCGGGCGATGTGGTGAAAGCCGTGGTTGAAGCAGCCGACGAATATGACTTATGGGCCAGTCGCGTGAACTAAACAACGCTACTGTTCCAGCATAAAAAAACACCGCCCTGTGCGGTGTTTTTTGCTTACGACCATAAACAATAGACAGGAACTTCGGCTATCGGGCTTAATCTTGACGGTGACTGTCAGAGTCTGTGTACTGCATTTGACTTAACAATTCTGCGATATCGTTTTCATCCAGCGCCACTTTTTGAAAGTGCTCGACCAGAGCCTCAATGCCATAACCTTGTTGCTGATAACGACGTGCAGTTTCCAGGTGAACTTGTTTTACAAAATTAGAAGTCTTCATAACACCCCGCTCTGTTGGCTGGTTGCTGAAAATCAGAAGTGTAGCCTCTGGCAATTTTGGTTAATTTTCAAGCACCATTCACCACAAATTTTTTAACTGAATGTTTTTACAGCAGATCTATTTTTTGGCTTCTGCCAAAGCTTCAAATTCGGGTAAAAAGATCTCGTAGTCAGCAGCTGACTTCATATAACCCGGTACCTGATGTGGCATTAATTTCGACTGACTGACGGCAGATTTTAGAATGAACTTATTGTATAAACTGGCGTTTTCATCATTTAAATAAGTATCAACATCAAACCAGCGTACCTCAGCAATTTCGTTGGCGGCCGGTATTAAAGCTGTTGTTGTGGCATAGAGCTGACAGACTATATACAGGTTAGACGCTCCAAACTGGCCCTGATGATGATGACGCATCCCAAGCACCGAATGAAAATTAGCCTGCACACCAGTTTCTTCCAGCACTTCGCGCACTACAGCGCTGGCCAGATGCTCTTTTGGCTCCACCATGCCACCTGGCAGCTTAAAATAACCTGGTTTTTGCCCCGGCATTGCCAACTCTTTGACCATCAATACCTGATCTGATGGCGACCACACCAAAGCGCCCACACCAATACTGTGGGTGGCCGCCAGAGGTAAATAGCTGTCGGCTTTCAGTTTTCGCACCAGCATCAGGGTGTCCGCCTGACAGTGATGATAATAAAAGCCTTGTGCCAGAGCCTCGGCAACCAAAGTGGCGCAAGCGGCATTTAACTCCAGCCAAATCAGCTGATACTGCAGCTGCCAGCTTTGAATACTGCCGGCAAGCTGGCTGCGAAATGTCTCAGGCGGCAAAGGCTCACCAGCCACCAGCAACTGCTCAGGCCCGATATAACAACCACCATAGGGATTGACTACAGCTTTAAACATCACAAGCTCCTTACGATTGAGCGGGAGCAGCTTTATGCTGCCTGAGCAGCGCCACTCCCCGCAAGATTCAGCAGACGGTCCAGCAGACAAATCCAGCACAGATAAAAGACACAGCTAGCCGGCAGAAAATCGGGCTCACAGATAAAAGAAAGCCAAAACCCGGAAGTTTTGGCCGTCTCTTTACCGATAAATCAGTGCCGTTTTTTTGTGTCTAGCGAAACAGCACTTTTTCCTTTTGAAACCAGGACACACAAAAAGCAATGGCCGCTGCCGCGATTAACAAGGTTGACCCAAGCACTGCGGCCAATAACAAATAATCAATAGTGCCTTTAACCAGCTCTTTAATAGACAAGGCCACATTCAGCACCGGTACCATAGCGGTTTTCCAGTTCAGCTCCACACCCGGCAAAATAGCCACTACCAGCGGCATAAACACCACCATAGTGACAGGGCCAATATAGTTTTGTGCTTCTTTATAACTACGCGCATAAATCGACAAGCTCAGCAATAAAGCAGCAAATATGGCCGACAACGGCAATAGCAGCGCCAAAATCAATGTTAAGTCGATAAAACCTAAGGTTTCCATCGTTTTGGCAACCACATCCACACCGGCCATAGAGCCAATCAGATAACCCCAGCCGCCAAAACTTATAACAGTGAGTGCCGCCGATACCAGCCCTGTGGTCAGCACAGTTAAAAACTTACCCAACACAATAGCGCTGCGGCTGATGGGGCAGATAAGCAAGGTTTCTAAAGTGCCCCGCTCTTTTTCACCGGCACCAATATCCATGGCCGGGTAAGACGCGCCGGCCAGCACCAGTGGCACCAGCAAATAAGCGATAAAACCACCGATTTTTTCGCCAATATTTTCCCGGCTTTCGGCAGTGTTGATGCGCTCAACTGTCACTGGCTCCAGCACCGCCGCTACTTTGTCTGAGCTGACCCCTAAACCTGCCAGTTTGTCCTGTTGCAGTTTTTTACTGAAGGTTTTGAGCAAGTCATTAAAGTGTTTAGAAATCATATCCAATTGCGACGAACTGTTATGAATAAGCTGCCATTTACTTTGATTTAAGTTGTCTGCACTGACATCAAAATCAGCCGGGATCACTATAGCCACATCAAATTTATCATCGCGGATGGCCTGCTTTAAATCCTCAGCTGCGGTGAGCTCAGTTTCAACTTTTTTAAAGTTTTTATGGTAAAACAATGCGTCTGCAAAAGCCGGCGCGCGCTCAGCGTTAATAATCACATAACGGTGCTCTTCAGCTTCAGCCTGGCGGCTGACGTTACTCATCACCAGCCCCATCAGGCCAAATAACAAAGGGAAAATTAACAGCGGCAATAACACCACAAACATCAGCGTTTTTTTATCACGCATCAGCTCTAATAATTCTTTTTGATACACCTGCCACATTTACACAACCTCCTTGTTCAGCACCTGCAAAAACGCTTGTCTTAAATCTGCCGTCGGCGACAACTGGCGAAATTCTGCCAGACTGCCATTAAAGGCGCTGATGCCGGCGTTAATGACCACCACTTTGTCACAAAGCGCCGCCACTTCATCTAAATGGTGGGTAGAAAAAATCACCGGGGTGCCCAGCTGTTTTAACGAACGGATAAAATCCAGTACCGTTTGCACTGTCATAATATCAAGGCCGGTGGTCGGCTCATCCAACACCACCACTTTGGGTGAATGCACCACAGCACGGGCGATGGCAGTTTTTTGTTTCATACCGGTCGACATATTGTCAGCCCGCCGGTTGGCAAACTCATGCATTTGCAGCAGGCTGAACAGCTCATCAATACGTTCATTCAGCGCGTTTTCGCTCATGCCATGCAAACGGCCAAAATAAGCGACGTTTTCCCGCGCTGTTAACCGGCCATATAAACCAGTGCTGCTGGATAAAAAACCAATACGTTTGCGCGCCTGTAGCGGCTTTTTAATCACATCCTGACCATCGATCAGCACTGAGCCGCTGTCTGGTTGTAATGCCGTTGATAACAAACGTAAAGTGGTAGTTTTGCCGGCGCCATTTGGTCCCAGCAGCGCCAGAACTTCACCGGCACCGCAGGAAAAACTCACATCCCGCACCGAATGAAACCTGTCACCGCCGTACCGCACATCGTTTTTTTCACTGTCCGACAGCTTATTGTTTTTGCTTAACGCAAAGGCCTTGGCCAGCTGATTGATTTCTATCATTTTTATTCCCTGAACATGACTTGAGTTCTGTTGTTATCGTTCTTTTGGGCCGAAAATAACTGACATCCTGATAAAACTCCGGCGCCTGATTGGCCGCATACCAGTGCGGAATACCGAGCAGCGGTAGCGGTGTCAGCTGATGCTGTTGTCGCAAAACGTCGTTGTTAGCAATTTGTTGCTCAAGCTCAGTATCTATGAAATCAATGCGTTGGCGCAACGGCCAGCGGAAAAAATCTTCACTCACTGCCATGGCCAGCATCTTTCCGGTGAGGCCGATAAAAGGTCGGGTGCCCATCTCATAATTGGCATGGCCAAATATCATCGCGCCAACCGAAGCTGCAGCTTGTACCTCCGGTCCCTGTGCCCGGGTAGCTTTTGCACCAGCTGTATTGTTTTGCCACAAGGCACGCTGCGCCACAAAGGCCTGCTGCCATTGATGCTGGCGCAAAGCTTCTACCACACCTTCGGCGCTTTTTTGATACAACACCAGTACGCCACACTCATCAAATAACGTTAGTTTGTTGCGAAGTTTGCTGCGTTCTTTCAAGCCGTATAACGCAATTTCAGCCATATGCAGCTGGTTGAGCAATGTTTTTGTTTTGGGGAATAAACACCAAATCAAAGCGCCGAAAAAGTCGTGCCAGTTGTTCAGCCTGGTCGGAATTTCTTTACGCTTAAAA
The DNA here is from genome assembly GCF_025245835.1 of Rheinheimera sp. 4Y26. Taxonomy (GTDB): domain Bacteria; phylum Pseudomonadota; class Gammaproteobacteria; order Enterobacterales; family Alteromonadaceae; genus Pararheinheimera. The sequence continues at coordinate 37,643 of NZ_JAOBWS010000012.1, forward strand.
ATAAACTCTTCGTAATAACGGCCATCTTGCTCCAGCAGTACAGTGTCAACAAAACGTACTTGCGCGCCTTGCGGCAAAAATTCATTTAAGGCGTCAGGAGATGGAAAGTCAGTCAGGGTCTGCAAATGAAATAACTGCGCCAATTCGGTAAAAATTGGATTCTGTTGCCACAATTGGCTGTCCCAGCAAAGTGGCGGGGAAAATCTTTGAGTTTTATCTGCTACCGACAATTGCTTCGTGCTGATGTCTGTATTCATAAGGGCGCTCCAGAGCACCTGAACCGGCACAAAGCTACAAACATCTGAGAGAAAGCCTGAAAACTTCCGGCCACACTTACCTTTGAAATTTGACAAAAAGCGCTTGCAATTTTTCTGGTTGCTGGCACAGTCAGGTGAGTACGTCTTGACGTACATACTGCCAAATGAAATGTAATTTTTCGGATTAAATCTAACGGAGTTTTTATCATGTGTTCGATATTCGGGGTGCTTGACATCAAGACTGATGTTAAAGCCTTGCGCCAGCAGGCGCTACAGTTATCTAAGTTGTTACGTCATCGTGGTCCGGACTGGTCTGGAGTATGGAATGACAATAATGCCATCCTCGTGCACGAGCGTCTGGCCATTGTAGATACTGAAAATGGCGCGCAACCTCTGATTAATCCGCATCGAAATCACATTCTGGCAGTGAATGGTGAGATTTATAATCACAAAAATTTAGAGAAAAATTTAACCGTCGACTACGAATTTCAGACCAAGTCTGACTGTGAAGTGATTTTGCCTTTATACCTGGAGCACGGCGCCGGTTTTATCGACCAGCTGCAGGGTATGTTTGCTTTTATTCTGTATGACGCTGAGCAACAACGTTATTTAATTGCCCGCGACCATATCGGCATTATCCCGCTTTATTACGGTTATGACGAACATGGCCAGCTTTATGTAGCTTCTGAGCTCAAAGCATTAGTGCCTGTGTGTAAACAAATGCAGGAATTCCCGCCAGGGCATTATTTCGACAGCAAAATTGGCAAGTTAGAAAAATATTACGCCCGCGACTGGCAAAGTTATGACGCGGTGAAAAACAATCCGGCTGATTTGGCTGAGTTACGCACTGCTTTAGAGCAGTCGGTCAAAAGCCATTTGATGTCAGATGTGCCTTATGGTGTGTTGTTGTCCGGTGGTCTGGATTCATCGCTCATTTCAGCCATTACCCAGCAGTTTGCGCGCAACCGTGTAGAAGATGACGGCAAATCTGAAGCCTGGTGGCCACGCCTGCACTCTTTTGCTGTGGGTCTGGCCGGCTCACCGGACTTAAAAGCGGCCCGCACAGTGGCGGATGCGATTGGCACAGTGCACCACGAAGTGCATTTTACTGTGCAGGAAGGCATAGATGCGCTGCGAGACGTGGTGTATTTCCTGGAAACTTATGATGTGACCACCATCCGTGCTTCTACCCCTATGTACTTGATGGCACGCAAAATTAAAGCCATGGGTATTAAAATGGTGTTGTCGGGCGAAGGCTCGGATGAGCTCTTTGGTGGTTATTTATATTTCCATAAAGCGCCCAATGCCAAAGAGTTCCACGAAGAAACCTTACGTAAACTCGACCGTTTACATATGTTTGACTGCAACAGAGCCAACAAAGCCATGTCGGCCTGGGGTATTGAAGCCCGGGTACCATTTTTGGACAAACACTTTATGGATGTGGCGATGCGCCTCAACCCTGAAGCCAAAATGTGTGGCAAAGGCAAAATGGAAAAACACATTCTGCGTCAGGCCTTTGATGGTTTATTGCCGCACGAAATTTTATGGCGGCAAAAAGAGCAGTTCTCAGACGGCGTTGGTTACAGCTGGATTGACAGCTTAAAAGCCTTTGCTGAAAAAGAAGTGACAGATCAACAAATGGCTACAGCCAACTTCCGCTTCCCGGTGAATACGCCGGACAGCAAAGAAGGTTATTTGTACCGTACCATTTTTGAAGAACATTTCCCGCACAGTGGTGCTATCTCCTGTGTGCCAGGCGGTAAATCGGTGGCCTGCTCTACCCCTGAAGCGCTGGCCTGGGATGCAAAAATGGCCGAAATGACCGATCCTTCCGGCCGTGCTGTACGTGATGTACATGAACAAGGTTATTAATCAGCCTGGTTAACAACACAAAGCCCGCTTAATGCGGGCTTTTTTGTCGCTGGTTTTTGGTGTTCTGCCGTTGTCGGGGGCTAAAATGTCCACAACAAAAACAACGCCAGCCCTAAGCCAGAGACAGAAAAATACCAACCAGAGATGGGTGTTACCACTTTGACTATTGCGCCGCGCGGGTATGCCCTTTTGGCTTTTTCTGGTAAATTAGCGCCCTCGGTCCCGACATCATCATTATCTACGTCGAAGTAGCTAAGGCTTGCGAAAACAAGATGAAACTGAATATTTGTTGTTGGTTGCTGGCAACTTCTTTGCTGGCTCCTGTGGTTGCCGTTGCAGAACAAGCATTAACCGGACAATGGATCCGCGATATGCAGCAGCAAACCTTAACAGATCCACAAACATCCGGCCTGACCTGGCGCCATGACGAACTGATTAGCCTCGGCGATCAAAGCGCTAATCCGGCTTTGCGGATGAAGCTGTTCCGCATCAACGCCAAAACTGCCGCTTTTAATCACGAGCCAGTGCCCATCACTATTTCTGATAAAGTCCGCAGCAGCTGTTTTGGCGACTATCTGGTGAATTCACCGGATTTAGAAGCCCTGACCTGGGACAGGATTGACGACAAAACCCTGATCACAGTCACTGAAGATGCCAGCAGAGCACAATTAAGCCCGGCCTGCGGTCGCAAATATGCGCAGACCAACTCCACCACATACCCGACTTTATTGTTGAAAATCAGTCTGAACGAAGATTTTACCAAGGCTGAGATCACCGCTGTGAGGCCAGTGCAATTCCCACAGGAAGCGCAGGTTGGCAATTTACCGAACGACGGTATTGAAGGTCTGGCGGTGGATGATCATCAGAATTTATATCTGGCGCTGGAAAAAAACAGTGCCACTAAACCTGCCATTTTTAAAACCCGGTTAACTGCGGATTTTTGGGCCAAAGATAACTTTGTCAAAGTGATTGACGCCAATCTGACACTGCCGCCATTGGACAACAAAGGTCATCCTATTAATGGCATCGACTTTTTACCAAGCCCAATCCCGGGTCATCCGGGTTATCTGGTTGCTGTTGCCCGCAACGACGATCAGCTATGGATTTTTGATTTAACCAACAGAGTCATGCCTTTTGTGCAGCCACTGAGTTTTTATGTCGGAACCGACCACTCCGGCCTTTGCCCTGTGTATGAAAAAATGGTGCAAACCGCCCTTGAGGGTGTGGCGGTTAAAGACGGCAGAGTGTATCTGGTGAACGACCCCTGGAAACAACATTATCCGGACAATATTCAGTGTGATGTCAACGCCGCGCATTTTCAGAATATGTCGCCGCTATTGTTCCAGCTGGAAGTAGACCCACGCTGGTTTACGCTGGCACGGCCGAAACTGCAAACCGCAGTGCCAGGCATCAGCGCTATGGCACAGATAGATGCCGACCGGTATTTGCTGGTGCAGGATAAAAAAATTGACCAAAGCGGCGACCGGCTGGGTGTGCTGCAGTTATCAAACACAGGGCAGCCCTCTTATCAGTCGGTTTTTGTCACCGGCTGGCCCAACAATCAGCCGGCCAGCGATTTAGAATCAGCCTGTGCCCTGCCCGGTCGTCCCAATGAATTTTTAATTGGCGAAAGTGGCAGCTGGCATGGTGAATTTGGCCGGTTGTTTCATATCCGCTTATATCAGGGTTATGCCAACGTATTAGCAACTTTCCCGCTGCCACTTGAGCGGGACAACACAACTGAGCTTAACGGTGACAACTTTGAAGGTCTGGTTTGTGTCAGCAAAGCACCGAATCGTTATTTGTTAATTCTGGGTGAGCGTGGTGGTGATGGCTTGGCCGGCAGTTTAGTCTGGGGTGAGTTCGATTTAGCCGCAGGCGCTATCCACTGGCAGCCAGGCCGTATTGCAGTGCAGGCACCTCAGCCAGAAAAAGCGGAACCAAAACAACGGGATATTGCAGATTTGTATCTCGAGTCCAATGTGCTTTGGGCCAGTGCTGTGCGTGAAGCCGGCGATGGCGGGCCTTTTAGCTCTTTTATTTATCAGTTGGCGTTGATTGACCCACAAGCTGCTGTTCCGGTGAATCTGATTGGCAGCAGCAAAATTTACTGGCAGGTAGACGGTTTTAAAGTAGAGGCCCTCGCCCCACCCAGCCCGCTGTTGCCTGGCTCCAGCCTGGCGATAGGCACAGAAGATGAATGGCTACACGGTCAATGGCGCGCGTTATTCCCGCCTGTCGGCCAGTCTGCGGCTATTCCTTCACAACCACCGGCTGCATCAGATCAGGTAAAGTCTACCCCCACAAACCAGGCGCCAGTAACGGATAAACCAAAATCATGACCACAGCACACAACAATAAGGCACAGTCACAAGGCGCTGCGACAACAGCAGCTGGCGCAACAAAAGCAGCCCAACCAAAAAATCCGTTACATGGTTTTACGCTGGAGCAAATTTTAAATTTATTGCTGGCGCATTATGGTGGTTATCCGGCTTTAGCCAGGCAAGTGAAGCTGAAATGTTTTAGCGAAAACCCCAGTTTAAAATCCAGTTTGAATTTTTTACGTAAAACGCCATGGGCCCGGACTGAAGTAGAACAGCTATTTATTCGTTTAGGCTTATATCAACACAAGCCTTAAGGTTCAGCACGATAGCGCCCGTGTTTGTTTTTTGAATACGCTACGCTTAGCAAGATAAAGGATATTCCAATGCAAATGATTAAAACCCGTGCCGCCGTTGCCTGGGGTCCAGGCCAACCACTGAAAATTGAAGAAGTGGATTTAATGCCACCACAAAAAGGTGAAGTATTAGTAAAACTGGTGGCAACAGGGGTATGCCATACCGACGCTTATACCCTGTCGGGCGCCGACTCTGAGGGCAAATTCCCTTGTATTCTGGGTCATGAAGGTGCTGGTGTGGTAGAAGCTGTAGGCGAAGGCGTCACCAGCGTTGCCGTTGGCGATCATGTGATTCCGCTGTACACACCTGAATGTGGCAAATGTAAGTTTTGTTTAAGCGGCAAAACCAACTTATGTCAGGCTATTCGCGCAACTCAGGGCCAGGGTTTAATGCCGGACGGCACTACCCGCTTCTCTAAAAACGGCCAGCCGATTTATCACTATATGGGCACCTCCACTTTTAGTGAATACACAGTGCTGCCGGAAATTGCGCTGGCAAAAATTAACAAAGCAGCGCCTTTGGAAAAAGTCTGTTTATTAGGTTGTGGCGTCACCACAGGTATGGGCGCTGTAATGAATACCGCCAAAGTAAAAGAAGGCGACACTGTGGCCGTATTTGGCCTGGGTGGTATTGGTTTATCGGCCATTATTGGCGCTGTGATGGCCAAAGCCAGCCGTATTATTGCCATTGATATTAACGAAGCCAAGTTTGATATTGCGCTGAAACTCGGCGCCACTGATGTGATTAACCCACAAAAGTTCGACAAGCCAATTCAGGACGTCATTGTTGAAATGACCGACGGTGGTGTTGATTTCAGCTTTGAATGTATTGGTAATGTCAATGTAATGCGCTCTGCGCTTGAGTGCTGCCATAAAGGCTGGGGTGAGTCGGTCATTATTGGTGTAGCGCCAAGTGGCGCCGAAATCTCTACCCGCCCTTTCCAGCTGGTGACAGGCCGCGTATGGCGTGGTACGGCATTTGGTGGTGTCAAAGGCCGCACTGAGCTGCCGGAATATGTGGAGCGTTATTTAAAAGGTGAGTTTGAACTCGATACTTTTATTACTCACACCATGCCACTGGAGCAAATTAACGAAGCTTTTGATTTAATGCACCAAGGTAAATCGATTCGTACTGTGATCCATTATTAATCGTCACTCTGCTAATCAAGCAGCCTTAATAACGGTTCCAATATAAAGATGCCAAAAGGCCAGTTTTGCTGGCCTTTTTTATCGGAAAAGAGTTTTAACAAGGCCGGCTTTATCACCAGCATGTTTAAAGCGGCGTTTTAGCAAAATACCAAACGGAGCAACACATGAGTTTACAACTGGTGTCCAGTCAGCGTTGTTTTGGCGGCTTACAACAGCGTTATAGCCACAGTTCCAAAGTGCTCAACTGCACTATGCAGTTTTCGGTGTTTTTACCACCACAAGCAGAGCAAAACAAAGTACCGGTTTTGTATTGGCTGTCGGGTCTTACCTGCACTGACGAAAATTTTTCCAGCAAAGCAGGTGCCCAGCGTATTGCCGCCGAGCTTGGCATCGCACTGATTATTCCAGACACCAGCCCAAGAGGCGCTGATGTTGCTGACGCACCGGACGGCGCTTACGACTTAGGTTTAGGCGCAGGTTTTTATGTCAATGCCACGCAACAGCCCTGGGCCAGTCATTACCGGATGGACGATTATATTCAACAGGAGTTACCGGCTTTAGTTGAAGCTGCACTGCCGATCAATACCAAACGCGCCATCAGCGGCCATTCGATGGGCGGCCACGGCGCTTTGGTATTGGCACTGCGAGAGCCTGAACGTTATATGTCAGTTTCGGCTTTTGCACCTATTTGTAAACCAACCCAGTGCGACTGGGGCCGCAAAGCTTTTACTGCTTATTTAGGCGCTGACGAAACAAGCTGGGCGGCTTACGACGCCAGCCTGCTTTTGGCCAAAACCGGCAGCCAGCTGCCGATATTCGTCAGCCAGGGCGGAGACGATCAGTTTTTAGTCAATCAGCTAAAACCTGAGCTATTACAACAAGCAGCGGCTGCCAGCAATACAGCGCTGAGCTACGAGTTACAGCCAGGCTATGACCATAGTTATTATTTTATTGCGACTTTTATTGAACAACATTTAAGGTTTCATGCCCGATTCTTATTGGCCTAATCCAATAATTTCTCCCTATTTTACCTGCATCAGCGCGTGTGCTGATGCAGCTTTACACGCTAAACAAACTTCAGTCATCCTAGTAAAAACATACTCCAGCACTAAAGCTGGGTGGGCTTATACAAATTATCTGTTTCTTAGACCGTTATAAGTTTTATCAGTCGTTTTATCGATTCCGATGCGCACACCAACTCTGCAATGCCGGTACTATTAGTTAAATTCCATCCTTAACTCTGACAGAACCCACATTTACCGACGGATAAAAGATCAGCATTTTATGTTTTGCCTGATTGCAAATTTTGATTGTTTTTGAAACACTGGTTTAGGAACCTGATGACTCAAAAGGATTTTTTAGTATGCAGGACGCAACTATACTGCTGATGCTAAACACTATCGGTGCCGCCTGTATCGCACTGCTGGCTTTTAGTCTGTTTCAAATTCCACAACCACATTCGGCAGAAGCAAGAGGGTCACTACGTTATTTACGTTTTGCTGTGGTAACCTGGGCTTTTGCATTTTCTGCAGGTTCACTCCAGGTACTGACCAAACAATTGCCGGAGCTACGACCTCTGTCGATTCTATTGGCTAATTTAGGGTATGCCAGCAGCTATTTTTTTATCTGTGTTGCCATCAGCAGGCGTTATAGCAGTTATGAACTTCGAATTAAGTCATGGCAATTTATACTGTTACTTGCGATTACTGCAGTAACGGCACTGCTGCTCATTGACCACTTTATGCTGCGTAATCTTGTGATGCCGCAACTGCATGCATTGCTGCTAATCACCGCGTTGTTAATGATGAAACGCAGCCGCAGGTCATTCCATCAAGGTGATCGCTATTTAAAACTTTGTTTGTATGTACTGCTTGCAAACTCGCTGATCACCAACACAGCATTAGTCCACTTGACAATTTCCGGCATCACCACATCCTTGCGGGTTTTGCTGTTTATTCTGTTAAATGGCATTGTTCTGACAACTGCGATATACGCCCTCTTCCTCAATGACATTATTGAACAAACAAAAAATGATGGCCGTATAGACCCTCTGTCCGGAGCCTACAACAGAAGGTTGTTCTCTGAACTGACATCAAAACCAACGACGCTCTGCTCTGGAAGTGTTGTGATGTGTGACATTGATAATTTTAAGCGGATTAACGATATGTACGGACATGGCGTCGGAGATCAGGTAATAAGACAATTCAGCCATTTACTGCAATCCGCTGTGCGTCCCGACGATTTAGTGATACGGCTTGGTGGAGAAGAGTTCCTGTTAGTGCTGCACAGCACTCACCTGAACCAGGCTACGATGATAGCAAATAGGATCTGTGTCCAGACTTAAGGTTTGGTGATACAGGTCCCAAGTGAGCAGCTAAACTTTACGGCTAGTTTTGGGGTCACTCAAATCGATGAGAATGGCCTGGAAAAAGCCCTGCATCGGGCCGATGAGCTGTTATACCAGGCAAAAAACAGTGGTAAAAATCAGGTCATGGCCGACCTTAATCTACCGGCCACATTATCTTCTCATTTTGCTTAACAAACCGCGCTTACTGTAAGCCAAACAGGCACTGAGGCATAGTGAATACAGTTGCAGATCAGCGCCAGTTTCCAATTGTCATCACCAAGCATAAAAAATAGACTTTAATTTTGCCTTGCACATCTTGGATATCAAGGTTTTGGCTTTACGGTTTTGCCCCATATCGCACCAACAACTCAAACTCAGCGGCCGGCAAGGGTTTGCTGCAATAATAGCCCTGATAAAAATCACAGCCATGGGCGCGTAAAAAAGCCAGTTGTTCTGCCTCTTCCACCCCTTCGGCCAGGGTTTTGAGTTTTAATACCCGTGCCATCGAAATAATAGCGCTGACAATTTCATTGCTGTCGTTATCAAGCGGCACGTCATCAATAAAACTTTTATCAATTTTTAGTACGTCCAGCCGGTATTTTTTTAAGTACGAGAAGGATGAATAACCGGTGCCAAAGTCGTCGATGGCCAGGGCAATGCCGAGCTGATGTAAGGTATTTAAGGTGTCAAATGCGCTGCTTTCATTGGCCATAATGGCGCTTTCCGTCAACTCCAGCTCCAGCAGATGCGGCGGAAAGCCGGTTTCATCCAGGATTTGTTTAACCGTTGCGGCAATATCACCGTGTGAAAACTGGTGCGACGATAAATTGACCGCCAGTTTTAACTCTGGCAGGCCGGCGGCGAGCCAGGCTGCGCCCTGACTGCAGGTTTGACGCAATACCACTTCACCAATAGCACCAATCAGGCCAGTGTCTTCAGCAATAGGAATAAAGACACCGGGCGGCACTAATGTTGGGCCTTCGCCTGTGCCATTGTCGGGGTCCAGCCAGCGCACCAAAGCTTCAGCACCCACAATAGCACCACTTTGTACGTCGGTTTGCGGCTGGAAATACACCACAAACTGCTGCTCTGCCAGGGCATTACGTAGCTTGGATTCCATTTCTATCCGGGTGCGGGCATATTGGGTTAAATCATCAGAATAATAAGCAAAACGGCCACGGCCCTGCTCTTTGGCCCGGTACAGCGCCGCGTCGGCGTTTTGTAACAACATGGCGCCTTCGGCACCGTGCTGTGGGAACAGTGCAATACCCACACTGATGCCAATGCGCACTTCGGTAGTATTTGACAACAACAAAGGCTGATTCAGCTCATGGATAATATCGCTGGCCAGACGGCCGGCGTCTTCTTCATGCTCCAGCACCGGCAGCAGAATCATAAATTCATCACCGCCAAACCGCGCCAGTGTATCTTCCGAACGCAATTTGCCGGCAAGGCGCCCTGCTACCAGTTTTAACAGCTCATCTCCGGCCGGATGGCCAAAACTGTCGTTCACGTATTTAAACCGGTCTAAATCCAGCATCAGCAGCGCAAAGCCCTGCTGATGGCGGTTGGCGGCGTCTATAGCACCATCCAGCCGGCTTAACATCATCAACCGGTTGGGCAATCCGGTCAGCACATCATGGTGCGCCAGATATTCCAGCTCCTGTTGTGACGCTTTCAGCTGTGTTATATCGGCAAATACCGCTACATAGTTTTTAATCTGCTGCTGATGGTCATAAATAGCGCTGATGCTTAAAAGCTCAGGATAAATTTCACCATTTTTGCGCCTGTTCCAGATCTCGCCCTGCCAGTGGCCATGCTGTTGCAATTCCTGCCACATCTGAAGATAAAAACTGCTGTCATGACGCCCTGACGCAAACATGGCCGGTGTCTGTCCAAGCACTTCATCCTGCTCATAACCGAGCATATCAAGCAGACTCTGGTTCACCTGCACAATTTTATTATTGGCATCGGTGACCATAATGCCTTCGCGGGTGCTGTCAAATACGGCCGCAGCCTGTTGCAGTGAGTTTTCAAACTGCTGCCTTTTAATGGCGTTGCCTATGGTGTCCGACAATAACTTGAGCGTATCCAGTTCACTCTGACTCCACTGATAATCGGCCTGATGGGTGGTAAAACCAATAAATCCCCACCAGAGCTCACCCGACATCACCGGCAGAATAGCCAGCCCCTGCACCCCATTCTGACTTAACAGCTGTTGTACCGCCGGGCCAAATTCACTGACCGGGCCTGCCAGGATCTCGCCTTTAACCAGGACAGATTGAATATCAACCTGTGCCAGCATGTCATTATCCAAATGCACCAAATCGTGTTTCACCTGATGCTGATGCGCCCGCCAAATCGCCAAACGCCAGGCTTCGGTGCCACTTTGAAGATGCTGACACTGATACAAAAATACCGTCCCAACCTGCATATGCTCGGCCAACGCCGGCAGGTTTTGCCGAAACACCGCCAGCCAGTCGCTGTGCTGCAAAAACTGCTGACTCAGCGTGGCCAAAGTTGCCATCAGTTGTGCGCGCCGGCGCAGGTGATGTTTATACTGCGAGCGCTCCGTAATATCTTCGATACTGAGCAATAACACCGGCTCAGTATCGCGGTCAGGCGCCAGCGCATATATAGATAACTCCACCAGCAAAGGTGCCGTGGCGGGTCTTAATAAACTGGCCTGCCAGGTCAGATGAAAATTATCGCGGGGCAAATCATGTAGGGCTTTGGCAAAAACCTGCCAGTTATCCAGCTGCAGTATCTGTCTGAGCGGCAGTTCGGTGAGTTCCTGCTCAGTTTTCAGGCTCATTTGCTGTAACCGCAAATTGCTTTGCTGCAGTGTCAGATCGGCAAAACGCACTATCGCCATGCCGACAAAAGGCGAGCTGAAAAAGGCCTTTTGTACATTGTAACGTTCCTGGGTTCTGGCCTGTAAAGTCACCATATAACCCAGCATTTGCTGGCGCCAGTACAATAACAAACTGATGGACAAGATGGTAAAAAGCACCAGACTCACCATCGAGACCCAGGTGACCAGGGTACGAACCGGCGCAAGTACAACATCCTCGTTGATACGGGCCTGCAATACCAACTCTTGCCATAAACGCTGCTGCAATACCTGTTTTGGTAGAGGGTCGGCCTGGCTTTGTGCTTGCTTTAGCAAAGCACTGACCTGCACTGAAGGATCAGACCAGTTTATCAATTCAGGCAAAACAAAATCGTCCAGCCTGCTTTGTAACCTAAGCTGCATATCCGGCAGCTGCGGCCAGTACAACTGCCATAACAAGCGGCAATCACGAAAACTGACCCTGTCGGCACACCAGAGCGCCGGCAGCTCACTGTGCGCCCATTTAGGCGCAGTGATGCTTTGCCCTGCACTCAACAATGTTTTACCGCCAGCATACAACTCAATCTGGCTAAAAGCATGGTTGGCGACAAGTGGTGATAACCGGGCGCTGACGTGAGCCTCAGCAGCACTGACATCACTCACTGCATTCACCGCACCTTGCTGCGACTGTGGCATCAGCTGCTTGTGTTTTGCCAGTACAGCCAGCTGTTGCGCCAGAGCTAAATCATGACGCAGGCTGTTGATATCAAACTGCCGTTCCTGCAGCCAACGCTGAAAAAATTGCTGTTTTTGTGCCAGCACCCGCACGCTGCTGTCGCGGCTGGCGCTAAGCACCTGTTCACCATATAAATTTTTGACCAGCAAGGACAGTACAGGGGACGACAACAGGATCAATAATAACAACCACAAAATACGGGAATGGTTCACTTTGGAAAATTTAAGCAACGGCAGCGCTGTTGCTTTGTCCAGGCTGCGCTGCACCAGAAAATATAACAACAGCGAACTCAGGACTATATAAACAAGGCCTTTGGCAACAGAAAACCAGAAAATCTGTTGTGGCGGTAAGCCGGCACTGTCCAGCAGATAATCCGACAGCAGGATCCAGCCCAGGGTAAAAAGTACATAACTGACGATAATCGTCAGCACCGAACGGCGTCGGTTCTGTGGTGAGGCTTGTTCTTGCGAAGCGGGACTCATCAACAAAAAGTTATCCTGTTAGCACTGCGGTTAGTACAACAATGAGCAAAGGGTTAGCAAAAAGTAAACCTGAAGCTGATTGCAGCCAGCTTGCTGTCTGATAGCAACAACAGCCGGCTAAATCATAACGCAGTTTTGTCCATTTAACATCTAAGTATATGAAATACTTCAAATCTTGAACTGCACCAGCGCCAGTGTTTTTACACTTTAAACTGCCCAACAGTTGTGCCAAGTTCATTGGCAAGACCCAATAAACTGCGGGTACTTTGTGCCACCTCACTGATAGCGCTGCTGTTCTCTTCGGCTGCTGCACTCAAGCAACTGATCCCACGCGCCAGAGTGGTACTGACACTACTTTGCTCCTCTGCTGCAGTGGCAGTTTGTGCCATCAGCTGTTTAAGCTGTAATAACCGTTGTTCGATATCATCGACCTGCTGCTGCATCTCACCGGCCTGAGTTTTGGTGTGCTCTGCGATTTGCACACAGTCCACACTGTTTTGACTCAGATCCTTCGAAAGCTGCAACACACCGCCTATCACAGCACTGATATCTTTGGTGGCTAGCTGCACTTTGGCCGCAAGCTGGCGCACTTCATCCGCCACCACCGCAAAACCGCGGCCTTGTTCGCCCGCCCTGGCTGCTTCGATGGCGGCATTGAGTGCCAGCAAATTGGTTTGTTCGGCAATAGCGGTGATGACCCCAACCACAGCGGCAATCTGCTGACTGTCTTTATCCAGCTTTAATACACCATCACGGATCTGCGAAAAAGCCGACATGGTCTGATCCAGACTGCTACCAACCTGATAAATAGTGGCCGTCAGCTGCGCACCGGACTGCTGGCAGGCATTCACTTCGTCCGATGCTTTTACGGTATTGCTGCCAATTTCAGCCGCGGCATAACTCATTTCTTCAATAGCTGTGGCCAGCATTTCGGTTTCGCGCGCTTGCAGCTGCAGGCTTCCATCGGCCTGCGTCATGGCCGCTGAATTTTGTGCTGCAGCCATCTCCAGCGCCCGGCCCACCCCAACCAGCTGAGCAATCAGTGCTCGTAGTTGTTGCTGCATTCTGGATAACCAACCCATCAGACTGGACTGAGTGGCACTGCCAAGCGCCATAGTGAGATCGCCCCTGGCAATAACGCTGGTCATCAATACCATGTCAGCCGGCTCGCCACCCAAAGGTGCCAACACAAAACGGCTAACGACTGCAGCGGCCAACAGCGCCAGCACCACAGCAGCCAGCACTATCGCAAACCCAATCCACAACATACGCTGTGCCGGTGCAGCCACTTCGGCTACATCAATTTCCGCCAGCAACGCCCATTGCACGCCAAATAAATTCACAGCTGAATAAGCTGATACCACCGGATTGTTATTGTAATCATCGATATACAACAGACCGGTTTCACCATTTAGCGCGGCTTTACTCGCTGCGGTCTGCACGCCATTTGTAGTTACAGAGCCGGCAAAAGACGCCAGTACAGTCCGGTTGACCGGATCAAGAAAAGAATCTGAGCGCATCCGCTCATCGGGCCCGACCAGATAAGTTTCACCACTTTGCCCCATACCTTCACGCACCTGCATCACAGCGTTAATACGATCGATGGACAACTGCACCGCCACCACCCAGTTATTGCCTTCCTGCACAAAAGGCATCGCCATAAAAGCAGCTGCTGCGCCGTTTGAGGGGGCATAAGGAGCAAAGTCCTGCATCCTGAGCTGTGGCGGCGAATTTTTTATGCTGCGATAAAGCTGGGCCAGTCCCGAATCTTTGTAAGGTCCATGCAATAAGTTGGTCTGATAGTCGCTTTCACGCGCCACGCTGTAAACAATGGTGCCCTGGGGGTCAATCAGGAAAATATCGTAAAAACCAAGCTCAGCAGCCATTTGGCTTAGCACCGGATCAAGCGCCTCTGGGTTTTGGCCAGCACTGTGTTCAGCAATAGCCCGCACTGCACTGAGCCCTTTGGCAAAATCCTGAAATAACCTTTGCACTTGCTGTTTTTTTATTTCACGAACGGCCATCAGTTTCTCTTCGGCCTGATGAAACAGCTCCGCCCTGGCCAGCAGGGTCACAATCAGGGTGGCCAATAACAGCGGGAACAAAGCGGTCGCTAAACTGATCAGTTTAATTTTTTGGGTAAAACGCATGACAAACTCCTTATGTCAGCTGATAGAACCAGGTTTTGATGTCTCCAGACCGGAGACATGGTGTGTGCAGCTAAAGATATATCACCGGCAATCCTTTGCAACAAAAGTGAACATCTTTTTGTTTTACTGTGAATTTTCGCCAGTTTTTAAACAAACATTTATCACCTTATTGCCACTGCAGCCATAAAAAAGCCCGCATAAAGCGGGCTTGATTCAGGCAACAAGGCTTATTTTTTGGTTGTATGTTGTTTCATCCAGGCAAAAACTTCGTTGTACCAGCGTTCGGCGTTGGCCGGTTTTAAGATCCAGTGGTTTTCGTCCGGGAAAATCACCAGTTTAGAGTCGATACCTTTACGCTGCAGTGTGGTAAAGGCCGCTAAGCCCTGAGCATAAGGCACCCGGTAATCTTTTAAGCCGTGGATCACCAGCATCGGCGTTTTCCAGTTATCCACTAAAGCCGCCGGGTTAAACTTATGGTAATCACCGTCTTTATTCCAGACAGGGCCTCCCATGTCATATTCAGGGAACCACAGCTCCTCTGTGCTGCCGTAGAAACTTGGCATATCAAATAAACCAGCGTGGTTCACCAGGCATTTAAAGCCTGTTGGCCAGTTGCCGGCAATCCAATTCATCATATAACCACCATAAGAAGCGCCCAGCGCACAGGCATTGCTGCCATCCAGCCAGCTTTCTTTTTCGGTGATATAGGCCATGCCTTTTTTCAGATCTTCCAGTGGTTTACCACCCCAATCACGACTGATGGAGTCAGTAAAGGCCTGACCATAACCGGTAGAGCCATGGAAATCGATCATCACCACACCATAACCCTGAGCTGCCCACAGCTGGGCATTCCAGCGGTAGTTAAACATATTGCCAAAGCTGCTTTGCGGGCCCCCGTGCACAATAAAAGCTATAGGGTATTTTTTGCCTTCCTGATAGTTCCAGGGTTTCATCCAGTAACCGTGTACCGTCTCTTCATTGGCGCCAGGGAAGCTAAATTGGGCAAATTCAGCAAACTGAATGTCTTTTAAGTTTTCAGCGTTGATGCGGGTTAAAGCTTGCGCCTGACCCGAATCACCTTTGACCTGATAAATATCCATCGGTGAATTCAGGCTGTGATTGACAAAAATCACTTTGCCAGCGGCAACATTCAGACTGCCGGCACTGCCGTCACCATAGACTTTGGACACATCACCAAAGGCGCTGTTTATGGCAAAAATACTCTTTTGACCAACATCCTGCGCTGTGACATATAAAGTACGGTTATCGGGGCCAAAGGTATATTCGTCCACTGATCTGTCCCAATCCTGCGCCAGCTCTTTACGTTCACCTGTGACCAAATCCAGCAACATCAGACCAAAACGGTCTGCTTCAAAACCTGGTTTTTTCATCGCCGTATAGGCCATATAACGGCCATCTTTGGAAAACGACGGTTTGGCATCCCAGGCCGGATTGTCTTTGGTCAGGTTAATTTTTTCACCGCCGGCAAGGGCCACCTGAAAAATATCAAAGTTGGTATGCCAGGCCTGATCTTTGGCCGGAATTTTGGCACTGAATACCAGGTTGTTACCGTCCGGCGTAAAAGCAGCCTCAGCAGTGCCAGCCACATCAGTATTCCACTCTGGCATTAAATCGCGGGCGTCTGTTACTTTTTTATCTGTTAAATCAGCGACAAAAAAGTGTTGTTTAAATTCGTCTTCAAAAGTATCCCAATGCCGCACCATCAGCTGGTCATACACCATGGCACTGTCTTTTTTCTCGGCTTTGAGTTTTTGTGCTGTAACAGTACAGGCAATATCACCACAACCAGGTTTGACATCTAAGGTCAGCACCAGTTTTTTGTTGTCGGAAGACACCAGATAACCTTGAACATCGAGCGGTAAATCAGTGACTTGCTGCGCCTCACCGCCACCCAGTGGCAATCGCCACAACTGAGTAGAACCGCTGCGATCCGTTAAAAAATACAGGCTTGCATCATCACTGCTGAACTTGACTGAATGTTCTTTACTGTCACTTTCGGTCAGGCGTTTGACTTTATTGCCGTCGGATAAATCCATCAGATATAGATCAGCCGCGGTATCAGCTGGTGACAAACCGCCATTTTTCTGGCCATACACCAGATAACGGCCGTCGGAGGACAGCACCACATCATAAAGTTTATTTAGTTTATTTAAGTGTTCGATGGTTAAAGGCGATTTGGCCTGGGCTGCGCCGCTTAACAAAGCTGCGACTAAAATTCCCCATGCTTTCATATGATTATGTCTCCCTGAAACAACGCGCCGGCCCTGATAACGCAGGAGCAGGCGCGCTGAATATCGTTATGCCCCATCAGGCGACGCGCATTGTCACCGCGGGTACTTGTTATGGAACGCGGATTTTTATCTTCAGGCTTTAGCGTCCAGCTCGCCGATCTTCACTTTCCAGATCGCAGGTCCTTGTTTATGCACGTTATTGCCCTGACTGTCAACGGCCACTGTCACCGGCATGTCCACCACATCAAACTCATAAATGGCTTCCATGCCTAAATCGGCAAAAGCCACCACACGGGCTTGTTTAATGGCTTTGGACACCAGGTAAGCTGCGCCACCCACCGCCATCAGATACACAGCTTTGTGCTGGCGAATGCTCTCGACAGTTTCATCACCGCGTTCTGATTTACCAATCATGCCAAGCAGACCGGTCTGGCTTAACATCATCTCAGTAAATTTGTCCATACGGGTGGCTGTGGTAGGACCGGCTGGTCCCACGACTTCGTCACCTACGGCATCAACAGGGCCAACGTAATAGATGAACTTGTTTTTAAAATCAACACCTTCCGGTAAGCCTTGACCTGCTGCCAGCATATCGGCAATACGTTTGTGCGCAGCGTCACGGCCGGTCAGCATTTTGCCCGACAGCAGCACAGTTTCACCGGCTTTCCAGTCCAGCACATCAGCTGGCGTGACCGTATTTAAATCCACACGGCGCACATTGGCACCCAGCTCCCAGGTCACTTCTGGCCAGTCTTCCAGTTTTGGTACCGGTAAATGCGCCGGGCCTGAGCCATCTAAATGAAAATGCACATGGCGGGTAGCGGCGCAGTTCGGGATCATCACCACAGGTTTTGAAGCGGCATGGGTTGGCGCTGATTTAATTTTTACGTCAACAACGGTAGTTAAACCACCTAAACCCTGAGCGCCGATGCCAAGTTTATTTACTTTTTCATACAGCTCTAAGCGCAGTTTTTCTTCACCTGTTTCAGCGCCTTTTTCAATCAGTTCCTGAATATCAACAGGTTCCATCAGCGCTTCTTTGGCAAGCACAGCTGCTTTTTCGGCAGTGCCGCCAATACCTATGCCCAGCATGCCTGGTGGACACCAGCCCGCACCCATTTTTGGTAAGGTTTCCAGCACCCACTCCACCACAGAGTCAGACGGGTTAAGCATCACCATTTTGGTTTTGTTTTCACTGCCACCGCCTTTGGCGGCAATAGCGACTTCCACATGATGACCAGCCACCATATTGATATGCACCACGGCTGGAGTGTTGTCTTTGGTGTTTTTACGCGAACCGGCAGGATCAGCAACTATAGATGCGCGCAGCGGGTTGATGGGGTTCATATAAGCACGACGGGTGCCTTCATCCACCATTTGCTGAATGGTCATATCGGTTTTGTCCCACTTGACGTCCATACCGATATTGACAAAACAGGTGACAATACCAGTGTCCTGGCAAATAGGTCTGTGGCCTTCAGCCGACATACGGGAGTTGATCAGAATCTGGGCAATGGCATCTTTGGCAGCCTGGTTTTGTTCTTTGTGATAGGCCTTTTCCAAAGCCTGGACAAAATCCAGCGGATGATAAAAAGAGATGTATTGCAGCGCATCTTCGATGCTGTCGATAAAATCTTGTTGGCGGATCACGGTCATGCTATGCCCTCGAGTGTCGGTTCGTGCTGTAGTGCAAAAAACACCACAACTACAGCTGTTGCAGCTGGTGCCGGTTGCTTGCTCAACCGACCCTTTGCTGTTCTTTTTAAGCAGGGCTGGTATCATAACGCGCATCAAAAGCAGCGGCTAGTCACACTCAGCTCAAAGTAGGCGCAAAGTCAGATCAAAATGGCTTAAAACCCTGACCTTGGGCAAAACAACGACAAAAGTCTGTTAAAAGCGCCCACTTTTCCGCTGCACAGCTTTGAATTATTGAGAACCCTGTAGATGTCTGTGTTGTTATTACCCGATGCGCCTGATTCACTGATTGAGCTGTTTGCTCCGCTTTCTGCCTTGCCTTTTGCCATGCTGCTCGACTCCGCCGCTAAAAACCATATCAACAGCAGATACGACATTCTGGTGGCACAACCTTTGGTGACGTTAGAAGCCAAAGGCCGCCTTTGTACTGTCACAACGCCGGATGGCTGTCACCAGCAGGACGCCGACCCTTTTGAACTGGTAAAAACCCTGCAACAGCAGTATCTGGGGGATTGCCAGAATACCCAGCACACACTGCCTTTTACCGGTGGCGCCCTGGGTTATATCGGTTATGACGCTGGCCGGGTGATAGAACAACTGCCCGCTCAAGCCAAAGACGATATTGCATTACCGGACCTGGTGATGGGTTTATACCCCTGGGCACTTGTGTTGGATAAACAGCTGCAACAACTTTGGTACGTCGATTGTCGCGGTGATGCCGCTGAGCGCTGGCCTGTGCAACAAGCCTGGCTGCAAGCGCAACAGCAAATGTATCTGCAGCAACAACACCCAAACTTTTTATTAAGTTCGGCCTGGCAAGCCAATATGGATAAAACTCAATACCAACAAAAATTTGAACAAATTCAGGCTTATCTGAAAAGTGGTGATTGTTATCAAATTAATCTGGCCCAGCGTTTTAGCGCCCGTTATCAGGGCGATGAATGGCAGGCTTATCTGAAACTCAGAGCCAGCAATGCCGCGCCTTTTTCCGCTTTTATCCGCTTAACTCAGGGCGCTGTGTTGTCTATTTCGCCGGAACGTTTTATTGCGCTCAATAATGGCCAGGTAGAGACAAAACCCATTAAAGGCACCAAACCCCGTTTTGCCGATACGACGCTGGATGCACAAAGCGCCAGCGCCCTGCAGCAATCGGCTAAAGATCGCGCTGAAAACGTGATGATTGTGGATTTACTCAGAAATGACCTTGGCAAAGTATGTAAACCCGGCTCAGTCAAAGTACCATCGCTGTTTGCCATTGAATCTTTTCCGGCGGTGCATCATCTGGTCAGCACTGTCACAGGCGAATTAAACACCAATCTTGGTGGTGTCGATTTATTAAAAGCTGCTTTTCCGGGCGGCTCTATTACCGGCGCTCCAAAAATCCGCGCTATGGAAATTATTGAAGAGCTGGAACCGTGCCGGCGCTCAGTGTATTGCGGCAGCATTGTCTATTTCAGCCAGCATGGCCGGATGGACAGCAATATTGCCATCCGCACCCTGCTTTGTGTTGACGGCCAAATTCATTGCTGGGCCGGCGGTGGTATTGTTGCCGACTCGACTTTTGCAAGTGAATATCAGGAAACCTTTGATAAAGTAGCCAGAATTTTGCCGGTATTAACCGCGCTCTGAGGTGATATGTATTTTGCCGACTTTTATCCCAGGTTTTTACTGACGAGACAACAGCACAGCCAGGGCAGCACCAATGCAACAGGCCCGGCCAATGCTGCTGTAATGTTGTTATTGTGGCCGGAGAGTGATGGCCTGAAATTATTATTAACCCGCCGCGCCCAACATTTGCGCCATCACCCGGGCCAAATCAGTTTGCCTGGTGGCAAAATTGAACCTGAAGAATCCGCCGCTGCGGCCGCACTTCGTGAAACTGAAGAAGAAGTTGGACTTAGTGCCAGCCATATTCAGCTGCTGGGCTCTTTGCCGCTCATCAACACCAGCACAGGTTTTGTGGTATCGCCCTGGCTCGGTTTTATCGAGCAAAAACCGCAGTGGTGTATCAACACAAATGAAGTCGACAGTCTGATTGAACTGCCGCTGTCGCTGGCGTTATCGGCACAGCATCGCACCAGTCTCTGGTTTGAGCGCAAAGCGCAAAAACAGCTGCTGCATTTTATTCCCTACCAGGGCTCGCTGATTTGGGGCGCAACAGCAGCCATTTTGCAGCAACTGGCTGAGCAAACCACCTGGTAACGCGACTTTGTAAAGAATGCTTTGCGTGCGTTTTTATCTTCGGTAAATCCATTACAATAATCAATGTTATTTTCAGCCTTATCTCTTAGCCTTTTTGTTTATTTCCCACACAGCATTTTTTCTCATACATCCAAAGCTGCTGCAGCGAACGCGATTTTATACTGCAATCCACCAGTTCCATACATTAGAAAAACTAAGGCAAAACAGAAGCAGCACTGACCAGTTACCAGCTCACTTACAGAATCAGATAGCTTGGGCTACAATGGCGCCACAACATTAGTCACAGTAGTAGTATTTTCATGATTATCAGCGCATTTGACATGTTCAGCATCGGCATTGGCCCGTCCAGCTCTCATACCGTTGGGCCTATGCGCGCCGCCAAAATATTTACCGACAATCTGATTAACGCCAATCTGATTGATAAAGTAACCAGCGTTAAAGTGGAGCTGTTTGGCTCTTTAGGTCAAACCGGCATTGGCCACGGTACCGGCAAAGCGGTGATTTTAGGCCTGGCCGGCTTTTTACCTGAGAACTGCGATCCGGATCTCATCCCAGGTTTATTAAAACAAGTGGATGAGTCCCAACAAATTTTGTTAAACGGCGTGCATGCGGTCAGCTTCCCGCGTGAAGGCGCTATTGTGTTTCATCGCCGTAAAACTTTAAAAGAGCACAGCAACGGCATGGAACTGATTGCTTATGCCGGTAAAGATGTGCTGTTCAGCGAAATTTATTTTTCGATTGGCGGCGGTTTTATTGTTAAAGCCGAAGACTTTGACAATGAAAAAAAAGCCGCCAGCCAGTTTGCTGCAGACAATCCGCCACCGTTTCCGTTTAACAGCGGCGCCGAGCTGTTAAAACTGTGCAAAGAGCACGGGTTATCTATCGCAGCTCTGATGATGGAAAACGAAAAAGTACTGCGCTCTGAAACACAAATTCAGCAAGAGCTTGGCCAGATTTGGCAAACCATGTACAACTGCGTTCAACGTGGCATGAAAACCGAAGGTATTTTGCCAGGTGGCCTGAAAGTCAAACGCCGTGCCCCTGCCTTGCACCGCCGTTTAATGGCTGAAAAAAGTTCTGACCCATTACAGGCCATGGATTGGGTGAACTTATTTGCGCTTGCTGTGAACGAAGAAAACGCCGCCGGTGGCCGTGTTGTGACAGCCCCAACCAATGGTGCGGCCGGTATTATTCCTGCCGTACTGATGTATTACGACAAGTTTATTCAACCGGTGACCCCGGACATTTACACCCGCTATTTGTTAACTGCTGCGGCTATTGGCATTTTATATAAAAAGAATGCGTCTATCTCTGGTGCTGAAGTGGGTTGTCAGGGTGAAGTGGGCGTGGCTTGTTCTATGGCGGCCGGTGCTTTAACTGAAATTCTGGGTGGTTCTGTAGATAACGTGGAAAACGCCGCGGAAATTGGCATGGAACACAACCTGGGCCTGACCTGCGACCCGGTCGGCGGTTTAGTTCAGGTGCCTTGTATTGAACGTAACGCCATGGGTGCGGTAAAAGCCATTAATGCCTCGCGCCTGGCACTGCGCGGCACGGGTGAGCACAAAGTATCACTGGATAAAGTAATTAAAACCATGTGGGACACAGGCCGTGATATGCAAAGTAAATACAAGGAAACATCCCGTGGTGGCCTGGCAGTGAACATTATCGAATGTTAATACACTAAGCCTTTACTTTGAAAAAACCGCCGCCAGGCGGTTTTTTTATTGCCAATTTAAAACCACCGCCATTGCTGTTGGTTTTTACTGCATCAGCACGCCAGGAGGCTGTCAGCCTGACAACCCCGCATCTAAATCATGGTTCATCACACCATGTTGATACTGCTGTGTGATTTCAGCGTCATACACAACAAAAACACGCTGTTTTACCACTGAAGTTTCAGCATACGTTTGCATAGCATTGCTGAATTATTTGTATTTTTTTTGGTCACATTTTTGTGCTAGCTTTTAAAAGTTCCGGCACAAGCCGCGAACTATGGGCCTTAGACGTCTCACCAAAAGGAGCAGGAAATGTCGATCAGTAAACAATATCTGAAAACCAAACCAGCATGTAAAGTGACTTTCGTCGTGCCCAAAGAGCAGGCTGCCACTGCAGCTTCGGTGTCCATTCTGGGTGAATTTAATAACTGGCAGGCTACGGCGATGAAAAAGCAAAAAAACGGCGATTTCAGCACCACTTTAACCCTGCCCACGGCGCAGGAATTCCAGTTTCGTTATCTGATTGACAGCGACAACTGGTGTAATGACAGCGAAGCCGATGCTTTTGTGCCTTCGCCTGTTTCTTATGATCAGAACTCTGTCCTGCGTCTGTGACGCAGGACTATTCCACCCAAGCTTCTTAGCTGAATTTTTCCAGCATTAAACAACCTACTGAATAACCGGCACCAAAAGAACAAAGCACGGCTTTATCACCGACCTGCAAACCTTGTTTATTCTGATGAAAAGCAATAACAGAACCCGCTGAGGCTGTGTTGGCATAGGTATCAAGCACCAGCGGCGCTTCACCTTGCTCGGGCTCACGGCCGAGAATTTTACGGGCAGCAAAAATATTCATATTAATATTGGCCTGATGTAACCATAACCTTTTTAAATCTTCAGGCTGCACATGCTGCGCCGCCATCTCGGTTAAAATAATGTCCGCCACTATTGGCAACAACTCTTTAAATACCTTGCGGCCTTGCTGTTTAAAAAACGGCGTTTCCGGGTCAACGTCCGGATGGCAGTGATCGGTGTAACTGACATCACAACGGATATTATTGGAAAACTCGGTTTTGAGTCGCATGCCGAAGATTTTCCAGGCATTTTTAGCAGTACAGGTATCAGTGGCTTCGATAATAGTGGCGGTACAGACATCACCAAAAATAAAATGACTGTCGCGACTGGTGTAATTAACCTGAGGTGAGGCGAATTCCGGATTGACCACCAGCACTACTTTGGCAGTACCACCCCGAATCGCATTGACGGCGTTGCTGATGCCAAAAGTTGCCGAAGAGCAAGCCACATTCATATCAAAGGCATAACCGCTGGCGCCGAGCTGTTGCTGTAATTCGATAGCCAACGCCGGATAAGCACGCTGAATATTTGAAGCGGCGCAAATAATTAAATCGATATCGGCCGCGGTTTTACCAGCCTGTGCCATAGCTTCACGAGCAGCAACAATGGCCATTTCCACCATTTCCGGCACCTGGTCTTCACCACGTTTAGGGAAGACTGGCTGCATCACATAAGGGTCGAGAATACCTTCTTTATAAAGCACATGGCGTGATTTAATGCCGGAGGCTTTTTCAATAAATTCACAACTGGAATATTCCAGCGCCTCAACTTCACCATTAGCTATCGCCTGTGCATTTTCGGCATTAAATAAATCAACATACTGATTAAAACTGGCCACTAACTCTTCGTTACTGATGGTTAACTCTGGGGTAAAAACCCCTGAACCACTGATCACCACATCTTTCATCATTTACTCCGGGGCGCTATCTTGTCTGGGCGCGGCTCTTGATATGGCCGCTGTTTTAGATGTCGTACCAGTATAACCGATCCCGCTGGACGCGGGCTGTCAATTTTTCCGGGGTTTGATTTGAAGCCTTGATTTGCGCAAAGGCGAACTGCACTCACCCGCCCCTTAATGATGCAATGGACGTTTCGGCTGATTAAGCCGGATCACCACAGTAGACGCAACTTTGTCCTGAATGGCCTGACGGTTTGGATCCCAGAACACCTGCAAAAAACCCATTAAACCTGTGGCAAAACCGGCACCATAACCACCTTGGCGGCTAAAAGCGGCAAAAACATCAAGTTCCTTACCATCAAGCTGAATCACTTTGATTTTACATAACATTTTGCCAATAGTCTGACCATGGGCCCAGTGAATATAAGCGGTAAAATAAAACACCGCCCAACCCAAACCCAGGCCAAAATCCGCCAGAATGCCCTTGACCCAGCCAATAATACTTTGGGTGCCTTCGGAAGGCTGATACCAGGGCTTTTCCACAGAGTCTGTGCTCAGCACTTTTGCATCTGATGCAGGAACAGCCTTAGCTTCCACAGCCGGAACCTGGGCAACCGGCTGATAAGATTTGAGCTCCCGTTCAAGCAAAGCTCTTTTTGCTTTGCCACTTAACTCAGTCACTTCCAACAAATCAGCTAATAGCTCGCGTGCATCAGCTGCAGGCACTCCTGCTTTGGCCAATTGCTCACTGCTGCTTTTGAGTTCAGCCACAATACAATCAGTTTTACAGTCGTCGCGGTTTAACTTAAGCAATGAAAAGGCCAGAGCGGCAGAGCCGGCAGCATCCAGCCTGTCATCAACCAGATTATTAGTCCGAACATCTTTTTGCTCGCTGATAAGCTCAGGTGCCACAGTGGCAGTAGTCGACAAAAACAAGGTTGCCAGCAGCAACAGCACCAGATGGGTATATTTTTTCAGCTGGTAACGTAACCAGCATAAATACAGCATCACGGGCAAAATAAACAACAAACTGGCACTGGCAAGGCCCGCAATAATAATACCGTCTATGGCCATAGCTGCGGCGCGGCGCCAGGGGCTTGCCAATGGGGTGCCAAGTAAATCATCGGCCACCATAAAGGCATAAGGCGTCACAATTTCCCGGCATTCTTTTTTGGTCAGCGGTTGGTGACCTTGCTCACCCGACGGTAAATTCTGTGGTATAACTTCCATGATTCAACCTTATAATTTTTATTATTTTCAGAAACTTATCATAACGTTTTCAGTTATCTTTCACCACTGTGCGGCAATTAAACTGTCCTGCACTGGCTGTTATTTTTGCAGCAAAGTGCGAATGGCCTGGGTTAACCCATCCTGCGACAGTGCATACATCCGCTGTTGCATCAGCTGCTTGATCACAGCAATAGAATCGTAACTTCGCCACCATTCCTCCGGCTGCGGGTTCAGCCAGACATAATGGCCAAAATGCCGGGTGAGCCGCGAAAGCCAGACAGCGCCGGCTTCGGCGTTAAAGTGTTCCACACTGCCGCCCGGATAGGTAATTTCATAAGGCCCCATAGTGGCATCACCAACAAAAATCAGTTTGTAATCTGAATGGTAGGTGCGGATAAGCTCCTGGACTGACACCAGATCCTGGGGTCGCCTTTTATTGCTGCGCCAGACATGCTCGTACACACAATTGTGAAAATAAAAAAATTCCAGCTGCTTAAATTCGCTGTGTGCGGCACTAAATAACTGTTGCACCTGTTCAACATGGTCGTCCATCGAGCCACCGACATCAAACAGCATCAGCACTTTCACCGCATTATGCCGTTCCCGCTGAAACTGTAAATCCAGATAACCGGCTTGTTTGGAGGTGGCGCTGATGGTGCCGGATAAGTCCAGCTCGAGCGTTGCACCGGTGCGGGCAAAACGGCGCAGTTGACGCAAAGCCAGCTTAATATTGCGGTTATTTAATTCGGCTTTACTGTCCAAATCGGCAAACTGGCGTTCATCCCATACTTTGACAGCACGGCGCTGACCAGAGCCTTGTTGCCCAACTCTGATCCCCTCCGGATGATAACCAAAAGCGCCAAAAGGCGAGCTGCCCCCCGTGCCGATCCATTTATTGCCCCCCTGATGTCGCTCCTGCTGCTCTTTAAGCCGCTCGCGGAATTTATTTAATAGCTGTTCCAGCCCGCCGGCTTTTTGCAAGGCGGCTTTATCCTGTTCCGACAACTGCCGGATCAGATTGGGCACCAGCCATTCGGGTGGAATTAAACTGGCTAAATCAAGACTCTCCACACCTTCAAAATATTCAGCACAGGCGCGGTCGAACTTATCAAAATGCACTTCATCTTTGACCAGGCATAACCGCGCTAACAGATAAAACTCTGCCATATCGGCAAACACCAGCTGTTTTTCCAGCGCTTTAAGTAAATCCAGCCATTCGGTGATACTTACAGGCACACCGTATTTTCGCACCGTCAGGAAAAAATCAATCAGCATGGCTTAACGCCGGGCTCTTTTGGCCATAAACAGCAGTTTTTCGACCAGAGCGACATCCTGTTCATTTTTTAACAAAGCACCATAAAGCGGCATTAAACCGCCTTTTTCTTTACTCTGCGCCAAAGCCTGTGGCGGAATTTGTTCAGCCAGCAATAGCTTCAGCCAGTCAATCAGCTCAGAGGTCGAGGGTTTTTTCTTTAATTGCGTCATGTCGCGCAGGCCAAAAAACAGCTCCAGCGCTTCTGTTAATAAAGTTTTGGTCAGCCCTGGCAAATGAACCTCCACTATTGCACTTAAAGTGTCGGCATCCGGAAAACGGATATAGTGGAAAAAACAACGGCGTAAAAAAGCATCGGGTAGCTCTTTTTCATTATTGGACGTGATGATCACGATAGGCCGTACTTTGGCTTTAATACTTTCGCCGGTTTCGTAGACATCAAAGGCCATCTGATCCAGTTCATGCAACAAGTCGTTTGGAAACTCAATATCGGCTTTATCAATTTCATCAATAAGCAGCACAGGCCGCTTTTCTGCAGTAAACGCCTGCCACAGCTTACCGGGTTTAATGTAGTTCTGAATATCATGCACCCTGCTATCGCCAAGCTGGCTGTCACGCAGGCGCGATACTGCATCATATTCATACAGCCCTTGCTGCGCTTTGGTGGTGGACTTGATATGCCACTGAATCAGTTGTGTACCCAGGCTCGCCGCCAGCTGCTCGGCCAGCTTTGTTTTCCCTGTGCCGGGCTCACCTTTGATTAATAAAGGTTTTTCTAAGGAAATTGCCGCATTAACCGCCAATGCCAGTTCCGGACTGACGATATAATCTTTGGTACTTTGAAATGCCATGCCTTGCCCTGCTTATAACTAAAAATTTTATAACTTATGCCAAAACGCTACTTTCGTTTTTAACGAGAGGCGTTATGCTAAATCGCATCTTAATGTGCTGGAGCTTAGCATGGCAAAAATTTATCAGGACAATTCACTGTCAATCGGCAATACACCTTTGGTTAAACTCTCCCGCGTCACTTCTGGCAATGTGTTTGCCAAAATTGAAGCGCGTAACCCGAGTTTTAGCGTCAAGTGCCGCTTAGGTGCAGCGCTGATTTGGGACGCTGAGAAAAAAGGTTTGTTGGGCCCTGGCAAAGAGCTGATTGAGCCTACGTCAGGGAACACAGGTATTGCGCTGGCTTTTGTTGCCGCAAGCCGCGGTTACCCGCTGACGCTGACCATGCCGGCCACCATGTCTTTGGAGCGGCGTAAACTGTTAAAAGCGCTGGGCGCCAATCTGGTGCTGACTGAAGGGCCAAAAGGCATGAAAGGTGCCATTGAAAAAGCCAAAGAAATTCAGGCATCTAACCCGGAGAAATATCTGTTATTACAACAGTTTGAAAACCCGGCTAACCCACAAATTCACTTTGATACCACAGGCCCTGAGATTTGGAACGACACTGACGGCCAAATTGATATTTTTGTCGCTGGTGTCGGCACAGGCGGAACCATTACCGGGGTCAGCCGTTATATCAAAAATGAAAAGAAACACCCGCTCATCAGCGTGGCGGTAGAACCTGCTGACTCACCTGTCATCAGCCAGGCGCTGGCCGGTGAAGAGTTAAAACCAGGCCCGCATAAAATTCAGGGTATTGGTGCCGGTTTTATTCCGGGCAACCTGGATTTAAGCCTGATTGACCGGGTAGAAAAAGTCACTAACGACGAAGCCATTGCCATGGCACACCGCCTGATGCGCGAAGAAGGCATTCTGGCCGGTATCTCATCGGGTGCTGCTGTGGTTGCTGCCAAACGTCTGGCTGAACTGCCTGAATACGAAGGCAAAAACATTGTGGTGATTTTACCTTCTGCAGCAGAACGTTATTTATCCAGCCCGCTCTTTGCTGACGTATTTACCGAGCAGGAATTACAGGCTTGATTTGTTGCAGGTTTTTACTTTGCTAAAGGCCACTTTGTGGCCTTTTTCTTTACAGCGCCTGGGAAAAGCAGCACACTAAAAGCTGTGTTCGTTCAAACGGCAAGGTTAAGATATGCGTTTTCACTCCCTGTTATTGATTCCGGCATTGTTATGCAGCGCAGCGTTTTTGGCGGGCTGTTCAGACGATCCGGACACCAAAGAGCCCACCTCCTCCGCCGCAACTATCGCTGAGGTTCCTGAATCCAATGCCGTAAAGTTTTTTAATGCCATTCTGATTGAAAATGATTTAACTAAAGCCAAAAAACTGGCGGTGCCGTCACTGGCGCGGGTGCTGGACAGTTACTCCACCGGCAAAGCCGCCGGCCGCACTTTATTTAATATGCGCTTTGATAAACTGGAAATTACCGTTGAAGACACCAATAAAAACGTGCGGGAATTTTATACCGATAAAGCCGAAGTGATGCTGATTTTTACCGGTGAATATGATGGCGGCAAAAGAGTGGATATGCGCATGGTGAAACTGGTCAATCAAAAAGGCAAATGGCTGATTTCTGAAATAAAAACCGACCCATTTGCCCGCACCGGCGTTTAACTTAACCCTTATTACGCGCAAAAAACTGGCTGAGCGCTTGCTGACAGGCATCTGTGTGCAGCAAGTGCTCAAACACCGCCAATTCCTGATGTAACACCTGCTGCACCAGCTGTTGTTGTGGCGCCCGCAACAGCTTTTTCGACTGCATCACAGCCTCTGAGGGCAAAGCCGCCAGTTTTTGTGCTTTTTGTTCTGCAAAAGCAAAAAGCTCGTCAACCGAAACCACGTCGTTGACCAGGCCCATGCGATGGGCCTCGTTGCTATCAAAAGCTTCACCCAGTAATAAATACTGCGCCGCCTTCTGATAACCAACCAGTTTTGGCAACAATAAACTCGAAGCAGCTTCCGGGCATAACCCAAGCGCAGTAAAAGGCAACTGGAAACGACAGCCTGGTGCGGCATAGACCAAATCACAGTGCAGTAATGCCGTAGTGCCGATGCCAATGGCAAGGCCGGCCACAGCTGCAACCACTGGTTTTTGAAAATGGCTCAGTGCATGTAAAAACATCACAGTCGGATGTTCAGCGTCAAGGGCACCTGCGGCAACAAAATCGGCCAGATCATTGCCTGAACAAAAACAGTCCGGCTGGCCTCTGAGCACCAGCACACGAACATCTGGGTTCTGCTCTGCCTGTTGTAAAGCAGCTGTCAGCGCCTGATACATCAGACTTGATAAGGCGTTTTTTTTCTCTGGTCGCTGTAACGTCAGCGTCAGCACTCCATGCTGGGTGCTCTGCAAAATTGTCATGGTTCAATCCTGTTATTTGGCAATAGCATGGCCTTCACGACGCGGATCGGCGCCGCCCTGCCAGCCATCTGCTGATTTTTTAATTAAATGCAAACCGCTATTCAGTTCCACCAGTTTTGGCTGGTAGCCTAATTCGCGAAGCTGCGGCAGCAAATTCTCAAGTTCGGTGCCCTGCTCCAGCGCCAGAAAATCATTACGGTGGGTTACTTTGGCCAAATCGGCTGCCTGCTGTGGGTCCAGCTGCCAGTCAATCATTGCCACTAAAGCCTGGGCCACATAATCAATAATACGGCTACCGCCCGGTGAACCCGCCAGCATCAGCAGTTCCCCCTTTGTGTTAAACACCATCATAGGTGCCATTGAAGAGCGCGGCCTTTTACCAGCTTCCACCCGGTTTGCCACCCAAACGCCATCTTTACGGGCATCAAGCGAAAAATCTGTTAGTTGGTTATTCAACAGGTAACCATTGACCAGAATGCCGGAACCAAAGGCATTTTCAATACTGGTGGTCATACTTACCGCATTGCCGTCTTTATCCACCACAGATAAATGGCTGGTGTTGTCAAATTCCACCGCTTTACTGCTTTGTAACTGCTCTGCACCTTTGGGCTCACCTGCTTCAACCACAGCGGCATCGCGTTTGACATTAATTTGTGCGGCGCGCTTGCGTAAATAATCGGCAGCCAATAATCCTTGTACCGGAACTTTGCTAAAAGCCGGATCGGCCAGAAAACGCTCGCGGTCAGCAAAAGCCAGCCGGCTGGCCTGAGCAAATAAATGCAGCGCCTGTACTGAGTTAGGCTTTAGTGCCGCCATATCAAATTGCTCCAGCATGCCGAGAATTTGCAACACAGCCAGGCTGCCCGAGCTTGGTGGTGCCATACCACAGACTTTGTACTGCCGGTAACTGCGGCACAATGGATCGCGCATAAGGGCTTGATAACCGCTTAAATCATCGGGACTCAGCTTGCCGGGATTCACCGGTGCTGTGTTCACTGCAGCCACCAGCGCTTTGGCGTTATCACCCTGGTAAAACGCGGTATCGCCTTCTTTGGCAATTTTGCGCAAAATATCGGCATAAGGCTGGTTTTTCAGCAGATGCCCGGCCTGCAGCGCTTTGCCATCCGGATAAAAATAAGCTTTGCTGGCGGAAAAATGGGATAAACCGCCGTCCTGATAAATATCCAGCAACATCGCAAGGCGTGGCGACACCACAAAACCCTGTTCCGCCGTTTGAATGGCTGGCTCAAATAAAGTAGCCCAGGGTAGTTTGCCCCATTGTTGATGGGCCTGATAAAGCGCACGGATCACCCCCGGGCTGCCTACTGACTTACCGCCGACATAAGCGCGGCGCCAGTCCATCACTTTATTGTGTTCCACAAACCAGTCCGGATGTGCGGCCTTTGGCGCAGTTTCCCTGCCATCTATGCTTTGCAGCTTTCCTGTTTTACTGCCGAAATGCAGCATAAACAAACCACCACCTATGCCGGAACTTTGTGGTTCAACCAATCCCAGCATCAACTGCATGGCAATAGCAGCATCTGTGGCAGAGCCACCGGCGTCCAGCATTTTTGCTCCGGCCGCAGAGGCCAGCGGATTCGCCGATACGACCATCGCCGATTTACCATCAACCCGATGCTTTTTGGCCACGCCGGTCGCAGCCTCCGGATCAACATCGGCTGCTGTGGCAAAAGCTTGCCAGCTCAGACAATACAAACTCAGGATCACAGGCACAAAACGCAGGCTTGGCTTAAACTTCATGGTGTTTCCAAAATAACTTCGAATCGCGGCAACCTTAACTTATCTGCCGCAAACAGATCAATGCCGGCTAAAAATAAGATAAGATAGCGCCCTTGTTGAAACACTTTGTTGTTATTCCTTTTTCATTGAATTATCACCTGAGATCCAAATTTGATGTTTTTGAGTTTTTTACGTAGCCATTTAATGGCAGTTCTGTTGTTTTTTACACTGATCCTGTTACATCTGTTGCAGGAACAGCTACAGCCGCTGTTCGAGTTTAACCGCACCGCTATTTATGAAGGACAATGGTGGCGTCTGGTGACAGCCCACCTGTTTCATACCAACAACTGGCATCTGCTGATGAATCTGGGTGGTTTTGTGCTAATCATGTTGTTACATGGTGTTTATTACAGTAACCGCCGTTTTGTGTTGAATCTGTTTCTTGGCAACTTATTGATTGGGTTAGCTTTATTGTGCTGGAGCCCGGATATCAGTTTTTATGTGGGCTTATCCGGCTGGTTACATGCATTGCTGGTGTGCGGCTGCTGTATTGATATAGAACGTCAGTGGAGCAGCGGTTGGCTTATTCTGCTGGCGGTATTTGGCAAAGTGATCTGGGAACAATGGCAAGGCGCCAGCACCGAAGTGGTTACGCTGATCGGCGCTGACGTGGCAACAGATGCGCACTTATTTGGCGCTATAGTTGGTTTATTATTGTATGTCAGTATGTTATTTCGCCGCACTGTAGCGCTGACCTCAACAACAATGACCACAGCTTCCAACAAACATAGCGCTGAATAAAGGCGATTGATTAAAACTCCGGGGCAGCGCTAAATTGCATGCGCTCGCCCGTCACCGGATGGATAAACTCAATAAAGGCCGCATGTAAACACAATCTCTCTGCTTTTGCGGCCACCTCTTTCGGGGCATAAAGACTGTCACCCAAAATGGCATGGCCAATGGCCGATAAATGTAACCTCAGCTGATGCGAACGTCCTGTCACCGGACTTAACAACAACCTGCTCTGTTGCAGGCTTTGATCAAAACTCAAAGTGCGGTAATGGGTTAACGACGCTTTGCCACTTTGCTGGCAAATTTTATATAAAGGCCGGCGTTCGGGATCCGCAGCAATAGCCAAATTGATGCTGCCTTGCGACGGGTTTACAATGCCACTCACCAGCGCCTGATAATCTTTGTGCACAGTACGCGCCTGAAACTGCTTGCTGATATGTGACAGCGCCGCTTTTGTCAGCGGTAAAATCACTAAACCAGAAGTATCATAGTCCAGGCGGTGCACCACCTGCGCCTGCGGAAATTCCCGTTGCACCCGGCTTATCAGACAATCAGCATTGTCCGGATGCCGGCCAGGCACTGTTAACAACATCGCCGGTTTATTCACCACCAATAGTTGTTCGTCCTGATACAACAATTGCCAGGGCTGTTCGGTCGCTTTGAGAATAGCAAGTTCAGAGATATCATCAGCCATAACAATTACACCGGCAGTAAAAAGCAGGCGCGCATTATGCCAGAGCCACAGGCGAACGCCTAGCTTACGTTCAGGCTAAACCCGTGCAGCTTCATACCCGGTTCCAGCCAGCGGCAACAACGAAGAAAACGACATCCGGCATGAATACACAAAGCACAGCATTTATTTATCAGCCGCCGCCAGGCGCGCCCCAAGTTATCTATCAGGACAAAGACCTGTTGGTGGTCAATAAACCCAGCGGTCTTTTGACCAACCCGGGCAAAGGCGCACATTTAGCGGACTGTTTATTAAGCCGGATACAGGCGCTTTACCCTACGGCTTTATTAGTACACCGGCTGGATATGGCCACCTCAGGCCTGGTGGTTTTTGCACTTCGCAAAAAAGCAGAAGTGGAGCTAAAACAACAATTTGCCAACCGTACTGTGAAAAAAGCCTATGTAGCCAGAGTGTACGGCACGCCAGGGCAAACCAGTGGCCTGATTGATCTTCCACTGATTGCCGATTTAACTGCGCCCCCCCGCAATAAAGTGTGTTTTGACAGCGGAAAAGCAGCGACCACCTATTATCAGCTGCTGCTTGAACCAATAGAAAACGGCAAAGCAACAACAGAACACAATGCACTACTGGCACTTTTTCCAGTGACAGGCCGCGCCCATCAATTGAGGGTACATTTAGAGCAGCTTGGGCACCCTATTCTGGGGGATGCGTTATACGCCCCCACAAAAGCACAGGCAGCTGCCAGCCGCTTATTGTTGCATGCCATGGAACTTGAAATTAACCAGCCTTATTCAGGCGCCCGGTTAACCTTTAGCTGCCAGCCGGATGCAGCTGCTTTTGGGCTGTTGGCTGATATTCAGCTGCCGCCACGCCCGGATCTGTAAAGCAGCCGCTGTTGCCAGTGCCTGATGTCATCAATAAAAAAAGCGCAGTCGTTACTGCGCTTTTTTCATCTGTTGTCAGAACAACCGTTCGCTCAACAACTCATAGCTCACGTTCAAACAGTTTATAAATACGGCGATATTCGTCCAGCCAGCTGCTTGGCTGACGGAAACCATGCGGCTCTACCGGGAAAATTGCCGTTTCGAAGGTCTGTTTTTCCTGCTCAATTAACCTTTGCACTGTGCGCACTACATCCTGGAAAAACACATTGTCGTCGACCATAGGGGCGTTGATGAGCAGCTGGTTTTTCAGGCCCTGGGTAAAATAAATCGGCGAGCTGCGCTCGTAGGCAATAGGGTCAACATCCGGCGTATTCAGAATATTGGACGTATAAGGATGATTGTAATAAGCCCAGTCGGCGACAGGACGCAGCGCTGAACCTGCTTTAAACAGATCAGGCTCCTTAAACATCGCCATAAAGGTCATAAAACCACCGTAAGAGCCACCGTAAGTGCCAATACGTTTTTCATCCACATTAAAATTGGCCACCAGATATTTCACACCATCGACTAAATCCTGAGTTTCAGGCGTGCCCATCTGACGGTAAATGGCGGTGCGCCAGTCACGGCCATAACCTTTTGATGCCCGGTAATCCATATCCAGCACCACATAACCCTGCTCAATCAGAATGTTATGAAAGAAAAACTCACGGAAATAGTTCGACCAGCCCAAATCGCTGTTTTGCAGATAACCGGCACCGTGGTTAAAAATGACCGCACGGCGTTTTTCACCTTGCTGATAATCTTTCGGTAAATACAGCTTGGCAAACACAGGTTGTTCACCATGGCTGGATGGCACTGCCACTACTTGTGGCGCCTGTAATGTCATCTGGCTAAATTGGGGTGATACGGTAAAGGTCAGACGTTTTAAGGTGCTGCCGGCTTTATTGTCCATCACATACAGCTCTTCCGGCAGTACTGAGGTGGAATAACGCACTAAAATTTTTTGCTCGTCCGGTGATAACTCAAAGCTCAGGTTGCCCTGCAGCTGGGTCAGCTGGCTTTGCTGCGCATTTTTCAGATCAAATTTATAGACGTTATAAATGCCCGGATGATTCACGTTGGCGCGAAAATAAATAGCATCACCGGCTTTATTCAGCACCGGCTGACTGACTTCAAAAGTACCGGCAGTCAGTTTTTTTGCTTTGCCATTGAGGGCCTTGGTATACAGATGTGAATAACCACTTTCTTCCGACAGGAAATACAACCCCTGATCGGCCGGCAACCAGCCGAAGTTATTAAAGTCGTAGTTGATCCAGGCATCATCATGCAACCTGTGCTGATTCACCAGCTTTTTCTCTTTAAAATCAACTGTTGCCAGCCAGCGGTCTTTGTTATCCCAGGCTTTAAGCATCACAGCAACCTGACGGCCATCGGCGTGCCAGCGAATGGCAGATTGATCCCAGCTCCAGTCGTTTAACAGCGTAATGGCGCGTGGTGCTTTTTTCGACTGATAAGTTTTGCCTTCACGTTTGGCGTTTTCTGCTTTCACGCTGGCCAGCACATCTTCATCAAAACCAGGCAGACTGTCGTAACTGAGTTCAGTTTGGCTGGCACTGGTTAAATCCAGCAACACCAGCTTTTGTGGTTCTGGTTTTTGGTCATGTACTCTTGCACGTACCGGTTGCGCAGCTATATTGCCATCGGCGGTAATGTAGTTCGGCATAATGTCGCTGCTGTTGCGTTTTGAGGCTGCTTCCAGCGCCAGCAGAATTTTATCGCCTTTGGGCGACATAATTGCAGAGGCAATCTGCTGATCTTTACCCAGATAAAAAGGTGCAGGTGCCAGCACATCACTTTGCGCCTGCAGCTGCTGCTGATACTGGTGCGCGTCTTTGGCGTTTTTATGCTCAAGTGCAATAAAAGCAATCAACTTGTGCTGCTCACGAGCCAGGTAACTGTCGGCAATGGCCGGTGCTTTTGGCGCATCTTCGGTTGTGAGGCTGGCCAGTTGCTGAAGCTCACCGGTTTGCAAATTCACGGCGAGGAAATTCCAGCCCTGACGCCAGCTCAAACGACCATCGGTTAAAAATTGCAGATCCTGCTGTTTTTCACTGTTACGGGTCAGCTGCGTCACTTTGCCTGATGTTAATGCCTTCACAAACACCTGATCTTCAAAAGTCCAGGCAACAAACTGACCATCGGCAGAAAAACGCTGATCGGCAGCGCCGATATTGTCTAAATCTTTCAGCGACACAGCTGCGCCATTGTCACTATCATCCAGCGCACTGGCATACATATCACGCAGCTCTGAACCTGCCTGTTTACGCTCAAAATACACAGTTTTGCTGTCAGCAGACCAATAAGCGGCTTCAGGCTGACGGCCAATCCAGTCCGGATGTGCCATGGCCTGCTCCATCGTCATCAGTGTGGTGCCCTGCTGTGATGGCAGCTGCACAGTTTTTGTCTGATAAGTCTGAGGTTCTGCGGCAAACAAAGTGCCGCTGCTGAAAGTTAATAAAGAGCTGAGCGCAAGAGTCAGCGCAGTTTTGGCAAATGGCTTCATGGATATAAATGCTGCTTTTTGATGATTGTAGGGAGCTTCACTTATACAAAGGAAGTTTGCTGAATTCAACCTTCTGCGGCTAAGCGAACAGAGGACAGGACGGTTAACCGCAAAAAGCGTATGCGCGCAAAACATGCCACCAGCGCAGCAGCTGCACAGCAAAAAAAAACGGTACTGCAAACGCAGTACCGCTGGCAGAAAGGTCGGATCCCGACCTACAGGAAAAAAGGGGAAATTCTGTAGCCTTTAAACTTTTCTGGCCCTGGATTAAGCGGCAAGATTGCCGCGAAGCTCAGCTATGGCAACCCGGGCCGCCTCAAGTGCGGCAGCTGCCGGTTCTGCGCCCATATTCAGGCCTTCGGCAAAAATAAAATGCAGGTTACGCAGGCCGATAAAGTTAAAGAAGTTCACCAGATAAGGCGTTTGGGTATCCTGGGGTAAATCCTTATACAGACCACCGCGTGTCAGGAAAAACACCACTGGCTTGTCATCCAGTAAACCAACAGGGCCTTTGTCGGTGTATTTAAAAGTCACACCAGCACGGGCAATGCGGTCAAACCAGGCTTTTAACTGACTTGGCACGCCAAAGTTGTACATAGGCACACCAATCAAAATCACATCTGCTGCTTTTACCTGCGCAATCAGGCCGTCAGACACTGCAGCCAGTTGCTGCTGATCTGCGCTGCGATCGTTCTCTGGTGTCATCCAGGCGGCAATTTCCGGCATAGTTAAATGTGTTAAGCCAGCCTGGTTTAAATCCAGCTCCTGCACCTTGGCAGAGGCAGGCAATGCCGATAAAAAACTATGAATAAGCTGGCTTGATTGACCTTTTTCACCGCTGATAGAGCTATTGACCACTAAGATGTTACGCATCACAAGTCTCCTTAAGTTGATGCGCTCAGTATAAGTTCGTTTTTTGCGACTAAAAACCAGATAATTTCGCACATACCATTCGATTTATTTCAATAATCTAATTACAGATCTAATCAGCAATAAGCTGCGTATAAAAGATGAAACCCAAAAAGCAGACCCAACAAAGCACCCTAACCGAACGAATAGCTGCAAAGTGCAGAGATTGCAGAGGTTCCGGTGCGATGTCACACAGAGGCTGATTGATAATGTTGGATCCACAGCAAAGAAGCGGTCATTATGGTGCTGAGATTTCTCTTCAGAGCAGACCAATGACAACGCAAGAGATAACACCGGCCATAGCCGCCGGTCAGTGGGAAGAAGCGCTGGCTATCGTCGCCTTACACCGTGATAAAAGCGCGTATGCCGAGCTATTTCGTTATTTTGCACCAAGGCTTCGAGCCTTTGGCATCAAAATGTTTGGTAACGAGCAGCAGGCGATGGAAATGGTGCAGGACACCATGCTGAATGTGTGGCAAAAGGCCGCACTTTTTGATGCCAGCCGCGGCTGTGCTTCAACCTGGATTTTTACCATAGCGCGTAATGTGCGCTTTGATATGTTACGTAAAAAACAAAGCCGCAAGGATGATATCAGCGCCGATGATTTATGGGCAGATGGCGATTATCCGGAGCAGGAAGACAATCAGAGTCAACAGTGGGATGTCCATCTGGTGGCGGAAAAAGTGGCACCGCATTTTCATGCATTACCACCGGCACAACGGTTGGTGATGGAAAAAGTGTATCTGGATGAGTTGTCTCATCAGGAAGTTTCGGAACAACTCGGCATCCCGCTTGGCACGGTTAAATCTAGGATCCGGCTGGCATTAGACAGGTTAAGAGAGGCGATCGATGGCCCACGTAGTTAAATATCACCCAAGTATCAGCTTGTTAGAGCAATACAGCGAAGGTACGCTGGCGCCCGAGCTTTGTCTGATAGTTGCGGCACATCTGGATTTTTGCCCGCATTGCCAAACTTTGCACCGCGATATTGAAGCAGATTTGGGCTGTGATCTGGCGATGCAAAAAGCGCCGCTCGCCGATGGCTCGCAGTGGGAGCAGATGCTGGATCAGATCCTGAGTGCTGAACCAGTCCCCAGGGACGTGCTCAGCAAACAACAGGCGCTGCACAGTGCAGATAACAAGCCAGGTGGTGTCAGCGAACTCCTGGTGGGCGCTCACCGTTTTACAGTGCCGCGCAGCTTGCAACGTATTGTCGCTAAAAGAAATAAATGGTTAACGCTTGGTGGTATTTCCACGGCTAAACTGCCGGGCAGCGAAGAAAATCATCTGTCGTTGCTTTGTATAGAAACCGACACCGAAGTACCACTGCATACCCACAAAGGTCTGGAAATCACCCTGGTGCTGGCGGGTGAAATGGTTGACGAAATGGGCCACTATGCCGCAGGGGATTTAATTATTAACACCCCTGATCATACCCATACGCCAAAAAACATCGCCGCAGAGCCCTGTTTATGTTTATCGGTGCTGACAGCTCCACTGGAGTTTAAGCAAGGCCTGACAAGGTTATTAAACCCGCTGCAACGTTTTTTTTATTAGACTGAGCCACAAGCCTGACATCGCTCAGTGGTTGTCCGCACCAAAAAAAACAGCGCCTAGAGGCGCTGTTTTTTTAATTTGCTTCGAACTTCGATAAAATAAGTTGAGGTAACTTCAGTTAATTACGGTTAACGACAGTTAACTTAACATGGCAAAACCGCCCTTCAGGTTATACACCTCAGCAAAACCGGCGCGGTTTAATACTTTGGCAGCGACCAGACTGCGGTTACCGGAGCGGCATACCAACAGCAGCCGCTGCTCTTTGCGTAAAGCGCCGCTTAACAGTGCGTCACAAAGTCTGGATAAAGGCCATTGCTGAACCACAGTGCCTTCAGGC
The DNA here is from genome assembly GCF_025245835.1 of Rheinheimera sp. 4Y26. Taxonomy (GTDB): domain Bacteria; phylum Pseudomonadota; class Gammaproteobacteria; order Enterobacterales; family Alteromonadaceae; genus Pararheinheimera. Next base: position 77,011 of record NZ_JAOBWS010000012.1, read on the forward strand.
AAATAAGGGCCCAGAGCACCGGCACTTTGTTCATAAGGCTCCCGCACGTCAACCACCATCACATCGGGTTGTTGTTGCAAAAATGCCTGCAACTCTGGCGTATCAACTACAGCTTTGGCATCTGACCAACTGACTTCAACCACCCCACACTGATACTGACTGGCCTGACAAAGTGCGGCGCTTTGTTGTCGTAGCGTCTGCAACCAACCTGGTGGGTTGTCGTTTTCTGTCAGTAAGGCGCCAAACAACGGTTGCTCTTTTGTGGCTATGGCAAAAGTGGTAAAAAAGCGCTGGGCATAATCGTGGCTGGATAACAACAAGGTATCAGGCGTGACCATGCGATTTAAGGTTTTCAGGCTTTGCTGAAAAGCGGCCGGATCTGAATCCGCTAAATCCAGCCTGCCAACACCACCTGGCAATAATAAATCACCAACAAAAGCTGCAACCCTGACACCCTGTTGCGACAGCAGATAACTGCGGCTTTCTGCACTGTGGCCAGGGGTGGCAATTTTACTGAGTTGATAGTCGCCACACTCAATCACTGCCTGACTAAAAGGCCAGCCCAGCACATCTGTGGCCCCCTCTTGCTGCAGACCCAGTAATGCCGTTAAATCATCACGGGCTGAACGATGGTCCTGATGTAAATGCGTATCCAGTATGGCCACCAGCTGTAACCCCTGCCCCTGCACCATGTTGGCCAGCCGGTTGGCAAGTGCCATCACTGGGTCGATAATCACCGCCTGCTGGCTTTTGGCACACACCAGCAGGTAACTGCACATATCTTCGTGTTTGAGTTGGGTTAAACCACTGACGGCGTTATCTGACAGCGGTTCAGCATCTGATAACACCAGACAACAACGCTGCACTATCACCGCCAGCCGGCGAATGGCATGACAAGCGGTTTCACATTCAGCAGCTGTCATGGCAGGGCCAAAGGATAACCGGATAGCGCCCTGACTACGCCAGCTTTCAAGACCCATGGCATCGAGCACAAAACTACTGGGCACTTTAGAGCTACAGGCAGAGCCTGAACTGATACGAATGCCGGCGGCATCAAACAAATCCATAATGTCTTTGCTGTAAAAACCAGGCACAGAAAAATTCAGCGTGGTGGGCACAATAAAAGGCGCATCACTATTAAGCACCAAAGTTGGAAATACAGCTCGTAACGCAGATAACAAAGCTTCACGGTATTGCCAGAGCACGGTTTCGGGCTGAAACACTGAACCGGCTTTTTTATCAAGCTCAGTAAAAATGGCATGCAAGGCGGCAATACCCGGCAAATTTTCGGTGCCGGAGCGCAAACCTGCTTCCTGGCCCCCCCCGGCAATAAAAGGCTGATAAGGCGCACCATGGCGCACATATAAAAAGCCAATGCCTTTAGGTGCATACAGTTTATGGCCGCTAAAAGGTGCGTAATCAATACTGGTGTTGGCAATATCCAGCTGCATTTTGCCAAGTGCCTGCACACAATCCACCATCCAGAGCACATCAGGATTGGCGCTTCGGATCACTTTTTCCAGTAGCGCTAAATCCTGTTTAACTCCGGTTTCATTATTGGCAGCCATAGTGCAAATCAGCGCCGTCTGTGGCAAATGGCGCCGGATAAAATCCAAATCCAGCAATCCCTGACTGTTCACAGGAATGGCTTTGACCGTCGCGCCCAGCTGTAACACCTGATTCCAGTGTTTTAAACTTTCAGGTACGGCTTTATGTTCGGTCGCGCCATACAACAACAATACCTCAGGGCCGGTTTGTCCCCTGTTTTTAGCGGCCTGCAAGGCGGCAACTATGGAGGTTTGAATGCCTTCAGTAGCACCTGATGTAAATACAATCTGACCGCTACTGGCGCCTATAACCTTGCGTGCCAAAGCCCGGGTTGCTTCCAGTTCTACTTTCGCTTTAATACCGGTGCTGTGACTGCTGCTTGGGTTACCAAAACAGGTTTGCATATGGTGCATCACCGCCGCTGCTGCACACGGAAGTACCGGCGTAGTGGCATTGTTGTCCAGATACACTTCCTGCTGACGCAGTCTCTGGTGCTGTGCTGATGCTGTTGACATAAAGACGCCCTTATAACTATCGGTTATACCTTATTCCTGCACATGATAAGTAGCTATCCAGGTTCCGACAAGTGTAATCTGTTCTTTCAACAAGCAGCGCCGACCAGCTGAGATGCCTGTCAACGCATTTCAGGGTGGTAAAAAGTCTGTGGTCTAGCTTATTTGGCGCTTTGCAACATCTTAAAACCAAAAACTGCCGATAAAAAAACACTCCGGCATGCGGAGTGTTTTTAGGTTTTATTCAACCAAATCTTTTGGAATATCAGGTCTTAAAGCCGACCAGACTTTACCACTTTCTTTACCATATTTACGCACGGCAAATACCACTTCGTCGTGTTTGCCGGCTTCGGCGTACAATTTCAACTGGTGATAATATTTACGTGCTAATTCACGGGCTTGCGGATGAGAAAAATAAAAACGGGCAATTTTGCGATACAAACCGCGAAAACCGTTCAGGATTAACACATAAATACGGTTTGACGAGTGCAGCGCCAGCTCATGGTTCAGATTGTAATCAAAATCAGCAAAAGCTTCTGCTGTGTCTTCCAGATGCTCAGCACCGGCAAAAACCGCAATCACTTCATCACGGTGGGTTTTAATAGCACCGCGGATATAAATAGCACTGATATTGGTACGGGCTGATAACAGCTCATCCACTAATTCCGGCATCCGGTCTTCGTCCAGACGGGCTAACGTTTCCAGAATATTCAGGCCGGATGTTTCCCAGAAATTATTTACTTTGGTGGGTTTGCCATGCTGGATGGTCAGCCAGCCATCACGGGCCAGACGTTGCAATACTTCACGTAACGTGGTACGGGTGACGCCAATCAGCTCAGAGAGTTCGCGTTCGGCAGGTAAAATAGAACCTGGCGCAAACTTGCCATTCCAAATGGATTCAACAATGTATTCTTCAGCAAAACCTGCCGGGCTCTGCGCTTTTATGAGGTTGGTCATCCGGATTTGTCCGTTTATTAGTTGTCTGTCTCACCACGATTGGCACTGATTGTACCAGAGCGGAATCAGTTAACAAGCCATGCTATAAAAATTGCCCTGAGTGATTGATCGCAAAGGTTGTTTTAGATAACAAATTGGCTTAGATTGTGCGTTGGATTATTTTTACCACTCCAACAAGGGAAATCAGATGTTTGCAGCAGTGGCTCGTTGGCCAAAACAACGCTGGCCTTGGGTTCTTTTAGCCTTCAGTGCACTGGCCTTGATGTTGGTGGCCTTGTTCTTCCAATATGGCATGGCATTGGCGCCTTGCATTATGTGTGTCTATCAGCGCTTTGCCATTACCGGTATTTTATTTGCCGGTCTGATTGGCTTGTGGGGTCGCGAGTCGGCACTGGTGCGTTGGCTGGCCTATAGCAGCTGGACTATCTCTGCTGGCTGGGGTTTAAAAATTGCCCATGATCAGGTGTTAATCGAAGAGGTCGTTAAAAATGGCGGTTTCTCCAGCTGTGGCCTTTTTGCCGAATTCCCTACCTGGTTACCTTTAGATCAATGGTTCCCTGCTATTTTTAATCCAACCGGTGTTTGTGGTGAAATTGCCTGGCAATTTTTAGGTTATTCAATGCCATTCTGGATGCGTATTGTATTCGCCGTTTATCTGGTGTTGGCTTTAGTGGTGATGGCAAGTCAGCTGAAAAAACATAAATATAATCCTTATGATTAATCGTCCGCTGCAATAAACTTTTGGGCAAAACAACCAACATAAAAAAACCGCCAGCAAAGGCGGTTTTTTTATCTACTCAGCAAAACTGAGTTATGCAACAATCGCCAGCAGTTCAACGTCAAATACCAGCGCACTAAAAGGCGCAATAGATGCGCCGGCGCCACGCTCGCCGTACGCCAGCTGATGTGGGATGTACAAACGGTATTTTGAACCCACCGGCATCAGCTGCAATGCTTCAGTCCAGCCAGCAATCACACCACCGACCGGGAATTCAGCAGGCTGACCGCGGTTGTATGAGCTGTCAAATACAGTACCGTCAATTAAAGTACCGTGGTAATGAGTACGTACAGTAGAGGCACGTGTTGGTTTTTCACCGTCACCAGCCACCAGCACTTCATATTGCAAACCTGATGCAGTGGTCACCACACCTGGTTTTTTTGCATTTTCTGCCAGGAAGGCTTCACCGGCACCAGCGGCCAGTTTAGCTTGTTCTTCCTGTTCAGCCTGCATCCGGGCGCTGATCACTTCAAATGCGGCGCGGATTTGTTGTTCTGACACTTCAGGCTCATCACCATAAAAAGCAGCAGCTAAACCAGCGGCAACAGCGGCGATATCCAAACCTTCAAATGGGTTATCAGCCAGTTGCTGACCCATTTGCAGACCTATGCCATAACTGGCGTGTTGTTCAAGGGTGGTGAATGTTGACATAAAAATCACTTTTGATGATGCGCCAGGGGCGCCGTTAAACACAGATAACGCTAAAGCATTATCAGGAAACTGCTGATGCTAGCCGATTTTGCCCCGCTTGTCTTGAGCGCAATATTCCGGCCGCTGTAATTCAGGCAGACTCAGGCAGACAATGCCTGTACTTCTTGCCAAATTTGCCGGACCAGTTGTTCGTCGGCTTCGCTGAGCTCACCGCCAGCAATAGCAGAAGCCAGGCTTTCATCAACCATGTTGATAATATCTGCTGCGACAAAAGGCTGCTCAGCCACCTGCAACCGCCCCACACCAAGGTCGACATGCCCCCGCAGATAACCGGCGGCAAACAGCTCGTCGTCGCTGGCCGTTGCCACACTTTGGTCAAAATACTGGCTGATAGCCTGAATAAATTGTTCGGTTTGTTGCATGCTTACTCCTCAAGGCCAAGCCGGTACATCACATAATCGTTATAACCACACAGCACTTTGAGCATGCCCTGCAATTGTTGGTCGAGTGCGGCATCGCCACTGTCACTGATGAGTGGCCTGCCGTTTAACTGTTGTAATTTGGATTTGGTCGCAATCAGCATAATATTGTCGCGGCCAATGGCACGGATCACTGTAGGAGATAACTGCTGATTGCCACGACCAAAAATATGGCCCTGGCCGCCGATGAGCGTGATCACCAGTTTGCAGGGATAACCCTGCACCAGCTCAAGCAGCTGTGAAGCTGTTACATCGGAGGCTATCACTTCACCGTTTTCTACTACATCCACACCGAGCAGCGTATTAGGCAAGCCAAGTTCGTCCATCACCGCGGCCACTGTTGAGCCTGAGCCCATCACATAACGCACGCCATCTTCCATTTGACCGACAACATAAGCGGCCAAATCATCCAGCACCAGTGCTTCAGATTCTTTGCCGGCACTTTTTACACTTTGCACATAACGAAGCTCACTCGGGATTTGCATTTCACCATATCTTTTGGCGCGTACTGTGCCCTGGCGAAACGCCACTTCGTCAATATCCATCACCTGCGCGTCCTGCACCGTGACCAGTTCACCACGCACCATTTGCGCCACCACTTTGCCAGCCGCTGCCGGGGTAATGGCATACACACCTGAATGAATTTTGCAGCCGGCCGGAATACCAAGCACTGTGGTATGGGACTGGCTGTGATGATTGGCAATCACAGCGCAAATGTTGCGTGCTGTGCCGTCGCCACCGGCAAACAACAATAAATCCACGCCCCGTTCCACTAAAATTGCGGCAGCCTGCTCAGTGTCAGCAGCGGTAGAAGGTTGGCTTTGTGCCTGCCCGACCACTTCAACCGCAAAACCAAGCTCTGCAGCCACATCCTGCCCCATATCACCGGCAAAAGTGTACACACGGATTTGCTTACGCACACTTAACAGTTCGGTCAGCGCAGCTTTGGCGCGCTGCTGCGCCAGCGGCACAGCACCCAGCGCAATGGCCTGTTCTGCCATACCGTCACTGCCTTTGAGGGCAACACTGCCGCCAATACCGGCCCATGGATTGATAATCAAACCCAGCCGAAAGGCGCTATTTTGTAGTTTAACCGGTACTGCAGAGGAGTTTGGCAACATAAAAAATTCCGGCCTCTCAAAACAAAACACAAAGCCAAGGTAAAAGTGGCCGGCATTGTAACCAATCAGACCTGAGCTGGCAAAGCGGCAGCATTGCACAGAGGTCCAACCTCAAGTAGATTAGGCTTTTTGATAGTCAACCGGATCTTCTGATGCAGTTTCTCAAAGACAGTTTTGACCGCCTGATGGCAGCTTATCAGCAGCAGCCCTACCCGGATTTGCAACAACGCAAAATGCAACTTCAGGCGCTACGTGGGCAGTTACTTCAACAAAAACCAGCTTTATTGGCCGCACTGAACGCTGATTTTGGCCAGCGTAGTGCCAGCGAAAGTCAGATGCTGGAGTTGCTGCCAAGTGTCGGCAGTATCGACTACAGCTTAAAGCGGCTAAAAAAATGGCTCAAACCAGAAAAACGCCATGTCAGCTGGTTATTTTTACCGGCAAAAAACTATGTGGTGCATCAGCCGTTGGGGGTGGTCGGCATTATAGTGCCCTGGAATTATCCGGTGTTTTTAAGCCTGGGGCCTTTAGTGGCAGCAATCAGTGCCGGTAATAAAGTGATGCTGAAATTATCGGAATTCACCCCTCAAACCAATCAGGTGTTAAAAAACATCATTGAAACTGCATTGCCGGACACGGCACTGGTGATAGAAGGCGACGCCGGCGTGGCAGCAGCCTTTAGCCAACTGCCTTTTGCACATTTGTTATACACAGGCTCAACGGCTGTAGGTTATCAGGTGATGCGCGCTGCCAGCGCCAATCTGACGCCTGTGACACTGGAGCTTGGCGGCAAGTCGCCACTAATCATCGCCCCCGATGCCAATATCAACCAAATGGCCGAGCGTATTGTGTTTGGCAAAACCGCTAATGCCGGCCAAACCTGTGTGGCGCCGGATTATCTGCTGGTCCCCAAAGATAACATTGAGCAATGTGTCAGCGTACTTCAGCAGCAGTTTTTGCAGTTTTACCCAAAGGCACAATTTGAACAGAGTTACCCGGCCATTATTAACGAGCGCCACTACCAGAGACTGCAGAATTATTTAACAGAAGCCAAAGCAGCGGGCGCCCGGGTAATCAGTTGCCTGGATGTAACACCAAAACAGCAGCAACAAAGATTAATGCCGCTCACCCTGGTACTCAATGCACCGCTTGATTCAGCACTTTGGCGTGAGGAAATTTTTGGCCCTGTGCTGCCGGTCTATGGTTATCAGAGTATTGAAGAAGCACTTCATTTTGTGCAGCAAAAACCAAAGCCACTGGCGCTTTATTTATTCAGTGACAACAGTGCACTGCAACAGCAGGTGCTGCAGCAGACCCATGCCGGAGGGGTTTGTATCAATGAAACCTTAATCCATGCGGGTCAGGAAGATTTACCTTTTGGCGGCATAGGGCCGAGCGGTATAGGTGCTTATCATGGCAAAGAAGGATTTTTAACCTTTAGTCACGCCAAAGCTGTGCATCAAAAAGGCAGGTTGAATACAGGTCAGATGGCCTATCCGCAGCACAGAGCCAAACTGTTTGATAAATTGCTGAACTATCTGTTGCGCCCTTAACTGCAGCTATCGGGCGGTGTGCACACCGCCCTTTTTTATTTAAGCTTTTTGTTTAACGTTGTTTTTTAATATTTTATTCAACATCAAACCTTGCTCAGGCTACAGGTTTATCTTCTGATCCGGCCTTAAGCGGCTGGATGTTTTTCGGAAGTGCTAACGCCAGCAACATGGACAACAACGCACACAAAGCCCCGAGCACAAAGGTAAAAGCCGAACCTGCGCCGTCCTGCCAGGCAATACCGGCTGCATAAGCTCCCAGTGCGCCACCGCCGCCATAAATGACTCCGGCATACAACGCCTGGCCGCGACTGCGCTGCGCCGGCGGGAAAAACTGCTGAATAAACTGCATAGCGCAACTGTGGGCAATGGCAAAACTAAAAGCATGTAACAGCATACTGGCAGACAGCAACAGGCCGCTGTCGGCTAAAAAGGCCACCATCAGCCAGCGCACTGCGGTCAAACCATAACAAAGGCCTAATAATTTCTGATAACTACGGCCTTGCAAAATACGGCCGGCAAAATAAAACGCCACTATTTCGGCAGCAACGGCCAGGGCAATCAACAAACCAGCGTCGCTGCCGCTATAACCTAAGTCACGGGTGTATAAGGTGAAAAAGCCATAAAAAGGCGCAAAACTCATCTGCATGAAAAATGCACCGAGCATAAATTTTAAAAAGCTGCTGTGGGTCCAGAGGCGGCGAAACTGCACCGGCTGAGTGTCGTTATGTTGAGCCAGTGAAAACTTGGGCAATAACCACAGGGTGCAAAGCATCAGCAACAAAAATAACAGAGCACTGTGTGGCAACATCTGTGGGCCCGTATGCTGAAACCACCAGCCGCCCAGCATCACCAACACTATATAACCCACAGATCCTGCTGTGCGCACCTTACTGTAACGGGACGTGTTGTTATCGAGATAATAAAAAGCCGAACTTTCCAGCTGCGGCAAAATTGCAGTCCAGCACAAGCTGTAAAGTGCAAGGCCGGCCACCAGCGGCCAATAACCGCCGTCATAAAAGCTCGTTAACCAGCCGATAGTGGCGAGCACTGCACCAAAACGCATCACGCCAATCGGATCCTGCCGTTTCACCGCCAGACTGGCCCATAAACTGGGGCCAATAATCCGCATACCAGTCACCAGCGCCAGCAACAAGCCAATTTCTTCCGAATTCAGTCCCCTGTTATCCAGAAACAGGCCGATATAAGGCACAAAAACGCCAAGTACTGCAAAATAGGCAAAATAAGCCAGACTCAGCGTTTGTGCGCTCGACATTTTCACAAAAAACTCCATCGGGATAACTGCGCTGAAAATACAAAAACAACAACGACGCCAAAGCGTCGTTTGGTATTTTCAGCAATTGGCATGCAAGGGGGCGTTATTGTAGCGCTGTAGCGGTCGATGGCATAGCGCCAATATCAGTTCACAGTCTCAACTCACCAGCACGACCATGACGGGCAATATCCGGCATATTCACTGAGACAGCGGATGCTTTTGTGCATGGTGACGCAGGCAGTGCCCCATCAGCACTATCGCCTGCAACAAAACAACATTAAACATTGTGAAACGAGTCTGAACACAAAACCTGATTAACCCGAGGTTTCAAGTTCAAGCTTAAAGGCTAACGTAAAGCGGGAGGCATAACACACTCTGTTCGGCGGTCTGCCAACATGTTTAATTGCGCCATCAAAAATCACCACCCGGCCAGGCTTGGGGGTACAGGCATAGACACAATCATCATCACTGTTATAGAACATGGTTTCACCACCCCATTCGATATCCCATTGTGGGCAGGCGTACATCAACACAGTTAACTCTGAGCTGCCGGGCAGGCAATCTGTATGTGTAAACAACATATCGCCGTAGGAGGCAAGGTTACAATAAGCACGGTAGGCTTTAAAACGCTGTCCGGTCAATTCCAGTACCGCCTCAATACTACGATGGTATACCGGTAAGGCTGATAATTGATTTGCGTTTAAATTGAGCACAAAATGTCGAAATGCTGCAGTATCTGGTCGTGCGATTTCATTACGAACAAAAGGACTGTTCTCAAGATTCATCGCAATGACAGCCGACTCTTCTGTAGAACACAGGTTATCAAAAACCCATATTTTTCTGCCTTCAATCGACGTTTCGTATTTTGGTTGGTACTTCATAATAATCCGGTTGATAAAGTAGATTAAGACGCCGCCATGTTTTACCGTTAAAGACGTGCATTTGCAACGCGCAATACATCTTTGTGCTGCGCAATAGTTCAGCTTTGTCTGAAGTTGGCACTGCGGGGAAACTTAGAAAATTAAATAAGACACCAGATTTTATGCTAAACGCCAACCTGCGCTATGATGCCGGGCCCCCCCCCAGCACCGATTACTCAAAGCCTGTCGGGCAAAGTCAGTGAATAGCTAAAATCGCCCTACATCGCTGGCGGTTATTATCAACGTCAAATGTTCGGTTTAAACCGGGCCGGCACAGCAAATTACTATCCGGGTTTATTGGGGCGAACGACACTGATAGTGAACACCTGTATTGAACGGCAGCGTTTGCAAAAACCCATTTCGAGCTTTTGCCACCACTGCCGGTACTGACTGGCAAAGTTTGTCAGCTGTCTGCGCTAACCACCACGGCCAATACGGGCAATATCCGGTGTTGTCACCGATACCTGATGGTTTTGGGCATGATGGCGCAGGAAATGATCCATCAGCACTATTGCGAGCATGGCTTCTGCGATAGGAACGGCTCGGATGCCGACACAAGGGTCATGCCGGCCTTTGGTCAGCATTTCCACCGGCTCACCACTGGTATTAATACTCGCACCAGGAATACTGATGCTGGAGGTGGGTTTAAGCGCAATACTCACGCGGATATCCTGGCCTGACGAAATGCCGCCTAAAATGCCACCGGCATGATTAGCGGTAAAACCTGTGGGTGTCAGTGCGTCTCTGTGCGTTGAGCCCTGCTGCTCCACCACCGCAAAACCATCACCTATCTCAACGGCTTTCACCGCATTAATACTCATCATGGCATGAGCAATATCGGCATCCAAGCGGTCGAACACCGGCTCGCCCCAACCGACCGGCACATTGCTGGCCACCACATTAATACGGGCGCCGACTGAGTCACCGGATTTTTTCAAATCCCGCATAAAGGTATCCAGCGCTTCGATTTTATCCACATCAGGGCAGAAAAAGTCGTTTTGTTCTACTTGATCCCAGTCCAGTTTTTCCGCTTTGACAGGCCCAAGCTGGGCTAAATAAGCGCGGACTTCCACACCAAACCGCTGTTTTAAATATTGTTTTGCAATAGCACCTGCCGCCACCCTTACGGCAGTTTCGCGGGCAGAAGAACGACCACCGCCGCGGTAATCACGGATACCGTGTTTATGCCAGTAGGTGTAGTCGGCGTGCCCGGGGCGGAACACATCTTTAATGGTGGAATAATCCTGCGAGCGCTGATCGGTGTTTTCAATCAACAAACCAATAGAGCAGCCTGTGGTCACACCTTCAAACACGCCAGATAAAATTTTCACCACATCATCTTCGCGTCTTTGCGTGGTGTAACGGGACGTGCCTGGTTTACGGCGATCCAAATCATGCTGAATAGCTGCTAAATCCAGTGTTAAACCCGGTGGACAACCATCCACAATACCGCCAATGGCCGGACCATGGCTTTCGCCAAAAGTAGTTAAACGAAATAATTCGCCAATGCTGTTACCGGCCATGGTTATTCCTCAAACTGCTGTTGATGAGCCACCAGCTGTGCTTTGGTCAGGGCAAAGACACCATCACCGCCGTTGTTAAAAGTGATCCAGTGAAAAGGCACGTCCGGCATTTGTTCAGCAAGTGCCACCATTGAATTGCCTACTTCGCAAATCAGCACGCCCCGGTCTGTTAAATGCGCAGCGGCCTCACGCAGAATTTTGCGGGTAAGCTCCAGGCCATCGACACCGGATGCCAACCCAAGCTCAGGTTCGTGATGATACTCGGCCGGCAAATCGGCCATGTCGTCAGCGTCGACATAAGGCGGATTGGTGACAATCAAATCATATTGCTGGCCAGGCAAGGCGGTAAAACAGTCAGACTGGATCGGAAACACCCGATGCTCTAACCCATGCTGGCTGATGTTCAAGTCTGCCACCGTCAGCGCATCTTCACTGATATCCACCGCATCCACTTCTGACTCCGGCAAATAATGAGCGCAGGCAATGGCAATACAACCAGAGCCAGTGCATAAATCCAGAATACGTTGTGGCGCTTCAACCGGGAACCAGTCAGCAAACTGACGGGTTATGAGTTCGCTGATGGGCGAGCGAGGTACCAGCACCCGCTCGTCGACATAAAAAGGTAAACCGGCAAAATAGGCCTGGTTGGTTAAATAGGCGGACGGCAGACGCTGTTCAATCCGTTGTTGTACCAGAGCGGCAAAACGGCGTTTTTCACTGCTGGTGAGCCGGGTTTGTAACAATGCAGGCTCAGCCAGATGGGTAAAATGCAGGGTAAAAGCCATCAGCTGACCAGCGTCATCCCAGGGGTTGTCCGTGCCATGACCAAAATACACATCGGCAGCATTCAACTGTGAAACGGCCCAGCGTAGCCAGTCATGAATAGTAAAAAGTTCATTGACGGCTTCGTTGATTAATTCTGCGGTCAGTTCAAAAGGTTGATGTTCAGTCATTTATTTCGCATTGCTCTTTGTATAGACTTGCGCAGATGCGCAAACCTCAGTTACTTAGTGAAGAAGAAATTCAGCTGTTCCGGGATTCAATCACGGGCGCCCGCCCTATGGCGCAGGACAAGATACCGCCTGCCCGCCCGAGTCGCAACAAAAAAACATCCGTAAAGACGTCTATCGAAGCAGAAGAACCCCATTTATTCTACTTCTCCGATGAGTTTGAAGGTTATCAACCCGACGGTAGCATTATTCGTTATGTACAACCTGGGGAAGACCCGCACCTGGCCAAAAACCTCAAGCGTGGCGATTATCAGCCAGGCGTGGTGTTGGATCTCCATGGCTTAAGCCAGCAACAGGCAAAAACTGAACTGGCCGGCCTGTTAGCCTATTGCCAGCAGGAACATTTGAACTGCGCTTGTATTGTGCACGGCAAAGGCAGTGGCATTCTGGCCCGCAAAGTACCAAACTGGCTGATTCAACATCCGAATGTGCGGGCTTTTCACACAGCCCCCACCCATTGGGGCCGGGATGGTGCTTTATTAGTGCTATTAAAAACGCCGCTTTAGCGCGGCGTTTTTAATAGCAGGTCGGCACCTTAGGGATTAGTGGCTCAGCAGCGCCAGATCAGCAGGCGCCAGGCGTTCCAGTAACTTGCCGCCCTCACCTGGTTGATAATGGATACCCACCAGACCTGAAGTTTCAAAAATGGGCGTGTTGCCGGTTTTGGTGAAGGTCTCGACCAGAAAACTGACCAGCGGCATATGCGACACCATAAGTACCCGAAGTTCAGGGGTTTCAGTGCGCAGCGCATCCAGATATAGCTGCACCTGCTGACTATCGCCTTCCGGCACCAGTTCCGGCATGGTCTCCAGCCGGGTCGTTGCTGGCTGGGCTTTGAGCATCAGCTCCGCCGTTTGTTGTGCCCGCACAAAAGGGCTACATAACACCAGATCAAAAGCCTGATAATGCTGCGATAACCATAACGCCATGTGGCTGACATCATCCCGGCCTTTGGCAGTAAGCTGCCTTTGACTATCCTGACTGCTGTGTGGCTCGGCTTCACCGTGCCGCATGATAACCAGATTGACCATGAGTACACCTAGACAACTTCGCGACCAACGCGAAAAGAGTGCGCTATGATAATGAAAGTTTGCAGTCACAGTAACTGTTAATAAAGCATAAAATTTCAGCTTTATATTCCGATTCGATATGATAACAATAACCATCGCTGCTGCTGACAGGTTGCCAGAAGAGGCCCGAATTGAAAAAAAGTCATATGGTGCAAAGCCCTAACGATCAACGTTTGTATCAGCCCCTGACGCTGGATAATGGCCTTCGGGTATTGCTGGTGCAGCAACAGGACGCGGAAAAAAGCGCCGCGGCTATGGCAGTCAATGTCGGCCATTTTGACGATCCGGCAGACCGCGAAGGTTTAGCGCACTTTCTCGAACACCTGGTATTTTTAGGCTCAGAAAAATTTCCGCAATCCGGTGAATATCAACAGTTTATTGCCAGCAATGGCGGCAGTCACAATGCCTGGACCGGCACAGAGCATAGCTGTTTTTATTTTGACATCAGCCACGAAGCATTTACCGCTGCACTTGAGCGTTTTGCCGATATGTTAAGCGCTCCGCTGTTCAGTGCCGACGCTGTGGACAAAGAACGCCATGCCATTGAAGCCGAGTTTTCAATGAAGCTTAAAGATGATGGCAGGCGTATTTATCAGGCGCATAAAGAAAGTATTAATCCACAACATCCTTTTGCGAAGTTTTCCGTGGGTAACCTGTCGACGCTGGATGACAGACCTGGCCAAAGTGCGCAGCAGGCAGTGCGTGATTTTTATCAACAGCAATACAGCGCCAGCCGCATGACCTTAACCCTGGTGTCCGACGCACCGCTTGAAGTGCAGGCGCAGTGGGCTCAGCACTATTTTTCTGCTTTACCGGCTTCGCTTCCGCCGAAAGCGGCACTGGTGCCGCCCCTTTATTTAGATGAACATCTGGGTATTCAGCTGAATATTCAGCCACATAAACCAACACAGCGTTTTGTTGCCAGTTTTGCCTTACCCGATATTCAGCCATGGTACCGCTATAAGCTGGTCAGTTTTTTGGCGCATCTGTTGGGTGATGAAGGACCGGGTTCGTTATTAAGCCATTTAAAAGGCCGTGGGCTGGTGAATTCATTAAGCGCCGGTGGTGGCATTGACGGCAGTAACTACAAAGACTTCACCCTGGCTTTTGAACTGACACCCCAAGGCATGTTGGCGCAGGATGAAATTCTGCTCGCCAGTTTTTCTTATCTCGCCATGCTGAAACAGCAGCCCTTTCCCTCTGAAATTTTTGCGGAAAGGCAAAAACTGGTGCGCTGGAGCTTTTTATATCAGGAACAGAAAACACCGCTGCAGCTGGCCAGCGATCTGGCGGTAAATCTGCAGCATTATCCGGTAGAAGATTATGTATTTGGCGACTACCGGATGGAAATGCCCGACGCCGCCCTGTATCAACATTTGTTAAGTTTTTTCCATGAGCGCAATCTGCGCCTGATGCTGATAGCGCCGGAAGTGAAGGTAGATCGCCAGGCGCGCTGGTACCACACCCCTTACAGCCAGTTGCCGCTTACGCCGGATTTATTGCAAAAGTTACAGCAGGCAACACCGCTGCCGGACTGTCATTTGCCTAAAACCAACCCTTATCTGGTGGATGAACCCAGGTTACTGGAGACATCGGAAGGCATAGCGCTACCACAGCTGTATTATCAGGCCGACGGCATGAAACTCTGGTTTAAACCCGATGCCGATTTTCGCACGCCCAAAGGCCATGTATTTGTAGAACTGACCTTGCCAAACACTATCATCGGTATTGCCGAGCTGGCCCTTTGTAAACTCTGGCTGGAGCTGTTTCTGGACGACATTAACGAGCAGTTTTATGCCGCCACCACAGCAGGTCTCAACTACAACCTGCATGTGCAGCAGCACGGTTTGACTTTACACTGCAGCGGCCTGGCCGGTAATCAGATTGCGTTGTTGTACGATATTTTACAGCAGATGCCGAACCGCCACTTTAGCCAAAACCGGTTTGATGAACTAAAGCGTCAACTGGTGCGTCACTGGCAGAATCAAGCCAGAAATAAACCTATTACACAGTTATTCAGTAAGTTATCTGCACTATTGCAACCACTGAATCCGGAATCAGAAACTCTGGCCGCAGTGCTGGCCGACTGCACATTTGATGACTTTCAGCGTTTTTATGCGCATATGTTCCAAAAAGTGCATCTCGAAGCGCTGATGATTGGTCACTGGAAAGAGCGAGACGTAATAAGTTTGCAGCAACAGCTGGCCAAATGGCTTGGGACAGTGCCTGAACGTTGTCAGCGTTTACCCCGTTACAGTCACAATACTGAAGGTGTTGGCCCAATCTGGCTGCAGTTGCCGATGCCGCAGGACGATGAGGCGCTGGTGATTTACCTGCCGGCCCGTGCGCGCAACGCATTGGATATGGCGCTGTTTATGCTCGCCAATCATCTGATTTCACCAGAGTATTTTCATGAACTTCGCACTGAACAACAACTGGGTTATCTGGTGGGTACAGGTTATGTACCGATGAATCTGCGCCCTGGCATGGCATTTTATATCCAGTCACCAAGATCCGATGCCAAAACCTTATATCAGGCCACTTTAAGTTTTTATCAGCGTTTTCTAAGCGAACTGCCAGAGCTGTCAGCAGATGAGTTGCAGGCTCTGAAACAAAGTTTGGCCAGTCAAATCCGTGAGCGCGACAACAGCCTTAGCAACAGAGCCAAACGCATATGGCTGGCCATTGGTCAGGGTGATGAACACTGTGCTTTATCTGATCAGATCCAGCAGGAGCTGAATAAACTCAGTCTTTTCGATTTTACTGAGTTCTGTCAAAGTTTACTGGCGCCTGATTATGACGCTATTTTTTTGGCAACCAGTGAAGCGCCGGCGCATACCCATATGAGAACTATGGATGCTGCGGCGGCCATTGATTTATTAAAAACGCTGACCAAAGCTGACTAAAAACATTGCATCCGTTACAAACAGAAAAATCACCGGCAGATAAGCGCTAGGGCCCGGCAGCTTTTGCCTGCAGCAGCAGGCCTGCCGCCAGATTGGCTTTGACAGCCCTGTTAATTTTATATAACTTAGCTCTATCAGACTTTCTGACGTAAAGACGTGTGAAAAATAATAAAAAAATCAATCACAAGGCGCTGTTTGTTACTTTTTTAACCTCGCCACTTCCTGCTTTTGCCTTAGACTGGCAGGGGTCGATGCCCTACATTCTGTCGTCCATTTTATTATTCTCTTTTGGCGCTTTATTGCTGGCACATTTATCTATTCTGAAAATGCGCCGTTACCAGAGCCGGCTGGAACAAAGTGAAGAACGGCTGCGTTTATCTTTGTGGGGCAGCGGCGACGAATTATGGGACTGGAATATCAGTGCCGGCACTTTATATCGCTCCAGTTCCTGGCAACAAGCGGTTGAGCTTAAACCTGAAACGAATCAGTTTCCGCCCAACCGCGAGCAAATTCACCCCAAAGATATTGAACGGGTTACTGAACAGCTGTATCAGCATCTGGCCGGCGAAACGCCGCACTTTGAAGCAGCCTACCGTTTAAGGGCTTCAGATGGGGGCTGGATTTGGGTGCTGGACCGCGGCAAAGTGGTCAGCACAGATGCTGACGGTGCCGCCACCCGTATGACAGGCACCTTAAAAAATATTCAGTTGCTTAAACACACCGAAGAACGGCTGGAACTTTTTGCCCGTTGCCTTGAAAACATTTCCGACGCTGTGGTGATTTGTGACACCAATTTTACCGTCATTGAAGTCAACAACTCCTTTAGCACCATCACCGGCAAAAGCCGCGAGCAGGTGATCAAAAAACCTTTTGATCTGGCGCTGTACCCCAACCGCTTTTTGCAGGATATAGGCCTGAAACTGCAGTCACAAGGCAGCTGGCAAGGTGAAATTCAGGATCAACGTTTAAACGGTGAAATTTACCAGGCTGAACTCAACTTTGATGTGGTGAAAGACGAACACAACACCATCACACAATACGTCGCCGTGTTTTCAGATATTTCTGAACGCAAGCGCAAAGAAGCTGAGCTCAGCCGCCTCGCCAACTCCGACACCCTGACCGGCTTGCCAAACCGGGCTTTATTCTCGGCTGAACTGAGCCGTTTGGTCGAACGTGAAGTGCGCCATGCGCTTCTGGTATTCGATTTAGATAACTTTAAGAAAATCAACGACTCACTAGGCCACCAGCTGGGTGATACTTTATTGGTGAAGCTGGCTGAGCGGCTGACTGAACGCAGCCGGCAAAAAAACAGGTTGTACCGGCTTGGTGGTGACGAATTTGCCATTTTGCTGGAAGACACCAACGACATTCATACCATCACTTCTCTGGCCAAGGAGCTGATTAAACAAATTAACCTGCCATTTTTTATCAATCAGCATGAGCTGGCAGTCACCAGCAGTATTGGTATTGTGTTGTATCCGGAAGACGGTGCCGATCCGGAAGCTTTGCTACGCAACGCCGACACCGCCATGTATCACGCGAAACATGAAGGTGCAAACCGTTATTTGTTTTTTAATGATTCGATGAACAAACTGGCGGTCAAACGTTTGCAGCTGGAAAACCTGATCCGCCATGGTTTAAAAGAAGATTATTTCACTGTGTTTTATCAGCCCAAAATGGACATTCTGAGCGGCCAGCTGGTGGGCATGGAAGCGCTGGTGCGTTTTATTACCCCTAAACGTGGTTTAATCAGCCCGGCGTCTTTTATTCCGGTGTCAGAAGAAACAGGTCAGATTGTTGAAATTGGCGAAGTGGTATTGCGCAAAGCTTGTCTGGACGTAAAACGCTGGATTGATCAGGGCTTATTTCATGGCCGTGTCGCCGTTAACCTGTCGGTGAAACAGTTTATGCTGCCTTATTTGTGTGAGCAGATAGACGATGTTTTACAGCAAACTGAACTACCCTCTTATCATCTGGAGCTGGAAATTACTGAAGGCACGGTAATGCAGTCGCCAAAAATGGCGATTGATACCATGAAGAAATTGCGCGCCCGCGGCATTCACCTGGCGATGGATGACTTTGGCACCGGTTATTCGTCTTTGGCTTATTTAAAGCAGTTTCCGCTCAATACCCTCAAAATCGACAAAGCTTTTATTGATGATATGAATACTGCCCGTGGTCGCAATATGGTGGACACTATTGTCACTATCGCCCACAACCTGAGCCTGACAGTCGTAGCAGAAGGTGTTGAATACGCAGAACAATTGCAGCAGTTAAAGCAGCTGCGCTGTGAAATTATTCAGGGTTATTATTACAGTAAACCATTGTCGGCAGCCGACTTTACCCAGTTCCTGAAAGATCAGAAACAGCAAAAACCCAAACTCAGTGCCGTGCCTGCAGTGCTTTAACCACAACAGGCCCTACTGCAGTTCTAAAGCCCCTACTGTTAAAACTTCAAACCGTGCTCAGGCCCACTGACATTTGCGTTACCGCTTTATTTATACACCCCTGCTTTGGATCCAGGCAAAGGTTGTAGCTGCAAA
The DNA here is from genome assembly GCF_025245835.1 of Rheinheimera sp. 4Y26. Classification (GTDB taxonomy): domain Bacteria; phylum Pseudomonadota; class Gammaproteobacteria; order Enterobacterales; family Alteromonadaceae; genus Pararheinheimera. Next base: position 95,855 of record NZ_JAOBWS010000012.1, read on the forward strand.
GAGCATGCGGAGCAACTGCTTTGGAGTAACTGCATCGCGGAAAATATCATTATTGCAGCACGCATAAATGCCAAAAGGAGCCGAAGCTCCTTTTGTTTTGTTGCAGACATAACAGCTGCAACGAGATAACAATCAGCGCTTAGTGCCGCTTGTCCGGATCTATACCCTGGCGAATTTTTTCCATCCGCTCCTGATGTTTTAACCACATACTAAAGCCGCCAATACCAATGCCAGCCAGTGGAACTAAAAACACCAGTACATCTGGTCGTAAAATACTACTGAATAATTCGCCCACAGCAATACCCTCTGCTTTTGGCCTCAAGGCCATTTATTGTTATCAGTCGTTGTCCGTTTCTGCATAGGAGAAATCGTCACTGCCATCCGCAATCCGTTTTTTACCAAACACAGTGTGGAATTTTTTCTTTTCCTGCACTTTTTGTTTGTATTTAGTCCAGACTTTTTCGAAGCTGGATTCTGCTTCGGCTTCGCCGCGACAAACCGATAAAAAACGTTGCTCTTCTTCATTCACCGGTTGACGCTGACCGTCTTCCAGCTCCTGCATCGCCGCACCATGTTTTTCCAGCAGATTACCTTCTGCCAGTGTGAAGCGCCCTGACCGGGTGAACCCCTTTGGGAAATTCCGGTCATCAAAAAAGCGACGTTTAGCCACAAAACTTTGCTGCATCACTTTTTTCCCCTGATCTCGTTGAATCTAAAGCTATCCCAATTAAACTGTGCGGAGTATGGTAAACAAAATTCCGATCGTAAAACAAATATTTTTTATGGTTACAATCAATTTTTCTAAGGATCCACTTTGGATACTGAGCTGTTAAAAACCTTCCTCGAAGTACAGAAAACCCGTCACTTTGGTAAAGCCGCCGAGAATTTATATCTGACCCAGTCAGCGGTCAGCTTCAGGGTACGCCAACTTGAACAAAGTTTAGGCGTAACCTTGTTCAGCCGCTTTCGCAATAATATTCAGCTCACCGCAGCTGGTGAGCTGTTACTGCCCCACGCGCAGGCGGTGTTAACCGCTATCTCCGCAGCAAAACAACAATTAAATCAGCAATATCAGTTACAAACACATCGCAAGGTGTTATTGCCGGCTGAATTTGTTGTTTTATTGCCGCCAAAACAGCTTACAGCCTTGTTTCCACCACAACAGTGCTGGCAGGTACATACGCAGAGCGGTGCTTATCAGAATGTGAATGGCAGCGATTTTGACGTGGTGATCCAGCTTGGTGAAAAACCACTGCAGCTTTTACCTTTACAGGCCAGTTGTCTGGGTTATCTGTGCTGGTGGCCGGTGTCGGTCAATGAAGCAGTAAATTTGCAGGCAGAATGCAGTGTACAGCAGCTGGAACTACCCAGGCTCACCACTTCGCCGCTAAGTTTCTCAAGTACAGATGTCCGGCTGCTGTGGCAATGGCTACAACAAAACAAAGGTTGCGGTTATTTGCCGGCGCCATTGGTGCAAGCTGCCGTAGAGCAGGGAAAACTACACAAACTGGACGCTACTGTGATACTGCAACCTGTCTGGGCTTATCATCATGCCAGTGATGCAGTCATAGAACAGTGGCAACAGGCACTACAAAGCTGTGGTGTACTACAGGCGCCTGTTTAGGGTCTGAACCACACGACCCCATGCCCGAGCGCTTTTTTCAGCGCCATTCGCTTGTGGTTGTGAAATAACGGCAATAACAACGGGCCCGTCAGAGCGCCGAGCACAACCCAGGGCAAAGATTTCAAACCCGAGCGGCGTGCCTGGATAAAAAAGTATAAAGAGCAAAGTGGTGACAACAGCAACAACAACAAGGCACAACCCTCCGCAAAAAAAGAGCCGCATTATAGCAGCTCTTTTTTTCATCAGCAGTACTGAAGCCACACGGCTTATCGCATTTTAATAAAATGTTTTACCTTGCTCAGCCATTTGCAGCAATAACGCACTGGGAGCAAAACGGCTGCCAAATTGCGCTTCGTAACGGCGTAAGTCGGCAACCAAGGTAGTTGCACCCATCGCATCAATATAACGGAATGGGCCACCTATAAAGGGTGGGAAACCTATACCAAAAATCGCGCCTATGTCACCATCACGGGCCGAAGCAATAATGCCCTCTTCCAGACAACGCACCGCTTCGTTCAGCATCTGTACTAAACAACGGTTGCTGATTTGCTCAGCGGATAATTTGCCAGCTGGCTGCACACCCAGCAGGGCATACACTGAGGTATCGACTTCTTTTTTGCCTTTGTGTGCTTTGGCGCCATAGAGGTAAAAGCCTTTTTCCACTTTTTTACCTTTGCGGCCGTCGGCAATCAGCTTGTCAAAGGCTGCAGGTGCTTTAAAACGTTCACCCAGCTCACGCTCCAGAATGGGCGAAATTTTGGCACCAACATCAATGCCCACTTCGTCCAGCAAAGTAATAGGACCGACCGGCAAACCAAATTGGGTCAGGGCTTTGTCCAGTTTTTCTACCGGCTCGCCCTCGAGCAATAAATTGGCCGCTTCGTTCATATATAAAGCGAGAATACGGTTGACATAAAAACCGGCACCATCTTTAACCACAATCGGGGTTTTGCCTTGTTTACGGGCAAAAGCAACAGTAGTGGCAATAGTCTGAGCCGACGTTTTTTCATGGGCAATCACTTCCACCAGCGGCATTTTGTCCACAGGTGAAAAATAATGCAGGCCAATGACGTTTTCCGGCCTTGCCGCTTGTGCAGCTATCTGGCCAATAGGTAAAGAGCTGGTGTTGGAAGCAAAAATAGTATTCTCATGACAATGGGTTTCAATGTCTTTCACCATCTGCTGTTTGAGCGCTAAATCTTCAAACACGGCTTCTACCACCAGATCCACATCATGAAAACCGCTGTAATCTGTAGTACCTGTTAATAACGCCATTTGTTTTTGCATTTCAGTACGGCTGATATAACGGCGTTTAAACTTTTTATAAAGCAGGCTGTAACTGTATTTCAGCGCATTACTGATGCCCTGCTGGTTGATGTCTTTAATACGCACCGGGATACCGGCTTTACCTGCTGTGACATTGGCAATACCACCGCCCATCAGACCACCACCCAGCACCGCCGCTTTATGCACCTTGCCAGGTTTTACATCCCCTGCGCCGGTTTCTTTTTTCATCTGAGTGGTCGCAAAAAACAATCCACGTAAAGATTTGGAAACCGACGTCATACAAAGCTCGCCAAAAGCCTGAGCTTCAACCTGCAGGCCACTCGCCATGCCGCTATCCACACCGGCTTTGATCGCTTCAATGATTTTTAACGGCGCCGGATAATGGCCAGCGGTTTTTGACAAAGTTTGTTTGGTCGCCTGACTGAACAAAATGCCCCGGCCAATTGACGTAAACTCTAACAGCTGACCAACAAAAGGCAGTTTGACTGCTTTGCTGCGATCAGGCTTACCGGCAAGCGCCATTTTCACCGCAGCTTCCAGCAGAATACTTTTTGGCACCACAGCATCGACTAAACCGGCTTTTTTCGCCTGCACAGCACGCAGTTGTTTACCAGTCAGCATCATATCCAGTGCTTTTTGCAACCCAACCAACTTTGGCAGTCTTTGGGTACCACCGCTGCCCGGCAATAAGCCCAGTTGCACTTCCGGTAAGCCCAATACTGTTTTGCCATCATCGGTGGCCACCCGGCCATGACAAGCCATGGCCAGTTCCAGACCGCCACCTAAACAAGGACCATGAATAGCGGCAATCAGCGGAATATTTAACGCTTCAAGCTGGCCAAACATTTGTTGCCCCATTGCGGCGATATCTGTTGCTTCCTGCGCTGATTTGCAGCCATCCAGCATGGTGATATCGGCACCGGCAATAAAAGAGTCGGCTTTACCGGAAATAATCACCAAACCTTTGATATTCTTGTTGCTGCGGATTTCTTCCAATAAAGCTTTAATTTCATCAGCAAAAGCGGCTTTAAGCACATTCATGCTTTCGCCTGCCACGTCCATGGTGATCACACCCACACCATCATCACGCAGACTCAGGCTGAAAGTTTTTGCTGTCACTGTTTGCTCAGTCCCTGTTTGTTCAGTCACAATTTGCTCCGTCATTATTCAGTCTCCACTATCATGGCAGCGCCTAAACCACCGGCTGCACAGGCTGTGGTTAAACCAATACCACCACCACGGCGGTTTAATTCATTCAGCGTTTGGGTAATTAACCGGGTGCCTGTAGCGGCAAACGGATGACCATAAGCCAAAGAGCCACCGTTGACGTTAAATTTCGCCATATCAATGTCACCAATAGCACTGGAACGGCCCAGTTTTTCTTCGGCAAATTTTTTGCTGCCAAACATTTTCATATTGGCCAGTGCCTGAGCGGCAAAAGCTTCGTGCATTTCAATCAGGGTTAAGTCGTTGAGCGTCATACCTGCGCGCTCCAGCGCAATAGGCGTGGCGTAAGATGGGCCCATCAGCATGTCTTCCCACACGTCAATGGCGGCAAAAGCGTAACTGCGTACATAACCCAATGGTTTGTAACCCAATGCTTTAGCATAACTTTCCGGCATCATCAGTACAGCTGAAGCGCCGTCTGTTAACGGGGTACTGGTGGCCGCGGTTACAGTGCCATAACTCCGGTCAAACACTGGTTTTAACTTGCTGTAAGACTCCAGTTTGGAGTCTTTGCGGATATTGTTATCCATCTCCAGAAACTTGTTGTAAGGCTCAACATGGGCCGCCATCACTTCATCTTTCATCAGCCCCATCTCCCAGGCTTTAGCAGCCAGGGTATGAGAGCGGTGCGCCATAGCGTCCTGATCAGCGCGGCTGATGCCATGGCTCTTGGCCATTTGCTCAGCGGTATCACCCATCGACAAGCCTGTGGTGTATTCAGCCACAGCAGGTGGAACAGGAAGTAAATCACGCAGGCCAAGGCGGCGGAAAATAGCCAGCTTCTGACCAAAGGTTTTAGCTTTGGTTAAATCCACCAGCGCACGGGCCAAAGCTTTACTGACACCAACAGGCAGCACTGAGCTTGAATCTGCACCACCGGCAATGGCTACTTTACTGACGCCTGCCATCATGGCTTCGGTTACACTGACTACAGACTGGAAGCTGGTCGCACAAGCCCGGGTCACACTAAAACCGTCGGTGTGGACGTTCATGCCGGTACCCAGCACAATCTCCCGCGCAATATTTGGCGCTTCCGGCATCTGTACAACTTGACCGTAAACAACCTGATCAATTAATTTGGCATCCAGCTCACTGCGGATCAACAGTTCATTGACCACCAATTTGCCCAAATCCAGGGCAGATACCCCGTGGAACTCAGTTGCTTGTTTGGCAAACGGCGTGCGTAAACCGCGAACTATCGCAATCCGATCGCCCTGGCGGTTGGTTAATTTAATCTGGCTGGACATGAATGATCCTCTTGGTTGCATCCGATACAGGTCTGACCTGTAATTTTTTTTGATTGTAACGAGAGATCTGACAAATTAAAACAGTTGTTTTAATGCCATAAAGACCTTATATCCTGACTTCGCAGAAAGCCTAGTCGTATTTAAGCGGAAACGCTTGATAAATAATCAATTAATTCAGCCTTGACCGGCCAGCAAAAGTGCCGGGCAAGCCCTAAAAACAACGGAAGAGTGCAGCTGTGAACGCATTTAATCAATTAAAAAGCTATCTGGATTCACAGGTATTAGGCCAAAGTTCGCTGACTGAAGGTATTTTGCTGGCCTTGCTAGCCAATGGCCATTTATTGGTTGAAGGCCCGCCAGGTCTTGCCAAAACCCGCGCCGTCAATGCACTGGCGCATGGCGTGGAAGGCAGCTTTCACCGTATTCAGTTTACGCCCGATTTATTACCGGCTGATTTAACCGGCACAGATATTTACCGTCCTGAAACCGGTAAATTTGAATTTCAAAGCGGCCCTTTGTTTCACCATATTATTCTGGCCGATGAAATTAACCGTGCTCCGGCCAAGGTGCAGTCGGCGTTATTAGAGGCGATGGCGGAAAAACAAATTACCGTCGGCCGGCACAGTTACAAGCTGCCGGAATTATTTTTGGTGATGGCAACGCAAAACCCGCTGGAGCAGGAGGGCACTTACCCGCTGCCGGAAGCACAACTCGACCGCTTTTTATTACATTTAAAAGTGGATTACCCGGACGCTGAAACTGAACTCGCCATTTTAAAACTCACGCGCGGTGAAGCACTTGAGCAAGCAACAGAACAACCGGTTCGGATCAGTCAGGCCGATATTTTTGCTGCCCGTAAAGCCATTTTAAAACTGCATTTTGCACCCAGCCTGGAGCAATATGTAGTCCAGCTGATCATGGCCACCCGCCGCGCCGGCGACTACAGCGCTAAACTCGGCCGCTGGATTGCCTATGGCGCCAGCCCACGCGCCACCATAGCGCTGGAACGTTGTGCGCGTGCCAAAGCCTGGTTGGCCGGCCGTGATTTTGTCACACCCGATGATGTACAGGCGGTATTCCATAATGTGGTGCGCCACCGTCTGCTGCTAACCTATGAAGCAGAAGCTGAAGGTGTCAGCACCGACCATGTGCTGAGCGAAATTCTGTCGTTGGTGCCTGTTGCCTGAGGTGAAGGCGAAAATGAGCGCCAGTTTAAGCCAGATCAATCAGTGGTTGCAGGATTTACACAGCAACGGCACTGAAGTGGATTTAAAACAACTGCTGCAATATCAGCGGCATACACAGCTATTTGACTTAACACCGGCTCGTACTATTCAGAGTAAACTGGCCGGCAGTTATCTGGCCAAAAGCAAAGGCCGCGGCATGGAGTTTGACGAGGTCCGGCATTACCAGACCGGTGATGATGTACGCACCATCGACTGGCGTGTTACTGCCCGCACCGGCAAGGTTCACACCAAGTTATTCCGCGAAGAAAAAGAGCGGCCGGTGTTTATTCTGACCGATTTGAGCGACTCGATGCAGTTTGGCTCAGAGCTGCTGTTAAAATCGGTGCAGGCCTGTCATCTGGCCGCGCTGATTGCCTGGCATGTAAAAAAAACCGGCGATAAACTCGGTGGCATAGTGTTTCACCAACAGCAGATCCGTGAGTTAAAACCCGCCGGCCGCTCACAGGCGGTGTTACGTTATTTGCATCAGCTCACAGAATTGCAGCAGCAGGCGCTGAAGCTTATTAAAACGCCCGCAACACAAGGGGCTGCACCAATCCAGTTATCAGAAGCTTTAGGACAACTGCGTCGTCTGGCCCGTCCCGGCAGTTTGCTTTTTATCATTTCGGATTTTCAGAAGCTCGATGATACTTGCCTGCGTCATCTGCGGGCGTTGACGTTACATAACGAAGTGCGGATTTGCCAGCTTGATGATCCGCTGGAACAACATCTGCCAGCCCGGGCTTATGGCCTGGCGCGGGTTTCAGACGGTAGTGAACCTGTTACGTTACAACTGGGGTCAACAAAACTGCAGCAGCAATATCAACAGCAACAGCAATTTTTTTCACAGCAGCTGCAGCAGCACTGGACCACGCTTGGCCTCGCCAACTGGCAATTGAGCGCTGCAATGCCCTTGCTCAGTCAGCTGAACGGGAGAAACCATGGCTACAGCTAACACAGCCGCACAGCCACAGGCACTGGCCCAACTGGCTGATATTCAGGAACCACTCCTTGTTAATGACTGGTATCTGGCCCCCGGCTGGTGGCTGCTTGCCACTCTGGTGCTCACCCTGTTGTGGCTGCTTTATCGCAAATACCGCCAGCAACAGTTAAAACAGGCGCCCAAACGTTTTGCACTCAAAGCTTTGGCAGCCCTGGATAAGGGCGCAGCAGGTGCGCCGGCGCAAATCACTGCCTTGTTAAAACGCTGGTTGTTAAGCCAAAACCCCGGCCATCCGGCGTTAAGCTACAGCGGTGAGGCCTGGCGGCAATTTTTGCTCAATAGCCTTAAAACCAAACCGAAAGCTGCGGTTGTGGCCTTACCTGATTTACTGGCTTTACATTATCAGCGCGCGCCACAACAGACTGAAATTCAGGCATATGCTGATTTTGCTGCGCTCTGGCTGCAATATGCGGACCTTGAGCAATATGCTGACCAACAAAAAAATGCAGCAGAAAAAGCAAAGCTTGCCAAAGGAGCTGCAGATGTTTGAATTCAGTTATCCCTGGTTTTTTGTGCTGCTGGCCCTGCCCTATTTTATCAAAGCAACACAGCCCAGAGCTGGTGCCAGTCTGATGTTACCGCCGCTGGCGCGCCTTGCCAAAACTCAGAGTACTGACAGTCAAGCCGGACACTCAAAACGGCAACAATGGTTACTGATGCTGATTTGGCTTCTGTTGGTCAGCGCCGCCGCTGCGCCTAAGTGGCTGGGTGAAGCTATCACATTGCCGCAGCAAGGCCGCGACATGATGCTGGCGGTAGATTTATCGGGTTCAATGAATATCAATGACATGGTGATCAACGACCAGAGCGCCAACCGGCTGGATGCGGTGAAATTTGTGTTATCGGATTTTATCCAGAAACGTCAGGGTGACCGGCTTGGGCTGGTATTGTTCGCCGATGCAGCTTATCAGCAAACGCCGCTTACATTTGACCGCCAGACAGTGCAACAAATGCTGGATGAGGCAGTGCTTGGGCTGGTTGGGCAGCGCACTGCCATTGGTGAAGCTATTGGCCTTGCGGTAAAAAGATTTAATACCTATGAAAGCTCCAATAAGGTGCTGATTTTACTCAGTGACGGCGCCAATACCGCCGGGAATATTCAGCCGCGCGAAGCGCTGGAGCTGGCAAAAGCGGCCGGCGTAAAAATTTATACTGTAGGTGTGGGTGCTGAGCAGATGGTGCAACAGGGTATTTTTGGCCCGCAACTGGTCAATCCATCTGATGATCTGGATGAAGCCCTGCTGACCGAACTTGCCACTGCCACAGGCGGGCGTTATTTCCGCGCCCGTGATTTGGCTGAGCTGTCACAAATTTATCAGCTGTTGGATCAGCTTGAACCTATCGAACGGGATCAGCTCAATTACCGGCCACAACAAAGCCTGCTGCACTGGCCCCTTGGCGCAGCTCTGCTGCTGATAATGTTGGTATTACTGAGCAAACTGCCCTGGCAACAATGGCGGCGCGGAGGTGATCATGCCCTTTGAACTGCACTGGTTAAGGCCGCTCTGGTTATTACTGCTGCCGCTGGTGGTGCTCTGTGTGTATCTGGCATGGCGTTATCAGCAAGGGGGTAGCCCATGGCAACAATTGCTGCCCCGCCACCTGCAACTGACGTTGCTACAGGACAAACTGGAGCGGCAACAAGCTAAAACACCTTTTGCCTGGTTGTTGTTTGGCCTGGTACTAACCGTAATCGCACTGGCCGGTCCCAGCGTGCATAAGCTGCCCCAGCCTGCTTTTGCGCTGAATAAAGCCACAGTACTGGTGCTGGATATGTCCTTGTCAATGCTGGCCACGGATGTCAAACCAAACCGGCTGACCCAGGCCAGATTTAAAGCACTGGATTTTACCAGTCAACTCAAAGAAGGTGAGCTGGCGCTGTTAACCTTTGCTGCTGATGCTTATGTGATTTCGCCACTGACGCCGGATCACAACAATATCAAGCTGTTATTGCCGGATCTGTCACCGGAAATTATGCCGGCTCAGGGTTCGAACGTACAAAGTGCACTGGAACTTGCCAGTAAACTGCTGCAACAAGCGGGTTATCCCAAAGGCGATGTGGTGCTGATTACTGACGGTTTTAGTCAGAGCCACTATCAGACACTGCGCCAGAGTCTGAATCAATTCCCGCACCGCTTGTCGGTGCTGGCCGTGGGCAGCAGCGATGGTGCACCGGTAAAATTAAGCTCGGGCGAACTGTTAAAAGATCGCAACGGCAGCATAGTGCTGCCCAAAGTTCCGCTGACACAGCTCAAAGAATTGGCCAGTCTGACCGGTGGTGTGTTCCGGCAAAGCAGTTTTGATCAGTCCGATATTCAGGCTTTATTGGCGTTGCCGGAGTTAACGCTGGCTCAGGCCGACACAACACAAAGCAGTAAAATCAGTGGTGATCAGTGGCAGGATGCCGGCGTGTATTTATGCTGGCTGTTATTGCCGCTGGCGTTATGGCTTGGCAAAAGAGCCGCGCTGCTCGCCATATTGCCGTTGTTGCTATTGCCAAACCCGGCCAACGCTTTTGACTGGCGCGATTTATGGCAAAGTCAGCAGCAACAGGCCAAGCAGGCCTATCAGCAACAAGATTATGCCAAAGCCATGGAAAAATTTGCCGATCCTTTGTGGCAGGGCAACGCCGCTTATCGCAGTGGAGACTATCAGACGGCCGAACAACTCTACCAACAGGATAAAAGCGCCAATGGCCGCTTTAACCTGGGCAACAGTCTGATGCAGCAGCAAAAATTCTCAGAAGCTCTGGCCGCATATCAGCAGGCACAAGCACTGGCGCCTGATTTGCCAGGCCTTGAACAGAACATCGAACTTGCCAGACAACTGCAGCAACAACAGCAAAACGAGCAACAAAATTCAGCGCAGGACCAGCAAGGCGAGCAATCGAAGGATGGTCAACAGCAGCAAGGTCAACAGCAACAGGGACAGCAAAGCGGTCAGCAGCAACAAAATGATCAGGGCGAACAGTCTGATAGCGGTGCGCAAAACGACGCCAAAGACGGCCAAAACCCCGAGCAAGCTGAACAAAATAACCAGGCTGAGCCAGGTGCTCAGCAAGAGCAGGCAGAGAAAAACAAAGAACCAGCTCGGCAAGAAGCTGACCAGCAGCCAAACGAACAAACAGAACAACAAAAAGCAGTGCGCGAAGCCTGGCCCAATGCCAGCCCGGAACAAAGTCAGCAACTGGATGGCCTGATGCGCAAAGTGCAGGACGATCCGGCGTTATTACTGCGCAATAAAATGCTACTGGAATACCAAAAGCGCCAGCAACAACGTTTACCCAAAGGAGCAGAACAAGAATGGTAACCCTGTGTCTGGGCTACAGCGCCAAAAAAGTTGTCAATTTGCTGAAGTCTGTGGCCCTGCTTCTACTGTGTTTGAGCCAGAGCCCTCTGCAGGCCGCAACATTGTTGCAGGCCAGTGTCGATAAAAATCCGGTGATGCTGGGCGAAGAGCTGCTGCTGCAAATTGAACTGGATGAAAAAGTATCGGGCAATCAGCTGGATTTTTCGGTGCTCGCTAACGACTTTAACTTCAGTGCGCCAGCTATCAGTCAGAGTATGCAAATTATCAATGGCCGCTCCAGCCAGAGCACGCGCTGGCAACTGAGTTTATTTGCCAAAAAAACCGGCACCTTTGTGATCCCAGCTTTTGAAATTGACGGTTTACGCAGCGAGCCTATTACCCTGACCGTAGTGCCGGCCGATCCAAACGGCACCGGCTCGGACGAGCTGTTTATCCAAAGCAGCTTAAGCAGCAGCGAACTTTATGTGCAGCAACTGGCCTATTACGACGTCAAAATTTATTTTAACGGTGACTTACAGCGCGGCAGCCTCAGCCAGCCTGAATTACCGGGCGCAACCATAGAACAGCTGGGTAAAGATGTGGAAGGTTCCGAGCTGGTCAATGGCCAGCGTTATCAGACCATTACCCGTCGTTATACCCTGATTGCAGAAAAGCATGGTGACTTTGAATTGGCTGCGCCCTGGTTTAAAGGTGAAATGATAGACCGGCAAAGTTCCCGTTATGATTATTTTGCCAAAACCAAAACAGTGTCGGCGCAGGGACAGGCGCTTAAACTGAGTGTAAAACCTATTCCCGACAATTTTAACGGCCAGTGGCTGGTGTCTGAGCTGGTGGCACTGACTGAAGAATGGACACCACCTGGTCAGGAATTAACTCAGGGTGAGCCTGTCACCCGCACCATTACTCTGACGGCACTTGATTTGTCCGATCATCAGTTACCGGATCTGAACTTCAGCCTGCCCGATGGCATTAAAAGTTATGCCGAACAACCGCAAAGCAAAAAGGCTGAGCGTAATGGCCGGTTGGTGGCACAAAAAGTATTTACCTCAGCAGTAATTGCCACCAAAAGTGGTGAATTGGTGCTGCCCGCCATCCGCATTCCATGGTGGAACAGCAAAACCAATGAACTCTCTTACGCTGAGTTGCCTGAGCGCACCTTAAAAGCATCGCCTAATCCGGCGCAACCGGAAGCACAAGCTGCTGCAGAACCTGCCGCCCCTATGACAAGCACAACGCCGGTCACAGCGATTGAACCCGTCAGTCCATGGCACTGGAGTTATAGCAGCACTGTGTTGTTGTTGTTATGGCTGAGCACCCTGGTGCTGTGGTTAGCGCCCAAATTTATCCGGCCGCTACAGCAAAAATCGGCGGTACAAGCGCAGGCACAAAACCAGGCTTCGGTATTAAAATTCAGCTCTCGCAAATTAAAAGCGGCCTGCCTTGCCAATAACAGTGCGGAAGCCACGAGCCAGCTGCTGCAATGGGCGCAGCAAGGCATCGACCCGCAAATCATGCGGTTGTCGCAGTTATTAACCCATCTGCCGGATTGTGAGCTCAGGCGTGAAGTGGAAAAACTTTGTCATCAGCCATATCAGTCAAACACGCTGCAGTGGCAGGGCCAGGCGTTATTTGAAGCTTTTGCCAAATACAAACATTTGCAGCAATTGCCAGTTACAGAACCGCTCAAACCACTCTATCCGGCTTAAACAGCTGGATGATCCCGGGATGGCAGCCTGGTCTGGCTGCCACTTCTTTGTTGGTGCTCACCGACTGTTATCAGACAGCAAATCACTCTTTTCTGTTTTTTGCGTTTTTTTCTGCAGGCTGAACATTTTTTGCCACCAGGGCGGTCTATGGTCATTATTCGTGGTGCACTTTTTGGGGTATGACCCTTATGAGCAGTAAAGATCTGCGCTATCAGGCACTGGTCAACGCTTTTTATGCCGATTTATACCGTTACGCTTACTGGTTATGCCAGCACAAAGCCATCGCCGATGATTTGGTGCAGGAAACCTTTTTACGGGCCTGGAAACATCTGGATTCCCTGCTTGACGTGGGTGCTGCCAAAGGTTGGCTTATTACCATTTTGCGACGGGAAAATGCGCGGCGTTTTGAACGTAAACAGTTTGATTATCAAGACATTGAACAGGACGAACTGCATGATCTCAGTTCAGCGTCTCCCGAACAGCAGGCTGAACTCTCGCAGTTACAAGGGCTTATGTTGCAGCTGGATGTCGAATACCGTGAGCCACTGGTGTTGCAGGTGCTGCTCGGCATGACAGGCGAAGAAATCGCCAGTTGCCTTGAACTCAATCTCAACACTGTCAATACCCGACTGTACCGCGCCCGCCATCAGCTGCGCGAATTGATCAACACCAAAGATTTAGAGGGGCATCAGCATGGATGAACTGGAATTTCGTCGTCGGTTATTCAGCGATCCCAGCGCAACAGATCCGGCATTGCAGCAAAGTGTCAAAAACGACAGCGCCAAAGCAGAGCTGCAGCAGGAATTATTGCAACTGGATGAAAGACTACAGCAGGCGCTGCGTATAGGTGTACCAGATGATTTACAGGCCAGACTATTACTGCAACAACAAGTCGCCAGCTACCGGCAACAACGCCGGCGTAAACAATGGCGTTATGGTGTTGCGGCGTCCATCGCTCTGGCCCTGGGGCTTTTGCAACTGCGCTTTGAACCCCTGCACTTTGGCCAGGATTTAGGCAGTTACGCGCTGGCCCATGTCTACCATGAAGCCAGTGCACTGTTAAGTCACAACACGCAAATGCCACTTGCAGAAGTCAATCAGCTGATGGCCTCTTTTGCCGGCCGGCTGGAACAGTTTGACGGCAAGGTACGTTATGCCAGATTTTGCCATTTTCGCGGTGTGCGCTCTTTGCATCTGATCCTCGACAGCAATGAAGGCACTGTGACAGTCTTTGTGTTACCCAAAGATCATGGCTGGCAAAATGCAGGTGCTTTTGCCGATGATAATTTTCATGGTCAAAGCCTCAGCCTGGCAGGTGCAGATCTGGTGTTGGTGGCCGCCAGACAGCAACAGCTGGAACCGCTGGCCGGCAAAATACAACAACAATTCAGCTTTGCCGTGAAACAACAGAGTTAAAGCCTGATGGTTTGCAACTGGTAGCATCTGTTGGTGTGCTCACAGAAAAGCACTGGCTGAAAATTGACGCCCTTGTTAGCATGTGCCGCCGCTCGCCTGCTGCAGTTTTACCCTCACTGCATCACAACTCAGAACCTGAGCGCATTAACAACGATAAACAAAATCAATCACTCAGATGAGGTCGTTATTTTGGAAACGGGCACTATTCTCGCACTGGCGATTTATTTCGCCGCTATGCTGGCCATCGGGCTTTACGCTTATCGTCAGTCCAGCAGTAATTTATCTGAATATATGTTAGGTGGTCGCAAACTTGGGCCCGCGGTCACAGCCTTATCAGCAGGCGCTTCGGATATGAGCGGCTGGTTGCTGATGGGCTTACCCGGCGCTTTATATGCACTGGGTATTTCGCAAATCTGGCTGGCTGTCGGCCTGGTGATCGGTGCCTGGCTTAATTACCTTTTATTGGCGCCAAGATTTCGCGTTTATACCGAACACGCCAAAGACTCTATTACCCTGCCCGATTATCTGGAAAACCGTTTTGCCGACCGCACCCGGATGTTAAGGCTTATTTCGGCACTGGTCATTGTAGTGTTCTTTACTCTTTATACCGCATCCGGCGTGGTCGCCGGCGGTAAATTGTTTGAGTCAGTGTTCGGGCTGGATTATTTCTGGGGTCTGGCACTGACCGCAGGTGTGGTCATTGCTTATACCCTGCTGGGTGGTTTTCTTGCGGTCAGTATGACTGACTTTGTGCAGGGCATTATTATGTTTGTGGCACTGATCCTGGTGCCTGTGGTCGCGCTCAATGTAGTTGGTGGCATTGAGCCTGTGCTCAGCACTGTACAAAGCCTGAACCCAAACCATCTGGATATTTTTACCGGTACCAGCGTGCTTGGTATTATTTCGTTATTAGCCTGGGGCCTGGGCTATTTTGGTCAGCCGCATATAATTGTGCGTTTTATGGCCATTCGTTCGGTAAAAGACTTCCCGGTTGCGCGTCGTATCGGTATGTCCTGGATGATTATTTCGCTGTTAGGTGCTATTGCCACAGGTTTCGTCGGCATTGCTTATGTGCAGCAAAGTGGTCAGGCGCTCAAAGATCCGGAAACCATTTTTATTCTGATGTCGCAGGTGTTGTTCCATCCTTTTGTCGGCGGTTTTTTACTGGCAGCCTTATTGGCTGCAGTGATGAGCACCATTTCCAGCCAGTTGCTGGTGACTTCCAGTGCCTTAACCCAGGACTTTTATAAAACATTTTTAAATAAAACAGCTTCGGACAAACATCTGGTGATGATGGGCCGGGCTTCGGTTTTTGTCGTTGCGCTAGTCGCTATTGTGATTGCGCTCGATCGCAGCAGCTCTATTTTAAGTCTGGTGGGTAACGCCTGGGCCGGTTTTGGTGCTGCTTTTGGTCCGCTGGTATTGATGAGTCTGTACTGGCGCAATATGAATCACTGGGGCGCCCTGGCAGGTATGGTGACAGGAGCAGTGACAGTACTGGTTTGGGTATTCAGCCCGCTGACCATTGATGGAAAACAACTGGATGACTTTATTTATGCCATGGTACCGGGAGTGTTGTTCTCTACCCTCGCCATAGTGCTGGTAAGTAAAATCACCAAAGCTCCGGATCAAAGTCAGCAGCATGAATTTGACATGATGCTGCAAAAGCTGAATTCTTAAGCGCCAAACAACAAAACCCGCTGTTTTTACAGCGGGTTTTGTCAAACGCGCATTGTGCTAAATTTTAGTTCCCTTGCAGTAGAATTCTTTGCTACATTGCTTGGCAGAATACCCAGTAAGGAACAGTAGTCTGTATGTATTTTTATGCCGCCCGCCAGCCCATTCTGGATCGTGACAAAAACCTGTTTGCTTATGAGTTGTTGTTTCGTGACGGTCTTGAGAACGTTTTCCCGGATATTGATGGTGACGAAGCAACGTCAAGGATGATTGCCGGCAGCCAGTTTAACTTTGGCCTGGACGATTTTCTTGGTGATAAGCTCGGTTTTATCAACTTTACCCTGGATACCCTGCTGAAAAAATTTCCGTCTATGTTGCCGAAAGAACAGGTCGTAGTTGAAATTTTAGAGACAGTGCAACCCGGCAAAAGATTACTGGCTGAAGTACAGCATCTGAAAGAACAGGGTTATGTGATTGCACTGGACGACTATATTCATCAGCCGGTCTGGCGCCATTTTTATCCGCATATCGATATCATCAAAATAGATTTTCGCAGTACTTCAGCTGAAATCATTCAGGAAGTGCTGCAGGCAACAGCAGCTTTCCCCAACATTAAGCTGCTGGCCGAAAAAGTGGAAACCAACGAAGAATTCCAATCGGCATTAAAAATGGGCTTTAGTTATTTTCAGGGTTATTTTTTCTCCAAACCTGAAATGTTGCAAAGCAAGGCTTTGTCCCCCGCTCAGATGACCCTGGCAGAATTATTGTATGAAACGTCCAAGTCTGAGATGGACCTGTCGAAAATCACCTCTATTTTTGAACGTGATGTGAACCTGTCTTATAAACTGCTGCGCTACTCTAACTCAGCCATTTTTAAACGCCGCTCCGAAATCGAGACCATCAAACAGGCATTGGTGGTACTTGGCCAATATGAGTTAAAAAAATTCCTGTCGGTGCTGTTTACTGCTCAGGTCAGCAGTGAAAAACCGGCAGAGCTGATGCGATTGGCCATGACAAGGGCGAAGTTTGCCGAAGGTATCGCCCAGCTGCATCGTAAAACTGATGTAGCCAAAGCTTTTTTAACCGGCATGATGTCGTTGATGGACGCTATTCTGGATGAACCTATGACATCGGTGATGAGCAAATTGCCGCTGTCCAAAGATATCAAAGACGCTTTGGTGGATAATCAGGGGTTGTTGGCTGAATATCTGTCGCTGGTTAAATGTTATGAACAGGCGCACTGGCAGGATGCCAACAGCGCTATAGCGAACTTAGGTCTTGACGCCAAAACTCTGCCTGACGCCTACCATGAAGCAGTGCAATGGGCCAATGAACAGATGCGGGCCCTGGGCGACGCTTAGTACCGTGTAAAAAGGCTGGCTGTTACAACGGCACAAATACAACGGCACAAAAAAACCGGTCAAGTGCAGGCTTGAACCGGTTTTTTTATTGCTGTGTTGCTTTGATGCAGGCTGTTGGCTGTCAGTAGGTTTTCAGGTTCAACACCTTATACGCCTGACAAATCAACACGACCCCCTGGTTAAAAACTGACAAAACCACTGATTTTTTCCGCCAGTTTGGCACCTATGCCTTTCACTTCCATCAGCTGTTGCTGATTTTTAATAGGACCATTCTTTTTAATGTATTCCAGAATGGCCTGCGCCTTTTTGGCACCAATACCCGGAATTGCTTCCAGTTGTTCCTGATTTGCCTGATTAATGCTGAGTTTATTTGCAGTGTTTTTAACAACAGCGGTTTTGCTGTCGCTGGCATTTACTTTTGCTACCACCCCGGTGTTTTGGGTGGCAAGCACCGGGTTTAAGCTGATAGCTGCAGCCACCACCAGGCCCGCGAATAATAATGATTTTGCATCCATGTGACTTTCCTTGTTTGTTTGTCCGGTATTACAATACGGAACCTGAATTGTTCCGCTGTAGCTGATTGAAACTGCAGCTTCATTGCAGCTTCAACCTTACAGAAGATAGCTAATTTATTTTCATTTATTTAACTTTTTATATACTTTTAGCTTTTTATGCAGCGGTTTTTTAGATTCAGCTGCAATTAAGAGTTTGTGCTCTACCCTGATGTAATCATTGTCTGTGGAGGTATATGATGAAATATCTGGCTTTGTTGTTACCGCTCATCACGGCTTGTACCAGTTATTCCCAGCAGTACCGTGATCAGTATCAGATGGCCACTGTCACCTCGGCGCAGCCGGTGTATAGGACCATTGAAGTGCATAAGCCAAAACGTGTTTGTGAAGAGCGCCAGGTGGTCAAACGCCACGCTGACTCTGCCGCTCCTGCTATTGTTGGCGCTATTATTGGCGGTGCTTTGGTTAACGCCATTGGTCATAACAGCTCCAATAAAAAAGTTGGTATGGCCGCTGGTGCTGTGTTGGGGGGTGCTGTGGGTCATGATATCGGCAAGCAAAATGGCACAGATGTGATGCATCACGAAACCGTTTGTTATCAGGCCGGAACTGAAGTGGAATACCAAAGTGTCATTGACGGTTATCAGGTGACCTATCAGCTCAACGGCCGGGAATACACCACCTTAATGGACAGAGACCCTGGCCCACAAATGCCGGTTTATGTGGAACCGGTGAAATCACGCTGATAGCAGGCCAAATTCAGGCACTGCTATTTTGAGATCAATATATAGATCAACAGGTTTACTGATCAGTAAACCATTGCTGCCGCCAGAGTGCGGCTGACTGTCATAAGGAATGCACATGCGGGTATTGGTGGTAGAAGACGAAACATTATTGGCTGAACAGGTGAAAAACCATTTAACCCAACAACAGTTCAGTGTGGATGTGTCGCATGACGGTACTGATGGTTTTTTTAAAATTAGCGAATACCCCTACGATCTGGCCATTATTGATATTGGTTTACCCAAAATGGATGGTTTGTCGCTGATTAGAAAAGCACGGCAACAAGACATCAAAACCCCGATCATTGTACTGACCGCCCGCGGCAGCTGGCAGGAGAAAGTACAGGGGCTGGACGCAGGTGCCGACGATTACCTGACCAAACCTTTTCATGTGGAAGAACTGTTGGCACGTTGTAATGCGCTGATCCGCCGCGCTGCGGGTCAACCCGATCCAACACTCAATGCCGGCCCTATCAGTCTGAACAGCAGAACACAGCAGGTATTTTGTCAGGGCACCGAAGTGCCGCTGACCGCTTACGAATACAAAGTACTTGAGTACTTTATGCATAACCCCAGCAAAGTGGTGTCAAAAACTGAACTGACCGAACATATTTACGATCAGGATTTTGACCTCGACAGCAACGTCATTGAAGTTTTTGTACTGCGGCTTCGGAAAAAACTCGACCCTGATGGCGAGTTAAAACCTATCGAAACATTACGTGGCCGTGGTTACCGTTTTAACCTGGCCGTGAACTAATGATGTTATCGCTGAAAGTCCGGCAGGCAGTGATCAGTCTGGTACTGATGCTGTTTTTACTGCCGGTGTCATTTTTTGCGATTGAAAGGGCCTTTCTGGCACAGCTGCTCACCAGCACAGAACAAAAGCTTGAAGTGCATCTGTATTCGTTTTTAGCTGAACTCACCTCTAAAAACGACATTCTGGAAATTAATAACAGCATTTTGCCTGCCGATTTTTTAAGGCCAGACTCTGGCACCAGCGCTTTTATTGTCAGTGAAGACAAATTGTTATGGCAATCCGATTCCTCGCTGAACCAGAACTTTACCCCGCCGCAACATGAAATGCTGCCCGGCAAACACGAGTTTGTTGCCATTGAGCAGGATGGCCAGGTGTACTGGACTTTATCTTTTGCGCTGTTATTTGATATGGGCGAGCGCAGTATGCCGCTGACCATCCATATAGTGCAGGATCAAAAGCTGCTGGATGCTCCGGTACAGAGTTTTCGCAATACCCTCGCCCGCTGGTTTATTGGGATAGCCGCAGTGCTACTGCTGGTGATTTTGCTTGCTTATTATTGGACCACAGCACCGCTGTCGGCGCTTGATCATGAGATCCGTCAGGTTGAAAGTGGCCAGCAGCAGCAGCTCACTGGAAACTACCCGGCAGAGCTCACCACCCTCAAAGAAGATGTAAATTTATTGCTGGCCAGTCAAAACCGGCAAAAACAACGCTATCGCCACCATTTAAGCGACTTAGCCCATGCACTCAAAACTCCGGTTGCGGTACTCAATACCTCGGCACTGGCGCAGCAACCTGAACTCCGTGAGCAAATTGACCGTATTACTGCGATGATTGAACACCAGCTTAAGCGTGCCAGCAGTTCAGGCCAGGATGTCTGGCAAAAACAAATTGCCATTGCCCCTGTGCTTAACCAGTTACAAAATGCACTGCAAAAAATTTATAAAGATAAAAATGTCAGGCTGGAAATCAACCTGCCCGCCGGGGTGATGTTCAGAGGCGATGAAACAGATTTAATGGAAATGCTCGGAAATCTGCTCGACAACGCCTTTAAAGCCTGCCAGCATCAGGTCAGAGTCAGTGTCAGCCAAAAGCCACTGCAAATCGCGGTGGACGATGACGGCCCGGGCGTGCCTGAAGGTAAAACCAAAGAGCTGCTGCATCGGGGAACCCGGCTTGATACCTATAAAGAAGGTCATGGTGTTGGTCTGTCGATAGTCCATGAACTCTGCAGCTCTTATTCCGGTGAACTGTACATTGGTCGCAGTGAGCTCGGTGGTGCCAGATTTCAGCTCTGCTTTGCCGAGCACCAGTATTAGTCTGACATCAATCATTGCCAGCTATTTTTGTGGAACTCTATGAAAGCATTACCTATTTTTCTATTATCTTTGCTGTCCTTTCAGAGTCAGGCAGCCAGCAACTGTGCAGACAAACGCCAGTTTCAGATTGAATACTCCCGTTGTCTGGATCAGGAGCTGGAAAAAACCGAACGTGAACTGCAAACCTGGGAAAATAATCATTTATTCAGGTTGCAGGAAATGGAACGTAGTACAGGCCGGGGCGATCCACTCAGAGTATTTCAGCGCTCACGCGAAACTTTTCAGAAATTCAGCCGTGACCACTGCCGCTGGCAATATCTGGCGCTGATCCCGGACAGTCAGGCCGGTGCCGGCGTTTATAAAGAATGTATGATTGAGCAGCTGCAACAACAAATTGCCGTGATGAAGCATATCCGCTATTAAAAATAGCGCGCTGATCCCCAACCGCTGCTTGTGCGTATAAGTGCTTGAACCCAAGGGTTATCTTTTTTCTGTCAGACAGGACTTCGAATGAATTTAAACAACGCAGTGATCAGGATCAAAAATTTACGGCTTCGCACCTTCATCGGTATTAAAGACGAAGAAATTAATAACAAGCAGGACGTCGTTATTAACGCCCGTATTGAATACAGCGCAGTGCAAGCCGCAGACACCGATGATATGAGTAAAGCGCTGAATTACCGCACCATTACCAAAGATATTATTCAGCTGGTGGAAAACAACAGATTTTCATTATTGGAAAAACTAACGGCCGAAGTGCTGGCCATCGCCTCTGCCCACCCGGCCGTTAAATTTGCTGAAGTGGAAATCGACAAACCTTATGCGCTGCGGTTTGCTGATTCGGTGTCGTTAACCTTATCCGTTCACAAAAACTGAGACGAACTATACTCATCTGGTATTCAGGCAGAGGAGCCAGTGCATGCGGATTTTAGTGACAGGCGCAACAGGTCTGGTCGGCACAGCGCTGGTTCAGCTATGGCAACAGCAACATCAACTGACGGTGTTAAGCCGCTCTGTTAGCAAGGTGCAGCAGAAGTTCGGCACCGCAGTTAAAGCTGTCAATTCGCTCCAGCAGGTTGATTTTAACCAGATTGATGCTGTGGTAAATCTGGCCGGTGAGTCGATTGCCAATAAACGTTGGAGCACAGAGCAAAAACAGCGGATTTGTCAGAGTCGCTGGCAGCTGACTGAAGAGCTGGTCGGTTATATTCAGCGGGCCACAACGCCACCTCACACTTTGCTCAATGCATCAGCTGTTGGTTTTTATGGCCGTCAGGGCAGCGACAGCATAGATGAAAGTTATCAGTCTTATTATCCCGAATTTAGCCACGATATTTGCGCCCGCTGGGAAAACCTTGCCAACAGAGCCAACTCCGCACAAACCCGGGTTTGTATTTTACGCCTTGGCATAGTGCTGGCGCCCAAAGGCGGTGCTCTGGCCAAAATGCTGCCTGCATTTAAGCTGGGGCTTGGCGGTCGTATCGGCAGTGGCGAACAATATATGTCATGGATCCATCTGGATGATGTTTGCGCGGCTTTTGACTTTTTATTGCAGCATCCGGAGTTAAAAGGTGTATTT
The DNA here is from genome assembly GCF_025245835.1 of Rheinheimera sp. 4Y26. Classification (GTDB taxonomy): domain Bacteria; phylum Pseudomonadota; class Gammaproteobacteria; order Enterobacterales; family Alteromonadaceae; genus Pararheinheimera. The sequence goes on from NZ_JAOBWS010000012.1 coordinate 117,887, forward strand.
AACGCCACAGCCCCTATGGCGGTCAGTAATAAACAATGGACCAAATTACTGGCCGAGCGTTTAGGTAAACCGGCGTTGTTACCCATGCCGGCTGTAATGGTTCGGCTGCTGTTTGGTGAGATGGCCGATATTTTATTATTTGGCCAGAACGTTTACCCCAAACAATTGTTAGATGCAGGATTTCACTTTAAATACAATCAGCTGCGCGCTGCACTCCAGGCCTTGCCGCTTTAAAGTAGCAAGCTTTTAAATGAAAGCTTAAGCGCTTAGCAAGATCCATTAAAAGGCCTGAAACCCAGCGCTTTCACTGCGCATAAAACAGCATCAGTGATGCTCAGACTTCAGCAAAAAAAGCCTGCAACTGCAGGCTTTTTTGTGAAACAACAGCGTTTGAGTTTTAGCTTAACGCCCGGCGCAACAATACCGGCGTGGGTAGTTGCAGCAGATGGCGCAGCAACAGCCAGCCCAGGCCACAAATTAACGCCAGCCCCAGACCTGGTCCTATCCACCACAAATTAAAGTGCAGCGAAAACGGCAGCTGGAATAACCGCATCTGCACCACAGCCAGCAGCACTTCAGCCAGCAAGGTTGCAAAAACACCAGCCATCAGCCCCAATGCCGCAAATTCGGCCAGTACCGCTTTACGCAGAAACACCGTTTTGGCACCTAAAGTTCTTAAAATAGCCAGTTCCTGCTCCCGCTGTTCCAGTGTGGCCTGAACCTGAGCCACCAGCACCAGTACAGCCGCAGCAAATACCAGTACGAGAATGACGGTGAGTGCCAATGAAACCTGGGCAATAATGTCATTCACCTGCTTGAGGATATTATCCACAGACAACACAGAAATAGTCGGGAAACTGCGGGCCATCTCATTGAGTAGTGCAGTTTGTTGTTTTGGTAAATAAAAAGCCGTCAGATAAGTCGCCGGGAAATTCTGCATCAGATCCGGTGATAAAATCATAAAAAAGTTTGGTTGCAGGCTGTTCCAGTCGACTTTACGGAAACTACTGACAGTTGCAGTAAAAGGCTGACCACCGACTGAAAAACCAATGGTATCACCAAGCTCCAGCGCCAGTCTTTCCGCCAGTTTTTCTTCAACCGACACCTGCGCCTTGTCTTCAGCACCAAACCATTGACCCGCCACTATCTGATTATTGGCAGGTAAAGTATGCAGCCAGGTCAGATTTAACTCGCGGCCTATGCCCTCCCTTCTTGTACCAGAACTTGCTGTGCCAGAATTCTGGGTATCACGACCAGCGGCCAAAGTGTTATCGGCAATATCCGCTTGCTGCTCGCCTTTTTGTCGTTCAGGGTTTTGCTGAGCTGCGTTCGATTGCCCGGCGTCAGATTGCCCGGCGTTAGATTGCTCCGCATCCTGCTCACGACCATCTGACTCAGGCAACTTTTCATTATTCACCGTCAGTACCCTGCCCGACACCATCGGATAAAAATCGCCGGCTTTCAGTTGGTTGTCGGTTAATAACTGAATAATTTGTGGTTTTTCCGCTTCATTAATATTTACCAGAAACTGATTGGGCGCGCCGGCCGGAACCTGCTGCTGCCATTGTGAAATCAGCTCGGCACGCAAAAAATACAAAATCAGTGTTAAAAACAGCGCAAGGCTAAAAGTAATAAGCTGGAAACTGTTCGGCCACAATCTGCGTCTTAAATTCGCCAGCGCCAGCTTCAGTGCACTGCTTTGGCCTGCCGCCATAGGTTTGGCAAGCCGCACCAGAACGGCTGCCATCCCAAGCAATAAAGCCGCAAAGGCCAGACAAAGCACAAATAACCAGCTGGATAACCACCAGTCTCCGCTAAACAGCCACATTAATAACCAGATAGCCAGACCACCTGTCACTAACTGCCACAGATCCAGCTGAAAACTTAACGCGCGTTGGCGTAGTACGTTCAGCGCCGGCACTGCAGCAAGGCGCCAGATTGGCCGCGCCGAAAATAAAGTTGCACAAATAACCCCGGTTAGAGCACCCAGCCATAAGGGCCTGCTACTAAATTCCGGCCGGTAATCACCAAGCCAGACTTCGATAAACCACTGAGCACCTGAGCTGGCCAGCTGGCCGAGCAACAAGCCGGTGACAATACTAAACAGGCTGACCATGGCAAGGTGACTGGCATAAATACGTCTTGCCATTGCTGTTGTGGTGCCAAGGGCTTTAATCACCGCCACTGCCATCTGATGGCGCTGGCTATACTGACTGGCGGCAACTGCTGCCGCGCAAGCGGCCAGTACTATGCCCAATAACCCGGCCAATAATAAAAACTTTTCGGCTCTGTCCAGCGCTGAGCCCACCGCAGATTCCCGATCCAGACTCTGCCAGCGGTCATGCACCGTCAGCAGTGGCTTCACCTGCTGCTCCAGCGTTTTTAATGTATTCGTATCGCCGGCAAACTGATAACGATAGCCAATACGACTACCGGGCTGCACTACTTCTGTAGCGGCCACATCATCCACATGCATCAGCACTCTGGGGGCATTGCCAAATACACTCAGCGGTGCATCCGGCTCCTCGGCAATAATGCCGCCCACCACAAAACGGCTAACACCAAGTTCGAGACTATCGCCAATACCGATATTCAGCAGCTGCAATAACCTTGGCTCCAGGAACACCTGATCTTTCACCACAGTGTTGCTGGTTGTGGCGTCGGCTTGTTCAGAACTCTTTAACAGCAAACGCCCACGCAGCGGGTAGCTTGGCGACACGGCCTTGACACTGACCAGTTGCATCTGGTCGCCGGCAAACACCATGGTACTAAACTGCATTTGTTTTGCAGTTTTAAGCCCAAGCTGTTCGGCGTTTTGAAAAATCTGTTCATTAAACGGCAGGCTGGAACGCAGAATTTTGTCTGCGGCAATAAAGTTACTGCTACGCTGCGACAATGCAGAACGCACACTTTCGGTAATGCCGGTCAGGCTCACCACGGTAAAAACAGCCAGGCATAACGCAAAAGCGATCACCCAAAGCTCTCCCCGGCGTAATTCGCGCCAGAACAGTCTGGCGGCTATGTTAAGCCACATCACCGACCTCCGGTTTTAACTCTGTTAACTCACCGGCATGCATATTGAGCTGACGCTGACAACGCTGCGCCAGCTGCGGGTTGTGCGTGACCAGCACCAGCGTGGTGCCCTGCTGCTCGTTCAGCGCAAATAATAAATCTTCAATTTTGGCGCCTGTGGCTGCGTCCAGGTTGGCCGAAGGTTCATCAGCAAACAAAATGGCTGGCTCTGTAATAAAAGCCCGGGCTATCGCCACCCTTTGTTGCTCGCCGCCAGAGAGCTGACTTGGATAAAAATCAGCTCTTTCGGTTAAACCAACATCAGACAGTAGTTTACGGCCACGGGCTGTTGCGTCTTTAATACCGGCAAGTTCGGCCGGCAACGTAATGTTCTCCAGCGCAGTTAAGCTTGGCAATAATAAAAACGACTGAAACACAAAACCCACTTCTTTGGCGCGAAGCTGCGCTCTGGCATCGTCATCCAGCTGATGCAGCGGCTGTCCAGCCAGATATACTTCACCGCTGCTCACTGTATCCAAACCCGCCAGAATACCCAGTAGTGTTGACTTGCCAGAGCCGGAAGCGCCCACCACGGCTACTGTCTCACCACTGTTGATTGTTAGGTTGATCTGCTGCAGGATAGTCAGCCTGGCATCTGTCAGCTGGACTTCTTTACGTAAGGCCTTGGCCTGAATAGCAATCTTAGGTAGTAATGACATGAGAATTTTTTTCACCATCTTATTGGCTTGCTGCGTTTTTCTGGCGCAGGCACAACCACAAAAGCTATTAGTCCTTGGTGACAGTCTGAGTGCCGGTTATGGCATGACACAACAACAAGGCTGGGTACATTTACTACAGCAACAACAAAAAAGCTGGCAACTGATTAACGCCAGTATCAGCGGTGAAACCACTGCGGGCGGTTTAGCCAGATTACCCGAATTATTAAAAACACATCAACCCGATGCGGTGTTGATAGAACTGGGCGGCAATGACGGTCTGCGCGGTTTCCCAATAGTGCAGCTGGAAAAAAACCTCAGTGCCATCATCACTCTGGTGAAACAACAACAGGCCACACCCATTCTGATGCAGATACGGATCCCGCCGAACTATGGCCCACGTTATAACCAGCTGTTTGTCGATTTATATCCGGCATTGGCCGAAAAACATCAGGCGCTGTACTGGCCGTTTTTTATGGATGAAATAGCCACCAAACCTGAACTGATGCTCGGTGATGGCATTCACCCCAACGAAAAAGCGCAACCGATTATCCGCGATTTTATGCTGCCGTTGCTGCTGAAATTGTAAGGAAATGAAAGTATTGCTGTGCCGTGGTGATATGAAACTGCCACGGCTTAGCCAAAAACGCCGAAGAAAAAAAATCTGACACAGTAAAAGATGCTGAAAAATGCCGGCAATAAACCAAACGCCAGTTTGCATCACTGTTTAAGGAAGAATAATCAGGGAATTTGGTGGAGCTAAGCGGGATCGAACCGCTGACCTCTTGCATGCCATGCAAGCGCTCTCCCAGCTGAGCTATAGC
>NZ_JAOBWS010000013.1 GCF_025245835.1 Rheinheimera sp. 4Y26
TGGAATTGGTAGACACACTAGCTTCAGGTGTTAGCGCTTCGCGGCGTGGGGGTTCGAGTCCCCCCCTAGGCACCAAAGTCGCAGACAAATAAAAGTCGTATTGCAAAATACGCAAAACACTTGCCTCGGTGGTGGAATTGGTAGACACACTAGCTTCAGGTGTTAGCGCTTCGCGGCGTGGGGGTTCGAGTCCCCCCCTAGGCACCAAATAATCCAGCTTTATGCTGGATTTTTTGTTTTTATACGCGGCAAAAATTTCTCTTTATTATTCCCCTGAATACCCTCTGTACCTGCATTGGCGTCGTCACTATGGCGACTGGCAAAAATTTTTGCCGCACAGATACTTTTTGTCACAATTTGTTCCGTCATCTGATAAAGCCTGTGCCGGCACTGCGGTATACACTCAAAGCTGTATGAACTGCAGTTGAGGTGTGTGATGCCCCTATTCATTCATCGGTCAGCCATCAAAATTTTATCCACCACTTTGTTGTTGTTTCTGACTGCCTGTCAGCAGGTGCCTGTGACACAGGAGCAGCAGCTTGCCGGGCTTTTGCTATTACAGGACAACGAGTTCCAGCCAATAACAACGCCTGTTGAAACCGAAGAACAAATTTTTGCCTTGCCGCACACTGTCGTCGAGCAGGCGCGTCAACAGGTTTTAGCTTATCAGTTCGCCGACGAACGCAGCCTGGCACTGCTGACCTTTATTTTTGGCAGTGACGGCGACCCGCTGGAGTATGTGAATAATGCCACACTCACAGCCACTGATACTTATCAGAAAAAACAAGCTAATTGTCTTTCTTTGACCATTTTGGCTTATAGTCTGGCGCAACAACTTGGGTTTGATGCATATTTTCAGGATGTTGATGTGCCTGAGTATTGGGTTACCCGTTCAGGGAACAGTATGTTAAACGGCCATGTGAATCTGATGATTTACCCTATTAAAATCAGCAGTTCTATCCAGCAAATTGTCGTGCTGAGAAACAATGGTTACCTGATTGATTTTGATATGGCACCGCAGCGGGCAAAACAACAAGCACAGCGGATTTCCGAGCAGACGATAGTGGCGATGTTTTATAACAATAAAGCCGCAGATGCGATGATGAATAATCAATATGATCTGGCTTACCATTATCTGAAAGCTGCTATCGCCAAAGCACCACAACTGGCACAGAACTGGAACAACCTGGCGGTGTTATATCGGAAAAAAGAGCTGTTAACGCAGGCAGAGCAGGTGTATTTGTATAGTTTGCGTCTGGAGCCGGAGCACACCAATACCATGTCAAATCTGGCGATGTTGTATGAACTGACCGGAAGAGTGCAGGAGGCCGCCGTACTGGACGCCAAAGTAGCCAAAAAACGGCTGAGTAATCCTTATTTTTTTATTATGCAAGGCAATGAAGCACTGGAGCGCCATGAGGCCGATGATGCCATTAAACACTTCCGGCGCAGTCTGAAATTACAACCCCATGTGCCAGAGGCTTATTTTGGACTGGCGCGCAGTTATCTGCTGAAGCAGGATCTGGTCAAAGCCAGTGGTTATCTGCAAACGGCCAAACGTTATTCCGACTCTGCTACTGAGCAGCGGCGTTATCAATATAAGCTGGATATGCTCAATGCAGTGGCAAAACAAGATTAACCCTGACCTTTCCTTCAAGTGCCAGCGCCATCGTCTGGCGCTTTTATTTGTATGGTTCTTTACATTTTCAGTTGTGCTGCTCCCCGGGGGAGCAGTGGCCGCAGTGCAACAATCCGCACAGTTCGCCATGCCCGGCCAATTGGCCGGCGCGAATGCCCAGGATGTGCTGTTTGAGCAGGCCTGGCAGGACTTACAACTGTTATCCGCCGATGAAATGGCCGGGCGCAGCAGTGGCAGTGAGGGCAGTGTGCTGGCACAACAATATCTGCAACAACGTTTTGCCGACCTTGGTTTAGTTGCCTTGACCGACAATTACCGCCAGCCCTTTCGTTATAACCTTGGTTTTAGTCAGCAGCATGGGGTGAATCTGATTGGACTGAAACAAGGTTGCCGTTATCCGGATATTTATATTGTGGTCACAGCACATTACGATCACCTGAAACCCCAGGGGAAACGGATTTTTAATGGCGCAGATGACAATGCCTCGGGCGTGGCCGGGATGTTATATCTTGCCGCTATGCTGCAAAGCCAGTGCCCGGCTTATTCTTATCTTTTTGTTGCCACAGACGCGGAAGAGCATGGGCTCGATGGAGCCAAAGCCTTTTTAGCGCAGCCACCGGTCAGCCCCGCAAAAATGTTGTTAAATATCAATCTCGATATGATTGGCCGCGGTGAAAGAAACAATAAGTTGTACCTGCTTGGTAAACGCAGTTTGCCCGTCATTTTACAAATGCCACGCACTGAAAAAAACGGCGTCCGACTGGTGCTGGCCAGTGACCGGCGGCCAGAGAGCAGAGGCAGCGCCAGCGTGGACTGGAGTAATGCCAGCGATCATGGGGTATTCAGGCGGGCCGGTATTCCTTATTTATATTTTGGCGTGGATCTTCATGCCGATTATCACAGCCCCAATGATGACTGGCAGCGGATTGATGCCGGTTTTTTTCAGGCGGCTTTAAGCCAAATTGCTGGCACTGTGCTTTGGCTGGAGCAACAAAGCCCGGCACAGTTACAGTATCCGCGCAACAGTACAAACTAAACTGAGTCTTCAGTAAACATCAGCAGCTGTTGTGGCTGTCCGGCTGCCTGTGCCAAAGCCCCGCCGGTTCTGGTGGTCCGAACCGGTCTTTTACGACTGGCGTGACGCTGTACCAGTTGTTGCTGCTGTGCACGCCACTGTGTTTTGTCCTGAAGTGCCGACCAGGTCGATAGTTTTGCTCTGGCTTCGCGCATCGCTTGTTCCAGCTGCACTATCGGCATCGGATAATCGCTGCCAAGCATTACACCATAACGCCGTTGTAACTGTGCCGGTAACAGCCATGGGCTATGCAACCAGTCATCCGGTAGCTGCGTAAGTTCAGGACACCAGCGCCGGATAAAATGCCCCTGGGGATCTTTTTGCTGGCTTTGTTTCAGCGGGTTATAGATGCGGTTTGGATTCATCGAAGTAGTACCGGACTGCATCTGAATTTGCGGGTAGTGAATACCGGGTTCGTAATCAACAAAACATTGCGCCAGAAACAGCGCCGTTGGCCGCCAATGTAACCACAGATGATAAGACGCAAAAGCCACCAGCATGGCGCGGCCACGAAAATGCAACCAGCCGGTGCTCAGTAAACAGCGAATAGCAGCGTCTATCAGCGGGTAGCCGGTTTGACCGGCACAAAAAGCAGCAAATTTTTCTCTGGAAAAATCCAGCTCGCGCATGCCATCAAAACCCGGATGCATATTGGTCATTTCAATCACCGGCTCATCTTCGAGCTTTTGCATAAAGTGACAATGCCAACGCAGCCTGCTGAAAAAAGCCTGCAGTGCAGTTTTGTGGGCGCCGGGCTGCAACTGCTGCATTTGTTGTACAGACTGCTGCTGCAAAGCGCGCATGCTCAGCATGCCGTAGCTTAAATAAGGGCTCAGCCGCGAGCAGCTTTGGCCTGCTTTGGCGGCAAAGGAAATATGTTTTTGATAGTTATTTGAGCGGCTTGCAAAAAAACTATGCAGGGTGTCGGGCAGGTTAGAGGCCTGCTGCATGCTGTGGCAGGGCGGTAAATCATGGCGTCTGGTTGGCGCAAGCTCAGTCAGTGTCTGCTTAAGGTCAGCCTCGGCTTGTAGTTGCGCAGAATGTGGTGTTAAAACAGGTGCCAACACAGGCACGAGCGCTGTTGGTGGTTTTTCCTGCGATGACTTTAGCCAGTCGTCGGCCTGATGAAACCAATGATCGCGGTTGGAAAGTGGCCGGAAAATGGCAAACTGACGAAACTGATGCCAGGCCACACCATGTGCTTTAAGTGCCTGAGCCACAGCCAAATCGCGCTGATAACTCCATAAGTTGCCGGTTTCTTCGTGGCTGAATACCGCAGTTGCCTGATATTGCTGACAAAGCTGCACTAACACTTTGCTGGCCGGGCCACGCTGCAGCAATAAAGGTTGCCCAAGCGAGCGCAGCTGTTTGTCCAGCTCCAGCAAAGCACCTTTGATAAATTGCCAGTGACGCAGCGAAGTATCAGGCTGCTGCCAGTAGTCGGGTTCAATAATATAAAGTGGCAACACAGGCCCGTGTTTGGCGGCAGCGCTCAGCGCGGCATGGTCGTTAATCCGTAAATCACGTTTAAACCACAAAATACTGATCATGGGTTTTGCAGCTGTTGTTGTAGTTTCTCCAGGCTGCTGTGCCAGTCTGGCCGTGCCGGCGGTAGACCAAGCTGTGCCGCATAAGGTGCTGCGATGCTACTGACATAAGGCAAATGTGCTGCCATGCCCAAAGAACGGAGTTCAGGCAACTGGCTGCGGATAAAGACAGCAGCCGGATCGTACTGCAGCGCTTGTTTCAGTTGATTAAAATAACGGCCGGGGGCTGTGCCGGCGCCGGCAATATAAGCCCAGTTGCCCCAGTTGCTGGCCACGTCATAATCCAGCAGCTGTTGTTCAAAAAAAGCCGCACCAAAACGCCAGTCCAGCGCCAAATCATAAATCAGGTAACTGGCCACCAGTTGCCGGCCACGGTTGGACATCAGGCCGGTTTGTAATAAAAAACGCATATTGGCATCCACCAGTGGCACACCGGTTTGCCCCTGACACCAGAGCTGAAATTTCAGTTGTTGCAGTGCCATATCGCCTTGAGATTCCGGCACCGGATGGCGGCCAAGCCCTTGCCGTCGAAAAAGCGCAGCGCCAAATTTGCGCTGGTGCCAGCGAAAATATTCGCGCCATAACAGTTCGAACTTCAGCCAGTAAGTCGAGTCGTTGGCGCCCAGGCTCTGCTCCAGCTGACAAATCTGTTGCCACACCCAACGCACTGACAAGCTGCCATGACTGAGCGCTGTAGATAAAAAGCTGGCGTAGCCCGGGGTTTGACCCGGCGGCACCATAGCGCCGTCGGCAGCCACATCACAAAACTGATTCCGGCTTTGTTTGTAGTGGTAAATGGCTTTATTTTCATAAAGATAAGCAAGAAACTGTGCTTGCTGCTGGCGCCCGGCGGCAATGTGGATGTTGTGCGGTTTGGGGCATAACAACAACTGCTGTTGCCAGTTTGCTTCCAGCGTCAGCAGCCAGGCTGCGCTTTCTTTGGTTTTTGCCAGCTCAGTGGCGCCCAGCCAGCGTCCGCTGATATTGTTGTCAGCACAAGCTGAGCTGACCCGGAGCTCAGGCTCACGCGCTTTTCTAAACTGGCTAAAACTGTCGGGAAAGGCGGCAAGTTCAGGTCGCAAGCTGTCGCCAAGCAGTGAATTTAAATCAACACAAGACACTGGCACATAGTGTGCGGCCAGTTGCTGCAGCTGCCGCTCTTCTTCGGCAACAGGCTCTGCCATGGTTACTGCGCTGATGCCAAGGGTCTTTATCAGCTGTGGCAGTAGCTCGGTGCTGTCGGCCAGCACACAGAGAAGGGGCAGCTGTAACTTTGCCAGTTGTAACCTGAAATCCTCAACCAGCCACAGCTGATGGCCAAGTCGTAGCCGGCTGGCTCTTGTGATGCCAAATTGGCTGCCAAAAAATTGTTTTTTCTCCAGCAGCACCAGTGCGATGCAGTCGTCCTGTTGCTGCAACAGTGCGATGCAGTCGTCCTGTTGCTGCAACAGTGGATTGTCAGTCAGTCGCAGTGCCTGATTTAGCATTACCAGACGGGTCATGCTCAGAGTTTTTCCAGTTTGATTAAAAGTTCAGCCGCATAATCACGAATGGCCTGTTGTGAATCGGCCGGTTTGCGCCGCCATTGCTGATACGCCAGTTGCATCCTGGCATTGCCGGCCAGTTTGTCTTCGTTGCGGGCCAGAAAATCCCAATACAGTGCATTAAAAGGGCAGGCGCCTTCACCCGTGACCTTTTTCACCTGATAACTACAGTGCTGACAATAGTTGCTCATGCGCTGAATATAATTGCCGCTGGCAGCATAGGGTTTAGACGCCAGCACACCGCCATCGGCAAACAGCGCCATACCGCTGGTGTTGGGCAGCTGCACCCACTCAAAAGCATCGGCATACACCGACAGATACCAGTCATTCATCGCCTCTACCGACAAACCGGCCAACAGTGCAAAGTTGCCGGTGATCATCAGCCGCTGAATATGGTGGGAATATGCATATTGCCGGGTGTGGTCAATAGCCTGCTGCATACAACGCATTTTGGTATTGCCATGCCAGTAATAGGCAGGGAGGGCGCGCTCGGCAGCAAAAAAGTTCAGCGTTTTATAATCCGGCATCAGCAACCAGTACAAACCGCGCACATATTCGCGCCAGCCAATCAATTGTCGGATAAAACCTTCGGCCGCATTCAGTGGTACCTTGCCTTCCCGATAAGCCAGCTCCACTTTCTGACACATCCAGCGCACATCCAATAAACCAATGTTCAGATAAAGCGCGCTGACGCTGTGAAATAAAAACGGCTGATCAAGCTGCATTGCGTCCTGATACTGGCCAAACAGCGGCAATTGCTGACTGACAAAATCAAGAAAAACCGCCCTGGCGTCCTTGCCAGTGACGGCGAGAGAAAAGGTGTCTGCATCGCCCATATGCTGACTAAATTCACGTTTGACCAGCGCAATCACTTCAGTGGTGATGTGGTCCTGCTGCACAGCGCTGGGGGTGGGGAGTTGCAGGTGGTCCGGACAACTTTGTCTGTTGTCATGGTCAAAATTCCATTTGCCACCTTCGGGCTCGCTGCCGTTCATCAAGAGGCCGGTGTAACGGCGCATTTCACGGTAAAAATATTCCATCCTGAACTGACTGCGGCCGTCTGCCCAGCGTCTGAACATCTCGGTACTGGCAATAAAACGATCGTCCGGCAACACTGTCACCGGCTTTTTTAACAGCGCTGGCCAGGTTGAGATTTCCTGCGCCAGCCGGTATTCAGCCGCTTCAGTCAGCAATACTTCTGTCAGTTGTGGCTGCTGGCTCAGCGTCGTGGCGACGGATTCATATAAAGACGAAATCCGCTCTTCATACTGAAAATACTTTACCTCCATACCCTGGGCGCGCAGGCTGGCGGCAAAGTGACGCATTGCACTGAAAATCAGCACTATTTTATGCTGGTGATGGCGTACATAACCGGCTTCTGCCTGTACTTCTGCCATTAGCACCAGATCGCCGCTTTGCCATTGCCTTAAGCTGGCAAGGGCCGGACTTAGTTGATCACCCAAAATCAGAATCAGTTTTGCCATAACAATCAGACTGGCACTCAAAGCAACAAGATATTGACATTACGCACCAACCCGCCGGAAAGATCAGACCGGATAAACTGATTTTGCCGGTGGCTGGTCTTAGCATATTGCGCGGCCGATTGCAGTGTGTTTCTGTTGCGGTATGATTCGGCCAGAATGATTGCTGCACAGGAGATAACAATGAACACTAATCGGAGCAAAAAATGTTGGTCGGGCGCGCTGAGCATAGTCGTCATGGCCTCAATGATGTTAGGCGCAGGGCTGGCACAGGCGCAGCAACATAACGAACATGGTGCCCATCAGCATGGCAAAGCCAGCCTGACATTTGTGCTGGATGGTAATGAAGCTGAGCTGGTGTTAACTACTGCGGCGGCCAATATTGTTGGTTTTGAGCATAAAGCCAGTACTGATGCTGAAAAACAGCAACAACAGCAGCAGCTGGAGATGCTCAAAAGTGGCAGCTGGTTTGCGCTTGCCGAAGCAGCCAATTGCAGTATCAGCGGGCATAATTTCCGCGAAGAGCAGGGTGAAGCCAATCATGCTGATTTATATGTAGATTTTCAGATTTTATGTCAGGCTCCATTAAAATTGTCCGACATCAGTTTTAGCCTGTTTAGCCAAAGCCCGGCGCTGGAAAGTATTGATGTGCAATATCTGGTAAATGGTGAGGCTGCTGTGGCTGAGTTGTCTGCAAAAAATGCGGTGTTGAAATTAATCCGCTGATAACAATAGAAAAGTATTGTTGTCGTTTTGCCGGTAAATACCGGCTTTGCAGTTGAGTACAGCTAAAGTGCCGTCAAAACAATAAAAAAGCCTGATATAAATCAGGCTTTTTTATGTATCCGGTTTTTGCCTGGGGCTGTGATTTGTTATTCGTACACATACTCACTGATTTTGTCGGCTTTAATGCTGTACGCCGAATTGGCCAGATCGTGGCTCATGGTTTCAGTGGTTAAGGTGCCTTCGAGCCAGAAAGGGTTGTAAATCATATCTGCCTTTAAACCTTTGGCATTGGTGACAAAAATAATCTGGTTTGGTGGTGGTGGTGGCACGTGAATACAGGCACCAAAATAAGGCACCAGGAAAAAAGCGGTAATGTTTTGGTCGGCATCATATTCAATAGGCACCACAAAACCCGGGATCCGCACTTTTTTGCCGTTGAGCTCACTGCGCACTTTGGCGGACTGCAGCACTTCGGCCCAGGCCTGGCTGGCCGGATCATCTTTATTCAGTTTATTAATGGCAGAACCACCGCCTTCGCCGCCTTCATGGCTGACTTCCGGCAAGGCTTCCATTTTGGCCAAATCTTCCGGGGGTAATAAATCAGTCCATTCCAGCGTTTGCACTGCTTGTGCGCTGGCTGCTTGTTCGCTTGTGGCGGCAGAAGTCTGGAATGCGACCAGACTCAGGAATAATCCCATCAACAACGGCTTGAACATTGGAGCTTACTCTCGCGCTTATGTTATAAAGTAATAATTGTGCCGTATCATATCACTTTGCCGAGAATGCTTGTGCCTGCAAAACCGAATTTTCCCGCGCTTGAACTCAAAAATTTTTATTTCAGTTACCAGGGGCCAACCGCTTTTAGCCTGCAGTTACCTGATCTGCAGCTTGAGGTCGGGCAGCATTTATTTATCCGTGGAGCTTCGGGTTCAGGTAAAACCACTTTGCTGAATTTATTGTCCGGTATTCACCCGTTAAGCCGCGGAGAGATCCGGATCCATGGCGCTTTATTTCAGCCACAAAAAGCCGCCCGCCGTGATTTGATGCGCGCCAGAGATATTGGCGTGGTGTTTCAGCAATTAAATCTTATCAGCTATTTGTCGGTGCTGGATAACGTGTTGCTGGCGGCGGAATTTGCCGGCAGTCGCGCTGCGGCCACAATACAGAGAGCGCAGATGTTGTTGACTGCCCTTGGCCTTGAGGCCGCATTGTGGCGGCAAAGTGCGGTGAACCTGAGTGTGGGTCAGCAACAAAGAGTGGCTATTGCCAGAGCCTTGCTGAATGAACCGGCGCTGCTGATTGCCGATGAACCGACCTCGGCGCTGGATGCCGACAACAGAGATGCTTTTATCCGCCTGATGCTGAGCGAAGCAAACCGCTGCGGCACCACAGTGCTGTTTGTCAGCCATGACGCTCAGCTTGCCCGTTATTTTCAATGGCAATTACGGATGGATAAGCTGGCTGATGGTATTCAACCGCTGGCGGCAGCACGGCAGACGGAGGACAGCTTATGTTGTTAAAACTGGCCAGACAAAGTTTATGGCACAGGCGCGGCACAGTGCTGATGACCTTGTTGTCGCTGACCATCAGTATTGCGTTATTGCTGGGCATTGATCATCTACGCCTCGAAGCCAAACGCAGTTTCACCAGCACAGTGTCGGGCACAGATTTAATTGTCGGTGCGCGCTCAGGCCAGCTGAATTTATTGTTGTATTCGGTATTCCGCCTTGGCAATGCTACCAATAACATCAGTTATCAGCACTATCAGCAGCTATCTTCACATCCACAGGTGGCCTGGGCTATTCCAATGGCACTGGGTGATTCACACCGAGGTTTTCGGGTGATAGGTACCAATGGCGATTATTTCCGTTATTTCCGTTATGGACAGCAGCAATCCCTGAGCTTTGCAAAAGGTGAAGCCTTCAGCACTGTGTATCAGGTGGTGCTGGGGGCAACAGTTGCGGAAAAACTGGGGTATCAGCTTGGCGATCAAATCATTTTGTCGCATGGCGTGGGTGCAGTCAGTTTTACCCAGCATAAAGATCAGCCCTTTGCCGTGGTGGGTATTCTGGCGGCAACAGGCACGCCGGTGGATCAGAGTGTGCACGTCAGCCTGGAAAGTATTGAAGCCATTCACCTTGGCTGGCAGGGCGGCGCGCCGGGTTTTGGCAAAAAGCCCAAACTAAACGACACCCAACTGCAACAGCTTGAGCCTAAGGTGCTGACCGCTTTTATGCTGGGGTTAAAATCCAAAGTGGCTACTTTTGCTATTCAGCGGCAAATTAATGAATTTAAAGCCGAACCATTAACCGCCATCTTGCCAGGAGCAGCTCTTGCTGAACTCTGGCAAATGCTGGCCATGGTGGAAAACATGTTATTGCTGGTGACCTTACTGGTGCTGATTGCGGCCTTGATTGGGATGGTCACCACTTTGCTGGCGGCAATGAAAGAGCGGCAACGGGAAATGGCGATTTTACGGGCCGTTGGCGCAAGGCCATGGCAGCTATTTTGTCTTATTCAGCTGGAAGTTTTTTGTATCAGTCTGGCCAGTATCGGCAGCGCTTTATTGCTGCTTTGTGGCTCGTTAGCGGTGTTACAGCCGCTTCTGAGCAGCAGTTATGGTCTGGTGATTTCCTGGTTGCCCTGGCATGGTCATACCGCAGCTTTATTGGCGGCACTGCTGGCACTGGCGTTATTGTTGGGGGCAATTCCGTCTTATCTGACTTACCGGCAAAGTTTGGCACAGGGCCTGACGGTGCGTTTGTAAGCTGTTGGACCTATTCTAACCGCTTGGTTGTTCAGGGAACTTTGCTATAGTAAGGCATCGGAATAAAGCGAAGCGGACGCATGACAAACGCAAAAGAAAAGCTCGAGCAACAAATGGCTCTGTTGCACCAGCAATATCTGGATCGATTACAACAGGAATTGCCACAGTTGCAGCAGCAGCTGGACCAACTGGATACAACTGCGGATTGGCGTCCGCTGGTTGCTAAACTGCTGGCAAGTTTTCACACTCTGGCAGGTTCTGCCGGCACCTTTGGTTTTCATGAGCTGGGCCAGTCTGCCAAGGCGCTTGAGCTGCAGGCTAAAAACTGGCTGGCTGATACCAATGCCCCTGCGGCTGAGCAAATCGACAGTTTCCGCCATATTTTTTCCCAGTTGCGCCAGCAAAAACGCCTGGTGGTGCAGCAGCGGCAGCAGTTACCTGTTGCCGCCAAAAGTAACGAGAAAAAACAAACGCTGATTTATCTGCTGGAAGATGAAGGTGATACAGCGCGGCATTTGTGCCTGACTTTATCCACTTTTGGTTATGTGGTGGAGTGGTTTAAACAAAGCCATTTGTTGCAGGCTGCACTACTGCGAAAGTTACCTGATGCATTGATCATCGACATAGAGTTGCCTGAAGAAACTGAGAGTGGCCTTAGTTTTGTTGAACGTATGCAGCAACAGTTGCCGGAGCAGTTACCACTTTTTGTGATCAGTGGTCATGATCATTTTGATTTTTACCTCAAAGCGGTGCGCTGTGGCGCTTTGGGTTATTTTGTAAAACCTATTAATGCCCAGGCTTTGGAAGCGCGCTTACAGCGATTGTTGGCCGGCAGGCAGCGCGATGCATTCAGAGTGCTGATTGTCGATGACGACCAACTGCTGGCTAAGCATTATGCGCTGGTGCTTGAAACGGCGGGTTTGCGTGCTGAGATCCTGAATGATCCGGCAGATATTTTTGCCGGTTTACGTAAATTCCACCCAGATGTGATTCTGCTCGACGTCAATATGCCGCAATGCACAGGGCCTGAGCTGGCGCAACTTATCCGGTTACAGGATGAGTGGCTGGGGGTGCCTATTATTTATTTATCTTCGGAAACCGACAGTGAGCGGCAGCTGGCGGTGTTGATCAAAGCGGGTGATGACTTCCTGACCAAACCTATCAGCGACAATGCGCTGGTGGTGGCTATTTTTGCCAGAGCTCAGCGTGCCCGTCAGCTGGCCGAAGTGATGACCAAAGACAGCCTGACCGGCTTATTACAACACGCACATATAAAAGAGCGTCTGGCAACTGAGCTGGAACGCAGTGACAGGGCGCAGCAGCAGGTCAGTGTGGTGATGCTGGATATCGACCACTTTAAAAAGGTCAACGACAATTATGGCCATTTAACCGGCGATCAGGTGATTACCAGCCTGGCGAATCTGTTAAAACAGCAGTTGCGTAAAACCGACATGATAGGCCGTTACGGCGGTGAAGAGTTTTTGCTGGTATTGCCGGATTGTCCGGTGGAAAAAGCTTTTAGTGTCATTGATAAACTGCGTGAGTCTTTTGCCGGTTTCCCTTTTAGTTTTGATAACCACACCTTTTATTGCACTTTTAGCGCAGGTATTGCCTGTGGCAACGGCCACCTGCAGCCTGATCTGGTGATAGAGCAGGCTGATCAGGCGTTGTATCAGGCGAAAACCAATGGCCGCAATCAGGTCAGGATTTTTGCAGCGCCAGTAGCTGATGAATAGTATCCAATAATTGTGGAATGGCATGCTGACCTTTAGCCAGCACAGCCTCCACTCTGGCACATTGTTCTGCAGTCACCTGCTCTGACGACCAGACCAGCACCGGAACATGCTGATGTTGTTTAGCGATGAGCGGCAACAGCTCCCAACCTGAACCATCCGGTAAACCTAAATCCAGTACCACCAGATCAAAATGTTGCTGTTGCAATAACCGGCTGGCTTCTTCCACCGAGCCAGCACTGACGGTGCAGGCTTCATCGATGGTAAGCTGCTGCAGCGAGCTCAGCGCCGGATCATCTTCTACATGTAAAATTTTGGCTTTGGCCGGGCTGAGCAAATTGTGCAGCTTGTCCAGTAACACATCAGGTTGCAGCGGTTTGGTCAGCCAGTCAAAAGCGGTAAAGCCGGTATAGAGCGTTTGTCCTTCCTGTTTTTCCACCGAAATCACCAGAATCGGCAAGTTGGCGGTCTGACGCTGGCTGCGCAGTTCACTGATAAAGGCTGCAGCATGGCCATCCGGCAGATGCATATCCAGCGTCATGGCAACAAAACTGCGTAAACTCAAAGCTCTTCTGGCGCTCGCCAGATTATGGGCCGTGCTGACCAGATAACCCGAGGTTTCCAGCAGCATTTTTATGTAACCGGCAACGGCCGGATCGTCTTCCACCACCAGTACAGCATCGCGGTGCAAGCTGTTGCCAGGCTGCAGAGTCGGGAAATAAAGTGCAAAACAACTGCCACCTTCCGGGCGTTTGTGATAACTGATATGGCCGAGCATGCGCTCAGTCAGCTCTTTGACAATAGCAAGACCAAGGCCTGTGCCTTCTTTGCTGCGGGCGTCAGCTGAATCAGCCTGAGAGAATTTTTCAAACATCCGTAGTTGGAACTCAGGACTGATGCCAGGGCCTGCATCCAGTACCTCAATCATCACTTCAGTGTTTTTCTGGCTGAGTTTTACCAGTATTTCACTGCCGGCAGGGGAGAACTTGGCTGCGTTTGACAATAAATTGGCCATGATTTGATGAAAGCGCATCGGATCAAGCTGCACAGCACCATCTGTATCTGCTTCCAACCTGATTCGGGCCTGATATTTGTCCGCATAAGGTTGGTTATGTAACACACTTTGTTCCAGTAATTCTTTGATAGAGCAGGTCGAAAACTCAAACTGCATTTTACCGGCCACCAGTTTATCAATGTCGAGCAAATCGTTAATCAGCTGGCTGAGTTTGTTACTGTTCTCCTGTGCTATGGCCAGCATATTCTGCATGGTTTTTGGCACTTCGCCCAAAGCGCCGCCGCTAATCAGCCCAAGCGCACCGGAAATGGCAGTGAGCGGGGTACGAAGTTCATGGCTGACGGTAGAGACAAACTGATTTTTCATCTGCTCTATGCGTTTGTGCTCGGTAATATCCTGAATAATGGACCAGCTTTGTTGTTCGCCACTGGCACTTTGAATAAGCACACCACTTTGTACCACAGGCACCAGATGGCCATCCTGATGCAGCAGTTCTTTTTCATAAGGACCATAACGGCCGGTTTGTTGTAACGAAGTTAATTGTTGTTGTTCCTGTTCGTCGTAACTGGCAGGGGTCAGATCGGCAAAACGGCTATGGATCAGGCTGTGGTGGTCATAGCCCAGCATATGTTGCAGTTCAGGGTTGGCGTCCAGAATAACGCCATCATCAAACCGGCTTAGCACTATGGCAAGAGGAGCCAGCTGGTACAAAGACGATAGTTTTTGTTCACTGGCCCGCAGTGCCAGCTGTGCTTCTTTTTGCGCTGTGATATCCCAGATAAAACCGTCGATATAGAGCAGCTGATTGTTTTGATCAAAAATGCCGCGACCAAGCTCCTGCACCCAACGGATTGAACCATCGGCGTGACGAATACGATATTCAACGCTAAAACGGCTGTGATTGGCCAGCTCACGTTCCACCACCACTCTGTTGTTCTGACTGTCTTCCGGCAGCGTAATGCCGGCGAAGCTGGTGACTTTATTGCGGATAAAGTTTTTTGCCGGATAACCTGTCAGTTTTTCCACTTCATCACTGATAAACAACATGGTCCAGTGCGCATCATTAATACAGCGATACACCACGCCCGGCAGGTTCTCCAGCATAGAGCGGTGCCTTTGTTCACTGAGTAACAAAGCATGGTTCAGTTGCTCCAGCTGGGTAATATCAACAGCCACGCCCATATAACCCAGTACGCTGCCATCGTCGTTGCGCATCACAGACACACTGAGCCGAACCTGTTTCCGTTCACCATTTTTACAGATGTAGGTCCATTGCCGGGTTTCACCGGAGCCACGCCGCGCCGCATAAACAAAGGTATCAAAACCGCTGATGTTTTCCTGGAACTGTTTACTCAGTTGTTCGGCGCGGCGGGTAATTTCGGCGGCATCATGAAATAACGCCGGGCTTTGTTTACCCACCAGTTCGGTGGCGCTGTAACCCAGCATGCGCTCGGCACCTGTGTTAAACAGCTGAATAATGCCGTTGGGGTCTGTTGAAATCATTGCGACTTCGGTTGAGGAATCCACCACAGCCTGCAGCCAGGAGCGGCTTGCCATCAGCTCAGCTTCGCGTTTTTTGTCCTGGCTGATATCGGTATGGGTACCAAACATTAATAACGGCTTGCCGCTTTGATCCCAGCTGGTCACCCGGCCTACAGCGTGGATCCAGACCCAGTGCCCAAGCTGATGGCGCATGCGAAATTTCACATCATAAAATGGCAATAAACCGGCAAAATGCTGCTGTAACAGCTCAGTTGATGGCTGCAGGTCGTCCGGGTGTAACAAGCGCTCCCAGGTGGCAATGGTGGTGTGAGACTCTTGTGGCAGTCCCAGCATCTGGTACCAGCGGGCGTTGTAAATAGTGACGCCGGTCTGAATATTCCATTCCCAGGTGCCGAGGTTGGTGCCCTGAATAATAGCGTCCAGCCGGTCACGCTCTTGCTGGGTTTTTTGTTGTTGCTGATGGCTTTCGGTAATGTCGGTGCCAACAATCACCACATGTTCAACCTCAGCCTGAGAGGATTTTTGCGGCACAAAACACAGGCTCAGAATGCGGCCGTTGCGCTCAGGGGTTATATATTCAACCTGTTCACCGGCAAAACAACGTGCAAGCGAAGGTGCCAGTTCATCACTGAACTCTTTGCCAAAAACCTCCTCAATAGTGCGTCCGACCGCCTGTTCCGGCTTTACATCAAACCAGGCGGAATATTTGGCATTACAAAATACATAACGTTGTTGCCGGTCAATTTGGCCCAGCAGCACAGGCACATGCTCAGTGACTGTTGTTAAAGTTTGTTGTTGCTGTGCTTTTTCCCGCGCCAGCAAACGGTTTTGCATCAAACTAACGGCTTGTTTGGCCAATAATTTCAGCGCTTCTTTTTGCGCCTCTGTCAGCTCACGGGGACTGGTATCTATTACACACAAAGTGCCGACGGAAAGGTCGGGCTTGACCAGCAGCGGGGCACCGGCATAAAAGCGGATGCCGTTGGGTTTGGTCACTAGTGGGCTATCTGCAAAACGCGGGTCTAATAAGGCGTCTGGTACGTATGTCAGCTGATCCGGCTGCAAAATAGCATGAGCACAAAACGAAACATCTCTCCTTGTCTCGTTTTCCGCCATATTCAGTTTGGCTTTAAACCACTGACGATCTTTATCTATCAGGCTGATAAGAGAAGTGTGCGACTGGCAAATCAGCGCAGCTAAGCGGGTTAAAGCATCAAAGTCCGGATCGGCCTGAGTATCAAGAATTTGCAGCTGATACAGGAAATTCAGGCGTTCGGCTTCATTATGGGGTAAAGCAGGTTTCATAAACAGAAAGTACACCGGACATAGGTCATTCCAGTGTACGCTGATTTTTTAGCTGCGTGGGCAGCACAGTGGAAAAAAACTAGGGTTGGGCTGCCGCTGGTGCTGTTGCTTTGGCTCTTTCATCCAGTAGTTTGCGCGCCTGCTGCTTTTCGTGTTGTTGTTTGATCCGCAATAAAGCGGCATAAAGCTGGGCCGAATTAAAAGCTTTGGCCGGATCTATCAAGTCGCTGACATCTGTGCCCGACTGCTGTTGTAACGCCAGTAACAGTGGCATATGGTTGGCACGAATAAGCTCGGCGCGCATATCCAAATCTTCACTACCGTCGGAAATGCTGTAGCTTTTCATCAGTAAATCAATGGTTTCTATTTGCCTGGCCGTGGAATTTTGCTGCTGTTGTAATTGAGTCTGCTGGCTGGCCAGCCATTGTTGCTGCAGCTTGTTCAGGCTTTCCATATGCCAGATATAAAACAACATAGACGCGGCGCTGATACCAAGGGCAAAACCCCAGATAAAACCATTTTGAGCACGAATAAAAGACATGAAAATTTCCCTGCAGGCGGGGCAGCAGAGGCTGCCGGAACAAGATAAAGCGACTGCTTTGTCAGGCGCCCATCATCATGGGCTGCCATGGTGCTGTCAACCCGGCGATGTACATTTCGCGTTTAACTGCTGCAAAACTGCGCGTAGTGGGGGTTTGCGCTCTGCCGTCCTGATGACGTTTATGCCGCAAGGTGATGTTGCACCGGCCATATACTGATGCATTTCAGCAACTTTGCCATAGAGCTGGTGTTAACGGTTGCTGATGCGGCTGATAGTGGCGGCAGCAGATGCAGTGATGGTTTTTTCCACACTGCTGTTGCGCTGCGGTTCAGTAGCCTGGCGTTGTGACATTTGTTTGGCAATGTCCTGTAATAACTGCAGAATTTCTTCCTGACGCTGCTGCTGCGCCTGTCGGGCCTGTTGGTTCTGATGTCCTTGCTGAAACAGCTCATCTGCCTCAATATTTTGCACCGACAATCGCAAAGTTCGGCTCTCATCGACTAAGTCGGTCAGTTTTATTGAGATAACAATCAGGGTGATAGTGGCAACAGCGAGTAAAAACAGTATAAAAATCTGAACCAATTCCATGGTGTACATCCTTGATAAAACCCAAAACAGGGATAAAGGTTTATAACACTGTTATTCCGCCTGCGGCAATGCCAGAGTCGACAACTGGTGTTTTTTGCTGGATTAGCGGGTTGGGAGTTCTGATTTGTGGCAGTTTGGTTGGCGAGTGCGGGGATAAAGGACTTCGTTGTATAAAGATGCGCTGATAAAGCTAAAACACCAATAAAACAAAAGGCCACCCGGAGGTGGCCTTTTGTTTTATTGGTGGAGCTGGGGGGATTTGAACCCATAATATTCATATTTATCTCAGTATGTTGGAAGCAAATAAATACTAAATTGCTTAATTCTAGAAACCCACCAATAAGTTGAACTAGCACTCAAGTAGTCCAGCATCAACGATGTCTTCAAGTAAAAAAACGACTTCTGTTTTTAAGCATGCAAACGGATATGAGCCGGCTTTATCTTTGCAAAGAGCGACTAACTTACTTGCATTGTAAATTGCTACCTTGTAGCGCCTTACTAACAAGCTAAAATCTTCATTATTTCTAACTCTATGTAGATATTGTTTTACGTAGTTGTTTTTGTTTTCAAGTATTTTTTCTAGGTCATTTGTTTTTGTTATATCAATGTAATGCAATATGAGCCATAAATCGAAGCAAGGATTGGAGCATATTGTAATGTAATTCTTTTGGCGGCACTCTTTTATATTGATTAATGTATTTTTTATGTGGTTTGCCTGAAAATTACTGTCGTGATCAAATATTACATATGAGCATTCTTTTGTTTTTCTAAATTTGCTAACTCCGCTTGCAATATATTCATTTAGATCTCTGCATATGTGGGTTATCGCGCTATGGTTTACATTTGTTTTCTTTACGACATGAAGTCGATAATATTTATCAAATTGCCTTGGGATTATTTTTTTTAACGATTCAAAATATAATATTTCATCTTGCCCTTCGGCTGATAGTACGAAGCAGCAAGGGTCTAATTGTTTTTTATTAAGCTTTCTAGCTGAGGATATTTGGCTTATTTTATTCATTACTGGTGCGCTCAACTATCGGGATTGCTCCAAATAAGCCATTTAAATATGCACTACGTATATCTTTATCATGTCTTGTAGAATAATCATTCAGTGAGTAAAGAGACGTAGATTGATTCCATTCTTTCTGTGCAAACCAAATTTCATCTCGTCTTATGAGTTTTAGATCTAGCAATTCGGACTGGTGGGTAGTTACAATGAACTGCCCCGCATGAGTGTCAGTGCTAAGAAATTTCTCTAAGAAAAGTTTTGATAAATTCGGATGCAGACTTCTGTCAAATTCATCTACTATAAACGTTGGTTTCAATACGTTCTTAAGCGCTTCAGAATTTGATAGTACAGGTATTAAGTCTAATAATCTCACTGTTCCATCGGATTCTTCTGACGTAGAAAAGTCAAATTGATTACCATGAATGTCTTTGTGTTTTAATATTATTTCATGGATATCAATTTCGTCACCATTTTTCGTTGCTGTGTATTCGCGAAAATTGTTTTCAAACTTAATTGGTTGGTCAAGAATTTCGATTTCTTTTTTTATCTTGTTTATTAATGATGGGCTAAATAATGATGATTCAACCTTTTCTATGTTTAGACTATCTATGCCAGTATCAAAATCTTTTATATTGGCTGTGTAAGAGTTTATAGTTCCATCCTGAACATCATCGGTAAGCCCTCCATAACGACTATTGGGGAATACGATTACTAGGCAATATTTAAAGTAAAAGAATGCTGCTCTTAGGTAAGACGTAAAATTTTGAGGTAAATCCTTTTGTATTTTTCCGTTCTGACTAACAAAATTTATGATTGATGTGTTTTCTGGCGCATACTTTGACAATGCACTTATGAAGTTAAGAGTTTCACTATCTGTTATTATGTCGGAGTTGAACTCGTGAAAATCTTTGTCTGATTTTCGCTCATATATAATTTTCTCGCGATTTTTCTCAATATAAGAAAGTCGTTCGTAGAGGATTCTATCCTTATTCACCTCGAATGTTAGAGCTAAATGGAATGAATCGATCGTAAACTCAATGTAGAATGAAGCGCTTTCTTTTGGGGTTTTAGTTACCTTGAACGGAGTGAAATCAATTTTTTCGTCACTGGCTTTAGAACTCGTTATCAAGTTCTGAACAAAATCTATTGCTTTAACGATGTTTGATTTCCCAGATGCGTTTGCACCATATATCAAACTGGTTTTGAGAACTTTTAGATCTAAATTCGATTTAATCGGTTGTACCACATGTGATTTATGGTTTCTTAAGCGAGGAGCTGGCCGGAGGTTTAGCTCAATGGGATCACATATAGAACGAAAATTTTCTGCTCTAAAACAGACTAACATAACACCCTCAATGGATAACGAGAAAATTTCACGTTAAATATAGAGCATGATTGCTCTGTTTACTAGCATTTAATCAAGCTTTGGTTTCTTAATTCAGAGTTTAAACGTCGTTAAGGCAATATTTTAAACTTTCGACCTTCAAAAGTTCAGGTTTTAAGACTTTTCCAAATTGGGTTAGGGTCAATGCACTTCGTACAATGACTATATACATTAGCCACCACGGGTGCCCCGCCGCTAAGCGCGGTTCCTCCCCGTGGCAGCTGCCTGCTGCTGATTAAAATTATTTAGTCAATCCATTGTGCGTAAATGGTTCGGATCATGCCCCAATCTTTATGCCCCATTTGTTTTGCCAGCCAACTTGGATCGCGTTTGGCCGTTAGCATAGTGGAAGCATAGGTATGACGACAGGTGTATGGCCGTTGATAGGGCACGCCTGCTGCCTTAAGTGCTGGCTTCCAGTGTCTTTCCCGTGGTACGCCATCATATTTCCAAGGCTTCATGGTGGACGGATCGAGAAAAACCCGTTCATAATGGCTGAGATTTGGGTGATAGTTGCGAATATTCAGCAACACCCGCAGCGCCCTGTCATCTAAATGGTGGGTTCGGTCTGAGCTTTCGGTTTTAGTGCCAGCCAGCTTGCCATTGACGATGGATTGCCGGATATAAATACGCTGTTTATCAAAATCGACATCTTGCCAGCGTAAGCCCAACTGTTCGCCTGTTCTGAGGCCAGTGCTAAATGCAAAGATGTAAAAATCACGGGCTATCGGATTGGCTATTGCATTAATAATTGCTTCGCGCTGTTCTGGCTTAAACGGATTAACCCTTTTGGTTCGGCGTGGCAGTGGTTCGCATTTTTCAATCGGATTGGATTCGATAATGCTGTCGTTAAATTGCTCTTTAAAAATGCCATGCATAATGGAGCGTACTTCATTAACAGACTTTGGCGACAGCGTTGAAGCAGCAGCCCAAGTTTTGAACATTGATGGTTTAAAGTCGGCAAGCGTGATACTGCCAAAATTAGGCAAAACATGCGTGTTCACTTTGCTGACGTAGCCACGGTAAGTACTACGTGTCCAGTTTTTGCTTTTGTGTTTAAACCAAATTTCAACAGATTGCCTGATGGTGATATGGGCTGCTTTATTCGGGCTGTGTTTCAGCGCGCGTGGGCTGTTTGGGAAATGACTGCTGTAGTCAAATTTGCCCATATCAATTTCGTAGATGATTTGTTCACGTTTGACCGCAGCCTCTTTTAATCGGGTTTTGGTGGGCGTACAGCGGATGGTTTCACGGCAGCGCTCGCCATTAAACATAAAATCAATGCGGATAGAACTTTCACTGGCGTAGATGCCTTTAAATTCAGTTGGTTTCATGGCTTATCTCCCTGTGCCTATCCATTGTTGCAAAGCGGCCATGTCAATAAAGATCCGGCCGTTTCGTTTAACCCAATGAACATCCATACGGATTTTGCCTTTGACGCGCAGTGCATTGATTGCGTCTTTTGTCCAACCGATAAGCTCTGCACATTTTTCTACGGTGACCCAACGGATAGCCGTTGTTTGTGGGTCTGAAATTTGATTTTGCATATACCTATTCCTCAAGACGCGCCTATAGCGCGCGACTTGTTTCAAAGCCAAATGGAACAAGCTAAAAAAGCCTGAATTAAGTTTTTTGGGATTTAAAATGCAGCGGAAAGTAGGTTTATTTGAGAGTATGCGCCGAACACCATCTGTTTGAGAGCAGACGTTTTTGTGTCTGAACTCATGGGCTATTTCGATTACGCTACTTAAGTTAAGTATGAGTTTAGTTAGTAGATCCGAGCCCAGGTAATTTGAATAAAACCCTAAATCAGGTTGGTGGCTAGTTAGGCAATGGGCAATTTTCGGACGAGCTGCAGATGCGAAACTAATGCAAGCTGCAGTTTCTGTCAACGGAAGCTTCGGAAAAATCATTCGTTGATTATCCGATAGTGACGGTTAAATTCAGACTTGGTGAACTGGCAAACGCGGTCAATAAACTTCACGACCATTTCAACTTCTTCGTTTAAGGTCAATACACCGCAGATAATTCCAAGGTTTTCCGGCAGGAACTTATCACCACGATCTTGTTTGATGACTGTGAGGTTTAGCAGTAATACCACTTCATTTACGGTAAAACTGGTGCTTGGGGTATTCATCTTTTTATTCATTTTTTCATCCGTACAGTTATTTACACAAGTCCAAGGTTGCCACCTCACTCGACAGCACCAGCCCACCTAAAGGCGGGTTGGTGCTATCTCGGCTCGGCGGCGCAGATGACAAAGACCATCTGCGCGTGCGGGTTTTAATAGTGATACCAAGCAGCGACAGACCCGACAGCGCAGGTTTTCGTAATTCCTGATAGCGGTTTAGTGGGCAGCTTTGAATTTCTCCGCTTTGGTAGTCGATAGATTCAGTGGCGCGGATTTCGTAATAGGGGCTTATCAGATGCGCTTTGCGTGGTGTATCAACGGCATTCATGGCAATACAAAACGCAGCCCAGTTCGAGGCGTCGGCAGCAGCATGGGCTGCATTAAATTCTTCTGTTTGATTTTCGGTTTGTTTTAGACGACGAAGCTCGCGCCAAACTGTGACACTAGGGCCACCAATTTGCTGAAACTGGCGAATACCGGCAGCCTTTGACCATGCGTTAATTCTTGCTGCAGCTAAGTTTGATGGCTGACCACTGGTGTCGGTTCCAACCTCAAAGCCGTCGATGTTCTTGGCGATGTACTTAGCGATATATCCGGCAGCACTGCCTTTGTTGGGGTCAATATCAATAAACTTAACCCGATACTGTTTTGCGCCTTTTTCATCGGGCGAATCTTGCAGGCCGTAATGGGTGACAATCTCTTTAAATGTTTTGATCTGCTCGACTGGCATAAACAACAGCAAATGCCAGTGTGGTGTGCCGTCGTGATGCGGTTCTACTACCCGAAAGCCATAGGGCTTAATTTCGTCGCGATCAAACTTGGCGCGACATAGCTGCCAAACGTGGTTTAGGTAGTCCTGTGCATCGTTGATGCTAGAACCGTCATAATTTGGGTTCGGAATTCCGCTTGCATTGGTGGCGTGCATTCTTGATGGCGTGGTTAAAGTGACAAATACCGCCGCATGCTGACAATACTGGGCGACTTCTTCAAAACCACGAATTCTGACCATCAATTCATGACGACGGATCACCGGATTACTAATGTTGTGCTGTGCGATTTCTGCCAAAGAAATACTGAAACCTTCGTCATTCTGCAAATAGCTGTTTTGCATATATTGCTGACTTAGTTGCTGGTTCTGCTTATAGCGATGTAACGACACATCGCCGCAATACACGGCACGACGTTTTGACACATAACCTAATGCACGTTCAACTTGGTTAATCAGCGAGGCCGTTTTACGGCGAATACGGCGCAACCAGAATTTGGCATCCTGCAGGCGGTTTTTAATTTCCTGTTCGGTGTAGGCAAGTTTGCCAAGCTGGTATTTTTCAAAGTGGTTAATTGCGGTGCTGAGGTCGGCAGTTTTGCAAAAGTCAGCTTGTGTAATGGCAAAGGCTTTTAGTCTGGCATGGTCGATAGAAAAGTCTAAATCTGCAATCACCATGTTCTGATGGATGGTGTTCAGTAAATACAGCGCGTGGTTTTCTTCAACCAGCTGCTGATCAGCGAGGTATTTTTGCAGTATTTCGCGGCTGGTAAAACTTGCGGGGGAGGGCAACTTGCGGCAAAAGTTGGCGCTGGGATGACAAAAGTTGGCACTGGAGTGACAATTTCCAGACGTGTCTGGACTGCTGTAGCCAAAGTCATTGGTGTAACCAACCGTATGGATTGATAAATATAGATAAAAACCGGGAATAGGTGAAATAACGCGGGATTTGGTGGGAAAGCCTGATGTAATAAGGCTTCTAACGTTATTTAATGCATGTTTAAGCTATCAGCAAATCGGATCCAGAAATCAGAAGTTTGAAAAAAAGTATGCCCTTATCGTGAAACCTAAAATCAATCAGAATGATAAATCGAAAAGCTCAAATTGCTACCTGAATTAACCCGCAAGCCAGCACTATCAACGCATTCAAGCTCTACTTACCAATAAAACACGCAGTTGAGCAAAAAGAATTGGATCTGATCCGATTATTTTACCGAATCAGATCTGCAGATCCGATTTAATTTCCAATGTCTTTTGAAATATTGACCACCTGGCCAACGATCTCAAAACTTGATTGCTCATCAAGCTTAATTTCCATTGGGGGATATACAGGGTTATCGCTGAGTAGAATCCAAGAGGATGCTTTAACCTGCATTCTCTTTACCCATAGCGAATCCTCAAACCTTATAACGTAAATGTGCCCATCAATAGGTCTTTTGCGGCTGGTATTGATTACCAGGGTATCGTTGTTGTGGATAGTAGGCTCCATACTGTCGCCTTTGGCCCAAACAATCACTAAATCACTTTCTTTAAAGCCCCTGTATTGCAACCACTTCTTGCGGTATGCCAGGAATCTGGAAGGGGCCTCATTCTCAAATGCAGTAGAACCATGCCCGGCAGAGACCTGCACAGAGTAACCAGGAATAAGCACAAACTCATGCATAAACTGGCTTACGTCATCTGCTTTCACGTCAGATTTTTGATTAGTCGCTAACACCGTTTCAGGCAGCAGATATTCGACCCCAGGGCCACGCACACCATCATGCTTTCTGACTAACCATCCCTCTTTTTTTGCCTTTTTATGAACCCCAGGGACGGAAGAAGGCATTCCCTGCAATTCAGTTATTTGTTTTGGGGTTAACCAACACTCTGTGCTCACAAATGCCTCTGGTTTATAAATGGTTAATCATTCGGTTAATAATTAAATTTCTTTATAAAACAAAGTTTTATAAGAAATAAACAGAAATCTTGAAATGAACCGATTGATAAACCGAAGTTTATATATAAACTAATAAGCAACTACGCTTAGTAGAACTGTTAAAAGGTTAATTGAAATTGCGGAGAATTGGAATGGAAAGCAAAGACTGGCACAGAGCTGATGTGATCTCCTCCCTTAAAAAGGCAGGCTGGTCAATGGCGTCTTTATCCAGAAAGCATGGATTGCAAAGCGGCACCCTTTACAACGTATTGGTTACTCATTGGCCCAAGGGAGAGCGGTTGGTTGCCGATGCTATTGGTACTGAACCGGAAATTATTTGGCCAAGTCGCTACGCTCGGAAGTTGAAATAATGTCTAAGAACTGGTTTTCAGCAGCCGAACTGGCAGGCTCTCCAGGCATGCCAAAAACTGAGCGGGCAGTGTTGCTGCGCGCCACAAAACAATCCTGGGAGCAACGGCCAAAATTAAAAGGTAAAGGTGTTGAATTCAACATTAATAGCCTGCCACAGGAAACCGTTGAGTTTTTAAACTCAGGAAAAGAATTAACTGGTGATGTTGCGCCTGTATACCAACAGTTTGTAAGTCAGATAGATGCAGAGGAAAACGCTCGTACAAAGAGGAAACAGCGTGAATCAGAAAGGCTTTTACGTGAGCTGAGTTCTCTTTCAGAAGAAAAACAAAATCTGGCGCAGGCCAAATTATGTTTGCTTCAGGTCATGGATAAATTTGTTGCTCCTTTTGCAAAAAAGCGCCAGGGCACAACTGGTGAAAATCAGTTTTGTGAACAGTACAACAAGGGCCTGATTGCAGTGGATGCGTGGATCAAAACACTAATTCCATCGGTAAGCCCAGTAACTTTAAGGCGTTGGAAATCGACTGCAGCAAAAGATGGTGTTGCCGCGCTGGCTGGTAAATACAAAAGTGCAGTTACCAGCAAATTCGACAAGCACACAGAACTAACGCAGTTCGTATTAGCTGTTGTAACAGCTAAACCACATTTTGCTGATAAGCCAAAAGAAGTACATAACCTTATCTCTGTAAAAAAAGCTGAGAGCTTCCCTCATTGGCCCACAGTGTCAGTAAGTTCAGTTGCGAGGCATTTAAAGAAGGTAAAAGAACAACTCGTTACTGAGTTGGCTTATGCAACCAACCCGCGCGAGTTCAATAACTCACATAGGCCGCTATTTGGCACGATGTATCCATGGGTATCAGGTCCAAATCAAGTTTGGGAGCTTGATTCTACGCCTACGGATGTGCAGCTAAACGTTAATGGCAAAGCTCGTCGCTATAGCATTATCGGCGCAATAGACGTTTTTACTCGCCGTTTAATGCTGACGTTAATGCCAACATCAAACAGCGAAGGCATTTGTCTGTTAATGCGAAAGTGCCTTTTGACCTGGGGCATTCCAGAGCCGGAAAGTCTGATCCGTACAGACAATGGTAGTGATTATGTGAGTAAAAAAACCTCTGGTTTGTTCAATATGTTGAATCTTAATCAGAGCAAAGCCACTGCTTTTAGCGGTTGGGAAAAACCGTTTATTGAACGTGCTTTTAAAACCATAAGCCATGGCTTGATGGAGAAATTGCCTGCTTATGTTGGTCATAACGTTGCAGATAAAAAACGCCTGCAGGATATGCAGAGTTTTGCTGAAAGTATCGGTTCAGAACGGCGCAACCGTGAGCGTAAGTTGTTGGAGTTGTCACTAACGCCTGGTGAGCTGCAAGAAATCCTCGATGATTATTTGACCTATGACTACCACCATAAACCTCACTCTGGTTTAGCTGGTAAATCACCATTACAGGTTTATGCAGAATCAGGTTACCGCCCGCAACTGCCTGAAAATCCACATAGCTTGGACTTGCTGCTTAATTTTGCCGGAACAGCAACAGTAGTGCGTGGCGGTGTATCAATTATGGGCATCAGATTTACTGCTCCTGAACTGATGGAAAGCACTTGGAACAGAAAAGAGGTTCGAGTGTTCCTTGATCCGTCAGATGTCGGCAGAGCAACACTTTATCCGGTGGATGCGTGGGGCGAGACCTATGTGGAAGCAGTAAACATGGACCTTATTGGTCGTGATATTGACCCAGCTGAATTCAGAGAGCGCCGTAAAAATGCCATGAAAGGTTTGCGCGATTTTAAAAGAACTGCCGAAACGTTGCAGCAGCAATTTGGCATCAACCAACTGGCAGCAGTAGAGCTAGCTCAGAAGAAATTAGCCAATCAGGCAATTGTTGGTTTTAACCCTACACAAGTCGATACCTCCAATGCCGCACTAAGCGCATTGAGTAAAAGTGCGACCAGTCTGTTAGCCAGTAAGTCTGAGAGTAGTTATTCAGAAGAGGAATTGTTGGCTATCAGTGCCCGACGTGACGAATTGGAGCGACGCAAAGAAGTACTCAACGAGCAATCAAGCAAAGTGCTTCGAACTGAACACGAACAAGCGGAATGGCTCACAAGAGAGAGCTTGATTAGGGAGCTAACTGAACGCGAACAAGACTGGCTACATAAGTTCCGGCTAACCCACACCATGACCAGAAAACGATTAGACAGAATTTTAGAAGAGGGTAGACGCGCCAACGGTTAACAAAGGTGCGTCTCCCGGCAACCGGCCAAGCTGTACCAGAGCAAGGCCACTTACAACACGGAGTATAACGGATGAAACATAAAACGGTAGAAGTAAAAAATGTGCTGCGAACGCAGGCTATGTTTGAAAACCTGCAATCCCGCAGCATGATCACCCCTGGGATTGGGTTGATTCATGGCCCATCTGGGTTCGGCAAAACCACGACAGTGACTTACATGTTTAACGAATTAACCTTGTCAGGCCATCAGCCTTTATATGTTCGTTGCTATGCCACCGACACAGCCAGCAGCATCCTTGCAAGGATTATGAATGAAATGGGCGCTGACCCAATGTTCCCTCTTCGCAAAATGGTCGATTACATCATTCGTAATATGAATGAGAAAGGGCTGGCGTTATTTGTCGATGAAGCTGATCACATTGTTGGCCAGGCAAAAACGATGGAAACCATCCGAGATTTATATGACAGCACAGAACAGCCAGTAGTGCTTATTGGTATGGAGGAAATTGCACGTCGAATCTCACACCGCAAGCAGCTTTTTAACCGCATCAGTGAATGGGTTGAATTTAAGGCCGCTGATATTGAAGACGTTAATTTGTTTGCCATTGAGCTGCTTGATGAAAGAGTAAAAGTGGCAGAAGACCTGCTCGAATACATCCGCTCAAAGTCAGCTGGTGAAGTGCGCCGCATCTTAATCGCTTTAGAAAAGATTGAGCGTGCTGCATTGGCTAGTGATGAAGATTATGTCGATTTGCATAGCTGGGGAGACCGTCCTTTGTTCTTGAGTCATCGCCGTTAGACCGAGGATATTCAGATGAATAAACACGAATTAGCGTGGAACTATATGAAACAAAAGGATTGTTTTTTGGTTTCTGAAGTAGCTAATGCAGTGGATATGGATATCGAACTCTGCCGTAAATCAATTAAAAGACTTGAAGAAAAAGGCTGTGTGCAAGTGATTAGTGGTATTGGCGTCGCAGGGCGTCCCTTTGTCTACAAAGTGATAGCCAGCAACGATGCCAAACCCCAGTTTGGTCGGGGTGGGACAGTTGGAAATAAGCGGCTGAGAAAAGGCAAAACTGGGCAGCAGTTAATTTGGAATAGCCTCCGAATTAACCGCGTTGCCACTGTCAGCATGATTGTGGCTGTGACTCAGGTCTCCGAACGGACTGTCTATCGCTATTTAAATTCATTAGAAAAAGCGGGTTATGTCAGCTGTCGACGTCCCAGCCGCGAAAACAAAAGCAATCAGGAGCGAATTGGTGAAGAGGGGGCTTGGGTATTGCGTCGTGAAACTGGCCCTAAAGCACCTATTTTGCGACGGAGTGAGGGATTTTGGGATCAAAACGAACAGAAGCTTTATCCCTTCCAGCAAGTTGGAGGTCAGGAATGAAGTGGCTTGCTGTGTTACGTGAGCAAGTTGATCTTAATGGCCAGCGCAGTGTCGCTGACAAATTAGGGATCAGCAATACCACAGTAAGCCAGGTAGTAAACGAAAAATACCCTGGTGATATGGCGAGGATTCAGGCTCTTGTCGAAAGCGTGTTTTTGAAAAAAACAGTTATTTGCCCGGTGCTTGGTGAAATTGCATGGCACGAATGCCATCGCCATCAGAAAAATGAGTTTACAAGTAACCCTCAGAAGCTGCGGCTATATCGGTCATGTCGAAGTGGATGTGAAAACTCTGATTTGCCTGTTACTCAAAATGTACAGCTTGATGCATTAGCAAACCGAGGCACTTCAAGTGCTAAGTACGATGCCAGTGCGGTGATTAACAGGCTTACCAGGCAAGCTGAAAATGAGGGGAGTCGCGCACGTTTATTGGAGTTGCTGCAAGACGAGCTGCATAGCCTGGCTGCCAAATATAACAAGTTATTGAAGTGAGAATGCACATGAACAAAGCAAACGAAATCAAGCTGGCGTTGCGTGATGCAACTAACGCAGTAAACCGGTTGGACAAGTGCGGCTACCAGGTGATTGGTATCAGCTTAAACCAGTCAACACCGGTGATCACCATCAATACACCGCCCAAGCACCGCATTCTGAATGGGGCTGAAGTGCTATGTGTGAAAGAAAGGGGCAATGCGCCGGAGCGTATCCAGTCAGCCAGATTTGAAGGCTGTTTGGTGACCTGGAAAGCAGACCCGTTAAGTATTCAATAACTGATTTAACCCACCAAATACCATCGCAAGAGGATTCCCCATGGATACATCTACACAAGTTGCAGCTCATGCAGCATTAATTCCTGCCGGCTACTGGCAGGACGCTAAAGGCTCTTTAATTCCGGAGTCGATGATTAAACCTATTGACCGTGAGCGCGATAGTTTAGTGAAGGCACTGGTGGCTAAGGCCACTGAGTTAAGCAAGTTTATGGCGGCTTTTAAAGCTGAAGCTTTTGGCGACATTCAGGCGTTTATTGACCTATCGCTGGAGCAATACGACACCAGCATGGGCGGCAAAAAAGGCAATGTAACGCTGTATACCTTTGATGGCCGTTACAAAATTCAACGAGCTATTCAGGAGCATATTAGCTTTGACGAGCGCCTGCAGGCCGCCAAAGCCTTAATTGACGAATGCCTGAAAGATTGGACTGCACAGGCGGCGCCCGAGCTAAAGGCTATTGTGAACGGCGCTTTTGATGCCGACAAACAAGGCAATATCAGCACCGGCCGTGTACTGGGTTTACGCCGGCTGGATATTAAAGACGAGCGCTGGGTGAAGGCCATGCAGGCCATTAGTGAAGCCGTGCAGGTGGTTGGCAGCAAGTCATACATCAGGGTTTATGAGCGTATTGGCGACACCGATCAATACCGCGCCATTCCACTGGATATTGCGGCGGTGCAGGTATGAGCCAAACAGTCAAAAAGCAGACCCTGCGCCCAACAGATGAAGCAATAGCGCAAGAAATTGCGGTGTCGCTGAGCATTCACGAGCAGTACACCACCAACCATCCAGGTGAAACCTTTGAGCAAGGCGTAGCGGCAGCACTGCTTTGGGTGTTGGGTAATGGCGAGCTGCCAAACGGGGAGGCGACAGGGTGGATCAACTAACACAGGCCCTGTGGGAATTGCGTCAGCACATGGTTGCACTCTGTGCAACCTACCAACTGGACGTTTGGCCAACCGTGCCAGGTTATGAAAGCCTGATTAAAGGCATAGAGCAAAGCGCCGGACTTGAAGAAGAGCAGCTGCTGTTCTGGTTTGAAAACAACTGCGAGAGTCTGGAACAACTGCAGGAATATATCCGAACCCACAAGTCGAACTAAAGCGAAACAGCCCGGTATTGGTGACCGGGTTGTCTATCTAGCGTCGTGGCTGGGTACTGAAGAGCAGCGAAAAGGTTGTATATGTTCGAATCAAAAAAATCATCGCGTAAGTGGTTAATTCAGATGATCCACATAGCCAAAAGCAATTTGCAAATGGCCGATGAAAGCTACAGGGCCTTATTGGCGCACCACGGCAAAGGCAAAACAAGCAGTATCAACTTATCGGTAACTGAGCTGCAAACAGTGCTGGATGCCATGGTTAAACTGGGTTTTAAAGCCGAATTAAAACCGGCAAAAAACGGTGTTAAAAAGCGCTTAAGCCCAGCTACAAAAACAGCTGTAAAGGATGAACGCGCTGTAATGCGTGCCATTTGGATTTTTATGGCCAAGGCCGGTTTTATTGATGATGGCAGCGAAGTCGCACTGAATGCCTGGGTAAAACGCATGACTGCCCAGCAGAACGGCGGCGAGGGTATTGCCGAAGTTCAATGGTTGCAGGGTGCTGACGCCTCAAAAATGCTTGAGTCATTAAAACGCTGGTGCCGCCGCTGTATGTATGAAGCATTACAGCGCCAGGGCGTTGAGGTTTACCAGCAGGCCAGTTACCAGGTGTTGCTTGACAAATGGCACCGGGTGCATGGCCAAACACAGGAGCAACAGCCATGAAATTAGGTCGTTGCCCTGTCTGTCACAGCCATTTGCACCTGGACCAACTGGTGCAGGATGAGTCTGGCCGCCAGTTGTTGGGCTTGGTATCAAAACTGGGCTATCGCTTAGGGCCGGTACTGGTTAGTTACATTGGTTTGTTTCGTCCGGCTAAACAGGATTTATCCAATAGCCGCGCCTATAACCTGGCACTTGAGGCTTTGGAGCTAACCAGCAATCAGCCACTACTGGCCGAAGCTATGCGTGAGACAGTGCAAAGCATACATTCCAAGCGCCATCAGGGTGACAATAAACCTATGGCCAACCACAACTATTTAAAGCGGGTGTTGGAAGCAAAAGCACAGGCACCGGTGGTGCAGCATTCACCCAGTATGGAAATAAAACATCAGCATCAGCTATCAGCAGAAGAAGATAAGCGCCTGTTTGAGCAGCGTATTCAGCAGCTGGGCGGCAGAGTAATTACAAAGGTGGACTTATGAGTGAGCAGCAGTTAGACGCCTTTTCTACACCGGAAGAGCTGCAGGATTTACTGCAGCAACTGGAGAGTTTGCCTGACGAACAGCGCCAGGATGTTGTCAAGCGCATTCCGGCAATGCTGCAAAGCCTGATGGCCTTATTTGCCAGCGAACTGCGTAGTAAAGGAGCCAAGGAACCTGAGCGGTTGGCTGAACACCTGGTAATTTGCCTGGCAAACTACTTTGGTGGCATGCAGCTGTATTTACCACGTAATGACAAGCTGGCGCTGGAGCTTAGAAATATCCGGATTTACCAGCAACACCGGGGCGGCAATACTGAGCAGTTGGCACGCCAGTATGGCCTAACCTCAATTCAGATTTACCATATAGTTCGTGAGCAGACTACGGCCGAGCGGGCACGGCGGCAGCTGAATATTTTTTAATATAGGAAACGTCAATCCATCATTGAGTTTTACATGTTGTAACCGAAGATTTTTTAAAACGCTCATCACAACACTATAACGTCTAAAAATTAATCTCTACATTAATTGACTAAATACGGGGACCTAAGGTAAATTCCCATTGGGAACTCCTGTGATGGAGCCCCCCTACATCTTGATGTAGAGCTCTTTCTCAGAAAAGTGTGACTCGAAATGGTCGAGTTAAAAAGTGGTTGCAGCGTAAGCTGCTTTCTTGCTTTGGTTTTTCTGAAGACTTTGATTAAACTAAAATGAATACACGGTACAATTCGTGTAATTCAAAATAATAAAAAATATCACCAACGATTCGATAGGATTGTCGAAAAGTTAAATTTCATGAAATTGGAGAAAATCGCCATGACAGTAGTGAATAAATTAAATTATTTAGTAGGTTACGGATTAGGTTGATAAATCTCAATCTTAATACTACCCTCTAAGGTCCCATTTTGGGACCTTAGTTTTTTGTAAGTCTGATTAAGTTAAAAGCAGGGAGTTGCATAGTGATTAAGAATGTTGCGGTTTGTTCGTTTGGCATATCCATTTTTAGCGCACTGATATACGCATTTATTTATTTTTACCATCCTGATTTTACCACAGTTAGTAATAACACAAATGCGAGAGACTCACTGCTGGATGTCATGCAGTTCATCACATTTGCGTCACTTGTAACGGCTGCAGTTCCACTCACATGTTTGAGACTAGCGAAAGCTTATCCAGAGTCAGTTAGGCTGTTAAAGGTCTTTGGGGTCATAATTATTGTAGAATTGATTATTGGTTATTTAATAATCAAGTATAACCCGCTCTTTCAAACGGCCCTGTCAATTTTGGTTTCATCATCTGTAATAGCGATGGGCTGGTGGATTCAAAACATTAACCATGCTAACAACGCAAGAAAATCGCACACTTTGAATATTATTATGCAGTCCCGAATGAGTGCATCCTATTTAGATCGATTAGCGGCATTTACCAAAGTATATCGGGGTAACCGCTTTATTTCTAAGGAATTAGCGGTATTAGGTGACGTTACAACCACAACTGACGAAAGATCGTTTTCTAACCTGCCTAAAAATATTCGTGATGCGTATGACGGAGTTTGTTACCTGCTTAATTATTATGAGTTTTTAGCCCAAGGGGTTAAAGCACGTGATTTGGATGAAAACTTAGTTCTGCAATGTTTCAGTTCATTTATGCAGGTTATTGAGTTGAAAGCATTTTTCATCATAAAGTTAGCAAGGGAAAAGGATAAAAGTTATTTCGAAGGATTAATTTGGGTACTTGAGCGATGGGGGATGTCTTCTTTTAATGTCAACCTTGCTAAGTCAAGCCCTGAAGGGGATTTGGGGGTGCAAATACCGAGCAATATAGATGAGTTAATTAGTAAAAGAAAAAAGAAAAAGCCCAAAACGCACTCTAGGACGTTACCTGCCAATTGAAATTTGGCGAAATACACTTAGAGACGTAATGAAATTAGCAAAACTCTTTAAGTGAAGTCCATTATGACCAACAACTAATCTGCGGTTAACCCCCATTAACCGCAGATTAGGCCGATGTCCCAGCCCTTAAAACTCCGTTTAAAAACCTTTTCATTCCCACATGGCACTTATGGCGAGTTGTTTAATGCAACTACCGGCGAAAGGCTTTGTGTAACTGCTGAATGCCCCTGGCTAAACAACGAAGTTGGCCGCAGCTGTGTGCCGGCAGGTGACTATGTTGTATCGGCCCATGTAAGCCCACGTTTTGGTAGATGCCTGATTATTAGCGCACCTTCACTTGGTGTTACTCCTGCAGGCCCAAGCCTTCGCACCCACTGTTTATTTCATGCTGCCAACCGGCCATCAGAGCTAAAAGGTTGTATTGCACCAGGTAATTATTTTGGTGCCATCGACAACGATTGGGCCGTGATGGAGTCGCGCAAAGCTCTTGAAAAGCTGCTGGTACTGGTCGGCAACGATGAAGTGCAACTTCGGATTGAGCGGTATTAACTATGGGTCGCAATGCTGACTGGAGTTACCAGCGTGGCCGCCAGGCAAGGTTTGAAGCCGAAAAGGCGGTATATACCGGTTCAGTTTCCTCTGCAGAAAAGCCGGCTTTACATAGCCGCGACGCCACCATGCAAGCCATGTTCGACAAGGGCTGGCACAGTCCAACCCCAGTTGAAATCCAGCAATTTATTAACCCTCCCCAGTCTATCGGCGAACAACTCAGAGCCAACAAGCGTCTGCGGGAAATTCTGAAATTAGGAGCAGTTGAATGTCGATAGCACTGATTACCAGCATAGCCACCATGGCTATTCGCCAGGGGCCAAACGTGATCCGGGGTATTGCCTCGCTGTTTGGTGGCAACGATACCGCAAGCAAAGTGGCCGATATTGTGGAGCAAGTTGGCAATATTGCAGGGCTGAGCCCAGAGCAAAAGATTGCTAAAACAGCAGAGAAAATTGCTGCCATGCCACCTGAAGTTTTATTGGGTCTGGAGCAGCTGAAAATTGAACTGGAAAAAGAACAGACTCGACGCCAGGAGCTGGCTTACAGCGATCAGCAAGCAACCCATAAAGAAACGCAGCTCACTATCCGAAACGGTGACAACGCCACCGATGAATATGTGCGCCGCACCAGGCCATTAATGGCTCGGCAGTCATTTTATATAGGCTCGCTGTACGTCATTGCGATGGAATTGTTGCTGGCCTTTGGTAAAAGCAGCACAGGTGCAGACTGGGCTATGGCTTTGGCCATTTATACCCCTGCACTCAGTTACATGGGCCTGCGAACACTAGACGGCTTTGCTCCCTTTGGTAAAAGCAGTGCACAAAAACCAGGTAAACCGGCATGACAGATTTAATTGACCGCGCTGCCGAACTGGAGCAGCAGCAGCGCGAACAGGCGCTGCAATCGGCTCTTAGCAAACCGCTTGAATCTCAGGAAATAGACGAACTGGGCAATTATTACTGTAACGATTGTGGCATTCAAATCCCGCCCAAACGCATTGCAGCTGTGCCAACGGCCGTGTGCTGCATTGACTGTCAAACCATCCGTGAACGCATAGGAAAACACTTTGTTTGATGACATCAATTACAGCGGTGCCAAGTTTTGGTTAGACCTTGCTCAGGTTGTTTTTACCGCCTTGATTGGCCTTTATGTGCTGGTAAGTAAACCCACCAAGCAAAACAAACAGGCCACAGCGGCTCTGAAAGAAACAGTGGAAGCTCAGGAAAAACGCCTGGGCACACTGGAGTTAAAGATGGAGTACATACCGGACCAGGACGAATTTCACAAACTGGATAAAAAAGTGTCCGAGCTGGTCGGCAAAATCGGCAACGTGCATGACCGGATGCGAAGTGTCGACCAAAAGCTGGATTTATTAATTGAGAACGAACTTAGAGGGAAATCCTGATGTTGCAGGAATTGATGACCGAACATCAGCGGCTGGCCATTTTACGCCTGCTGGCTGAGGATTCCGGGTATGACCTGAATGAATCCATTTTGCATGATGGTGTGAACGCGCTGGGGCTTGATATCAGCAGGGACCAACTGCGGACGCAATTAGCCTGGCTGAGTGAGCAGGGCTGTGTGCAGCTTGACAAGGTTGGCTCTGTGCAGGTAGCAAAACTAACCGAACGTGGTTTAGACGCAGCCAATGGCCGTGCCCGCATTCCTGGGATCAAACGCCCAACGCCAAAATAAAAGGTGCCCCAATGAATGATAAAGTCACCAGGGGCCGTCGCAGCAAAATCCATCTGTTACCCGAAGAGATCCGGCGCGAGCTGGACAGCAAGCTGCGTGATGGCCGCCTGACCCAGCAAGATGTGCTGGATTACATCAACGACCTAATTGAACAAAGCCAGTTACCAGAAGAAGAAAAGACAGAGCTGAAAATAAGCCGTTCTGGCCTGAACCGTTACGCCACTCACTTAGAAACCATCGGCAAAGATATCCGGGAACTGCGCGAAGTCAGTAACGCCCTGGTGGCGCAGCTTGGCGACAAACCCACAGGTGATGTCAGCAAGATGATCCTGGAGATTGGCCGCACTCAGTTATTCAAAGCCATGATGCAGCAGTCCAGCGCTGAGGAAATGGATATTGGTCTGATTAAAGACGCCATGTTAGCCGCCCAGCGACTGGAAGCGGCGGCAATGCAAAGCCATAAGCGTGAAAAAGAAATCCGGCAGTTGTTTGCAGCTGAAGCGGCCGAAGCTGCTGAAAAGGTAGCGAAACAGGCTGGCTTAACCGCAGATGGTGTGGCTGCTCTTAAACGTGAAATTTTGGGGATCGCCTGATGAAACTGCCCAATGCTGTTGCCAGCGTGGCTGCCGCTGCAGTGTTAGCAGTAACGCCTATAGCTCAGGCCGTGGCTGAATCTGTTGATCATCATGTAAGCCAGCTCAGTCAGTTTAATCCGGCAGAGGTGCTGCTGGGCTACCAAAAACGCTGGGTGGCAGATGAAAGCCCACTCAAAATTGCTGAGAAAAGCCGGCGAACTGGTATCACCTGGGCTGAAGCCTGTGATGCCGTATTGTGTGCATCAACGAGGCGTCAGGATGGTGGCTGCAACCATTTTTATGTGGGCAGCAACAAAGAAATGGCCCGCGAGTTTATTGAAGCGGCTGCCATGTGGGCGCGGGTTTTTAATAAAGCCGGCTCTGAAATTCAGGAAGAAGTGTTTGTGGACGGTGGTCAGGAAGGCAAAGAGATCCTGACCTTTGTGGTGCATTTTGCCAGTGGTTATAAAATCCAGGCGCTAAGCTCCAATCCATCAAACCTGCGTGGTATGCAGGGCAATGTCACCATTGATGAAGCAGCATTCCATGAGCGTCTGGCAGAAGTATTAAAAGCCGCCCTGGCATTGACCATGTGGGGCAGCAAAGTCCGTTTAATCAGCACTCACAACGGTATTGAAAACCTGTTTAATCAACTGGTGCAGGACAGCCGCGCCGGCAAAAAACGTTATTCGGTGCATACCATAACGCTTGATGATGCCTGTAAAGACGGCCTTTATCAGCGTATTTGCCAGACACGCAAACTGCCCTGGACACAGGAAAAAGAAGACGAATGGAAAGCGGGTTTGTTAAAGGACACCGCGACTGAAGAAGACGCCCTGGAAGAATATTACTGCGTGCCCAAAGCTGGAGCCGGTATCTACCTCAAGCGCACGCTGATAGAGCGTGCCATGGTCAAAGACCGCAGTATTCCGATTGTGCGTTTTACGGCCCCCAAAGACTTTGAACTGAAATCAGAAGTTGAGCGCCAAC
Organism: Rheinheimera sp. 4Y26; assembly: GCF_025245835.1. Classification (GTDB taxonomy): domain Bacteria; phylum Pseudomonadota; class Gammaproteobacteria; order Enterobacterales; family Alteromonadaceae; genus Pararheinheimera. The sequence goes on from NZ_JAOBWS010000013.1 coordinate 37,392, forward strand.
GCATTGTCAGCGAATGGCTTGAAAACAACGTGCTGTATTTACTGGAGCAGTTGCCTAAAGACTGCCGGCATGTTTTTGGTGAAGACTTTGCCCGCAAAGGCGACTTGTCGGTATTTGTGCCGCTGACTATCCGGCCCGACTTAACCAAACGGGTGCCTTTTGTAGTGGAAATATCCAACGGCACCTATGAAGCACAGCGCCAGATTTTAATGTTTATTCTGGAGCGCCTGCCACGCTTTACCGCTTCGGCCTTTGATAGCACCGGTAACGGCGGTTATCTGGCTGAATCTGCCAGGCTGAAATTTGGCACTGAAATGGTGGATTGCGTAATGCTGAGCCAAGCCTGGTATCGCGAATGGATGCCCAAGCTTAAAGCTGAGTTTGACGATGGCTTTATCGAAATTCCTCGCCACCAGGACATCATCGACGATCTTTGCAAAATCCAGATGAGAAACGGTGTGCCGCAAATTGAAAAAGGATCCGGCAAGGGGAGTGATGGCCAGCAGCGCCACGGCGACTTTGCAGTAGCTCTTGCCATGGCCGTGCGCGCCAGCTGGATGGAAGGCGGCGAAATCGACTTTACCTCTATTACAGCACTCACTCAAAACAAAGATGCCCCCTCAGAAATGCAATCCGCAGCAGGATGTTGGTAATGCAAACAGATAAAAATGGCACCACGTACCGGGTGCGCGAAAAACAGAAACAAACCGATAACAGCCCACGCATTATGCAGTTGCGCCGCGAGTTCGCTGAGCATCCAAGCCGTGGTTTAACGCCTGTTACCCTTGCGGCCATTATGACCGACGCCGAGCAGGGCAATTTGCTGGGCCAGTGTTACCTGGCTGAAGATGTTGAAGAAAAAGACGGCCATATCTATGCCGAATTGTTTAAACGCCGGATGGCGTTAACCAGTGTGCCTTTCAGAGTAGAGCCACCCCGTAATGCCAGCGCCCAGGAAAAGAAAGACGCTGCCAATTACAACGATGTGCTGACCGATATCCCTAACTTTGAAGATGTGCTGTTTAACATGGCCGACGGCATATTGAAGGGTTTTAGCAATATAGAGTTTCACTGGGAGCGGTATCACGACTTCCGGTTGCCGGCTGATTTTCAGCACCGGCCTGCCACCTGGTTTCAGTTGTCGCCGCATAATCAGGATAAGCTGGTGCTTCGAAATGGCACGGTTGAAGGCGAAGCCCTTGAGCCGTTTGGCTGGATCCAACACCGGCATGCTGCCAAAAGTGGCTATGTGGCAAGGTCTGGTCTTATCCGGCAACTTGCCTGGCCCTTTATCTTTAAAAATTACTCAGTGCGCGATTTAGCTGAGTTCTTAGAGATTTATGGTATTCCGATCCGCATTGGTAAATATCCGGCAGGCGCTAGCCCCGATGAAAAGAACCGGTTGCTGCAGGCTGTGTGGAGTGTTGGCCATAACAGCGCCGGCATTATGCCCAAAGGCATGGAAATGGACTTTATTGAAGCGGCCAAAGGCGGTGGTGAGCCGTTTATGACCATGATGTCTTGGTGTGAGCGTATTCAATCCAAGGTGATTTTAGGTCAGACGCTAACGGCTCAGGTCGATAGTTCCGGCAGTCAAGCCCTGGGCAATGTGCATAACGAAGTGCGGCTGGATATCCGCAACCATGACTTACGCCAGCTGGCCAGCACGCTTAACCGCGATTTGCTTTGGCCTATGCATATGCTCAATGGCAAGTCTTATAACGGCGATCCACGCCGGTTGCCGCAAATTAAGTTTGATATTGAAGAAGCTGAAGACATTAAGCTCTTTAGCGAATCATTACCGGCCTTGGTTGGCCTGGGTATGAAAATCCCTTCAGCCTGGGCACATGGCAAATTGTCTATCCCACAGGCAGAAAATGGCGAAGCAGTGCTGGGCGTCGCTGCAGCACCTGCAGTGCCTGCGCCTTCAGATAAAACAGCTGCACTGCGGTTAGCCATTGCCAGCCTGAAAGCAGAAGTCCCGGAAAAGGATTTAGCCGACCAGTTTGCGGCGCAGTTGAGAGTAAAGTCAGCGCCGGTAATGCAAAAGCTATTAAAACCGGTAGAAGAGTTAGTGGCCAACGCCACAAGTCTGGAAGATTTGCTGCAACAGCTGCTTCAACTTGAAGGTAAGCTGGATGAGTCTGAACTTGCCGAAGTGATGCAACTGGCGCTCAGTACTGCTGAATTGGCGGGCCGTTTTGATGTTGCTGCAGGTAACTGATGGCAGCAGTAAAACCAACAGCCCATTACGGCAGCCTGCCATTTAAAGAGGCCATTGCCTATTTCAGGGCAAAGCTCAACCTGCCAAGTGAGCGCTGGGCTGATGTTTGGCGTGAACAGCATGACGCCGCCTTTATGGTAGCTGGTGCAATGAAGTCAGACTTACTGGCCGATTTACGCCAGGCGGTTGATGCAGCAATAGCGGAAGGGCGCAGTTTAAAGTGGTTTCAAAGCGAGTTTAAAAACATTGTTAAACGCACTGGCTGGGAGCATAACGGTGATGCTGCCTGGCGGGCGCGGGTTATTTACGATACCAACATGCGCCAGGCTTATAACGCCGGCCGTTACCAGCAACTGCAGCAGTTCGAGTTCTGGCGATATGTGCATGGCGATAGCCGTTACCCAAGGCCGGACCATCAAAAACACCACAACTTGGTACTGCCTAAAACAGCAGCTTTTTGGCAGATATGGTTTCCGCAAAATGGCTGGGGCTGTAAATGCAAAGTCATTGGCGAGACAAAACAAAGCATTGAACGCAAAGGTTTAAAGGTATCTAACGAGCCGGAAATTCCTATGCGGGATTGGGTTGATAAAAAGACCGGCGAAGTTCACCAGGTGCCAAAAGGCATTGATCCAGGCTTTGACTATGCGCCCGGAGCCAGCAAGCCAAGCGAACAAATCAAACAGCAGTTGGCCGATAAACAACCTCTTGCTGAGCGCTTACCAGAACGTCTGGCACCATCAGCTTTTAGCACTGTACCTGGTGTGAATATCCATCGTCTGAATGAAAAGCTGACCGAACTTGCAGCAACCTCAGCTGGCCCGCAAGTACAGCAGCTGTCGCAGTTCCTGCACAAACACGATATTAAAACGCTGTTTATCACTCAGGCGCAGATGAATCCAAAGGCGATAGCGCCGACCAAGATATTGTCTGATGTTAATGATTACCTGGACGCAAAGACGGAGTTTCACCCTCTGCAGCGCTTAACCACCAAAGGTTACTTATATGCCAATGGGTTTACCTCAAGGAGTTTTAATCATGTAGTTGTCAAAACAAACGCTGGCAACGCTTTAAGCAGGGCTGCAATTAATGAAATGCGCCGGGCTGTGGATTTGGCAATTATTAATAAACAGAGCGACAAAGCAGCCTGGACTTTATCCGATATCATCAGAAAGCAGGTGACAGATGGTAGCGACGGCGCGGTGCTGTCGGATTGGCTCCATGAAATGGGCCATCAGTTGCACTACAAAACCGGACTAGCAAAAAGCGGTATCTCTGACTGGGTGACGGTTTACAGCACCGAAAACTTTAAAGAGTGGCATGCAGAGCACTTTGTTATGTGGCTTTTAAACCGTAAAGCACTGGCGGCCTGGCGTGAAGATGTTGCACTATACTTTGACCAATTAATGAAACAGGCGTTGAACTGATGTCGATAGAAGACGCGATTAAAAAGGCAATGGCCGGTGATTTTGGCCCTCAGGAAAAAACGCCTGTGTCAGACAAGGCCCGTGAGATATTCCGCTCAGAAAGACCATTTAAGGAGCGGTGGGATTTGATCTCAGCGCTTGAAGCTGAGCTTGACCAAGCCAATAAAGAAGACTGCTCCCGTTATGGCAGTATCATTGAAGGCATGCATGCTGATGCAGAAACTGCCGAAGATATCCGTTATATGAATGCGGAGGCAAGTTGGCAGGAATAACCTTTTCAGCTCAGCTTACTGGTGTATCTGAGTTAGTCGACACACTCAATAAACTGATGGCCAACACGAAGAACCTGCATCCGGCTCTGGCTCAGGTTGGTGAATATCTGCTGGAGTCTCACCAGGCACGCTTTCAACTGGAAGTTGCACCGGATGGCACCCCATGGGCACCACTGGCACCAGAAACTTTAGCCCGCAAAAAAGGTGAAGACAGGATCCTGCAGGACCAAGGCACACTGCGTGACACCTTAAGTTATGACGTCAGTGCCAATGAGCTGTTTTTTGGCTCCAATCTGGAATATGCAGCAACCCATCAATTTGGCCGTGAAGAGGATGGCATTGAAGCCAGACCTTTTATCGGCTTTAGCGAAGGCCCATGGCAAGATAGTGTGGAAATCTTGGTGATTTTACGGGAACACCTTACCAATCGTTAAAAACGCCTGTATCGTGTTTACAGCCTCTTTATCTTAAGTGTTGGCATAATGGCGTTTTGTTGGAATTAATGCGGCTGACGTCGATTTAAATGGTCTTTAAACGATAGGATGTTGAAATGGATGATTCGGGAATTGTTGATGTATATGACCGCAGTGATTTTGCATCGACGTTGGTCAATATAGTCACTTCAAAAGTTGAAAGTCCATTTTGTATCGGACTAGATGCCAAATGGGGAAATGGTAAAACGGCGTTTGTTAATTACTTTTTGAAACCAGCATCAGATAGCATAACTCTGCCAATTGTTATATTTGATTGCTTTGAGCAAGAAAGGTCAGGTGATCCATTCATCAGCATAACTCAGCATATACTTCAGGCTTTTCCCCAAAATTCAAAGGTTGATATTCACGACGCTCGGGAAAAAGTGGTCATGACGGCAAAAAAAGTTGCGTCTGCAAGTGGGGCAATTCTTTTTAAGGCATTGGCAAGGACTGTACTTAGGCAAGATGCAGATGAAGTTTTGAATACGTTTTTAAATGAAGAACAAGCAAAAATCATAAGTGATGAAACAACTGTTGCCATGGAGAATTACGTATCCGAGAAGCTGAGAAATGGATTGCAAGAAAAAGCTGCAAAGGAGAGTTTTCGGACTGCAGTTTTAGAGTTAGCTGAGAAATTATCGAAACATGGCAAAATTTTAGTTGTAATCGATGAACTTGATAGATGCCGTCCCGAATTTGCTTTAGAAGTTTTGGAATCAACTAAACATATTTTGAACGCAAAAGGTTTAGTGTTTGTCATTGCATACCATAAAGAGCAAATGCACACACTAATCAGACATCAATTTGGTAGTGATATAGATGCTGGTCAATATCTTCACAAATTCATTAATCTAGATTTAATACTGCCTATTACCAAAATTAGAGATAGTGATACTCATTTTGGAAGCTTAGTGAAACAGTTTTTCCGGCCATTCACCATCAATGAACGGACTGTCGCGGAATTCAGCAGCATCCTTAGAACCTTGAATATTTTTTACTCATTTGAGGCTCGAACAATTGAAAAAATATGCACCACTTTCGCTTTGTGTGAGGGAGGCAGGTTAGACCTTAGGCTTCAAATACTAATCGTAGTTTGGTCTATTAAGCATCCTGATTTATTCAAATTAATTTTGCTTGGGACTTCCTTTCCACCAGAAGCTACTCAAGAACTGATGATTGAACCAATTTCTAAACTTCTCAATTTTGAGAGAAGCCAAAGCCCTATGGACCCTATCGCTCCAGCAACCTACATCAACACATTACTTGCAGGAACTAATGGAAATGACATAAGCCATTTCAATCGTGTTTGTCATTTTGCAAATTTAGTAAATCAATACAAATAACTAGCAAACTGCTTTAATCAGAAAACTGAATAAATGCGATCAAAATCAGCCCAGTGAGTTATTAACCCTGGGCTTTTATGTTTTCCAAATCCGCTTTATCCATCGCTGTTTTATCTGCTGCCGGTAGCACCAGTCCGCTGGGTTATGCCGTTCTGACGGCAGAGCTTGCCGGTGGTGACGATTGGGCACAGTTGCTACCAGATGGCGAGTTTTCCGCAGTTGATGGCCGCCCGCATGATGTTCCTGGCGGCAAGTGGCGCATGAATGCCCAGGTGGCAGAACGCCTGATTGCCCAAGCTGCCCTTCGCAAAAATGACCTGCTGATCGACTACGAACACCAAACCTTAACAGCTGCCGAAAAAGGTATCCAGGCACCGGCATCCGGCTGGTTCCGTGCAATGGAGTACCGGCCAGGCAAAGGGCTTTATATCAAGCCCAGCTGGACCCCAAAAGCTCAGGCGTTTATTGACGGCAAAGAGTATCGCTATCTTTCGGCTGTGTTCCCTTACGACACCACCACTGGCGAGCCAACAGCAATTCTGATGGCGGCGCTAACCAACAATCCTGGCGCTGACGGAATGGAGGCGCTTGCCTCTCTCGCGGCCCGGTTTGAACAACCCAACCACGGAGATAAAACCATGTCCGATTTGCTGATCCAGCTTTTGGCAAAGCTTGGCATTGAGCTAAAAGCAGGGGACACCCTGACCGATGCTCAAGCCCAGACTGCGCTGGATGCTGTTAACGACTTGCAGGCCAAAGCAGGCAACGTTGCTGCCTTAACTGCAAAAATTGAAACCCTTGAATCTGCCGGCGCCGGAAATATCGACCTTGCGCAATACGTGCCCATTGCACAGTACAACGCCGCTATTGGCCAGGTTGCAGCACTGACAGCTACCACGGCCAGCTTAACCGTTGAGCAAGTAATTGCTCAGGCTGAAAAGGACGGCAAGCTCATTTTGGCCTCAGAAAAAGATTACCTGGTAAGCCTGGGTAAACAAAATATGGCCGCGCTTACGGCACAGCTTAATGCCCGCCCTGTGATTGCTGCATTAACCGCAAAACAATCCGAGCAACGCAGCAAGCCGGATGCCCAGGACAAATCACCGGTAGCGGCTTTAACCGCTGACCAGAAATTAATTGCGGACCAGATTGGCGTCTCACATGACGAGCTGGCCAAGGAATTAGGAGCTTAAGCACATGGCAATGGTTAACTCAGCAACCTTAAACGCGATGCGGGTCGCATTTAACAAAGTATTTGAGCAAGGCAAAACCCGCGCAAACCCACAGTACAAAGCAGTTGCTACCGTTGTGCCAAGCACCACTAAAAGTAACACCTATGGCTGGTTAGGTCAGTGGCCAGGCTTTCGTGAATGGGTAGGTGATCGTGTTATTAACTCGATGAAAGAACACGGTTACGCCATTCAGAACAAAGACTTTGAAAGCACTGTAGGCGTTGACCGCAACGACATTGAAGATGACAACCTGGGCGTTTACAACCCGATGTTTGACGAAATGGGTTATGCCTCGGAAGTTTTCCCGGACGAGCTGGTATTTCCGTTACTCAAAGCCGGCTTTACCACGCTGTGTTATGACGGCCAAAACTTCTTTGACACTGACCACCCGGTTAATGCCAAAGTTGATGGCTCCGGTGCTGACACCTCAGTGTCTAACGTAATTATTGATGGTGCTTATGTTGGTCAGCCGTGGTTCCTGCTGGATGTGAGCCGCTCCCTCAAACCTCTGGTGTACCAGGAACGCAAAAAGCCGCAATTTGTGGCCATGGATAATCCGAATGACGAGCAGGTATTTACCAAAAAACTGCTGCGTTACGGTGTCGACCTGCGCTCTAACGCTGGTTACGGCTTCTGGCAAATGGCCATTGGCGTCAAAAAAGAGCTGACCTACGCCACGCTTTGGCAGGCCATCGAAATGATGAGCGATTTTAAAGCTGACGGCGGCAGGCCACTTGGTCTTGGCAAAAACAAACTGTTGCTGGTTGTCCCGAATAGCAAACAGAAAATTGCCAATCAGATCAAAGCCCGCGATTTGATTGATGACGGTGGTGTAACTGTCAGCAACGACCTCAAAGACAAGTTTGACGTTTTAGTCGCCGACTTCCTGTAATCCATTGATAGCTCCGGTTAGCGCCGGGGCCGGAGAACATTATGAGTAACAAAATCATTCTGGTGACCGCTTTGGCGGCAAGCTTTCGACGTGCAGGACTTGGCTTTACCGACCAGGGCACCTGTTTATGCCGCGAACAACTTACTGATGAACAGTACCAGCAAATCATCGGTGAAAAACGTTTGTCGGTACGTGAAGTTGCTCCGCACGAGATACCTGAAACAGCAGACACCAGCGCGATCCGCTGGCTACTGGATGGCGACGGGCAAACAGGCAAAACAGACAGCACGCAAATTACGCTGGTAACAGTAGCAACCTTTGCTGAGGCATTTGCTCAGCTGGACCCATCTAATCCGGACCACTTTACCGGCGGTGGTAAACCGCAACTGGACCCACTGAGCAAGATGCTTGGCAGAGCGGTGAGCGGTGCTGAGCGTGACAGCGAATGGGATGCCTTTAAAGCTGCCGGAGCTACTGCCTGATGTATTGCGATCTGACAGAACTGCAAAGCCGCTTTGGTCTGGACGAGATAAATCAGCTGATTGATCCGGACGGCACAGGCGCTGTTGAAGCAATTGCTTTGGCAGAGCTGACGACAGCCAGCGCCACTATCGACAGTTATCTGACAGGTCGCTATCCGCTGCCACTGAACGTGGTGCCGGTGATTCTGGTTGGTATTTGTGCCGACTTAACCCGGTATGCGCTTTATCGCAATGCTGTGCCGGAGCTGGTTAAAGAGCGCTACCTGGCAGCAATTCGCTGGTTACGCGATGTTGCGGACGGTAAAGCATCCCTTGGCTTAAGTACCGCCCATGAGGCACCGGCTACAGATGCGGCCATTGAAATTAAGAGCGGTGGCAACGTCTGGCAGCGCGATATCAGTAAAGGGTTTATCTGATGATTTTAGCCGCCATTGCACAGCTCCTTCGGGACTATAAACCAGCCGGTCAGGCCGTTTTTGGTCAGGTAGGCAGCGCATTTAATGTTGCTGCTGCGATGAAAGACGGCCTGGTTAAACCACGCCAGGTGTATGTCATTCCATTGCCTTCAGGCTTTGGTAACGGCACTCAGGACCTTGGCCCGCTGATGCAGCAGTGCCGGTTTGAGTTTGGCGTGGTGGTTGGCATTAAAGCTGTGGATGACCCCAAAGGTGAAAAAGGCCCGGCGGTGATGGATGAAACCACAAAAGCAATCACGGCCTGTTTGCTGGGGAAGTGTCCGGTGCAACACGCTGACCGGATTGAAATCACCAGGGCAGAACCTATTGGCATTAAAGAAAACGCGATCTGGATGTTGTACCGATTCAAAACAACGGTGCCAGTGCACCAGGAGTAAACCATGACCACACATCATCAGGGAGGCCGTCGCTATGTATTAGATGGCAAAGAGGTCTCCCAGGAACAATACCAAAAGGCCAAAAGCAAGCAGCAAAAACCTGCTCCGGCCGAGACTCAGGAGTAAGCAATGACTTTACGTGCTGAAGAAGAATACATGCTGTTTAAGCTCAATCCGGGCGCTTATGGTACAGACCAGGCGTTGGTGGCAGCTGATGCAATTGCTGTTTTTGACGTTGGTTACAGTCAGGAATTTACCAAAGAGCAGATGAAAGAAGCTTTGGGTTTTCCAGGCTCACCATTTGAAAAAATTACCGGTGGTTATCAGCAGCTGACGTTTAAGTGTTATGTGCGTGGTGCATCTGATGGCCAGGTTGATACGCCTGTGCCTTACGGCCCGCTGCTGCGTGCTGCCGGTAATAGTGAAACGGTAGAGCTGACTGGTGTTTCTTATGCGCCGGTCACTCAGAACTTTGAGCACGGCACCCTCTGGTATTACGTCGGTGGTGCCAACGGTGTACTGCACAAGATGATTGGCGTGCGTATGTCGGCCAAGTTTGTCTCCAAAGTCGGCGGCCTGGACTATTGGGAATTCACGGCCATGGGGCTTGATGTTGACCCGGTAGCCGCAGGGGCATTGCCTGACGTCGACTGGTCTGGCTTAACAGTGCCAATGCATACAGCTGCCAACACAGTGCAGACCATGACTTTGTTTGGTGCTGCAGTTGGTATGGCCACTTTAACCATTACGCCAGGCAACACCTTCAGCCACATGCATGTGACGAATCAGGAAGAAATCGCATTCGAAGCGCGAAATGGCTCTGTTGATATTTCCATCGTTGAGCCGGATCCAACAGTGGTGAACTACTGGTTAAAAGCCAAAAAAGGCGACCAGGGCGCACTTGCTTACCAGCGCGGCAAAACGGCCTCTAACGGCGGTGACATTGTGGCGTGGAATATCCCGAATCTGCAGCTGGCATCGGCAACCCGCCGTAATGACGCTGGCCGCCTGTATCTGGATTTAAAGCTGAACATTAAGCCACTGACCAAAAACAGCGATTACGTGTTCCAGACGAAGTAATCCTTTGTGGCAAGGATGCCTTTAACCGCTTTTTAAAACCCATTAAAAACCGAGGTAAACAATGAAAAAGTTTCAAATCAGCGCATTACAACAGCGCCAGTTTAAAGCGCCGGTAACAGTCAAACTGGCCAGTGACGAAGTTGGTAAAAAAGGTGAAATGCAGTACGACACTATCCATTTTGTGGTCCGTTTTCGCTCAGTTCCTGGTGATGAAGCACGCAAAAACTTGCTGCGGGTAGAAGAGTTGCGTAACCAGGGCAACAGCCTGGAAGAAGTGCTGACCGAAAGCCTGAACCAGAGCAAAAGTTATGTTCTAGGCATTGAAAAACACCCTGAGCATCCATTCCCATTCCTTGATGGCGAAAACGACGCAGAAAGTTCCCCTGAGCTGATTGAGCAGCTTCTTAACGTGCGTGAAATCCGCGAAGCCATTGAAAAAACCTACGGCGAAGCCCGTAGTGGCGAGTTGCTGGCAAAAAACGCCAAGAAGTAGCCAGGTGGTGGGCGTCCGGGGCAGTTAATAAAAAAGATGCGGTGGCCGAGCGGATGCGTTTGGCTGGCGCGCCCCAGGACGTCATTGACCAGGTAATTAAGCAAAACAACGGTGCACCTGAAATTCAGCCTGCCAACTTGCTTATTACCAGGTTGTTTTTCGCCTGCGCTACCCAGTGGAATTATGCCGGTATGTCCGGCAGCCGGACGGGCTTGAACTACGGTGCTGTTGATGTCCGGGCAGCAAAAATACCTGAATACCAGGCATTAGATCTGGATGACCAGGAATGGTTGTGGGAAGGCTTGCAGCAAATGGAAGCTGAAGCCCTGAAGGTGTGGCAGGAAAAGGATTAACCGGGATTTTTAAACAACCAAACCAAAAACGCTGCCACACAAAGCCCAATCACCAAAAACACAGTAAGTAAAAAATCCATTAATCCATACCTTATCCGGGAAAAAGCTGCAGTATGAATGACTTAGTTCTCGCGCTCAAGTTAACCACTTCGGGTGGTCAGCTGGTGGTCAAAGACTTGTCCACAGTGACACAGGCCAGTAAAAAGGCTGAGCAAGCGATTGACGGTTTAAGTCAGGCTGGTGCTCAGTCAGCTTCCGGTTTAGGCAAAACAACGCAAGGCAGCCAGCAATTAGGCCAGGAGGCCAAAAAAACAGCCGCAGAGCTTGATGGCATGCGCGGCCGTATGTTGGCGCTGGCAGGAGTTGGCGCCGCTCTTTTTGCATCCCTGCAGGCGTTTTCGGGTGTAAAAGCCCTGATTGACAGAGCCGATGATTTTAACGTTCTGCAGCAGCGGATCCGTACAGCAACCAATGAAACCCAGGATTACAACCAGGTCAGCGCTGAGATGTTTGATATTGCTCAGCGCAATGGTGCCGCTCTTGGCACAACAGTTGAGCTGTTTCAGCGTTTATCCACCTCCCGCAAAGATTTAAAAGCCACCAATGGCCAGATGCTGGAATTTACCGATGCCGTACAAAAGCTGGGTGTAATTGGTGGTTCAAGCACACAGGCACTGGATGCAGGCTTGATGCAGTTAGCCCAGGGATTATCTGGTGGTGTGCTTCGGGCAGAAGAATTTAACTCACTCCTTGAAAACATTCCTGAAGTTGCCGCCCGTATCGGTAAGGGCATGGATGATATTGGCAAATCAGAAAACGAGCTTGGCCTTGGTGACCTTAGAAATCTTGTCCTAGAGGGCAGGTTATTATCTGAAGATGTGCTGCAGTCTATCCTGGTGCAACTGCCGGAAATCGAAAAGCAGTTTGCAACTATGCCTGTAAGTGTCGGCCGTGCCGGCACAATGGTAGATAACAGTTTTTCAGCCGCCTTAAGCCGGCTTGATACCATCACCGGCACCACCCAAGCCTGGGCAGAAATACTGGTCAAAATATCCAACTCATTGGATGACATGAGTGCCGCCGAGCTGCAAGACACTGCAGCCGCTTTAATGGCCGTGGCTGGTGGTGCTGCTGCATTAGTGATGTTGACCCGTTACAACATTGGCCTGAAAGCCATTGCTGTAAGCGGTGCCGGTGTAATTGCGTCGACAGTACAGCAAACTGCAGCCCTGATGGGTGTTGCCGACGCTTCTTCTGTTGCAACCCGGCAAATTACCTTATTAGGTGTTGCAAGCACTGCTACCAGTCGCGCTATGGCTTTGCTTGGCGGCCCAATCGGCCTTGCATTACTTGTTGCTGGTGCGATTTATCAGTTTGCAAATAACAGTGAGTTGGGCGCTGAAAAGGCAGATTTATTAGCCGAGCGTCTGAACAAATTATCAGGTGCATATGGCGAAGTTTCTAAAGCCAAAATTCAGGAAGCCGTTGCAAGTAATACAGCTGAGTTAAAAACAAGTGCTGACCGCATTGCTGAAATCACCAGCAAGATGGTCAGTATTCGCAAGGCGATTGAATTAAATCCAGCCAGCAACGCTGCCAGGGCAGGTCACAAAGAACTTGGCCAGTTAAAGCAAGAACTGGCAGAGCTGAACGCACAGCAAAAGGTATTGTTAGAAGACAGTGCCAAACTTGGTCAGCTTTTTTTCGACTTTTCTGCAGCCACGGATCCATTTGCCGAAAGTGCCGCCAAAGCCTCTGACGAACTGCTGAAGTTATATAACGCACAAATGTTAAATGCTCAGGCTGTTGACGCCCAGGGCCGTGCTTTAAACGATGTTGATTTAGATCTCTTTAAAACCCGTTTTAAAGAAGCGACCAGCTTACCCAAAGATGCCGAAGCAGCCATTAAATCATTTGCAAAAACGGCAGAAGCGGCGGCGCAATTGGCAGCTAATGATAAGTATTTGGCTGGTCTGAAAGAAGAAGTTCGCCTGCAACAAATCCGCCTGACATTAGGTGAAGCCGAATACGAGCTAGCCAAAGCTGTGAGCAGCCAGAAAATGACAGATACGGCTCAGCTCAAACTGCTCAAAGACACACTGACATTACAGCGCCAGATCGCACAGACCAAAAACAATCAGGACGCTTTAAAAGCATTAAAGGCCGAAAACGATTTACTGCAAGTACGCCTGACCAAAGGCGAAAAAGAGTACCAGCTGCAAAAGATGATCCGTGACCTGAAAGTATCGGATCCGGCTTTGATTAAACAGCTTGATGCTGAAATCGAACGTCAGCGTTTACTGAATGAGCAGCTGGATGTTCGTCAATATCTGACTGATGGCAGCTATGAAGAAGTACTGGACGGTCTGACCAAAATTGGTGATGCCGGAAGTAGCGTAGGCAATGCGTTAGTTGACAGTTTCGGCTCTGTTGCAGACCAGTTTGCCCGCATGGCTGAGCAGCAAGATGAATTTGCCCGCAAGTTTATTACCCTACATGAAGCACGCAAAAAAGCTGAAAAAGAGGTGGATCCGGAGCGCAGAGCCAAGGCCCTGAAAAAAGCGGATGCCACTGAACGCGCATTGATGGAAGACCAAACCCGGCTGCAAATGGGAAATTATGCCGATTTAGCCGGCGCTGCCAGCAAGATGTTCAGCGAGCAGAGTAAAGGCCGTCAGGTCATGCACAAGCTGGAAGTGACTTTTGCTGCCATCGAAACTGCTTTAGCCCTTAAAAAAGCCGCAGCCAATGCCATTGCTGCCATTACCAACCAGGGCGCTGGCGACCCTTACACTGCTTTTGCCCGGATTGCCGCCATGGCGGCCATTATGGCTGGGCTTGGTGTCTTTAACGGTTCTGCTTCTGGCGGCGGTGTCAGTGCTGAAGAGCGCCAAAAAACACAAGGCACCGGCACTGTGCTGGGTGATTCCGATGCTAAATCTGAATCTATTGCCAATGTGCTTGGGCGCATTGAAGACCTTGAACTCGACCAGTACGCCGAACTGCGCTCAATCAATAACAGCATCCGCGAACTATCTGCCGGCATTAAGAATCTGGCGGTGAACCTTGTTGCAAGTTACGGCCGCTTTAACGAATCCAATTACCCTGGCGAACTGGGTAAAGACTACAACCTGCTACTTGGCTCTAATGTGGCTGCCTTTACTACCGGCGGTTTAGTGGGTGTTGCTGTGGACAAGCTGCTGGGCGGGCTGGTTGGCAACATTACGAATAAGCTTTTAGGCGGTTTGTTTGGCAGTAAAAAAACAGAGCTTTTGGACAGTGGCATTAGCTTTGCCAGCCAACAGTTGGGAGACATTTTATCCAGTGGTTTAGTGAACGCCACGGTGTATGACGTGATTAAAACCACGAAAAAGAAACTGTTTGGCCTGAGTAAATCCAGCTCTGAAAAAACCGAATACCGCGCCATGGACGAAGCAGTAAAAGCAGAGTTTGGCCGTATCTTTTCGCACATGGGTAAATCCATTACTGAAGCGGTAGAGCTTTTGGGCTTAGAAACCGGCAAATCCCTGGAAGGCTTTGTGATTAATCTGCCGAACCTGTCTTTTAAAGACCTGAGCGGCGATGAAATTGAAAAAGAGTTGCAGGCGATGTTCAGCCAGCAAGGCGATTTAATGGTGCAGTATTTGCTGCCTGGCATTGCTGAATTTCAGAAAATGGGCGAAGGGCTTTACGACACGCTGCTGCGCGTTGCTCAAGAACAGGCCGTATTTAACTCAGCTCTTGATAACCTTGGCCATCAGCTCAGCCGGTTCTCTGGCGTGACCAAAGAAATGGAAGTGCAAATTGCTCAGTCCATTATTGAAATGATGGGTGGCATTGAGCAGTTCCAGTCATTAACGGCTGATTATTTTGCCGAGTTCTACTCCGAAGCAGAGCAGCTGGCCGCAGCCACTCAGTCTGCCCAGGCGCAGTTTGCCAGCCTTGGTCAAACTATGCCGGCCAACCGCGAAGCCTTTAAAGCCATGGTGGAAAGCCTTGATTTAACCACAGAGTCAGGCCAGCAAATGTATGCGGCATTGATGGCACTGTCGCCTTTAATGGACCAGATATTTGACGACCAGGAGCGCCGCGCTAAAGAGTTGGCCAACTTTAACAAAGGCATTGGTGATGAACTGGCCAAGCTTGATATGTCCGACCTTGAGCGCAACCTGTTTGATTTAAAAGCCTGGTATGACGCACAAATTAAAGAAGCGGCAGAGCTTGGTGCTGACACCACACTGCTGGAAACCTTATATGCCCGCAAACGTGATGCACTGATTAACGACACCTTTAATACGCTGGTGGATGCCATTACCCAGGCAAGCCAGGGCATTGATAATGCCATCCGGGATATTCGCCGCAGCATGGAGGGCTGGAGTGAAACAGATTATCAAAACAGCCAGGTCAATCAGCTGCGCAGCCGACTTGGCAGCGGCGACATTAACGCTCAAATCAAGAATATTCAGGCCCTGCAAGGCGCTATTGTCAGCCGTTATCAGGCGGAAATGGCAGTAAACAACAACTTAATGCAGCAGGCGCAGTCGGCACTGGATAACCTCAACGCCAGCTGGGGCGAGCTGACTTCGCAGCTGACCGGTGTGCGTAGCGCCATCTCTTCGGCCATTTTGGATTTACGCCGCCAAAGCAGCGGCTGGAATGAAGTGGGCTACCAGTCCGGACAAATTGGCCAGTTGCGCGGCAAGTTAGGTGCCGGCTCAGTGCTGGACCAAATTAATGTGGTTGGCCAACTGCAGCAAGCCATTATGGACCGTTACAACGCTGAGCTTGCAGCAAACCAGCAAATGCAATCGGCCGCCCAGGAACGCTACGAAGCCGACGTTGCCGCGCACGATGCACTGCGCGACGCTGCCCGTCAGTTACTGGCTGCAGCCGATGCACTATTGCTGTCGGACTATTCGCCGGCCCTGATGGGCGAGCAATTTAAAGAGGCGCAAAAGCAATTTAATAGCCTGTTAAACAGGGCTAAAAGTGGTGATACCGACGCAATGCAAAGTCTGCAGTCAGCAGGCTCCAGTTACCTGGATTTAGCGCGGGATTACTTTGCCAGCGGCAGCTCTGAATATGCAGCCATCTTTGATGAAGTGCAAAAGGCTTACCGTGGCTTTGGTGGAGCAGCAAATGCGGCTGAGCCTGCAGTGCCCCGTGCTGTGCTGCAATACCAGGAATCGGATGCGCAGCTGCAGCAGCAAACTATTGCTGAGCTGGAAGCCCTGCAAACCCTGCTTGACGAGCTGGAAAAACAAGCGCTGGCAGAAAAAACAGCGGCCGAAGAAAAAGCCAAGGCAGAACTTGCCGCTTACCAGGCAAAACAACTTGAGCTGCAACTGGGCGCTATTGCTGAGCTGACCGACTTGCAAACCATGCTGGCCGATTTGGAAGCGCAAGCCGCAGCCCAGCGTGATGCGCAACTGGCTGCAGCACAGCAACAGGTTGATGCCATTGTGGCGCTCGAAGATGGCTTTGGTGAAATTGTAGATGCTATCCGAAGCATTCCGCCCCCGGTCATCATTATTAACCCGCCTGCAGTACCACCAACCGGCACCGGCAATGCCAATGCCAGCGGTACTGATAACAGTGCTGTGGTTGCTTTGCTTGAGCAGCAACTGCAACAACAGCAACAGGCCAATGCCAGGCAGCAACGCCAGATGGCGGCAATGCAGGATGATTTACAGCGCACGCAAGCCATGCTGTATGAAAACCGGAGGCTGGCATGAGTTTCAGCCAATGGATCAAAACACCAGGTGTCGACCGCTGCTATTTAGTGGAGTTTCAGGCGCGCCAGGCAGGCGAGCTGGTGACCGTGCGCCGTTCAACGCACCCATACCGTACCGGGCCATTGGATGTGCCGGCATTTACACCTTACCTGGACACCATTTTATCTGTGGGCAGCTGGGGCCGCGAACTGACCGAACTCTTTACCGGTTATAGCACTACCGCCAAGACCAGCATTGAGCTGTATCTGGATGATGAATTACTGGCGTTAATTGAGTCTGCCAACGTTGGCGGCCTGCCGGTAACCATTCGTTGTGGTGATGCCGGCTGGCCTTTGGCTGATTTTGGCTTGGTGGTGTCTGCCACGGCGGATGCGTTAGTGGCCACCAGTTTTGATACTGCCCAGCTGACCTTGCGCGATAGTGCAGAGCTGCTGCGCCGGCAATTACAAAACACCTTAATTAGTGTGGGGCCAAACCTTGGCAAGCCTGTGCCTATTTGCCTGGGCCGCTGTTTTAATATCAGCCCGGTACTGATTAATGAAGCCACCAAAACTTACCAGGTACATGACGGCGCTATTCAGGCCATTACTGCAGTGCGTGAAAATGGCGTGGCCATTCCATTTACTGCCAATGTGGCTGCAGGCACGTTCTCGCTGACCAACAATGCCAAGGGCAGAGTAACCGCTGACGTGGATGGCGCCAAAGTGTCGGATGTTTGGCTGCAAACCGCTGCACAGATGATCACCTACCTGGTTGGCCGCTTTGGTATCGCAGAGCCAGCCGGCTTAAGTGCGCTGCCGGCATATCAGCTGGGCCTTTATGTTTCGGCTGAAAAGCAGCTGGCCACAGTGCTTGATGACATCAGTGCCAGTGTTGGCGCTGCCTGGTATTACAGCAGAACCGGTCAGTTGCAGTGGCTGTTTTTTAACGGCCCGACTGAGCCAGTGGCCACTCTTCACGCTGATGATATTGAAGACAACACCTTATGGCCGCGCCGGCGGATTGCGCCGGCTAAAACCGTCAAACTGGGTTACCGGCGCAACTGGACACCACAGGCAGATGGCCTGGCAGGCTCAGTGCGTGAAACCACGCCAGCCCTGGCCACAACGTATGAACAGGAAGAATCTGCCTATACCGCGCCAAATGCCGGCGTAACGGGCAATTTTCCGGATGCAGCTGACGTTACGGCCAGCACGCTGATTGTCACGCTTGCCGATGCCACAACAGAAGCCAACAGGCGTGCTGCCTGGTCAGCTGTTCCCCGCACTGTGTTTGAGTTTTCGGCTTTTGCCGCTCCTTTTAACCTCGATTTAGGCCAAACCGTGACTATTGAATATCCACGCTATTTTTCTGAAGGCGGCCATGCGGTGATCACCAGGCTTAGGGATGACTTATTAACTGACACCTGCGTACTGGAGGTAGTCCGTTGAATAATGTCCGCATGATCATGAACAACAAATGGGACGGCGCCGCACTTGCCATCAGTACAGGAACGGCCATTGGTTCACTGCCACTTTCCAACAGCCAGGTTTATGGCCGCAGCAAGACCACAGGCGTTATGCCGGATGAAAACGGCTTATCGGTCATCAAATTTGACCTGCAGGAATTAACGCTGTTAAACGGCCTGGTGCTGTACCGACACTTCCTCAGTAATGGCGCCAAGTGGCAGGTGGAGCTTTTTGAAGGCCCGGATTGTACTGGCGTCAAACTTTATGACAGCACCTTATTGGATGCTATCCCAACCAAAACCCTGGGCGAGCTGGATTGGTTAGTTGATCCGCTGGTGTCCAGTGCCTTTGATAACTGGCCGTTTCGTTTCTCTCAGTTGTGGTTTGCCGAAACCTTTGCGCTTTCTGGTCGCATTACCTTGCTGGACAGTGCCAGCAAAGATGGCATTCACGAATTTGACCGGGTTTATCTTGGCCAGGCATTTACGCCTTCGGTGAACTTCAGCTGGTCTTCTGAATTTGCCTGGCAAACCACAGCACAGCAAAAAGTGACAGCTGCAGGCTCTGTATTTGCAGCAGCTAAACCAAAAACAAGGCAGCTGGCACTGTCCATGGACTACATACCGGAAACCGAGCGCCCGCATATTTCAGCAGCCATTCAACACGTTGGTTTAAGCCGTGATTGGTTTATCAGCCTTTATCCGGGCACAGGTGGCATCAAAGAAATTGAACATGCAATGGCCGCTAAATTCACAGCGCTGCCGCCAATCTCCAACAACTTTTTTAATAACTACACGGCCAAGTTTTTGGTTCGGGAGGCATAAATGACAGCTCCACTTTCACCACCTGGCGTGGTGTTTTCGGCAGCGAATAAAGGCGGGGATTATCTTGCCAAATTGCAGCTATTGGCCCAGGGCGTTGATACAGCGGTTAACGCTTTTAATGCTCAGCTTGAAGCCGCTGAAACTGCAGATCAAATCCGGCTGGCCACTGCACAAATCAAAAACGATGTGCAGGTTATCCAGACAGAAATAAACCAGGCTCTGGCAGCGGCTTATGCCGCCATTGGCACAGCAGGCGACACCGCAACTTATGCCACTCAGCTTGTGACTGCTCGCCTGATTGGCCAAAAGCCATTTGATGGCACAGCGAACATCCAGCTCGACACCGGGGACATCACAGGGCTTCAGGAAAAGCTTGATGACATTGAATTAACTGCATTGATGGGGCTGTAGCATGACGATTGCAACAACAAATTTAAAAGCACAGGTTCAGGCAAGAATTGATGCTGCGACAGGCGCAACAAGCCTGAAAGACCTGGCGGCCATTCGTATGGCGGCTGAAGGATTGGGCTGCAACGAATCTAATACCGACACTCTTATTGCTGCAAAGTTAGCGGCAATGAATGGCGAAACACTGTTAAAGGATATGCTCCTGGGACGGAAGGCCAGTGAACTCCCACAAGGAACGGTGCTGTATTCGGCTCCATTTGATGTAAGCGCCGGCGACGATATTTATATTGATGTGCTGGGTAAGTTAAAGAAAAAGCAGCATCCAGTGAAGATGGCGGTGGTAGCCTCTGGCGTTAACCAGTATCTGAATTCTTCCAGTTCATTCCGCACTTACCTTAATACACATCGTGGCGGCCAGCCTGGCGGTAGTACTGACCTTTGGTGTTTTAGCTACACATTACAAGATGGCAATATCATGTTTGGTGCGTTAACCGGAAGCGCATCAACTAATGCGCTTTGCCACACCTTTATCGTGAATCCTACGGACATGGCGGTGCTGAGCTATCAGGCAGTGAATATTTCCTATGGTTCCGGCAACTCTTCTAACTTCAGGGGAGTCGGTCTTCGTGAAGTTTCAGCTAACACATTTCGTCTGTATTTTGCGGCAGCATCAAGTGGTGAGTCGAACCCTGTTTCAATAACCTTTAATACTCTGACTTATAACCCTGCAACCAAGGCTGTCACTACAGCTGCTGGCACTACAATTCAGACATCGCCTGGTGGTGCTTTCGATTCGGTGTCGAATAAACAAGGTGACCGCTATGTGCTGATGCACACAAGCATTTACACCTATTGTTTGGATATGCAAAACGGCACTGTAAACACTTATTCTGGTATTTCAGGTGTTACAGGTCTTAGTCAGGTCGTTCAGTTCGATGTTGACAGCGTTGGATATGAATACGCATTAGTTTTGGTCGGTGCCACGCCAAAGCTCCTTAAAGCTGGCGTCGACTCGGTGCTTGATATTCCTGCCAACCTTGCTGCTGACGGATGTGTCGGAACCGGCTGGGTTAAAACCAGAATTGGAGCTGGCGCTTACATTACCCGCAATCAAACCACCAAAGTTATGAAACTTGTGAAGTTCAGCGCTGACTACACAACCTGCGTTATTTACACCCTGTCATCTAACTACGAAGGCACTAACGCATCAAATAACGGCGAAGCTGTTTATAAAAAAGGAGACCGTTATTGGTTCATACCTAACAACCTGGCCACATCAGCTGTCTCATTCCTTTGGGATGGTGTGAATGCTCCCACCGGTTTTATGGTGTCTCCAAATGTATCGCCCTGGGATGCTCCTTATCTCGGTGGCAGGGGCAAGGTTGTTGCATCTTCAGCAGATACTTTAGTGAACATGGCCGGAGTGATCACAAGTAACAGCGGCGGTGTTCTGGCTTATGGCGCTTACATACAGTTGTGTGATGCAGCAGAGTCATTTTCTACCAGGGCAACTAAGGTTGGCACCGCTATTACTGATGCAGACGCCAATAACCTTTTTGAGCTGCAACTGAATGCTAAAACAACTTTTGTTACCTCTTCGCTGACAACTGATCCTGAGCGGATTAGTCATGGTGGATTGGTTACAAAACTTGAGAAGTGCCGGCCTCAAAAAGTCGAACTGATGAACGAATCGAGTGCTGCGCTTAGCCAAAGCAATATTGGTGACGCAATAGACTGCAGCACGGCACTCAGCACATCAGGCATTCAAAATATATCGTTTGGCAAAGGCGCATTAGTTCTCAACGAAGCAGACACAGAGACAACCTGGCGTGTCACATTCGAAACCGGGCCGACGCAAGGAGGTATCTCAGCAACTCACTTAAATGGTTACCGCCAAACAGTTGGCTCTACTACTGCGCTTGTAGCGGCACGTATCAACTCACCAAAACCAGTGCTGGTGTCCACCTATGGCGCAACGGTTCTGACAGGAGAAACACCCGTATGATGATTTTTAACCGAGCTGCAGAAAATGCGACTGACCTTCTAACGAATACTGAAGCCCCGAAAATTAGCGAAACAGACTTAGGTCGACGCATTACCGTTAATGCCTTTTGGGGCCGTTTTTCATTTGAAGAATCCGTTGCTTTTGAAAACGCTTTGTCATCGAGTGCCGAGCTGCGAGTGCTTGATAAAAGGCTGGCTGCAGTTGTTGCCACATATGTTGATTTAAATGATCCAATGTATGAAACGGTAGCAATGCCGGCATTGGTAGCTGCAGGCATTTTGAGTTCAGAGCGTCCTGGAGCGATTTTATCTGCCCCAACTCAGTGGAAAGAACTGCCCCCATCTATCCAGCAGAGTTTTATTGATGCTGGTTATCAAATCGACGTTTAAATAGGTTTTGAAACATGCTGAAACTAGCTTTTTATAAAGGCCAAAAACGTTTCGTTAACTTCGCTATCAGTAAAGCCACTGGCGGCCCATATTCGCATGTGGAAGTGATTATTAAAGAGTTGGGGAATGGATTTTGCCTTTGCTTATCATCGTCAATGATGGATGGCGGGGTGCGAATTAAAGTTATCTGCTTGCAAACAGAGGACTGGGAGATAGTTAATTCTGGTATCGCGGGCGTGAGTGAAAGTGATGCCTGGGAATGGTTCTACAAATACCACCGTTGCACGTATGACTACTATGGTGCGTTACGCCATAAACTTCACTGGCTGGATGAAGTGGAAGACAAGTTTTATTGCAGCGAAGTGGTATGCCACCTTTTTAAACTCGAACATCCACAGCTCAATCCAAATCAGCTGTATAAGCACATTAAAGCCTTAGTGGTGTAGCAAGCACCCTCCAGCTGAGGTATAGATAAAGCTTCAGCTGGAGGTTTTTTATGTGCGGAAGACTAAACGTATCAGATGACCCACTGGTCATTGGCCTGATGGGGGCGCTGGGAATGCCGCTCTTTGAAAAAGAACGTTACCCATTGCGTACCGGGCGATTTATCAAAGCAACGAATGTAGTGTCTATCGTGCTTGAAGAGCATGGCCAGCGCAGATTGCAAGATGCTATTTGGTGGTTGTTACTAGAACCAACCGAAACAGGCTTTAAGCCCTCACAATACACTTCATTTAACACCCGTTACGATAAGCTCAACGTCAAAGGCAGCGCTGGATATATTCCTTACCGCAAACAACGTTGCATTATTCCGGCATCAGGCTTTGGCGAAACCGAAGTGAGTAATGGCAAAACCTTATACACGGACTTTATTGGGAATGAGGCGATTGCCTTTGGTGGCCTATACAGAACTTGGGTGCATAAGGACACCGGAGAGATGGTTTACTCTTGCTCAGTGATCACCTTACCACCACACCCAAAACTAAAGCCTTATCACACCAAAGCAATGCCATTAATGTTGCCAAAAGGCATCATGGACGATTGGCTTTCACCAGGTGTTACTAACACAGACCTTTTTAATGACCTTTTAAAGCCGGTATTAAGGGTTGATTTAAAGGGTATTACGATAGATAAACCAAGCCACCACCAGCAGATTGGAGAATCCTTTGAGTTGGCAAAGGATAATGATTAGGGCGTTTGCATCAAATTGGGGCAGGGGAAATCACTTGGTTTGATAAAATTAAACCGTTTAATCTGACAAATTTGTCAAACCATATGACGCGAATTTGTCAAACCATGCGGCGCGCTACAATTGGCGACAAGGTGTAGTTTTAAACTATTGGATTTAAAGGAGATTTGAGAAGCGGCGCAGCTTGCGCCGCTCTCATTTGTGGTGGAGCTGGGGGGATTTGAACCCCCGTCCGAAAAACCTACGTCTTCAGTACTACATGCTTATCCATTCATTTGGTTAACCCTATGAGCGCCGAATGGCAGGCTATCGTCGGGCGAGTCCGATTGGTTTTAGCATCTTGGCTCCGGACAAAGCCGCCATGCGATCCTGTTAGGGGTGATCTCCCAAAATCCCGGCTTACAGGCATGCGCGGGGGGGAGAGCATCTACTGCTTATTAGGCAGCGATTGCGTATGTTTCGTCGTTTGCGACTACTTTTTTGCGGCTTTTTACGAGGCCAACCGCCCCTCGGCATGCACTTAGGAGTTCGTGAATCCCGTCGAATCCAGTATCAGCCCCGAATTCTTCGTGAAGCGAACGCTTCAGTAACCTGGGCATTCTACGCCCTGACACCGGTAGCGGCAAGCAATGCTTTGATGCTTTGCTGCTTTATCCGGCGCCTTATTTACTAAATGGCGATTGTTTCGCCAGTTTCAAGCGCCAAAAGAAAAAATTTTAGCGTTTGCTGTGTTTCATCATCCGTTCTTTTTCGCGTGACCAGTCGCGGTCTTTAATATCGTCGCGTTTATCAAATTCACGTTTACCCTTGGCGAGATAAAATTCCAGTTTCACCCAGGGGCCTTTCCAGTACATGGACGTTGCTATCAGGGTAAAACCGTCGCGCTCTACCGCACCAATCAGTTTGTTCAGTTCGCGCTTGTTCAGCAGTAATTTGCGCGAGCGCTCGGGGTCGCACACCACATGGCTGGACGCACTGTTTAGTGGGGTAATCACAGCGCCAAATAAATAAGCTTCGCCATTTTTCAGGATGACATAAGAGTCAGTCAGATTGGCTTTGCCCTGGCGAATACTTTTAATTTCCCAGCCCTGCAATGCCATACCGCCTTCAAAACGGTCCTGCAGAAAATAGTCGTGCCTGGCTTTTCTGTTGGTAGCAATGGTGCCACCTGTATTGGTTTTATTCGATTTTTTACTCATGCTTGCTCAAAATGCGCTTGAAAGTGCGACATGGCGAAAAGGGGAGAGCCATGGCGTTGAAACTTGTTACAGGTGCAGATTCTGCTACAATCGCCGACCTGATTCAGGGGAGTGAGTATGCCACAAATTGAACGCAGCGCGTTGGTTTTTTATAGCTGCCAGCAGATGTTTGAGCTGGTGACCGATGTGCCGTCCTACCCGCAGTTTTTGCCAGGTTGTAGTGCCGCTCAGGTGCTTTCCTTTGATGGAAATATTCAAACCGCCAGTTTGCAGGTGTCTAAAGCCGGCATCAGCAAAAGTTTTACCACCCGTAATACGCTGGTGCCGTACAGCCGTTTGGATATGCAGTTAGTTGATGGGCCTTTTAAGTTTTTGCGGGGCGGTTGGCAGTTTATTCCGTTAAGTGACGATGCCTGCAAAGTGGTGCTGGCGCTGGAGTTTGAGTTTTCCAGCAAGTTGGTGGAATTTGCTTTTGGCAAAATTTTTAATGAACTAACGATGGCGATGGTGCAGGCTTTTACTCAGCGTGCCAAACAGGTGTATGGAGAACAATATGGCTGATCAGATTGCAGTTGAAGTGGCCTATGCCTTGCCGCAGCGGCAAAGTTTGTTGAGTTTGACGGTAGCTGTAGACAGCACTGTGCAACAAGTAATTGAATACAGTGGCATTTTAAAGACGCACCCTGAAATTGATCTGAGTAAAAATAAAGTCGGGATCTGGAGTCGTACCGTTAAACTGGATGAGCGGGTAAGAGCCGGCGATCGGATTGAAATTTACCGGCCTCTGATTGCCGATCCAAAAGATATGCGCAGACGCCGCGCCGAAAAAGCGAAAGAAGAAGGCAGAGCTGATAAGACCACAGGTGGCCGGCCGCAACAGCATCATCAGGACGATTGAGCATTAAATTGCGGGCAAAGCTTGTCTTTGTTGCTGCTGAGTGGCTGGCAGCATCAGCTTCATCATCAAACCCGCTATCCGACCGGCATCGGGCAGGCAACAAGCACGGATAAACAAAAAGGACATCAGAGATGTCCTTTGTTGTTTGTTGCGCAAGCAAGGTATTTGCACTTTTGACCGGCTTATATCCAGGCTTCGTTTGGTGCTTGAGTTCCAATTAACAGCAAACTCAGCGTGAAACTAATGCTGTTTCTGTTATTGGTCTAATGGTGTATTAAAATCTTTTGGTACTTCAAAATCACCGGTCATTTTGACCAGCTTGTTATCTTCGAAATTTAACACCAGTTGTTTTTCAAAATCACGTTTACCATTGCCGCTTTTCAGTGAGTAAAAATAGTGCCAAACGTTATCGTCAAAGCTGTTTTCGGCCACCGGGTTACCAAGCACAAACTGCACTTGCTCTTTGGTCATTGCAATACGTAATTTATCAATGTCTTTTTGTTCCAGAAAGTTGCCTTGTGGCACATCAATCCGGTAAATCCAATTGCTGCAGGCCGACATTGACAGGGCACAACAGGCGGCAACCAGCCATTTGCTGATTGATTTTGAGAATACAGCTGCCATAACACTCTTCATTTTTTTTAGTAAGGCCTGCATCATACCGCAAGCATGGGGGGAGATTAAACCCTCCATCTGACTCAGGGAGTACATAAAAGTTCGCGGGCATTGGCAATTGCGCTGGCACTGACATTTTCACCGGCCAACAAACGGGCAATTTCCTGCACCCGTTCATCGTCCTGTAAAGTACGCATCCGCGTTTCGGTATGCACACCGTCGGTATATTTTTCGACAAACATTTGCTGGTGACCCTGGCTCGCCACTTGTGGTAAGTGGGTGACACAAATCACCTGAGTAGCAGCCCCCAGCTGACGCAATAAACGGCCAACGCCAGCAGCCACAGGGCCGCTGATGCCAACGTCCACTTCATCAAAAATTAAGGTGGGGGTGGTGACTTTATCGGCCAGGATCACCTGAACAGCCAGGCTGATGCGGGATAATTCTCCGCCTGATGCGACTTTGTGCATCGCTTGCAGCGGCTGACCCGGGTTGGTGCTGACCAAAAACTCGATATGGTCGCAGCCCAGGGCGTTGGCTTTATCCAGCGGCAGTTGCTGCAGCATGATTTCAAAACGGGCATTGTGCATACTGAGTTCAGCCATGCTGCGCTCAATTTTATGGCTCAGTTCCAATGCGGCCTGTTGCCGCTGCTGACTGAGTTTGTCGGCCGCTTCGCTGTAGCTGCGCGCTGCCCGGGCTATGGCTAATTCCAGCTCAGCCAGTCTATCGTCATCACCGGCCAGTTGTTGCAGTTGCTGCGCTAGATGCTGATGGTGCAAAAACAGCTGGTCATTTGGGATCTGATGTTTACGGCTTAACGTCAGCCACTGACTTAACCGCTCATCAATGTCATTTAAACGCTCAGGGTCTACTTCTACTTTTTCGCCGTAACGGCGCAGCTCGCGGCTGGCTTCTTCCACCTGCACCAGGGCTTCCTGAAGCATTTGTTCTATGCCAGCGAGTTTGCTGTCGATTTGGCTGGCATCGCCCAGCAGATAGCTGGCTTGTTTTAATAAACTTAATGCGTTGCCTTCTTCACACTCTGTCAAAAGCTCCAGCCCTTGCTGACTGGCGGCAATTAAACCGGCGCTGTGGCTTAACCGCTGATGCTCTGTTTCAAGTTCGGCAAATTCGTCTTGTTGCGGGGCAAACTGGTCAAGCTCTGCCACCTGATATTCCAGCAATTGGCGCTGTGCTTCGCGCTGCTGTTGTGAGGTGAGCAACTGCTGATATTCCTGCTTCAGCTGCTGCCAGTCTTTCCAGTGTTGTTTGACTGCCTGCAATAAGGTTGGATGATCAGCAAAAGCATCCAGCAGCTGACGTTGATGCTCAGATTTCAGCAATAACTGGTGGGCATGCTGGCCGTGAATGCTCAGTAATAACTGACCCAGACTTTTTAATTGTTGTGCCGGCACCTGCACGCCATTGATATAACCACGGGAGCGGCCTTCGCTGCCTACCACGCGGCGAACTATACATTCATTCCCCATGGCTAAATCTTGCTGAGCCAGCCAATGTTGTGCTGCAGGCAGCTTGCTGATGTCAAAGGTGGCGACTAAATCGGCCTTATCGGCACCAGGGCGTACGACAAAACCATCGGCACGCTCACCCAGGCACAAAGCCAGGGCATCCAGTGAAATAGATTTACCGGCACCGGTTTCACCTGTGATGGTGGTCATACCGGGTTGCCATTCAATTTCCAGTGCACGGACAATCGCAAAGTTGCTGATATGAAGATGGGTAAGCATGATGCGGCCTGTAGTTATCAATCACAGTTAAAATGAATAACTGTGAATTTATACAGTAATTTTAAAACTGACAAGTCAAAGCGGAAAAAATTTTAATGTCACGGGGCTATAACCGCAGCTTCCATGCAGGAAGCTGCTGATTTAATAGAGTTTGGAGCCCCAGCCTAACTTATTGCGCAGCACGTTAAAATAACTGTAACCCGGCGGATGTACCAGTTTCAGTGGTTTAGGGTGTTTGCGGATCACAATTTCGTCCCCCGGCATCACCGCCAGAATGACATGGCTGTCGCAGCTGATTTGCAGATGGGCGTCGTTACTTGGTGCCACTTTGAGCCGGATTTCGCTGGTGCCTGACACCACTAAGGGCCGGCTGCTTAAGGTATGGGGGAACATCGGCACTAAACTCATGGCATCGAGCTCAGGCGTTAAAATAGGGCCGCCACCGGATAATGAATAAGCGGTAGAGCCTGTTGGTGTGCTGACAATCAGACCATCCGAGCGCTGGCTAAACACAAATTCGCCATTAATATAGGCTTCAAATTCAATCATATGCGCCACTTTGTCAGCATGCAGTACAGCTTCATTGACGGCGCTGTTGCTGCTTTTAATGCTGTCGTGGCGATGTACTTCAATTTCCAGCAGGTTGCGGTGTTCGTTGACATAATTACCGGCCAGCACTTCGGCCAGTGGCACCTGAAAACTTTCCGGTGATAAGTCGGTTAAAAAACCTAAATTGCCGCGGTTCACCCCAAGCACTGCCACGCCAAAACGTGCCAGCACCCGTGCAGCGCCCAGCATATTGCCGTCACCACCCACCACTATTGCCAAATCACAATTTTTGCCAAGGTCTACCAGATCCATCGCCTGTACTTCAGCTAAACCTAATGAACCCGCCACCTTTTCTTCGACATAAACCTGCAGTTGATATTGTTTGAGAAAATGGTACAAACTGACCAGGGTGTGATTGGCGCCCTGATGATTGGGTTTGCCAATCAGGCCGATAGTGCGAAAAGCATGGCTCATAGCTTATTGATCCAGCGAAGATTTGGCTTGAGTATACAAAGTGTGATGGCGCTGTACCAGAGTCTGGCTGACGGTTGCGTTAGTTTTGTGCTGATGGTTGTTTTTTTGTGGTAAGTCCCCACTATATGCAGGTATTCATCAACAGGTGGCAGTATGACGGCAGGGCTGAGTCGGTCAGAGCTTATTTTAAAACTCATCGTAGAGCAGTATCTGGCGGATGGTTCGCCGGTATCGTCGAAGTTGATCGCAGAAAACGCCGCTTTGCAGGTGAGTTCAGCCACTGTGCGCAACAGTATGGTGCAGCTGGAACAGCTGGGGCTGATCCGTTCGCCTCATACTTCTGCCGGCCGTATTCCAACCACGCAGGGGATCCGGCTTTTTATCGACAAAATGCTGCAGCTGGAGCCTTTACCCTCGCGTTGGCTTAATGACATCCAGCAGCATCTGGTGCCGCAGTTGCCGGTGTCGCTGTTGTGCCAGAAAGCCGGCCAGTTATTGGCCAACCTGACAGGTTTGGTCAGCATTTTTAGTGCGCCCAAAGCGGCAGGCCGGGTGATCCGTCAGGTTGATTTAGTGCGTCTGGCCCCCGACAGACTGCTGCTGGTGGTTATTGATGAAGAAGGTGACATTCTGCACCGGGTGTTATGGCAACCACAGGGCATCAATGCCAACACCTTAAGCCGCAGTTTGTGTTTACTCAATGCCGCACTTTGTCATCAGCAATGGCTGGACGGTATCTCCAGACTGAGCCTGATGCTGAAAACCGAAGATGAAACCATAGCGGCTTTATTAAAAGATGTGATGGCGCAATTAAGTCTGGATGAGCTGCAGCAAAATCAGCCGCTGGTATTTGGTCAGCATCATTTACTGCAAGCGGCTGAATCGCTTAAAGATCCGGCGTTACAGCAGGTGGTGCAATTGCTGGAGCAACCCGCTTGCCTGATGCAGTTATTACAACCGCTGGCCACCGACAACAATACCAAACTTATTTTGGGTAAAGAGTCGGGCATAGCACAACTTTATAATGTCAGTGTGATTACTGTCAGGTATCAGGCTGATCCACAACGATTTTTAGCTTTATTAGGCCCAAGAAGGATGAACTACGCCAGACTGATCCCGCTGGTGGAAGCCTGTGGCCAACAATTATCAAAGCACTTGAATCGGGCGTGACAATCCCCATAATAGCCGCACCAAGTTTGGAGTGAAGAACAGATGAGCGAGCAAGAAAAGGTACATAACGAGCCACAGGCTGAAAACGCAACCACCCAAGCCACTGATACAGTGGAATTATCGGGTGAGCAGGCAGTGATTGCCAAGCTGGAAGCAGAATTAGCGGCCGCCCGTGCCCATGCTGCCGATCAACAGGATTTGGCGTTGCGGGTAAAAGCTGATGCGGAAAACACCAAACGCCGCGCGGCCATGGATGTGGAAAAAGCCCATAAATTTGCACTGGAAAAATTTGCCGGTGATTTATTACCTGTGCTGGACAACCTTGAGCGTTCTTTAGGTTTTATCGATCCGGCCAATGAAGCGGTGAAAGCGCTGGCTGAAGGGGTGGAACTGACGTTAAAAGGTTTGCTCGACACAGTGGGTAAATATGGTGTGCAGCAGATTGATCCACAGGGTCAGCCATTTAACCCTGAATTCCACCAGGCCATGTCAATTCAGCCAAGCGCTGAGCTGGAACCAAACACCGTCATGTTTGTGATGCAAAAAGGTTATGAACTGAACGGCCGTTTATTACGCCCGGCCATGGTTGGTGTGTCGAAAAAGCCGGATTAAACCGTTTTTAAGTCGCAACGTGCAACCAAAAACAATGCCAGCTTATGCTGGCATTGTTGTTTTAGCATGATTGGTTTTGTGGTGTTTAGTTCACTTTAAAACGACCAACCAGACCAAAAAGCGCATCCGATAACTGCCTGATTTGCATCGACAACTGTTCGTTTTTTTGTGCTATACCACCGGCGGCCACCGCCTGATCGTTCAGCGCATACAGGTTTTTGGTAATTTCTTCCGATACCAGACTTTGCTCTTCGGTGGCGGCCGCTGTTTGGGTAGCCATATCGTTGACACGGCGTGATGATTGTTGCAGCTGATGGAACACTTCATCAGCTTTGGCAAAAAATGCCAGGGTGCGGTCGGCATTTTCTTTACTGCTTTGAATGGCGCCAGAGGCTTCATTCACCCGGCTTTGCAGTTTTTGAATCATTTCCTGAATATGGTTGGTACTTTGTTGGGTGCGCGACGCCAGAGTGCGGACTTCATCGGCCACCACCGCAAAGCCACGGCCCTGTTCACCGGCCCTTGCTGCCTCTATGGCGGCATTGAGCGCCAGCAAATTGGTTTGTTCGGCAATAGCGCGAATCACATCCAGCACAGAGGCAATATTAGCCGAGCTGTTTTGCAGTTCAGCCGAACTTTCAAGCGCAGTGTCTACATCACTGGAAAGTGCCTGCATGCTGTCGTTGACATTATTCACCACTGTTAAACCCTGTTCGGCATTGCGGCTGGCGGCTTCGGCCTCCTGCGCCGAGCTGGTGGCCACATTGGCCATCTCTTTGTTGGCAATAGTCATTTCATGCACGGCGCTGACAATAGTGTCTGAGGCGGTATTTAATGAATTGGTAATGTCTTTGGTGCTGGACGCTGATGCTGACAAATGTTCGGTCAGTTCACTCAATTGGCCAGCTTGTTTTAATACCGAGGCAATCAGCTGGCACAGGTTGGCAACAAAAGCGTTAAATTCGTGGGCAAGCTCGGCAAATTCGTCTTTGCTTTGCACATTCAGCCGGGCGGTTAGATCCCCTTCGCCAGAGGCGATTTCGTGAATACGGCGGGTTAAAAAGTTAATTTGTGAGGTTAACTGGCGCGGGATCTGATAACTGAACCAGCCGGCTATCAGTAAAATCAGCGCTGAAATACCATAAGCCAGGGTTTGAAAACGGTTGATGGCGCTGCTTAACACTTGTTGTTCGCTGATGGACTTATTGAGCGCAGCTTCACCGGCTTTATCCAGTACATCACGCAAAGAGCCAAACTTTTGTTCTTCATCACTGAGTAGCAGCGTTGTATCTGCGCCATTGCCGGCGGCGCTGAGCAATTGTTCGCTGGCTTGTTGCCACTGGTTAAACTGGTTGTCAAAACCGGCAAATTCGCCCCTGATGTCAGGGTACTGTGCCAGATGCTTTAAATAGTCGGCAAAACGTTGTTTAACCTGAGCGGCATTTTCTCGGGCGTCCTGCTGCTGCGCGGCAATATCACCAACTTTATTCAGTGCATAGGTGGTAGCAAGTTTGGCCTGATACAAATCGCGGTCGGCGTTGAGTACTAAAGAAATGGCTTTAAGAAAATTATTGGCCTGAGCGTCCAGCGCACTTTTTTGCATGGCCGATAAATAACTGAACATCGCCACGACCACCACTAAGGTGAAAGCCAACAGCACCATAGGAACTGTGCTTTTTACTCTGATACTGTGCAGGTTCATCTGCGTCTCCCTGTGTTGTATTTTCTTGACGCAAGTATTGGCTTGTATTGAAAATTTCTCCAATTCAAAGCTTAAATTTGCGACAAGTACTTAGGCTTTTGCTGCCAGTTTTTTAGCAATTGCGCTAAAAACGGTTTTGCATAAAAGCCGTCGCGTTTGCGGCCGCGCTTTTGGTTATACTCTGGCCCCTGGTGTTTATTGTGGATGGTATTTGTGATGCAACTTGCTGATCCTTCGTTATTAAAAACCGGCTTATTACTCAATGGTGTCTGGCAACAGGGGCACGGCAATGCGGTAAATAGCGCTGTGAATAGTTTTGTCGTCAGTAACCCTGCCAATGCGTTGGCAGTTGCCAGCGTGAGCTCGGCGACAGCTCTTGATGCTGAGCAGGCTATTTGGCATGCGGTGCAGGCGCAGGCGTTGTGGCAGCAACAACTCGCCTCTGAGCGCGCTTTATTATTAAAAAGCTGGTACCGGCTGGTGCTTGAACATCAGGATGACTTAGCGCTGATTTTAGCCACTGAGCAAGGCAAACCGCTGAGTGAAGCCAAGGCTGAAATACTTTATGCCGCCAGTTTTATTGAGTGGTTTGCCGAAGAAGCAAAAAGGCTGTACGGCGATCTGATCCCAAGCACAGCCCGTGGCAGAAGGCTGCTCACCATCAAACAGCCGGTTGGAGTGGTGGCCGCCATTACCCCCTGGAATTTTCCGGCCGCTATGGTCACCCGCAAACTTGCTCCTGCTTTGGCTGCCGGCTGCGCTGTGATTTTAAAACCTTCAGAGCTGACACCACTGACGGCGCTGGCGCTTGGCGAACTTGCGCAGCGCGCCGGTTTTCCGCCAGGGGTATTGCAGTTGCTGCCAACCATTGAGGCTGCAGCTGTGGCACAGGTGTTGTGCCAAAGCCCTCTGGTTCGCAAGCTGACTTTTACCGGCTCAACCCAGGTTGGCAAATTACTGATGCGCCAGTGTGCTGATACGGTAAAAAGGCTATCGCTGGAGCTTGGCGGTAATGCACCTGTGTTGGTGTTTGCCGATGCGGATTTAACTAAAGCCGTAGCCGGGGTGATGGCAGCAAAGTTTCGTAATGCCGGCCAAACCTGTGTTTGTATTAACCGCATTTATGTGGAGCGTTCTGTCTATGACCGCTTTAACAGCTTGTTATCAGAGGAAATTCAGCAGCTAAAGCTTGGCGATGCGCTGACCCCCGGCGTGCAGATTGGGCCTTTGATTAATACGGCTGCAGTGCAAAAAGTATCGGCTTTGGTGCAGGACGCCATCAGTAAGGGCGCCAGGTTAAATTGTGGCGGGCAGGGCTCAGCACTTGGCGAAAGTTTTTATCAGCCAACGCTGTTAACAGAAGTCACTCAGGAAATGCAGCTGATGCAGCAGGAGATTTTTGGCCCTGTGGCGGCTGTCATGCCCTTTGATACCGAGCAGCAGGCTATTGCCATTGCCAATCAGAGTGCGGCTGGCCTGGCGGCTTATCTGTACAGTAGTGATATTGGCCGGTTATGGCGGTTGGCTGAAGCGCTGGAGGTGGGCATGGTGGGGATCAATGAAACCGCCATTTCCACTGAGGTGATCCCTTTTGGTGGGGTCAAAGAGTCGGGGCTTGGCCGGGAAGGCTCGCGCTATGGCATTGAGGAATATCTGGAAATTAAACATCTGTGCTGGGGCGGTTTAGCGCAAAGCTAACAAACCTGAACTTGCGGTCAGCAAAAGCTGGCCGCAGCGCTCCACTCAGGTGCTAGCTGCCGGCCTCTCGCGAAGGGATAGGAAACAGCAGATCATAAGCCCAGTGGTATAAATAACCGTACAGCAGATAAAACAGCATAAAACCTAAATCCAGCAGCAACGCCTGCCATAAACTGACTGCCAGATACCAGGCCGTGAGCGGTACAAACACCGCCAGTAAACCCAGCTCAAACAGCACTGCATGACCAAGGCGCTCCGGCGCAGTTTTATAACTTCGGCCTTTGGGCGCTAAATAATAGCGGTCAAACCACTGATTAAACTGATAATTCCACCAGGTTGCTAGCAGCGACATCAGCACCGCCAACAGGCCCAATGTCACTGCAGACTTGTCAAATAACAGGCTGCTCAGCGGCACCAACAGCAGTAAACCTATGCCTTCAAAGCCCAGTGCCATCCTGAGCCGGTCTTTGCGGCTGCGGCTTAGTGGCGGGGCAGCGACTACATCATTGCTATGATGCGCTGCTGATTTTGCGTTAATGCGGCTGTGCATGTTGTTGTTCCTGATGCTGTGGTATTGCTGTGGCTTATTCTATCTGTGATTATGTAGGTAACTAAGTTAGAACCCATCTGGAAAACAGATAGATGAATTTGCAGCAGCTGGATATTTTGTTGGCGGTGGTGGCGGCTGGGTCTTTTTCGGCGGCGGCGCGAAAGCTCAATAAAGCGCAGTCGGCTGTCAGTCATGCCATCAGTGAACTGGAAATTGATTTAAATCTGCAGCTGTTTGACCGCAGCAGCCGTTACCCAGTGCTGACGCAGGCCGGTGAGCGTATTGTGGCGCAGGCGCGGCTGGTGCGCCGGCAAATGCAGCAGCTGAGCGAGCTGGCCACAGATTTGGCCGGCGCTGTTGAAAGCCGTTTGTGTCTGGCTGTTGATGATGAAGGCCAGCTGCCCTGGCTGGCGCCTGTGCTATCTGAGCTGGCACAGCGGTTTCCGGCGCTTGAGCTGCAGATTTTATTTCCGCTACTGGAAGATTTAACCCGACTGCTCGACAGTGGTGATGCGGATTTGGGCATATGTTTTCAGCCACAACAGGCCGGCACGCAATTTTTGCGCTGGCCACTACAGCAGCTGAAATTTGCCGCAGCTGTGTCGGTTGAACATCCGCTGGCGCAGCTTGGGGAAGTTACAGTGGCTGATCTGCAGCAATATCGGCAACTGATGGTCACAGGGCGTGGTGAAAGTGTGGAGCGCCAGCGCGGCCGTATTTGTGGTCAGGTCTGGTGGCTGGAAGGCGACATGGCCGTGCTGGCGCTGCTTGAACAAAATCTCGGCTGGGCCTGGTTACCGCAGTCTGTTTTGCAACCCGCGCTGGCAGATTGCAAGTTGACCCGACTGCAGCTTAAAGATGATCCTTCGTTGTTACCTGTGCAGTTGGAGCTATGGCAACATCAAACGAAAAAACTGGGACCGGCCGGTTTATGGCTCAGGCAAAGGTTATTGTCGTTACATGATGGGGGCAAAAGCGGCACAGCCTGAGCCGCTTTTGCTGCTGCGTTTAGCATTATTTGACGGCAGATCGCAAAAAGCGCTGTTGTTATCTGACTGTTTAGTCACAAAAATACCCCAACTAACGCTATTGTTTTGCGCTTTGCCCCTGCTTTGCGTTATCGTAACTTTCCTTGTTGTTGATAGGTGCAGATGTCAGCAGATGTTATTTTGGCGCAGTGTATTTAGCTTAGTTCTGCTTATGATGATGAGCAGTTTTCAGGTTTGGGCCCGCACCACGCCACTTACCGACTATTTCCGTGAAAGCCTGACCACCCGCGATGGTTTACCCCACAATACCATTAACGCTATTACCCAAAGCAATGACGGTTATTTATGGTTTGCCACCTGGGAAGGGGCTGCCCGTTATGATGGCCGTAATTTCAGTTTATTTGGCCGTACCGCTGAAACAGGTTTGCCGGATCTGGGGATCCGCGCATTTCATCTGGCCAGCAATGGCGATTTATTATTGGGTGGCTCCCGCGGCGGTATGGCACTGGTCAAAGATGGTCAATGGCAACATTTGCCGGCAATAGGCACGCTGATCAACGATTTGCTGCGGGATCATCAGGGCGATTTATGGATGGCAACCGAAGGCGGTGGATTATTCCGGTTGTCACAGGACGGCATTCGCACACAATTTACGGCAAAAGATGGCCTGCGCCCATCGGTGATTTACCGTGTGCTACAAGACAAAGAGGGTTTGATTTGGCTGGCAACTCAGCAGGGGCTCTATTGGTTTGATCCAAAGATGCCAAACCCTGTGTTTACGCTGGTTGCCACTGATGCTGGCCTACCTCTGACCTCTGTTTTTGCGTTGGCACAAACGGCCGCCGGCGAGCTACTGGTTGGCACCGAGCAGGGCGTGTTTAAGAAAGACGGCAGCGGATTTGCGCCGTTGCATCCGCAACTGGCCGGTATTGCTGTTGCGACTCTGATGCTGGATCAGCAACAGCACCTGTGGATAGGTACCATTAACCGCGGTGTGATGCGGTTGTCTGATTTAGGTCTGGAGCAACTGACGGTCAATGAAGGTTTGCCCAACAACAGGGTGCTGGCGCTGTGGCAGGATAAAGAACTCAGCATCTGGATTGGCACCAATGGCGGGGTGTTAAGGCTGCGTGATACACCTTTTACCAATCTGACTACGGCCAAGGGGCTGGCCGACAATTATGTGCGAACTATATTGCAGCATCAGGATGGTTCAGTTTGGGTGGGGACCAGCAATGGCCTGAATAGAGTACTGAGGCAACAGATTGACCCTGTGCCTGGCCTTGATGGCAATCCTGTGTCTGCGCTCAGTCTGGCGCAGGGGCAGGATGGCGATATCTGGGTAGGCAGCTACGCCGAAGGGGTACTGCGTTATCGGAACAATCAAATCATTGAACATTACGACAGGGCAGACGGCCTTGTGTCCAATGAGGTCAGGGCCTTGTTGCCGCTTGCCGACGGTAGCGTCTGGATCGGCAGTTCAGGCGGCTTAACCCGGCTCAAAGATGGCCAGATGCAGCATTATCATGTAGCCGACGGATTGCCCGGTGAGTTTATTACGGCACTGCATCAGTCGCCTGATGGCCGGCTCTGGATTGGCACCGGTAGCGGTGGCGCAGTGTATGAAAATGGCAAAATCCAGCCCCTGGCGTTACAGCAACACGACGATGTGCATTATGTGTTTGGTTTTTATCAGGCGGCAAATTCGGCTGATGTCTGGTTGGCAACAGACCGGGGCTTGCTGCGTTTTGATGCCGCTAACAAGGTGATAAAACAGCTGGGTCTGGCGCAAGGCCTGCCGTTTGACAAAATTTTTGCCATAGTGGCGGAGCAGGATCAGTATTTCTGGCTCAGCAGCAACAGAGGGGTGCTGCGCATCAGGCAACAGGACGCTGTGGCTATCACCAACGGTAGTCTGCCAAAACTGGTGAATTACGAGTTGTATGGCGAAAGTGACGGTATGCAGAGCGCTCAGTGTAATGGTGGTTCTATGCCGGCTGCGGCAGCACTGAACAGTGGGGCTTTGTGGTTTGCCACTTCACAGGGGGTGGCCATGGTAGAGCCGTCCAGACTTGCCGATTTTGTGGTGAAAACTCCGCCCGTTGTGGTCCAGCAAATCAGTGCCGATGGCCAACTTTATGCTGGCTCTGCTGCAAGGTTCCCGCCCGGCACCCGCCGTGTTGCGCTGCAATTTGCCGGTTTAAGTTACGTGATGCCAACCCGCATTCAATACCGCACTCAGTTGTTGGGTTTTGATCAGCATTGGGTCGAGCGTGGCCCGCAGCAGGTAGCGGAATATACCAACCTGGCGCCTGGCGCTTATCGTTTTGTGGTCAGTGCGGCCTATCCCGACGGTGACTGGTCGGCAGAGCCGGCACAATTTGAGTTTGTGATTGAGCCAAGATTATGGCAGCGCACCGATTTTATTGTCAGTGTCGGTTTGGCTTTGCTGTTACTGCTGGTGCTTGTCTACCGCGCCCGAATGCTCAGTGTGCGCCATAACGAAATGCGGCTGCGCCAGCAGGTCAGTGAAAAAACTGCGGCTTTACAGCAGCAGGCGACAGAACTTCGTCAGGTCGTCACTGAAAAATCGGCTTTGGCTGAACAATTACGTCAGCAAGCCGAGGCATTTGCCTTGCAGGCCAGAGAAGATGGTTTAACCGGCCTTGCCAACCGCAGGGCCTTTGATGAGCAACTGGCGGCTGAATTTGCCAGGGCTGCACGTTTGCAACAGCCACTTTGTCTGGTATTAATTGATATTGATTATTTTAAACGTATTAACGACACCTATTCCCACCTGACCGGCGATGTGGTACTCAAACGGCTGGCGGGTCTGATTAAAGCACAGTGTCGTGACATTGATATTTCGGCGCGCTGGGGCGGTGAAGAATTTGCTTTATTGTTACCCCAAACCAGTCTGGAGCAAGGCCGCGAAGTCTGTGAAAGGTTACGTCATGGTCTGGCACAGCTCGAATGGCAGGACGTGGCGCCTGGTTTAACAGTCACAGCCAGTTTTGGTGTGGCTGTGAATACCGGCCTGTTGCATTACGATAAGCTGATATCCAGAGCCGATACGCTGTTATATCAAGCCAAAGCCCAGGGGCGGGATCAGGTCTGTGGTTAACAAAAGGTTGGGCTGACGTCAGGCTGCGCTGTGATTGAAGGCGGTTCAACGAACAAAAAAGGAGCTTTTCAGCTCCTTTTTCCTTTTTTGCTGCAAGATCGCCGCAGATCAGAACTTCAGCGCTACTTTCACCGAAGCATCCACTTTGCTGGCATCGACATAACCAATCAGCGACGGATTGGTGGCCACCAGTTTGATCATTTCTTCATCACTGGTAATTTCTTTGGGTGGTGTGCCTTTGCCGGTAAAGACCAGCTTGGACCAATAGGCTTTAAGCTGACTGGACGATTTTTTCAGCACTGTGTCGTTAAAGGCACTGCTGGCAGATGCTGTTTCACTGAGCGAAACCGGCACCACAGATTTACCATCGGCAAAAGATTTTTCCCGGCCAAGGAAAATTTTCGCCACTGTCGCCTCGTCCAGTGCATTGTTGTTGGATGGGTGCACAATCACTGCCACCTCAGCAAAGGCCAGTTGGCTCAGCAGCAAGGCTGATAATAATAAAGTTTTTTTCATGGTTATCCCCTCAGAACACCAGATCAACGCCAAAGGACAGAATTTCGTAATCACCAACGGCAGGGCGGGTGTCGGAACCATTAAAATAATCCAGTTTAATGGCCGCACTTGGGTGGAAATCGTAACGCACTGACAAGCCAACGCCATCAAATTCGCGCTGGGCAAAAGCGTTATTGATGCCTTTGCCTGTGGCTAATAATACCGGATGCGCCACGCCGTTTAAAAAGTCGTGATCAGTATCCTGGGCATAATCTTCGGTATGCAGTGTCACCACCACATTGTCAAAACGCCGGCCTAGCGCCAGATACCAGGATTGATTCGGGGCATCAGTGGAGTCTTTCACCACATAGTCCACATACTCAAAATCCAGCAGCCAGTTGTTGTAGTCAATGGCAAAACCACTGAACCAATAAAAAGCGTCTTTGCCATCCCAGCCGATGCGGGATTTTAAGTCATTGACCTGAGCGCCGGTGGCTCCCATATTTTGCGCCATGGCAATGCCCTGCGCAGCCAGCGGGAATATGGTGCTGTTGTCGATGCTGGCGCCGTCAATTTCAGTGGCAAAAATGCCGCCGAATAACTGCCACCAGTCGCCGGCCAAAGTTGCATTGGCGCTGAAAATATTGTCCATGCCAAAATCAACAAAGTTATTGGTCACAGCGCTGAATGCTTCACCTGACCAGCCGCCATACAGCACTTTAGTGGCCAGGCTGTAATCACCCAGATTAAACTGACTGTCCAGCGCAATACCTTCGATGGTACTGAATTCAAAGTCGATATAAACAGCTTTGGGCAGCCTGGAGAAATTATGGGCATAACCCACTTTTTCATATTCCGACTGATGGAATATCGGGTTAGCAAAACGACCGGCACTGACCCTGTGGCTATCGTTGAGCTGATAGCTTAAATACGCCCAGCGCGCTTCAATATCAAAGTCGTTGCGCCCCTCACCAAACAGCTGCACTGTGGCTGATAAACCTTCTCCCAAATCAGCCTGCGCCTGAATGGCAAATAAAGATTCTGGTTTAAATGACAGCTCGCCTTCCTCAAAACCCGGGAAGGGTTCAAGGCCGCCATCTGTGGAGACTGAGGTGCCACGAATAGAAGCAAAACCATTGAGTTTGACTTCTGCCAGCAGCGGTTGTGAAAAAAGTGCTGCGAATACAGCTGAGGTGATCAGCAGTTTTCGTTTTCCCGGTAACTTAAAAGTTTTCATCGTCTGTCCTACCTTTTCTTATAGAAGCCTTCCAAGCGTAGCTGAAGTTTTTGCTGCTCTCTTTCTTTTTTAAAACAATCACTTTGCGTCAGATCAACTGCTGTGTTTAAACCTGCGCTGTTGGCGGTTCAGCGCATTTTTAAGCTGAGGTGTTTTTAGTAGTGGCTGAAGGGAGAGTTGAGGGCAAAGCTACGGAGGTTCAACACAACGGCTGCGCCTGATAGCAGCACAGTTTTTATAACCAGCGCTGCAGTTTTTCCAGCAAGAGCGCGGCGTCCATAGGTTTAGTGACAAAGTCATTCATACCGGCGTCCAGGCATTGCTGATGAAAATCGGCGGTGGCATGGGCGGTCAGCGCTATCACAGGTAAATGTTGCCAGCGTGCATCCAGGCGGATAGCGCGGGTTGCTGTGTAACCATCCATCACCGGCATATGCACATCCATCAGGATCAGCTGATAAGTCGATTCGGCCAGTTTTTCCAGTGCAATAGCACCATTGTCGGCGATATCCACGTCAAAACCGGCATGCTGCAAGATAATGCGCGCTAATGTCTGGTTATAACTATTGTCTTCAACCAATAAAATCCGCTGTTTTTCCGCTTTGGGCAATAAAGGTTTTGACGCTTCCTTCGTCACTTTAGGTTCCATCTGAGGTTCAGCCTGATAACAGCGCACGGCAAAACTAAAGGTGCTGCCAACACCCACGGAGCTTTGAACTTCGATACTACCGCCCATCAGCCGCACCAGCCGCTGCGCAATACTTAAGCCAAGACCTGTGCCGCCATATTTGCGGCTGGTGGAGCT
Source organism: Rheinheimera sp. 4Y26 (assembly GCF_025245835.1). Taxonomy (GTDB): domain Bacteria; phylum Pseudomonadota; class Gammaproteobacteria; order Enterobacterales; family Alteromonadaceae; genus Pararheinheimera. Next base: position 78,382 of record NZ_JAOBWS010000013.1, read on the forward strand.
GTCAGCCTGACTAAAAGCCTGAAACAGCTGTTCACATTGTTGCTGGGTTAAGCCGATACCGGTATCAGTGACGGCAAAATGCAGCCAGATTTCGTTTCCTTCGGTTTGTTCCGGCGCTTCGGTTGCTGCTGTGGGCAGGCGGCGTTCCTGGTCCACTGTTAATTTAACCAGACCGCTGCCGGTGAATTTCACCGCATTACCCAGCAGGTTGATCAGCACCTGACTGAGCCTTAACGGGTCGCCGAGCAGCTGCTCAGGTAATTTGGGGTCGATACTAAATTGCAGTTCCAGCTTCTTTTGCCGGCTTTGTTCGATAAACAGATCCCGCACCTGCTGCAATAAATCGCTGAGCTTAAACCGCACTTTTTCCAGCTCGAGCTTACCGGCCTCTACTTTGGAAAAGTCAAGAATGTCATTGATAATACTTAATAAAATCTTTCCAGAGTTACTGATTTTATGTAAGTACAATTGCTGCTCGGCAAAAGATTCGGTGTTTTGCGCTAACTGGGAAAAACCAATAATGGCGTTCATGGGCGTGCGGATTTCATGGCTCATATTGGCCAGAAACTCACTTTTGGCAACCACAGCTGCTTCAGCTTTGCTTTTGGCTTGCGACAGCTCGGCCATGGTTTGCTGCAGATGCGCAGTGCGCTCGGCTACAAGTGCAGTAAGCCGTTGTTGTTCTCTGAGCGATTGTTGCAGTCGGTGTCTGAACCACCAGGCAAATAGCGCCAGCAGCAGCAACAAGGCCAGGCTTTTTGCCCACCAGCTTTGCTGCCAGGGGGTGAGAATTTTAAAATGAAAATTGTCTGCACTGCTGATATCGCCAAAGGCATTTTTATATTGCAACTGAAACTGATAATTGCCCGGACTCAGGTTGGTGTAGTCACGGTAACTTTCGCTGCTCCAGTCTGACCATTGTTCAGTAAAACCAGTCAGTTTGACCCTGAACTGCAGGTTGTCGGAAGCGCCAAAACGCGGAATGGCATATTCAAACCGCAGATTATTTTGCCAGGGTTCAAGCGTGACTCTGCCCGACAAAGGCCGGGTCAGCTGCTCATGATTGATCAGTAACCTTCTTAAAAGTGGGGCAGGCAGAGGGGCTTGTTGCTGCTGTAACACTTTGGTATCGAGCCGGAATAAACCTTCGGCTCCACCAAACCACAGCACATCCCCGGCGTCGACCAGAATCACATCAAGCGGGGTGTCGGCCAGCGGATATAAAGGCGCTGTGGTCCAGTAAAATCCGCTCTGGCCGCTATCGGCGGTAACAGGTACTGCAGCGCCCGCCTGGCGCTCGCCGGTTTGATTATTCCAGCTTAACAGCCATAACCGCTGCTGGCTGTCGGCACTGGCAGAGCGGATCCAGGGCTGCTCTTTAAACAGCTGCTGATATTGCGGGTCAGGGTAAAACTGCTGCTGCTCTGAATTAAAACGATATAAACCGGCCACAGTGGCAATAAATAATGCGTTTTGATGCATCGACACTTCATTACGGTTATTACTGGGTAAACCGGATGCCTGCAAAAATTGGGTGACCAGCAGCACGGGCCTGTTGAATGCAGGTGGTGCTTGGGCACCTTGATTCAGTTGAGGCGTGGCAGAGTCCGCTACTGCTTTGGGTTGCAGCCGGTAAAGACCATGACCAAGGGTGCCAAGCCAAAGTTCACCCTCTGGCGTTTCTACCACAGTATTGATGGTGCCACTGATCTGCGGCACCAGACCTTCAAACTGCCACTGTCCCTGCTGCAGATACATGCTGGCGAGGCCATTTTGCAGACCAAGCCAGATGCGGTTGGGATCAGTTATTGAGCGCGTCAGTACTTTGGCCGGCAGCGGCGGTTTAAATAAAAGCCTGCTGCGATTGCCGTGCAGGCTAAAAATACCTTCATTACTGGCGGCTATTAACTCTGCAGCTTCGGTTTTTGCGCCGGCAGCCTGAGCTTGCTGAGGTGGTGCCAGACTGAGTAAATCCCAGGTTTGCTGCAAGATGCCGGGCACAGGCACAAACCTTGGTCTTTCATGGTTGCTCTGCTCAAGCAGAAACAACCCCTGACTGGTGCCGGCATACAGTTGCTGCTGATGACGTGCCAGTGACAACACATTACCTTTGAGGCCAAGCACATCATTGTATTGTGAAATCGCCGCCGACACTTCGACCCGTGCCAGGCCATGATCCAGTGCCAGCCACAAACCCTGCTGCTGATCCTGATATAAAGCGCGGATGTTATCGTTGAACAAACCGGACTTTTTATTCAGATGCTGAACCAGCTCCCCCTGACGGTTCAGTAAATACAGGCCATCTCTGGTGGTGCCAATCGCCAATAAACCGTTGCTCAGAAGCGTGCTGCTGTACATCAGCGCCTGGGTTAACCTGCTGTTGAGCGCTGTGGCCCAGGGTTTCACCCCATCCGGCCCCAGCAGAAAAAAACCATGGGCTCTGCTGCCGAGTAAAATCTGGTTATCGCCCCAGTCTTCAGCCAGCAGCATGGCCATACCGCGCAAAGCGGCGGCTTGTGGCACAGGTACCAGTTGTTTATCTGTCAATTCCAGCAGACCCAGGGCTTCATCCTGCACCAGAATACGGGTGCCGACTAAAAAGGCGCGCTGAAAGTGACTCTGGCTCAGAAATACCTGAAGATCAGTGTCGCTTATCACAAAAATATGCTGGCGGGCGACAAATACAGCACCTTGCGGGCTGTAAAAGGTTTGGCGCACGTCCTGAAAATTTCGGTATTGTGCGCCGATGCGGTCGGTCCAGGAATGATATTGCCGCTGATCACTGTCTGCAGTCAGATAACCCAGTTCCGCCTTCGCGCCAATATAAATGCGGCCGTCAGGCCCCAGAGCCATGGAACGCACCACCGATTGATTAGCGGTTCTGATAGTGCGCCACGACACGCCATCATATTCCAGCACGCCGGCATTATTACCACTGTAAATCAAGCCTCTGTTGTCTTGTAACAAAGCCCAGTTCTGGCTGCCGGCGTTGTAGTCTTTGGGTTTGTAGTTTTTTAACAGCGGCAGGCCGGTTTCGGCCAACAGGGCAGGACTGACGAACAGCAGAATAAAAATGAAGATCGTAAAGATATAAGCAGGTGCCAGCCACGGCCGGCACTGATGGATGCTTGCTGATGCGGTTCCCTGCAACTTATACCTCGTCCTGAGCCACTCGTGGCGCTGTTCGCTGTGCCTTGGTCAAACTTTCAGCAAAGGGTATAGCAGATACAGGACGGGCACAAGCAACAGGTTGTTTTTACTCTTTATCTTTCATGATTTTGTCGAGATAACCCATGGCAAAAGCCGACATCACAAAAGTAATGTGGATCAGCAGATACCACATAATTTTGTCATTTGGGATATTGCGGGTGTCCATAAAAATTTTCAGCAGATGAATAGACGAAATTGCCACAATGGACGCAGCGACTTTATTTTTCAACGAAGCGGAATCCACTTTACCCAGCCAGCTCAGTTTTTCGTCGTTGTCATTGATATCCAGACGCGATACAAAGTTTTCGTAACCGGAAAACATCACCATCACAATTAAACCACCGACCAGCGCAATATCAATCAGTGACAACACCACCAGAATTAAATCCACTTCTTTGATGGCGAAAATGTTGGGCAAAATATGGAAAACTTCCTGAAAAAATTTAATGCCAAGCGCCAGTAACACCAGACTTAATCCCAGATAGATAGGTGCCATGATCCAGCGCGAGGTATAAATCAGTCGTTCCAGTAGTTTTTCCATCAGCAAACTCCACTCTGTCAAAGTCAAAGCGCTGATCTGGTGCTTTTTCGACAAAAATCAAGGCGTGGCGCCAAATTGTTGCCTCAGACGCTGTACATTTTTGAAAATTATCGCACAATGCCAACCATTGCCCGCAGCGGTGCGGGCTGCTGTTCTGCGCTGTGATAGCTTCGATGACGTCTTTCCAAAGGAACCTTTTATGATGAAAAAAACCATGCTTGCAGTGGCGCTGCTTTGCGGCGCACAGGCTGTGGCTGACGAGGGAATGTGGCAGCCGCACCAGCTGCCGGAACTGGAAACTGTATTAAAGAGCAAAGGTTTGGCCATCGATGCCAAAAGTATTGCCGAGCTCACCAGCTTCCCGATGAATGCGGTGATTAGTTTGGGCGGTTGTACCGCATCTTTTGTGTCGAATCAGGGTTTAGTGGTCACTAACCACCACTGTGCTTACGGCAGCATTCAGCACAACAGCACGGCGCAAAACAACTTATTGGCCAATGGTTTCCTGGCCAAATCGCTGGACGAAGAATTACCGGCTGCGCCTGGTTCCAAAGTATTTGTCACCGAAGAAGTACGCAACGTCACCCGCGATATAAATCAGGAACTGACGCCGGCGCTGATGGGTAAAGACCGTTTTGACAAAATTGATGAGCTGCGCAAGGGCCTGGTGGCCGACTGTGAAGCGACGCCGGGATATCGCTGTGATGTGTACAGCTTTCACGGTGGCCTGGAATATTACCTGATTAAACAGCTGGAAATCCGCGACGTGCGTTTAGTGCATGCACCGGCCGGTGGTGTGGGTAAGTTTGGTGGTGATATCGACAACTGGATGTGGCCACGTCACACCGGTGATTATTCGTTCTACCGTGCTTACGTGGGTAAAGATGGCAAACCAGCTGACTTTAACGCTGACAACGTACCTTTTACCCCACCGTCATTTTTAAAAGTGTCGGCCAAAGGTGTGCAGGAAAACGATTTTGTCATGGTGATTGGTTACCCTGGCCGCACCAGCCGCTATAACACGGCTTTTGAAGTGAAAAACCAGTTTACTGAAGTGTTGCCACAGTCCAAAGCCTATCGCGAAGAAACCATAGCGCTCATTAAACAATTAACTGCCGAAGGTTCGGAAAGCCGGATTAAATACGAAGCTATTCTGGCGGGTCTGGCCAACTATGCAAAAAATTTCGATGGCATGCTGCAAAGCTATCAAAAGGGCAGTACACAGCAGCGTAAAGACGAATTTGAAGCTGTGTTAAACCGCTGGATCAAATCTGATACCAGCCGTAAGGCCCGTTTTGCGCCTGCGGTGAAAAACCTGCAGCAACTGATTGAAGAAGGTGCGGCGAATCAGCAACGTGATTTGGTGATGAACTATTTTGGTTATGCCCAGATGTTCAGCACGGCACGCAAGTTATACCGCAATGCCAATGAGCAGTTAAAGCCGGATGCAGAACGCGAAAGTGGTTATCAGCAGCGTGATGCCCAGCGTTTTGAAGCCGGTTTAAAACGCATGTCACGCAGTTTTGACCCTGCGGTGGATCTGGAAATTGCTTTGCATTTCCTCGAGCACTACAGCAAGTTACCAGCCAAACAACGACTGGCGGCTTTTGATAAGTTTTTTGGTCTGGACAGCACTGCTTTTGACAAAAAGCTGATGCGCGAAAAACTGCAGGCCATGTACAGCGCTTCAACCCTGGCTGATGAAGTTGAACGTTTAGCCTGGGTTGGCAAATCAGTGGAAGACTTCCAGAAGAGTGAAGATCCGCTGATCAAATTTGCCATTGCGATGTACGAAACTGATTTAGCAGAAGAAAACAAAACAAAAGAGTGGCTGGGCAAAATGGCGGTGGCAAGGCCAAAAGTGATGGAAGCCGTGATTGCCTTTAACAAAACCCAGAATAAACCGGTATATGCCGATGCCAACAGTACTTTGCGTGTCACCTACGGCACAGTGCAGGGTTATCAGCCAAGAGATGCGGTGAGTTACAGCCCGTTCACCACTCTTAAAGGCATCAGCGAAAAATTCACCGGTGTGGATCCTTTTGATGCACCAGCCAAACAAATGGCGGCTATTGCCAAAGGCGATTTTGCCGGTTATCTGCACCCGCAGCTGAACGCAGTGCCGGTGAACTTTTTATCGAATGTGGACACCACAGGCGGTAACTCAGGTTCACCCACCTTAAACGGCAATGCTGAACTGGTTGGTTTATTATTCGACGGTGTGATTGAAGGTATTATCGGTAACTTTGATTATGATCCGGCGTTAAACCGCTCTATCCATGTCGACAGCCGTTACATGCTGTGGCAAATGGAAAAGGTGGATGGCGCCAGTAATCTGATTAAAGAAATGGACATAGTGCGTTAACAGTGAACGCCTTTGTTCTGATGAAAATGGCAGCTTCGGCTGCCATTTTTGTTTGCCGGCAAAGCATAGAGTAAAGGCTTTAAATGGCTGCTAGCCTGCATTGGTATTCCGGCCTTTTTGCAGTATGATAGGGCGCTTTAAAATCCAGCAATAACGCTGTCTGCGCGCAAATTAAGTCACACTGAAGCCACACAACCCTGCTGCTTTTGCACAAAGGCCGGTGGCAAGTTGTGACATCAGGGCTGTGTTGCAGGTTAAAATGCCGGAGTTTTTTGTTTTTGGAGAAGGACATGAAATTGCAACTGGTGGTACGCCGGGCTCCGGCCATGGCAGGGGTTCGTTGGTTGCAACAGGCCTGGGCGATTTTTAAAAAGTATCCGGGACTTTGTATTCAAACTGTGATGTTGATCCACTTCACCTCGTTATTGGGCGCCTTGCATCCGTTGCTGGGGGTGATAGCGGCTTTGCTGAATCCGTTTTTAACCGCGGGTTTATACCGTTGTGTGGTGGCGATGCAGCAACAACACATGGTGTCGATGCAGGACTTCTGGTTGCCGCTCAAAGACAAAAGCGTGCGGGCGGTATTTTTACGGCTGGCGGCGGCCAATATGCTGCTGAGCATTCCGCTGACCTTGCTGGCCACGCAACTGGCCACCGACATTGCCGCAGGCGTGAATAATCTTGGGCTGATGTTTGTATTTGTGATGCTGCTCAGTTTAGTGATGATGATGTTTGCTTATGCAGTGGCAATTGCATATTTCTTAAAAGAAAAACGCTTATTTCCAATCTTGCAGGCCAGTTTGCTGGCATGCTGGCGTAATGTGCAGCCGCTGACTATTTATGGGCTGATGGCGATTGGCTTGCTGAGCACTGGTATTCCAACTTTGTTTTTTACCTGGCTTTTGGTGTTGCCGTTATTGTCGATCAGCTTTTTCCTGTCGTTCAGTGAGTTTTTTGCGTTAACTCCGGCTTCAGACAACAAGGTGGAATATCTTGAAGTCTGAGCAGGCTGATCAGGCTGGGCCGCCGACTTTGAGCGATTTGAAAAAAATCGCCATTGATTTATTAAGCCGGCGTGATCACAGCAGACAAGAGCTTGTGCAAAAACTGCAGTCGAAAGGCGCTTTGTACGACGATATCCAGCAGGTGCTGGACTGGTGCCAAACCGAAAATTACCAGAGTGACGAGCGTTACGCGACGCTTCTGGTGCGGTCAAAAATAAACAAAGGCTATGGTCCGCTTTATATTGCTCAGGCAGCAAGAGAGCAGGGCATCAGCAAAGAACTATTAACGCAGACTATTGAAGCGCTTGAAGTGGATTGGTTTGCGCTGGCGCTTGGCCAATATCAGAAAAAATATGGTGACAAGCCGGCAACAGATTTTCAGGATAAACAAAAACGCATGGGGTATTTGCAGCGGCGGGGTTTTAACGGCGCGCAAATCCAGTATGCATTAAAACCGGATTAGATAGCCTAAGCCATTGAAGTTGCAGCGCGGCGACAAGTGAATGAGTCCCCATGAGCATAGTGAACTATGTGAATGGGGCGATTGAACGCGGTCAACAAAGCTGTGGCTTCAAGGGCGACGGGTATAACATAAAGACAGTAGGATTTGGATATGTATATGACATCAGCGCAACTTCGACGCGCATTTCTGGATTATTTTGCCAGTAAAGATCACCAGGTAGTTGCCAGCAGTTCTTTGATCCCGGGCAATGACCCAACCCTGCTGTTTACCAATGCCGGTATGGTGCAGTTTAAAGACGTATTTTTAGGCCAGGACAAACGCAGTTACAAACGTGCTGTGACAGCGCAGCGTTGTGTGCGTGCCGGTGGCAAACATAACGATTTAGAAAACGTGGGTTACACCGCCCGTCACCACACCTTTTTTGAAATGCTGGGTAACTTCAGCTTTGGTGATTATTTCAAGCGTGAAGCCATCGCTTTTGCCTGGGAATTTTTAACCGAAGTGGTGAAACTACCCAAAGAAAAACTGTGGATCACAGTGTACGCTACAGACGACGAAGCTTTTGATATCTGGACCAAAGAAATTGGTGTGCCGGTAGAGCGTGCCATCCGGATTGGCGACAACAAAGGTGCACCTTATGCGTCCGATAACTTCTGGGCTATGGGCGATACCGGTCCTTGTGGCCCTTGCACCGAGATTTTTTATGATCACGGCGACCATATCTGGGGCGGCCCACCGGGTTCACCGGAAGAAGACGGTGACCGTTTTATCGAAATCTGGAATAACGTCTTTATGCAGTTTAACCGCCACGCCGATGGCCGGATGGAACCGCTGCCAAAACCAAGCGTAGACACCGGTATGGGTCTGGAACGTATTGCTGCTATTTTGCAAAACGTACACAGCAACTATGAAATTGACACCTTCCAGGGTCTGATCAAAGCCGCTGCTGCCATTACCGGCACCACAGATTTAGACAATAAATCGCTGCGTGTGATTGCTGACCATATCCGCTCATGCTCGTTTTTAGTGGCTGACGGTGTAATGCCGTCAAACGAAGGCCGTGGTTATGTGCTGCGCCGTATTATCCGTCGTGCTGTACGTCATGGTAACCAGTTGGGCGCCAAAGGGGTATTTTTCAGCAAATTAGTGGCTGAGCTTGCAGTGCAGATGGGTGAAGCCTATCCGGAGCTGATTGAAAAACAAGCCATTATTGAAAAAGTGCTGCGCATGGAAGAAGAGCAGTTTGGCAAAACGCTGGAACGTGGTTTGTTATTGCTGAACGATGCGCTGGCGAATTTAGCAGACAGCACAGTCATTCCTGGTGAAGTGGCCTTTAAGCTGTATGACACTTATGGTTTCCCAATCGATTTAACGTCTGACGTGGCGCGCGAACGTGGTTTTAGCGTGGATCAGGCCGGTTTTGAAGCGGCGATGGAAGCACAGCGTAAACGTGCCCAGCAAGCGTCAAACTTTGGTGCTGATTACAATCAGGCGTTAACTTCAAGCAATGTCACTGAATTTACCGGTTACAGCGAAGAACACGGCAACGCCAAAGTGGTAGAAATTCTGCGTGATGGTGAAGCTGTGACATCGTTAATTGATGGTCAGCAGGCGCTGATTGTGCTGGATCAAACACCATTTTATGCTGAGTCTGGCGGCCAGATGGGCGACAGCGGTGTGTTAAAACTGGCGGACGGTAGTGTATTTACCGTGGTGGATACCATCAAAGTGGGCAAAGCTTTTGCACATAAAGGCACGCTGGCCGGTACTTTACAGTTAAACGACCGGGTGGAAGCTGTGATTGACAGCGCCCGCCGTGACGCTATTAAGAAAAACCACTCTGCAACCCACTTATTACACGCAGCTCTGCGTCAGGTGCTGGGCGAACACGTCACGCAAAAAGGTTCATTAGTTGGGCCTGAGCGTTTACGTTTTGACTTCTCACATTTTGAAGCGGTGAAAGCCGATGAAATCCGTACACTGGAAGTGTTGGTCAACCAGCAAATTCAGCAAAACCACGAAGTCAGCACCCGCCTGATGAACTTAGAAGCGGCCAAAGCGGCCGGTGCTATGGCGTTGTTTGGTGAAAAATACGATGACGATGTGCGCGTGTTGTCAATGGGCGGGTTCTCTACCGAACTTTGTGGTGGTACCCACGTAGCCCGCACTGGCGATATTGGCCTCTTTAAAATTGTGGTGGAAAGTGGTATCGCCGCAGGCGTGCGCCGTATTGAGGCTGTCACAGGTGAAGGTGCTATTGCCCATCTGCATAAGCTGGAACAACAAGCCCAGCTGGTAGCGTCGATGCTGAAAGGGGATGTGATGAGCATTGCCGAGCGTGTCACTCAGGCACTGGATAAGAGCAAAGCGCTGGAAAAAGAACTGGAGCAAGCCAAAGCCAAAATGGCCAGTGCTGCCGGTGCGTCATTGCTCGACAAAGTAGTGCAGATTAATGGCGTGAAAGTGCTGATTGCTGATTTACCTGGTGCTGATGCCAAAGCCTTCCGTACCATGGTTGATGAGCTGAAAGTGAAATTAGGCTCTGGTGTGATTCTGCTGGCTACAGCAGCGGATGACAAAGTGAGTTTAATTGCCGGTGTCACCAAAGACTTAACCGACAAAGTGCAGGCCGGTGCCCTCATTGGCTGGGCTGCAGAGCAAGTGGGTGGTAAAGGTGGTGGCAAACCTGATTTAGCTCAGGCCGGTGGTACCAACGTCGCTGCTTTGCCAGGTGTATTGGCTGCTGCAACCGGCTATTTAAGCGCGAAGCTGTAACAGCGTGGCGTTATTGGTACAAAAATTCGGTGGCACCTCGGTCGGGTCCACCGAACGTATTGAAAGGGTGGCGGAGCTGATTATCCGCACCATTCAGGCAGGTCACAAGGTGGTGGCAGTGGTGTCGGCTATGGCAGGGGAGACCAATCGTCTGCTTGGTCTGGCCCAGCAAATTGACCCTAAAGCAGCCAGCCGTGAACTGGACGTGCTGGCGGCCACAGGTGAGCAGGTCACTATTGCTTTGCTTGCTATGGCATTGATCAAAAGGGGATATCCCGCCGTATCATTGTTGGCTGACCAAATTTGTATTCATACCGACAATAAATTTGGCAAGGCCCGTATTACTGCTGTGGACAACCAGCGTTTGTTACAGGAGCTGGAGCAGGGCCATATTGTGGTGGCCGCTGGTTTTCAGGGCCGCGACTTTGAAGGCAATGTCACCACTTTGGGCCGCGGTGGTTCTGATACCTCAGCTGTGGCGTTAGCTGCGGCGCTTAAAGCCGATGAATGTCAGATTTATACCGATGTTGATGGCGTTTATACCATAGACCCACGCATTTGTGCCGATGCCAAAAGACTGAGCCTGATGCCATGCAGCCATATGCTGGAGCTGGCCAGTGTTGGCGCTAAAGTGCTGCATTCAAGGTCGGTAGAATACGCTGCGCTGCATAGAGTGCCGCTTCGGGTGTTATCCACCTTTAAACCCGATGCCGGTACTTTGATTACCTATGAGGATGATGTAATGGTATTGCCGACAATTTCCGGCATCGCCAGCCAGACAGGTGTGACTTTGTTAAGGCTGCAGCAGCTCAGTGCGACGCAGCTTCAGCAAGTGATGCAATGTCTGGCTGAGCTCAATATCGAAACCGATATGCTGCAGCAGGACGGTGAATGGCCGCAGCAACTGACACTGAGTTTTAGTCTTGCCACGGCAGATTTAAGCCAAGTGACTGATGCTGTGCAGAAAATAACAGAAAATAGTCTGGTTTCTCTGCATCATCCGCAGCAGAACCTTGCTAAACTGTCGGTCGTAGGGGTTGGAATCAAATCTGATCCAATATTATTAGCCAAAATTTTTAGCATATTGCATGACATGAATGTGCAAATCTGGCTGATGAGTAATTCAGAAAGTCGTTTTTCAGTGTTGATCGCCGCCGAGTTGCTGGAGAAAGTTGCCAGGGCGCTGCATCAGGCTTTAGTCACCACAGAGAATTAATCCCAGGATTTTCATAAATTTGAAGCCTGAGTTATGATTGGAACAAGGACGCGACGGCAGTCAGACCAAGCGTCATTCAGTACAGCTGGAATTTTAAAAAGGATAGGAGCAAGCGAATGCTTATTTTAACCCGTCGTGTTGGTGAAACCTTAATGATCGGTGACGAAGTGACTGTCACTGTGTTAGGTGTAAAAGGTAATCAGGTTCGGATTGGTGTAAATGCACCAAAAGAAGTCTCTGTACACCGTGAAGAAATCTATATGCGAATTCAGGCAGAAAAAGGCACACCAGGCAGCTACAGCCAGGATGATGATCAATAATTCTGTTGCGCTAAATATTTGTTTTAACTGTTTTACTGTGTGATTTTTGCCCGTATTCGTTATTAATTGTCCAAATTGCTTAAAAGGTCAGCAAACAAACTTTTAAGCGGGAAAAAATGTTTGACATATTTTCCCAAGACATTAATATACGCACCGCAACGTAGCGCGGAGAGATGGCCGAGTGGCTGAAGGCGCACCCCTGCTAAGGGTGTATAGGGGAAACTCTATCGAGGGTTCGAATCCCTCTCCCTCCGCCAGTTGTTTTAGATTAGATGGACGCATAGCTCAGCTGGATAGAGTACTCGGCTACGAACCGAGCGGTCGGAGGTTCGAATCCTCCTGCGTCCGCCA
>NZ_JAOBWS010000014.1 GCF_025245835.1 Rheinheimera sp. 4Y26
GGGGAAACCAAAAGTACAGTTCTATCAGACCTTAACAGAAGCAAGCCAAGCAACCATCGCACTCGGCATTACTAAACTCCCTGAATACAAAATACGTTACAAAGAAGACCCACACCTGCCCGCACACCCCGACGGGGTATATAAAGCAGAATGGCAGGGCTGGCCTCATTTCCTGGGGAAACCAAAAGAACCGTTCTATCGGACCTTAGCCGAAGCAAGCCAAGCGACCATCGTTCTCGGCATCACCACCCGCCCTGAATACAACCAAAGATACAAAGAAGACCCACGCCTGCCCGCAGTGCCCAACGCAGTCTATAAAGCAGAATGGCAGGGCTGGCCTCATTTCCTGGGGAAACCAAAAGTACAGTTCTATCAGACCTTAACAGAAGCAAGCCAAGCAACCATCGCACTCGGCATTACTAAACGCCCTGAATACAAAATACGTTACAAAGAAGACCCACGCCTGCCCGCAGAGCCCAACGCAGTCTATAAAGCAGAATGGCAGGACTGGCCTCACTTCCTGGGGAAACCAAAAGTACAGTTCTATCAGACCCTCGCAGATGCAAACCAAGCGACCATTGAGCTAGGTATCACTTCTTACACTGAATACTCCCGACGGTACAAAGAAGACTCTAGGTTACCGAGTGCACCAGATGTGTTTTATGCCGCAGAATGGAAATCCTGGAGTGATTTCTGTTTACCCAAAAAAATAAAAACACTCAAAGAACTCAAACAAGCCAGTAAGGTTCTTCAAATTAAAGATTCACGGGAATATCGGGAAGCAAGAAAAAATTACAAAATACTACCGGCACATCCAGAACGATTTGAGGGTTGGGTCAATTGGTACGAGTTGCTTGATATACCTATACCTTACGAATATCAAGAACTGGTTGCTATGGTTAGAAAGGCCGGATGCGAGAACTTAAAGGATTATAAGAAATTCCGGGCTGAAGCAGCTGACCCAAGAATACCGTCATCACCATTTGAAACATACGAAAAATCTGGCTGGACAAATACCTATGACTTCTTCGGCAAACCTAGGCCTTACCAAACTAGGTACCTTGATGGTGAGTGGGAAGGATGGGCTGTATGTATAACTGAATTCTTAAAACAAGCGCGTGGCGGCGGAACAAAACAGCAAGAGCTTTGCCAATTTGTTCGGGATTATATTCAGGCCGAGGGGTTTGATAACTCACCATATGATTTTCTGACCCGCACTAAAGTAAACGTTAGACCATTACTGGACTTACTAAACCAATTACCTGTACACAAGAAAAAACGACAACTGTATTCAATTAATGAGTTCCTCGATTGGATTATTCAGACAGAACTTAGCATTGAGGACGAACATACCGGTGAAATATTGCGCATTAAAAATGCTGCAAATCCTTTTAAACACATCAACTTTGATAATGAGCAACATGTTCCAACAATCAACGAAACAAACAAACCATCTTTGCCATATCAGTTTGTAAAGACTGGCAGAGATTGGATTTTCCCCGTTGATTCTGTGTTGAAATCGACCTCGTACACTGAGCTCACGCACTTACACAAATTTACGGCTGATTGGATACCTATTTCAGATCCAACCATGTTGGACCATAGCGATCCCGAATGCGTGACAAAAACCGAACGTGATAAGGTTTATTTGTGGAACCCAATATTCTGGACTGCCACCTATGCATTAATGCAGCTCCCCGCACGTGGTATGCAAATTATTTACTGTGACTCCGGCGAAATGGATGAAGAAATACCTGACTTCAAGGATGCGAATCTATTTTGGACGATGAACCCGTCTAAAAAGGCAGGACTGACTAAAAGACAAGGGATGATTTACAAAACAGAGAACGGCGATTTCGGCGTTCATTACACATCAAACAAATCACAACTATTTGGCGAAGGTTACGACATCCCTTACATGCCAATCGAACTGGCTTACTGGTTAATCAAACTGCGTAAGTGGCAACAAAAGTATAACCCAATTCAGAAACCAACCCCCTGGCTTGAATGTAAACGTACAAATCTGAACGAGATTCAACGTCAGTATAAAGGCGCAAACTGTTTTCTATTCAGAGATATGTACGACAAAGAACCAGGCACCTTTCAAGGTCGACTCGCAGACCGACTAGCAGCAACGTTGTTTTTCTCAGTGAAAGAAGAAGCAACTTTTGCAACCTACAAAGATAGCAGCTTTAAAGAGATGGGTAACGAACTTGAAGTAGAGTCATCTCTTAACGTATCAAAGTTCAGCTCAGATTTTACACCGCATTCGATGAGGGTCAGTCTCATTAACGCCTACCTGTTCGAATTTGGCTTACCGATTGAGGTGATCGTAAAGTTGGTAGGGCATGCTTCGATGGTAATGACTTTGTATTACGTGAAAAGTGGCTTAGTGAGACAAAAAGTTGAACTTGGTGAAAAGCAAGCATTTAAAAGCGCTCAGGAAAAAGCTCAACAATTCCTAGATGAGCATGGCATCGAAGGTTTCCGAACACAACTAACTGCAAATAATCCAGAATTCCTAAAATCACTCAACAATAAAAATCCCTCACTTGCGTATTTATGGAAGGACTTCGGGATTTGTCCATTAGGTGGTAATAGTTGTAGCAGTGGTGGTGATATCGCTGTTATGGGTTCAAATGTCTACAACCCGGTGCCCGCAGGCTATATCGGAGAGCAAAACTGCCCTCGCTGCAGATTTTTTATCACGGGTCCGGCATTCATGGCTGGTCTGGCTGCCCTATACAACGAGATAACACTTGCACTGAATACGCAGTCCTTGAAACACAGTGAATTAGAGAATGAACTGCTAGATGTGGCAAGCAAAATTGAAGTTATGTCACATCAACATTATGAACAAATCAAAAGCGGAAAAGTTAATTCTAAGACGACTGCGGACAAAGAAGCCTTACAGGCGCAACGCAGAAAACTCAATTCAGAAATAGAAACCAGAGCAAAAAAAATGGATACGTACTTAACGGATCTAAATTTCCTGTTTAGGCATATTCAAAACAGTAGGAACATCACCAAAAATCTTAAACCTACTGAAACAAACAAGTTGATGTTAGTGGTGCCGGATCATCTTGATTTCGATATAAGTTTGGAAGAAAGCCCGCAATTCCGATTGTTGTCAGAGGTTTGTGAAAACGCGGAGCTATTCCATAGCTGTAGCAATGAACTAGCTCTTGCTAAACGCAGCCAAGCTCTCGATAAATTAATGGTTAAAAATGGAATGAAGCCACAACTTATGTTGTTGGATGAGCGTGAACAGTTGATTACCGGAAACCAGCTAACTCAATTGATGTATGCGCGCATCCAAAGCTGGGATACTATCGACCGTCTCATCGATGGGGATCTATGTTTGAAAGATCTTGATGGTGAGGTGCATTTAACTGCTAACGATATCAAAAAAGTTCTTTCACGCGCCAAACCCATCGGAATAGGAGAAATCAAATGACAGCTATCTCACCCGAACAGGTTTTGGAACAGTTATGCGCAAAGGCCTCGGAACGCACAAGTTTAAGTCTTAAAGCTGTTTATCAGGTTTGCAAAGAGCAACAAGAGCGCGGTCTGAATGACTTTAGTTTCAGCACCATTGCCCGGCTTGGGAAAGGGCGGGGCGTACCGGCTGCTCAAAGTATTCGGAACAAAACCGGAGAGCATTTTAAAACACTGATAGCGGCATTTGCAGCAGTGGCTAATTCAACAAATAAACCATCTACTAAAAACGTTAGATCGAAAACTTTGGCCTGGATTGATGCAATCACAGATCCAGTCCTCAAGCTTCAGGTCAACATTTTATATGCGCAAAAAAAAGAGGCGGAACGACTAGTTCAGGCTGTCGTGCCCATAGACCAACATATCGAGATCCATGATCATGTCGGTAGCACATCGACTAATGCCCGCCTGACAGATTTGGAACGCGAAGCACTTGAATATCTGCTTTCCGACGAGTTTCGCAGAATTGAGCGATTGGAACATGGGCCTAACGGCAGTATAGTTCGCATAGACACACAAAAAACGTATTTTCCAGTGGCCACCGTTGATGCTTTGAATAAAGCCTTGCTCCATCTATAAACCGCTCAGGACTTTTTTGCATTGAGAACCGATTTAATTACCCGCGAAGGGTTCGATAAATTAACTAAAGAATTAAACTACTTATGGCGGGAATATCGTCCTGAAATCACTCAAAAAGTAACTTGGGCAGCAAGTTTAGGCGATAGATCGGAGAACGCAGACTACAAGGAAAACAAGAGGTTACTTCGGCAGATCGATTCCCGGATTCGTTTCCTGCGTAAGCGTCTAGAGGTCCTCAGAGTCGTTGAGTACTCCCCGGTTCAAGACGGCAAGGTATTTTTCGGTGCCTGGGTTGAGATAGAAAATGACGCTGGTGAAATTCGTAAATTTCGCATTGTTGGGCCGGATGAAATCTATGGCCGAAACGATTACATTTCTATTGATTCCCCCATGGCCAGGGCGCTTCTAAAAAAGGAAGTAGACTCTGAGGTTTTGGTAAAAACTCCAACTGGCGAGCACCTGTGGTTTGTCACTGAGATAAGTTACCAAGGTGCCATTGAGTAGCGCCTGAACACTCCACATCATGAACCAATATATAAATAAATGGTGAATTTGGGGCTACCATATTTTCAAAAGTCGAATGTCTGCTTTGCCTTATTTGCGGACATTCGTTTTTTCGTGAACCCAGTTAATCATTCCCTATTTAGATAACTAAATTCAATCTACCACCACATTTTCAGTCCTAATACGCACTTGATTACGCCCTTGATGTTTCGCTTGATAAAGCATTTCATCCGCAGCATTCATCATTATTTCTGCGTTGGCATACTCGCCAATACTGGAAACAATACCAGCAGAGAAAGTACAGGAAAAGTGTTGTGATCCCGAACTAAAGTGGATCTCTCTGAACGATGCCAAGATGTTATCGAGCAGCAATTTTGCGTCGTCAGCACCACATTTTGGCAATACAACCAGGAACTCTTCCCCGCCATAACGGCCGGCTCTGTCACTGCGTCGCAGTCTTTTCCTTAACAAGGTGGCAATGGTACTAATCACGGTGTCGCCCATCGCATGACCATAATTGTCGTTCACCTGTTTAAAATGATCTAAATCGACCATGGCTATACAAAAATGCTCGCCACTACGGCTCATCCGGTCAAACTCAGTCATTACCGCTTCTTTGATTGCAGCGTGTTTGACTAACCCTGTCAGGCTGTCACGTTCAATCAACGATTTAATTTCACGATTTCGGGCAAGCCTTAATTTGACGGAAGTCACCAAATTGTCATTTGAAATGGGTTTGGTAATAAAATCATCCGCACCAAACGACAATGCCTGCAATTGTTGCTGAATATCATGCTCTGCCGATAAGAAAGTAATATGCAGACTACTGAGCGAATCATATTGCCGGATAACACCGGAAATTTCAGCTCCAGAAAAAGCTGGCATATGCATATCCAGCAATAAAACATCCGGTTTAAAAGCGACTAATTCAGCAATGATTTGGTCAGGATCACGAATCACCTGCACTTCAAACCCAGCAGATTTTAATACCCAGCTGTAATGCTCCGCTAACAGTAGATCGTCATCCAGAATACTCACTTTTTTGTCCGAAAAAGTATTTTCATCAAATAACTTACTGATCCGCTGCAGCATACTTGGAATATCTAACGGCGATACAAAACAACCCTGTGCTTTGTACCGAACGCTCTCTATCCGAATTTCAAAGCTGTCTTCTTCGGAAAAAATCATCAACCATGACTGTTTTTCATTCACACTCTGTAGTAATTCGTACTGGTTAAATAAGCTTTGTTCAGCAAGGGTTGCTGCGCAAAATAACAAAGCAGGAGCTTGTTTTCGAAGGGCGCTGACGCATTCAGAAAAAGTATCAAATATGGTTATCTGATAGCCAAAAGCATGCAGCTGGGCGTTTAATTCATCCCGTAACGCTGAGGGTGCAAGAACCAGCCAAATATCTTGTCGCTGCTGTGGTAGTGAAAGTTGATTTTCAACCTGAAAGCCAGGCTCAGCAGCGCCTTGGCTCACTTCCGCAACAAAACGCGCAATCGATTCTACCAAAGGTTCCAGAATATGGGGCTCAGCCAGTTGTGCACGATGCGCACTGATCGCGTGCACTTCAATTTGCCGGGCCAGATGGCCTAAATGCTGAAACTGAAAAGTGCCACAGGAGCCAGCCAGTTGATGCGCCAGACTAATAATTGCAGGTAATACAGTCAAATCGCCCTGCCCAAGCTGCCGTGCTGCCTCGGTAAACTGCGCAGATTTTAAGCCCAACGTTGTCCAAAAATTAGCTTGTAATGCGGCCATAGCTTGCTGAATTTCGACAAGAGATTTTTTCGTCGGCAAATGCTGTACTCCTATAGTTTGGTTGTTCAGGACTGTGGAAGCTCCAAAATTGGGAGACTTATATAAAACCGTGCACCGTTGCCAAGTTCTGAATCAAATCCTATCGTACCTTGCATCGCTTCAACCAATTCTTTACAAAGCGCCAAGCCCAAACCGGTGCCACCTTTCATTTTGGCGCTGCTGGCATCGGCTTGTGAAAATCGTTGAAAAATCTTCTGGGCAAATTCTGGTGAAATGCCCGGGCCCTGGTCCTGCACGGCAATCTCCATTTGCTCTCCGACCAGAGTGGCTGACAGTATAACTTTGCCCCCCACCGGCGAAAACTTTACGGCATTGGACAGTAAATTAGTAAGAACTTGCATCAACCGGTGCTCGTCCACCCGCAGCAGGCACTTTTCAACTTGCGACGGTAGTTCCAGTACTAACAAAATGTTTTGTTGCGCGGCGTATGGTTGATGGTCATTAATAGCTCTTTTAAGGACAGGCGAGATATTCATATCTTTCATTTCAAACAACATTTTCCCGGCCACCAGTTTCTCGATATCGAGTAAGTCGTTGATCAGCCGGCTGAGTTGCTGGCAATTACTACTGGCAATACCAATCAATTTTTCTGCTTTGGGCGGTAGCTGCACTAAACTACCGGTCTGTAACAGGCTTAGTGCACCATGAATTGACGTTAATGGTGTTCTAAGTTCATGGCTCACCGTTGAAATAAATTCATCTTTTACCTGTTGTAATTTCATTCGGTCGGTAATGTCCTGCACTGAACCAATCAGCATCAAATCAGGGTTTTGTTCCTCTGGCAGCAGTTGCGCCAGCTCATGCACCCATCGCACTTCGCCGTCTGGGCGGATGATGCGATGCACCACATTATGGATACCAGTCAGTCGAGCCTGTTGTTCGCTCTGTTCCACTTTGACCAGATCATCGGGGTGAACTGTGCCCTTAAACAGTGCCACACTTGGCGTCATGACGTTTGGATCAAAACCAAAAATCTGATAAATAATTGGTGACCACCACAAGGAGCCATCTTTTAATGAGGCTTGCCAGTAGCCAATTTTGGCTTGTTCACTGGCTAAATCCAGACATTGCTGCGCGACTTTTAATTGCTGATTTAACGCTTCAAGTTGCAGGTAATATTCTTTTGTCTGGGTAATATCCTCGATATAGCCATGCCATAAAGTACTGCCATCAGGTTTTAGTTCTGGCGTAGCCCGACCAGACAACCATTTCAACCGTTTTTCATCATCAAATACCCGATATTCTTGCTGCCAGATTTTTTGCTGTTGCCTCGATTCATCAATACTTTGGCTGATGGCGGCTAAATCCTCTGGGAAAATTTTGGCAAAGGCCTGCGATGCATCTGTTTTGACATCTTCAGCTTTTAAGCCATAAATCTTTTCGATGCCAGGGCTGGCATACGGAAAGGCGGTTCGGCCATCCGGCCATAACTGAAACTGATAGACTACACCAGGCAGTTGCTGCGTCAGTTTGACTAATCGTTCTTGTAATGTTTTTTCATTACTGACATCGAGAATAAAACCATCAAGAAATGCAACCTGGCCCCCGGCATCATATTCAGCCTTACCGCGCTCTTCGACCCAGCGTACCGAGCCATCAGCGTGTAACACCCGGTAAGTCAGCTGCCATGGGCTATGGCTGGTCATTGCATCGTTAACGGCTTGTGCTAACCAACCTTGATCATCCGGGTGAATAATGCTGGCATAACTGCGTACGGCATTATCAATAAAATCAGATGCCGGGTAGCCAGAAAGCGGGTCAATGTGTCCGCTCATAAACAGCATGGTCCAATTCTCATCAGCCAGACAGCGATAAGTAATGCCAGGGATATTAGTGACCAGCGTTTGGAACTGGTCTCTGCTTTGTAACAACGCCAGCTCGCTGTTTTTTTGTTCAGTAATGTCAGCATGAGTGCCATACATCATCAGCGGCTTGCCATCCGACGTCCAGGAAACCACCCGGCCGCGGTCATGCACCCATACGTAATGGCCGTCTTTATGCAGCATCCGGCATTTCACATCATAAAAAGGACTGAGCCCGTCAAAGTGCGCCTGTAGTAATGCCGCTGATTCAGTTAAATCCGCCGGATGCGCCAGCTTTAACCAGGTGTCAATTGAAATAGGGGCAAGTTCTGTCAGGGTATATCCGACAATTTCCGCCCAGCGTTGGTTAAATAACGTTTCCCCTGTTTGAACATTCCACTGCCAGGTACCGATGCGGGTGCCTTCGAGCACCGAACGGTGCATCAGCTCACTGGCCGCTAATTGCCGATGCGCTTGCTCTTGCAAACGATCATCAATTTCCTGCTCCACGATTTTGGCAAATTCTGTAGCAATTTCACGTTCTTTGGCGGTCAAAGTGCGGGGTTTTGAGTCAATAAAACACAAGGTGCCAATCTGCTCGCCCGAGCGCGATAATGGCACGCCAGCATAAAAACGAATAAAAGGCGCCCGAGTTACCAATGGATTATCGACAAAACGGCTATCTAACAGCGTGTCCGGAATTTCAAAAATACCATGACCTAAAATGGCGTGCCCGCAGAAGGAAATGTCACGACCGGTTTCACAAGCATCCAGACCCTGCTTTGATTTAAACCATTGCCGCTCGCTATCTACCAAGGAAATCAATACGATTTCGCTGCCTAAAACTAACCGGGCCAGGTGGGTAATGCGATCAAAACGTGGTTCAGATTCAGTGTCCAACAAGCCTGTCAGTTGTAACGCCAGCAAGCGTTCATGTTCAGTCAGTGGTAGCGCCGGTACTTGCATCGACTACTCCAGATTGGTTGGCGTAAGTGTTAACAAGTAACGCTGATAAATTGCCGCTAATTCATCGCCGAGTTGGGTGGCTTCGAACGGTTTCTCGATGACTGCGACAGCTCCGGCATCAAAATACTGTTGTTTTTCAGCTTGTTGGATACGAGCCGTCATAAATACCACAGGCGTTTGGCGACAATTATCTTTTTCCCGAAGTTTCACCAGGGTTTGTAGCCCATCCATGCCTGGCATCATTGCATCTAACAATATTAAATCCGGGGCAAATTGTTCGGCCTGCGCTATCGCCTCAGCACCACTTTCACAAGCGCATATGGTGTATCCTGATAAATCAACCAACGCCATTTCGACGATGATGCGAATCGATTCGTCATCTTCGATATGTAAAATTTTCTCTAACTGCATGTAGGCTCCGGCTTTGGGTTATTTCATACCTAGCATCTGACCAATTTGCTCTACCAAGGCTGTCGGTTCAACTTTAGTTTTGCCAAACACGGCGGTTGCCTGGTTTCTTTGATTTACACTGACATCCTGCGCTGAAAAAACAATCACCGGCACTTTTGCATGTGACAATTGCAGATCAGGCAGCAGTTGCCAACCGTTACCGTCCGGTAAACCAATATCCAATAACACTAAATCATAGCGGTTTGACCTTAATTTTGTTCTTGCCTCTGCTAAGGTACCCGCCTGGTGATAATGAAACTTCGGCCCTAATTGCATCTGCATAATAGCCACAATATCTTCATCATCCTCTACGTGTAAGATTCTGGCCGATGTCAGCTTGGTGCGACTTTGTGACAACAAGTATTCTATTTTGGTCGTGAGCATATCGGTGTTAACCGGCTTTTCCAGCCAGTCAATAGTGTGCGCAATTGCATTGAGTGATAACTTACCTTGTTCAATATATGCTGAAACCACTAAGACCGGTATTTTGGCAAATTCAACGCTGTCTCTTAATTTTACAAAGAACTCGGTGCCACTCTCGCCATTTAAATTAAGATCCAAGGTAATCAGATCGTAGTGCCGTTGCTGCAACAACAACCAGGCTTGTTTTAATTCATGCGCGACATCAGCGGTATACCCGGCAGCCACTAGCAGTTCTTTGAGGGTAAAAGCGGTATCCGCATCGTCTTCTATCACCAGAATTCGTTTACTCTGAGCAACCTGCACTGGCTTTTCGGCTAAGGGTAATTCAATCCAGAATGTACTGCCGACTCCAAGCTCTGATTCGACGCCAATTTCCCCGCCACTTTGCAACATAATTTCACGGCTAATGGCAAGACCCAAACCTGAGCCTGGTTGTTCGCGGTTTGCAGCATTGTCTAATTGCGAAAATCGCGCAAAAAGTTTCGAAATCTGTTCAGCCGTTAAACCACGCCCTTGGTCGGTGACTGAGATACGCAGGGCATGAGGTTTTAGCTCGCTATGGATTAAGACGTCGCTCCCTTGTGGAGAAAATTTTGCGGCATTAGAAATCAGATTGGTGAGCACTTGCTGGATGCGGTCGCTATCAACATACAGTGCAACATGGACATTTTGTCCCACACGTAAAGACACTTTGTGCAGTTCGGCAAAAGGTAAATTATTGTCAACGGCGTTTTGTAATAAGCTTTGGCTATTGATATGTTCGGGTTTAAATACAAGTTTGCCTTGGGAGAGTTTCTCCATATCCAGCAAGTCATTCACCAATGTAATCAACCGTTTATTATTTTTTACCGCGATAGCGAGCAGCTTTTGTGCTTTTGCAGGTAAATCTCCGGCTGCACCGTTTAGTAATAAATCTAATGAACCATTGACTGAAGTCAGGGGGGTTCGCAATTCATGGCTCACGGTCGAGATAAAGTCTTGTTTCAGCCGGTCTAATTTCATCACTTCGCGACGGTCACTAATGGTTGACCAAATCATCTCCTCTCCGGATGGGCTCAGAAACTTCACGCCTCGTAATTCGATATCAACAAGCTCGCCATTTTTATGTCGATATTGTTTACGATAGGGCCCATACCGGCCTGTTTCATGAAGCAGCCTTAACTGTTCTTCCTCTTGCTGTGCGTATACTTGTGGCGTCAGGTCGAAATAACTCAACTGTTTAAGTTCATCAAACGAATAACCTGTGAGTTGCGTCATGGCCGGATTAATGTCCAAATAAACACCGTCAGACATTCTATTTAATGCTATGGCATCGGGCGACAACTCAAATAAAGCATTTAATTTTTGTTGTGACCACAGCAAATCGCGCTGTTGTTCTGTCAGCATAGCCGCAGTGCTATTTTGCAGTTTATGACTGATGAAATAGACCAATAGCACACCAACGACCAAAATGATGAACCAAAGAGCATAGATAAACCGATCATTGGTAGCGCGTTGCTGAACAATAGTTGTAACGTCATGCCAAGTTAAAAGTACAACTTTGCTTTCTGTTGCAGTTTGCTCAAATTGAGCCCAGGGCTGGAGGCTGACTAAGAATGTTTTAGACTGGCTTTCCAGCAGCAAAAATACGGGTTTTTCTATTTTTTGTGGTAACAAAGATAAAAGTTCAGTCTGATTTAGGAAGGAATCCTCAGACAGCCAGGAAGTATGAGGATCTAAAGTGAATGACTCACGCAGCTCTTTGGTCATCACCGGCAGCACCGATTGGTGAAGCAACAACGCCATATTGTTGTCGACGGGCTCTGTGGCTGTCAGCGGATGCTGATTCGTCTGTATCAGGCTTGTCAGGCCATAGCCAACTTCGATAGCAGCAACCACCTTCCCATCCACCACCAGCGGCACCACAGCGCTAAGGCCAAGACCATGTCGCCCTACCTCTAAACCACTTTGCGGCTGAGCCGAGCGCAAAACCGCCATCACCAGTGGCCTTACATCGGCCAGAATGTCACTGTGAAAGTCTGGACGATGCGCCCGATAAAAAGTGAAGGCGTTGGGCGCTAAATGAAAATGAAGCTGCTTGACCCCATGCTGCTGCAAATAGCGCCAATAAGGCTGGATGATTTGATGCAGTTGTTCACGGAATGCTTGCTGTGATGCTGCTGAATCTGCGTTTTGCCCGATTTTTGCAGCATCGCTTAATAGCTGCGTCACTTGCTGATGTTCTTTCAGCAAATTTGCGGTTAACAACGCCTGCTGCGTCAAGCCAGTTTGCGCCCGCTGCATCGCCTGCAGGTCCTGACGAAACATATTTTCGTAGCGGCTGGCAAATTGTTGATTACGTACCTGATTGGCAGAGAGCGCCGCGATGATGACCAGCAAAGCAAACAACAGGCAAATCAGTAAAGTCCAGAATTTTGGTGAACGAGAACTTAGCACATCCATGGATTTAGCAGCTCCGTTAATGGGTCATATTTGCATCATGCCAAGCCCAAAAGTGGGAAGCTGGTAACGCAAATTAAGCACAAATAGCCGTTTTAAGGTACAGGAATATCGTTATTTAACTAAATTAGCATGATGTTTTAATGGCTCTGAAGTTTTTCTTATTTACCCAGGTCAGGTATTTATATCTCAGTTTCCATTTACAGCTACATTAACAAAACGAAGTCCAGTTGACAGCAATAAATGCATAGCAAACTTAATTGTTTAAGTATTGTATTTATTAAGATATCGGCTTTACACTTCAAATCATAATTTTTTTTAAATGCCAGTAGCGATTAATCTGACAGTGGGGTCTACGATGGATGTTTTGCAACGCAATAACGTGCAAATTTCGGGGTCAATCGACCAACCTGTGTTGCTGTATGCCCATGGCTTTGGCTGCAGTCAGGCAATGTGGAGTGCGATAACGCCTGCTTTTGCCGGGCAAAGTTGTCAGGTCCTGTTTGATTATGTTGGCAGCGGTCAATCTGATATTACCAATTACAGCTTTGAACGTTACGCCAACCTGCGTGGTTATGCTCAAGATATTCTGGATATTTGTGATGCATTGGCGCTGAAAGAGAATGTCATTTTTATCGGCCATTCGGTCAGTTGTAGCATCGGTATCTTAGCGGCAAATGCACGACCTGGATTATTTAAAAAAATGATTTTACTTGGGCCTTCGCCCTGTTTCCTCAATCTACCGCCCGATTATCATGGCGGCTTCGATCAATCTGATTTGGAAGATATGCTGGAACTGATGGATCAAAATTATCTGGGCTGGGCCAGCTACCTTGGCCCAGTTGTCGCAGGTACAACCAACGATTCAGTCGTCGCAGGTCAACTTTCAGAGAGCTTTTGTTCGACCGATCCGGTGATTACCCGACATTTTGCCAAAGCGACATTTTTCGCCGACAACAGAGCTGATTACGCCGAACTGAAGGTGCCCAGCCTGATTTTACAACATCAACAGGACGTGCTGGCATCGTTAGCTGTGGGTGAATTTGTGCATCAACAAATTAAACACAGCCAATTACAAATTTTGGATGTTTCCGGCCATGCGGCGCATATGAGCCATCCGCAGTTGGTTATTGATGCGATGCGTGATTATCTCGACATCGAGCTGTCGCAGTGACGATGAATGACGAGCTTGATGCCCTGCCTTGCCCGGTCATCGTAACTGATCTTAACGGCCTGGTTATTTATGTTAATCAATGTGCTTTGACCACTTTTACCATAGCTGCGCAAGCTGATATTACGCAAATTGAGCAGCTGTTTCCGCCGGCTGCAGCAATTTTTTTGCAAACACATCTTTGGCCAATGCTTCGAAACGAGGGGCTGGTTAAAGAGTTTTATTTAAAAGTAAAACGCGCATTACTGCCACCGTTACCGGTTTTACTGAATGTTCAGAAAGGTCTCTTTCAACAACAAGCCTGTTATCGCTGGGTGATTTTACCCGCAGCACAGCGGGCAAGTTTTGAACAAGAGCTGCTGAGCACCCGGCAACAACTGCTGCAATTAGCAAAAGAGACCGAGTCTCATCGCTATATTTTACAAGCAGTACTGGATGGTGCGCAGGATGTCGCCATTATGGCCGTTTCAGCAGTTGGTATTATTCGTTTTGCCAATCGCGGTGCCGAAATGTTACTGGGCACACCGAGCCATCACTTAATTAACAGCACAGTACAGCACTTCTTCACTGCTGAAAGGATGTGCACCTACTTCCAGCAAGTGGCGATACCACAAAAAAGCGCAGCAGCAGCGGCTCCGCCAAACGACCTGATTTCAGAATCATTCGACACCGTGATTTGCCGCAGCGATGGCCAGTATATTGATGTACAGTTGCATATCCGCCAACTCGATCAAACCTTACTGTCCGAGGATATGCAATTTATTATCTTGATGACGGATATCCGCCAACGTAAACATTATGAAAAATTACAGAACGATTTCATCGCGAACATCAGCCATGAACTTCGGACCCCTCTGACCGCAATGCTTGGCAGTTTACATTTGCTCAATTCGGGTAAATTAGGGGATGTGCCAGCAAAAGCACAAAAACTAATTGATATTACTGAAAAAAACGCCAATCGGCTGAAGTGCTTAATTACTGATATTTTAGATTTTTCCACACTCAAAACAACCAAGATGTCGATTGAACTGCAAACGGTTTTTTTGCAACCTCTGCTCAAAGATGCGGTGGCTGAGCATCGTTATTACCTCCCTGATAAAAAAATTCAGCTTGAGTTAGAGATGCCAAAACAGGTGACCAATATTGTGATCGACCCGCAGCGCTTTATGCAGGTGATGGCTAATTTACTGTCAAATGCGATTAAATTTTCTGTGCCGGATTCGAGAGTTAAGATTGTCGCAACATTAGAGGAGTCATGTGTTGTTATTACAATCGAAGATCAGGGGCCTGGTATCAGAGCTGAATTTCTACCCTATCTATTTACGCAATTTAGCCAACAAGACAGTGCCAGCAATCGTCACCATGAAGGCTCAGGCCTTGGACTTGCTATTAGTAAAAGTCTGGTTGAAATGATGGGAGGGACCATTGGCTATCGACCAGGAACAACTGGTGGAGCTGTTTTTTGGTTTAGTGTTTTGCGAGTTCATCGCACCTCTTAGGCGGCTAATTCCTGCGATAAATGATTGAGTGTGTCAAAGACAATTTGGGATAGCGCTCTTTTTTAATGTGTTGGTAATGCGCGAACATCTCGAAATTTCGAGAGCTGTGACCCCTTCAGTCTTACCAATGTCAGCTTTCAGTGAAAAGCTGCCAGAGAGGTAGTTCACTAAAAATCAGATAAACGGTCAACCAAGTATCCGTAGTAACCCATGACTGAACCGTAATTCGGGAATATCTTGTCCAGAGTGACATGCTTTGTATTGTCGATGCTCACTATTGAAAGTTTGACGCCGCCAGGCAATTTTTCGAATTTGGGCAGACTTACGAGACTTCGGCCCGACAGTAACCAAGGGACAATAAACTTTACCAATTCATTTTCGTCTACTGTCAGTTGCTCCATGCTGCTCTCCAATTGCCTTTGGGGAAGATCTAAAAATGTAAAAAATATATAATTTATATTAATAGATGCGGGTAATGCGTCAAATCTGAGACATAGCTCGGATAATCTCTTCCCGAAATGCACCTCGAAATGACCAGCAAATATCGGCGGTTTTGTCAGGAGTTCTGGAGCTTTGGGTGTGTGATTGCTCACCAAACGCAAAAGAGCTATTACCACGGTTTACTGCTATCACTGAAGTCTCCGTAGATGTTTCTGTTAACGGTGAAGATTGAGGTATGGGCTTGAGTTTCCGTAACACGTCAAGGTGCGGAAGTTCACTCTGAATTCTGTTTGAAAAGCATTTGAGCTGCGGCTCCGCAAAGGTAAATAAATAGCCTTCTGAGGATTGGTCTTGGACCCGTAGTCGAAGCACGCGCCCAAGCACCTGTCTAAAATAAAGTTCAGTTCGTATCGTTGTAATGTGACAACACACAAAGAGCCTTGGAATGTCAGTACCTTCGGAGATCATGCCAATGCTGACAATCCACTGTGTTTGACCATGCCGAAACTGCTCAATAATCTTTTGAGGATTTTTCTCTCGATATGACACTAGCTGGACTGACTGATTAAACGTTTGCTCTAACATCCGTTTTATCCGATGCGCATGCTCTATCGAATGGGAAACAACAAGCCCAGCGGCATCAGGTGTATGCGCTCTAATTTCATTGAGCTTGCCAATGCTTAAGCGCAACAAGTGCTTTATTGCAGGGTCATTTTCCAGAATTTGCCGATACATGAGATCCGTTTTAGCTAGTGCCTCATTGATCGAGCGATAGTTTTTTTCATCCACTCGACAATCGTCATTGTCGACTAAACACAGCACCGGCTGCCGGCAGACTTGTTCTTCAACAGCTTGTAAGAGTGTGTATTGATAGTTAACAACCAGCGATTCTTGATCGTATTTCGCCAAGGCGATAGGGAGTTGGTCAGTGCGCCATGGTGTTCCTGACATGCAGACTGTGTATGTTGCCAGATCTAAAATATGCTCCAACATTTTACGACCCCAGGCATTCGGTATAGATTCACCACCACCACTGCAGTGGTGTATCTCATCACAAATAACCAGCAGTCGTTTGTTGCGTGCTGCGGCTAAAAAATTTGCATCAAGAGACAATAAACGTTGGTAGGTGATTGATTCGCCAACAGTTCCAAGTCCTTTATGGAAGGACTCTGGCATACGCTTGTTGAATGTTCGGTACAAGCCATCACGAATTTCCGCTGACGGTGAAATACATAAAATTAAATCAGCGAGGCCTTCTTCATAAAGCCGAGCAGCGATCTCGGCGACTGTCACCGATTTTCCTGTACCGGGTGGGGACACGAGAAAGAAATTGCTGCTGCCATTTTTAAAATGCGCGACGGCTTTCTCGCTGCAGTCGGCCTGCCAGTTCCTCAAACGCATGATGATTCGAGCTTCTTGAGCAGTTTCTCGTAAGCGACATCGATACCAACCAGTTGATTGAGTTCTTGTTCGGCCTCAATAACTAAATCATCAACGTAGGCTTTAAGCTCGGGGATTTGCTGAAACGACTTCAAGTGCTCCCATTGGCTCTTGGCAGATGCCAATTTGACATGGGCTTCTTTGGATTTTTGCCGGTATTTGTTGAGGAGCTGTTCCGAGGGCACCTCTTGCGTCGAAGACACAGTTGGCTCTACTGGAGCCAGTGAATAACGGCGTTTGAGCCCTTCATCAAGTACTGAGCGCAGGTATCCCTTTTTTTCCTGAAATCTTAGGGATTTATCTACCTTGATCCTCGCTTGTTTGTGCGTCAGGTCTGGGTGCATTTCAAGATACTTCTCTAACACCTGCGCAAGGTAACAACCATCTGGAAAATCCTGCTTAACGATCTGTAATACATCTGAACTTACATTTGCGGAACGCACAACCCAAATCTCCAAAACCCACCTAATGCCATATCAGATGCGGAAAACGATTTTCCTTTCGCTGCATCTTACAAAACGTTAGTATGCCATAAATGGAAAAAACTTCACAATCCAACTAATGGCGGGCAAAAAATGAAGAGTCAGTGTCAACTCCAATACCAAAACGGATTAAAGAAGCGCGAATCGCAAAGGATATCTCGCAGCGTCGCCTTGGGCTCTTGATAGGATTCGAACAAAGCGTGGCCAGCGCTCGCATGAATCATTACGAGCAGGGAAAGCGAGTGCCAGATTTCCAGACTCTGGAAAAAATGGCTGAGAAACTCGGCGTCCCAGTCGCATATTTCTTCTGCACATCTGACAATATGGCGGAGTTAGTCAAAGCGTTTGGAAACATGTCTGAAGCTGAACAGGCCGAGCTGCTTGAAGCTATTCGTCGGAAAAATTCTGAAGGTTAAAAGACGATTCCCGGTTGTACTGGCAGAATCAGACAAGAACAGTTCAACACATATTTCGACTTTTACACCATCACATTAGATTGATCACCAACAGCGAGCAGTTTCGTGTAACAAACTGTTTAGCAGGTATTTGTGAGCTTTTTGGTCAGCGATGAGTGTGATTCGTTGAGAGACTTCTATGAATACTGAATTCGCAAAACACCTCGATTATTTGGCCATGCTGGTGCAAATTGACAGCCTTTTTGACGACTATGATGGCAACAAACAGCAGATAGACCAGTTGGCACTATTGATTGAACAATACGAATCGACATCTTCGATTTTAGCCGATTTTAATCAGCGCGTTGCTGATATATCACCGTCGAAGGCGTTACTGTCAGTGTTGTTAGAGCAGCACAACCTCACCGTCGAAGACTTCGCTGAATCGGTCGGCAGCTCCGAACAAGTCGTTGGTGTTCTTGAGGGAAAACAATCGCTCACTTTGCAGCAGTTGTTAGCCTTGTCAAAGCAGTTTGGCATTTCCTTTGAGGCGACACTGAGCATCTGAAGGCGCTTTCTATGCGACCACTCCAATTGACAATCCGAAAAATCATGCGATCATAGCTGTATATAAATACAGTTATTGGTGATTATGTCCGTTTCATTTCTTGGCGAGTCCGCTATCCGCAGCACATTGAAGTTGCCGCTGTTTGTCAGCAAAGTCTCGGCCGGGTTTCCTTCGCCGGCGCAGGATTACGTTGAGCAAACGCTGGACTTAAACGAGCTGTGTATTAAGCGCCCGGCAGCAACTTTCTTTGTGCGGGTTGAGGGCGAATCCATGATTGAAGCTGGCATTTTCCACAACGATATCCTGGTTATCGACCGCTCGGTACAGCCGGTGCATGGCGATATTGTGGTTGCTCAGGTGGATGGCGGTTTTACCGTGAAAGAGCTTTGTTTGCGGCCAAGGCTGATGCTGCTGCCGCGTAACAGTGCTTATCAACCAATTTTGCTTGCAAACGACAACGAACTGCAGATTTTTGGCGTGGTCACCAATGTGGTGCGTCAAATGAGTCGCTCACATAAAACTGTTTGAGTATGAGCAAAACTTTTGCCCTGGTGGATTGCAATAACTTCTATGCGTCGTGCGAAAAATTGTTCCGGCCAGACCTGGCTGACAAACCCGTGGTGGTGCTTTCAAACAATGATGGTTGTGTGATTGCCCGCTCGCGTGAAGCAAAAGCGCTGGGGGTAAAAATGGGCGTGCCGTACTTTGAGGTGCGTGAGCTGGTTGGTAAGCATGGTGTAGTGGTGTTTTCGTCCAACTACGCCCTTTATGCGGACATCTCAAGCAGAGTGATGTCGACGCTTGAGCTTCTGGCGCCTGCGGTAGAGGTGTATTCCATCGACGAGGCATTTCTGGATTTAACCGGGGTTCAACACGCCGTTTCGTTGGCAGATTTTGGTTTGGAAGTTCGCCAAACCATCCGTAACTGGACTGGGATGGCGGTTTGTGTCGGCATAGCGCCAAGTAAAACACTGGCCAAACTTGCCAATCACGCCGCCAAGCAGTGGCAAAAAACGGGTGGCGTGGTGGATTTAACCAGCAAAGAGCGGCAGAGAAAATTGATGGCCCTAATGCCTGTTAGTGAGGTGTGGGGAATTGGCGGCAGGATGACCAAAAGGCTGAATGGGCTTGGTATTTACACCGCACTTCAGCTGGCCGATGCCTCACCCAAAATGCTGCGCCGACAATTCTCGGTCGTCATTGAGCGAACCGTGGCCGAGCTTAATGGCGAATCCTGTCTTGCACTGGAAGATGTAGCAACCAACAAAAAAGAAATTGTCAGCTCCCGCGCCTTTAGTCAGCGCATCACCGAATTTGCGCACATGCAGCAGGCGGTATCCGAATATGTTCACCGCGCTTCTGAAAAACTCCGGAGCCAAAAATCCAGAGCCAAACAGCTCACTGTATTTATCCGCACCAGTCCTTTTAGCAATCACATCCAGGACCCGTTTTACAGCAATTCCGCAACTGGCGTACTGGTAAGCCCAACCGACGATACCCGGGATTTTTTGCATCTTGCTGATGAGCTTTTGAAAAAAATCTGGAAAGACGGCTATCGCTACGCCAAAGCAGGCGTGATGCTGGCCGATTTTTACGATGAAGGGATTGAGCAATTACAATTATTTGCTGATACCGGCAGCGCCTGTGTGAATGAGGCAGCGCCAGTTTGTCGCACTAACACCGCGCTGATGTCGATGCTGGATGAAATCAACCACAGCGGCAAAGCTAAAGTGTTTTTTGCTGCTAAAGGTTTGAAGCAGGATTGGGCAATGAAACGCCAGTTGTTATCTCCGGCGTATACAACGAAGTGGAAGGATATTCCTAAAGCTAACTAAGAGCGAGTTGCAGACGATGGCCCGGCAAATTTGTGCAAAAACCGAATGTCCGAAACACATTTATAGCGGACATTCATTTTTATGAAATGGTTTTCAAAAACTTTATGAGAGAAAGTCTCTCCCTCATCTCATAAGTCGCATTGCTTACATAGATTTCGGGTTAGTTGTGCATATCCTAGCCGAGTTTTACGCCTGACTAGCCTGATGAGTTGAAGCCCAATGCTTTGGGCTATAACAACTTGCTAATCAATTGCTTAGGGCGCGTTGGCTTTGCCTTATTTGCAGTCATTCGTTTTTTTCGTGAAGCCATCATTTCATAACACTTCCAACTTAGTGGAAAAATTCAGTGTGCCATACAGGTAAATTAAAAGTGAATTCAGTTCTAGAACAGCTTTTAAAGTTATTTATTTTCGGTAAGCTAAACTAATAGTGTAAATTTATTTTGCCTCTCGGATATTACTGAGAGGTCTAGATAATAATTGTTATGTTTTTTCGAGGAATCGAGCATTGATTGAGAAACAGTACCGCTGGATTATATGGGGAATCATTTTAGGCGCACTAATTACGCCTGTACTGAAATATTATGCTCCCAAAGTCGCAAAGTTTTATTCAGCGCCGCAAAGATGTACCACAGTGATTTCCTCTAAAGGGAGCTCGGAGTATTGTCTAACAGAAAAATTCCGCCCTCCAATTGAGTGCTTCTTTGATGAAGAAAGGAGCAAGAGTCGTGAATGTCGGGCTCTAAAGAGTCTCTCAGAAAGGAACAAAAAAGAAGTGTCATTTAGTATTTTTGGTCATTTAATCACAATAAAAAGAGAGCTAGCGAAGCCAGAAGAATAAAACCAAAACATAACAAGTGTAGGCTGTTGGAAAATTACTCGCTGCGCTCGCAAGATTCAGTCGTGACCATCTGCAACAGCGTCATCGCCCGACCTTCAACGGCCATACTCGCGCGTAGAATAAAATGGCGGAGTTCTTTGTTGGCATTACTACAATCAACCAGGATAAGCGGTTGTTTTCCTTCGACTAAAGCCCCAGTCGTTGCCGCGTAAAACACAGGAACTTCCTGTTGCATGGTGATATGACCGAGCATTGTCCGTTGGTGAGCAGACTTTGCAAGGATGCCGTCAGCGAGTTCAGAAGATGTTTGTTGAAAGAATTTGGGGTGACAATTTCGAGAAAATCGGCGAGCATGGCTTGAACATTCATGGCGTGTTCTAGGTTAGGTGTTTTTGGCGAAAGATCAGATCAGGAAACGTTATAAATGTTCCCTTCCCGTCGGACAAACCGAAATACGCACACCTAACTGTTTGTTTTATTTTACCAATTTTTTGGGATGTCTCAGTTAGTGAATTTCAATATGAATAAAAATTTTTCAGATCTGAAGGAGACAATTTATGGATAAATTTTACTTAGAAGAGCCTGGGGTTTTACTTGAATTTTATCCTGAAGAATTAACGCTGACCACTTATATATATGATGAAATTCATACTGTATATGAAACAGATTTACAGGGATTAAGAAATATTTATAAGTCTTACCTTATGAAAGGTTTTAAAGTGTACGATCCGGATTTAATAATTGGTTCCGAGCCAATTGATAAATCACCGTCTTATGACTCAATAATTAAAGATAAAATTGATGAGCTTGAACGAAAAGAGTTTTTTACGCCTCATCCAGACGATTGGGCTTATAAGTGATGGAAATTAAAAATGACTAAGCTTGAATTAGAAAATTTAAAAGGACAGGAGCTAACGGATCCCCAGAAATAATCTAACAATATCATTCAATTACTTTCCAGACATTTGACCAGTCAAAAACACGTGCCCATTCAAGCATTTGCCTGACTGCAGCTTGGATCTCCTCGCTGCTGATGCCTACTCTGGCTAATCGGCATAGTCGTTTACCCAGATATTGAACGATAACACTCTGCGAGTGTTCACTGAATTCGCTTGAAACGACCTGTGTTTACCGGCCAATTCAGCTGCTTGTAAAACGTCAGCACACGGAAAGTTAGTCGCTACGCTCCCAATTTTCCGTTGAACATTGCGATATGCTAACTCCTAAAAGCGGGCTTTAATGTGTGTAAAGTGAAAGGTCCGCTTTTGGCGCACCGCTACGATATCAATATTCACGTTAATGGTCATTAAAGTGTATAGTTCTGATTTTAGCGAAAAGCTCATACTTTTCCAAGGCATCAACTATGAAATGGACAAATTTATGCTGCATTAATGTTTATTTATTTTAAAAAATCAATGACTAAATTCTTGCTGAGTAAGCTTGATAACCTTGACAAAAGGTTTAAAAATGTTCATCTCATTCGCCACTTCAAACTAAAATATAAAAAATAATTGACATGTTTTATGATGTTTACTACTGACTAAACGAAGGATTAAGATTGTGTTATTTATTATTTCTATACTTGTTGTAGGCATAATTATTTTTGCTTTATGGCACCAAAGACATCAGAAATATTCAACTTCAGGTGACAGAGTCAAACCGGCAATTGTAGAAACCACCAACAAGATAGAGGTATGCAATGACTCAAGTGCAATTTGGGTTGGTGCCATTCAAGACAAACTATTAGTTGTTTTCGATAAGGAAATTCAACCTAGTGACTCTTCATTTATATATATTTATTACGTGAACGGCAACTCTATGTGCACACGGAACGCTGATGACGAGAGACGTCGATTTAGAACAGTCAAAGATAATAATCGAGTTAATTTTGCCCTTGTAAATTATTTGTGTTGGAAAAAAAATAACACCCAAGAAATTAAATTCCGTAAGGCCCTAACTGATTTTGTAATTGAAACGCCAGGACTAGCACGTGATAAATGCCCCGACTACAAAGGCGAGCCCAAAAGTGTATATTCAGTTGGGAGTTTTGCTGAAGGTAGTCAATCTGATGGAGTTAGAATTGTCGATATCTGTAATCGATGTTCTGGTGCCGGTTATATAGATATTCTTGCATGCAATATTTATAAACAATAACACTATTGCCTTATCGCTGAAGGGAGCGCCTTATATAGATATTATCCTAATTTATAAAATACACAGGTAGTGAGCTGGCCTGCTCGGAATTTCCACTTTTACACCCAAATCAGTTTTTCACGGTGTCTGTCAGATTAGATTTGAGTCAGATTTTTCTGTACCCAAACCTGTTTTCCAGCAAAGTATTAATCTTATGAAAAGCAGCTTTCGGTGAATAGCGCCGATTTAATCAAATTTCATTGAATTTCCGCTTTTGGCACAAACCGGCAATTCATAAATCGACTACAAACCCCTTATTGATTCCTACCACTCACCAATCTAATTTATCCGAACGAATAAATTAGATTGCATAGTTCAAAGTCTGGCGCCTAAAATATTAGAACGCATAAATTAGTGAATTAATCTTATGAAAGTAACAGTTAAGAACGTGGCTGATATTGGACGCGCAATCAAAATAGCGCGGATTAGTCATGGTCTGGACCAATTGACCGCCGCAGAGTTGTCTTTTGTTGGTCAAACCTTTTTAAGTCACATTGAGAATGGCAAGGAAACCGCACATATAGGGAAGACTTTAAAAGTCATGGAATCACTGGGAATCAGAGTCGAGTTAACATTACCACCAAGCGTCGAAGATCTCGTTAATAATGAGCGAACGGCTGCTGAGCTTGGCATACACCACTCGAATTTTTACATGGCGCCAGAACTCGAAAACGTACTCAA
The DNA here is from genome assembly GCF_025245835.1 of Rheinheimera sp. 4Y26. Lineage (GTDB taxonomy): Bacteria > Pseudomonadota > Gammaproteobacteria > Enterobacterales > Alteromonadaceae > Pararheinheimera. Next base: position 24,031 of record NZ_JAOBWS010000014.1, read on the forward strand.
AGAAAACCCCAAAATGCGCGCTAAAAGAATTCGGCGCAATTAACTCCAGTTGAGACTCAGCTTCTCGATTTCGATAGCAGCTAGGCTCAATAACTTTTTGAGTTTGAGGGGCAAAGCAGCTAAAACCACTCATGAATAGTATGCATATATAGTACGAGTACTATATATCTAGGCAATAAAATCGCGGCTTAGACTGAAGTTAGTACACCTAAAGTAGGTCTTTCACATAATCTGCATTCTCCGAGCGATCGCCTAAGCTGGCGGCCCAGCTGACAATGCGGGTCACTTCCGGTCTTTTTTTAAACCACAGATGGTCGTGTTCCGCTTTTAATGCGTTATAACCCTCGCGGGTGACTAACTTGGTTTTAACCTGATGAATAATCGGTGTTTTTGCCACTCTGCTTTGCTCTGCTCAAGGTTGGTAATGCGATAAAAACCGGCCTGCGACTCTCCCAATCCGGGTAACAACAATGGATTTTTTGCCGCTGAAGATAGACAATACCGGCCATCTGCATTGTTATCCGGCCTCCGCCTTGTTTTTACCGGCGCAGGCCTTGAGGAATATAAGAATATGTCGTTGATTGTCAAACAAATTGCCACGGAAATTTCGGCACGTGCTGAACAGGTAGCCGCTGCCATTGCGTTATTGGATGAAGGCGCCACAGTACCTTTTATCGCCCGTTACCGTAAAGAAGTGACTGGCGGGCTGGATGATACCCAATTACGTTTGCTTGATCAGCGTTTAACTTATTTGCGTGAGCTGGAAGACAGGCGTCAGGTGATTTTAAAAACCATCCAGGAACAAGGCAAACTGACTGCTGAGCTGGAACAAGACATTCTGGGTGCCGACAACAAAACCCGGTTAGAAGATTTATACCTGCCTTATAAAGCCAAACGCCGCACCAAAGGCCAAATTGCCATAGAAGCAGGTTTATTGCCGCTGGCCGACGCCTTGTTGGCGGACCCGGATCTGGCGCCGGAACATGCCGCTCAGGCTTATATCGACAGCGAAGCCGGTTTTGCCGATGTAAAAGCTGTACTGGATGGTGCTAAATATATTCTGATGGAGCGCTTTGCGGAAGATGCTGATTTACTTGCTAAATTACGCCGTCACCTTGCCCAGCACGCAGTGTTAAAAAGCAGCTTGGTGGCAGGTAAAGAAACCGAAGGCGCAAAATTCCGCGATTATTTTGCCCATCAGGAAGCCTGGAAAAATGTGCCGTCGCATCGCGCTCTCGCCATGTTCCGTGGCCGCAACGAAGGGGTGCTGAACCTGCAATTGCTGCCGGATGCCGACGAAGAAAATGCCCACGCCAACTGCGAACAAATGATTGCCAGCCATTTTAACCTGCGTCAGCAAAACCGGGCTGGCGACGCTTTTATGCGCACTGTGGTGCAATGGACCTGGAAAGTAAAACTCCATCTGCAGTTGGAAAATGACCTGCTGGGTGACTTACGCGAAAAAGCCGAAGTAGAAGCTATCGCCGTATTTGCGCGGAATATGAAAGACTTATTAATGGCTGCTCCTGCCGGTATGCGCGCCACTCTGGGATTGGACCCTGGTCTTCGTACCGGGGTGAAAGTGATAGTGGTGGACGAAACCGGTAAGCTGGTCGCAAACACCACTGTGTTTCCGCATGCCCCACAAAATCTGTGGGACAAATCGGTTAAAACCCTGGCCGCTTATTGCAAACAATACAAAGTTGAACTGATTGCCATTGGTAACGGCACCGCCTCCCGCGAAACCGACAAACTGGCCGGTGACGTGATTAAAATGCTGCCGGAGATGCGCCTGACCAAAGTGATGGTGTCAGAAGCCGGTGCATCGGTGTATTCCGCTTCTGAATTGGCGGCACAGGAGTTCCCTGAGTTAGACGTGTCTTTACGTGGTGCTGTTTCGATTGGCCGTCGCCTGCAAGACCCGCTGGCTGAGCTGGTAAAAATTGAACCTAAAGCCATTGGCGTTGGCCAGTATCAGCACGACGTTAACCAGAGTTTGTTAACCAAATCACTGGATGCTGTAGTGGAAGACTGTGTAAACGCAGTTGGGGTGGATCTGAACACAGCATCAGTGCCGCTGCTGGCAAGGGTTGCCGGTCTGAATAAAACGCTGGCACAAAATATTGTGTTGTACCGCGACAGCAATGGCCGTTTTATGCAGCGTAAAGACTTATTAAAAGTGCCGCGCCTTGGTCCTAAAGCTTATGAGCAGGCCGCTGGCTTTTTGCGCATCAGTAATGGCAGTAACCCGTTGGATGCCTCTGCAGTTCACCCGGAAGCTTATCCTTTGGTGGAAAGAATTGTCAGCAAACACCAGAAATCGGTGACTGACATTATTGGCAACAGCAGCTTTTTAAAGTCGGTTAATCCGGCTGAATTTGCCGACGACACCTTTGGTATTCCTACCATCAGCGATATTTTAAAAGAGCTGGATAAACCAGGCCGTGACCCGCGTCCTGAATTTAAAACCGCCAATTTTAAAGATGGCGTAGAGAAACTGTCGGATTTAACACCGGGCATGTTACTGGAAGGGGTGATCACCAATGTCACCAACTTTGGTGCTTTTGTTGATATCGGCGTGCATCAGGACGGTTTAGTACATATTTCATCCTTAACCGATAAGTTTGTCAGCGATCCGCATCAGGTGGTGAAAGCCGGCGATATTGTGAAGGTGAAGGTATTGGAAGTAGAAGTCGACCGTAAGCGTATTGCCCTGACGATGCGGATGGATGAACAACCACAACAGCGCGGTGCGGCCAAAGAGAACGGTAAAGCACAAAGTTCAGGCGGTTACAGTGGCAAAACAGCGCCAAAAGCAGCAAAAGCGGTGGACCAGGGCAACGCCGCCATGGGCAATGCTTTTGCCGCCGCGCTCGCCAAACTGAAAAAGTAATACTACCCCCTGCTGGATGCTGGCATAAAAACGCCGTCTTTAAGACGGCGTTTTATTTTAATACCTGTAAAACTAAATGGCTAAGCGCTAAGGTGGCGCCAGGCTCCGTGGCGACATCAAGCTGTAATGCTTTAAATGCTTTGGATAAGTGGCCTTTCAGCAGGCATGGTGGCACGGGCGTAAAAACCGGCAATCACGTCACTACGCAGCTGCATCTGTGGATCGCGGGCAAAAGAACGGGTCTCAGGAGCCACATAACGGCTGGCGTTTTCTTTTATGGCATTGTATTGCTGTTGCCGCTCTTGTTGCATCTTGCTGGCAACATCTTCATCTTGCCGGGCTGCGGTGTTGGCCTGTTCAGAAAACATGTCCTGCTCAGCGTCAATATCCGCCAGTTCAACCCGGCCTGTCATTTCTGCAAAAGCGGCAGCGGCATCATAATCACCATCCGACGCCGGCGGGTCGTTCAGTGGCAATAATTCCTGCGCCAGTTCAATCTGAGCTTCAACAATACGGCGGCTGGCTTCAGCGGCAATTTGTTGGTCAGTTGAAGAAGGATCAGCAGGTGCCAGCGCTGCCGCCTTTACCTGCTGCAATTTGATAATGGTGGCCTGAGGATCGCCCGGCACTTCCGCCAGATCAATATTCACCTCACCGCCAACCGCATATTTCTGGCCATCAGGGCCGGTTTGGTAACTGTAACTTGGGCTGCCAGCCAGCTCACCACCGACTGAAGCATGCGCTTGCTCGTGTGCTCTGACTTCAGCATCACGTTTTTTCAGTTCGGCAATTTCACGTTGTTCTGCTGCTTGTTGACGTTGTTCTGACGGACTGCCTTGCCGGCCATCCTGATTTTGTCCACCCTGCTGACCACTGCTTTCGCCCTGTTGCTCGCGGCCGGAGCTTTCTTCACCACGACCCTCAATGGCTTGTTTGAGCTCAGTGCCGCGGTTTTTAATGTCGTCGCTATAGGTGTAACCATTGCTGGCATTATGGTTGCGGCTTTTATCTTCGGAAATCACGCCTTTTTCAGCGGCACCACGCTCAGCCTGAGTCACAGGCTCTATAATGTCGCGTTTTAAATTTTCCCGGCGCGCCAAATCAACGGCAGGATTGCCGGGATAAGGATTGATATTGGTAAAGGCCGGAGGGGTGATGATCATCTTGTGTTACTCACACCCGGATATCGATGACAGAACCAAGCACTTCGTCCGCCGTCTGAATCGAACGCACATTGGCTTCGGCATTGATTTGTTCTGTAGTCAGTTGCACCAGACTTTGAGTCAGGCCCGGGGTTTGCGATTCTGAGCTTAAAGTGACTCTATCTGTATCAGCACGACTTTGTTGAGCTGCAGCATCTTCGCGGGCATTTTGCAGCCGCTGCTGATTAGCAGTTTCACGGTTAATATTCACTGTGGCTTCGGTAATGCCATAAGACGCACTTTGCAGGCCCTGAGTGCCTGAAGCAAAAGCTGATTGAATGTCCATGGTAGACCTCCGGCGTTTAGCGAACTTGATTAAATTCTAATCAAGAACACTGCCAGACTCAAGCTAAAGCCGGCAAAAGCGGCAAATATTTGCCGCTTTTGCCGGTGTTTATGGCCAGTTATGCTGACATCAGCTGCAACCTGAGGATGCTTTTGCCGCCCATTGTCGCAACCATTGCATAAACTCAGCCTGGTGCGAGATAAAGGGGGCGTGCGAAGCTTTTGGCAACAACGTCACTTCAGCCGCAGGACAGATTTGGCTGAGTGTATCCAGCATTGCAACTGGTACCAGCGAATCGAGCCGGCCAAAACAATAAGCAAGCGGCATTTGTAGCTCCGCCAGCCTTGTCCTTAAATCACCATCCGCCAACAGCTGTAAACCACCAGCCAATGCTTCGGAGCTGGGTAATGGCAAACTTAACACCGCCTGCTTTAATGCCTTAATATCCTGCCTTGCTGTTTCACTGCCAAGGGCCTGAATAGCCAAAAAACGTTCGACGGTCAGCGCCAGATCTTTTGATAAAGCACCGGCAAATTGACTAAGCACCCGCTCATCCATGCCTGGCCAACCTTCTTTGGCTAAGAAGCAGGGCGAGCTAGCCACCAGCGCCAGCGCTTTGACTTTTTCCGGATAATCCAGCGCCAGCTGAGTGGCAATTAAGCCACCCAAAGACCAGCCCAACACCAGACTCTGCGGTGGGATCTCGTTGGCCAACACCGCAGCCACAGCACTTAACGTATAAGGACTCGGGCATTGCTGATTCAAGCCAAAACCAGGCAAGTCAGGAGTCAGCACCTGATAATCGTCAGCTAATAATGGAATAAGATGTTGCCATACAGCATGATTTAACCCCCAACCGTGCAACAGCACCAGACTGGGTTTGCCTCTTTGTGGCTGAACTGCCATAGTGAACCTAAATGTTTATTTTTTGTGAATATAATGCCAAAGATTATCTCTGTTGTGCACCAGTGCCTGCACCTGCTGTTGCCCAACTCTTGTTTGTGGTGCCAGCTGCCGGTGCAACAGCCCGAGGCGCAGCTGTGTGATTATTGTAACTTGGCGTTACCCCGCTTGTCGCCTGAATTACCGCCACAGAATGCCTTGTTATTACCGGCTGTCGCACGCGGTCTGAAACCCCGTCACTTTGATGCACTTTTTAGCCTGAGCTGGTATCAGAATCCCTGGTCACACTGGATTACACACTGGAAGTTTCAGCAGGATTTGGCTTGTGGTGCGCTGCTGTGCCAGCAACTGGCCGCTGCGGCACAGAGTTATCAGGCGCCCTCTGATGCCGCAATTTGTTTTGTGCCTATGAGCCACAACAGATACAAAGAACGTGGTTTTAATCAGGCCGAAGAGCTGGCGCGAGTCCTGGCAACCAGCCTGAAACTGCCGTTAATGTCGGTTTTTGCCAGCAAAGCCGGAGTGAAACATCAGGTGGGGCTGAGCCGGGCACGGCGCAGAGCAAATCTGCGCCGCCAATTCAGCCTTCAAACACAGCACAAATTACCGGCGCATATGCTGTTGGTAGACGATGTGATCACCACAGGTGCGACGGTCAATCAGCTCTGCTTATTGTTAAAAAAACACGGGGTCCGGACTGTGGATGTCTGGACCCTGGCTGTGACCTCTGCCAAAAGACAAAAGCGTTATTCAGCGGCACCATCATCGTCACCGGACGCAGAATCAAAAGCTTTAGCAAAATAAAGTGCGTTAACCAGAATACGGCTGGAGCCGGTGAAATAACCGCGGAACACCGGGTTGTCCACCATGGCGATGACTCTGCCTTTGCCCATGGTCTGTGCCAGCAAGGCCGGACTTTTGCTGATCTGTCCGGCCAGCTCAGGTGCGACAAAACCCGCCAGCTGCTTGCCACTGCGGTAAGAGCCCACTGTAACAAAATCCTTGCCGGGGGCTTTGAGTAACATCAAATCGTTTTTAAATACCGGCAGTTCGGCTCTGGGTAAACCAAAAGTCAGCGGATGGCTTAAGTCGAGTTCCAGCTGGAAAATGGCACCGGCAATACGTTGTTGCCCGGCCAGTTTTTCTTTGTCGTTGTAGCGCAGCTCATCAAGCTTCACCAGCTGTTTCAGCTCTTCTTTATTGGCAACCGTGCTGGCGATCCAGCCCTGTTTAGCCACAAACTCCAGCGCTGATTTTTGCGCCCACAACACACCACCGGCTTTGATCCAGCTTTCCAGTTTGGCAATGTCGCTTTCGTTCCAGCTTTGATATTTACCATCCGGCAGCAGAATATGGCTATAACGGCTTAAATCTATCTGGCCAAGCCTTGCTGGCTCCACCAAACTCGGTGACACACCGGCCAGTCGCTCCAGATTAAACCACAGCTCCCCCGCTTCACTGGAGTTCATCCCTGGCCCAGCCATCACCAACACTTGCGGCAGCTTTAACGGCACCATTTGATTACTGCCTAAATCCTGGCCCATCGGCGTTAAACCAGAACTGATGGCGGCAAGCGCTAAGCCCTGTTGTTGCTGGGCTTGCTGCAGCACACTGAACCAGTCGCCTTGTTGTAAACCGGCCGGCACCAGCACAGTGCCGGCGGCAAACTGCTGTACACCTTCAGCAGTTTCTGCACTAAAGGCTTTACTGGCCGCTCTGAGCTGCAAACCCTTGGCCAGCAGTTGCTGCACCAGCACAGGAGAGCGCTGATCCTGCCAGCGGATAGCATAAGCGTAAGCACCGGCTGTGACAGGCGCTGCTGAAGCCACGGTGGGCTGCCATGGCGTTTTGCTCAGCGCCGATGGCACTTTCCGGCTGCTGGCAAAACTGATGTTGTAGGCATAAGGCAAAGTCCAGGCCGATACATCATAAAAAGTGTTGTCACGAAAATTGGTTTCTGTGCTGAACGCTGCTTTGAGCAGCCGGTATTGGCTTTGTTTCAACGGCACAAAATAACTTTGTCCGGCCGGAAACTGTTGCTCCCCCTGACTGACATCTTCGGTCAGCGCATAAGCCTTGATTTGGTGTTGTGCCAGCAACTGCAATAAATCCTGCAACCGGCTTTGGTCGGCACTTTCGGTTAATAAATACCCCTGCACCGCATCATCGGCAGCCAGTGACTGACTGTCGCGGAAAAACTTGCGCTGCCACTGTTGTAATTCGGCTTTGTGAGCAACGGCGCCTCTTAAAGTCGACAAAGACGTCAGCAGCTGATTTTCAATAGTAGTGGCAAAACTTAACGGGCCATTGATGCTGTCCTGCAAATGGCCGCGACTGCTGGCCTGCTCAAACAAAATGCCGACCGAGCCATGCACATCCGGATAGGTAGAACCTTTGCCAATATAAAAGTCGTCAAAACTTTCTTCGGTGTAATACAACTTTCCTTTGTCATCAAAGGCTTTGGCATGGTATTTCGCCAATAAGGCGGTTAATTTGTAGTTTTCGTCCGGGGTCGCCGGATTGTTGCGGCTTGGAATACCGGGCTGGAAAAAATAACTGCTGTTGGTGCCCATTTCATGGAAATCTCCCAGCACCTGCGGCAGCCACTGATGGAACTGAGCAATACGGGCACGGCTCTCCGGATGCTGCAGCGGCAACCAGTCGCGGTTTAAGTCAAACCAATAATGGTTCGGCCGGCCGTTTGGCCAGGGTTCCACGTGCTCGCGATGTTGTGGGTCGGCCACAGGGTTCAGCCCCTGATGCATATTGGCCCAGTTGGCAAAACGGTCATGACCGTCGGGGTTCAGGCTGGGCTGGATCAGAATAATAGCCTGTTCCAGCCATTGGCTGACTTCGGCAGAATCGCTGCTCAGAAGATAATGCGCCAGTTGCATTGCGGCATTGGCGCCGCTGGGTTCATTGCCGTGAATGCTGTATCCCAGCCAAATCACCAATGGCAGTTGGGCATCCAACTGCTGTTCACCTTTGGCCACCGCCAGATGCTGACGCCGGATGTCTTCCAGCTTTGCCATATTGGCTTTTGAGCTGACCACCAGCTGCAACAACGGTCTTTGTTCGTGGCTGCGGCCTATTTCCTGCAGCAGTGCACGCTCAGGCTGGCTTGCTGCAAGCTCACGGAAATATCGTTCAATCTGATCATGGCGGGCATGCCACTGGCCGGGAGCAAAACCCAGAATTTGCGCCGGCGCCGGTACCTGGGGTTCAATCTGTTGCTGCGCAGCAAGGCCGGCAGCAGCTGTGAAACCGGTTAAAGTTAAAGCGGCCAATAAGGTGAATGTTTTCATCACAACTCCTGTTACTTTGGCACCACCTTAACAATAAAGATTGCGATCGCTCAAGCGGGGTTGGCAGGGCTGCGCCCAAGGAGTATCATAGCCATTAACCTAGTAATTTAGTCAGGTACTAAGCAATGATTCATATCTCAGAAGCTGCGCAAGCGCACTTTGTTAAGTTGTTGGAAAAACAGGCTGCCGGCACCAATATCAGAGTGTTCGTGGTCAATCCTGGCACGGCTCAGGCTGAATGTGGTGTGTCTTATTGCCCTGTTGATGCGGTAGAAGAATCGGATTTAAAAGTGGCTTTTACCGGCTTTTCTGCGGTGATTGATGCCGACAGCAAACCCTTTTTGGTGGACGCTGAAATTGATTTTGTCACCGATCAGATGGGTTCACAGCTGACTTTAAAAGCGCCGAACGCCAAAGTACGCAAGGTTAATGACAATGCCCCACTGAAAGAACGGGTGCAATACGTGATAGACGCTGAAATTAACCCGCAACTGGCCAACCACGGAGGCCGCGTGTCTGTGGTTGAGCTGACTGAAGAAGGTGTGGCTGTGCTGCAGTTTGGCGGCGGCTGTAACGGTTGTTCTCAGGTGGATTTAACCTTAAAAGAAGGTATTGAAAAAGAGTTGCTGAACCGCTTCAGCGGTGAGCTGAGTGGCGTGCGCGATGTCACCGACCACCAGCGTGGTGAACACTCTTATTATTAAGCCTTGCCAATGCGGCTGAACATTACCTTACCAACGGCTGCCCAATGCGGCCGTTGTTTTATCTGGGGCATGGCCGGCTTTTGGGTGTTACTGCTGATATTTCTGCTGTTGCCCTCAGAACCAGTCTGGTTACTGCAAACTGTAATTGTGCTGTGGCTGGTTAGTTTTATCATCACTTTTGGCAGTTATCTATTGCTGTTGCTGCGTCGAATTGGCATTTTGCCCATGGACGAATAGTTTTAAGGATCTGTTGATGCGTAGTCTGTTTTTGTCTGTCTTGCACTTTATTCTCATCACAGCAGCGACTTTCACAGCGCTAAGCACCTCACCAGCGCATGCAGCTATTATTCTGCAATACCACCATGTAGCCACCAATACACCAAAAACCACCAGCGTTACCCCGGCTGAATTTCGCCAGCAAATGCAGCTGCTCAAAGAGCAGAAGATGAAAGTGGTGAGCCTGGAACGGCTGATTAACCAGCTGAAAGCTGGTGAACCTTTGGCCGACAACGAAGTAGCCATTACTTTTGATGATGGTTTTGAAAACGTCTTCACCAATGCCCGCCCGATCCTGCGGGAGTTTGGTTACCCTTACACCATGTTTTTAGGCCCGGCTTTAATTGACCGCAAAGAAGGCCCGGTACTGAGCTGGCAACAAATTCAGACCATGCACCAAGAAGGGGTGATTATTGCCAACCACAGCTCTTATCATCACAGATTGGCAGTTCCCAATAAGGGCGAAAGCAAAGCACAGTGGCGGCAGAGAGTAAAAACCGACATTCTATTGGCCGAACAACAGCTGGAAGAAAAGCTGGGTGTGCGTCGCCAGTGGCTGGCTTATCCTTATGGTGATTTCAGCGCCGAGCTGGAAGCTTTAGTGACGGAGCTTGGTTTTATTGGCATTGGCCAGCAATCCGGGGCTGTTGGCCCGGGAGTTTCTTTAACCCGCATTCCACGTTACCCTTCGTCCAGTCAGTTTGCCGCGCTGAAACACTTCGGACCTAAGTTAAAGACTCTGGCCTTGCCAGTCACAGACTACAGCGGCGCGGATCCGGTCAGCAAAACCAATCCGCCCAGCCTGAAGTTAACTGTGGATGCCAAAGACTTTAAAACAGCGCAGCTGAACTGCTTTTTTAATGGGGAGGCGATACCACTGACATGGCTGGACCAGCGTACCTTTGTTGCCAAAGCCAAAGCGCCGCTGCAACTCAATCACAACAGATACAACTGCACCGCGCCCAGCTTAAGTAAAAAAGGCTATTTTTACTGGTTCTCCCAGCCCTGGGTGTTTATTCAGTAAGAATCTGTTTTGACTGAATAAAACACAAAACTATTTCAGCTTCGCCATCACCAGCGGGAAGTCCGCCAACAACATGGTTTTACTGACCAGCGGCACCTTGCCGGCCGCCATTTCAGGTTTAAACACCGCCGCCAACTGCGCATCCGGATTAATCAGCACAATGGAAGCGCTGTGATCGACCAGATAATCCGGCTCTGTGGTGCTGCTGATGGCATACATCAGCCCCAAATCCCGCACAAAAGGAAACAACTGGTCATGTCCTGCAGTAACGCCGGTAATGGCCGGTTGCTGAAAATAGCCGACATAACTGTTGAGCTGACTGACGGTGTCACGTTGTGGATCCGCCGAAATAAACCAGATCGCCAGCTTGCTGCCTGCAGGTAACATTTGCTGTAACTGGTTATAGCTGCCAGACAAAGTTGCCATGGTCATAGGGCAAATATCGGGGCAATAAGTGTAACCCACAAAAGCCAGCGTCCATTGGCCGCGTAAATCCTGCCGGCCCAAAGTAGTACCCTGATGGCTACTCAGTTTAAATTCCTGCAAATCACGCGCTTTTGGGTAAACCAAAGCTGACGCTGGTTCAGCCACTTTTTGCAAATGCTGATAACTCAACACGCCGGCCAACATCACCAGAATTAACAGCAAAGCCACCACAATTTTTTGTATCTTCACAACCTTATTCCCTGCATCAGTTCAGTGCTGAAAAAGCTGTCCATTTAGCGTAATGGTCCAGCATCAGCAGCAAGAATAACAACATCAGATGCACAATGGAAAACCTGAATGTTTTGATGGCGGTATCTGCTTTGGCGTTAAACTTCAGCTGCCAGGCCCAGGCCATAAACCACAGATTTAACACCGAAGTACCCAGCAGGTAAATCACCCCTGTCATCCCCACCAGATAAGGCAATAAACACACCAGAAACAAAATCAGTGTATACAGAAAAATTGCCGTTTTGGTAAATTCAATGCCATGGGTTACCGGCAACATCGGCATATTCACTTTGGCATAATCGTCACGCCGGTGAATGGCCAGCGCCCAGAAATGCGGCGGCGTCCAGGCAAAAATAATCATCACCAATAACAAAGGCTCAGCGGCAATTTCGCCTGTCATACTGGTCCAGCCGAGCAGTGGCGGCATAGCACCAGCCAGACCGCCAATCACAATATTCTGTGGTGTGGCTCTTTTTAAATACAGGGTGTACACCACGGCATAACCAAACAAACTCGCCAGCGTCAGCCAGGCGGTTAAAGGGTTTACCATGCTGTATAACAACACAAAACCAGAGCCTGCCAGAATGCCGGAAAACAGCACCGCTTTTTCCGCACTGATACGCCCGCGCGCTACCGGCCTGTGATGGGTACGCACCATTTGTGCGTCAATACGCTGATCCAGCACATGATTAAGTGCAGCAGCTGCCGACGACAAAAGCCCGATACCCAGAGTGCCAAAAATCAATAAATCAATGGCCGGAAAACCAGGCTGCGCCAATAACATGCCCACCCAGGCTGTTAACAACAACAAAGCCACTACTTTGGGTTTGGTCAGCTGATAATAATCACGCCATACACTATGGGTTCTGCCAATCACCGTAATTGTTTTTGCCTGGGTCATGCTGACCTCCTTTGTTGTTGTAACCGGACACATATCAGCGTCAGCACCATCAGTAAGTTGGCTGCAACAAAGTTATGTGCCACAGCATTGCCAAGGGGCAACAACCACCAGATATTGGCCACCCCTAAACTAAATTGCAGCAGCAATAAAGCCCCCAGCAACATGGGTAATCTGGCCATGCCTATTTGCTGTCGTTGTTGCCACAAACGCAGTGCAAACCAGCCAACGGCCAACAGTGTCAGCACGGCGCCAATTCGATGGCTGATATGAATGGTTTGCCGCGCTTCTGCGCTCATCACACCAAATTCGTAATTGTCGTGCCCCAGATGTAAATCAAAAGCCTCTGGGAAATTCAGTTGTTGTTGCCAGCCACTGTGGCAGATTGGCAGTTCCACACAGGCCATGGCCGCGTAATTGGCTGAAGTCCAGCCACCTAATGCAATCTGGCCAAGCAGGATCAGCAGCACCAGCCAGCCTGCTCTGGCAAGGCCGGCGGGCGCCTGATATTGCAAAAGCTCCGGCCGCAACTGTTTTGACAGCTGCCAGCGATACAACATCAACAGAGCCAGCAAACTAAAACCACCCAATAAGTGCCCCATCACCACCAGCGGGAATAAATTTAAGGTGACGGTCCACATGCCAAGCGCCGCCTGAAATACCACTAAGGCTAAAAGCGCTGTTGGCAGTGCTGTAACTTTTTGCTGTAGCCGCCAGCTCAGGAAAAAAATGGCGGCAATTAACAAACCCAGAGTTCCGGCAAAATAACGGTGGATCATTTCATTCCAGGCCTTATGAGCCTCCACCGGCCGCTCCGGAAAACGGGCTTCAGCAATAGCCACATGGGTTTCGTGCTGCGGCACTTTCAGAAACCCATAACAACCGGGCCAATCCGGGCAACCCAAACCTGCATCCGTTAACCGGGTATAAGCGCCTAACACAATCACCAGCATAGCCAGCACTATGGCCATACTCACCAGCATCCTTAACAGTTTCATACCGGCCCCCGGTCAAATTTCATCAGCTTTTGCAAATCGGCCATCACAGCTTTGCCGGTGAGCGGCAGCTGTTGTAAATCCTTTGGCATGGCATAGTGCAGCAAAGCCAGGCCCTGATGTTCGACCAACACCAGCTGACCTTGCAGATTGTTGTTTTCACCTTGTTGAAACTGTATCGGCGCTTGTAGTTCTGCTGGCGCCTGAGCACCAATCACCCACAATGTCAGCTGTTGTTGTTTGCGACCAAGCGCAGTATGAATTTGCGTCATCAGCTGCAGTGTTTGCTGACAGTCGCTATTACAGGGAGTCGGCGCCAGATACACCAAACGCCAGTGTGGTGCTGACGCAGGCACCTCAGGGAGCAGCTTAATTTCTTCGGCCAACCACTGGCCTTTACTGCTGGCACCCGCCGAAAACCAGCCTTGCGTTAACACCAGTTGCGCCAAAGCAACAGGCAGCAGACAGCAAAGTGCAAACAACCAGATAAACTTCTTTTTTGGCATTCAGGCATCCTTCTGATAACTGGCGGCCATGGCCACAATGACCACGGCAATAGCTAACAACAACCACTGCACCGCATAAGCCCGGTGTTTTTCCGGTGGCAGTACCACGGCTTTGTAATGATGAATAAAAGGGGTTTGTCGCTGATAAAACACACCATTAAACAAGGGTTGGCCAAGCTGCGCTTCCAGCGTCTGTGGCTCAATTGTTTGCATGCGCATTGGCCAGCGACCGTTGTCTTCCAGGTTTTGTCCCAGCCGCAAAGCGGCCATTTTGGTGCGTAACACACCATCCAGCACAAACTCAGCGGGCACGTTAATTTGCGGTAGCTGGCTGCGCTCTGCCGGCGCCGCCACCCAACCGAGGTTCACCAATAACACCGGTGTGTTGTGACTAAGCTGCACCGGCACCAAAACATCGTAACCGGCCTTGCCTTGCCAGATTTGGTTATCTATCAGCCAGACAAAAGGCGCCAACCAGTGCGCTACACCCTGCAGCGGCGCACCGTCAATTTCTGCGGAAGATTTTTGATAAGCATCAGGCCAGGATAAAGGCCCTTGTTGCTGCCAGCTCTGAATTTGCTGCAATTGTGCTTCTTTTTCGGCGGAACGCTGCCATTGCCACCAGGCCAGCTTGATTAACAACAGAAAAGCGGCCAGAGTAATCAACACTAACCACCAACGCAGCATAAAGATCTGATTAAACAAGCGGATCTGCATCTGCATCTCCGTCAAACTGAGGTTGTATGCTGGTCAAACTGATACTCATAGCGCTACTGCTCTTTATCGTTTTTAACCTGTTCCGCGCTTTGTGGCTGATGCTGAAAAACGATCCGGATAAAGTCAGCATGTCAAAATATCTGGGCCGGCGCGTGTTATTTTCCGCCATTGTGATGGCGCTGATTATTCTGGCTTTGGCGATGGGCTGGATAAGTCCACATCAACGGCCTTATTAAAATTGTCCCCAAGCTTCCAAACAAGATAGCTGGCCACCTCAAGCGGCCAGCTTTTTTTGTTTATAAAACGTATACAAAGACAAATAAACATAACCAGACCACATCAACAAAATGCCAGTACCAGGCAGCCGCCTGAAAAGCAAAATGGTTGTGGGCGGTAAAGTGGTTTTTCAGCAAAATCCGCAGCAGAATCACCAGCAGGAAAATAGCGCCTAAGGTGACATGCAGGCCATGAAAGCCGGTTAGCAGGAAAAAGGTGTTGCCATAAATACCTGAATCCAGTTTTAAACCCAGGTCGCGATAAGCATGCACGTATTCATAAGCCTGACAGGCCAAGAATGCAGCGCCCAGCAGCACTGTCAGGGTCAGCATCAGTTTCAGCTGAGTGCGTTTGCCCTGTTCCAGCCCGACATGAGCAAAGTGCAAAGTGACAGAAGAAGTGAGCAGGATCAGGGTGTTGTATAACGGCAAGCCTTGCCATGGCATGGCTGTGGTTTCGGTACCACCCGGCGTTTTGGTCATAGGCCAGTGCGCGCTGAAATCAGGCCATAACAACTGTGCTGTCATAGCGTTATTACTGGCGCCATCAAGCCAGGGCATGGCAATCATCCGGGCATAAAACAAAGCACCAAAAAAGGCCGCAAAAAACATCACTTCAGAAAAAATAAACCAGCTCATGCCCTGCCGGAACGATCTGTCCATTTGTTTGCTGTACAAACCATGCATGGATTCATCGATAACATTACGAAACCAGCCCACCAGCATAAACAACAACACGGCCACACCCGCCAACAGCAGATAACCGCCATAACCTTCTTTGTTGCGGGTCACTTCATTAACAAAGTTACCAGCACCAAAAGCTATCATAAAAAGTGCCACAGCCCCGACTATCGGCCATGGGCTTTGTTCAGGTACATAATACTTGTCGTAAGTTTTACTCATCATTGCCCCCTGTTGAGACTTGCGCTGTCACTGTTTCAGCAGGTGCATGTTTTGTCATGTCATACAGCGTGTAAGACAAAGTGATGGTGCTGAAATGCTCCGGCAGTGCAGGATCCACGTAAAATTGTAATGGCATCAGTAGTTTCTGACCGGCGGTCAGAACCTGTTGGTTAAAGCAAAAACATTCCATTTTATTAAAGTACAAGGCAGCCTGCCCTGGCGACACTGAAGGCACAGCCTGGCCAGTCATGGTTGCTGCCGTTGGATTTTGCGCTTCGTAATAAACCAGTTTGATTTCGCCCGGGTGTACCGTCATTTTTTGCGTTTGTGGTGCAAACAACCAGGGCATATCGGCATTGGGCCTGGCCAGAAACTCAATAGTGATGGTTCTTTTAGCATCAACCACAGCTTTATCGGCAGTCGCCGCCATAGTGCTGGTTTTGCCGTTAATACCGGTTAAATCACAAAACACGTCATACAGCGGCACCAGCGCAAAACCAAAACCAAACATCAGCGCAGTTGCCAACAACAGACGTTTAATTAAAGGGAGATGATCAGGTTGCCGCTGCATCAGACTGCTCCTACTTCACTTCCGGTGGTGTGGTAAAGCTGTGATAAGGCGGTGGTGACGATAGAGTCCACTCCAGCCCTTCAGCCCCTTCCCACACCTGATCAGTCGCTTTTTCGCCACCTTTAATACATTTCACCAGTACCCAGACAAACAACAGTTGTGACAGGCCAAAGGCAAAGCCACCAATACTGATAAAGGCATTAAAATCAGCAAATTGCAGTGCGTAATCCGGGATCCGCCTTGGCATACCGGCCAAGCCGACAAAGTGCATCGGGAAAAACAACATGTTGACAGAAATCAGCGAGCACCAAAAATGCCATTGCCCCAGCGTCTCGTCGTACATGTGGCCTGTCCATTTCGGCAGCCAGTAATAAGCAGCGGCAATAATGGAGAAAATCGCCCCTGTCACCAGTACATAATGGAAATGTGCCACCACAAAATAGGTGTCGTGGTACTGGAAGTCTGCCGGTGTAATGGCCAGCATCAGACCGGAAAAACCACCAATGGTAAAGAGCACTATAAAGGCCAGCGCAAACATCATCGGCACTTCAAAGGTCATTGCCCCTTTCCACATAGTGGCGACCCAGTTAAACACCTTCACCCCGGTTGGTACTGCAATCAGCATGGTGCAATACATAAAAAACAGTTCAGCAAACACCGGCATGCCGGTGGTGAACATATGGTGCGCCCAGACTAAAAATGACAACAAAGCGATACTTGAAGTGGCATACACCATAGAGGCATAACCAAACAACGGTTTGCGGGCAAAAGTAGGCACTATGCTGGAGACGATGCCAAAGGCTGGCAGAATCATGATGTAGACTTCCGGGTGACCAAAAAACCAGAAGATATGCTGGAACAACACAGGGTCTCCGCCGCCTGCAGCATCAAAGAAGCTGGTACCAAAGTACTTATCGGTCAGTACCATAGTGACAGTACCTGCCAAAACCGGCATCACCGCGATCAGCAAAAAGGCAGTAATGAGCCAGGTCCAGACAAACAACGGCATTTTCATCCAGGTCATGCCTGGGGCACGCAGGTTAAAAATGGTCACAATAACGTTAATTGCGCCCATAATCGACGAAATACCCATGATATGCACAGAAAACACAAAAAGTGCCGTACTGTCACCGCTGTATTTAGTCGATAAAGGGGCGTAGAAAGTCCAGCCAAAACCAGGCCCGCCGCCTTCCATAAACAAAGATGCCAGCAAAATGGCAAAAGCAAATGGCAAAATCCAGAAGCTCCAGTTGTTCATCCGTGGCAGCGCCATATCAGGTGCGCCAATCATCATTGGAATTAACCAGTTGGCAAGCCCGGTAAAGGCCGGCATTACGGCGCCGAATACCATAATCAGGCCATGGACTGTGGTCATCTGATTAAAAAAGTCAGCTTGCACCAGCTGTAAACCCGGCTGAAATAACTCAGCACGGATCACCATAGCCATAGCACCACCGATAAAAAACATCGTTAGCGCAAACAGCAGATATAAGGTGCCGATATCTTTATGGTTGGTGGTATATAACCAGCGTTTTAACCCTGAAGGCGCATGATGATGGTGTTCACCATGATGCGCAGTGTCGTGATCATGAGTCACTGTGCTCATCTGCTACTCCTTTTTACCGGTTTTGGCGGCGTGAATTTCAGCAGCCTGAATGAGATCGCCGGTATTGTTGTCCCAGGCATTTCGCTCGTAGGTAATAACTGCCGCAATTTCCTGCAGAGTCAGTTGCTTACCAAAGGCTTGCATTGCAGTACCCGCTTTACCATTGAGCACTATGTCGATATGAGCAGCTTTACCTTCAGCCGTTGTCGCCATTTTGCTGCCTTTGAGTGCCGGAAAAGCGCCGGGTAAACCACCGCCACCGGCCTGATGGCAGGCTGCACAATAACCAAGATAGGTTTTTTCACCCAGAGCCATGGCTTCATCCATGCTCATATTCATGGCGAGCAGTTCCTGTTCAGCAGCTTTGGCTTTGGCCTGAATATCAGCTTGTTCTTTGATCCAGGCGTCAAATTCTGCCGGCTCTTTTGCCACCACCACCACCGGCATAAAACCATGATCCTTGCCACAAAGCTCGGCACACTGGCCGCGATAGATGCCAGGTTCATTCACTTTGGCCCAGGACTCATTGATAAAACCGGGATTAGCGTCTTTTTTCACGGCAAAGGCCGGCACCCACCAGGAGTGGATCACGTCATCAGAAGTGGTTAAAAAGCGAACTTTTTTACCGGTAGGGATCACCAGAGGCCTATCTACTTCCAGCAGATAGTTTTCACCTTTAGCTATTTTGTTGCTGATTTGTTTTTGCGGTGTCGCCAGCAGCGAATAAAACTCAACCGGATAGTCGAGATATTTATAATGCCACTTCCACTGCGACCCAGTGACCAGCACTGTCACTTCAGCATCAGTAGTATCTTCCATCGCAATCAGGGTTTTAGTGGCCGGAATAGCCATGATGATTAAGATGAACACGGGGATAGCTGTCCAGAGAATCTCAACTCTGGTGCTTTCATGGAACTGTGCCGGCTGTACTCCTTTTGCCTTGCGATGATGGAGAATGGCCCAGAACATAGCGCCAAACACCACCAGGCCAATTGCACAGCAGATATAAAATATCGTCATATGCAGGTCATATACCCGCTGACTGATATCAGTAACACCCTGAGTCATATTCAGGGGCATTTCTGCGGCAGAAGCCATTTCGACAAACAGCAAGGATAGCAGCGAGCAGCGATAACGACTCGTTTTCGCCACGTAACGTCTCCTCTGTCATTTTGCATAATTAGCAAATTGTCAGAACCAGACACTACAACCCACTCACCGCATCTTGTTCTGCAATTTATTGTTTTTTATTATGTAATCCCACAAGTACCCATTACTTAAACTACGACCGAACTATGTTTTTATTGGGCACAGGCTAAGAATTGACCACAAAGCCTGATCTGTAAACCCCAGAAGGCAAAAAGCACCGGCAAACCAATCAGGTCATACCAGTGCTTTTAACAGAAACATATTGAGTTTATTTAACTTTTATCCGCATTTTTTACCAGGTTTGGTTGCGAATAACACCAACAGCCAAACCCTCTATTGCAAAAAACTGCTGCGTTAAATCCACTTTTATCACATTAAAGTCGCTATTTTCGGGGTGTAAGTACACAAATTGACCATCACGCCTGAAACGTTTCACTGTTACTTCATCTTCCACTCTGGCCACCACGACCTCACCTTGTCGGGCTTCCGTGGTTTTGTGCACAGCCAACAGATCACCGTCCATAATACCGATGTCTTTCATGCTCATGCCCGAGACTTTTAACAGAAAATCAGCTGCCGGATGGAACAGGTTGGCATCAAGCTGGTAATACTGATCGATATGTTCAGTGGCCAGAATTGGCTGACCCGCAGCCACACGGCCAATCAGGGGTAAACCACTGTATTCAGGCTCATTGGCCACCACATCATCATCTTCCAGCAATCGGATGCCACGCGAAGTGCCCGGCATCATTTCGATAAAACCTTTTTTTGCCAGTGCTTTTAAATGTTCTTCAGCGGCATTGGCCGATTTAAAACCCAGCTGACTGGCAATTTCGGCCCGCGTTGGCGGCATGCCTGACTGCGCCTGATAATCCTTAAGTAGTTGTAATATTTCGGCTTGTCTTGGAGTAAGTGGTCGCATGATGCTGAATGCCTATACAGTGAATACTGGGAGTATATACAGTGAGTTTCAGCCTGCCAAGCGGGGAATTACAGAAAATGAGCAAATTTGTGCGAAATTGGCGGGAATTTCATTCCATGGTATCTTAGCCGGCTGTTTTTGACTGCAGGTAACCTATGTTCGCGCGATTAAAGTGGTTTGCCAGTGTATTACAATGGCCATTAAGGCCGCTGGTAAAATATAAAATCATTCCGGCCCAACCGGCCAGTAGCCTTGAATTAAATCTGAATAAGCCGCTGTTTTATATCAGCAGAGTGGCTTCTGCCAGCGATCTGGCTACGCTCAAACGCGCCTGTCTGCAACTGGGATTACCTGATCCTGCCGAACAGGTTCACATTGGTAATGTGAGTTTGCCGCGTACTTTGTTTTTACAACAACCCACACCTTTGTGGGGCACAGCCAAAGCATCACTGGCATTGCAGCAAGGGCAAAAATTACTGCAGGCCCATTTAAATCAGCCGGATCAGGATGCACAACTGGTGCCGGTCGCCATCAGTTGGGGCCGTGCGCCCGGCAAAGAAGCCAGTGTTAAATCTGTGATAGGGGAAGCTGCAGCGCCAGGCTGGCTGCGCAAGTTATTTGTGGTACTGATTTCCGGCCGTCATACCCTGGTGCAGTTTTCCCGTGCCGTTTCGTTAAAAGACATGGCATCCGAGCATGGTGCCAGCGAAGAAAGCTCGCACAAATTATTACGGGTGGCACGTTTTCACTTTTACCGCCAGCAACTGGCCGCGACCGGGCCACGTCAGCCGAACCGTGCCGCGCTTTTTAATGCACTGCTGGGCTCAGAAGCTCTGAAAAAAGCCATCGCCGATGAAGCCAAAAGCAAAAATATAAGCCTGGAACAAGCGCGGGTGGAAGCGCGTAAGTTATTGGAAGAAATTGCTGCCGATTACCGCGAGTCCACGTTACGGGTAGGCGATCGTTTATTAAGCTGGTTGTGGCGTAAATTATTCAGCGGTATCAAAATTCATAACGCTGAAGTCATCCGCGACTTAGCCCAGCGTGGCCATGAAGTGGTGTACCTGCCCTGCCATCGCAGCCATATGGATTATTTATTATTAAGTTATGTGATTTACCAGCAGGGTCTGGCGGCACCCCATATCGCCGCCGGTATTAACCTCGATTTCTGGCCTGTCGGGAAGTTTTTCCGCCGTGGCGGTGCCTTTTTTATCCGCCGCAGTTTTAGCGGCAATAAATTGTATTCAGCGGTATTTCGCGAATATCTGTCACAGTTATTCCGCAAAGGTTACAGCGTTAAATACTACAGTGAAGGTGGCCGCAGCCGCACCGGACGTTTATTGCAGCCAAAAACCGGCATGCTGGCCATGACAGTACAAGCCTTGCTGCGCGGCATCGACCGCCCTGTCACTTTGGTGCCTGTGTATCTGGGTTATGAACATGTGATGGAAGTCAGTACTTATCTGCGTGAACTAAAAGGCTCGGCCAAAACCAAAGAGTCGGCTTTGGGTATACTGCAGGCAATACGTCAATTGCGCGACTACGGCTATGGTTATGTCAACTTTGGCGAGCCGATTTCCCTGAATAGTTATTTGCAACAACATGCCCCTGACTGGCGTCAGAGTATTAACCCTGTTGAACCACAAAAACCACAATGGCTGAACCCTGTGGTGGCTAAACTGGCACACGAAGTGATGACCAAAGTGAATCAGACAGCGGCGCTCAATGCGATTAATCTGATTGCCACTACTTTACTGGCAACAGAACAGCATGTACTGACCCGAAAAGCGCTGGTGGCGCAGCTGGATTTATATCTGGCTTTGCAACAACAGGCGCCCTACCACGCCTCTGTTACCCTGCCGGAGGGTAATGGCAGCAACCTGGTACAACATGCGCTGGACTTACACAAAATTCATCTGCAACAGGACGAATTTGGCGATTTAATTCAGCTCAGTGCTGAAGAAGCCGTTGTGATGAGCTACTACCGCAATAACGTCAGTCATTTGTTTGTGATCCCAGCCTTGCTGGCCACTGCACTGCTGCAACATCGTAGCCTCAGCAAAATGCAGTTGCTGAATATCTGCCAGCAGCTACAACCGCTGTTACAGCAGGAACTGTTTTTAGCATCCGATGATTTGAGCTGTTATGTTGGTCAGGTGCTGGCGTTTTTGCAGCAACAGGGAATGATTGAAGAAGTGGAGCACAGCTATCAGTGTACCGATAGCCAAAACCCGGCTTATCATCAACTGCAACTGTTGGCGCACAACAGCGATGCCATTTTGCAGCGGTATGCCATGGTGCTGAACTTAATAGCGCTGGAAGCACCTGTTCAGCGCGCTGAGCTGGAGCAACACAGCCAGCAATTGGCGCAGCGTTTGTTAAAGCTGCATGGCATTGAATCGCCGGAATATCACGACAAGCAACTGTTTGCCACTTTGGTGAATGCCCTAAAAGAAGCGCACTATATCCAGCTTGATGAACAATACCAGCTGACCAGTGGCCAGAATTTCCAGCCGCTGCTATCTACAGTTAACGCTTTATTACAACCTGAAGTGCTGCAAAGTATTCAGCAAATTACCGCCAATAAAGACTCCGGCTAAGCCGGAGTCTTGCGGTTTATTCGTTGCGGGCTTTGTCGTAACTGCGAATCACACCTTCCTGCATGGTGGACGCCACCAACACCCCGGCGCGGTTAAAAAACTGTCCGCGCACTAAACCTCGGGCGCCGGAAGCACTCGGGCTGTCCACCGCATATAACAGCCAGTCGTCAAAGCGAAAATCCTGATGAAACCACATGGCATGGTCAATAGTGGCCACCTGCATATTAGGCGCCATAAAAGACTTACCATGTGGCTGCAGCGCTGTTGGCAGGAAGTTAAAGTCTGAGGCATAAGCCAGCAGATATTTATGCACTCGTAAATCGTCAGGCATAGCGCCGTTGGCTTTAAACCAGACATAACGTTTGGCGTTACTCACCTGGGGTTTAAACGGGTTGTGAAAGGCCACAGGGCGCATCTCAATAGGTTTTTCACAGATAAACTTACTGCGTAAGCTTTCCGGAATCAGGTCTGCGTGCTCACGATAAAATTCCAGATCTGAAATTAACTCTTCCGGTGGCGGCACCTGCGGCATTAAATCCTGATGTTCAAAACCTACTTCATCGGCCTGAAAAGACGCCGTCATATAAAAAATGGGCTTGCCAAACTGGATAGCGCTGACGCGTCTGGTACTGAAACTTTTACCATCCCTGATATTTTCTACTTCATAAACGATAGGCCGGGACGCGTCACCCGGGCGCAAAAAATAAGAGTGAAACGAATGCACTTTGCGATCTTCCGGGATAGTTTCTTTGGCTGCAGATAATGCCTGCCCCATCACCTGACCGCCAAACACCGCTTTAAAGCCTAAATCCTGACTCTGGCCACGGTACAACCCCAACTCGATAGTTTCCAATTTTAATAACGACAATAAATCGGCTAACACCTGGCTCATCATGACCCCCAAAAATGCTGACAGAATGCAGCATTGTGCAGCAGTGCTGTCAAAACTGCAAAACAGAGGTATCACAGCATACCCAAAGAAATCTGACGCAAATAACGCAGAAATCAAAGTAAAGCGGCTGGCTGCAAGGCAAAAAGCACGGCATAATCGCGCCAGCTTGCAAAAAGGAGCCATTCACATGGCCTGGCTGTTTAAAACCGAACCCAATGAATGCAGTATTGATGATATAGCCGCAGCGCCGGATGGAGTGGTGTGGGAAGGTGTGCGTAATTATCAGGCGCGAAATTTCCTGCGGGATCAGGTTCAATTGGGTGACCTTGTGCTGATCCATCATTCAAGTTGTAAGCAAATTGGTTTAGCCGGTCTTGCCAAAGTATCGGCAACAGCTTTTGCTGATCCAAGCCAGTTTCAGCAGCGTAGCCCTTATTACGACGCCAAAGCGAGTGCTGAGCGCTGGTCCTGGTATGCAGTGCAGGTGCAGTTAGTAGAAAAGTTCAGAAAAATCATCACAATGGATGAATTAAGGCAACACCAGGCCCTGTCTCAGATGCAGTTACTGAAAAAGGGCAACAGGTTATCTGTAATGCCGGTAACAAAAGAGGAATTGGAGCTTGTACTTTTTTTAACCAGAGCATAGAGTATAAACAACCCATGCAGCCTGCTTGCAGGTGTAGTCCTGAGAAGGAGTAAAACAGATGGCAGCACTACTTCAAGAACGTCGTGATCAGACCAAAGATGTAAATTATTTTTGGAATGAGCTGAATATGGCGCAAAAATTTTCAGTCGCTGAATTGCAACGTTTTGGTTATGAGCTCGCTTTTGTGCGCCGCAGTCCAAGTTTTAGTCTGGCAGTACTGCGTGCCGGCGACCGGATTGCTGCAGTAGATCAGGATGGTCAGATTGATACCGAACCTAAAGTGGTCATCCGGCATTAAATAAAACTGAGCTAGTGAGTTCAGGCCGGTTCCGACAACGGACGTGGTGTTTTTCCAATTTCTTTATAACTTTGTTCTTTTACCAGCATAACCCCCGACTGACACAACTGCAGATAACCAGCCAATGAGTTTTTCTGCCAACCCTGAATTAAGCGCCCATGGCGATTGATAAAAGCTTCCAGTTCTGAATATTCCACCGCTAAATTACGTTTGCAGTATTTTTTCAGCGCCTGTGGCAATGACTGCTGTTTTTGCACCAGTTCTTTGCAAATCATTGGAATAGCCTGACATAAGGTCTCAATACAAAACACTTCACTGGCTGGCAAACGGCTGTTGATTTTCTCGTGCAGCAGTTGCTGTAACAGGATCTGGCAACTTTCTTCGGCAAGTTCATAGGTCAATTGCTGGATATGCGAAGATTCCTGATCCCGCAGTTTGTATTCCATTACCATACGTTTATGTGCTTTGCTCAAGCTGTCAATTTTAATGACCAGCAGCACAACAACGACAAAAAAAACAATAAATATCAACAAAGTCCACATATACAACTCAGAATATCCGACAAGCAATCCAGTCTGAAATCAGCACAGAAAAACGCCGTGCATCAAACACGGCGCCGAGTATAACACTGCGTAACCACAATCCAACGACGCCTGCGCGAATTTCACTACAGGCGTGCTGGCGTGGAGTATTAGGTTTTTTGCTTCCGTTTGATGTAGTTATTAATTTGCTGCTCCAGAATCGGCAGTGGCAGGCTGCCGTTTTGCAGCAGGGTGTCATGGAACTCCCGTACATCAAAGTCGGCGCCAAGCGCTTGCTCAGCCTGTTTTCTTAAGCGTTTGATCGTGATTTCGCCGAGCTTATAAGACAGCGCCTGCGCCGGCCAGCTGATATAACGATCAATTTCTGTGGTGACATTGTGTAAGGACAAAGCACTGTTACTGGCCATAAAGTCGATCGCCTGCTGTCTGGTCCAGCCCATTGTATGCATACCGGTATCCACCACTAGTCGTGCTGCACGCCACATCTCATAGGTCAGCCGGCCAAAGTTACTGTAAGGATCCTGATAAAAGCCAACTTCCAGTCCCAGATATTCAGAATACAACCCCCAACCTTCGCCAAAAGCTGAAGTGTAAAAACTGCGACGATAAGAAGGCAAATCCGTTTGTTCGTTCGCCAGCGCTACCTGCAAGTGATGGCCTGGTACTGCTTCATGCAAAGTCAGGGCTTCCAGCTCATACAGCGGACGCCGGTCCAGTGCATAGGTATTTACCCAATAAAAACCAGGCTCACCGTCACCACGACCACCGGCATAACGGCCTGTGGTGTATTTGGGTGCAATTTCGGCTGGTACCGGCTCCACGCCATAAGGGGTGCGCGGTAATTTTTTAAACAGTTTTGGTAACTGGGCATCGATCTTCTTCGACAAATAGGCCGCTTCTTTGAGCAGTTGCTCCGGTGTTGTGACATAAAACTGCTTGTCAGTACGTAAAAACTGAATAAATTCGGCAAAACTGCCTTTAAAGCCGGTGTCACTAATCACTTTAGCCATTTCAGCCCTGATCCGTGCCACTTCATTCAACCCTATCTGATGCACCTGTGCCGGTGTCATCTTCAGCGTGGTGTAATGCTCCAGCCGGTTCTGGTAAAACTCTGCGCCCTGCGGCAGGGCGATAGCGGCGATATTGTCGCGTGCGCCTGGTAAATACTGCTGCACAAAAAAGTCATGATATTGCTGATAAGCCGGGAAAATCTCTTTGTTGATCAGGTTTTTTGCCTGCTGCTGGTATTGCTGCCACTCGGCTTCAGTCATACCGGCTACAGGTTTTTGTAACGGCCGGAAAAACACCGATTCTCCGGCGTCTTTGGTAATAAAAGAACTGATGCCTTCGGCATATCCTTGCAGCACTGCTTTGGGCTGGGTGTACCCTTTGGCCAAACCTTCGCGCATCCACTGCGTTTGTTGTTGCATATATTTGGGCACGGACGCCAGGCGCTGCAGGTAGTTCTCAACATCTTTTTTGCTTTTCAGCGCAGCACCCGACAGCATAAAGGTCAGATCGCTGTGAAAACCAGACTCAGCGGTCAACGGCATATAATGTGCACCGTAACGGTACTCATCGACATCATTCTGCAGCCGGTACACTAAAATCGCGTGGTTGATCTGCTGCTGTTCTGTCAACGCGCTCAGATCCACAGCTTTTAATTGTGCCAGCAGCTGTTGTCTTTTTTCATCAGCCAGTGCCAGCGCTTGCGGTGACATATCCGGCAGACTGGTTTCACTGCGCGGGCTTATCTCCTGTGCCTGTTGCCATATTTTATCGGCAAAAGTATTAAAGTCTGTGCTGGTCGCAGACGGCTGATTGGCACAGGCGGTTAAAGCTGCGGCGCAAAACAACACCAGTAGTTTACGTTTCATAAAAAGATCCCAAAGAGAAGTGGCCAGCTGATTGTATACAATTCTCTACGTAGCGACGAAACCGCCCGCCTGACAAAATTGCCGTTTGAGCCGATTTTATATCAGCAAATTGGGCAAAGCCGGAGCAAAAAGCAGCAAACAGCTGATAAATTTGTAAAAAAACCACAATTTTTAAAAAAAATCTTGGCGTATGGCAGCGCTGTCGTTATTTTAAAGATGCGAGAAGCTCAAGATGCGCGCCAACCCTTGCGTTCAACCGGCATTTACGTAACATAAGGGCATTCATTTGCGCTAAGTCTATGCAGTATCCATTGGAGTTTTACTTGGCATGATGTATCAGGATTCAATCGATCAGGCGAGCGAAAAAGCTGCTCTTGCAATGGCTTTTTTGCAGCGGCATCGTTTGGCAGCACACCCGGTAAACTTCACCGTTGCTTACGAATATATCAGTGGCGTTCACGCTGCCTTATGCCAGACCGTAGAACAGAAGCTCGAAGCCCGCGTCCATTTTGATGACTTTGTGATGATTGAGCTTTACAGCAATTACATCGTCACCACCAGCAAAGAAAACGAACAACTGGTCAACAGAGTGAACCAGATTGTCAGCAAGTTAAGCGGTACCGCCGATCTTGCCAGTGAAACCATCAATGAATATCTTGAAGTGCTGGATCAAGGCATGCAGCTGCTGAGCAGCAACAGCCTGGTTGACCCTAAAATCACCATGCAACGTATGATGGATGCCACTGTTGAGCTTCGCAGCAGCCAGGAAAAATTACGTGATCAGCTGCAACACTCAGCGGAACAAAGCCAGATTTTACGCACTGAGCTGGAGCAGCTGAAAAAAAGCCGTCAGGTAGACGCGCTGACCGGCTTGTATAACAGGCTCAGTATGCAGGAACACGTCGATGACTGGCTGACCCAGGACCCACAACGCCGCATTGCCGCAATTGCCGTTGATCTCGACCATTTCCGCCAGTTTAATCACGATTATGGCTTTAATATCGGTGATGTGATCCTGTCGAAAGTGGCAAAAAAAATCAGTGCTTATGTGCAGGAAAGTGGCCTACCAGTGCGTGCCGGTGGGGAAGAGTTTTTAATTCTGCTGCCGGATGTGGATTTACGCACCGCCAGCGAAATTGCCGAACAGGTGCGCCGCGGTGTGGAAAAACTGCGTTTTGTGTCATCGCGCAGCAAAAAAGCCTTGCCCAAAGTGACTATTTCGCTGGGTGTGACTTTGTATCAGTCGGAAGAAAACTGGCATCAGTTTCTGGCGCGCACCAGCCAGGTGTTGACCGTAGCCAAAAGACGCGGCCGCAATCAGGTTGCCACTGAAGCCATGCTGTAAGCACCATGGCCGCCGCGCTGCTAAAAGAACAAATCAACAGCACTTTGTTAAACGCCATTGCGGCGCGTTGTCAGCAGTATTATCCAGCCTTTGATACCGCGGCTTTTTTACAAGAGTTCAATGACGATTTTCACGCGCTTGAACTGAAACAACGCATCAACCGCACCGCCAGCTGTTTGTATCAGACGCTGGATTTGCCGTTCGGTGAGGCCTGCGCCGTGCTCAAACCGGTCAGCAGCCATTTTGGCGGTATTCCGGGTTTTATTTTCCCCGAAGTTGTGGCGCAATTTGGCTTACAACAACCTGACATAGCGCTGGATGCACTGGGCCACTTCACTTGTTTTTCCACCAGCGAATTTGCCATCAGGCCTTTTATCCAGCGTTATCCGACACAAACCTTAGACCAAATGCTGATATGGGCAGATGCCGACAACCATCACCTGCGTCGCCTTGCCAGTGAAGGTTGCCGGCCACGTTTGCCCTGGGGCACAGCGTTAAAAACCTTACAACGGGATGCCAGTCCGATTTTGCCGATACTGGAAAAACTCAAAGCAGACCCGTCGGATTATGTGCGCCGCAGTGTAGCCAATAACCTCAATGACATCAGTAAAGACCAGCCCGGGCTGGTGCTGGCGCTGGCTGCCCGCTGGCAAGGGCACAGCGACAAAACCGACTGGATCATCAAACATGCCTTACGTACTCTGCTGAAAAAGCGCCACAGCCAGGCGCTCGCTTTGTTTGGTTATCAAACCCCCGCCCTGCAGGCCAGCCTGAGCCTTGACAGCGCCACAGTGCAGATGGGCCAGCCACTGCAGTTTCAGGTGCAGCTGCAAAGCCAGGCGCCGCTTGGCAAACTGCGGCTGGAATATGCCATCGACTTTGCCGGTAAAAATGGCAACATCCGGCACAAAGTATTTCAGCTGTTAGAACGCACAGTCACCGAACCCGAATTGCAATTGCAACGTAGTTATCGTTTTGTCGACATGACCACCCGCAAACACTATCCGGGGCCACATCAGCTGCATCTGTTTATCAATGGTCAGCCTTATGCGTCTGCCCCTTTTGAGTTACAACCAGCAGAAAGCAGCTAATTTGCAGCATTTACCGCCTTTTGATTGGCGTAACCGGACGGATCTTTTACACTAGCGCCAGTTTCGAGCTGGCAAAGGCCTTATCATGACAGAGCAGCATCAGGATGCAGCAACAGCTGCAGAGCAAAACACCACCCATTTTGGTTTTAAAACAGTCGCAGCCCAGGAAAAAGTCTCATTGGTTGCCAACGTCTTTCATTCAGTTGCCGCCAAATATGACGTGATGAATGACCTGATGTCCCTTGGCATTCACCGGTTATGGAAAAGATTTACCATCGACTGCAGTGGTGTCCGCCCTGGCCACAAAGTGCTGGATTTAGCCGGTGGCACCGGCGATTTAACGGCGTTATTTTCCAGAAGGGTCGGCCCGACCGGCCAGGTAATCCTCGCCGATATCAACGAATCGATGCTCAATGTTGGTAAAGACAAGCTGCGTGATTTGGGTCTGGTTAATAACATCAGTTATGTGCAGGCCAATGCCGAAGCATTACCTTTTGCCGACAACAGTTTTGACATCATCACCATTGCTTTTGGCTTAAGGAATGTCACCAATAAAGACGCAGCTTTGCGCTCTATGTTCAGAGTATTAAAACCAGGCGGCCGCCTGCTGGTGCTGGAGTTTTCCAAGCCAACCGAAGCCTGGCTCAGTAAAGTCTATGATCTGTATTCATTTAAACTGTTGCCAGCCATGGGCCAACTGGTGGCCAATGATCGCGAGTCTTATCAGTATCTCGCTGAGTCTATCCGTATGCATCCGGATCAGGAGACGTTAAAACAAATGATGGATGACGCCGGTTTTAGTCAAACCAGCTACCACAATTTAACCGGTGGTATTGTCGCATTGCACCGCGGTTATAAGTTTTAACAGGGCACTTCAGATGCAAAAAGCCGGGTTGCTGCCGTTTTTTCCGCCGCTGTTGCCACAGCTGCTGCTGAGCATTGCCGAGCCTGTACTGAATAAAGTTGTCAGCATGGACCCGGACGCGCCAGCGCGGCTGCAACAATTGCAAGGCCGGCAACTGGCGGTAGAACTGACCGATATCAAATTACGGCTGGTGCTGACCATACAACCCAACGGTATCTGGCTGAACCAACATCAGGAAAAAGTGGATTGTGCGCTGATCACTAACCTTGAGAGCCTGCGCCAGTTAAAAGACCCAAGTCAGCTAACCCGGCTCATCCGCGAAAATGCGCTGGATATCGAAGGTGATTTGCAGCAACTGCAACAGTTTAATCAGTTTTTTGCCCGCTTAGAACCCGCATGGGCCGACCATTTATCCGGTTATATTGGCGACGCCGCAGCCCATAAAGTTAGCCTGTTGCTCAAACAAACGCAGTTATTGCTCAGTGCCAAACTCACTGAAACAGAGCAGATGCTAACCGAGCTGGCGCAGGATGAATTACAACTCAGCCCGCATCCGGCACAACTGCAACAATTTAGTGCCGAAGTCAGCCAGCTTAGTGCCCGCACTGAACAATTGGCGCGTCAGCTTGCGCTTATCAAGGGGAAATAAGTGAGTCTGAGCCGTTTTTACCAGATCAAAAAAACCTTGTTGCAATATGGGCTGGATGAGCTGATCCCGGCGCAGTGGCAACCCTGGTGGGCCAGAGGTGCCAGACTGTCGTTGTTCTGGTTGCGCAATCAGCATCCGGACAAAAGTCTGGGTGAACGTCTGCGTTTAGCCTTACAGAGTCTGGGGCCGGTCTGGGTAAAATTTGGCCAGATGTTATCCACCCGCCGTGATTTATTCCCGCCTGAGCTGGCAGACGAACTGGCCAAGCTGCAGGATAAAGTGGCGCCTTTTGATGGTCAGGAAGCACAACAACTGATTGAACAGGCACTTGGCCTTGCGCATATCAGCGAGTTATTCAGTGACTTCTCAGTAACCCCCCTGGCGTCAGCCTCCATTGCGCAGGTGCATACCGCTCGTTTAAGGCAGG
The DNA here is from genome assembly GCF_025245835.1 of Rheinheimera sp. 4Y26. Lineage (GTDB taxonomy): Bacteria > Pseudomonadota > Gammaproteobacteria > Enterobacterales > Alteromonadaceae > Pararheinheimera. Next base: position 55,112 of record NZ_JAOBWS010000014.1, read on the forward strand.
ACGACGGTACTGAGGCCGATGTGGTGGTCAAAGTGATCCGCCCGGGTATTGAAGCGCAAATTCTGGCCGATCTTGACCTGATGGCCGATATAGCCGGTGCCGTGGCGCGTTTTTTACCGGATGGCAAAAGACTCAGACCCCGTGAAGTGGTGGCGGAATACCGTAAAACCATTCTGGACGAGCTGGATTTACAGCGTGAAGCCGCCAATGCCATTCAGCTGCGCCGCAACTTCACCAACTCAGATTCTTTATATATTCCCTTTGTTTACAGTGACCACAGCCGTCCTAATGTGATGGTGATGGAACGGATTTATGGCATCCCGGTGTCTGACATTGCCGCGTTGCAGGCACAAGGCACTGACATGGAACTGCTGGCCAAACGCGGGGTTGAAGTGTTTTTTACCCAGGTATTTCGCGACAGTTTTTTCCATGCCGATATGCATCCTGGCAATATTTTTGTATCGCGCGACACGCCGCACAACCCCAAATATATTGGCATTGACTGTGGTATTGTCGGTACGCTGAATCGCGAAGACAAAAGATATCTGGCGGAAAACTTTGTCGCCTTTTTTAACCGCGACTACCGTAAAGTGGCCGAACTGCATGTAGATTCAGGCTGGGTGCCTTATGACACCAGCATTGAAGAGTTTGAGAGTGCCATCCGCACCGTCTGCGAGCCTATTTTTCAGAAACCGCTGGCCGACATTTCTTTTGGCCAGGTGCTGATGAACCTGTTTAACACAGCACGGCGCTTTAATATGCAGGTGCAGCCGCAGCTGGTGCTGCTACAAAAAACCCTGCTTTATATCGAAGGTTTAGGCCGGCAGTTATATCCACAACTGGATTTATGGAAAACCGCCAAACCCTTTTTAGAAAACTGGGTAAAAGAGCAGATAGGCCCCAAAGCTATGCTACGACAAATTAAAGAAAACCTGCCGTTCTGGGCAGAAAAACTGCCGGAAATGCCAAATTTATTACATGGTTATTTGCAGCAACAACCCAAAGCGCAACAGGCACTGCTGCAACAAATGCAACAACTGCAGCAACGTCAGCTGCAACAGAGTCAGTCGCTCAAACTGGCGGTGCTGGCAAGCGGCGCAGCAGTCAGTGCGGCAGTATTGCTTGCCATTGGCTGGCCTGTACTGGCCGCCACTTTAGCTGTTGGCGCTATGTTTTTTGCAGCAAAAGCGGTATTGTCATAATTATTTCTTACAATACAGCGGACAACTGCCGGGCCTTTGAACCACAGAGGCCGGTTTCTGACAAAACAACTGATAATACAAGGGTCGTTTATATGGGTTTTGGTGGTATTAGTATTTGGCAACTGCTGATTATTCTGGTGATTATTGTGCTGTTATTCGGCACTAAAAGACTGCGCAATATCGGCACTGATTTAGGCTCAGCGATCCGCGGTTTTCGCAGCTCATTAAAAGAAAACGACAGCGAAAATACCACTGAAACAGACGCCACTTTTCCTGAAGCGCGCAAAGAAGTCACCAACAACCAAAACACAGCCGCACCTGCTGCACAAGCCACGCCTGTTGCGCCCACCACAACCTCAGCAACACCAGCGCAGCCTGGGGCCAATAACAACAGCGGCGCAGAAAAACACTAATGAGCTTCTGGGAACTGGTTTTATGTGGTGTAGTGGCGCTGATAGTGCTGGGGCCTGAACGGTTACCCGGCGCTATCCGCAGTGTCAGCCAGTTTATCAATGGTGTGCGTCAGTTTGGCCAGCAAATGAAAGCCGAGCTTGGTGACGAAATCCGCGCCCATGAGCTGCATCAGAAACTCAAAGATGCAGAAGAAAAAGGCTTGTTAAACCTGACACCGGCTGAGTTAACCGCGCTGGCACAACTGCGTCAGGCGGCCGCCGACGTAACCAACCCGTACGCCGGCACCCAAACCGGCACCACAGCCCCTGCCGCTGAAGCCACAGCGGAACCAACTGCAGCCCCCACTGAACATAATGAACAAAAAAACGACAAGCCCGTACAACCCTAACAGCCTGATGGGCCATCTGATTGAACTGCGCAACCGCTTGCTGAAAAGTATTGCTGCTGTGGTGCTGGTGTTTTTGTCTTTGGCTTATTTTGCCAATGACATTTACCACCTGCTTAGTTTGCCGCTGATGAAAGTGCTGCCGCAAGGCGCCAGCATGATAGCCACAGATGTGGCGGCGCCGTTTTTTGCGCCCTTTAAACTGACCTTTATTGTGGCCTGTATTCTGGCGGTGCCTTATATCCTGTTTCAAATCTGGCGTTTTGTCGCGCCTGCGTTATACACCAGAGAAAAACACCTGATAGCGCCGCTGATTGCCTCCAGCACTGTGTTGTTTTATGCCGGCATCGCTTTTGCGTACTTTTTTGTATTCCCTATTATTTTTGGTTTTTTTACCAGCGTGGCGCCTGAAGGTGTCACCATAGCCACCGACATCAGCAGTTATCTGGATTTTGTGTTAAAGCTGTTTTTTGCCTTTGGCCTCAGCTTTGAAATCCCGGTCGCCATTTTACTGCTGATTTGGACGGGCGCCATGAGCCGGCAGGACTTGATTGAAAAACGGCCTTATTTTATTGTCGTAGCCTTTATTATCGCGATGTTTCTGACGCCACCAGATGTGTTATCACAAACCTTGTTGGCCGTGCCTATGTGCCTGCTGTATGAACTGGGCATCTGGATGGGACGTTTTTATCAGCCCAAAGCTGACGAAACAGAAACTGACGAAGAAGCGGAACCTCCGCACCAATAACTCAAGGATTTTTATGAAGTTAAATCAGGCCCTATTGCTGATCTTGTGCGTCACCCCACTGACAACGGTCGCCGCAACTGACGCTCAGCTGCGCAGCCAGTTGCAACAGTGCCGGCAACTGCAACAAGACCAGCAACGTTTAGCCTGTTTTGACCAAATCCAGTTACAACCGGTTACAGCACCTGTCTCTTTACCGCCGCCGGCCAGCCAAATGCCGGTCACTGCAGCGTCGGTCGCACCTGCCCCCCAGGTAGCTGCCAATCCGGAAGCCGCCTTTGGTGCGGAAAAACTGAACAATGTGGGACCAGAAAAAGCCGAAAAAATCAGCAGCGCCATTACAGCTGTCGAAAGCAATGCCTTGAAAAAACTCACGCTGACGCTTGAGAACGGCCAACAATGGCGCCAGATTGACACTGACTATATCCGCATTAACGTGGGCGACACCGCCACTATCCGTCGTGCCGCTTTTGGGTCGTTCTTGCTTGGCACCGACAAAGTCAACAAAACCATCCGGGTTCGTCGTGTTAAATAACGGCTTACGCTGGTTTGATGCCGGCGTAAATTTATTCAGTGCCCAATATGACGCTGACCGGCCCCAGGTGATGCATAACGCCAGCGCCGCCGGTGTTGACACCATGCTGCTGATTAGCAGCGATTTGGCCGAAACTGCCGATAACCTGAGCTGGTGTCAAAACCATCACAACTGCCTGACGACGGCCGGCGTGCATCCTCATCAGGCGGCCGCTGTGGCGCCAGACTGGCAAACTCTGCTGGAACAGCTGCTCAAGCTGGAGCATGTCGTGGCTGTGGGTGAATGTGGCCTTGATTTTAACCGGATGTTCTCGCCGCAGGCGCAGCAAATTCAGGTCTTTGAAACCCAGCTGAGCCTTGCCAAAACAACAGGCAAAGCGGTGTATCTGCATGAAAGAGACGCCTTTGACAGCCAAATCAGTTTGCTGAAACAACATCAGATCAGTCACGGCATCGCCCATTGTTTTACCGGCGATACCACACAGCTGAAAGCTTATCTGGATTTGGGTTTATATATTGGCATTACCGGCTGGCTTTGTGATGAACGCCGCGGTCAATTGCTGCAACAGGCTATGGCTTATCTGCCGGCCGACCGGCTTATTTTAGAAACAGATGCACCTTATTTGCTGCCACGCAATCTGGCAAACAAACCTAAATCACGACGCAATGAACCGGCTTTTATCAGCGCCATTGCAACTCAGTTATCCGACCTGACCGGCTGGTCTGTGGCTGATATTGCCAGACATAGTGAGCACAATGCCCGCCAGTTATTTCACCGGGAGCACAGCTGATGACAATGCCCGATTTCACGCTGTTATTGCAGCCGCTGCAACTGTACCCCTGGCACTTTGTGGTGCTGGCGTTTTTGGGCGCTTTGCTTGGTGCCGCTTTATTTGCCGTGCTGGTTTATCGCCGTCAGCTGAAATGGCAGCAGGACACCGCCGAGCAGCTGGAAGAAAACATTCAGACCCGTACCTTTGAACTGCAGGTGGCACTGAATGAGCTGGCCGACAAAAACCGCATTCTGGAAGAGCAAAATACCCAGGATGCACTCACCGGCGTGCGTAACAGGGCTTATTTTGACAAAAAAATTCAGGCGGAACTTAAACGCAGTCGCCGTGAACAAAGGCCTTTGGCTTTAGTGATGCTTGATATCGACCATTTTAAACAGATTAACGACAACCATGGCCATCTGGCCGGTGATGCCGTGATCAAAGGTGTGGCAGAAAAGATTGCCCGGTCACTCAAGCGCAGCAGCGACTATGTTTGCCGTTATGGTGGTGAAGAATTTGCGCTGATTTTACCCAACACCGACGCTGCCGGTGTGTTTGAGCTGGCAGAACAAATCCGCCTTAGCATTGCCGCTCATCCCTTTGATACTGAAATTGGCCCATTGCCGGTGCAGATCAGCGCCGGTTGTTATGCCGCAGTGGCCGCACCTGACATGGTCAGTACAGATTTTATTCACGCAGCTGATCAGGCGCTTTACCAGGCAAAAACGGCCGGCCGCAACCAGGTGATCCTGGCGGCAGCTTCCGACCCAGCAGCCCCTGTTCCTGCCCCAGAAGGAAACCCCGATGAACTCGTCCAGTAGTTATTTCCCGGCCAGCCGTCTGCGCCGGATGCGTCAACATGACTTCAGCCGCCGTTTAATGGCTGAGCATCAGCTGACAGTCAACGATCTGATTTATCCGATGTTTATTATTGAAGGCGACAATAAACGCGAAACTATTGCTTCTATGCCCGGTATTGAACGTCTGTCGCTGGATTTATTACTGGAAGAAGCCAAAGAGCTGGTGGCACTTGGTATTCCGGCAATAGCACTGTTTCCGGTCACACCACTGGAGAAAAAATCGTTAATGGCCGAAGAAGCCTATAACCCGGACGCTTTAGCACAGCGTGCTGTGCGTTTGTTAAAACAGCATGTGCCTGAACTTGGCATCATTACCGATGTGGCGCTGGACCCTTTTACCACCCACGGTCAGGACGGCATTATTGATGAAAGTGGTTATGTGCTGAATGACGTCACCACCGACATTCTGGTGAAACAGGCGCTGTCACATGCACAAGCTGGTGCCGATATTGTGGCTCCATCTGACATGATGGACGGCCGTATTGGCGCTATCCGCGAGGCTCTGGAAGCCGAAGGTTTTCACAATACCCGTATTCTGGCTTATTCCGCCAAATATGCCTCGGCCTATTATGGCCCGTTCCGCGATGCGGTAGGCTCTGCCGGCAACTTAAAAGGCGGCAATAAAAAGTCTTATCAGATGGACCCTGCCAACAGCAACGAAGCGTTACGTGAAGTTGCTCTGGATTTGGAAGAAGGCGCTGATATGGTGATGGTCAAACCTGGCATGCCATATTTAGACATAGTGCGCCGGGTCAAGGACGAGTTTGGTGTGCCCACTTTTGCCTATCAGGTCAGCGGTGAATATGCCATGCATATGGCCGCCATTCAAAACGGCTGGCTGGCTGAAGAAGCTGTGGTGATGGAATCTTTATTGGCCTTTAAAAGAGCAGGAGCCGATGGCATTCTGACTTATTTTGCCAAAAAAGCAGCGATTTGGTTAAAAGGTTAAAGCAGCGGTCACTGCGGTGAAGTGGCTGACAGAACCAATAAAAAAGCGCCTGACGGCGCTTTTTTATTTCAGCTGCAACAACCAGCCGGCTTGTTGCTGATAAGCCACTTCCTGCTCCAGCTCAGCGCGCATCAAAGGGTGTTGCTCCAGCCAGCCGGCAGGCAGCGTTAAAGTCAGGCTTTCCGCCTGAGCGCTGATTTGCACTTCCGGCAGTACTTCATGGCGACGGCGCATCGACAACACCACAGCTAAGCGCAACAACCGGGTTAAACGCACGGCCAGCAGCACTGAGGTCATGGTCTGACGGGCAATAATGTCACGGTTAATATCAGCTCTGTGGTTATACACCAGCGCCATCAGCAGTTGTTGCTGCGCCCGGGTAAAACCAGGTAATTCGGTATGGCTGATAATATAAGCACCGTGATGATGGTGGTTCTTGTATTCAATCAGCAGACCAAGCTCGTGCAGCAAAGCGCCAGACCTTAGCATACTCAGGCCTTCAAATTTGCTTAGCTGCCACTGGGTTTGTAACTGCAGTGCCAGTTGCAGCGCCATATCGGCCACACGGTTGGCATGTTGTTCATCTATGTAATAACGCACCATTAAGCTGGCGATAGTTCTGTTACGCACATCAGTGTGTTGCAGCTGTGGCAACATACCGTACAACACGCCTTCGCGCAGAGCGCCCCCCGACAGCGTCATGCCGGGAATATGCAGTTTACGGAACAAGGCAATTAAAATGGCAAGACCTGACGGGAACACCTGTTTACGTTCCTGTGCCAGCCCGACCAGACTTAAATGCTCCAGCTGCCCACACACCAGCGCCTGCTGCATAATACTTTCCAGCCTGGCCAGCGTAATGACTTCATCCTGCCCCTGTGCCACCAGAATTTCCTGCATCGCCTGCACTGTGCCAGAAGCACCCACTGAAATTTGCCAGCCAGCCGCCAGAAAGGAAGTCGCTATGCTGTCGAGCTCCTGCTCTGCAGCGGCAATAGCTGCATGAAAATTATCTTCGGTGAGCAGGCCGTCGGTAAAATAACGGTCCAGATACGTGACACAACCCATATTCAGGCTGGCAAGTAATAACGGGGAAAAACCACTGCCCACCACCATCTCAGTAGAAGCACCGCCAATATCAATCACTAAGCGGTTGGCCTCACAGCTGGAGGTATGGGCAACCCCAAGATAAATCAGCCGGGCTTCTTCTTCGCCGCTGATGATTTCAATGTGGTGGCCGAGGATTTTTTCCGCTTCATTGAGGAAAGTTTTGACATTACGTGCCAGGCGCAAGGTAGCTGTGCCAACAATACGGATGTTTTGTGAAGGAATGTCCTGTAACCGCTCGGCAAAAAGTGCCAGGCACTCCCAGCCGCGGGTCATGGCTTTTTTACTGAGTACCAGGCTGTCGTTCAGACCGGCGGCAAGCCGTACTTTACGTTTCACCCGGCCTATCACCTGTACACTGCCACCAACCACTTTCACCATCAACATGTGAAAGCTGTTGGAGCCAAGGTCAATCACAGCATAAATATCTTCATGCTGTGATTGCTCCGGTGTGCTGATGCCCGGTTTAACGTGGTCTGGCGCGCTGCGGTCTTGGTCCATTCGGATGAGGTCGTCCTGCACTGCGGGCCTGGCCCGGACGGCGGCGTACACGCGCCTTCGGCTGGGTTAAATCCGTTAATAAAGCGGAAGGGTCGTATTGACTAACCGGAATAGGATGTTTGATGTAGTCTTCAATGGCCGTCAGGTTCAGCGCATAACGTTCACAGGCAAAACTGATGGCTTTGCCGCTTTCACCGGCACGACCGGTCCGGCCAATACGGTGCACATAGTCTTCACAGTCGTCCGGCAAGTCAAAGTTAAATACGTGACTGACTTTTGGAATATGCAAACCACGGGCTGCAACGTCTGTCGCCACCAGAATATCCAGTTTGCCGCTGGTAAAATCATCGAGGATTTTTAAACGTTTTTTCTGCACTACGTCGCCGGTGAGCATACCAACCCTGTGGCCGTCGGCTTCAAGCCAGGCAAAAATATCTTCACACCAGTGTTTGGTATTGGCAAAAACAATGGCTTTATCCGGCCATTCTTCTTCCATCAGTGTCAGCAATAACTTCATTTTATGCTCGTTGGACGGATAAAACAGTTCTTCGCTGATACGGCTGCCGGTCATTTGTTCAGGCGCAATATGGATATGTTCAGGCTGGTTCATTTGTTCAAATGCCAGCTCCTGCACCTTGTAGGATAAAGTGGCAGAGAATAATAAACTTAAACGTTCGGTAGCAGGCGGCATCCGGTTAAACATATAACGGATGTCTTTGATAAAACCCAAATCGAACATCCGGTCGGCTTCATCCAGCACCACCACCTGAATTTGTTTCAGGTCGTACAGACCTTGTTTCATGTAGTCAATCAGGCGGCCCGTGGTACCAATTAAAATATCAGCGCCTTTTTCCAGTAACTGGCGTTGAGAATCGTAACCTTCGCCCCCATAAATCAGAGCAAGCTTTAAACCGGCATGTTTTGCCAGTTCAACAGCGTCCTGATGGATCTGAACAGCCAGTTCCCGCGTAGGAGCCATTATGATGGCGCGTGGTTGGCCTGAACCTTTAGGTTCATGAGTCAGCAGATAATGGAAAGTCGCGGTCAGAAAGGCCAGGGTTTTCCCTGTACCGGTCTGGGCCTGTCCGGCGATGTCTTTACCGGCCAGTGCCAGTGGTAAACACTGTGACTGGATCGGTGTGCAATGAGTGTAACCTTGCGCATGAAGTGCGGCAAGGACCTGAGGTGCCAATGCAAAATCGGCGAATTTATGCTGAGTGAGGTGTGTTTTATTCATACCGGGTTAGCATAACCGTTACGCTTGCAATAAGGAACAGTCAGGATAAAATTGATGCCAGTTTTTTCACGGGTCAGTTCATCCGCAAAGCAGCGCCAGTGCAACAGCACAGCGCCCTTGCCGGTGAGACTTACTCAAAACGCTGAATAACGCAGTAACCCTGCCCAGCCCTATCGGAGAATATAATGAGCGAACATATTTTACAGGTTTCTGATGACAGCTTTGACGCTGATGTTTTAAAAGCTGCCAGCCCTGTGTTGGTGGATTTCTGGGCAGAATGGTGTGGTCCATGCAAAATGATCGCGCCAATCCTGGATGACGTGGCCAAAGAATATGCCGGTAAAGTCACAGTGGCCAAAGTGAATATCGACCACAACCCTGGCACACCACCAAAATTTGGTATCCGTGGTATTCCAACGCTGCTGTTATTTAAAAACGGCCAGGTTGCTGCCACTAAAGTTGGCGCGCTGTCAAAAACTCAGTTAAAAGAGTTTCTGGACAGTAACATCTGAGCTTAACCAGCACAGGCAAAATCAGGCGTATATTTGTACGCCTTTTTTTATGGCGCCGCTGGACGGCCAAAACTTATCCTGCTATGGTGTAGCTCAGCAACTTCTCTAATAACCCGCTTGTTCGTTGACTAATTCATTTCCAAACCCAAATTGCTCAGCGAAAAGCTATCTTTCTGTTTTGATACACAAGAACCCATCAATATGCATTTAACCGAACTGAAGCTGAAGCCGATTAACGAGCTGGTTGATCTGGCTGAGTCCATGGGCCTGGAGAACATGGCCCGTCTGCGCAAGCAAGATATTATTTTCGCCATCTTAAAATCACATGCGAAAAACGGTGAAGAAATTTACGGCGACGGTGTGGTCGAAATTCTGGCCGACGGCTTTGGCTTTCTGCGCTCATCAGACAGTTCTTATTTAGCAGGCCCGGATGACATTTATGTGTCGCCAAGCCAGATCCGCCGTTTTAACCTGCGTACCGGTGACAGCATTTCCGGCCTGATCCGCCCGCCAAAAGAAGGCGAACGTTATTTTGCGCTGCTCAAAGTGAACGAAGTGAACTTCGGTCGCCCTGAGCAAGCACGTAACAAAATTCTGTTTGAAAACTTAACGCCCCTGCATGCCAACTCACGGCTGCGGATGGAACGTGGTAACGGCAGTAAAGAAGACATCACAGCCCGGGTACTGGATTTGGCTTCGCCTATCGGTCGTGGTCAGCGTGGTTTGATTGTGGCACCACCAAAAGCCGGTAAAACTATTTTGCTGCAGAATATCGCCCAGTCTATTGCCTCGAATTACCCTGAATGTGTGCTGATGGTGCTGCTGATTGACGAACGTCCGGAAGAAGTAACCGAAATGCAGCGTATGGTCAAAGGTGAAGTGGTTGCTTCAACCTTCGACGAGCCAGCCAGCCGCCATGTCCAGGTTGCTGAAATGGTGATTGAAAAAGCCAAACGTTTGGTAGAGCACAAAAAAGATGTGATCATCCTGCTTGACTCTATCACCCGTTTAGCCCGCGCTTACAACACCGTGATTCCAAGTTCAGGCAAGGTATTAACAGGTGGTGTGGACGCCAACGCGCTGCACAAACCAAAACGCTTTTTTGGTGCCGCCCGTAATGTGGAAGAAGGTGGCAGCTTAACCATTATCGCTACTGCGCTGGTGGATACCGGTTCGAAGATGGACGAAGTAATTTACGAAGAATTTAAAGGTACAGGTAACATGGAATTGCACCTGTCGCGTAAAATTGCTGAACGCCGCGTGTTCCCTGCCATCGACTTTAACCGCTCTGGTACCCGCCGCGAAGAATTGCTGGCATCGCAGGAAGAACTGCAAAAAATGTGGATTTTACGCAAAATCCTCAACCCAATGGACGAAACCGATTGTATGGAGTTTTTGATCGACAAGCTGTCGATGACCAAAACCAATGACGAGTTTTTTGAGTCCATGAAACGGCAAAAAAACAGCTAAGTTGAAGCCGGCCTTGTGGCCGGCTTTTTTTTGCTTATTTTCCGCCAGCCCTCTGTGTTTCTGCCCGGCATTTGCAGCCGGTGTTTTGATCTCTGGCGTCAAATTGGCAAAGGCCGTGGGCCCGGCCAGATGTGCCCGCAAAGAATTTATATTTATCAGGGTAATGCACCATGGCACTTGCACGTATTGTGATTATTGGCGGCGGCGCCGGCGGTTTAGAGCTGGCCACCCGTCTTGGAAATAAACTCGGCCGCAAAGGCAAAGCAGCTGTCACACTGGTGGATCGTAACGCCACCCATATCTGGAAACCGCTGTTGCATGAAGTAGCCACCGGCACGCTGGATGTAGATATCGACCAGGTCACCTATCGCGCCCATGCAGCTGCCCACGGTTTTGATTTTCAGCTGGGCTCCATGACAGGGCTGGATCGCGAGCAACGTCAGGTCATTCTGGCGCCTTTGTATGACGAAAATGGCGAAGAAATTTTATCGGAACGCCGGTTAAGTTATGACTATCTGGTGCTGGCCATTGGCAGTGTGTCGAATCATTTTGGCACCCCTGGTGTGGTGGAAAACTGCATTTTCCTCGACAGCCCGGCGCAGGCCAAAAGATTCCACCGCCGTTTGCTGGAAGCTTATTTAAAACTGAACTCTCCTGGCCACCCGAAAGACAACCTGAATATTGCCATAGTCGGCGCCGGTGCGACCGGTGTAGAGCTGGCCGCCGAGCTGCACCATGCCGCTGCCGAGCTGAATTTATACGGTTTTAGCGATATGAAACGCGACCGGTTAAAAATCAGTGTGATTGAAGCAGGCCCGCGTATTTTGCCGGCCTTGCCTGAGCGTATTGCCGCTGCCGCCCATAAAGAGCTGGTAAAACTCGGTGTTAATGTGCGGGTCGCCACTAAAGTCACAGCGGCAGATGAACACGGCTTACAGCTGGGTGATGAACATCTGGACAGTGAATTAATGGTATGGGCGGCCGGTATTAAAGCGCCGGATTTCCTGAAAGATTTGGCGGGTCTGGAAAACAACCGTATCAATCAGTTGCTGGTATTACCCACCTTACAAACCACCCGTGATTCACAGATTTATGTGATTGGTGATTGTGCCGGTTGCCCGCTGCCTGACAACAAATGGGTACCGCCACGCGCCCAGTCGGCGCATCAAATGGCCGAGCTGGTGGCCAAAAACCTGATTGCCGCGGTCAGCGGTAAACCACAGCAGCAATATCATTACCGTGACCACGGCTCGCTCATCTCGCTGAGCCGGTTTGGCACTGTCGGCAGCCTGATGGGTAATCTGGTGGGCGGCGCTATGATGATTGAAGGCCGTATTGCGCGGATGGCGTATATTTCGCTGTACCGCATGCACCAGGTGGCGTTACATGGCTGGTGGCGCACCCTGATGATTTCGGTAATAGGCCGTATTAATAAAATTATCCGGCCAAGACTAAAGCTGCACTAACAGCAGATACCGACAGCAAACAAAGACAAAAAGGCAGGTGAAATGCACCTGCCTTTTTCATTTCAGAAAATCTATTACAACAGCTGCGGCTTAACGCCGGCGTGAAATGGCCGGCTCGTCAAAATAATCAAACTGACCATCGGCTAAAGCCGTTTTACGTTGTTGCTGATAATCCAACCTTTCACTCAACGCATAACCGAAAACTTCCAGATGCGCTTCGGCCATCAGCTGCTGCAGCTCGGTTTTATCAGTGAGCCCCAACAGCTCACCGGCATATAAAAAACCTTCAGTCCGGTGTTTTTCCACAGTGATGGTTTCTCTGGCTTTGCTTTTTTGAAAAATCAGCAAAAACTGCTGCTTGGCCTGCTGTAAAAACAACGTCTTGTCCATCAAACTTCCCCGGTTTGTGCTGGCTCTGTATCAACGGTTTTGCGTCCGGAAAACAGCGTTTTAATGTCATCCAGAATCACATACAACGCAGGGATCAGCAGCAAGGTAATCACTGTGGCAAACAAAATACCAAAGGCCAATGACACCGCCATAGGCACTACCACTTTAGCCTGCAAACTGCGCTCCAGTACTATCGGCGCCAGGCCAACAAAGGTGGTCAGCGAGGTCAGTAAAATAGCCCTGAACCGCTGAGTACCGGCATCCACCACGGCTTTAGTCAGAGCCACACCTTCTGCTCTGGCTCTGTTGACAAAATCAACCATGATCAGGCTGTCATTCACCACCACACCAGCCAGCGCCACCAGACCGAAGACCGACATAATGCTCATGCTCAGCCCAAGCACCAGATGCCCAAGCACTGCCCCCACCAGACCGAACGGGATCACACTCATAATAATCAGCGGCTGACTATAAGATTTCAGCGGGATGGCCATTAAACCGTAAATACAAAACAGCGCAAAAACTGCACCTTTGAGCAGCTCAACCATGGCATCTGCTTCATCCTGAGTATTGCCTTCGAGCTCAGAAGTCACTCCCGGATATTTTTCACTGATTTGTTTTAAGGTGGTTTCACGGATTTCTTTAACCACTTTTGACGGTTCAATCAGGCCTTTATCAGCGGCTGCATTCACAGACACAGCACGCATTCCATTCACCCTGTTAATCGCACTGTAACTGGGCTGCAACCGGTAACTTGCCACCTGTGAAAATGGCACCACACCACCGTTGGCGGTGCGGATCCGCATGTTTTCCAGGTTGCCGATGGAGGAGCGTTCATCTCTTGGATAACGCACCATCACTTTAATTTCTTCACCGTCACGCTGCACACGCTGGGCTTCTGCACCATAAAAACCATAACGCACCTGCTGCGCCAGATTCTGCAGACTGATGCCAAGCGCGTCAGCCTCTGGTTTAAGCTGCAATACAATTTCGTCATTGCCGCCCAGCAGGTTATCTTCAATATCAAACACACCGTTGTAGCCGGCCAGTGCCATTTTTAATTCACGCGTAGCCGCCTGTAACTGATCTAAGTCGTTGCCACGTAACTGAAAAGAAATATCAGCACCGGCACCACCGCCCATGGAATTGGCATTAATTTTAAAAGACTTCAGACCAGGTATTTCCGGCACTTCTTCCCGCCAGCGCCGCGCAATTTCAAAACCGTCAATTTCGCGACCTTCACTTTTTTCCAGTTCCACCACTATTTGGCCGGCCGTATCAGAGTTCAGAAACATCAGCCGGTGTTTTACAACGTCTTCATCTTCCTGCTGGCGCATTTTATCGTTGGCGCGGATCAAGGCCTGTTCAATCTGCTGCATGGCCAGCACTGTGGCTTTATTGGACGCACCTTCCTCCATCTGCACATTAGCCTGGATAAAATCACTTGGCAGTTCAGGGAAAAATACCCAACGCACAAAACCACCGGACATCAGGCCGCCCATCAGGATCAGCATGGCAACAAAACTGCTCATGGTGACATAACGGTGGCGGATACACACTTCGATAAAAGGCCGGTATTTCTGTTCAATATAATTGTCCAGCCAGCCAGAAACGGCTTCACGCACCTTTTTTAAGCCATTGCTGCCGGAACGCCCCAACGCATAAAAAAAGCCGGTCCGGGCAGGATCCCAGGGTTTGGTGTCCATTTTCACCAAATGAGCGGGTAAAATCAGTTTGGATTCGACAATAGACAACAGCAAACACAATACCACCACCCAGGCGATAGAACCCCAGATTGCAGACATAGTGCCGCCGACCATCAGCATAGGGGCAAAAGCGGCCACTGTAGTCAGCACACCAAAGGTGGCTGGCATCGCCACTTTTTCGGCACCACGGATCACGGCTTCGGTACTTTTGCCGTGTTTTTCGATTTCACTGTACGCGCTTTCGCCGATAATAATGGCGTCGTCGACCACTATGCCCAGCACCAGAATAAAACCAAACAAACTGATCATGTTGATCGACACGCCAAACCAGGGCAGTGGCAATAAAGCCAGAGCACCGAGGAAACAAACCGGAATACCCACCATCACCCAGAAGGCGATGCGAAACTCCAGAAACAGCGTTAGCGCCAGCAACACCAATAAAGCGCCCATCAGCATGTTGTCGGTCATTAAATCCAACCGGCCCTGCAGGTAATAACTGGCATCACCCCAGGTGGCCAGCGTCACACTGGCCGGCAATTGTTGTTTTTTCTCAGCAACATAAGCTTTGACGGTTTCGGCAATTTTCAGTGTATTGTCATCACCCACAGCGTCGATCTTGATCGACACAGAATTTTTGCCATCAAAAGTAGCAAGCCGCTCCCGCTCAATAAAACCGTCAGTCACCACGGCGATATCACCCAGCAATAATTTACTGCCGTCAGCAAACTTCAGCAGAACTATGCTGGCAAAATCAGCAAAATCGTAAGCCTGGCCTTTGGTGCGCAATAAAATATTGCCGCTTTCCGAACGGATAGAACCACCGGGTAAATCCACTGAACTGCCACGGATAGCACTAACCACCTGTTCAAAGGTCAGGCCGTATTCTTTGAGTTTGTGTTCAGACAACTCGATGGCAATTTCATAAGGGCGAGCGGCTACCACTTCCACTTTACTGACGCCGGGTTTGGCTTTGAGCTCATCACGGATATCTTTGGCCAGCTCTTTGAGCGTATGCTCGGGTAAATCACCGTACAAAGACACCCACATCACATTGCTCTGAAAGCGCACCCGGTATACCACTGGTTTTTCGGTTTGTTCAGGCAATGACGAAATAGAATTGACCTGGGTTTTAATTTCCTCCATCACTTCACTGATGTCGTAACCGCTGGCAATTTCCGCCTGTACTGTGGCTAAACCCTCAACGGCATTGGAGCGGATCCTTTTAATGCCGTTGACACCCCGCAGGCTTTCTTCAATTTTATCAATAACACCACTTTCCACTTCCTGCGGTGCTGCGCCCAGATAAGGCACCCGGATATTCACCTGTTCGAGCTGAATTTCCGGAAACACCTGCTTTTTGATGGTTAATACTGAGGCCAATCCGGCCAGCAACAGCACCACCATCAGCAGGTTGGCCGCCACACTGTTGCGGGCAAACCAGCTTAATATACTCTGATTGCCGCTCATAACTGATCTCCGCTCTTCGCCACTGTGTCTGCTGGTTTTTTGTCGGATTTTTCAGCAGTGGCTTTGCCGATGTCTGAGCTTAACCGCACCTGCAAACCGGGCAATGGATTGGTGACAGGGGATACCAGAATTTGATCGCCGGGTGCAAAACCCGCTGCAATATAAGCTTGTTGCTCATCGGCTCTGTCCAGCTCCATGGTGCGCAGCTGTAGTTTCTGCTCAGCGTCCACCACCAGCAACTGATTGGCTGGTCTTAATAGATGCCGGGGCACCACCACCACTTGCTGCGCCTGACGGCCGGCAATACTGGCTTTGACAAAACGGCCAAAACGCAGCGGCTCGGCATTTGGCACCCCCAGCTGATAAGGATTTTTTATTTCAGCCACGGCATGGATCACCCTGCTGCGCTCATCCAGCACCCCTTCGGTGCGCACCAATGCAGCCTGCCATGTCAGAGTTTTTCCCGCCACCTGCGCACTGAGTTGTACCGCTGGCGCCGGATTGTCAGGATTTAAATCGATGTAAGCCAGGTCATGGTCCGTCAGCGGCAACCGGACTTCCGCGACATCTGTGCCATAAATCATACCTATGCTGCTGCCTCGGCTGACAAACTGGCCTAAATCGACACTGCGGTTTTTCACCATGCCGGCGTAAGGGGCGCGGATTTCGGTGCGGCTTAAATCACGTTTGGCTCTGTCGAGATCGGCTTCAGCTGAACGCACCTTGGCCAGGGCGCTGGCCAACTGTGGCCGGCGTAAACCTAAAGCCGGCGCCTGTCCGGCTTTAAAAGAGCGCCAGTCTTCTTCTGCCACCCGAACTCTGGCTTTTTCTTCTTCCAGCGCCGCCTCAGCAGTTGCCAACGCAGCTTCGGCCGCTTTTACCGCAGTCAGGTAGTCACTGCGTTCCAGTTGTACCAGCAAATCACCCTGCTGAAAAAAACCACCTTCGACAAAATTGTCGGCCAGCTGCACCACCCGGCCATTCACTTCAGACACCAGGCTGGTTTCCAGTTTTGGGATCACCGCCCCTTGCGATTCAATCTGATAGCGCAGATCCTGCGGCTGCACTTGTTGTACTTCCACCAAGAGTGCTTGTTTGGTTTCGGCCTTTTTTTCCGGGGGTTTGCGCATTGCCGCCAAACCTGCAGCAATCAGCACTGCAGACAAAAGAATGACAGCAGGAACGGCAATTTTTTTTAATTTGGCGGCCATAGTAAGTTTCCATCTCATCAATGCCGGCGCCGAAGAGCTCCGGACCTGGCAGAAGTTACAGTATTGATAAGTGCCAGACTAACAGCTCTGGCACTTTGTGACAGCAATTGCAGCAGCAACAAAATGTTACTGAAAGTTACAACTGGGTCTGGCATGCAACAACCCCACTATTAACGTTAGTTAGCCAGTATGGGATCAGGGCAAAGATTGCGCTGGAACAATGTTTTGGTCATATAGCAAGACTAGAATGACGCCGTCGAATAAAGCATCTACAAGGAAATTCTGATGGCTATCAGCACCCAACACAAAGTGTACATTCCGGATACCGCCAAAGATAACCAGTATATTCTGGCCGAACTGCAACTGAGCGAGGGATTTTTTGCCAGCTATGCCGACACCTACAGTTGCTATCAGCAGCTGAGCCAGCAGTTTTTCCAGCTTTGCGAAAAAGCCGGTTTAAAAAACGTGCATTTTATTGCCAACGATAAACTGCCGGTGGTGCGTTTTCACACCGAAGCTTTTAGTTTTCAGACTGCCGACCAGATGCTGTTTTTTTATAACCCTGCTTATCACGAAGCACAGCACAGTCACTTTGACCCCAATTACCGCGCCCGCAAAATCAGTTTGTTGTGCCTGGCCACTGGCGCGGAAATCCGTAATCAGGCGGCCGCATTCCACCGCACAGTAAAAGCGGTATTACAGGATTTTAAAGCCCAATTGCCCGTTGCTGTGCCGCTGAAAATCCGCGACCACCAGCATTTGTCTTATGATTTATTTGCCCGCGCTAAAGGCTGTGACAGCAGTTTTGGTTATAAATTACGTTCTATTGCGAACCGTTACATGGCGCGTGATGTAGAAATCCCGACAGATCATCAGGCCATGACTTATGCCGCCGCTACTATTCCACTAAGCCACAAGCTGGCGCAGCAACTGCAGCAGCATAGCAATGCCCCTTTTACCGAACTGTACCAGCAGCTGGAGCAGCGTTTTATCAGCGCCGCCACAGCACAGCATCTGACCCGGCTGGCACTGGTGGCCGACGGCAGCACACCGCTGGTGCGCAGCAGCCAGATTGAAAAACCCAGGCGTAGTCAGGAACTGCATATGCTGAGTTTTGATTTAACTTCGGATAAAGCGCAGGTGTTCAGTCACTGGCATCCGGATCAGCGGGTGGAAACCGCACATTTATTGCTGGTGGCAGGTCAGAATGACCAAACCGAATTTGGTTACGGCCGTTATATGAATCAGGTGGAGCAGGCGTTAAAGGCGCTGGCGCAACAGCTGGAAATGGACCCGGCCAAAGAAGATTTGATAGTGCGTTTTCATCAGCACATCAGTTACCAGCTGTGATGTTTTAAGGCCAACAAGCCGTCTCCTCTGTCGTGCTTGTATTGCTGTGCCACACCGCGTCCGCCAAGTCCCGGCTGACGCGGTTTTTTATCGCCGCCAATAAAGCTAGTCAGCGCTGAAGCGGCAAAGATGCCAAAGGCAGGTAACGCACCCCGTTCGGGGTTGACAGCGAATGGTACAACGTCAGTTTTTCCGGTGCTAACAACACTTCTGGCGGCTGTGGCGCAGCTGCTGGCAACACTTTGGCTTTGCGCGCCAGCGTGATATGAGGGCGCAGCGCATGCTGTGGCGGCAAAAAACCGGCCTGTAACGCTGCTTGTCGCAGCTGAATATCTAATTGCATCAGCCCACGATGCTGTAAAACACCTGTCAGGCAATACACGCCAGGCCCGGGCCATAATTCCAGCTGATTAAGCAACACCGTAAAAGCAGGTAACTGTTGTGTTTTGAGCTGCTGCCACAACAGCTCTGTTTGCGCCGCGCTGCTTTGGCCTAAAAACAATAAAGTCAGATGTAAATTGGTTGGCTTCACCGGCTGTAACGGCGCTTGTAGCTGCTGCAGCAAAGCATTTAATGTTTGTTGTTGCTGTGCTGAGGGCGCAACACCAATAAAAAGCCGGCGTTCTCCCTGCCAATCAAAAGCAAGGCTGTCGCATTCAGACAGTTCCAGCTCAGTCTTCATCCGGCAGCTGCGATGTGGTTAATCTGGACGCTTCTTCGGTTTTGCTCGAACTTAACAACATGGTTTCCAGCTCGGCCATTTCAGTTGCTGTTAATTCGCGCCACTGCCCTGCGGCTAAACCAACCAAACGCACATTCATAATGCGTACCCGTTTGAGTTTAGTAACATTAAAACCCAGATATTCGGTCATACGACGGATTTGCCGGTTCAGGCCCTGACGCAACACAATATTAAAAGTATGCCGCGATTTTTGCGTGACCTGACAAGGCAGAGTGACGGTATCGAGAATAGGCACGCCAGCGGCCATTTTGCGGATAAAAGCGTCGTGAATAGGTTTGTCGACTGTCACCACATATTCTTTGTCATGGGCGTTACCGGCGCGCAGAATTTTATTGACGATATCACCGTCATTGGTCAGGAAAATCAGCCCTTCAGATTCTTTATCAAGCCGCCCTATCGGGAAAATCCGCTCCGGATATTTCACTGCATCAACAATATTGCCTTTGACATGCAGCTCTGTGGTACAGGTAATGCCCACCGGCTTGTGATAGGCCAGATACACTCTTCTGGGTTTATTTTTCAGGGGTTTACCCGCAACTTCCACCTGATCAGTGGCAGCCACCTTAGTGCCCACCAACGCCACCTGGCCGTTCACTTTCACCTGACCAGACTCAATCAGCTTGTCGGCTTCACGTCTGGAACAAAAACCAGTGTCGCTGATAAATTTATTTAAACGAAAAAGCTCGGTAGCTGCTGTCAACTCGGATACGCCTGTGGCAAAAAAATGATGCAAAGTTTAAGGCGCAGTCAGGCCAAGGGCAAGCCCGCGCTTTGATTGGCGCTGTTTAAGCTGCTGGCCTACGGTTTTTGTCGTTGGATGCAACAGCGCAGCCGGTATTTATTCCGCCCAAATGGCAAATTCATTACCGCCTGGCTCCAGAAACTGAAAACGCCGGCCGCCTGGAAAACTAAAAATAGCTTTGGTGATGGGGGCGCCTGCAGCCTGCACCGCAGCTAAACTTTGTTCCAGATTGTCGCTTTTTAACACCACCAAAACACCACCCTGGGCTGTGGTTGCTACCTGAGAGGCGCGGTAAAAGCCACCTTCCAGTCCGGCGTCAAAAAACGCCAGATAATCAGGGCCATAATCAACAAAGGTCCAGCCAAACACTGTGCTAAAAAAGGCTTTGCTTTGTTCAGGCTGCAAGCTTGGCAGCTCAAGATAATTAATCCGATCAGGGCGGGTCATGGTGCTTCCTTGTTGAAATAACATACTTTGGCGGGAAAGAGTTCTGAGGCTAACAAGGGAGCGGAATTTAGGCAATCACAGTAAAAGGGTAATGCTGGAAAAAAAGCCGGCACACATCAACGGAACAACAGTCTAATGGCAGAATCTCAAAGCCCAAAATGCATCAGGGGCACCCTGTAAGTGCCCCTGACGGTTGTGTTTGCGGCTGTATGCGCCTTTGCCTTTTTTCGGTTTTTCCACTTTGCTGCGAAATAACGGACTGGTCACTAAAGCCGCTAAAGCGTTGTGGTTGATGTCACCACGGCCATGGGCAACTTTGCCCTTTGCTGATTTTTTCATTGCCTTTCCTTTGTGGTTAAAAAACGAGCGCATTGTAACAACAATCACATCAGCCACAAGTGTTTTTTATAGGTACATTTTTGCACGGCGCCATGTCTGGCAAGGCGGATTTTTGCCATAATGCAGCGCCTGCTGTTTAAGTTTATTTACTTGCGGAAAAGCCATGTTATACAACTGCATTTTGTTCGACGCCGACGACACACTGTTTCATTTTGATGCCTTTGCCGGCTTAAGCCGGTTGTTCAGCCGGTATGAACTGGCCTTTGATCAGGCTGAATTTCAGCGTTACCAACAGCTGAATCAGCCACTCTGGCAGCAATATCAGGCTGGTGACATTAACGCCGAACAACTGCAAACGCGCCGTTTTCTGCCTTATGCCAAAAGGCTGGGTGTGAGTGCAGCGGAGCTGAATGATGAGTTTTTGCTCACAATGGCCGACATTTGCACTTTATTGCCTGGCGCCCTTGAATTGCTGCAAGCGCTCAGTGGCAAAGCGCAACTGGGCATTATTACCAATGGTTTTACCCGAATGCAGCAGCTGAGGTTGGAACGTTGTGGTGTGGCGCATTATTTTGACAGCCTGGTGATTTCTGAGCAGGTGGGCGTCGCCAAACCCCATCCGGCTATTTTTGATCATGCACTAGCCAGTCTGGGTCATCCGGCCAAACAGCACACCCTGATGGTGGGCGACAATATTCTGGCCGATGTGCAGGGCGCCCAACAAGCCGGTATGGCCGCCTGTTGGCTCAATCATCAACAGCAACAGGCACCACAGGGCATTCAGCCCGACTACACGGTACAATCTTTGTCTGAGCTACAGCAATTACTGCTGGCCTGAGCTGGTTGGCCGTACTTTGCTTTGACCGCTGGTGCCGTTTTGCGCCTGGTTGTGCTGCGCTATCGCCTGATGTTCGTTTTCATATTGCATCAGCAATAAGGTCAGATAAATTTTGGTGGGTAACGACAAAATCAGCCCCAAAGCACAACAGAGCGCCACAATAATAATGCCCTGCACGCCCATGGTTTCCGGCAGTTTGGCCCCCACCCACAAATAATGGCCAAAAATAATCAGGCTGATGCCACTCAACATCACCAGCTTTAACCAGAACATCAGCCTTTTGGTGGCGGCAAGGGCTGCAGTTCGCTGAGTGACCATTTCGGCCTGTTGCTGCGCGCTAAGCAGCGGCGTTTTAAGCGGCCTTGCTGCCGCAGCTTCTGCCTCGGTTGGTTCAGGCGCTGTCGTCATGATTGTGGCTCCACAAATCTGCATCCCGTCACTATAGAAGCCGGTAGCCAACAGCGCTTGATCCAGCACAACAGAGTTGCGGATCAGGCGCAAAATACCCCTGGTGTTGATTCGATGCGCTGATTGCTGCTGTTATTGGCAAGTCTGAATTTTAATCCAGTCTTTTTCCGCAATGCCAAGCGCAGCCGCCGCCTGATAAAATTCAGCGCATTGTGCTGCAGCAGGTTTATCGCTGCGCGACAGCAACCAGGCGTAGCTGAGATCAGGCCCCACCACCAGCGCCATACTGTAGTCCGGCGCCAGTTTGGCAATATTGTAAGCACCGTAAAAAGGGCCAAAAAAGGACACTTTGAGCCGGCCTTCATTTGCCGGACCGACAAATTTAGCCACCCCTTCGGCCTCATCCCACTGCTGGCTTTCTTCGGAAAAACCCCGGTTCAGCACTTTGACATGGCCATCTTCCCGCAGGCTATAGGTGGCGCAGACCCGGGTTAAACCACGCTCAAAACTGTGGTCCAGCCGGGCGATTTCATGCCACTGCCCCAGATAACGCTGTAATTCAAAAGGGCTGACCGGCGTGACATTGTCCGGCACGCCGGTGCAGCCGGTCAGCAGCAAACCAGCCAGCAACACCGTCAAAGCTGTCTTCATCACACTGAATTTTTTCATATTTTTTCCTGTTACCCCAAGCTGCACCTGCTGCTGAATACGCTGCCACAGCACAAACAGAGCAACGAGCGGCAAAAAATAATGACAGCAGCGCTGATGTGAATTGTTGCGTCAGCCTTGAATATCGACAACTAACGATATATATTTCGACTTATCGCGATATAAGGATGTTGGGATCCCAAATGAGTAACCCTGAACTTGATGAACTGATCAAAGCGCTGTCACACCCGGTCAGGCGCGACATATTAAATTGGCTGAAAGAGCCGGAGCTGTATTTTGCCGACCAGGAGCACCCGCTGTCGTTTGGGGTTTGTGCCGGCAAAATTGATCAAAAAACCGGGCTGTCACAGTCCACCGTATCAAACCATCTGGCCATTTTGCAAAGAGCTGGTTTTATCAGCAGCAAAAAAGTCGGTCAGTGGAACTTTTTTTCGCGTAATGAAGCGGCTATTCAGGCGTTTTTACAACACCTGCAGCAGCTTTAAACCACAAGGCTGAATATTGATGAGCACAAAAACTTTGTTTGATCCGCTGCAACTGGGCAGCCTGACATTAAAAAACCGTATTGTAATGGCACCTTTAACCCGCTGCCGCGCCAGTGAAGGCCGGGTGCCGAATACGCTGATGGCCGATTATTACCGCCAGCGCGCCAGTGCCGGATTAATTTTATCTGAAGCCACTTCAGTGACGCCTATGGGCGTGGGTTACCCTGACACCCCAGGTATCTGGTCGGAAGAACAGGTGCAGGGCTGGAAACTGGTGACTGACGCAGTGCACGAACAAGGCGGGCTGATTTTTCTGCAGCTGTGGCATGTTGGCCGGGTATCGGACCCTTATTATCTGAACGGTGAACTCCCTGTTGCGCCAAGTGCAGTAAAACCGGCTGGTCATGTCAGTTTATTAAGGCCCATGAAAGACTTTGAAACACCAAGAGCCTTAACGCTGGACGAAATTAAACAGGTGATTGCGGCTTACCGTCAGGGTGCTATCAATGCCAAAGCGGCCGGTTTTGACGGTGTGCATGTACATGGTGCCAATGGTTATCTGCTGGATCAGTTCCTGCAGGACAGCACCAACCTGCGTAGCGATGAATACGGCGGAAGCATCGAAAACCGCGCCCGTTTATTGCTGGAAGTGACAGACGCCTGTATTGAGGTGTGGGGCAAAGACAGAGTGGCAGTGCATTTGGCACCCAGAATGGACGCCCATGATATGAAAGACAGCCAACCGGCCGACACTTTTGGTTATGTGGCGCGCGAGCTGGGCAAAAGGCAAATTGCCTTTATTTCCACCCGCGAACATGCCGCCGACAACAGCTTAACGCCGATGCTGAAACAGCAGTTTGGCGGTGTGGTCATTGCCAACGAAGGCTTTAATAAAGCCCTGGCCAATGCATGGCTGGCTGAGGGCAAAGCTGACGCTGTGGCTTTTGGTGTGCCTTTTATTGCCAACCCGGACTTACCTGCGCGCTTATTACAGGACGCGCCACTGAATCCGCCGCGTAAAGAGCTGTTTTACGCCAAAGGTGCCGAAGGTTATACCGATTATCCAAGCCTGCAGCAGGCTTGATCTCAACCAAAATTAGCTGCTGATAATAAAAAACCACCGGCGACGGTGGTTTTTTATTGTTAAAGCCTGGTTGCTCTTTCAGGCGCTGTATCACACAGATGACACAAGCCCAAATCCACAGCAGACCTCAATCCAGACGCTGTGTTGATCAGTGGTGATGGCTACGGTCTTCAGTTTTTTCAGCGTCATGCTGATGTTTTTCGCCATGCTCATGATGATCATGATCTTTAGCCGCTGCCGCCGTTGGTTTTAATGGCTCAAACTTGGCCGTTTGTGCGCTTTGGCCTGGCATAGTGATATTGGCCACCACTTTCATCTCAGGCACAGAAGCGTATACAGCCTCGCCCACCAGCGCGTTATTACCTTCCGGCTTTAGCTCCACCCGGGCTTTTTGTTTGCCGGCTACCAGCACCAAATTGGCGGTGGCACCTGCTGTTGCTATCGGTGTGTTGGCATGGTCCATCACAAAAACTTTAATGGCATTGTTTTTGGCGTCTTTGCTGTTTTTCACGACCAAAAGCTCAAAATGATAAGCACCGGCCATGCGCAGCTGACCACCGTTCGGCCCAACCACAGTGTCCAGATATTCATCGGTATGCGCCTGGGCTGCACTTGCAGCCACCAGAGCCAGCAGCGCTGCTGCTTTGGTTAATTGGGAAAACGCTGTTCTGAACATAAAAAACCTCCAAAAACTGTCAGTTAAAAAGTGAGTAAAAACAATTGGTTTAATAAAGTTGGGTTTGATCTGTCCCGGCCATTAACCGCTCCAGCGGTGCCTTGCCCCATAACCAGAACATCAGCGGTGTCAGCACTGTATCCAGAATGGTGGAGCTGACTAAACCGCCAAAAATCACCACGGCCACAGGGTGCAGAATTTCTTTACCCGGCGCGTCGGCTGAAAATAACAAAGGCAACAGTGCAAAAGCCGCCACCAAAGCTGTCATCAGCACAGGCGTTAACCGCTCGAGCGAACCGCGGATAATCATCTGAGTGCCAAACACCTCACCTTCAAACCGGCATAAGTTGATGTAATGGCTGATTTTTAAAATACCGTTGCGGGTGGCAATACCGGCCAGCGTAATAAAACCCACCAGCGCCGCCACCGACAGCGGCTGATCGGCCCACCACAACGCCAGCACAGAGCCAATCAGCGCCAGCGGAATATTCGCCATAATAATCAGCGTTAAGCGCAGCGACTGATACCTGCTGTATAACACCAGCAAAATAGCAATTAAAGAACCCAGCGCCAGCAAAGTGATGAGATTCGCCGCTTCTTCCTGTGCCTGGAACTGACCTTCCAGCGCAGTAAAATAACCTTCAGGCAACTGGGTTTGCGCCAGTACAGCACGAATGTCGGTAATGGCGTGGCTTAAATCCCTGCCCTCCACATTGGCCGACAGCACTATACGACGCCGGCCATTTTCGCGGCTGATTTGGTTAGGCCCGTCTGACTCCAGCACCTGCGCCAGCATACTCAGCGGCACCGCGCCTTTGGGTGTTTGAATCAGCAGCTGCGCCAAAGCAGCAGGGTCGCGCGCACTGTCGGGCAACCTTAATAACAAATCAAAACGCCGTTCATTGCTAACCAGCTGACTGAGTTTTACCCCGTCAATCTGCTGTTGCAGGCTATGCAATAAAGCACCAGGCGCCACACCATATGCGGCCGCCTTTTGATAATCCACCTGAATTTTCAGCTGTGGGATCAATACCTGTTTTTCCAGACTGATATCGGTCACACCGGCTACTTTGCCAAGCTGCTGCTGCAGGTTATTACCAAGAGCACGCAAGGTGGCAATATCATCACCAAAAACTTTAATGGCAATTTGAGCCCGCACGCCCGACAACAAATGATCCAGCCGGTGTGAAATCGGCTGGCCGACACTGACGCTACCCGGCAGAACGGCAAGCACCCGGCGGATCTCGGCCAGCACTTCGGCCCTTGGCCTTTCCAGCGCCTGTAGATCCACGTCAATTTCGGTGTAATGCACCCCTTCGGCATGTTCATCCAGCTCAGCCCGGCCGGTACGACGACCCACTTGCGTCACTTCCGGCACCTGCAACAGCAGTTGCTCGGCCAAAGCCCCGACTTTATTGGATTCAGTGAGCGCTGTGCCGGGTTGCAACATCAGGTTGATAGTTAAAGTGCCTTCGTTAAAAGGCGGCAGGAAACTTTTGGCAAAAAACGGCACTGAAGCGCCCGCCAGCGTCACCGCCAGCAGCGCGGCCGCCAGCAAAGAACGGGCATGGCCAAAAGACCAGCGCAGCAACTGCTCGTCACGTTTTTTCAAAAAACGCACCAGCGCACTGTCACCATGTTGTTGCCGGGCTAATTTTGGCAGCAGGTAATAACAAAGCACAGGGGTGACGGTAATGGCCACCAACATACTGGCCAGAATAGAAGTGATATAAGCCACCCCAAGCGGGCTGAATAACCGGCCTTCAATGCCAGACAGCGCAAAGAGCGGCACAAACACCAGCACCACAATTAAGGTCGCATACACCACGCCACTGCGCACTTCACCGGAAGCAGCAGCTATGACTTCCAGCACGGGTTTTGGCGTGGCCAGTTGTTGGTTTTCTTTTAACCGGCGCAGCACGTTTTCCACATCGACCACGGCGTCGTCCACCAGCTCGCCCAGTGCAATGGCGAGGCCACCCAAAGTCATGGTGTTAATCGACAAGCCAAAATAACGGAACACCAGCACAGCGGCTAATAAACTCAGCGGTATCGCCAGCAATGAAATGGCCGTGGTACGCACATTCAGTAAAAACATAAACAGAATAATGGTGACCATAATGGCGCCATCACGCAGCGCTTCTTCAACGTTATTCACTGAATTTTCAATAAAATCAGCTTGTTTAAACAAGAACTGCGGCGCCTGCACGCCATCAGGCAAACTTTTGCCAAGCTCGGTCACTGCAGCTTCAATCTGCCGCGTCAGCTGCACACTGTCGCCGGAAGGTTGTTTTTGCACCGACAGAATGACTGCGGCTTTGCCTTTATAACCGGCGTCGCCTCTTTTGGTGGCTGCCACAATATTCACATTAGCCAGTTGTTGTAATAACACCGGCTGGCCATCTTTGACCGTCACCACCAGCTGTTTTAAATCTTCCAGTGCTTTGGTGCGGCCAATATTGCGAATAAGCCACTCCCGGCCCTGGGCTTCGAGAAAACCGCCGCTGGAATTCACGCCAAAATCGCTCAGCGCCTGCTCAATTTCATTCAGGCTGACGTTAAGCGCTGCCAGTTGTGAAGCGATAGGTTCAACTCTGTATTGGCGCACTTCACCGCCAATAGGGATCACCTGCGCCACACCGGGAATACTCAATAACCTTGGCCGCACCACCCATTCAGCAAACTCACGCACCGCCATAGGGCTGACTTTGGCCGGATCGGCCGGAATGGCCAACAACAGAATTTCCCCCATAATGGACGACACTGGCCCCAGCTGCGGTGTGACACCATCGGGCAACTGCTCCTGTGCCAGACTCAGCCGTTCCGCCACCATCTGCCGGTTGCGGTAAATATCTGAGCCCCAGTCGAATTCGATATAAAGCACCGACAAACCCACACCAGACACTGAACGCACCCGGCTCACACCCGGAATACCATTCATGCTGGTTTCCAGCGGGAAACTCACCAGCTGCTCCACTTCTTCCGGCGCCATACCACCGGCTTCGGTCATTAAAGTGACAGTGGGTTTATTTAAATCAGGAAATACATCAACCGGCAGCTTTTGCAGGCTCATGCTGCCAAATACCAGCAGCAACAAAGCACAGCCCAGCACAAACAGCCGTTGTTTTAAACTAAAGCGGATCAGCGCGTCAAACATGCTTACCTCACCTGCGCCAGCAACGAAGCGGCTTGTACCACCACTCTGTCACCATCATGTAAACCGCTGACAATCACCACTTCTTCTGAATTCAGTGGCAAGGGGCTGACTTTTTGTGCAATAAAACGTTCTGCTGACTGATGCACCCAGACTGCGGTTTCACCTGTATCCAGTTTTTGCAAAGCTGTGCGCGGTACAGCCCAGCCTTTGAGCACTTCGCCGGTTGAGAGCACCACAGTTAACTGCTGACCTACGCTCAGTTGTGGTGTGGTGTTTTCTGTGTTGCTTGCAGTTGTGCTTGCTGCTTTTGGCAGTGCTTTAAACCATAAAGGCCTGGCTTGCTGTTGTAACTGCAACCCCTGCCCCTGAAACTGCAGCGGGAAACCTGAGTTGGTGTTATCACCCGCCAGCAATCTGGCACTGGCGCCGGGATTTGCCGGCAGGGTCAGGCTGGTATCGTATAACCGGGCAGCAATGAACAGCTCGCTCGGGTCGACAATCTGGAACAAGGCATCCTGACTTTCCACCACCTGACCCCGCAGTTTATGCACCTGACTGATCACACCCGACACAGGCGCCACCACAGGCACCAACTGGCCTGCACCTTTGGCGGCAAATTCACGGCGTTTTTTCAGGCCGGCTAAATCAATATTCAGCGCGTCCAGCTCGTTGGCGGGCATTAGGGTGCCGAGTTTTTCAAAACGACGGATGCGGTCTTGTGTTAAGGCGATCTGCGCATCCAGCTCAGCCAATAACGCCTGCTGATTGCTGCGATCCAGGCTGGTATCGAGCGGCGCTATCGCCGCCAGCACCTGACCGGCGCGCACTTGCTGACCCAAAGTTGGCCAGCCATCCGGCCCGGCCTGCAATTGCCCAAGCTGACCGGCTTCAATTAAACCGCCAAAAGCCGGGTCCAGTACAACTTCCGCCTGTAATTCGACACTACGCTGATGCTCTGCCTGTTGCACTTTGCGGGTACGCAATTGCCACTGATGTTGCGCCGCTTTGGGAATAAACAAACTGCCGTCTGTTAACCGGCTTGGTTTGTCGCCACTGACCTGTACTTGAGGTGCTTCGTCATGGGAATGATCTTCGCCACCATGGGCGGCCACCTGCGCAGGAAAAACCGCCGACACCAGGCTCAGCAGCAGCACATTTTGCAGAAATTTGTTCATTATTTGGCCTCCTGCGAACGACGTGACGCCAAACGCCAGAACAGCAAAGCCAGTACCAGCACACCCAATGCCAGCAACAACTGCGAGCTGTATTCAGTCCAGCTATGGTCGTGTGGCACTTCTGTGCTGGCCGGCGTTAAATCCAGTTCTGTGGTGAGTAAGTCAAGGTTGTCACCGGCTTCAATGGTCAGGGTGATACTATGGCGCTCTGCTTTGAGGGCTGGCGCTTTCAGCTGGTAAAACCCGGGTTGCACCATAGTGGCTTTGCCGCTAAAACCGGCCAAATCGAGCTCAATCACGGCGCCTTCCACCTGGCTGTTGTCGGCAAAATAATCCAGATA
Source organism: Rheinheimera sp. 4Y26 (assembly GCF_025245835.1). Taxonomy (GTDB): domain Bacteria; phylum Pseudomonadota; class Gammaproteobacteria; order Enterobacterales; family Alteromonadaceae; genus Pararheinheimera. The sequence continues at coordinate 84,494 of NZ_JAOBWS010000014.1, forward strand.
AATATCAATAAGCTGACCGTCGGTGCCTGCAGCCGGAGCCACCAGCACCAACTCAAATAATTCGGAGCTGGCATAAGCGCGGCTGCCCGTGCTGGCCGGCATAACTGCTGCTGTTTTTTGTTCTTCGTCGCCATGGTCTTCACCGCCATGGGCCCAAAGCTGCAGCGGTAAACAAAACAAGATAAACCAGAAAAATTTCATCAGGATCCCAATAAAAACAGTATTGATGGCAGCAGTTTGTCAGAGCAGAGCCAACAGCAGCCTGACCGCAAGATTACAAATTTGTCATCTGGGATTTTTGTTCTGTGCTTTAGCCGGTGGGCAGGGTGGTGCAACAAGGCAGAGAGGGGAAAACGGGCTGAAGCAGCAACCACAGCCCGGGCAGCATGGCAGCAGTTAGGACCAATGCACTAACACTATTTGCCACTGACCTCTGATATTGCGCAGCACCAGCGACTCGATGCCGGTGCGGTCAATTTTTTTGCCTTTGATCTCACCTTTTTGGCTGCTGCGGCTCACGGCATAAGCAACATCACCAATAATTTCAATTTGTTGCTCCAACAATTCACTGCTGACTTGGGATAAATATTTAATATCAGCGTCCAGATGATGGGCTTTGTATTCATCGCGGGAGCGCTCTACTGCACCGCCTTCAAAAATTTGCACTGCTGGCGATAGTTGCGCCAGTACCAAATCGCGCTTGCCTTGCTGCAACGCCTGATGAAACTGCTGCACTACCTGACCGGCCGCGCTTTGGTAGACAGCGGCATCGACCGCCTGGTTGCTGCTACTTTTGCCATGGGCCCAGAGCGGGTTGCTCACCGCAGCCAGCAACAGTGCCACAGAGAATTTTTGATAAAACTGCATTGTTGTTCCCTTTTTGTTTTTATGATGCTGAAAAATGCCGGCCTGCTGTCCGCCACAAGTGGCGCACCATAAGTTGTGACAACAAACCGGGTTTCAGGCAGTGTGCCGCCTGTTGCATTGCAGTACTCTGTCACAAAGATGACAATATTGTCATTTATTCCTGAGGAAACAGCACTCTGCTATGCCAGCCCGACAGATTGGGCTAAGCTGAACGCCGCTGTCGCCCTGGCGAAACTGTGGATACTCAGATGCGTTTATTAATAGTTGAAGATGAAATTAAAACCGGTGATTACCTGAAACAGGGTTTTACTGAAGCTGGTTTTAACCCGACTTTATGCCGCAATGGCCTGGACGGACATCATCTGGCCATGACCGAAGACTTTGAACTGATTATTCTGGATTTAATGTTGCCCGACGTGGACGGCCTGCGCATTTTAACGGCGCTGCGCCAGGCCGGCCGTTATACCCCGGTGTTGTTACTCAGTGCGCTGGACAGTGTCGACGACCGGGTGCGTGGCCTGGAGCTTGGCGCTGACGATTATCTGGTCAAACCCTTTGCCTTTAACGAGCTGCTGGCGCGGGTACGCACTTTATTGCGCCGTGGCCAGCTGCAGCCTCAGGCCGACCGATTACAGGTGGCTGATTTAATTCTGGAATTCAGTAAACATAAAGCCAGCCGCAATGGCAAAAAACTCAATCTGACACAAAAAGAATTTGCCCTGCTGGAGCTTTTAATGCGCCGCGAAGGGGAAGTATTGCCCCGTTCTTTAATTGCCAGTCAGGTGTGGGATATGAATTTTGACTCAGACACCAATGTGATAGATGTGGCGATACGGCGGCTACGCAGCAAAGTGGACGACGATTTTGCAGTCAAACTGATTCATACAGTGCGTGGCATGGGTTACAAAATAGAGGCGCCTGAGCATGAGCTTTAACAGGGCGCCGCTGTCGCTGGCCAACAGAGTCATGCTGTTTGTGGCTGTGGCCGTGTTGTTATGCGCCCTGTTGCTGGCGTCGATGTTACAAAACTCTATTGAACAACATTTTTCCGAACAGGATGCCGGTGAATTACAGGCAGTGGCGCACTCGGTATTACATGCACTGGAAGATGATCAATTATCCCCACAAAATTATCAGGCGCATTTGCATCAGGTATTAACCGGCCATCACCAGAGTTATTATCTGGTGCTGGACAGCAGCGCCCAGCCGGCACTGAGCGCCGACGGTGCTGATCTCACCCCTTTGTTAAAACTCACAGAACCAGTGCAGCAAATCCGCCCGACAGATTTAGTCAGCTGGCAGCAGGACAACCGGCATTTTCGCGGTGCTATTTTACAGGGCAATAAGGGTGTCAAAGTCGCAGTAGCCATGGAAATGGAGTTTCACCTGCATTATCTGCATTTATTACGCTGGACTTTATGGCTGACCATTACAGCAGCAGTGGCGGTCATTCTGCTGGCCGCCTGGTTTGGCGTGCGTCAGGGGCTGCAGCCTTTGGCCAAACTCAGCAGCGACATCCGTCATATCAGCGCCGAACATTTGCACCTGCGGCTGGAACCTTCGGCGGTACCGCGGGAACTGCGCGAGCTGGTGGAAAGTTTTAACGAGATGATCAATAACCTGCAGCAGGGTTTTACCCGTTTGTCGGAGTTTTCTGCCGACATCGCCCATGAACTGCGCACGCCTTTAAGTAACCTCATTACCCAAACCCAGGTCACGCTGGGGAAAGAGCGCAGCCTGGAGGAATACCGCGAACTGCTGTACTCCAATCTGGAGGAGCAGGAACGGCTGGCCAAAATGGTCAGTGATATGTTGTGGCTGGCGAAAACCGACCACGGCCTGCTGAAACTGCATCCACAACAAGTGGCGCTGCAGCCGCTGATCAATCAGTTGTTTGAATTTTTTGAATTATTGGCTGACGAAAAACAGGTACGGCTGAGCTATAGCGGGCCAGAACTGCAGTTATCGGCCGATAAAGTGATGCTACAACGTGCTTTGTCGAATCTATTGTCCAATGCCATTCGCCATGCCGATGCCGGCAGCACCGTTGGCGTGACGGTAAGCCAACAAGCAGCATACTGTTGTATTCAGGTCAGCAACTGCGGCACCACTATACCGGCGCAACATCTACCCTCGTTATTTGACCGTTTTTACCGGGTGGACCCGTCCAGACAACGCCACAGCGAAGGTGCCGGCCTGGGTTTGGCCATGGTGAAATCTATCGTGGAACTGCACGGTGGCCAGGTGGCGGTCAGCTCAGAACAAGGACTTACCTGTTTTAGCCTGACCTGGCCTGTTTCAGGCCAAAACCAGCCGCCACAGCCATAACCCCGGCAGCAACTGCGCTGCTATCTGCCCGTGTTGAGCTCCTGTCTGCGGGCGCAGCGTTTTACAACGCCGCCCGGCTTTCGCTTATGCCAGCTTTTGCTAAAGTAATAACATCCTCACTCCAGAGCGGCTGTGTTGCTGACAGGATGCCGGCCTTTGCTGCAGGTGAAACCTTATGCAAGCCCTGTATGTCGCGGTGTTTTTATTGTTGCTGCCCTGCTATGGCCTGGCGGCACCGGAACAAATGTGGTTGCTGCTTAATAACACCAGCGACAGCAGAAACAGTCGGGGTGATGTGGATATTCAAATCCTGGCTTTGTTGCAGCAGCTGGCTCCGCCCGATTTAAAAATAGAACCGCTGCGCCTCGGTGATGCCCGCACCTGGAAGCTGCTGCGCGAACAAGGCAACTATTGCGCCTTAAGTAAAATCCGCACCGCTGAACGCGAAAGGTTTTTATTGTTTTCAAAAAGGCCCACCTCGGTGTATCCGCCGGTACAACTTATCAGCAACAGACGTCTGGCCGACCACCCTGTTGATTTAACCTTGTTATTCCGCCAAAACCCCAGAATGAAAATTGGCATAGTGCAGGGGCGCAGTTATGGTGAAAAACTCGATGAGCTGATCGAACAATATCCACAGCATTTTTATCAGCGCAGTGGTGAATACGCCGCCGAAACTTTATTACAAATGCTGGCCAAACAGCGACTGGATGCGCTGTTGGAATTTGCCGCCACAGCCCGAGGTCATCAGGCGCAGGTGCCACAAAGCAGTCATTTTGTCACCCATCAGCTGCTGCATCAGCCGGTGATTATGGGTTATCTGGTGTGCACCCAGAGTGACAACGGCAAAAAGCTGATTCAGCTGACCGACCACAAAATGCAATTACCGCAGTACCGCAAACAGGCCATTGAACTACACCGGCAATATTTTACGCCGGAAGATTTTTTATTAATTGAAGCGGATTTATTGCAGATTTTTTAGCGAAGCACTTTGGCTGAATAAACTGTTTGCATGCAAAAGTTCAGGCTTGCAAACTGACTCCGGGCTGATATCAACAGGCACTGACCTTTCCCCCAAATTTAAGACCATGACATTGATGAGATTTCCAATAAAATGGAACCAATGGAGATCTCAAAAT
>NZ_JAOBWS010000015.1 GCF_025245835.1 Rheinheimera sp. 4Y26
TATTGCCCGAGCAGGGCATTCCCATGCGAGTAGTACAGTGAAGCCGGGAATTAAGAACGCAACCAATGTTGCGTTCTTCCGACGGAACAATCCCTAGCTCTGCGAAGGATATCAAGGTTCCCTGATACCGCCACCAGTTGACTGCCCTCCGGCTGAACGCCCCGAGCTCTGCGAGGGATATGAAGACGCCCAATCCAACAGAACCCCAGTTATATCCCTTCCCAGAAACAAAAAATCCCCGCATTAGCAGGGACTTTTATCGTCAGAAACTTGTGATTAATAAATAAGATAGGCGTAAGCAGTAATAAAGGCGCTTTCCTGAAAGGCTTTGAGGCCTGTATCTCTGAAATCAACGGGGACAGGGTGTCTGGCCAGTTTGTCTTTGATGGCCGCGTTGGTACAAATCACAGTCTCTACTGTTGGGATCAACTGCAGTGCAGCTTCAATTTTAAAACCAACGGCTGAGCCGGAAAATTTGCCTTTTTGTGGTCTTTCTCGCACCAAAAACTTGCTGATTTTATAATCTTCCGCCAGTTTGGCCATACTGAACTGAAACTTGCGCATCTGCTCAGTGTCCTGATCGTTTAACAGTGGGAAACGCACCTGACGGCAATCGGGCAACACCATCAGGCCGTTATCCATTTCCATCAAACACAAAATTATTTCACTGCCTTTAATCTCAACGCCACATACCCGCATGTTCTTTACCTGCCATTTTGCAAAAGGCCGTTATTATGCCATGTAAAAGGCTAAAGGTAGCAGTAACATCAGCTGACTGTAGCTATTAATCGGTAATTGGCTTACAGATTTTCGTCGTGTGGATCCCATTGGCTGACGGCTATGTGCTGATAAAACTGCCATTGTTCCGCTAAACCTTGCCAGCAGTGCCAGAAAAATAGTTGTAAGTTACTGGTCTGGCTTGGAAAAATACTGTGATAACTTTTCATCTTCATCTCCTGCAATAACGGGGGCTAAAGACCCACCCGCAGTTTAATTAGTCGGTGTCGCTTTCCAGAGGATTGGCGGCCAGCAAAGCAGTACCCGTATTTAGGCTTGATGTCAGTTTGCCAAGGTTGTGCTGGCTGACGGCGTTAGCGTTTATCCGATGGGCCCGCTGAAAATCGGCCAGCGCACCGATATTGTCGCCACTGAGTACTTTAGCCACACCTCTGTTGCTATAGGCATAAGAGCGTAGTTGACGCTGCATGCCGACCGGACCCTCGCCAGCTTGCCGCACCAGCATGACTGCCTGATGACAAGCGCGTTTTGCTTGTGCGCTTTGCCCTTGTTTGCTGTAGGCAACACAAAGCCGGGTTTGGCGCACATAAGGATCGGTAGTGGCTGCAGGCGCTTTTGCTTCTGCAGTATTTTCGGTCATCAGCACCATTTGATAACTTTGATTGCCAGCCTGACTGGCAAAACTGGCCAACAACAAAGAGGTGGCCAATAAACAGCGTGATTGAGTCAGTTTCATGGTTTTGCTCCTGGTTGGTACACAACAAAGCTGTTGCTTGTTGTATTGCCAACTCTAGGGGGCAGGGAGTGCGTCTGACAAACGAGAAAATTGCAGCTGACAGCTGAAGTTCATTCATCTGTAAGGCTGTCGTTGCTTCTGGCAAAACCTGCCAGTATCCAGTTGATTAATAACTGGATCTCTGGTTTTTGCTGGTTTTGCTCATGCTGTACCAGATAATAATGGTCACGCGTACGCAGTTCCTCGTCAAACAACCGCACCAGACTGCCGCTGTCAAACCAGCTTTGGCTGATAGGCAGAGGGATCAGCGCAATTCCCAGCCCTTGCTGCGCCGCTCTGGCGACGCTGAACATACTGTCGAGCTGGATAATTTGTCTGGGTCTGAAGTCATCATAACCCGCCTGATCAGCCCACTGATGCCAACACCAGGGTCGGGCCTGATGCACTATCAGCGGCACTGTTTCCAGCAGCGGCAAATCGGCAGGTTCCCCTTGCAGACGTTGAAACAGCTCGGGGCTGCAAGCCGGCACATAACTGATGGCAAACAATTGATAAGCTTTTTTATCTGTCGGTTTGCTGCTGGCCAGCACTATTTGCAGATCGGTGTGACGACTTGCGTCCTGACGTGATTTCACTGTTTCCAGCCGTAAATTCACCTGCGGATGCTGAGTCGACCAGCCAACTAATCTGGGGACAAAAAACTCACTGGCAAAAAATTCCGGCAGCGTGATGCTGACCACCTGCTCCCTTTTGCTCTGACAAAACTCTGCAACAGTGGCCGATAACGTGCTTAGCACCGGGTGAATGGCCTGGTAAAAGCGCCGGCCTTCAGCTGTAAGTAATACGGCTCTGGTCTGGCGTTCAAACAGACTAAAACCGAGGTTTTCTTCCAGTTGTTTGATTTGATGACTGACAGCTGAAGGCGTCAGATACAACTGATTGGCAGCTTCTTTAAAACTTAAACATTCGGCGGCCACGCAAAAACAACGCAAACCACGCAATGGGGTATGAACGGCCATGTGCAACAGCTCCGTGCTTAAAGATAACAGCCATAAAGCAATTGTTGTTCCTGTATGTAATTGATTGAATTATATTAACAATATGAACGGATGTATTACCTGGTTGCTATTTGCTGGCGCGTAAATGCACCAAAAAAGCGCGCAGGCTGCCAGGTAGAAATGACACGATTTAGCTTGCTGCTGTTATAGCTGTCCTGACACTTTGAGTCTTTCCAGTTCACAACTGAATAAAAACTCCCACGCCTCCAGTTGCCGTTTGGCTTGCTCCAGATTGTCGGCCCAGACATAAAGGCCCTGACCCCGCACCAAGAAGGCGGAACTGAGCTGATGCTGACGATGTGTAAGCTCCCGGGCCAGTTGTGGCCAGGCCTGTTTGGCATCCAGGATCGGCAGATTCACACCGGCCTGATGTTGCGTCTCTGGCTGGATCAACTGCTGCAGATCATAACCACAAAACAGATGCTGTTCGGCTCTCACCAGCCTGGAAAACACTGTTGCGGCAACAGACTGGGTTTGCAGCACCACTCTGGCGCGGCTAAACAGCTGGTAAATAGTGCTGTGCAGCAAAGTGCAGGGTGAAAGTGTTGGGTTTTGATTTGGTTGGGTATTGTGCCAGGTCAGCAACGCCAAATCTTGTGGGCTCAGCTCAGCTTTGTCCTTATATGCCGGAGTGACCAGCGCACTGTTCTCATTCAGCCGGATAGAAAAATTACCGCTGCCGGCCGGTGTCCATTGTTTCGCGCTGATCCAGCGCCCCAAAGCACAGAGTTGAATAGCATAAGGATTGAGTTGGTTGCTGCTGGCTGTTTTATTCATCTTTATGTTTAGACGTCTAGGTGTTGAAATGTCTCAGATGGTAGCATTGCCGGCAGCTCGAGGCCAAGCCGTTTTTTTCGGTGCTGACAGACAATTGGTTGGCAAAAATGCTAGCATCAGCTTGTTCTGCCGCGCTGCAACATGAGGTCAAAAGGAGTTTTATGGATTTGCGCAGTAAGTTGCCCTGGGTGGGCACTACTATTTTCACCCAGATGTCTCAGTTAGCTTTAGAGCAGCAAGCCATTAATTTATCTCAGGGTTTTCCTGATTTCCCAGCACCTGAAGCGCTATTGCAGCAGTTGAATCAGCAAGTATTGGCCGGTAAAAACCAATACGCGCCTATGGCAGGTGTGCTGGAATTACGCCAGCAAATCGCGTTGCTGACCGAACGTTGTTATGGCCGTATGGTGAATGCCGACACCGAAGTCACTATCACTTCGGGTGCTACTGAAGCGCTGTTTGTTGCCATTCAGGCGGTGGTGCGGCCCGGTGATGAAGTGCTGGTATTTGATCCCGCTTATGACAGTTATCAGCCAGCCGTTGAACTGGCCGGCGGCAAAACCGTACATATTCAGTTAACGGCGCCGGATTATCGTATTGACTGGCCGGCGGTGCATCGCAGAGTCAGTAATCAAACCAAACTGATCATCGTTAATAGTCCACACAACCCAACCGGCATGGTGTTTAGTCAGCAAGACTGGCAGGCGCTGGCTGAACTGGTGCAGCAGCACGGCCTGTTTTGTATCAGTGATGAAGTGTATGAGCATATGGTGTTTGACGGTGCGGCACAGCTTAGTGCTCATCAGCAGGCGGCGCTGCAGGAGCGCAGTTTTGTCGTCAGCTCTTTTGGCAAAACCTTCCATGTTACCGGCTGGAAACTCGGTTATTGCGTGGCACCACCGGTATTAACCACTGAATTTCGCAAAATTCATCAGTATGTGACTTTTTCCAGTTTTACGCCGGCGCAATATGCTATTGCCAGCATCCTGGAAACGTCACCTGAGCTGGTGACAGGCCTGGCTGGTTTTTATCAGCAAAAACGCGACCGTTTTGCCGCTTTACTCAGCCAAAGCCAGTTTAAGTTATTGCCTTGTGCCGGTACTTATTTTCAGCTGGCTGACTACAGTGCCATCAGTGCGCTTGATGACCTGGAATTTTGCCGCTCTCTGGCAACAGATGTTGGCGTGGCAGCCATTCCTTTATCAGTATTTTCCCGCCAGGAGCAGGACAGTAAAATTATCCGTTTTTGTTTTGCCAAACAGGATGCAACCTTACAACAAGCAGCGGAGCGGTTATGCCGGTTAAGCCGATAACAAAACAGCTGAATGTAGCGCTGATCCAGTCTGAGCTGGTCTGGCAGGACGCAGCTGCCAACAGAGCCTATTTTGCCGCGCAATTCAGCAAGCTCAGAGAGGTTGATTTGGTACTGTTGCCGGAAACCTTTAATAGTGGTTTTTCGATGCAAAGTAACCTGATTGCCGAAGAGATGACAGGGCCAACAGTGCAGTGGCTGCAGCAACAGGCGACGTTTTATCAGTGGGCCATTTGTGGTTCTGTGGCCATAAAAACCGCCGAAGGTGTGCACAACAGATTGTTGTTTGTACACCCGGACGGATCCATTGAGTATTACGATAAAAAACACCTGTTCCGGATGGCCAACGAACATCAGCATTATGTGGCAGGAGCTTGTCGTAAGGTGGTGCAATACAAAGGTTTCCGTCTGATGCTACAGGTGTGTTACGACCTGCGTTTTCCGGTGTTTGCCCGCAACAGAGGCGATTATGATGTGCTGATTTATGTGGCCAACTGGCCACAGGCGCGCCGTGACATCTGGTGCACCTTATTAGCCGCCCGGGCTATGGAAAATCAGGCTTATGTGCTGGGCTGCAACAGGGTGGGTAAAGACGACAACGGCATCGACTACAGTGGTGATTCTCAGCTGCTGGATTATATCGGCAAGCCGCTGGCTGAGCTAAAGCCGCATCAGGCCGGTGTATTGCAGGCAAGCCTGGATTTGACCCAGTTACAGGAGTTCCGGCAAAAATTCCCGGCCATGCTGGACGCTGACGATTTTAGCCTGCTGTAATGGCAGGCCCGACGACCGTTCGTTGCCGATTGAATAAAAACAGGCGCTGCATTCGTATGGCGCCAAAAACGCTGCTTTAAAGCGCTTACAAAAAACCTATCTGTTTTATAATCACGGTTTTCCATACTGCGAAGCCTGAGTTCATGTCCAGATTTCACCCCACAGCTCTCATTTTCAGCGGATTTTTTCTGCTGGGTTTACTGATTATTTTGTGGGGCGTATTGCTGCCGGATTTAAACCGCGAGCTTGGTATGAGCGCTGCACAAAGTGGCTGGTTTTTTCTGGTGATGGCGCTTGGCACTGTATCCGGCGCTTATCTGGGTGGCAAATATGTGCAGAAGTTTCATTTCCTGCAGCTGTTTGCGGCGTTAGCACTGATTGAAACTGTGATCCTGCTGGCCATTTCATTGGCGCAAAACGCCTGGCAGCTACTAGCAGGCATTTTTTTATTTGGTTTGTTTTGCTCGGTGATGTTCACCATAGGTCATACCCTTATAGCCCGTCTACACGCCAATAAAAGAGCCAAAATGATGGGGCTGATGGATTTTATGTTTAGCCTGGGTACTTTGGCGGCGCCTTTTCTGGTGGTGGTGTTGTACTGGTGGTTGCCCGACTGGCGCTGGCCATTACGGCTGTTGGCGGTGTTGTTAGTGGCGCTGGCGATGTATGCGTTATTGATAGCCCAAAAGGCAACAGCAGATCCGGGCGCTGAACCTGCGCCAAGTCATAGCTTGTCTTACAAGGCCGTATTAAAACAGCCGGTATTTGTAGCTTTGGCGTTTGCGATGTTTGGTTACGGTGCGGTCGAATGGGGTAACGGCAACTGGTTTGTCAGTTACGCCAGCTCGGCGCTTTTGTATCCAACGGAACAGGCGCGGCTGATTTTTGCGTGGTTTACCGGCGGTATGGTGCTAAGCCGGCTCGGTTTTGCATATCTCATCCCCTATCTTGGCGCCAGCCGTTTGCTGCGGTTACTGGTGCTGATGATGCTGGCCGGCGCTATGGTATTAAAACTGGCCGACAGCAGCTGGGCCTTGTCAGCAGGCAATCTGTTATTGGGGCTTGGGCTGGGTGGTGTTTATCCGTTGCTACTGGCAACAGCGATGGATCTGGCGCCGCAGCAGGGCCCGGTGTTATCGGGTTTATCTAATATCGGCGGCTCTTTAGGCTGCCAGCTGGCAGGGCTTGGTACTGGTCTTTGGGCTAATGTATCCGGTATAGGCACAGCATTCTGGATGTTACCACTGGTGGCTTTATGGTTATTTGCTGCAGTTTGGTTATTCAGCCACCGCGCCCGCGCTGCACAAGCGGCTGCCCGTATTTAGCCATCCGGCAGTATAGTTGTTGCTACTTTGTAGCTAAAAACAACAAACTGTGAGTAATTTCGGCAAATTTGCGAAAACCACTCTTGATTCCGCGTAAAAATCGGTGCATAACAGGCTGCCCTAACAAACCTGAGATTTTCAGTTGATGAAAACATCTGTGGATTGGGCTTTACTGCAACAACAAGCCCGCGCTGCCTCTGAGCAAGCATACGCCCCTTACAGCCACTTTCCGGTGGGTGTGGCCATTCTGGCGCAAAGCGGCAAAATTTATACCGGTTGTAACGTTGAAAACGCATCTTATGGCGGTACGACCTGCGCTGAACGTAATGCCATTGCCGCCGCTGTAGTGGCAGGTGAGCGTCAGTTTCAGGCTTTAGTGGTTTACACCCCCCAGGAAAAACTGACGCCACCCTGTGGTATTTGCCGTCAGGTGATCGCCGAATTTTTCACTCCACAAAGCCCGATTGCCAGCTGCAACCACCTGGGACAAATCCAGCAGTGGACTTTAGGCGAATTATTACCCAGTGCTTTTACCCCTTTGTATTTAGCCGAAAGCACTAAAGTTGACACCAGCGCTGCTGCCAAATCTTAACGGAGTCCAACGTGTATTTACCGCAGGAAATTATCAAATTAAAACGCAATGGCGGCCAGTTACCTCAGGCGGCCATAGAGCAGTTTGTCAAAGGCATTACCGATAACAGTTTTAGCGAAGGCCAGACTGCTGCCCTTGCTATGGCGATTTATTTAAATGGCATGGTCACCGAAGAAACTGTGGCCTTAACCCGCGCTATGCGCGACTCAGGCGCAGTGCTTAACTGGGCCGGTAAACTAAATGGCCCCGTGGTGGATAAACACTCCACCGGCGGTGTTGGCGACAAAGTGAGTTTAATGCTGGCGCCGATGATTGCCGCTTGTGGTGCTTATGTGCCCATGATTGCCGGCCGTGGTTTAGGCCATACCGGCGGCACAGTAGATAAACTGGAAACTATTCCGGGTTATAGCTGCACTCAGCCGCTGGCAAAAATTCAGGCCGAAGTGGCCCGGTTAGGCTGTGTCATTGTTGGTCAAAGTGCGGAATTAGCGCCGGCCGATCGTCGTTTGTATTTGATTCGAGACGTCACTGCCACTGTGGAATCTATTCCACTTATTACTGCTTCTATTTTGTCGAAAAAACTGGCAGCAGGCCTGGATGTGCTGACGATGGACGTCAAGATTGGCTCAGGCGCCATTATGAAAAATGTGGCCGACGCTTCAGCCCTTGCCACCAGCATCGTCAATACCGCCAAAGGCGCCGGTGTAAAAACACAGGCACTGCTCACCGACATGAACGAATGTCTGGGCGCAACTGCAGGCAACGTATTGGAAGTATTAGAAACGCTGGATTATTTAACCGGCAAATACCGCGAACCAAGGCTGCATCAGGTAACGCTTGAACTGGGTGCCAGCATGCTGCAACTGGCCGGTTTGCAGCCTGATAAAGCCAGTGCCATTAAAGCGCTGGAACACAGCTTAACTTCGGGTAAAGCGGCGGAAATTTTTGCGCAGATGGTGGCGGCTATGGGTGGCCCGGCCGACTTGATGGAAAAACCACAGCAGTATCTGGCCGCCGCTCCTGTGGTGCAGGATATTCTGGCGCCACAAGATGGCTTCCTGGCCAGCAGCGACACTGTAGCTGTGGGTATGGCGGTGGTGCGTTTAGGTGGCGGCCGTGCCCATCCGGCACAGCAAATAGACCCGGCCGTTGGTTTTAGTGATGTGCTGGCCCTTGGTATTAAAGTAACCAAAGGTGACTTGCTTGCGCGGGTACATGCAGCTTCGAAAGAAGCAGCCGACAAAGCCAGCAGTGAATATCTGGCAGCTCTAACTTTCAGTGATATGGCACCAGCGTTAAATCCAATAGTGCATAAAGTGATTGATTAAGCTGGTACTTTTACCTAAAGGTTGATAAAACAGGCAAAGGATTGCCTGTTGGTCTTCGGAGTGTCTGATGTCCCGCCTTGAATTAAAAATTCCCCCGCTGTTACTGATGCTGATTTTTGCCGTTCTGATGTTTGGCTGTACCCATCTGCTGCCATTATGGCAATTTATCCCGGTGGATTTTGTGTTCTGGCGGGCAGGGCTGGCTGGTGCCTGGTGTGCAGCCGGCATTTTGATAGCTCTGCTTGGGGTTATTACTTTTCGCCGCGCGCAAACCACTGTGAACCCGTTAAATCCAAAGGCTGCCAGTCAGCTGGTGCAGCAGGGTATTTTCCGTTACAGCCGCAATCCGATGTATCTGGGAATGTTGCTGGTGCTGTTCGGCTGGTCTTTATGGCTGGCGGACGTTAGTGCCTTTGTACCTTTGCCATTTTTTGTCTGGTATCTGCATCAATTTCAGATCAAGCCGGAAGAACGCGCGCTCACAACCTTGTTTGGAGATGCGTTTTTACAGTACCAGCAAAAAGTCAGGCGCTGGTTGTAGCGGGGCAGCGTGCACTGCTTTTTGCTGCAATAACAGGCAAGGTACTCAGTTTTTCTTCCTGTAAAAGCATGTTGCAGCCCATACTTTTAAACATAAACCTCTGATCCAAATCCATATTGTAATGCGGTTGTCCGGTAACTGGTCAGCTTTGGCCTTGCCTGGCTTTCAGGTTAGATTGGCCGGCAACTAAAAAGGAACAACCATGTTGCTGTGGCCAGATACATCCACTTCTTTATTATCAATCCGGCCAGCGCAGTCTGGGGATGATCATTTTTTTCAACAGCTCTTTGCCGCCAATCACAGTTATTTTGCAAACAGCGGTTTGCCACAGCCTTTGGCTCAGCAGCTGTTGCGGCAGCAGTATCAGTTGCAACAACAGAGTTACCAGCAACAATCACCCTGTCCTCAAGTTTATTTGATTTTGTTGCAACAACAGCCGGTTGGCCGTCTGATCCTGGCGCGCCGTCCGGATTTTTTGCATATCACCGATCTGGCTTTATTACCCGATTTTTGCGGGCAGGGGCTTGGCAGTGAGTTGATGACTGGCTTGCGACAATATGCGCAACAGCAGCAGCTGGGGCTACAGCTGCTGGTGGAGCAACAAAATGACGGAGCTTTGCAGTTTTATCGGCGCCATGGTTTTCAGTGCCGGGGGCTAGAAGGCAACCATTTTCAACTGTATTGGTCGCCTGATGTTGTTTCTAATTTGGTTGCGGGTTGATGTTTTGCCGGATTTCGCCTAGCTTTGAAGGGTTTCCTCTTTCAATCAACAACTTGAGCATCAGCGCTATACGAGCGATTGTCAGACTTGGCTAGCATCAAAATAACACTGCGCCTGGGTTAAACGAGTCGCCCCGGAAAGCGGACATTGTTTGTATAAGGATTTGTACCCCCCATGAAAAAACCAACTAAGGAGAGTTTAAATGTCTGATCCGTTTTTAGGCGAAATTCGCATGTTTGCTGGCAATTATGCCCCAGAAGGCTGGGCATTCTGTAATGGCCAGCTAATGTCTATTTCCAGTAATACAGCGCTTTTTTCGTTGCTAGGCACCACCTATGGTGGCGACGGGCACTCCACTTTTGCTTTACCAGATTTACAGGGCCGCAGTGCTGTAGGTATGGGGACGGGCCCTGGTTTAAATCCTGTGGTATTGGGACAAAAAGCAGGCGCGGAAAATATCAGCCTGACCACGGCACAATTACCGGCGCATGCGCCCACAGCGCAGTTTACCGGTACTGCAACAGCAGTAAACGCTACTGTGGATGTTGCAACCAGCACTGCTACTGCAATGGTTCCGCCGACGACAGGTGCCACAACTTATTTGTCTGCTACTACTGCTAAGGCTGGTCCCACTAACGTCGCTTTTAATGGTTTGTTTACCGGCACGGCGCCCGATGCAACCAAAGCAAATTTGGGTGGGGTGCATGCTAATGTCACAGCGGCGGGTACAGTGACAGTCAATTCAGTGGGTAACGGGGCTCCTGTGGGCATCCGCAATCCGTATTTGGGAATGAATTTTATTATTGCGCTGGAAGGTTTATACCCTCCGCGTCCGTAACAAATCACTTTTAGTGACTGACTCCGATAACCTGATGAACGATACCTCCTCAGGTTACCGGAGAATTTTTTAATGGAAACTTCGTGAGCTGAGAGGCCTCTATGAAAAGCAGCACAACAACAGGTTATTTTGACCAACATTTATTGACGTTGGCAAAATCTGCCAGCAAAATTTTAGGCAGCAGTTTGTGTTACATGTTGTTTTTTTTGGCAACAATGCTGACGAGCCATCTGAGTTACGCAGCTTCCATACCGTCCAATGTAACTATTGATTTTAACGCCGCTGGTTTTGTCGAAAGTGCGGACCATGGCTCTGCCACCTATACCCAGGGTGATTTTACTATCACCTACAGTGCGGCCAACTGGTTTCAGGATACTGATGATGGACAGGGGGGGAGTGCAGGCCTTTTTGCCGGCGCTTTTACCGGCGTTGAAACTATTACCATCCAGACCACGTCGGGCAACGAGTTTGATTTCTCCAGCTTTTATATCAATGCATTTGGTGGTGGTTTTGCTTCGGCAGAAGGCTTCAGAGATGCCGCTTCGACAGGTACCCAAACGACCGGAACTGGTTTTGATGAAACCGCAGGTGCTTATAACGTTACCTTAAACAGCACCTTTGATAATGTTGACCGCGTGGTGATTACCTCCAATAGTTCCGGCTTCTTCGATGTTTTTGATAGTTTTGTTCTTAATACGGTACCAACACCCACTATCACCTCCGCTACCTACAACACTTCCACGGGCGACCTGGTTGTGACCGGAACCACCTTTACCGCAACCGGCGGTGCCAGCAATGATGTGGATGCCAGTGATTTGACCCTGACCGGCGAAGGTGGCACTACTTACACCCTGACCGACACCGCCGATGTGGAAATTACCTCAGCCACCAGTTTTACCCTGACCTTGAGTGCCACTGACAGCGCGGCGGTCAATTTAATTATTAATAAAGCTGGTACCAGCTCCACCGGGGGCACTACCTATAATCTCGCTGGTGCTGCCGGTTTTATCGCCGCCTCGGCAGCAATCGCAGATCTGACCGGTAACGGTATCACGGCGACTGTTGCTGCACCTACCGTCACTTCTGCAACTTATGATGCCAGCAACGGTGCCTTGGTTGTAACCGGCACTAACCTGAAAAAACTCAGTGGCGCCACCAATGAAATTATCGCCAACAAATTTACCCTGACCGGGGAAGGTGGCAGTACTTATACCCTGACCGATACCGCCAATGTGGAAATCACCTCAGGTACCAGCTTTACGCTGACGCTAAGTGCAACGGACAGGGCTGCGGTTAACCTGATCCTGAATAAAAATGGTACTAGTTCTACAGGCGCGACTACTTATAACCTCGCCGCTGCTGAAGATTGGAACGCCGGGGCTGATGCCGCAGTGACTATTGCCGATCTCACTGGCAATGGGATAACTGTCAGCAATGTGGCGGCACCCGCCATCACCAGTGCCACCTACGATGCTTCCACCGGAGCATTGGTGGTAACAGCGACAGGCTTGTTAACATCAAGCGGCGCTGGCAACGACATAGTGGCCAACAAATTTACCTTTACCGGCCAGGGCGGCGGCACTTATAGCCTGACCGATACCAGCAATGTTGAAATCACGTCCGGTACCAGCTTTATGCTAACACTCAGCGCTACAGATAAAAACGCAGCCAATTTGCTGCTGAATCAAAACGGTACCAGCTCAATGGGCGGTACCACCTACAATCTGGCTGCTGCTGAAGACTGGAACTCAGGTGCGGATGCTGCTGTGGTGATTGCCGATACTACAGGCAATGGCGTGACCGTCAGCAATGCACCTACTGCTCCGGGGGCTCCCACTATTGGCACTGCCACAGCGGGCGACGGGCAAGCTGATGTGACATTTACCGCGCCGGTCAGCAATGGTGGTTCGGCTATTACCCAGTACACAGCCACTGCCAGCCCTGGTGGGGCGACCGGCAGTTGTGCCGGCCCTGCGGCCTGTACTATTACGGTTGGATCACTGACCAACGGCACTGCTTATACTTTTACTGTCACTGCAACCAATGGCGTAGGAACAGGTTCTGCATCAGCGGCGTCTAACTCTGTTACGCCAAAGGCGGAACAGACCATCACTTTTGCTAACCCGGGCGCACAAAACTTTGGCACCACGCCAACGCTGAGTGCCACAGCAACATCGGGTTTAACTGTTGAGTTCAGCTCTGCCACCACCGGTGTTTGTACTATTACATCCGGCGGAGCATTGACCTTTGTAACAGCAGGTACCTGTACCATTGACGCGGATCAGGCGGGCAACGCCAGTACGAATGCGGCTCCCACTGTGTCCCGTAGCTTTACGGTAAATGCAATAGTGCCTGGTGCGCCAACTATTGGCACTGCAACGGCAGGTGATACCCAGGCATCGGTTACCTTTACTGCACCTGCCAGCACCGGCGGCGCTGCTATTACCGGTTATACCGTGACCGCTAACCCAGGTGGGCTCACAGGAACCGGAGCTGCTTCACCCATCTCAGTCACAGGACTGACCAATGGCGTGGCCTATACCTTTACCGTGACCGCCACTAACTCGGCCGGTACCGGCTCTGCTTCGGTTGCTTCCAATTCGGTAACTCCGGCGTCACCACAAACTATTACCTTTGCTAACCCAGGTGCACAAAACTTTGGTACTTCGCCGACGCTGACGGCAACCTCAGATTCCGGTTTGACGGTCACCTTCACTTCATCTACCACCGGAGTTTGTACTGTCAGTGGCACAACGCTGACATTTGTGACCGCAGGTACCTGTACTATCAATGCCGATCAGGCGGGCGACTCCTCTTATCTGCCAGCGACCCAGGTCAGCCGTTCCTTTAGCGTGAACGCTGTTGTTCCAGGCGCTCCGACCATAGGGACTGCCATCGCCGGTGATACCCAGGCCAGCGTGGCTTTTACTGCACCTGTAAACACAGGCGGTACCACAATTACCGGCTATACAGTGACCGTCAGCCCGCCAGATGTGGCTCCGGTGAACGGGGCTGCCTCACCTGTTGTGGTGACGGGGTTAACCAATGGCCAGGCTTATACCTTTACCGTGACAGCCGATAACTCGGCCGGTACAGGCCCGGCATCATCCGCGTCAAACTCGGTGACTCCGGCCGCTACCCAAACAATTACCTTTAATAATCCGGGAGCTCAGACTTTTGGCACTTCGCCAACCCTGACTGCAACCTCGGATTCCGGCCTGACACCGACTTTTACGTCATCCACACCGGCGGTTTGTACCATCACTACAGGCGGTGCTTTAACCTTTGTCACAGCAGGTACCTGTACCATTAACGCCGATCAGGCCGGTAACAGCAGCTACCTGGCTGCAACCCAGGTCAGTCGCAGTTTTACCGTGAATGCGATTGTTCCCGGCGCACCGGTGATTGGCAGTGCAACTGCAGGCAATGCTGAGGCAACGGTTAACTTTACTGCTCCGGCTTCCAATGGCGGCAGCAGCATTACCGGTTATACCGTGACTGCAAGCCCGGGCGGTATCAGCAGAACCACTACGGCATCACCTTATGTATTTACCGGTTTAACCAATGGCACCAGTTATAGTTTTACAGTTCGGGCGACCAATAGTGTTGGTACCGGTGCAGCTTCCGGCACTTCCAATACAGTCACCCCGGTAGCGCCAAATCAAGCGCCGGAGATCACTCAAGGTGCTTCAACCAGCGTGAACATCAGTGAAGATGGTGCTCCTACCGCTTTTGCGCTGACATTGACTGCCACAGATGCCGACAATGACCCGCTTAGCTGGAGTATCAGCAGCGCCGCAGAAAACGGCAGTGCCAGTGTCAGCGCTGGTGTGGTGAGTTACACGCCGCAAGCGAACTACAACGGCAACGACAGTTTTGTTGTTGAAGTCAGTGACGGTGAAGCAAGCGACAGCATTACCGTCAATGTGGTGATTGCTGCGGTGAACGATGCACCCAGCATCAGCGGCATCCCGGGAACCAGCCTTGATCAGGACACGTCTTACAGTTTTGTGCCCACAGCGACTGATATCGATACCAATGATGTGCTGACCTTTAGTATCAGCAACAAACCAACCTGGGCCAGCTTTGACCCGGCCACAGGCGCGTTAACCGGTACTCCGGCGGGCACTGATACAGGCAAAACATTGGGCATAGTGATTAGTGTCAGCGACGGTACTGCAAGTGATGCGCTACCGGCATTTGATCTGAAAGTCATTGCCACTATTGATCCGCTGCAGCCAATAGTCACAGCGCCTGAGCATCTGGTGATAAATGCCACAGGCCTGTTTACGCCAATGACGTTACGGCAGCTGTTAGGGCTACCGGAAAATGCCACACAGGCCGACCTTGAGGCTGCGCTGAAAAAACTGGCCAAAGACGGCGTGTCGGGCAATGAGTGTTGCACTGTAACTGTGACCGGTTTCGCCAACAACGGCTCTATGTTGCTGTCGCCAGGTCGCCATGACCTGGTGTGGAAAGCCACTAATGCGGTAGGTGTCAGTGGTGAAGCCATACAGCAGCTGGATATTCAGCCGTTGGTGTCACTGAGCAAATCACAAGTTGCCATCCGTGGCAGTGAAGTTAATTTCCGCGTGCTGTTAAATGGCCCCGCGCCACAGTATCCGCTGAGTGTGCCTTATGTGATCGATGCCGCAACAACAGCTACTCCTGCCGAGCATAATCTGACATCCGGTGTGGCGATATTTACCCAGCCAGGGCAAAAAGAAGTGGAGATTCCGGTGAGTTTGGCCCAGGGGGCGGGGTTCAGTGATAGTCAACTGGTGGTTGCTTTGGACAATGGCGTCAATGCCAGCAGTGCCAATCAACACACCATTGAAATCCGCAGTGGCAATATCCCGCCTGTGGTGAACCTGACGCTGACACAGGGTGGCGTTAATACCAGTTTGGTCACCCCCAATGGTGGACCTGTGACAGTGACAGTGCAGGTTAGCGATGCTAATGCCGGTGATACACACAGTTACGATTGGTCTGCCACTTCAGGTTTAGCCGATACCGACGGCAATTCAACTGACGCCAGCAGAACTTTCAGTGCTGAAGGTTTAGCCGGCAGTTATCAGGTGCAGCTGAACGTGACAGACTCAGCCGGTGCTGTAGTGCAGGCTTCGGTGTATTTCCGTGTGATTGCGAACTTGCCGGTGTTAAACCCTAATACCGATACAGACGGCGATGGTAAGAATGACGAGCAGGAAGGGACAGGGGATACCGACGATAACGGTATTCCGGATTATCTGGACAATATGCCGTCTACCAATATTCTGCCGCAGCAGGTAGTCACCACCAATGCCTACCTGATTGAATGTGACCCGGGTGTGCGTTGTGGTCTGGGTTTATTTGCCCGCAGTGGCAGTACAGGTGGTGTGCAGATTAAGGATGAAGAGCTGGGTCAGTTAGATGATTTAGTGGTTGACCCCGCTTTTGAACCTGTGGGTGGTGTGTTTGACTTTGCCATCCGTGATTTGCCAACCCCAGGTCAGTCGGTGCGGGTGGTGATCCCACAACGTAGTGCCATTCCGGCCAATGCGGTGTATCGCAAATTCCAGCGTGGTCGTTGGGTAACTTTTGCCGAAGATGCCAATAATGCATTGCATTCTGCACCTGGTAATCCGGGTTATTGCCCACCACCGGGTTCTGCTGACTGGACGCCAGGCCTGACTGCCGGCTATATGTGTGTGCAACTGACCATAGAAGACGGTGGGGCCAATGATGATGATGGGCTGGTGAACTCTGCTGTGGTCGATCCAGGTGGGGTGTCTGTGTACTTTAATACTGCACCTGTGGCGGTGAATGATAGCGCCAATACCGACGATCGTACTGCTATCACTATTAATGTGCTGGCCAACGATCAGGACATCGACCAGGATGTGTTAACAGTGATCAGTGCTACTGCTCAGCAAGGTACGGTTCGAATCGAAGCTGACAACCAGCTCAGATACACACCTAAAGCCGGTTTTAGCGGCACAGATCAGCTGAGTTACCGTATCCGTGACAGCAAAGGTGGTGAAGCCAACGCCACGGTGACTGTCACAGTGAAGGCCTATCAGGATGTGGTGGTGGAGAATAAATCTTCAGGCGGTAGCAGCGGCGGCTGGATGCTGCTGGGGCTGGCGGCTTTAGGCGGCTGGCGCCGCCGCACCGGCTTGCTGGCATTGTGTTCTGCCATCCTGGCAACAAGCCAGGCGGTAGCCGCAGATTTTTATCTGCAGCTGGGCGCCGGCCAGAGTGAAGCCAGTGCGCGGCAATTTGACCTGCCGCAAGGCAGTTTAATCAGCACTGATAACACCGACACAGCCTACCAGCTGGTGGCAGGTTATCGTCTGCTGGATAACCTGGCGGTTGAGCTGGGTTACCAAAAGCTGGGGGAAGGCAGTGCCACTATATCCGGCTCAGTGTTGGATGCGGCCAAATATCAGCAGCTGGTAGCCCAGGCCACACCGGTGTTAGGTGACGGGGTGTCGGCAGCAATACGCTGGCAATTCTGGCAGCTGAATAACTGGCAGTTTGAACTGCCGCTGGGTGTGATCCGCTGGCAAGCCGATCTGAGCAGTCAGATGGCGGCTAGCACTTTAACGCAGGAGCTGGACGGCACTGACTGGTTTTCCGGGCTGACGCTGAACTATCAGTTAAGTCCGGCCTGGCAGGCTGGCATTAGCTACCAGCGTGTGTTGCTGGAGCCTGCGGATGTAAACCAGTATCTGCTGCATCTGCGCTATCAGTTCTAAGCAAAAAAAACGGCGACCTAAGTCGCCGTTTTGTTGTTGAGGCTAAGCCGCTTCTGCAGAGACTGCGCGACTCAGACTTTTTGTGATCTGGTGCTCGTTGTTTCTGCCGGGGCTGCAGTCTGACAAGACTGTAATAAGGACTGCAAATGAGCCCCTAAGTCTTGCTGTGCAACAGCGCTGCTGGCACTCACCATTTGTTTTAACGTCTGCAGTGCCTGTTCCAGACCTTGCTGGTCGATTAAGGTTTTGGCATAAGCTGCGGCTGCAGCACCTTTTTCAAGGGTGCTGGCCAGCTGTTCAAAACTAAAATCCTGCTGTAACAATTGTTCTAAGTCGGCTAATAATTGCGCCACTTTGGCCGATTCCGCCAGAGCACCTTCAACACTAATCAGTTTACCCAGTGGATCTGTGGTCAGTTTTCCGGCGACACAGGCTGCCACTGAGCCTGCTTCTGCAGAGGCTACCACTGCATCCAGCCCTTGTTCACGAATTTGGCTCACTGCCTCTGCTAATTGTTGATCTTTGGCAAGCCAGGCCTGTTCGGCCAGTTGTTTAGGGTCGGCAGAAAAATAACCACAGCTGGTCAGAAAAAAAGACAACAACACCGGCAGGGTATAACGATGAGCAACAGACATAACAACTCCTGAAAATAAATGAATGCCAGTCAGGCTGGCTGCTATGCCCATAAAGATGGGGTTTATCCACTGCCGCTTCAAGCCATAGGCAAAAAAGTTGTGTGACTCTGCTAAGGCGCGGTTCTAACGGGTTTTCCTGAAGGATAAAAACTGCGACCATTGTCGCATTTTTTGCTTGCCAGTCTGCGACATATGTCGCACTATAATGCCATCATTGTTTTTAGGCTGGGTTCACTGATGCAACAACCAACGGCGCCTGAATTGGAAATTCTGAAACTGTTATGGTCAAAACAGCCGCTGACTGCCCGTGAACTGCACGATGAGCTGGCGCCTGTATTGGGTTGGGGTTATTCCTCTACCCGCAAAACGCTGGAGCGTATGACCGAAAAAGGACTGGTCAGTTTTGAAAGTCAGGGTCACAAAAACAGTTACAGCGCGCTGGCCGATAAAGTCAGTACGCTGGCGGCTTTTGCCCAGGACTTTGCCAGCCGCATTTTTGAGCTGAAAGGGCCCTTGCCCGTGGCCATGTTTGCTGGCAGCCAACTGGTGAATGCATCAGAAATTGCCGAACTGGAACGGTTGCTCAGCAGGCTGGCGGCAGCAGAGCAGGCAGACAACAAATGCTGACTTTGCTGCAACTTTGTGCTTTTGTGCTCTGGAGTTTTTTGCTCTGGTCTGGGCTGCAGGTTCTGCTAAGGAAAAAGCCCGCGCTGGCGCAGTGGCCGACAGGATACTGGCTGGCACTTTTTTGTTGCACTCTGCCGCTCTGGCCACCGTTAAAATGGCAACAAGAATGGGTGATCCCTGCTGCTTTATTACAGCCTGTTGCCGAGACCACAGCTTATTGGACGGCTCAGGTTATGCACCCAAGTCTGAGTGCGCAGTTGCATTGGTCCGAATTGTTGCTGATGTTGTTGAGCGGCATCTGGCTCAGTGGTGCTTGCTGGCGGTTATGGCAGCTGCGGCAACAATGGCGGCGGTTGTCTCAGTTATCTGCTCAGGCAGACAATCTGGCCCTGAGTGCTGTGCTGCAGGGGATAAACCCGGCAGCTGCTGACAAACTGGTGGCCCGGCTTGCTAAATTACAGATAAAACAGCAACAGGGTACAGGCTCACCTTTTGTGTTTGGTTTTTTCCGCTTGTCACTGCTGTTGCCGGCCAATTTTAGCGATTTCCCCCCTGCTGAACGTGTGTTGTTATTACAACATGAGCTTTGTCATGTGCAGCGCTGCGATCCACAACAATTGTTGTGCTGGCGGCTGCTGGCCGCTTTATGCTGGTTTAATCCGGTGGTCAGCAAACTCGAGGCGGCTTTTGTCCGTGCCATGGAGTTTTGTGTAGACCGTCAGGTGCTGGCATCTCAGCCTGAGTTAGCGCTCAGTTATGGCAAAGCCATGTTGACCAGCCTGAAATATCAGCAATATGCCAGCCAGGTCAGTGCCGGTTTTACTCAGCAGCAGCTGGATGAACAGTTTTATCAACAGCGCTTAATGCAACTGTTTCAGCCGGTGCCGTTATGGCCGGCCCGTCGGCTGGCAGCGCTGGTTGTTGTGCTGCTGCTGTTGATGTTGTTGGGTTATTTGTTGATGAGCCAGCTGTGGGGGCAACACGCGGCTCCCCGGCAGTGGCAATGGCCGCTGCAACAGGTGGAAGTGAATTCAGCTTTTGGTGTGAAAAGTGCCATCCGTCAGTACAGACCTCATTCCGGGCTTGATTTAGCCGGGCATGCCGGTGATGAAGTCCGCGCCGTGGCGACGGCCAGAGTCTTGATTGCCGATAACAGCACTTTGCACCCCAATCTTGGTTTGGTGGTATTGCTGGACCATGGTGCTGGCTACCAGACCTTATACGCACATTTGCAACAGGTGAATGTTCAGCCTGGTGACAGGGTGCTGGCCGGAGCCCCGATAGCGGCAGTGGGCAGTAGTGGCAAAGCCACGGGCGCACATTTGCATTTTGAATTACTGCACCAGGGTGTACCCCAGGATCCCATGTTGTATTTACCGGCTTTACCTTAAAAACCGCGCAGCGTCTTAGGCCTATTGCATTTTATTTTCCGGAGTTTGGCATGTTGTTAGAAAAATCGCGCTTGCGCAAAGTGTTGCTGTTATTAGCACTATTTAGTGCGGCTTTGCCGGCCGCGCCTGTATCAGAAGCTGAGTTATTACACAGTTTTGAACAGCAGTTCAGAGAAAAGCTGCAAAAGGCCAAAGTGCCTGGCGGTGCTTATGCCATAGTGCAGGGCGATCGTATTCTGAAGCTGGGGCATTATGGTGTGCGATCAGTTGGCGAGCGCGCGACCGTCAATGCTGACACTGTGTTTCGGTTGGCATCTGTGTCAAAAACTTTTGCCGGCGTTAGTCTGGTGCAGGCGCAACAGGCGCAGCAGCTGGAATTACAGCAGGCTTTATCTAAATACGTGCCTGAACTGCAGCTCAGAACCCCGGAGCTGACACAAAGCCTGACGCTGGAGCAGGTGTTGTCGCACAGCAGTGGTTTTTGGGCTCATGCTTTTGAAGACTTAATTGAAGCCGACCAAACGCCGGCGCAAATTCTGCCACGCCTTAAAGAGTTAAGCCCGGTTTGTCCGCTGGGGCGTTGTTACAGTTATCAGAACGTGTTTTTTGGTTTGCTCGGCAATGCGCTGGAGCGGGCAACAGGGCAAAAATATGACCAGTTATTAACGCAGCGGTTGTTCCAGCCATTGGGTATGCAAACCGCTTCTGTTGGCCTTGCACCACTGCTGGCGTCGCGCAATAAAGCCATGCCGCATGAACGGGGTGGCAAAGGTTGGCGGCAGGTGAAACCCAAAGCCAATTTTTACCGTGTAAGCGCTGCAGCTGGTGTGAATGCCAGCGCACGGGATCTGGCGCTTTATCTGCAGGCTATGTTAGGGCAAAGGCCAGACGTGTTGCCTCCACAGTTACTGAGCCAGCTGCAGCAGCCGTTAACCCGGATGCCGGGTAAACCACGCTGGCCGGTGTGGCAACAGTTTAAACAAGTCAGTGCCTGGTATGGCCGCGGCTGGCGGATGGTGCAATATGACAATGAAAAGTTGTATTACCATGCCGGTGTGGTAGACGGTTACCGGCCTTATATTGCTTATTCACCGCAAAGTGGTTATGGCCTGGTGCTGCTGACTAATGCGGAAGCGGATGTGATAGGGCCTCTGGCAGGCTGGTTCTGGCAGCAGGTGTTAGCTACACCACAACAGTTAAAGCTGGCACAACAAGCACAAACAAAGGGGCGTCGTAGTGGTGGCTGATAAAGGTTAAAAATAAAACTCCGTCAGCTCACTGACGGAGTTTTACGACCTAAATGCACTCTGGCGCGCGCCAAAGCTTCCTGCTCATAATCTTCCATATACTGGGCGACATCATTGCGCCAGTGCTCATCTTCATCCTTGTTCACACTGTTTTGTCTGGCATCCAATTGGTCTTTACGTACCAGCAAATCGTGAGCACGTTGTTGTAGCTCAACAGCAACTTCGGCAAAAATTTGTGGTTCGCTGGCCAGTTGCCGCAATTTTAAATGCAGATGCAAAGCCAGGATCAACAAACAGCAGGTAAATAAAATCAGGAAAAAAGCCATGGTTATGCTCCTGTATAAATCAACTGTCGTTTGCGGATCTCAACCAGCCAGAAATATGCACTTAATGGCAACGAACATAGGTTGACGACTGCAATCAGTATCTGATAAGCATCAGCAAAAAAGTTGCTTTGCAGTGTAGCTCTATCAATAAAATCAATAGCTTGAATCAAGCTCATCGCAATGAAACTTAACGAAGTGACCATTGATAATTGTGTTGCTCTGAGCTTTTGTAACCAATGCATGTAATAAATAAACCAAATACAAAATACGTTGATCAGTATCCAGCCGCCATACCAGGCAAATTTGTGCAATACGGTAGGTCCGGACGCAATTTCGTAAAGTAAAGGGCTTAACAACCTCGACATTGTTAAGCTCAAACAAATGACAAAAAATGAAATAGTAATGGAGTTCAGTTTTTTCTCGTAAACCAACGCCAGCACCAGCAATAGTAAATTGCCGACAATGGCGTAGTTAGCGATGTACAGAAATATCTGACTTTCAGCTGCCAGAGTCAGCATAAGCTGTTGAAACTTTTCATCCATTAGTTGAATAACTCCAGCATGTTAGCGAGGTGGGCGAGCGCTATAACCACCACCATAGCTAGGTGTGACAGGTGGTTCTTCTGTAAATGGAGGTTCTACCGTAGTCGCCTGCAACGCCAAAGCTTCCGCGCTTAAAGTCACGGTATCTGCAGTGCTGCTGACGGTGTTTTGAGTCTCAGCGGTGCTGGTTGTGCTGGTTGAACTGGTCGTATTGCTGGTGCTGCCACTATAAAGTGCATATTGATTTTGCAGGTTATTAATACCGCTGGTGTTCATCAGAATT
Organism: Rheinheimera sp. 4Y26; assembly: GCF_025245835.1. Taxonomy (GTDB): domain Bacteria; phylum Pseudomonadota; class Gammaproteobacteria; order Enterobacterales; family Alteromonadaceae; genus Pararheinheimera. The sequence continues at coordinate 22,532 of NZ_JAOBWS010000015.1, forward strand.
TCTCCCTATCTTCATCGTTCGCAGTTGTTGTTGTACTTGTAGTACCAAAGTTATAGTGGAACTTCCCTATTGGAATTTCACTACGGCGCAGCGGTAAAAGGCTGACAAAAATATGATATTGCTGTGATATATCACTGAAAATAAAGAAGTTCGCGCATAAACACTGATAAACAACCAAAAGCACCCGGGAGAGATGATGATCAACAGATGGATATTTTTTGTATTACCGGCATTGTTCTGCGGCCAATTGCTGGCTGCTTCGCTGCAGTTTGGTTCTGGGGTAGATAAAACCTTGCTGACGGATCTGACCAAAGTGCAGGCGACGCCGGAACAATTTGTCGGCAAGACGATTACGGTGCAAGGCAAAATTGTCAGTGTTTGCCAGAAAAAAGGTTGCTGGATGCAGCTGGCGGTAAATTCCGGTAACAGCTTAAAAATTAAGGTCCGGGATGGCGATATGGTGTTTCCGGTCAGCGCCCGTGGCAAAAACGCACTGGCGACAGGGCAGCTGGTTAAAATTGAGCAGGATTTAGCGTCAAGCCGTGAACAGCAGGCGGCAGAAGCAAAAGCTCAGGGTAAAAGTTTTGACCCGGCAACAGTAACGCAGCCATTGATCAGCTGGCAACTGGTGCCAACTGCGGTGGAAATTCTGGCTGAATAAACAATGTTCACCAGGCTGTGGCCGTTAGCGGATCCAGCCCTGATTCAGACGCCTGAATTCGTCGGTGCCTGCTTTATCCAGCCATTCAAAAGCCAGCATTTCCAGACTGATAATACTGGCACCGGCCTGTTGCAACCGGGCCAGTGCCAGTTGTTTGTTCTCTTCGGTGCGCGAGCCCACGGCGCAGGCCACCACAAAGACCGCAAAGCCAGCCTCTAACAAATCCAGTGCGGTTTGCAGCACACAGACGTGGCTTTCGGTGCCTAGTAACACAATTTGCTGACGCTGCTGAACACGAATCGCCTGGGCAATATCGGCTTCCCGCCAGGCGCTGAAATGAATTTTGCTGTAAATATTGGCCGGTGCTATCAGTTGACGCAAATCAGGCACTGTTTGCCCTAGCCCCTGCGGATATTGTTCAGTAGCCAGCACAGGCACCTTTAGTTGCTGCGCCACCTGCAACACCCAAAGGGCTGAATGCTGCACCTGGGAAGTTTGAAAAATGGCCGGTGCCAGTTTTTGCTGAATATCAATCAGTATCACCAGGCTTTGTTCCCGCTCCAGTCGCATGACCTACTCCTGTGGTTGCCGTTTGCTCGTTTCATACCGCTGGCAGCCTTTGGTGAGCATGGCAGGCAAACTTGCGGCATCAAAGTTTTTCTGTGTTGGTTGCTGTCGTTTGGTGCACCGTCGCTTTTGGCTTGCTGCTGAACATCCAGCGCTAAGCACACAAAGATCAGGTTCAGCGGTCAATCGTCGTTTTGTTGCTGGCGCAGTTGCCGTTCCTGCATCTGGGCAAAAGCAGCCTTAATTTCTTCTAACACAGCGTCGACATCGGCTGCCGCTGTTGTGTCCTGGAATTGCCCTGTTAATTCAGCTTCAGGGTCAAAATCACCGGCCTGATACAAAGCCCGGATTTCTTCGGCGTATCTGGTTTTTAGCAGTTCTGGCGCAAACTGGCCGTAGTACTGCGTCATGTTGTTAATGTCGCGCTCCAGCATCCAGAGTGCATTATTATTGGCTGCTGCGTCGACCGCCTGAGGTAAGTCGATAATGACAGGGCCGTAGCTGTCGACCAATACGTTAAATTCCGACAAATCACCATGCACCAGACCCACCCCCAGCATCCGCATAATGTAACGCATCATGATGGCGTGATCTTCAATGGCCTGTTCTGCGGACATCGATACATCATTCAGCCTTGGCGCTACATCGCCATCGGCGTCTGTGACCAGTTCCATCAGCAGCACACCGTCAAAACAGCCATAAGGCTCGGGCACACGAACGCCGGCATCGGCTAATTTAGCCAGAGCTGAGACTTCGGCCTGTTGCCAGCTTTGCTCTTGTTGTTCCCGACCATAACGCGAGCCTTTTTCCATCGCTCTGGCCCGGCGCGAACTGCGCACCTTGCGGCCTTCCTGATACTGCACAGCCTGCTTAAAACTGCGCTGGCTGGCGTCTTTGTATACTTTGGCACAGCGGATCTGCCCGCCACAACGCACGACAAACACAGCGGCCTCTTTGCCGCTCATCAGTGGCCGTAGTACTTCATCAACCAGGCCTTCATCAACCAGTGGCTGGATTCTTTTTGGTATTTTCATGCAGCCGTTATACCTTAGTTTGCCATGCCTTGGAATGAATCATTGTGCCAGCGTTTTTAAAGCAAAAAAAAGCCCGGCAGCAGGCCGGGCTCAGATAACACATTTATTAGTCTTTTTTCGCCAGCAGGTAGGTCACCAGCTGTTGCAGTTCCTGATCAAAATTTTCTGAGTTCAGCTGGTCAAACTTCAGTTTGTATTTGCCATTCACCAACAGCATAGGGACACCGGTCAGTACACGCTTTTCTGACCAGTGGTTTTGGGTAGATTTCATCGCGTTGGCGCCAGTCACAATTGGCATGCTGTTGATTTTGGCGTCAAACACCTTGCCGTCAAAATCATTGACCACTAACAGGTTGCGAATATCAGCTTCATTGCTGAAAGTAGCGCGTTTTTGATGAATATAATCAAAAATCATCGCTGCAACTTTTTCACCCTGACCTGCGGATTTACCCACCAGATAAGCACGGGCCAGCGCGTTTTGTATCTCTGGTGCTGCGGCTTGCACAAAATCCACATGCACTTTTTCCAGCATCACGCCTTTTGGCAGCTGATTGGCCAGTTTATTGGCGAAAGGCTCAAAGCGGAAACAATGGCCACAATAAAAGGAAAAAAACTCTTTCACTTCAGGTTTGGCAGTGGCTTTTTCAGCCACCACTTCATAGTGGGTACCTTCAACAAATTCTGTCGCCTGAACGGTCAATGTCAGGCTGAGCAGTGCAACTGCACTGAGTAAAATACGGCGAAACATGATAAAACCTCCTGAAAATTAAGGCAGTTGCAGTAAATGGTTAACCAGCGCTTTTAAGTCCTGTTCCAGGTTGGACTGGTCCAGTTTGCTGAGGTCGATTTTGTAGCGGCCGTTGACAATAAAAGTCGGCACCGAAGTCAGCACACGGGATTTTGACAGGGTATTTTGTTCTTTTTGCATCAGGCTAACCTGAGATTTCACCACAAAGTTGTTGATGTTTTTGTCGTAGTCGGCGGCGTCAATACCTGCACTTAATACCACTTCACGAATATCCTGCTCGCTGGCAAAAGCTTTGCGTTTGGTATGAATGTGGTCAAATAAAGCGCGGTTCACTTCAGTACCTTTGCCTTTTACTTTGCCAATCACCATAGCGCGGCTTAAAGCCACCTGGGTTTCCTGTTTGGCGCCGCCCATAAAATCAACATGAAATTTTTTCAGCGCCACACCTTCAGGAAGAGATTTTTCCAGGCTCTGCACTACAGGTTCAAATGCGTTACAGTGTGGGCAATAAAAAGAGAAAAACTCTTTCACTTCAGGTTTGGCGGTTTTTTGCTCAGAAATAACCTGATAGTGTTCACCTTCTTCATATTTACCGGCAGCTTGTACCCCAGGCACCAGCAATAAAGCCGCTGCAAACCACATCATTAATTTTTTCATTTTTCAGTTCCAGAGTTACGTTCTATCGTCCATTACCGGCAAGCCGGCAGTCAGCTGGCGCACAGCTTACACCAAGCTAAATTCCGCTGTATAGCTGCTTGGCCTGATGAAATTTCATTGTTAATAATCAAACGGATGCATTTGCAATGATGGCTGTTGTAAACGCCATATTTGCTCCTGCAATACCACCAGCTGTTGTTGCCAATATGCTTCGGTGTTAAACCAGGGAAAATGCAAAGGGAAAGCCGGATCGACCCAGCGTCTGGCGAGCCACTCCATATAATGCACCATCCGCATCGCTCTGAGTGCTTCAATCAATTTAAGTTCCGCAAAATCAAAATCACAAAACTGTTGATATTCATCAAGTAACAAATCAAGCCGCATTCTTTGCTCCGGCGCTTCGCCTCCCAGTAGCATCCATAAATCCTGCATGGCTGGTGCCTGACGGCAATCATCGAGATCAACAAAAAATGGCTGTTGATGATAAAACAAGTTGCCTGGATGGCAATCGCCGTGACAGCGGATGGTGCGTTTAGGTTGATATTGTTGCTGGCATAACAGCTCTATTTGTTGCAATAACTGCTCAAGTTGTTGTCCTGTGTGCGTGCTGAACTGTCCTTGTTGCAGCAATAAATTGCGGCTTTGGCCGATAAATTCCTGCACCGACAGCTTTGGTCTGTGTAAAAAGTCTTTGGCGCCGCCAAGCTGATGGAGCTGACCTAAAAAACGCCCGAGTTGGCATAACTGTTCATCATCATCAATTTCCAATGGGCGGCCGCCGCGGCTTGGGAATACGGCAAACTGATAACCCTGATAGGGCAGCAGGGATTGCCCCTCGACCCTAAGTGGCGCCACCACAGGGATCTCGGCTTCGGCCAGTTCAAAAGCAAACTGATGCTCTTCCAGAATTTGTGCCGTACTCCAGCGCTGTGGCCGGTAAAACTTCACCACATAACGCAGGCCATCGTCGGCTTTAAACTGATACACCCGGTTTTCATAACTGTTTAAAGCCAACAAGCCGGATTCAGCATAAAAACCATAATGCTGGCAGGCATCAAGAATTAAGTCGGGGGAGAGTTCAGAAAAATCAAAAGCAGCGGCCATAACCAACCTCATCAAAAGCTGTGGGCAGTGTAACCGGCTCTGGACAAGACTGCGATGGCTTTGTTGGAGCAGCAGCTTAAACTGCTGCTCCGGTTCAGGCTTTAAATAGCAGGATTAACGGCCGGCAAAAAACTTACTGCCCTGGCTCAGTTCTACGTCAGGCTCGTCTTTGTCGCGTACCTGGAACTCTATATCCATCACAGGTTTTTTCGCATCGGCCGGGTCCAGCGACAGGCTGATCGGAATGCCGGCAGTATCGCCGCCTTTGATGGTGATTTCTTTTTCACCTATCCAGCTCGCTTGTTCCAGACCGGTGAAACTCAGCACAAAGGTTTGATCCTGCTGCGATTTATTGATGATTTTTAAGGTGTAGGTGTTTTCAATTAAACCTTCATCCGTTTCGCGGAACAAACTGCCACGGTCGCGCACCACGTCCAGCTCTGCCGGCATCCGGGTCCAGAGGGTCCAGGCAAAGGCAGTACAAACCACCAGCAGCACCACAAAATAACCCAGCAGTTTCGGCCGCAGCACTTTAGTCGGTTTGCCAGCCAGGCTGTGCTCGGTGGTGTAGCTGATCAGACCCTTGGCATAACCCATCTTGTCCATGGTGTCATCACAGGCATCAATACAGGCACCACAGTTGATGCACTCGTATTGCAGACCATTGCGGATATCAATACCTGTTGGGCACACATGCACACAGAGGTTACAGTCAATACAATCACCCAGACCTTTTTCTTTATAGTCGGCGTCTTTGCGCGAGCGTGGGCCGCGGTTTTCCCCCCGCACTGCGTCATAGGTCACGGTAAAAGTGTCTTTATCAAACATCGCAGACTGGAAGCGGGCGTAAGGGCAAATGTGGGTACACATAATTTCGCGCATCCAGCCGGCGTTGCCATAGGTACACACCATAAAAAACAACACAGATACCACGGCCCAGAAACCGGCATTACCGCTGAAAAAGTCGATAAACAGTTGATCTACCGGCGTAAAGTAACCGACAAAAATCAATGAAGTTAACAAGGAAAATGCCAGCCAGGCGAAGTGGGTCAGACCTTTTTTCAGCACTTTTTGCGCCGACCAGGGGTCTTTATCCAACTTCATTCTGTTATTACGGTTGCCCTGAATTTTTTCTTCAAACCAGATAAAAATAAAGGTCCAGACCGTTTGCGGACATAAATAACCACACCAGACCCGGCCATAAAAAGTAGTAACAAAAAACAAGGCGTAAGCGCCGATGACAAAAATCCAGGCCATGATGGTGAAGTCTTGTGGCCATAAGGTCATGCCAAAAATATTAAATTTTTGCTCGCCTATATCAAGCAGAATGGCCTGATGGCCGTCAAACTGCAGCCAGGGCAACAGCATAAACAGGCCCATAAAAATAAAACCCATATTGCGGCGTAATTTCTGATGTAAGCCTTTGACTGCCCGCACATAAATCCGATCCCGAACCGGGTAATTTTTTTGCTCTTTTGGATTGTGCATATCCACTTTAATAGGGATAGCCTGTTGCTTTTGTTGTGGTTCCACGCTGTACCTCTGATGCTGCAGCCAGGCCGGCATCTGTGTGGCCGGCACTGTGGGCGATTATAGCAGTAAATGCTGATGGATCATGGTCTTGCCTGCATTGCGGTAGATCAACTGCGGGCTTTATCACTGACATTCAGTGATCAAAGGCAAATTTTGTACCAAAATTTGCCGGGTCTGAATGCCTGATAAAGCGCAGGTTCAGCCAAGAATATGTAAACTTTGGCAACAGCAAAGTGTCAACAATGATGACAGTTTACTGTGTGAATCGGGTGCAAACCGTCAAAACACAATGCCGGATTTCGTTCGGGTTATTTTATGCGTAGAATAAGCGACAATGCGCAAATAAAGGTGTAATGATGAAAAAAGTCTTATGGTTTATCGTGTTAGTGCTGGCGCTTGCCACATTGTCAGATCATCCTGTGTTGCTGCCTTATAAACAACAACTGTACGCAAAATTCAGTGATTCAGCGCAAAATGCCAGCAAGGTGAAGTCGGATCAAAGTATGCGCGCCATTAAAACCCGTTTTGCTGAAATTGGTGGCAGTCTGGGCAGAGGTCAGCAAACCGAATTGGAACGGGTTGCCAGCAGTGCGGCCAATGTTCTGGATTTTTATCAACGGTATTGTGTGGAACGGCAGTTTCACCAACAGCTCTATGGTGACAGTATTACGCAGGTGTGTGCTGTCATCGAGAACAACCGTGGCGGTCTGACAAATTAACCAGACCGCACAGCGGTGTTACTCCACCTTTTTCACCACGACGGACTTACCTACGCCCACAGCGGCACTCTGATTTTGTTCGTTGACGCTGAGAATCAGCTGGCGGATCAATTTTGATTTTGACACGCCAGTTTCTTTACTCAGATTGTTTAACACTTCAATCGCTTCGGCACTTAAAGTGAAAGTTGCATGACGCATTGGTCCCTGACTCAGCAGATTTGCTGAATCTTCTTCCGGTGCCTGTCTGACACTAACGATTTTGGGGATCCCCATAGCGTAGTTTTCAGCATCGGCAATAAATTCTTCCACGGTGAAAGCGCGTTTATTCGATCGTGTTGAATTTTTTTTCAGATCGGTCAATGCCATCTTCTTGAATTGCCTTCATTGCCATCAGTTCAACAATAATGTCTTTGATTTCGGTAGCCGCTTTACCATCCGGCTCAGTGTCCATCACAGACATACCTTTTTCTTCACTGTCATCATAGATATTGCGGCTATAGGTGACGCCGTTTAACACCCGTAAATTAAAGCTGCGTACCACTTCTTTTGCATCGAGGATCCGGTTAGCCTGATTCGGTAACGAAGGGCACTGGGTCAGTACACAGGCAACTATCATGTCGGGGTTGACCACATTACAGTTGCTGACCAAATCTTCTAAGTGTTCCAGTGTTTTTAAATCACGGCGTTTTGGCCGTAATGGCAACAATACATGAGAGGCAACCGACATGGCGGAACGCAGCGCCACGCTATCCTGACCACCACAGTCGACGATGACATAATCGTAGTGATGTTCAAGGCTCTTCAGTTCATAACGGATCTTGCCGTACATTTGTACACAGTTGATCCATTGTACGTTCGGTGACAGGTGGCGTTCCTGCACCCAATCAGACGTGGTTCGCTGCGGATCACAATCCACCAGAATCACGTTGGCATTTTTCTGGGTTGAAAAATACACGGCGATATTTTGGGCCAGACAACTTTTGCCACTACCGCCTTTTTCCCCACCGACTAACAAAATCATGCACATTCCCTCTTCGTTGCGACCACGACAATTCAGCACTGCTGCTGCAGAACTGCAGGTTAAACTGATAGTTCAGTGCACAGATGTTGCTGACTATCAGTTTCTTAGTGTAGGAGACAACTCTGCAGACTGGCAAAGTTTGCCAATAAGTCTTTGCAGTTGTTGTGTCCTTTTATAACTCCACCCTGATCTGCTGAATTACATTCAGGGCTTTTTCTACCGCTTGCTCAATAGTGCCGGCCTGAGCCAGCGCAACACCGAGCCGGCGTTCCCCCTGTACTTCAGGTTTTCCGAATAAACGAATTTCAGTATCCGCTTCGGTCAATGCGCGGTCAAGCCCATGAAAACGCATCTGTTGTGATTGTCCCTGCACCAGTAATACAGCTGAGGCGGTGGGGCCAAGCTGCCGTATGACCGGAACAGGTAAACCCAGGATAGCGCGGGCATGCAGAGCAAACTCAGACAGGTTCTGTGACATCAGCGTCACCATGCCGGTGTCGTGTGGCCGCGGCGACACTTCGCTGAACCAGACATCGTCTCCTTTGATAAATAATTCAACTCCAAAAACGCCACGGCCACCCAGGGCATGGGTAATACGGCGGGCATAATCTTCCGCTTTGGCAAGGGCTGCGGCTGACATAGCTTGTGGCTGCCAGGACTCGCGGTAATCCCCTTTTTCCTGACGATGGCCAATCGGCGCACAAAATTGGGTGCCGCTGACAGAGCAGACGGTTAATAAGGTAATTTCGTAGTCAAAATCAACAAAGCCTTCCACTATCACCCGACCTTTGCCGGCGCGGCCGCCTTCCTGTGCATAAGCCCAGGCTGCTTCGACATCGGCATCAGATTTTAATACCGACTGACCTTTGCCGGACGACGACATAATGGGTTTGACCACACAGGGGTAGCCCACAGTGGCGATAGCGGCCAGATAACTGGCATGGTCATCGGCAAACTGGTAACGCGAGGTTTGCAGTTGCAGCTCTTCAGCAGCCAGACGGCGAATGCCTTCGCGGTTCATCGTCAGGTGTGCTGCACGGGCGCTTGGGATCACCTGAAAACCTTCCTGCTCCAGTTCCAGTAAAGTAGCCGTGGCGATAGCTTCTATTTCCGGCACAATCAGATCTGGTTTTTCTTTGATCACCAGCTGACGCAAGGCTGCGCCGTTGAGCATTGAAATCACATGATGGCGGTCTGCCACCTGCATGGCTGGGGCATTTACGTAGCGGTCAACGGCTATCACTTCACAGCCATAACGTTTTAATTCTATACATACTTCTTTGCCTAACTCGCCGGCGCCAAGTAACAATACCTTGGTGCTGGTTGGGCTGGCTGGGGTGCCAATGCTGGTCATAACCACTCCATCTGAAAAAGCCGCAGACGCTTTGGGCTGGGGCGATAAAATTTTTGGTAGATTAACAAGAAATTGGCGCTTTGCCTGCAGTTTTATCTGTATTGGCTCATGCATACCTAACCCTGGCTGAGGTGTCATGATGAGCAGCTGCACTGAATTGTCGCCATGTTGGATGGACTGAGCCAGGCGCTGGTACTTTGCGGTGCTGCGGCGTAAAGTAGTTGGGCTGTTTTTCTATGGTTATCAGCTGAGGAGCCCATTATGGATCAGGCGGTTATCCGACATTTGCCGGAGCAACATTGTTTTGTGCTGGATTTTGCAGGGCAGCAGGCCCGGCTGGACTATCAGCTTAGTACCGATGCATCCGGTGATGCCGTGCAGGTTAATTTTACCCATACTTTTGTGCCTGAAGCAGCGCGTGGCCAGGGGCTGGCCGAACAACTGGTGCGGGCGGGGCTGAGCTGGGCCAGAGCGCAGCAGTTGCAAATCGTCGCCAGCTGCTGGTACGTAGCAAAATTTTTGCGTTAGTGGTTGTTGTTACAGAACACTGGGAGTAGTGATGAAACCGGAAAAAACGCCAATGCAATGGCAGGACTGGAGTGTGTCGGCTGTGGTGGCCGGTTTTGTTGCTGTATTGGTAGGTTTTGCCAGTTCAGTGGCTATTGTGTTTCAGGCGGCCAGCGCGGCAGGGGCAGATCAGGCGGTGACAGCGTCCTGGATTGCGGTGCTGGGTTTTGCCATGGGCATCACCTGTATTGGCTTTTCCTGGTACTTTAAAGCGCCGGTGCTGACCGCCTGGTCTACGCCGGGCGCGGCTTTGCTGGCCAGCAGTTTAACGGATGTCAGTTTAGCCGAGGCTGTTGGTGTCTTTATGTTCAGTGCAGTACTGACTTTGTTGCTTGGCCTGAGCGGCTGGTTTGACAAACTCAGTAGCCGCATTCCGTTACCTATTGCCGCGGCCATGCTGGCTGGTATTTTATTTAAGTTTGGTCTGGCCATTTTTATCAGCCTGCCCGATGCTCCCGTGCTGGTGCTCACTATGTTAGGGGTGTTTCTGGCGGCAAAAAGATGGTGGCCCCGTTATGCGGTGCCGCTGGTGTTAATGGCCGGTTTGCTGTTTGCATCCGTCACGGGGCAATTGCAGCTAAACCAGGTGTCTTTGACGCTGGTGGAACCGGTATGGATCAGCCCAGAGTGGTCATGGCAGGCGCTGCTTGGCGTTGGTTTGCCGTTATTTCTGGTGACTATGACGTCACAAAATATTCCCGGTCTGGCGGTACTGAAGGCCAGTGGTTATCAGTTACCGGTGTCGCCGCTGTTAAGCTGGACCGGCCTGGTGACTTTGCTGACGGCTCCTTTGGGGAACTTTTCTATTAATCTGGCCGCTATTACGGCAGCCATCTGCAGTGGGCCTGAAGCTCATTCGGATCCGGCAAAACGTTATACTGCCGGCATTGCCGCCGGGGTGTTTTATTTGTTGACCGGCTTGGCCGGTGCCACAGTGGTGGCGCTGTTTGCGGCTTTTCCAAAGGCGCTGGTGGCAACAGTTGCTGGTGTGGCATTACTCGGCACTATTGCGTCCAATCTGGCGCAGGTCAGTGCGGAGTCGCCGCATCGTGATGCCGCTATGCTGACTTTTCTGGTTACAGCGTCCGGCCTGAGTTTTTGGGGTATTGCATCACCTTTCTGGGGTTTAGTGGCTGGTGTTGTTACTCTGGTGCTGCTGAACTGGCGGAGGGGATGATGAGCTTGTGTCCGGGTTGTGGCAAACAAAATCTGTGTGCGGTTAGTGCCGGTGAACCGGCTGAACATTGCTGGTGTTTGCGCTTGCCCTTTGGTTTAGCTGAGCAGGCCGGTTTGCAGGCAACAGAGTTTTGTTATTGCCAGGCTTGTCTGACGACTCTGGCGGCAAAGCTTGCCACTGAGCCCAATACCGGGTCCAGCATTGAGCACAAAACATAAACCGGGCAAAAGCCCGGTTTATGTTTTTGAGTACTGGGTTTTTCACAGACTTAGCAGCTGCGGCGACGCCAAACCAGTAAGGCTCCTGCCAGCAAACTGAACCAGCCAAGGCTGCCACCTGAGGAACCGGAACTTCCGCTGCTTGGCGTGCTAGTGATCAGTGTGTTGGTTTTTGGATTCAGGCCCGAAGCGGTATTTACTTCAGCATTAATCACGGTAATGCTTTCAATCATCACCAGGTTATTGCTTGTGACCGGCGTTTTGGCGGTACCGTCGGCTGCGGTGTAGTTACGCAGCGGCACTTCCGGGTAATTGGTGTTGAGGTTATTCGGTAAGTTGCTGATGGAATCAATAATTTCCATACCAGTGCCTGTCACCTGACCAAAAACAGTAAAACCACCGTTTTGCAGATCCAGATTGGCGCTGTTGTCGCTTAAATTAATAAACCACTGATTGGTTGCGCTATTCGGGTTGCCGCTGACTTTTGCCATCGCAATAGTGCCGCGAACATTGGATAACTTGGGTTCGTTGGCAATAGCCGCCAGCTGCGGAACTGCCACAAAAGGGGCGTTGTTGTCACCACTGAAGCGAAAACCACCACCCTGTAATACAAAACCTTTGACGCTGCGGTGAAATACAGTGTTCTGGTAACTGCCATTTTTGACATAAGCCAGGAAATTATTCACTGTGGCTGGGGTGGTTTGATCAAACAGGTTCACTTCAAAATTACCCAGACTGGTTTTCACCAGCACCACTGTTGCGCTGACTGGCGCACAAACAAACAACAGGGCGGCGGCCAGACTGGCCAGCACTGGGGCGGTTTTTTTCTGCATTGGGGTTACTCCGGATTTGAATATCAGCCGCAGCTTATACGACGGCTGAGTGCAGATGCCAGCGCCATTACATTTAGTCACCAATTGAATACAGATCATTGTAAAACAACTGGTTAATAAATAGTCAGCGCTGAAGGTCTGAACTATTGCTCTGTCAGTTGTTGCCAGTTTTGCAGGTAGCGGATAGCGTTGGGATGTTCGCCTGCCTGCTCAAAATATAATTTGGCTTTGGCAAAATCGCGGGGAACAACTTTGCCTTCAAAATACAGCAGTCCGAGGTAATAGTTAGCGCTGTTGCTGCCGGCAGCAGCCGCTTCAGTTAATAATGCCAAAGCTTTGGCTGCGTCTTCTTTCACACCTTTGCCAAACAGATACAACAGGGCCAGCCGGTTTTTAGCGGGGGTATAACCTTCGGCGGCTGCATACTGGTAAAAATGCGCGGCAGTTTTGGCGTCCTGGCTAACACCTTCACCATCATCAAACATCAGACCGGCATTAAAGGCACAGGCAACATTGCCTTGTTTGCTGCACAACATAAACCAGCGGTTGGCCAGTTCGCTGTTTTTGGGCAGCAATTCACCATCACGGTACAAAGTGCCGAGCCTGAGCATAGCTCTGCTAAAAAAACGCTCTGCAGCCAGCTGATAATAATGCAGTGCAAGTTTGGGGTTGGCTTCGCCAAACACTGCTTCTTCATAACCATAACCAAGCAGATAAAGCGCTTCCGGATGCCAGTTTTTACTGGCTTGCAGCAAATAAGCTTCGGCCGCCGGTACTTTGGCTGGCAATGGGCTTTCCTGCATCAGTTGTGATGCATAAAGATAAGCGGCAACGCTATTGCCTTGATCGGCCAAAGGTTTTAATTGTGCAGCCAGAGTGGCCTGTTGCTCTGGGTGTTGTTCCAGCTGTGACAACAGATAAAAAGCCCGGGCGTCCTGCAAGCCGGCGGCAGCTGCTTCTTTTAACCAGAAATCGCCTTGCGCCGGGTCGGACTTGCCAAATTTATTACCAAAATAATAACGCGACAGCTGCAACTCCGCCTGACCGGCACCGGCCAGCTCGTTAATTTGCGCTCGTTGCAAGCGGATATTGTCGGCATCTACTTTGCCAAGCCGGCCGCTTTGATGCAGAAACAGCAAAAATTGCAGCGCTGGCACGTAGTCATCGTCAGCTGCAGCCATTAACCATTGGTGACATTGGTTTTTGCTGAGTGTCAGTTCCACCTGATAACAGAGTTCCGCCAGTTTGACTGCCGCCTGATGCGAACCCTGGCCGATGCCTTGCAGATAAAGATTGGCCGCCTGTGTTGTATCGCCATTTTGCTGCAGCATCATGGCCACAGGCACCAGCAACACTGAATTGGTTTTGGTGTATTCCGGCTGCATCTGCCGGCTCCAGCCGTCAACCAGGCCGGTAAAAGGGAAAGGGATTTGATCCAATGCATGCAGATAGCGCTGATTTTCCAGATAAATAGCTTTAAATTTCTGCTCGTTGTTGTCGTAGACCTGCAGCACATAATGCAGGGCGTTATTGCTGGCGGAAAGTTCGGCATAATAATCCAGCACCTGCATACCGAGCAGTTGCACCAAATCGTGGCCGTCCTGATACAGATTGATTTGATAAGCACCGTAAGCGGTTTTGCCATGACCGCTTTGCAAAATACCGCTGCGCAGATAGTTCAGATAACTATGCCAGTGTTTTAACTGAGCCTTATTCTGCTGTTCGCTAAAACACTGAATGGCATGACGATAAAACGCCAGAGTCCAGAAATTGTCTTTTTGCCCTTGTTGCCAGTCGAGCTGTTGACAGTTTTTAGTTGCAGCCTGTTTTTGCCATTCATTCCAGGCAGACGCAGTGTTGGCCACTTCAGCGCTTTGCAGATAGCTCTGATACAAGGTGGCATAAGGCGGCAGTTGTTCGGCGGCAGGCAAGTTATTGATAGTCTGCAGATATAACTGTGCTGCGGTTGGCGCAGTGGCTTTGCTCTGACAGCCAGACAACAACCAGAGGCAACAACACAGGCTTATCAGACGCAATATCACAAGATGCTTCCCTGTTTTTTGGCAACAACAAAAGTGGTTATTCGGCTTCCAGCCAGGGCGTTTCTGGCAGCAGATCCAGATGTTGCTCATAACGGGCCAGATTAAACTGTTGTTGCTGTTCAACTACGGCCAGCATTTCCGGCGCCAGGGCGCAGGCAATCAGTTCCATCGCTTCTTCCTGGCTATGGCCAGTCATGCGCAGGCGCATTAAAGTCGCTTTGACTTTGGCCGGGTACGCGTCAGCCAGCTGGTTTTCAATGACTTCAAACAGCAGGCTTTGATCAACCTGTTCAGACTCTTGATTTGACATCAGTATATTCCGTATGCAAAAGCTGCAGCATGCCAGAAATGCCCTGTATTGCCTAGGCGCAGAGCCGATAAATAGCCTGTCATCACTGCAAATACCGCCGTTGATAAAGTGCTTGCTATGGCGTTGGCGCAGCGTTATGTTGCTGTGATAACAACACAGACCGGCTGTAGCCGGCGGTGAAGCGGGCCAGCGCCCGGTCTTTCGGTACAACAACCCTCTGTCCTGCATTGCCTTATAAAACAACAGCAATAGCGAGTGATATCTATGACAAATCCCGAGTTGGCCTGGGCCTTTCTCCAGCAGTTAGTGGTCATTTTACTGGCCGCACAACTGTTTGGTTATTTAGCTAAATTTATCGGCCAGCCTCGTGTAGTGGGTGAAATGATTGCCGGTGTGGTGCTTGGGCCTTCGTTATTGGGTTTGTTTTGGCCACAGCTGCAACAAAGTATTTTTGTCGCCGACACTATGCCTATGTTGTACACAGGCGCCCAAATTGGCGTTGGTCTTTATATGTTTCTGGTCGGGTTGGAGTTTAATACCTTCTTGTTCCGGCAGCAGGCGCGAAGTGCCATTGGCGTGTCGCTGGCCGGCATGATAGTTCCTTTTATCGTCGGCGCTTTGCTTTGTCTGTGGTTGCTTGGCCAGCCGGGCTTGTTTGCTGCGGATATTTCTTTTGCCAATGCCGCACTTTTTATGGGCGCCGCCATTGCTATAACGGCCTTTCCAATGCTGGCGCGCATTATTTATGAACGAAAACTGGCGGGTACTGCGCTGGGCACTCTGGCTTTAGCTGCAGGCGCCATTGATGACGCTGCTGCCTGGGTAGTGCTGGCTGTGGTACTGGCTAGTTTTGGCGGCGGTGCTGTGTTGGCCATCAAAGCGGTGATTGGTGGGTTGATTTACGCCGCTTTTATGCTGACTAAGGCCCGTGGCTGGTTACAACCGCTGGCCGACAAAGCAGATAAAACCGGAGTGTTAACCCAGCCGGTGTTTTTGCTGGTGTTGCTGCTGTGGGCGTTATCGGCTTACGCCATGGAGTGGGTGGGCCTGCATGCTGTATTTGGTGGTTTTTTATTGGGTATTGCCATGCCCAGGGGCAAAATGAGTGAAATTGTCAGCGCCCGTTTAAGCAAAATCACCGTTTTTTTGCTGTTGCCGATGTTTTTTACTTATTCAGGTTTAAAAACCCAGCTGGATGTTTTGGGCTCCTGGCAGGTGTTTTCCACAGCGTTGATTATTCTGGCGGCCTCTGTTTTTGCCAAAGGTGTGGCCTGTTGGGCAGCCGCGCGCATTGGCGGAGCCGATAACCGCACTGCCATGGCAGTAGGCGCTTTAATGAACTCCCGCGGCCTGATGGAGCTGATTATTATTAATATTGCGCTGAGTTATGGCGTGATCCAGCAAGGTTTGTTTTCCATTATGGTGTTAATGGCGATAGTGACCACTCTGATGGCCACACCGTTATTTCAGCTGGTGTACGGCAGGCATATGGCCAAAACAGCGCCGGCAGCAGCGGCACAGGACATCAACCCTACAGCGCTCAAAGCGGGCTAAGCCCGGTTGATACAGTATCAAAAAGGGGCGCTGCCATTGGCTGCGCCCCTTGTTGTTTTTACTGCTCTGAGTGTGGCTGGTTTCAGAGCGCCAGCGCTTTTTCGCCTCTGGAAATACCAGACACGCCGGTACGTACCACTTCCAGGATCTGAGTGTTTGACATGGCTTCAATAAAAGCTTCCAGCTTGTCACTGGTGCCCACCACCTGAATGGTATAAGTGGTCGGTGACACGTCGATGATCTGGCCGCGGAAAATATCGGCACAACGTTTGACTTCTTCCCGTTGATCGCCGCTGGCTTTAACCTTTACCATCATCAGCTCCCGTTCGATATGGGCGCTTTCGCTTAAGTCCACCAGCTTCACCACTTCAATCAGCTTATGTAGCTGTTTGGTGATTTGCTCTATGACCTGGTCGTCACCGCGCGTGACCAGGGTCAGGCGTGACATCGTTGGGTCTTCAGTGGCGGCCACAGTTAACGAATCAATGTTATAACCGCGCTGGGCAAACAAACCCACCACACGGGCCAGGGCGCCGGACTCGTTTTCCAGCAGAACTGCAATAATGTGCCGCATGTTAAGTCCGCTCCGTTTTGCTTAAGAACATGTCATTCATAGCGCCGCCAGGCACCTGCATCGGATACACGTGTTCTTTCGGGTCAATATGAATATCCAGAAATACCAGCCGGTCTTTTAATGCAAAAGCGCGTTCCAGCGCTGGCTCTAACTCTTCCGGTGTGGTGACGCGGATACCAATATGGCCATAAGCTTCAGCCAGTTTGACAAAGTCCGGCAGCGAGTCCATGTAAGAGCTGGAATAACGCGAATCGTAGTTCATGTCCTGCCACTGCTTCACCATGCCCAGATAACCGTTATTCAGGTTGATGATTTTGACACCAAGGCCATATTGTTTGCAGGTCGACAGCTCCTGAATATTCATCTGAATGGAGCCTTCACCTGTGACACACACTACTTCTGCGTCCGGGTAATGCAGCTTCACGCCCATAGCGGCCGGTAAACCAAAACCCATGGTGCCGAGGCCACCTGAGTTGATCCAGCGGTTGGGTTTATCAAACTTGTAATATTGGGCGGCAAACATCTGGTGTTGACCCACATCTGAGGTGACATAAGCTTCACCTTTGGTATGACGGTGCACAGCTTCAATCACGGCCTGAGGTTTCAGCAGATCAGAGCGTTGTTCATAACGGCCACCATGCACTTCACGCCATTGCTGAATTTGCGTCCACCACTGGTTCAGTGCAGTTTGATCCAGCTGCGCCTGAGATTTGCTGTCCTGTTTATCCAGTTGACTCAGCATTTCCTGCAACACAGGTTTGACCAAACCCACTATAGGTACATGGGCATTAATGGTTTTTGAAATACTGGCCGGGTCTATATCAATGTGAATAATAGTGGCGTTGGGGCAGAATTTTTTGGTGGCGTTGGTCACCCGGTCATCAAAACGGGCGCCGACGGCAAAAATCACATCGGCATGGTGCATAGCCTGGTTGGCTTCATAACTGCCGTGCATACCCAGCATGCCAATAAATTGTTTATCTGACGCCGGATAAGCACCCAGCCCCATCAGGGTATTGGTCACCGGTAAGTTTAACCTTTTGGCAAGCTCCGTCAGCTCTTCAGAGGCTCGGCCTAAAATTACCCCACCGCCTGAATAAAGTACTGGCCTTTTGGCTGCCAATAAGGT
The DNA here is from genome assembly GCF_025245835.1 of Rheinheimera sp. 4Y26. Taxonomy (GTDB): domain Bacteria; phylum Pseudomonadota; class Gammaproteobacteria; order Enterobacterales; family Alteromonadaceae; genus Pararheinheimera. The sequence goes on from NZ_JAOBWS010000015.1 coordinate 40,334, forward strand.
TTGCAGCGCCTTTTTAATTTGCCCCGGATGGCCTTTGGCATTCGGATTATAAGAGCGCAGCTTGATATCTTTTGGATAAGAATACGGAAACTTCTGATTGGGCATGGTCATATCTTTTGGGATATCTAATACCACAGGGCCAGGCCGGCCACTTTGCGCGATATAAAATGCCTTTTTTACCATAGCCGGTATATCAGCCGGGTTTCTGACCGACATATTGTGTTTCACAATAGGGCGGGAAATACCGAGCATATCGGTTTCCTGGAAAGCATCGTCGCCAATCAGGTGACTCATCACCTGACCGCAGATCACCACCATCGGAATAGAATCCATATAAGCAGTGGCAATGCCGGTGACTGCATTGGTGGCACCAGGGCCTGAAGTGACGAGCACGACGCCAGCTTTGCCGCTGGCACGGGCATATGCGTCCGCCATATGGGTTGCAGCTTGTTCGTGGCGGACCAGCACATGCTTCACATCATTTTGCTGGAACAGCGCATCATAGATATGTAACACGGCGCCGCCGGGGTAACCATAAACATATTCCACGCCCTCATCGTGCAGGGCGCGAACTAACATGGCACCGCCAGACAGCATTTCTGGTTGGTTTTGTTGGCTCATGACTCAGGTCTCATAGTTTGCGTATGCAAAAATATCGGCGCTGCGGCTGTGGTTAAAAAACACGGGCGCAGTTCCGGTTGGGTCTTGTCGAAACAAGAAATTCTTTTGCTACGTGGACAGGTTGGCAGCGTAAGGCACTGGCAACAAATAGTTCAAACTACGGCCCTGATTTTTAGTGGTGACTTCTGTGAGCAGAAGTTCATTTTGCAGGCTCGTCAGGGTGTTACTCTAAGGGAAAAACTCGGGCTTTGTCGACTTCTTTTTTCTGGTTTTGCCGCTGCTTACAGCATATTTTCCGGCAGTTGCTGACAATTACGGCAACGGCAATGCTGTGCCTTGCAAAAACACCGGCCTGACCACATAGTATTAAATCAATAAGTTAATTCAGTTACAGGTGTTGTCTTGGTGAATCAGGTTGCTGCTGGTTTTGAAAACGTGCGGGATTTATTGGTTTTATCCCAACAAAAACTGGTGATTTTTGCGTTCTGGTCTGAACGTGCTGAACAAAGCAAAATGTTGTTGCAGGTGCTGTCAGGGATCAGCACTGCTTATCCGGAACAGCTGGTGCTGGCCACAGTGAACTGCGATCTGGAGCAGGAACTGGCGATGCAGTTTGGCGTACGCAGTGTGCCAACCACGCTTTTTATTCAAAATGGTCAACCGGTGGATGGTTTTGCCGGTGCAGAGAACGAAGCGCAAATCCGTCAGCGGTTACAACCTTATTTGCCCAAAGCCGAAGACTTGTTGTTACAGCAGGCCGAGCCGCTGCTGGCTGCACAGCAGTGGGCAGAGGCATATCCGCTGTTAGCGCAGGCGCAGCAACTGGCTGCAGAGCGGGCGGATATCCGCAAAATGCTGGCGTATTGTGCCGCTTCGCTTGGCAAAATTGATGAAGCCAAACAGCTGCTGAGCACAGTGCTGCTGGCCGATCAGGATGCTTTGTACCAGCAGGTGCTGTCGTTGATTGAACTGGCTGAACAAGCGGCCGACAGCCCGGAGATCCGTGCGCTGGAACAGCAGCTGGCCGCTGACCCGGATAATTTGTTGTTGTGTCAGCAGCTGGCTGTGCAGTATCAGCAAGCCAACAGAGTGGCCGATGCGCTGGCCTTGTTGTATAAAATTTTGCAACAGGACTTAAATTTTGGCGACAGTAAAAAACTGATGCTGGATATGCTGGCGGTGCAGCCTAAAGGGGATGCCCTGACCGCAACTTACCGGCGTAAGTTGTATAGTTTATTGTATTAACCTGGCAATACGGCAATTGCGTGTGATGTTGCAGCTGCTGAGCTCACAAGGATCTGTTATGCGCTGGATTTGGTTTTGCTGTTGTTTGTTGTTGCTCACCACTTTGCAGGTGCAGGCTGATTCGGCCGAGCAATTATTTGCCCGTTATGAACCTGCCTTATTACAGGTGCGGGTGCTGGAAAAAGCCTCGGGCGCCAAGTCTTCAATTGGCACTGGATTTGTGCTGGAACAACCGAATTTACTGGTTACCAATTACCATGTGGTGTCGGAAGCTGTGTTGTTTCCAGACAAATATCAGCTGGAATATCTGGCGGTTAATCAGCAAAAAGGCGCTTTAACAGTGCTGGCGGTGGATGTGGTCAACGACCTGGCGCTGGTGCAAACCGATTATCAGCCAGAGCACAGGTTCAGCATTCAGCCGGAAAAACCAGTGCAGGGTGCCACCTTGTATTCACTGGGCAACCCGCATGATTTGGGCATGATTCTGGTGCCTGGTACCTACAATGGCCTGCAAAAATACAGTTATTATCCGCGCATTCATTTTACCGGCGCTGTGAATGCCGGCATGAGCGGCGGCCCGACTGTCGATGCCAGTGGCAAAGTGGTGGGGGTGAACGTCGCTTCTGCCGGCAATCAGCTTGGTTTTCTGGTACCTGCCGATGCGCTGCAGCGCTTGCTGGCCAGCTATCAGCAGCAACAACAGCATGATGCCGATTTACCCAAACAAATAGCGCAGCAGTTGTTTGACAGCCAGCAAAAAATGTTCAGTGAAATTTTGGCGGCCGACTGGCAACTGAAAGATTTTGGCCCGGGCAAGGTGCCGGACGAAGTGGTGTCTTTTATCCGCTGCTGGGGTGAATCCAATGTGGAAAAAAGCAAAGACCAGCTGAAAAAAGTGGCGGCATTTTGTAGTCAGGGCGAAGAAATTTTCTTATCTCAGCAGTTTAGTACCGGCCGTATTGAAATGCAGTTTGAGTGGTTACACGGCGCAGGTTTGCATCCGCTGCAGTTTTTTAACCGTTATCAGCAGAATATCAGTAGTGCCAATGCCGATAATCAGGCCAGCAAAGAAGATGTCACGCCTTTTGAGTGCCAGCACAAGGTAGTGCAGCAGGCCAATGGCCAACACGCCAAAACCATTTTTTGTGTGCGGGCTTACCGCAACTTTGCCGCTTTATTTGATGTGTTGTATCTGGCCGCTTCTTTAGACCATCAGCAGCAAGGGGTGATCAGCCACTTTACGCTGTCAGGGGTCAGTCAGGACAACGCTCAGGCTTTTGCCCGCAAATTTAGTGAGGCTGTGTTATGGCAATAATTATTGAGGTGCTGAATAAACAGCACAAGGTGACGGAACGCCATAAATTCAGCCAGCACAGGGTGGCGCTGGGCCGGGCTTATGACAATGATGTGATTTTGTACGACAAACATATTTGTCCGCATCATGCCGAGCTGGTGCAGGACGAGCAGGGGCAGTGGTTATTGCGGGATCTGGCCTCGATGAATGGCAGTTATCTGCAACCAAAACAGCCGCTGACCGAAGCTGAGCCGCTGGCGTCGGGCCAGTTATGCTGGCTGGGTGAGCAGGCGGTGCGTATTTATGACGACCGCCATCAGGTGGCGCCGGCTATGCCTTTTAATCCGCTGGAGCAACTGTTGTTGCGTTGTGGTCATCTTGGCATGATCCTGTTGCTGTTGCTGTTTGTGGTGCTTGAAGAGGTGTTTCATATCTGGCTGTCGGCACCTGAGCAACAACAGGCGCAGTGGTCGCGCAGTCTGGCCAATTTACCTTTGTTATTACTGGTATTAACTTTATGGCCGGCAGTGCTGGCGCTCTGGTCCAAGATTAATCAGCACGAAGCCAGGTTTTTACCCCAGTTAGGCATCACTTTTATCGGACTCAGCGTGCTGGCGGTGTGGCAGGGCCTGATGGCGATCTTCAATTTCAGTTTTGACGGGGCTGCGGCTATCAACTGGTTGCAGGAAGGCGGGCGCTTACTGATCTTTACGCTGTTGCTGGGCGCTAACTTTTATCTGGCGATGCAGGTGAGCACAGGTAAAAAAATAGCCATGGCTTTTGGCTTAGCGTTGTTACTCAGTGTGCAAAGTCTGGGACTGGGTTTTTGGTTTGATGAGTCGCGTCAGCTGGCGCCGCAATTTGACAACAGCTTATTACCGCTGAATTTTTATCTGAATAGCCCGGTGCCAGCCGAAGATTTTGCGGCTCAAAGCAATCAGTTGTTTGAAACTGCCGCTAAAACGCGGCAGGAGCAGGATTAAGCCTGATGACCGTCAAGCCAGATCCGACGGATTTGGCTTGATAAGGTCATAGGGTCAAAAGGCTTGACCACCACGTCACTGGCGCCCAGCGCTTTATAAGATTCAATTTCGCTGGCCTGCACCTTGGCCGTCATAAACACCACAGGCACCTGACGCAAATCGTACCTTTGCTGCAGTTGTTTCAGCGTCGTCGGGCCGTCCATGCCAGGCATCATCACATCCAGCAACACCAGCTGAGGTGCAAAGCTGCTGAATTTGTCCAGTGCTTCCTGACCCGAGCCACAAGTGCATACCTGATAACCGCCGACTATTTCCAGTGCCACTCTGGCAACATCCTGAATAGATTGATCATCTTCCACATGCATTACACGAACTAAATCATTCATTTGTTTATTCTGCGCAAAAACCGGGGTTGCTTTAGTCTGGCATAACTGTGCGACAGAGGCCAGTGCCGGGCGCCGGAACAGTAGCTTTGACACAACTTGCCTTCGTATAATGCCAGCCTGATATGACCTTAAAAGTGGATAATCTGTGTCGATTGACGATCTGAAGTTGTGGTTTTTACAGCTGAACCAGCTACTGGAGCAACAGCAGGTATATTGGCGGTTGCAGCCGATGCAGCAAAATGATCTGCCTTTTTCCGATCACAGCCTAAACCAGCTGTTGTTATCGTTCAGTTTGGAACAATGCGACGCCATCGACCAAAGCCCGGCATTACAGCAGCAGTATTTTGCGGTCTTTTTCCCGGAGTTATTTGCCGCTTTACCAAAACTGCCGTACTTTGCGCCCCAGGGACTGACATTACCCTTCTGGCTCAGTACCGATATTGGTGGGCGTAAATGGCAGCAAATCAGCTTGTTTGCCGAAGCTGTTGGCAAGCCAGGCCTTAAGGTGCTGGAGTGGTGCGCCGGTAAAGGCCATCTGGGTAAGGTGCTTTGTTTTGCTTATCAAAATAAGGTGACAAGCCTGGAATGGCAGGCCGAGTTATGCCAACAAGGCCAGCACAGTGCTGACAAACTCAAGCTGCAACAACTTTTTATCGAACACAATGTGCTGACAGCACAGACACAGCCGGTATTGGCCGGTATTGATCAGCTGGTGGCACTGCATGCCTGTGGTGATTTACACCGGGTAGCACTGACCGCTGGTGTTGCTGCCCATTGTGCTGAACTGCATGTGCTGCCCTGTTGTTATCATTTGCAGCAGGATGAGTGGTATCAGCCGTTGTCGACTTTGGCTTTGACCAGCAGCTTAAGGTTAAGCCGTGCTGAGCTGAAACTGGCGGTGCAGGGGCAAAATACCGCAGGTGAGCGGGTGCGGCGTTTACGCCATACCGAAGTATTATGGCGCCGTGCTTATCAGCTGTGGCAGAGTGAACAAAGCGGCAGCCCGCTTTATCGCAATTTGCCTTCAACCGGGAAACACTGGTTCAGTGGCGCTTTTACCGACTTTGCCCAATGGGCCGCAGCGCAGCATCAGCTTGAATGGCCGTTAGGGCAGGACGGCGAGTGTTATTTAGTTCAGGCTGAGCGATTACTGCTACTGCAACGACGTATTGAACTGGTGCAACATTTGTTTCGCCGACCGCTTGAGCTGTGGCTGGTGCTGGATCGGGCTTTATATCTGGCAGAGCAGGGGTATCAGGTGCAGCTGCAGCAGTTGTGTCAGGCCAGTGTGACCCCCCGCAATCTGCTGCTCAGTGCTTATCGTTAAACCGACGAACAATCCAGCTCCGTCAGAGTGACAGGCGCTGTACCCAGATAATGGCTGATTTGCTGGTCTTTATGCACCCAGCGTTGGTTCAGCCATTGCTGAAAACGCTGGCGAAAAGCTTCGTCGTTAAAATAATCGCCAATAATGCTGTCATCCACTGGCAGCACTTCTACCTGGATCACCACCCGTTTTAATTTACCCAATAACATGTCAATTAACACATGATTGGGGTTGTCCGGATAAATGAGGGTGACATCCAGCACTGCATCAAACTGCGGGCCCATACTGGCCAGCGTAAAGGCAATACCACCTGCTTTGGCAGGTAACAAATGCCGGAACGGGCTGTTTTTGTGTTGATGCTTGGCCCGGGTAAAACGGGTGCCTTCAACAAAATTAATAATAGTGGTCGGGGTGTGGCGGAACTTTTCACAGGATTTTTTTGTGGTTTCAATATCCTTGCCTTTGAGCGCCGGGTTTTTCTGGATTTGGGCCTGGCTGTACCTTTTCATAAAAGGCATATCCAGCGCCCAGGACGCTGAACCAATAAAAGGTACCCATTTGAGTTCTTCTTTTAAAAAAAACTTCGGCTCCGGAATACGCTCCAGCGCAAACTGACTGAGCACCGGAATATCCAGCCAGCTTTTATGGTTGGATATTAATAAATACCAGCTGTCCGGCTTCAGTTCGGTCAGACCTGAGAGTTGCCACTCTACCGGGTTAAACAGGTTGATCAGCTGGCGGTTGTGCAAAGACCAGTGGCGGTAAGCCCAGTGCGCCAGCCGGGAGACCTGACGCTGCAGTGCAGGTAGTGGCAGCAGCAGTTTCAGCAGGCCGCAGACTGTCACAATCATGCCCCAGACCGTCAGGTTCAGACTAAACAGCAGCAGTGCCAAAGGTGCACGCAACAGCCGGAATACATCCATCAGCATCATACTTCTCCCTGTTGCAGAGCACTCAGTTGCCGGTCTTTATCCAGCCATAACTGATTCACCCAGTGTTGAAAACGTTCGCGAAAATGCGGATCTTCATAGTCGCCAATTAAATGTTGTTCAATCGGCAACACCCTTACTCTTACTTTAATGTCGTGTACTTTACCAGAAATAAAATCCCAGAAGCTTGGCGAGCCCTTGGGGTAATAAATAGTCACATCCAGCAATTTATGCAGATGTTCTCCCATGGCGTTCAGCACAAAAGAAATGCCACCGGCCTTGGGTTTTAATAAATGCCGGAATGGCGATTGTTGCTGTTGTTGTTTTTCCGGCGTAAAGCGGGTGCCTTCCAGAAAATTCATCACAGACACAGGTTTATAACGGAATTTTTCGCAGGCTTTGCGGGTAGTTTCAATGTCTTTGCCTTTGAGCTGCGGATATTTTTTTAAAAAAGCGGCGCTGTAACGTTTCATAAAAGGAAAATCCAGCGCCCACCAGCACAGGCCTATCACAGGCACATAAATCAGCTCTTTTTTCAGGAAAAACTTCAAAAACGGGATTTGCCGGTTCATCACTTTTTGCAGCACCAGAATGTCGACCCAGGACTGATGATTGGCCACCACCAGATACCAGTCTTTCACCGATAATTTGTCCAGGCCTTTGATATCCCAATGAATTTTACTGAATAAACTATTGGTGAAGTTATTCAGGCTGATCCAGGCGCTGGCGCAGGTATCCAGTAAGTAGGTGATAGCCACTTGCCATAACCGCACCGGAGGCAGTTTTAAAATCGCCAGCAATAAAATAGGGCCTGCCCAGAATAGGGTATTCAGCAGATACATTAGAAAAGAGATGATGCCAATCAAAGGCTTAGGCAAAAAGTGCAACATAGGTTTTCCTCCACAAATAAAAAGAGCAGGGTGGCCTGCTCTTTATATCTCAATGCATCGTGACAGTGTTGGACTGCTCCGACCTGTGTCAGTGTACCTTAATCTTCGAAATAGGTGTAACCATAAACACCGGCTTTCAGCTCTTCGAGCATAGAGGCCTGTTGCTGTGGGTTAAACTTCGAAGTCGCCAGTTGGTTTTTGTACGACTGCAGCAGTTTTTCTGCGTCAAACTGCACATAACGTAATACGTCAGCCACTGTGTCACCTTTAATGGCGTTGGTCAGTTTGTAGCTGCCGTCGTTGTTCAGTTCAACATGCACCGAGTCGGTGTCGCCAAACAGGTTGTGCAAATCACCGAGAATTTCCTGATAAGCGCCCACCATAAACATACCCAGCAGGTACTGTTCATCTTCTTTATACGCTGGCAGTGGCAAACTGGATTCAATACCATTGCCGTCGGCATAACTCTTCAGCGCACCGTCCGAGTCACAGGTGATGTCCTGAATAATGGCGCGTTGTTCCAGCGATTCGTTCATCCGCTCCAGTGGCATCACCGGGAACAGCTGATCAATACCCCAGGCATCCGGCATCGACTGGAACAATGAGAAGTTAACAAACAACTTGTCGGCCAGTTTTTCATTCAGTTCATCGTGAATTTCACGGTGTGAACGTGAGGATAAGTCCAGCTTGTCTTTCACTTTGTTAATGGTGGCAAAATAAATCTGCTCCAGTAACGACCAGTCTTTGAGCGTCAGCAGGCCATGCACGTACTGCGCATGAGCGTCGGTAAAATAATGCACGGCGTCGTGATAAGCCTCAACCGCAGAGCGGGCTGTGACATTCTGATAAGAATCCCATAAAGCCCATACCACCTGAGGTGAATCTTCGCTTGGTTCCGGCAAATGACGCAGGCCAGGTGCACGTTCGACGTCGATAGCGTCTGTGACCAGAACAGCGTGGTGTGCTGTCATAGCACGGCCAGACTCAGTGATGATGTTCGGGTGTGGCAAATCGTATTCGTCACAGACTTCTTTTAAGCCATAGACTACGTTACGGGCATATTCGTACATGGTGTAGTTCATCGAACAGGCTGAACGTGAGTTCGAACCTTCGTAATCCACACCTAAACCACCACCGACATCCACTGTGGTGATAGGCACGCCTAAGGTACGCAGTTCGGCATAATGACGGGCACATTCACGAATCGCATTGTGAATATCACGGATATTCGCAATTTGTGAACCTATATGGAAATGCACCAGCTGTAATAAATCTAACTTGCCAGCTTCTTTCAAAATATCAATGGCTTGCAGCACCTGAGTGGCGGTTAAGCCAAACTTGCCTTTTTCACCACCGGTGTTTTGCCATTTGCCTTTACCTACAGAATTCAGCTTGATACGGATACCGATAAAAGGTGCCGCTTCCAGGCTGTCAATTTCGCGGATCAGGGTTTTTAATTCAGACAGTTTTTCCACAACCACATAAACGCTGTGGCCCATCATCTGGCCAATAGTGGCCAGACGTAAAAACTCGCTGTCTTTATAACCGTTACAAACAATACGCAGTGGCTGTTCCGTCACACCTAAAATGGCCATCAGTTCTGGTTTAGAACCTGCTTCCAGACCTACTTTGCCACTGTGGTGACTGACCAGTTTGCTGACTACGGAAAACTGCTGATTTACCTTAATTGGGTAAACCGCTGTATATTCGCCCTGATACTCGCGCTCTTGCTTCGCTTTGGCAAAAGACTTGATCAGCGTATCAACACGATGTTCCAGAATGTCGGTAAAACGTACCAACACCGGCAGCGTTAATCCTTCTTCTTTAAAACGTGCAGTCAGCTCCGGAAAGCTGATGCCTGGTTTGCTGTGATCCTGATCCGGATAAGCAACGAGATTGCCCTGTGCGTTGACGTCAAAATAGCCTTCGCTCCAGACTGCTACGTTATAGATGGATCTTGCTTTGTCGATACCCCATTCTGCCATTGTCGTGCCCTTCAAAAAATTAGGCCGCTATTTTAAGTGCAATAGCAGCAAAAAAACATGAAAAATTTGTCCCAAAGCGGCTTCACTGGCAAAATAATTGCCCCCTTTGCCAGTGCCCGGAGTGGAGCTATGTCAGAACTTATTTCTAAACAATGGTTTACCGAGATTTTTCAACCAAGCGGAAGTGCGTTTTCGCTGCAAATTCACCAAAAGTTAGCTGAAGTTCAGTCTCCTTTCCAACATATTGAAGTCTACGAAACCACAGACTTTGGCAATATGATGGTGATCGACGGCGTGATTATGCTCAGCAGCCGGGAAAATTTCCTCTATCACGAGATGTTAAGCCACCCGGTGTTGTTTACTCATCCCAATCCGCAGCAGGTGGTGATTATCGGCGGTGGTGACTGCGGTACCTTACGTGAAGTGTTAAAACATCGATCAGTACAGGCGGTCACCCAAATCGATATTGATGAGCAGGTCACCCGCATGGCGGAACAATATTTCCCTGAGCTGTGCGCTTCCAATAACGACCCGCGTGTCACCTTATTGTTTGATGACGGCATCAAATATATGCGTGAAGCGGCGCCAGAAAGCCTGGATGTGGTGATTGTGGATTCAACCGACCCTATTGGTCCTGGTGAGGGTTTATTTAACCGGGCTTTTTACCAAAGCTGTTTTAACGCGTTAAAACCAGGTGGCATTCTGGTACAACAAAGTGAGTCGCCGCTGATCCATCTGGAGCTTTTAAACGCGATGCGCGAAGCGATGAAAGACGCAGGTTTTGCTGCACTGCAAACGTTGAATTTTCCACAAATGGTTTACCCAAGTGGTTGGTGGACTTGCACTCTGGCACGTAAAGGTCAGCCTTTTGACGGTTTCCGCCGGGAAGATGTTGATAACGCCGATTTTTCCACTGAATATTACAATGCCGACATCCATCAGGCTGCCATGGCATGGCCTAACTTTATGCGCCGCAAGCTGCGTGGTTAAAGGCTTTGACGCCGGCGCTGCTGCCGGCGTCTGTTGTTAACCAGTTGTGACGCCGTCAGAAATATGTAACTTTGTTGGTTCAGTACTTGCTTGATCTTAAATGCTTCTGTACATTTAACGTTCAAGTTGGGAGAACTGCCGATGAAAAGTCATAGCCTTTGCTTATTATTACTTTGTGCCACCAGTGCGCATGCCAACGTCTATCAATGCGAACAGGACGGCAAAGTTACTTTTAGTCAGTTCCCATGTGAAGAAAACGCTGAGCTGGCGCAGGAAGTGAACGCTGGCAATGTGGTGCTGAGCAGCAATAAAAAAACCGATTTGCAGATGGAAAGCCTGAAGAAAAAAGGCCGCTACCTGGAGTATCAGTTGTCGGTCACTGAGCAGCAGCAAAAGAAGCAGTTAACAGCGCTGGAAGATGAATATTACGAAGCGCAGAAAAAAGGCGCCAAGTCGAATTATCTGGCGATGCTGAATCAAAAAATGCAAAAACTGCGGCAGGAATTTGCCGAGCAGAAGCAAAAACAGCAGCAGGAACTGACCGCTTTGAACAATCAGATGAATGCATTACAACGCCAGTACGCGGTGAACTAAATGCTCTCAGGCTCAGCTAATTGCTGAGCCTTTTTCCCCACACCAGACTCCAGATAATTAACACCGATCCCAGACTAAAAGTCAGCCAGTTCACCTGTTGTTGCCAAAGCGCAAAATTCACCAGTAAACCGGCCGGGATCAACAGATTATTCATCACTGCCAGCTGATGGGCATTCACTTGCCGGGCACCGGCATTCCACAACCAATAACCCAGGCCTGATGCCACCAGCCCTAACCAGACTAAAATGACCCATTCGCTTGCTTGTTGTGGCACTTTTTGCCAGTCGGCAAAAAGCCAGGCACCCAGAGCTGCAACCACAGCAGCGCCGATAAAAAACCAGCCAAAACTTCGTTGTTGTTGCACGCTGCTGCCAAGGTTCAGTTGACGGTATGCGACTTGCCCAAAAGCAAAACAGAGGTTGGCAGCCTGCACCAACATCAAACCGATCCAGAAATCTGTGGTTGGGGCGGTAAAGCGGATCACCAGAGCACCCAGCACGGCCAAAGTTGCTGGCCCAAGCCAGCGCCAGCTGATAGTTTTGCGTTGCAAAATACGGTCAAACAACACCACATAAACCGGTGTCAGAATGGTAAACAGCAGTACTTCAGCTACGGTCAGATATAAAAAGCTGTGGTAAAAAAACAGATACATCAGCCCAAGCTGCACAGCACCAATAGCGGCCAATGCCAATGCTTGTTTGGGCGGTGTTTTGTAACGGATTAACCAGGGTAAAAACAACAACAGTGCCAGTACCATGCGGCTGCCAACGGCCAGATAAGGGTCTACTTTGCCTGCCAGAAACTCACCTATCAGTGAAAAACTAAAAGACCAGATCAGTGTTACCCAGAGTAATAACTGCATGCAAAATTGCCCTTACTGTGAAAAACCGGCCAAGACTAACGTTTTTTTGCCGGATTAAACAGTATGGCGGCTCGCTATTGTACTAGCGGTCAAAACCAGCATCAGCTTTGAGTTGAGCGTATTGAGTGGATGTTGGGAATGCTGCGAGCAGATCAGAGGAAAAAAGGGCGGTCTAAAAAAACAAGCAACCGCCCCTGGGACAACCTTATTCGGTTACGGGTTCGATATGAATTTCCACCCGACGGTTCATCGCGCGATTGGCTTCGTTGGTATTTGGCACTGCCGGGTAATTCGGGCCTACACCCCGGGTTTCCAGACGGATAGGGTCTACCTGCTGCGCAATCAGGTAACTTTTTACCGCGTCGGCACGGGATTGTGACAACTGCATATTCAGCGCCATTGGGCCTGTGTCGTCGGTGTGACCTGTGATCACCAACATGGTTTTATTGTATTCACCCAATACTTTGGCGATGTCGTTTAACACCGGATATAAATCGGCCCGAATATCAGAGCGGCCCACGGCAAAAGTAACCTGAGCCGGAATATCCAGACGCAGAATATCGCCGTCGCGATACACTTTTACGCCAGTACCTGACAACTGCTCGCGCAATGCCTGCTCCTGATTATCCATGTAACGTCCAACGGCGGCGCCTGTTAATGCACCTAAAGCAGCACCAATGGCTAACCTTTTATTTTTGTGGTTGCCGGTGGCCTTACCGGCAATGGCACCCACTGCAGCGCCAATAGCCGCACCTTTAGTGGTGTTGTTCTGATTGATAGTGGCGCAACCACTTAAAGTTAAACTGGCGCAGACAGCTGCAACCAGAAAATGACGTGTATTCATCAGCATTCCTTGATGTAAGCATTAAAAGCAGCCTAGTTCGGCAGAACTGAATTTTGGCTGAATCTAAAGGTTAATGGCGGCGGCAGTGTAGTCAGAGCGTGGCGTGGATGCCAGTAAATTTGGCGGCATTTTGCTGAACTCGTCCGGCCACTGGATTGATCTGGACATATATACGTCTGAAAAGTTAAGCTCAGGCCGGATTTAACCGGAATGACAGAGGTTTTTAACAAGATGAACGCGCTGCGTTGGAAGCGGATTGTGATCAAAGTGGGGAGTGCTTTGATTGCGCCGGAAGGCAAAGGTTGTTCCACCCGGTATTTGCTGGCGATTGCCCGCTTTATCAGCGAATGCAAATTACAGGGGGTGGAAGTGGTGCTGGTGTCCAGCGGTAGTGTGGCTGCAGGCCGCGCTGCTATCCCCTTTAGCCATCAACCGCTGCCCATCAACGTGAAACAAGCCATGGCGGCTATTGGCCAGAGTCAGATGATGATGATCTGGAGCAAGCTGCTGGACTGGCCCTGCGCGCAGATTTTGTTAACCCATGATGATTTACGCGACCGAAGAAGATATCTGAATATCGACAATACCTTACGCACTTTGCTTAGCCATGGAGCTCTGCCTGTGGTCAATGAAAACGACACAGTGGCCACAGCTGAACTGAAAGTGGGTGACAACGACAACTTAGCTGCCATGGTTGCCACTGTGGTGGATGCGGATGCACTGATCATCTGTTCTGATATTGACGGTTTATATAGCGCCAACCCAAAAACCAATCCGGACGCCAGGTTTATTGCCCGGGTTGATGCCATTACACCAGAGATCTATGCCATGGCCGGTGGCAGCCACCACAGTGTAGGCACAGGTGGAATGGTGACTAAGTTACAGGCCGCAGCCAAAGCCACAGCGCAGGGCATCGAAACCCTGATCATCAATGGCCAGAAAGCCAGCAGCTTTGATGCGCTGCTCAAAGGCGAGGCTGCCGGCACGCTGTTTTGTGCCCAGCCCGGCCACTTATCAGCAAAAAAACACTGGTTATTGCACAGCAGCAAAGCCAGCGCCGAAGTGACGCTGGACGCCGGTGCTGTAGAAGCCTTGTTGCACAAAGGCGCATCCTTGCTGGCCAAAGGGGTAACTGCTGTTCAGGGCGATTTTGATAAAGGGGATGCAATCTGGCTGGTCAGCAGCACAGGTACCCGACTGGCCAAAGGCGTTTGCCAATACAGCGCACCTGAGCTGAATAAAATCAAAGGCATTCACAGCAGCCAGATTGAGGCTGTGCTGGGTTATTGCCCAAGTGAAGTGGCGGTACACCGCGACGATTTAGTTCTGATGGAGTAGCCAAAATGCAGCAAGTAAATACCACAGCAGAATTGGTGGCTTTATGCCAGCAAGCCAAAGTGGCCAGCCGGCAATTAGCGCAGTTATCTGAAGCGCAGAAAAACCAGGTGTTGCTGGCGATGGCCGACGCCCTGGAAGCAGCAACCAACGAAATATTGCAGCAAAATCAGCTGGATATGCAAAATGCGATAACCAATGGTTTGGCTGAGGCGATGCAGGACAGGCTGTTATTAACACCAGAGCGCATTCAGGTGCTAGCCGGCGCAGTGCGGCAAATAGCAGGTTTGACCGACCCTGTCGGGCAAATCCGTCAGCTGGCGCCAAGACCCAATGGCATTCAGGTGGGACGTATGCGCATTCCGCTTGGTGTGATAGCGATGATTTATGAAGCCAGACCCAATGTTACGGCTGATGCCGGCGCCTTGTGTTTTAAATCCGGCAATGCAGTGATTTTACGCGGCGGCCGTGAAGCGTCAAATTCCAGTCTGGCCATTGCCAGGGTGTTACAGCAGGTGCTGGTTGCTCATCAGCTCAATCCGGCGGCTATTAGTGTATTACCCAATCCGGACCGGGATTTATTGCTGCAGCTGCTGCAGCAAAACAACACTGTGGACTTAGTGATCCCACGCGGTGGCGAAGGTTTAATTCGTTTTGTCAGTGAACACAGTCGTATTCCTGTGATCCAGCATTACAAAGGCGTTTGTCATTTATTTGTCGATAAAGCCGCTGACTTTAACAAAGCCTTAGCGCTGCTTTTGAACGGCAAAACACAAAGGCCGGGTGTTTGTAATGCACTGGAAACCTTATTGGTGCATGCCGATATCGCCAACGAGTTTTTAGCTTTAGCCGGCAAGGCTTTGACAGAAAAAGGTGTACAACTATTTGGCTGTGCCAGCACTGTTGCTTTGCTGCCACAAGCTCAGGCAGCGTCTGACGATCAGTTTGATACTGAATACCTGGCGCTGGCGATGTCGGTGAAAGTGGTCGACAACTTTGCCGCAGCTGTTGCGCATATTGAACAACACAGCTCAGGCCATACCGAAGTGATCTGCACCCAGGATATCAGCCGCGCCCAGCGTTTTTTAAAAGCGATTAACTCAGCTGTGGTGATGGTCAATGCATCATCGCGTTTTTCTGATGGCGGTGAGCTGGGGTTAGGGGCGGAAATTGGTATTTCCACCAGCAAGTTACATGCTTATGGCCCTATGGGGCTGGAGTCTTTAACCACGGAAAAATATATAGTGATTGGTGACGGCCAGATACGCAGTTAAAGGCCTATCTACCTAATGAGTTAAAGGTAAAGCCAAATACTGCAATTGCACTTTGGCTTAAGCAAAAAACGCAGGAGAATCCTGCGTTTTTTTATGCTCAACATCAGAGGCACAGTGGTGCTTGCAAACCGGAGCCACTCGCGCAATCTTCTGCCAGGCGAGCCACCGGTTAAGTATGCCCACTGAGTTACTACCGCCAATCAGCCCAGCCAGGGCGTGTTTTGACGGCGCTGTGCTTCATATTGGGTGATTTGTGGGCTTAAGGTTTCGCTGGCACCAATAAAATCCAGGCCAGACAGCAGCCGTTGTTTGACGTCCTGATCAATGTTAAAACCAACAGCTGCATTGTTGCCCAGCAGAATTTCCTGATTGGCCAAATCAATTTGCCACTGCTGCGGCCCTTGTTTGCAGCGGTTAAACAAAAACTCGATATTGGAGGCGCTGAGGCTAATCAATAACATGCCGTTGTTCACGCTGTTATTAAAGAAAATATCAGCAAAACTTTCGGCGATAATCACGTTAAAACCATATTGCTGAATGGCCCATGGTGCATGCTCCCGCGACGAGCCACAACCAAAATTGGCGCGGGTCAGCAAAATAGCAGCGCCCTGATACTGCGGCTCATTCAGCACAAAGTCCGGATTGGCGCTGCCATCTGCCTGATAACGCCAGTCAAAAAACAGCGCCTCTGCAAAACCATCGCGGCTGACTGAAGTTAAAAACTGTTTTGGGATGATCTGGTCGGTATCCACGTTGTTTTTATCCAGCGGACAGACTAAACCCTTAGCGAAAATCTGGCTCATGCCTGCGCTCCTTCTGAAAATGAAATCTGAGAAACATCAACAAACTTACCGGCAATAGCAGCCGCCGCTGCCATCGCCGGGCTGACTAAATGGGTGCGGCTGCCACGGCCCTGCCGGCCTTCAAAGTTCCGGTTGGAGGTAGAAGCGCAGCGCTGTCCGGCGTCCACTCTGTCGTCGTTCATGCCTAAACACATGGAGCAGCCAGGTTCACGCCATTCAAAACCGGCGTTTTTAAACACATCAGCTAAACCTTCAGCTTCGGCCTGACGTTTAACCTGACCAGAACCTGGCACCACCAAAGCGCGTACACCGGACGCCACTTTTTGGCTACCTACCACAGCGGCGGCGGCACGTAAATCTTCAATGCGGCTATTGGTGCAGGAGCCGATAAATACCACATCCACCTTGATATCCGTCAGCTTCTGGCCTGCTTCTAAGCCCATATAGGTTAAAGCGCGTTTGGCGGCATCGGCTTTAATTAAATCAGTAAAAGACTCAGGTGCCGGCACCGGCTCGTTTACCGCAATCACCTGCTCAGGGTTGGTGCCCCAGCTGATTTGAGGTTTGATCTGACTGCCGTCAATAGTCACCACTTTGTCAAAACTGGCGTCGGCGTCTGAATACAGCGACTGCCAGTAGGACACTGCGGCATCCCAATGTTCTGCTTTTGGTGCATGTGGCTTGCCTTTGAGATAAGCAAAAGTGGTGTCATCCGGTGCAATTAAACCGGCTTTGGCGCCCATTTCAATGCTCATATTGCACAGCGTCATGCGCCCTTCCATCGTCATGCCACGAATGGCTTCACCACAAAACTCCGCGACATAACCATTACCGCCAGCTGTGCCTAATTTGCCGATAATAGCCAGAATCACATCTTTTGGCGTCACAAAAGGCGACAGCTTGCCTGTGACTTCCACCTTCAGGGTTTTTGCCATTTGTTGTGGCAAAGTCTGGGTGGCCAGCACGTGTTCTACTTCTGAAGTGCCGATACCAAAAGCGATAGCGCCAAATGCGCCGTGGGTAGAGGTATGGGAATCGCCACACACAATCACCATGCCGGGCTGGGTTAAACCAAGTTCAGGGCCTATCACATGCACTATGCCCTGATCCGGATGATAGAGATCCAGCAATTCAATGCCATTTTCTGCGCAGTTGGCAGCTAGCGCTTCCAGCTGTTTACGCGAGGTTTCACCGGCGGCGTCATAGCTACGTACCTGAGTGGAGGTGTTGTGATCCATAGTGGCGAAGGTTAAATCCGGCCGCCGTACTTTACGCCCGGCCAGTTTTAAACCAGAGAATGCCTGCGGACTGGTCACTTCGTGAATAAGGTGGCGGTCGACAAACAATAAATCTGTGCTGCCGTTTAAAGAGCCCACCACATGGCTTTGGTAGATTTTTTGATAAAGAGTGCGGCCCATGGTTATGCTCCTGCGTTTTCTGTAATACGAATAGCATTGACGATGGCATTGCCAATGTCGTCCGTGCTGTAAGTGGATGATGGGTTGATATCTCGGGTGACTATGCCGCGCTCTAAGGTCTGTTCTACTGCGGCTTCAATAGCGCGGGCGGCAGCTTCTTCACCACAGCTAAAGCGCAGTAATAAAGCGGCGGATAAAATCTGTGCCACCGGGTTAGCGATGCCCTGGCCTGCAATATCCGGTGCACTGCCACCGGCCGGTTCATATAAACCAAAGTTGGAGCCGTTTAAGCTGGCGGATGGTAATAAACCCAAAGAGCCGGCAATAGCAGCAATTTCATCAGATAAAATGTCGCCAAACAGGTTGTCGCAGAGCAGCACGTCAAAGTGTTTGGGTGCCCGGATCAGCTGCATGGCTGCGTTATCGATATACATATGCTCAAGCGCAACGCCCGGGTAATCTTTGGCAACGCGTTCGACGACTTCACGCCACAACACTGAAGTCGCCAGCACGTTGGCTTTATCAATAGAAGTGACTTTGTTATTGCGCTTAGTGGCAGCTTCAAAAGCAACACGGCTGATACGCTCAATTTCTTTTACGCTGTAACTTTGGGTGTCAAAAGCGCTGTCTTGCGAGCGGCCTTTTTCACCAAAATAAATGCCACCTGTAAGTTCACGGACACACAAAATATCCATGCCCTGACTGCTGGTGCGCGGGTGCAATGGCGATAACTCGGCAAAAGCCGGGTAAATTTTGCCCGGGCGCAAATTGCAGAATAAGTCGAAGGTTTTACGCAGTGGTAATAACGAAGCGCGCTCCGGCTGCTGCGCTGGTGGCAGACTGGTCCACTTCGGGCCGCCAACGGAGCCAAATAAAATAGCGTCGCTGCGTTTACACAAATCCAGAGTACTGGCGGGCAGGGCTTCGCCATGTTCATCAATAGCGGCGCCACCTACTAAGGCAGCTTCAGTCTGAATGGCAAAACCAAACTTGTCGGACACCGCTTCCAGCACTTTTAATGCTTGCTGCATCACTTCGGGGCCTATGCCGTCACCGGCCAATACTGCAATTTTGTAAGTTTTCATTTTGTTCTCTGGTTTAATTTTGTTCTGGAATAGGGTTATGTCAGCTGTTTGCTTCAGGCCTGTTTGCGCGCCTGCTTTACGGCGTCAATGCGCTTGCTGCGTTCAATCAGGTTCAGCACATGCACATAAGCCAGCACAGAAGAGCGCACTATGTCGGTGGCCAAACCTGCACCATGAAAACGACGGCCCTGGTATTCGGCAATAATGTCGACCTGACCCAAAGCGTTTTCACCTTCACCTTTGGCCTGTAAGTTGTAATCCACCATTTTGACGTCCAGTTTGGCGATACGGTGAATTGCCGAAAAAGCCGCTTCCACCGGACCATTGCCGGTGGCCGCTTCGGTGAACACTTGGTTGCCGGCTTTGATGCCAACAGTGGCGCTGGCAACATGGCCTGTGTGGGTGCTGGAGCTTAAAAACTCCAATTGGTAGTGTTCGTCGTCATCCTGCAGATTCTGGAAAAACACCAAAGCTTCTAAGTCGTAGTCAAAGACCCGGCCTTTTTGATCGGCCAAAGCCACAAAGGCGCTGTAAATCTGTTCTAAATCGTAATCTTCTTTGCCATAACCCAGTTCCGCCAAACGGTGCGCAATGACAGCGCGGCCAGAGCGCGAGGTTAGGTTCAGTTCGTTCTGACGAATGCCCACCTGCTCAGGCGACATTATTTCGTAAGTGTTTTGTGCTTTTAACACCCCATCCTGGTGAATGCCTGAGCTGTGGGCAAAAGCGTTTTCGCCAACTATGGCCTTGTTTGGCTGAATGGGCATATGGCAAATCTGGCTGACCAGATGGCTGGAACGGTAAATTTCGGTGCTTTTAATGTCGGTGTAAAACGGCAACACATCGGCGCGGGTTTTAATAATCATCGCCACTTCTTCCAGCGAACAGTTACCGGCACGCTCGCCAATACCATTCACCGTACACTCAATCTGCCGCGCGCCGGCCTGAATGGCGCTGATGCTGTTGGCAACTGCCAAACCTAAGTCGTTATGGCAATGCACGCTGATAATGGCCTGATCGATATTCGGCACCTTGCTTCGCAGGCCAGTGATAATCTGCGCAAATTCGTTTGGAATGGTGTAACCCACAGTATCGGGAATATTAATGGTGCGGGCGCCGGCTTTAATGGCGGCTTCGACAATACGGCACAAATCATCAATCGGCGTGCGACCGGCGTCTTCACAGGAAAACTCTACATCGTCGGTAAAACGACGGGCTAACTGAATGGCTGCAACAGCTTGTTCGGTGGCCTCTGCTAAAGTGCGGCGTAATTTGTATTGTAAATGCAGCGGTGAGGTGGCGATAAAGGTGTGAATACGGCGGCGTTCGGCGTCTTTTAACGCGGCGCCACAGGCTTCTATATCGGCGGCAACGGCGCGCGCCAGACCACAAATAATAGGCCCTTTGACACTTTGTGCTATGGCTTGCACCGACTCAAAGTCGCCGGGGGACGATACCGGGAAACCCACTTCCATCACGTCGACATTTAACCTGGCAATGGCGTGCGCCAGCTGGATTTTTTGTTTATGGCTTAAGCTGGCGCGCAGGGCCTGCTCGCCGTCTCTTAAGGTGGTATCAAAAATCCAGATTTTGTCTTGGCCGCTCATATTTTGTTCCTCTGTCGCTGATTTTTTATCCCGTTATCAGACCTGGAGGTAACAAAAAACCCCGGCCTGTGGCTCGGGGTTTTTGCTGGTTCCGGTAAACGCGTGTTACCAATGCACAAAACCCCGTGGCCTGAGTAGGAGCACGAGGAGGTTGAGAATAATGGCGTTTACACGGTTTTGGCTGTTCATAAAATTCTGGTTATTTCTGCACCGCTTGGGTTGATGCTTTTAGTAATATCACGGCAGTTTTGGAAATGCAACAGTATAGATGGCCAAACCAGCAGGGTTGTTTTGCTGCTGTCGGTGCACATGCAGCTTTCTTGTTGAATAACATCAGTATTTTAATTTTTTAAATTCAAACTGCAGCCTGGTGGAGGATAATTTTTCATCTGGACAGATAGGCATCTGCATCTGCTGCGCAAATGAGCTGCTGTGGTAGGCAAAAAGGTACTGTTGAATCATCGGCTTGTCATTTAATAACTCCTCCTATAGCCTAGTCTGAAATTCAGCCTGACTTACTCCAGAGCGCGACTGAATACCCCGCTGCTTAGTAACGGAATACAGCCATGTTATTTAACTCCGTAGAGTTTTTATTTGTATTTTTGCCGCTTGTTTTGTGGCTTTTTCATCTGGCGCAAACCCGTTTATCTGTTGATGCTGCGATTAAAGTGTTGGTTGTTGCTTCGCTGTTTTTTTATGGCTGGTGGCAACCGGTTTATCTGCTGTTGTTAATCAGTTCAATATTACTCAATTTTTATCTGGCGAAACTGATTCATCGCTATCGCAGTAAAGCATTGATGATCCTTGCTGTCGTGCTCAACCTGTCCAGCATCGTTTATTACAAATATGCCAATTTTTTGGTCGGTAATTTTAGTCTGTTACTGCAACAAAATTGGCAGTTTGAACAACTCCTGCTGCCCTTGGCCATTTCATTTTTTACCTTTCAACAGATTGCTTATGTGGTTGATGTGTACCGTAAAGGAGAAATTGAACACAACATCATGAATTACATGCTGTTTGTGACGTTTTTCCCGCAGTTAATTGCAGGCCCGATAGTTCATCATGGGTCGATGATGCCGCAGTTTGCCGACCCAAACCGCTTGGGGGTGAAAGCAACGAATGTTGCCGTTGGGATCAGTATTTTTGCGATTGGTTTTTTTAAAAAAACAGTGTTAGCAGATGGTGCTGCCGTCTATGCTAATCCATTGTTTCAAGCTGTTGATGCCGGCCAGTTGACCCCCGGCTTTTTTGAAGCCTGGGGTGGTGCCCTGGCTTATACCGGGCAGTTGTATTTTGATTTTTCCGGTTATTCGGATATGGCACTTGGTTTGGGGTTGTTGTTTGGTATCTCATTACCGCTGAATTTTAACTCGCCTTACAAAGCTCTTAGCATCACTGATTTTTGGCGGCGCTGGCATATGACGTTGTCACAGTTTTTACGGGACTATCTGTATATCGCCCTAGGCGGCAACAGGCGGGGTAAATTCCGTCGTTATATCAACTTGTTTCTGACGATGTTGCTCGGTGGTCTCTGGCATGGCGCCGGTTGGAATTTTCTGATTTGGGGTGCATTGCATGGTGGTTATCTTGTTGTAAATCACGCTTTTTCTGCCGTCAAAACGCAATTTGCGTGGCGCTTACCCAAGGGGATCTCGATTTTGCTGAGCTGGCTGCTGACTTTTGTGGCTGTGGTGGTGGGCTGGGTGTTTTTCCGCGCAACGACGCTTGATGGCGCCTTAACGATTTTAGCGGGCATGGCGGGATTCAATGGCATCAGTTTGCCTGCTGGTATTCTTGCACAATTGCAGTTTGCAACGCCGCTGTTGCAGTTGTTCGACGTGCAAGCCAGCCAGGGCGGCGGCGCCGTATTGGTCAGTACCTGGGCCTGGAGTTTAGCTTTACTGTTGCTGGCGGTGTCAGCCCCGAATGTGCACGACCTTTTTTATCGCTATCTGGCAAGCGAAAGCCGAGCCGGTAAAGGTGCGCCGACGAGTCGCTGGCAATGGCAGGCCAGCAAAGGCTGGGCTTTGTTGTTGGCATTTTTGCTGGTGATGGGCGTCTCAACTTTAGGGCAAGTCAGTGAATTTCTGTATTTCAACTTTTAATTGGGTCACAGCATGATTGTGTATCTGCGGTATTTTCTGATCAGTATTTTGCTGTTGATAACAGCGATAGCCGGATTCACTTATCTGCTCAATCCTTATGCGGTGTTTGCTGCCGGGCCACTGGCTGACGTGGTTAGCCGTAAAACAGCAGCTGCTGATAAAGGGCGCTCCATTAAAAGTTATCAGGCGCTGGTGCAACAGCCGGAAGTATTACTGGTGGGTAATTCCAGAGTTGAAATTGGTTTACCGGCACAACATCCGATTTATCAGGGCAAGGTTTTTAACTTAGGTCTGCCAGGCGCTGGTGTGTTAATGCAGTACGACTACGCCTGGCATGTGGTGAAGTCGACAGGAAAGGTGAAAAAAATCTTTCTGGCCGTTGATTTTGTTGATTTTTTGACATCGGAATCAGCGGCAAAGCCATTGCTTGGCAACTGGCAGGGCAGGTTGAATTATCAGCTGAGTCAGGCACATACACCAGTGACAAACAGTTGGATCCAAGGCAAAGAACAGTTGAGCTTTTTGCTGTCACAAAGTGCTTTTATCGATACCTTTTTGACCTTGATCCAACAGAAAAACGATGTGAACGCCTTGTCGGAGCATGGCTTTAACGACGGCCGCCTCTACCATCACATAGTTCGAAGTGAAGGTTTTGCCGTGTTATATCAGCAGAAACTGCAAGAGCTCACTGCACGATTGGCAAATCCAGCATTAAAGGTGCAGCCGCAAAGCAGCGGATTTCAGGCATTGGAGTTATTTTTGCAGCTACTGGCAGAGCAGGATGTTGAGGTCACGCTGTTTGTGAACCCATATCACTATCCTTATCTGGACGTCATTGCGCAAAGCGGTTTGCAGGGCGAATTTGAACGCTGGAAAGATTTGATAAGCGCTGTGGCACAAAAGCGGCAGTTATCTTTGTATGATTTTTCAATTGCTTCTGAGTTAGTGATGGCTCCACTGCAGGAGTCCAGCCGGGATATCAGAGACAATAAATACTTTTGGGAACCGGCGCATTACCGGCAGGCAATGGGAGCGTTAATGCTGGATGCGATGCAGGCTGGCAATTGCCGGGTTCAGGCAGAAGGGCGGATGGTTGATATCTGCAAAATACTTGCAACAGCGCCGCTGCAATAAAGCTGCTCTGTAACGCGTAAAACCCGGCGAAGGTTGGTTTGAATAATCATTGATTGAGTGAAATTTAATCAAGCAAACCAGTGTTGTAACAAAGTACATGACAAATGGATTCTAATAAGCTTAAAATGCGCGCCGTTCTGCCAGTGCTTTCTGCACACATGACTCTGCCCGGGTGGTGAAATCGGTAGACACAAGGGATTTAAAATCCCTCGCTCGAAAGGGCGTGCCGGTTCAAGTCCGGCCCCGGGCACCATTTCTCTCTGCTTGATGTTAAGCGCCCTGTTTATCTGATTAATTCTCTGCACCAAAACACTTTTGTTATCGCACCAGATGCGGCCAGCTGCTATAACTAAAAACCTGTTCTGTTATGCAATGAGCTCATCAAATGCCGTTTTATTCCGCTGATTTTATTAAAGAAATGCCAAAATCTGATCTGCACCTGCACCTCGATGGCAGTTTGCGGTTAGAGTCGCTGATTGAGATGGCCAAACGCAGTAAGTTACAGCTGCCATCCAACACTGTGGCCGGTTTAAAAGAACTGGTGTTTAAAGAATCCTACAACAACCTCGGCGAGTACCTGCATTGTTTCCAGTACACCTGTGGTGTGCTTCGAAACATGGAAAACCTGCAGCAGGCCGCTTATGAGCTGGCCATCGATAACCAGCAGGAAGGCGTGAATTATATTGAAGTGCGTTTTGCGCCTCAGCTGCTGATTGATTTACCGGCCGGTATTGATTTTGACAAAGTGATGCACGCAGTGAACAACGGCTTAAAGCAGGCACAAACTGAATATAATCAACAGGCTGCGGTAATTTCCGGTGACAAACCTCCTTTTGCTTATGGCATTATCAACTGCGCTATGCGGATGTTTGGTGACAAAGGTTTTTCGCCTTATTACACCAACTTATTCCAGTTGATGCGCGATTTTGAACCTATGCAGGTGATTAAACTGGCGGCGATGGAACTGGTTCGGGCCAGTGTGCGGTTGCGCGACGAAGAAGGGGTGCCGATAGTGGCACTGGATTTAGCCGGTCAGGAGTCTGGTTATCCGGCACATAATTTTAAAGAAGTGTATGAATACGCCCATCAGCACTTTTTATTAAAAACCCTGCATGCCGGTGAAGCTTATGGCGCTGAGTCGGTGTTTGAAGCCATTACCGAATGTTATGCCGACCGTATTGGCCATGGTTATTCGATGTTTATTCCTGAGATGATTCAGGACCCGGCAATCACCGATAAACAGCGTTATATCAAAGAATTAGCCTCTTATATTGCTGATAAACGTATTGCCATTGAAGTTTGTCTGACGTCCAATCTGCAAACCAACCCTGCTATTACCGACATTAAACAGCATAAATTCCGCGATATGCTGGAAAACCGTATGGCGACAGTGATTTGTACCGACAACCGTTTAGTGTCCAATACCACGGTTAGCCGTGAATATCAGCTGGCGGTGGATAACTTTGATATTCCGCTAAAACGCCTGAAAGACATCGTTGCCTATGGTTTTAAAAAGAGCTTTTTCCCGGGCAGTTATGTGGAAAAACGTGAATATGCTAAACAGTGCCTGGAATATTTTGACAAGGTGGCGCGTAAATACGGCTTTATTTATTAACCTGTTCACCTGAGGTTGGCAGACTCGCTTCGGCTCTGAAATGGCAGCGCAATGATGGCACTGCCAGGCTGGTTCCGGGCGTTGTTAAGCTAAATCGTTGTGCCGGTCCACGCCAATTTTGCGGTCGGTCAGGGGGATCAATAACGCAAAATGCACCCCTTTTGGCACATCTTCCACCAGGTCAATCCGGCCTTTGAGCGCCTGGGTAATTAAGTTATACAGAATATAAGTACCCAGGCCACTGCCGCCTTGCTGGCGGTTGCTGGTCACAAAAGGGTCCCACAATTTGGGTTTAATTTTGGGATCTATGCCTTTGCCGTTGTCGTAATAATTCAGTTGCAAATAATTGGGCTGCAGCTGTGCTTCAATACGGATCTCGCCCTGAGTTTGCCCGGCAAAACCATGGATCAGCGAATTCATAATCAGGTTGGTAAAAATCTGCGAATAAATACCGGGAAAACTGTAGAGCCGCAGTGCCGGATCAACATCCAGCTTCACCTGGTAAGCGCCTTTTCTCAGTTGAGGCCGCAGCGACAGCACAATACTTTGCAAATACTCCAATAAATAAAACTCACGCGCTTCTTCGGTCGACTGATCAATAGCCACCATTTTAAAACTACGGATTTGTTCGGCGGCACGTTCCAGATTTTTCAGAATAATCAATGCACTTTCGTTCAGTTCCGCAATATGCCTGAGCAAACCTGATTTACTTAAGGTGCCATCCTGCATTTCATCATTCAGGTGTTGTGTCAGGTAAGTTAAATGGGTGACAGCCGTCATGGCCACGCCAACCGGCGTGTTAATTTCATGGGCCACGCCGGCCACCAGCCCGCCCAAAGAAGCTAAACGCTCGCGTTCCACCAGCGCACTCTGGGTATTTTTTAAGTCGTTCAGGCTATGTTCCAGCTGTGCTGTGCGCTCAGCCACTTTTTGTTCCAGCGTTTTATTCAGCTCCAGAATTTGTTGTTCTTTGTCTTGCTGTAGCTGATTAAATTGCTGGATAACGTCCAGCATGCTGTTAAAAGATCGGATAAAAATCGCCAGCTCAGGGTCATCCGACAGTTGGGCTCTGCGGCTGTAATCTTTGGTATCGGCAATTGAACTGGTGACAGCACGCAGATCGCTGAGCGGTTGTAGCAGGGTGCGACTGAGTCTTAACGCCAGCCAGCTGGCCAGCACTATGGCAATCAGCACTGTGGTCAGTACCAACGCATAACTTTGGGTGAGTTTTTGCTCCATCGGCTGTAAGTTGCTGTCCAGCAGCAAATAACCTATGACGTTGTCGTCCAGTGTGACAGGAGTCAGCAGGCTGTACATGCCCTGCTGCCGGACCGGGTGAATATAGTGCGCCGGGTTGATCTGTGCCGGAGCTTCAGGGCCAAAAGATGCAAAAAGCCGGTGTTGATCGCCCTCGGTTTTATATAAAGCTGCCCGCAGAATATCGGGGGATTGCTGCAGTGACTGTAATAACGACGACGCACTATCTGCCTGATCAAACATCATGGCGGCAGCGCTCATATCAGCCAGGACTTTGGATTGGGATCTGTTATAGGCTTCCAGCTGTAACTGAAACTGATTGCTGATATTCCACAGTACCGGCAGCACCACCAGACCCAGGCTTAATAAGGCCACCAGCACAAAACCCCAGAATACTTTGTGCTGAAACGACACTTTTTTCATGATTTTGTCCTTTGTCTGGCAATAGACAATAACGCTGGATTTACCTGCAAACCCGACTGCTGCAGGCTGTCACTGTTCAGATACAACAAAATCCGGCCTTGCTCAAACACCAGATCCACTTGCGAAAAATGCTGACTGGTGACCTGTGGCGCCGCGATACGCAAAATCTGCGGTTGTTTCAGTTGTGCCAGTAAAGCCCAACCGGTTTCGGCCGGATCTGCCATCAGATACAACACCCGGCACTGTTGGAGTTGTTGTTCGGCCTCAGCCTGCGACAACAGGGCCGGGTCTATGGCCAGGATCTCTACCGGCAAAGACTGAATGGATTTGTCTTTGGTGCCTTGCTGCAGCTGCGTGGTCAGTTTTTGCTGCAACTCACCTATCAGACAAATTTGAAAAGTGCTGCTACCAAGCGCTGGCCATTGAACAAAACGGGCCAGGTTAAAAATATAAGCGGCCTGCACCCCGATAAATTTTTGTTGATCCAGTGCGGGTTCGGCGGCGGTTTTGCCGGTCAGGGCCAGACAAAAGCCTGCCAGCAACACAAATAACGTCCGGATTTTGGGCGCTCTGAGCTGTGGTTTAACTTTAATTTCAGACCGCCTTGTCATTTAAGATACTGATTCCTAAACTGCTATTTACAACAGAGTCTAGTCAATCAGTGTCAATATGCACCAACTGCTGCGAATTTTTCCTGTGTTTAGCCTTTGCCTCCTTGCCGGCACTGCCATAGCCCAAGACAGCACAGACTTATTTGAGTTATCGCTGGAAGAACTGGCTGAAGTTTCAGTGGTGACAGCCGGTAAATACCAGCAGGACCTCAGCAGTGCTGCGGCTGTGATGACAGTGCTGGACGCCAGCCGCATCCGTAATCTGGGCGCTGAAAACCTGCAGCAACTGCTGCAGCAGGTCAGCAGTTTTTATATGACAGGCTCGCATTTTTTTCCGCGTAATGTGGCTTCTATCCGCGGTAATCTGCTGACCCACGCCGACAATCATGTGTTGTTATTACTGAATGGCCGGCCGCTGCGAGAGAGTTATTCCGGTGGTATTAACTTTGCTATCTATAACGCTTTTCCGCTGCAGGCCATTGAACGGCTTGAAATTATCCGTGGCCCAGGCTCTGTGCTCTATGGCTCCAATGCTTATGTCGGCGTGATTAACCTGGTGACGGCCAAACAAATTGCACCTGAGCTGCAACTGGGGTTTGGCGAGCAGGGGCAACAAAGCGCCGGTTTGGCCGGCCATCTGCAGCAGCAAGACTGGGTACTGAATCTGGCGGCAAAATTACAGCAGGATGAGGGATGGCCATTCTCTTCTTATGACAATAACAGGCAGTGGCGCCAGATTGATTATGGTCAGCAAAACCTCGGACTTTTTGCTTCTGCCAGATATCAGCAATGGCAACTGGACTGGAACTTTGCCCGCAGCCAGCAGGATTTTTTTGGTGCCGCCACCAACTGGAGTGGGGGTATAGCGCCCGAAGAGCGGCGAGTGGACAGCAGTCGTCAGCATATTGCGCTGCAACATCAGTGGCAACAGCAAGAGCACAGCTGGTTACAAAGCAGCTTAAGCTGGGCGCGGATGGATTTTTCCCATTACAACTATGATGCTTATGCCAACGACTTGTTGCTGGAGCTGGATCAACACTGGCGGACCAGCCCAGACTGGAAGTGGCAAGCCGGCATTGCCCGCTGGTGGCAAAACTTTGGTACCAAAGCCGGTTTGGCGGCAGCACCTGTGCCCGATACCGATAACAGAAGAGACACCGCTTATCTGCAGGGGGATTGGCAACTGAGCCATAACTTCAGTCTGTCATCCGGCGTGCAGTTTAACCGCAGTCAGCGCAGTGGCAGCGACTGGTTGCCCAGAATCGGGCTGGTGTGGCAGGTGGCAGAACAATGGGGGCTGAAACTGCTGCAAGCGCGCGCTTATCGTGACCCTTATGCAGTGGAGACCGATTTTAATATTGTGTTGCGTAATGCTGCCGGCCAGATCACCGGCGGTTTGCGTGGTAATCCGGCGTTGTTGGCCGAGCAAATTGACAGCACAGATCTGCAATGGTTTTTACAAAATCCACAGCTGAATCTGGCTCTGACGCTGTTTCACAGTGATGCCCGTGACCTGATTAGCAGACAAAGAGCGGCTGACCGGGTGATTGATTTTGTTAATCAGGGTCAAATGCAGTTAAAGGGCATTGAGCTTGAAGCGCAGCAGCAGTGGAACGAGCAGGTAAGATTCAGTGCAGCTGTTACTTATCAGCAAAACAAAGTGAATCAGATTGAAGACTTCACCACAGTGCCCAACTGGCTGGCCAAATCTTCAGTCGAGCTGGCATTACCCGGCGCTTATGGCAACCTGACGTTGTTGTGGAGTTATACCGGCACAGCCACCGACATCGCAGTGCGTAACCCCAACAGGTTATTGCTGAACCCGCCGGCTGACGCCTATCACAGCATCGACCTGCACTGGCGTCTGCCGTTAACCGCTATTGCAGCTTTGCCTGAACGTGCGGAGCTGCGTTTTTATATTGCCAATCTGCTGGATGAAGCTATTTACCAGCCAGAATTTGTTGGCCAGACCATCAATACCATTCCTGCAGCAGCGGGCCGGCGCGTCCGGTTGAGTCTGCACCTGCCATTTTGAGGGAGATTTCTGTTTTTAAGTTATTGAAAAATAGCATAAAAACAGAAATTCAAAAAATCCCCTGCCAAGTGTCGCAAAAAAGATACATGTTAAGTTATTGAATTTAATAGATATTTAAAATGCCCCCAGATCGCTGTCGCTAATTAGCAACAGATCATTCGGCCTGTGACTGGCTGCAATATTGTTTTTGCGCGCGGAGCTTATCTAAGTTTCTGATTTTAAATAGTAAAAATAATTTTTTAAAAGTTGGCACAGCATCTGCATTAAACAGATTGTCCAGGTAAATAACGCAAGTGATACACAAGGTTCCACTTCCGTTTTTTACCTGATGAAACAAGCAGTGAAGTGAAAAAATTTAAGCCCGGTCCGACGACTGGCAACATGACAGAGGTACACCATGGACACATTTTTAATCGCAGCAGCCGTATTCTTCGTGATTAATGCTTTAGTGTTTGTTACTTACTTACGCAAAATTGACCTGAACGGTACTGCTGTTCGTCAGTTGGAAAAAGCGCAGTTTGCTGATGCTTATGCCCGTCAGTCTGCCAAAATCCGTAAAGCCCGCGCTGCCGGTGTTACCGCCCGCGCTTAAGCTCCGCTGATGCCAGCGCATCAGGACATAATTCCTAAAAAGGCCGGTTTAAAACCGGCCTTTTTTTATGGCTGATTTCAGACTAAATCTTTGTTTTTCCAAGCTCTACTCTGATTAGGTTTGGCCGCACCGTTAAATCCGTTATGATAGGCTTTTGTTGGCTTCCCCTGTTTTGGAGCATTGGCTTCTATGCGTATGCCATTTCAGCCTGCGTCACTCAGGCAATTTATTTTATTAAGTTTTTTTCTGGCGTTAATTCCTTTGGGTGTGCTGCTGTGGCAAAGCAACAGTGCTTTGTCTGATGTCAGCCGTTATGCAGTGGCGGAAGCCGAAAACTCGGTCGACAGCGTCAAAGTGACAGAAAACATGCAAAACCTGGTGATTGATATTGAAAGGGCAGTGCGTCAGTTCAGTATTTTACGCACCGAAGCGCTGGCAAGGCTGGCTGGTACCCATCTGCGCAATTATCAGCAAATGCTGGACACCGTTTGTCAGAATCTGGATGCCAAAGAGCTGTGTGAACAACAACAGCGGCAGCTGGCGGTGTTGCTGCAGGTCTATCCGCAAAGCAGTATTGAAGAGTTGTCGCCTGTGCTTGTAGCACTGCGGCAAAATCAGGCGCAGCTGACCGAGCAAACCTGGAAGCTGTTGGAGCTTCGGCTGCAAACCCAGCAAAATTATGTGGTAGACGCACAAAACCAGCTGGCATGGCAAAGTGTGGCGCTGGTGATCCTGACGTTATTTCTGGTGCTCTGGGCGTCGGCCCGTATTGCTTCACCTATTAAACAACTGGATACCATGATCCGCTCTGTCGGTCAGGCCAGCCATCATTTTCCCAATGAAAAGGTGGAAGGGCCACGCGAACTGACTGAACTGGGTGAGCAGCTGCGCTGGCTGGCGTCGCGGTTACAACAACTGGAAGCACTGCGGCTGATTTTATTGCGCCATGCGTCTCACGAATTAAAAACCCCGTTGTCCAGTATCCGCGAAGGATGTGCTTTGTTGTCGGAGCAGCTGGTGGGCAGTTTAAATCCGCAGCAAATGGAAGTGGTGACTTTATTAAATGGCAGTGCCGATAGGCTCAGTCAGCTGACCGAACAGCTGCTGGACTACAACAGATTATTGCAGCAGGCCAAGCCGGAGTTTGGCTGGCATGACAGTCAGCAGCTGCTGCAAAGTTGTTTTAATGACCATGCTTTGTCGTTGCAGCAGCGTCAGCAATATATCGAGCTGGATTGTCAGCTACCGCGTATTTATACCGATGCCATGTTGTTCCGCCGTATTCTGGACAACCTGATTAATAATGCCCAGGCCTATGGTGCTGAGGGCAGTCCGGTCTGGGTGATCTTAAAACAACACGACAAGTTTATGTTGCTTGATGTTGCCAATAACGGTACTCCTATTCCGGCAGAAATGCGGGCTAAACTGTTTGAACCCTTCCAGCGCGGCACGGCGCCACGTTTTGATGCGGTGCAGGGTTCAGGTTTAGGTTTATCTATTGTGGCCGACTGCGCCCGTTTACTCGGTGGTCTGGCAGAAATTGTTGATGTGAATTATGCCGATGTGTGTATCCGCATCCGTTTACCTTTGGTTGAGGAATCGTTATGAAGTTATGGTCTGTGCTGGCTGGAACTGTGTTGCTGGCGGGATGTCAGGGTGGCCCGGTGCAACTGCCTGTGGTGCACAAACCCTTGCCGGCACCGGAAAAAGTGGTGGAGTTGCCACGGCAGGCGCCTGAGCCGGTAAAACCCGTGCTGGCGATCAGCGACGATGCACTGAGTTTAACCGCCTGGGCAAAGTTTCGTAGTGAGCTGCTGGCGATGAATGGCAAACAGCGTGACGCGCTCAGTAAAGAACTGCCACCCTCTGCGGTCAGTAATTTGCAGCAGTTGTTGATCCGTATTCACCCCGACACGCCTTATGCCGTGCGTTTTAAAGCCCAGATGCAGCTGGGTGAACAGCTGACCATTCTGCCCAAAGGGCTGGCTGAGTTATTACGCTGGGACTACGCCTACAACCAGAAATTGCTGGAATCGGAGTCGGCGGTCAAAGCGCTGGGGCGGCTTAATGGTCAGCAGCAGGACAATCTGGATCGCCTGCAAAAACAAAATGCTGATCTGCAGAAGAAAATTGATGCGCTGACCCAGATCGAAGCCAAACTGAACCAGAATGGCGGAGGCTAAACATGAGTGGTAACAACGCCCGTTTATTGTTGGTTGATGATGATCCAAGCCTGCTGCGTTTGATGACATTACGGCTGGAAGGTGAAGGTTATCAGGTGATTAGCGCCGACTGTGCCGAAACCGCCTTAACTTTATTGGCAAAAAATCCGGTGGACGTGGTGCTGAGCGACCTGCGCATGCCGGGGCTGGATGGTATGGCGCTGTTTGACGAAATTGCCAAACGTAATCCGGGTTTGCCCGTGGTGCTGATGACTGCCCATGGTTCTATTCCTGAAGCTGTAGCCGCCACACAGCGTGGTGTGTTTGGTTTTTTAACCAAACCGCTGAACAATGTCGAACTGAGAGACATTTTGCAAAAAGCCGTACATCAGTCACATGTGCCGAGCAAAGACGAATGGCGTCAGGCGATAGTAACGCGCAGCAAAGGCATGGAACAGTTGCTGGAGCAGGCGTATCGGGTGGCGCAGCGTGATGTCAGTGTGCTGATCACGGGCGCCAGTGGTACAGGTAAAGAGTTGCTCGCTAAGGCCATTCATCAGGCCAGTCCCAGAGCACGCCGTCCTTTTGTTGCTATTAACTGCGGTGCTTTGCCGGAACATCTGCTCGAATCTGAATTATTTGGCCATACCAAAGGTGCTTTTACCGGCGCAGTGACTGAACATGCCGGTTTATTCCGCGAGGCCGATGGCGGCACGCTGTTTCTCGATGAAATTGGTGATATGCCGCTGCCGCTGCAGGTGAAATTATTAAGGGCCTTGCAGGAGCGGCAAATCCGCCCTGTTGGCAGCGCCAAGTCTATTCCTATTGATGTGCGGATTATTTCCGCCACCCACCGCGATTTAAAGCAGGCGATGCAGGAGCAAAGTTTCCGCGAAGATTTGTATTATCGCCTGAACGTGGTGAATTTGCAGTTGCCCACCCTGCGTGAGCGCGCCGAAGATATTCCGCTGTTAGCGCGCCATGTACTGGCGCAAAGTGGCGAGCGCCATCATGTGCAGGTGAACCGTTTTTCCGAAGACGCCATGCAGGCGCTGGTGACAGCACAGTGGCCGGGCAATGTGCGCCAGCTGGTGAACGTGGTAGAACAATGTGTGGCCCTCACCAGCAGCCCGGTGATCAGTCTGGCGCTGGTGGAGCAGGCGCTGGCGCAAAACCGCAGCTTCTGGCCAACCTTAAGTGAAGCGCGGGATCAGTTTGAACGGCAATATCTGGTGCGGGTGCTGAAAATGTCTGAAGGCAATGTCACCCGCGCGGCTGAGCTGGCCGGGCGTAACAGAACCGATTTTCATAAACTGCTGAAAAAACATGAGCTCAGTGCAGCTCAGGTGTCAGAGCAGGCTGATGAGCCGGAATAATAACCCAGGCGCCTGCCGGCGCCGTGATCAGAGTGAGTCAGACGCATGAATGAAAATTTTGCAGTCGAACCCGAAGTCCTGAAAACCAAAATTACCGCAGAAACAGCCCGCATCAGCTGGCTGGAATTACAAAAGTTTTATGCTTCGGGCGCCGTGTTACAGGTGAGCGCACAGCTGGACCTGGTGGATGTGGCTTATGCTTTTGCCGTGGATGATAAAACCCAGGTGGCAAGCTGGCTGGCCCAACATCAGATAGCGCGGGTAGAACCGGCAGAGGCGCAGCAGTGGTATGAACAAAAAGCTGAACTCTGGGCTGTAGTGATCTCTCCCTGGGTGCTGGTGCAGCAAACCACACGTGACACGCATTAACCCCGTGTTATGCCAGCACTGTAACAGGGCTTTCACAACAAACTGCCGTACTGGCCTGAAGCAGGACATAGGCACTACACTGACATAAAGTAGTCATCTGCTGCCGGTGCATTTACCTGGCCGGCGCTTTGTGGAGAATATTATGGCTGATGTACGGGGTCCGGCGGCCTGGATGCGGTTACTCGGGCAAATCAAATTGCCTGCCATTCAGAGTGTGGTGCTGGAGGTATGTCAGCTTAATGACAGCGCCGAAAGCAGTGCAGATGATTTGGCGCAGATTATTCTGCGTGATGCCAGCCTGACTTCCAAAGTGTTGCGGGTGGCTAACACTGTGCATTACAACAGATCCAGCAAACCTATTCAGACGGTGTCGCGCGCTATAGTGCAGATAGGTTTTGTGGAAGTAAAAAACATCACACTTGCCAGTGTGCTGATTGACAGTTTTCTCACCGGCAAACCCAAAACTTTGTTATTACAACGGCTGGCCCGTTCTTTTCACGCTGCGGTGCAGGCGCGCGCTATGGTACCCAAACTGGACAGCGAGCGCCGCGAGCAGGTGTTTATTGCCGCTTTATTACGCCATGTGGCAGAACTTGCTTTACTGGCGAGCGGAGAGCCTGCCGCCGAACAGTTTATTGTCGAACGGGATCTGTACCCAGACGATGAACATGCCATTGCGATGAAATATCTGGGTGTCGGCATCGATACCCTGAACCGGGAGCTGGTGAAAGAATGGAAGCTGGGGGACATGTTGCAGGATGTGGTTAATCCAAACGCAAAAGCCAACACCGTCAGCGCCGTGATTAATCTGGCCGACAGTATCAGCCAGCATATTATGCAAGGACTGACTTCACCCCAAATGGCGCGTAACTGCCAGCAATTGGCAATGATGTGTAATTTAAAGCTGGAAGAAAGCCAACAACAAATTCTGCTGATGGCTGACGAAGCTGCAGTAGTGGCCAGCAGTTATGGTGCCGATAAAATTCTGCCGCAATTGCCGGACCGGCAAAAAGTGCTGGAAGTGACAGCGCAATATTCAGTGACCGACTTTGAACTGGTGCGCCATCTGAATATGTTGTTTAAGTTGTTCAGTCTGCAGGACAATTTATCGAAAATTTTGCATTCGGCAGTGCTGTGCCTGCATGAAGGTGCGGCCTTGCCAAGGGTCAGTCTGATGTTGATGGACTACAAAAGTAAGTCGTTTGAACCCCGTTATGTTGCAGGGCGTGACACTTTATTGTGGCGCCAGCAATTAAAACTTGAGCTGGATAAATTGCAAAAAGGTGAGTTATTACATGACTTACTGACCCATCAGCAACCCATCTGGCGCACGCAAAACACCACATCACAGCCATTGGGCCGGCTGGAGGTGTTGTTACCCAACGATGGTGATTGTCTGGTGGCTGCCTTAAAAGTGGAAAAACGGATTTTTGCGCTGTTATATGCCGATGCAGCAGGGCGGTCGCTGACTAACCGTCAGTTTGCGGAATTCCAATTGGTGGCGCAAACGCTGCAACTGATGCTGCAATATCAGGAGAATCACCCGCCGTTATAACTGGCCGCTACAAAGGCTTGAGCTGTATGCACTTGTTGGCTTGACGAAAAAAAGGGAGCTGGTACAGGCCAGCTCCCAAACTGCAGAAAAGCATTAACACCGTGGAGTCGCATCCTTGTGTCAACCGTGCAAGTACGGTTTGTCTTCCTGACGCCGGAAACTATACAAGCTCTTTTGAGTTATTGCAAATAATTCTCATTTAAATTATGCTGTTTTTATCCGGGCAGGGTTTTCCGTCTGATGTTGTGTTGCCGGAACAGGGAGAAAAACATGCAGGAGATGCAAACTGTGATGCCGGTACAGCTGCTGTTGATTTTATTGCTGTTGTTACCGGGTTTAGTACTGATTGGTATCGACTATCTGCTCTATCAATCATTCGACCGGCGGGTGTTGTCACTGGCGGTCGTGCTGGTGTTATTGCTGTTATGCTGTTCTTTGTTAAAAGCCGTCATCAGGCTGTAACTGAGCTATTGCGACGCCGGCAAAAAGCAACAATACTAGGCTCTAACATCAGGTTGTCGGAACAGAGCGGCTATGTGGTTAAAGTGGGTACTGGTTTATTGTTGTTGCTGGTTCTGCGCCGCACCACTTCTGGCACAAAACAGTGTTGATACCACAGTTGGCCGCACTGCGGCAGAGCCAATTTCCGTTTACAGCCGCTTTATCCATTTGTCCCGTCAGCATCCGGGTTTATCTCAGGCTACCGCTTTAACTCAGGACTTACAGGGTTTTCTCTGGATTGGCACTCAGCATGGTTTATACCGTTATGACGGCCAGGAGATTGAAGCTTTCCGCTCTAATCCAAGTGATAACAACAGCTTATCGGCAGACTGGATTTCCAGTTTGCTGGTTGACCACCGTGGTCTGCTGTGGATAGGCACCCGCTATGGTGGCCTGAATTTGTTTGACCCCACCACAGAAAAATTCAGCCGTATTCCGCTGCCGCGCGGCAGTGGAGTAGCCCAACAGGTTGAAATCAGTGTGGTGTACCAGGATCAGCAGCATGAGATTTGGGTCGGTACCTATGGTGCCGGCTTATTCCGTTGGCAGGTTGAAAGCAAAGAGCTGGAAGTGGTACAGCTGCCGGGTGTGGCCAGTGAAATTGATGGTCAGTACATCAACACGCTGTTGCGGGATCAGGACGGTTATTTGTGGATAGGCACCGGCAATGCGCCGCTGCGCAGCAGAGGACAATCCAGAGGGGGCGCTTTACGCTGGCATCCACAGCGGCTGGATAAACAATTATTTACCATCCAGAATTCGGCTTTGACTGCAGCTGCTGTTACCGCCATTAAAACCGATTTAGCCGGTCAAATCTGGCTTGGTAGTTATGGTGGCGGTTTGTACCATTACCAAACCAGCTCCGCCAAACTCAGAGCTGTGCCGGCGCAACCCAAAACCCTGGCACAGGGTCTGGTCACCGACTTTGATTTTGCAGCTGACGGTGCACTCTGGGTCAGTAGTTATGATCAGGGGTTGTGGCTGTTGCCACCGGATAAGCCGCAGTGGCAGCAGTTTAAAGCCAATCCTATGGTGCCTTATCAGATCCAGAGTAATAACCTGACCGGCTTGTTGCTGGATACCCAGGGTTCATTGTGGTTAAAAAGTCCGGCCGGTTTGTTTGCTTTATCGGCCATGGCGCAAAAAGTCCGTTCTCTGCCGACAGACCCAAGTAACCCAAATTTGCTGGCGCATAATGATGTGTTTGCCATTACCCCGGCGCCGTCCGGCAAATATTGGCTTGCCAACCGCGATGGTGGTATTGCCCTGTTCGACCCGGCCACCGCCACGGTTCAACGCTGGCCCATTCAGGTGGCCGATGAGGTAAAACGCAAACCGACACTGGCGAGGCACGTGTTACAGGATCCGGATGGGGTGGTTTGGATAGGAACAGACACTGGTTTATTTCAGCTCGACCAGCAGACAGGCCAGTGGCAACCTTTTGCGCTCAACGCAGAACCTGATCAACCGAATGTTGGCGTCTTGTA
Organism: Rheinheimera sp. 4Y26; assembly: GCF_025245835.1. GTDB lineage: Bacteria > Pseudomonadota > Gammaproteobacteria > Enterobacterales > Alteromonadaceae > Pararheinheimera. The sequence goes on from NZ_JAOBWS010000015.1 coordinate 78,028, forward strand.
TATAGACGGATTACAACAACTCTGGGTAGGCACCCGCGGCGACGGTTTGTTTTTATTAAAGCCTGGTGATATCCGGCAGTTTAAACAGGACCCGGCATCAGATACCGGTCTTGGCAGTAATACCATCAGCACCTTGCAGTCCGACAGTTATCACGATTTGTGGATAGGTTATGCCGATCAGGGCATTTCCAGATTGCAGCATGCCACAGGCAAAATTCAGAGTTGGCGCGAAGGTGACGGTCGCGGGGCTGGGTTACGTTTTAACGGTATCCAGCTGATTTATCAGGAAGCAGGTGAACTCTGGGTGCGTGCCGGCAATATTAACCACCGCGTGCTCAGAAACAGTCAGGATCCGCAAATTATCGAAGGTTTTAAATCCTATCTGGGCGCCGAAGATGCCGACTTAAAACTGCGTCAGGCTTTGCACTTTTTATGGTTGTACCGTACCAGCCTGCAACAGGATTTAGTGCAGTTTGGTGAACCCCATGGTTTTATGGCTACCACCTGGATTGGTTCCTGGTGGGTCACTGCACAGGGCATGCATCTGCGGGGTGGTAATCAGGGGCTGGATTATTATGCGCCGGCGCAGATCCCGGCCACGCCAAGGCCACTGGTGGCGCGGCTGACCGGTTTTAATTTATTTAATAAAAAAGTACGGCCACAAAACAGCTCTGATGCGGTGTTACAAAGAGCCATAGGTTATGCCGAGCAAATAAGGCTGGATTACGAGCAGGATATGTTTACGCTGCAGTTTTCCGCATTGGATTATGTGCAGCCACAACAAACACGCTACCGCTACCGGCTGATAGGTTTTGACCGTGACTGGATAGAAACAGACGCCAACAGCAGGCGCGCCACTTATACCAGGCTGGCGCCCAATGATTATCAGTTTGAAGTGATGGCAAAAAGCCCGGGCCAGGACTGGCAACAAGCCCAGGTCAGCAAAGTGCAAATCCGTATTCTGCCGCCCTGGTGGCTGACCTGGTACAGCAAACTTGCTGCGATAGTATTGTTATTTGGCAGTATCTGGTTGTTGTTACAATACCGGCTGCGCAGCGAACGTAAAACCCGTAACTGGCTGGAGCAGGTAGTCAGCAGCCGCACTGCTGAACTACAAACGCAAAATCAGGCGTTGGCCGACTCCTACCGTGATATGACCTTGCTGCAAATGCTGGCAAAACAAATCACCGCTTCGCTGGATTTGCAGGAAATTCTGTTTTTGTGCCACCAGAGCCTGAATGAAATTATGGACGTGCACGTGCTGGCCATTGGCATTTACCGGCCCGAGCGTCAGTCGCTGGAGTTTAGTCACTGGCTGGAAGACGGCCGGCTGATGGCGCCTTTTGAGCTGAAACTACAGCCTGAACAGCATCTGGCTACTGTGTGTTTTAATCAGCAGCGCGAAATGAATATTCAAAAACGTCAGGATTTCCTGAATTTCCTCGGTGAAATTCCACAGCCGCTGATGGGCGAACCTATGCAATCGGTGTTGTACCTGCCATTGGTGGTCAATCACGAAAAAATCGGTTGTATGACAGTGCAAAGCCCGGTCGTAGCAGCTTTTAGCCCGCAACAAGTGAATCTGGTGCGCACTCTGGCCAGCAATATTGCCATCGCAGTGGCCAATGCCAATATTGTGGCGCGGTTGCAACAAACCCAGCAGCAGCTGGTGATGCAGGAAAAAATGGCCTCCCTGGGCGGCTTGGTGGCCGGTGTGGCACATGAAGTGAATACCCCCTTGGGCATTTGTGTGACGGCCGTGAGTCACCTGCAGTCAGAACTGAATGGTGTGAATAAAGCCCATCAGCAACAACAACTTGGGGCGCAGGCATTTAACCGTTTTCTTGAAACCGCCACTGCCACAGCAGAGATCCTCAGTAGCAATATTCAGCGGGCGGCGCAGCTGATTCAAAGTTTTAAACAGGTGGCGGTCGATAAATCGGCCAGCAGCGCCCGTGAATTTGACTTGTCGGCTTATCTGCAGGAAGTGATGGCGTCATTGCAGCCTGAGCTGAATCGTTGTCATTGCCAATGGCAGCTTAGCAGTGAAGAAGCTTTAACCCTGTATGCCGACGCCGGCTCGCTGGCGCAGTTGTTAACTCATTTAGTGATGAACTCGGTGCAGCATGGTTTTACCGAAGATTTGCCGGCTGAGCCAAAAATCACCCTAAAACTGAGCCGCCAGGGCGGGCAAATTCAGCTGGAATACCGCGACAATGGTGTGGGTATGGACAGTGATACGCTAAAACGGTTATTTGACCCGTTTTTTACCACCAAACGCAGTGCCGGCAACAGCGGCCTGGGCGCACATATCGTCTACAATCTGGTCACAGCACAACTGGGTGGCAGCATTTATGTCAGCAGTGAAACAGGTCAGGGCGTGTATTACCGCATTCTGTTGCCAGTACAACGGCGGCCTGCATAAAAGCCGCCGTTTTCGTCTTGCAATTATCTTTCGAATAGATAGAATGGCTTTCGAGTTTGTTATTTATCTTTCGAATCGAAACTTAAGCGGAAACTGATGAATAAACGCAATACCCAACAACGCCGCAGGGCTATTCTGGAACTGCTGAATCAGCAGGGCGAAGTCAGTGTGGATGAACTGGCGTTACGGTTTGAAACTTCAGAAGTCACCATTCGAAAAGATTTAACAGCGCTGGAAGACAACGGTTTATTGCTGCGTAAATACGGTGGTGCAGTGCCACTGCCACAAGAGCTGATGGCTGAAACTGCAGGTAAAATTTCCGCCCGTAAACAGGCGCTGGCCAAAGCTGCGGCAAGCCTTATCCGCGACCACTACCGCATTATTATCGACAGTGGCAGCACCACAGCTGCTTTGTTGCCGGAGTTGTCTGCCAAACAAGGCCTGGTGGTGATGACCAATTCGTTGTTTATTGCCAATAGCCTGCGCGAACTGGAACACGAACCCAAATTACTGATGACCGGCGGCAGCTGGGACGCTCAGTCTGAGTCTTTTCAGGGCCAGCTGGCGGAACAAGTGCTGCGCGCTTACGATTTTGATCAGCTGTTTATCGGTGCCGACGGCATTGATTTACAACGCGGCACTACCACTTTTAATGAACTGACCAGCTTAAGCCGGGTGATGGCTGAGGTGGCGCGTGAAGTGGTGGTGATGGTTGAGTCCGATAAAATCGGCCGCAAAATTCATAATCTCGAACTGCCGTGGACGTCGATAAAAATTCTGGTAACAGACGACAAGTTACCCGACACGGCAAAAAGGCAAATAGAACAGCAGGGTGTCAGAGTGATTTGTGCCCCTGTGCAACTCAATACGGAATTTTCGGAGTAAATATGTGTGGAATAGTAGGCGCAGTTGCGCAACGTGATGTAGTCGACATTCTGGTAGAAGGCTTACGCCGCCTGGAGTACCGCGGTTATGACTCAGCCGGTGTGGCCGTAGTCAGCCCGGCCGGTGAGCTGCAGCGCATTCGCCGTTTAGGCAAAGTGAAAGAGCTGGCCGATGCGGTAAAACTGACACCAACCCCAGGCGGTACCGGTATTGCGCACACCCGTTGGGCCACTCATGGTGAACCTTCAGAGCGCAACGCCCACCCTCATGTTTCCGGCAAAATTTCTGTGGTGCACAACGGCATTATTGAAAACCATAACCCGCTGCGTGATATGCTCAAAGCCAAAGGTTATGTGTTTAACTCAGACACTGACACTGAAGTTATTGCGCACTTAGTGGAAGAAGAATTAAAAACCGCTGAATCTTTATTAGCTGCGGTGCAAAAAGCGGTAAAACAATTCTCCGGTGCTTATGGCACTGTATTAATGGACAAAACTGACCCAAGCCGTTTAGTAGTGGCGCGTTCAGGCAGCCCGCTGGTGATAGGTTTAGGCATTGGCGAAAACTTTATTGCTTCTGACCAGCTGGCCTTATTGCCGGTGACCCGTCGTTTTATGTTTTTAGAAGAAGGCGACGTGGCGGAAATTACCCGCACCACAGTGCGTATTTTTGACAAAGACGGTATGGCGGTTGAGCGCACAGTGCACGAGTCCAACGTCAGTTACGACGCCGGTGACAAAGGCCAGTACCGCCACTTTATGCTGAAAGAAATTTATGAGCAGCCAAATGCCATTAACAACACGCTGGAAGGCCGTTTAAGCAGTGAGTCTGTGCTGGACGAAACCTTTGGTAACGGCGCGGCAGAGCTGTTTAAAAAAGTAAAACACGTACAAATTGTGGCCTGTGGTACTTCGTATCACTCAGGTATGGTAGCCCGTTATTGGCTGGAATCTTTAGGCGGCATTTCCTGTAACGTGGAAATTGCGTCGGAATTCCGTTACCGCAAATCTTTTGTGCAGCCAAACAGCCTGTTAGTCAGCATTTCTCAGTCAGGTGAAACTGCCGATACTTTAGCTGCGCTGCGTCTGGCCAAAGAAGCTGGTTATGTTGGCAGCTTAACCATTTGTAACGTGGCCGGCTCATCCCTGGTGCGTGAATCAGATTTAGCCTTTATGACCCGTGCCGGCGCTGAAATTGGTGTGGCTTCTACCAAAGCCTTTACCACTCAGTTGGTTGGTTTGGCTATGCTGACGCTGGCCATTGGTAAATACAATGGTTTAACCTCGGACCAGCAAAAAGACATGGTTGAGGCGCTGCGTTCATTACCTGGCAAGTTAGAAGAAACGTTAAAACTGGCCGGCAGCATTGAAACTCTGGCGGAAGAATTTGCCGACAAACACCATTCGTTGTTCTTAGGGCGTGGCGACCAGTATCCAATTGCAATGGAAGGTGCGCTGAAACTGAAAGAAATTTCCTATATTCACGCTGAAGCTTATGCCGCCGGTGAGTTAAAACACGGCCCGCTGGCGCTGATTGACGCCCAGATGCCGATTATTGTGGTAGCACCAAACAACGAACTGCTGGAAAAACTGCAGTCGAACGTGGAAGAAGTGCGCGCCCGCGGTGGTATTTTGTATGTGTTCGCCGACGCCAACGCCCACTTTAAATCCGACGCCACTCAGCGTGTGGTGAACGTGCCACACGTACACCCGCTGATCGCGCCTATTGTGTACACTATTCCGCTGCAGTTATTAAGCTACTATGTTGCCATTATCAAAGGCACAGACGTAGACCAGCCACGTAACCTGGCAAAATCTGTGACTGTGGAATAATTTAACTCGCTGTTTTTATAATAATTGTGGGTTGATAATATAGTTTGATAATTTATAATAAAGTTTGATAATTAATATTATTGTTTGATATTTTTTGGCCTCCTACTATGCTTCGTATAGGTAGGAGGCCAAAATGCTAGATTCTGAAAAACCACTCGACCCATTTGATGAAAAGCGATTACAAACCAGAGGTCTAGGTTCTGGTCGTCAATATGAGCCATTTATAAAGGTTCATGAAATAAGTAGTACTGGTGAAAGTTTTCGGATCTTTGGTCGGCATTCTTCCCGAACTCATCATCTCCTTTCTCGTATAGAGCTTTCTGCTTTTCTGATATTCGATTGTTACAAGCTGACAATTGATATAAAAGAGCAATTCCCGCTGCCAATTGTCGAAACCATAAGTATTTGTAAACATCTAGGAATAAAGCATCCCCAGATAGCAGGTAAACTAAAAGTCGTCACCACAGATTTAGTCGTTGAGCTAAAAAATAAGTCAAAATTAGCCATCGCTGTAAAAAGAACCGAGGAGTTACAAGATCCGAGGGTGCTAGAAAAATTACAAATAGAAAAATATTTCTGGGAGCAGCAGGGCCATCAATGGAAACTTTTCACTGAATTGGAAATCAGCGCATCGCTTAAAGAAAACCTTCAATGGCTGCATACCGCAAGCCAGAATTTAGATGAAATTTACTCTGAGCTATCTGACTTAGATATACCCATAGTCTTTCAAAGACTAGCTGGTTCTAGTATACGGTTAACTACGCGTTGTGCCGCTTTGGATGACGAATACTCCTGCGAGCCAGGCTTTCATATTGGTTTTTTTCGCAAAGTAATTGCTGCTAATTATATAAGCGTGCCCTTAAGCAAAGTGTTCAGACAATGGCGTTGCTCAGACCTTAATCTAGTCGAAGGGGTTGATGCTTTGGCAGAGGAGCTATCAAGTGTATCTTAATCAAGTATATGAAGAATCTCATGATGAGGAAACTGTGCAACTTAGAGTGGTTTTCATCCACACAGACTTTTTAATGCTTATAGATATCAACGATGAAAATGCTTGGCCATTCAGTGTAAGTACTACAGAGTTTGCTAATTTGGGGCTAACGCCGATTGATGATCCTATTTTCCTGATTTCACCAGATCCAAATACAACCGCTGAACAATACAGAGATAGAGCTTTCAGCACTATTTCACCTTTGCTTGATACTTATTTTGACCTGTTTGATAAAAAACGGCGAAATGAACGAATTAAAACGCTGTTAACTACTTCATCTGAATCTCGCCTGTATGTTACTCGCCAGTTGAGGCGCTACTGGCAGCGCGGGATGTCTCCGGATGCATTAGCTCCCGACTACAGCAAATGCGGAGCTCCTGGACAAGCAAGAAGACATGTTGAAAATAAAGCAGGAGCAAAACGAACATTATCTCCAGGGCAAGGAATAGTTATTACCGAAGAAATCGCAGATTTTTTCCGCTTGGCGATAGAGGGATTCTACCTTCTTAAAGATGATATTGATTTGGTTAAAGCCAGAATAAAAGCGATTGGTTACCTCAAATCCAAGTATCCGAAAATCGATAAAAGTGAATTACCAACAGATGCCCAATTTAGATACTTTTTTCAGCGAAATTATCTGACGCATGAAGTAATACAGGCAAAAACATCAAAAATTATTTATGAAAAAGATATTGCGCCTTTAAAAAGTACCGCAACGGTGAATAATTTTGGCCCTGGGGCACGTTACGAAATTGATGCCACCATTTCGGATATCTACTTAATTTCCGAGCATGATCCTGATCGCATTATTGGAAGACCAATCATGTACAAGGTGAAAGATGTATTTAGCCGCATGACTGTCGGCTTGTATGTCGGGCTTGAAAATCCATCCTGGGCTACTGCCACTATTGCCTTGGCAAATGCGTTCTGTGACAAAGTTGAATTTTGCCGCCGCTACGGTATCGAAATATCGGCTTCTGATTGGCCAAGTATTGGGATACCTGCATCAATAACTGCTGATCGTGGAGAATTGCTTGGTAAACATGGTGATATTTTGGTCAATAGATTTGGTATCACTTTAACCAATACCAGAGCATATCATGGCAATGATAAAGGGGTTATTGAACGAACATTCCTGACAACTCACGTCGATATTTTGCCTTACGTAAAGGGTAAGGTTGAGCCAGTAAATGGTAAAAAGAAGGCAGGTAAAAGAAATGAGCTTGAGGCAAATATGACATTGTTCGAATTTACCAAGCTTGTAATCCTCGCTGAAATTAATCGTAATAATAACTTATCTGTAAGGGGTTATGATTTCGAAGCGGATATGCCAACAGATTTGCCAGCGATACCAGTTAAATTATGGAATTGGGGAATTGCAAATCGCACAGGTGTTTTACGTAGAGTGGAGCAAAAGATTGTTACGGTTAATTTACTCCCTCATGAGAAAGCCACAGTCTCGGTCAATGGTATAAATTTTAAAGGTCTATTTTATACCTGCAATGAGGCCTTAAGATTGGGCTGGTTTCACCGAAATAAAGCAATTTCAAGGCCTGCTAATGTCCAGATTGCCTATAACACGTTGGATACTAATACTATTTATCTTAGACCTGATAACCAGTTTGAAAATTATTGGGTATGTACCTTACATCCTCGCAGCCGACGTTATGAGAATATGACTTTTACTGAAGCAGTCACTATTCTCAAAGAGTCTAATCAGACAACAGCTGGTTTTAAACAAGAAGCAGACTACGTTGCACCAGATCTACAGGCTGAACTAGAGAAAATAGTTCAACAAGCTACTGAAAGACAGAAGCAAACATCTCTTTCAAACAAATCTCAACGGCTAAAAGGAATTGGCGTAAATCGTGAAAAAGAAAAACACTTAGAGCGAAATAAAAACCGTATTGAGCAGGCTGCACCATCTCAGAGTAAACATGTAGCGACAGTGACGCCCATTCATTCTGAAAAACACGCTAAACAGGATTTTTCGTATCCAGACTTAGACGATTTTTAAGGGAAAGACACTAATGCCTTTTGTTACTGCAAATTATATTCAGGCTGAAATCGCCGATTATGAAGGTCACCCGTTAATTAACGCCTTACCGCCTATCAATTCGCCAGAGGATACGGCAAGTTTAATTAAACGAACGCCTATTATTCGACCCGAGGAAGTGTCATTACCTGCTCATATCCGTCGACATGCGATGCTTCGGATTATGGATGGTTTTTTATATCCAACCAAAGCACATTTGCAGTTAGAACAAACCATCTCCTGCATGATCCGGCAGGGGTATTTGAGTCGGAACATCGCAGATAGAAGCTATCAGGATACAATTAACAAAGCCGTTGATATTACCAAGAAAGTTGCGCGTAACGCTGGTAACGAAGCGCTTATAAGCTCCGTTTTTGGTTGTTCAGGTACTGGTAAATCAACGGCTGTTGAAGCTGTTCTTGTAGGTTATGACCAAGTGATAGCTCATCCTGACTACCAGCATGTGCAAATTGTCTGGTTAAAAGTAGAGACACCACATAATGCGTCGATCAAAAGTCTTTGTATAAATTTTTTCAGAGCTCTCGATTCGGTTCTTGATAATAACTCCGAGTATGAACGTCAATATGTGAAGCCAAAAGCAGGTACAGATCTTCTGCTTGGTGATTTTGCTCGTGTTGCTGCATTACACTCTATTGGTTTACTAGTAATTGATGAAATTCAGCATCTTGACTTAAAGACCAATAACTCTTCAGAGGTGATTTTACAATTCTTTATAAAATTAACGAACATCATAAAATTGCCCATTTTGTTTATCGGAACGCCAAAGGCATATAAACTTTTCTCTCCACTGATGAGCTCAGCTCGGAGATCAGCTCAAGTTGGTAGTCTTAATTGGGAAAGATTTGATAACTTAAATAATTCTAAAAAAGGCACAGAATGGGCTCGTTTCTTCGAGCGTTTGTGGTCATTACAATGGTTTAAAACACCTCAACCTTTAACTTCGCAGATGCAAGAGTTATTCTGGGATTGTTCACAAGGGATTGCTCATGTTGCGGTATCACTTTTTTATCTATCCCAAACTCGTGCTATAACTTTAGGAAAGGAACACATTAGTGAAGAACTTGTAGTACAAGTTTTTAATGAAGAATTGCATATGATCAAACCCATGATCAGTGCTTTACGAAGTGGATTAGAGAGTGAGATTGAACCATTTACAGATCTTGAAATTCCTAAGTCGGTTTTTATTAATAACGCAGAAACATCCCAGAACAATACTCAGCCATCGCCACTAGCAGAAAATAGGGAAGATACTCCAACAATTTTGGATAAGTTAACCAATATGCTCATCGAGATGGGAATTGGTGAGGATATTGCCCCTATAGTGGCTGAACAAGCTGTTTCAGAATTGCCAAACGGTAATCTTTTTGACTTAGTGGCGCATATTAAAAACCTTAAAGAAAATAAACCGGAAAATAACAAACCCAAGAAATCTAAAACCGCTAAGTTGGTACCTGCTTATGTACTAGGCGACTTAAGGTTAATGCATGAGAAAAACGGCCATACATACAACACGATGAAAAAGTCTGGGGTAGTACTAGATATTGCTGATTACTTTTAACTAGGTTGTTTTAAATGTACTAGCTCAGACTTGATCTGACAGTTACCAGTTTTATGCTGGTGTCTGTCAGATTAGATTCGAGTCAGATTCTTTTCTGCCCAAATCCGTTTCCCATCAATCAATGTGTCAAC
>NZ_JAOBWS010000016.1 GCF_025245835.1 Rheinheimera sp. 4Y26
GCGGGCATAGCTCAGTTGGTAGAGCGCTACCTTGCCAAGGTCGAGGTCACGAGTTCGAATCTCGTTGCCCGCTCCAATTTTCTGCCATATCTGGCAGGGCATTTTTCAATTTTCTGTTAAAACACAGACTTAATGCTGTGGCCTCGCCATGTTCTGCGTTTCTGGTTTTCGTATGATGTTGTTCAGCTTCGCTTGTTATTTCAAAGCGCAACTGCTAATTTCTACGCTTTATTCAGACAGGTTAGACCAGTATGGAAGCCAACAATAAACTCAGCCGCCTTGTCACGAAAATTAGTCATGCGCCGGCTTTTTTGCAGTCGTTTTTATTATCCCAATTATTCGGCCGGGCCGTAAAATTTGCCGGTACCGCCGGTATTCAGATTCAGCAGCTGAATTTTCAGCAAGCGCGTTTAGTGCAAAAAAATAGCCGTAAAGTACAAAACCATATAGGTTCAGTGCATGCCGCTGCCATGGCTTTATTGGGTGAATCCGCCACTGGCTTTTTGGTAGGCATGCATGTGCCGGACGACAGACTGCCGCTGCTTAAATCCATGCATCTGGATTACGTCAAAAGAGCAACCGGGCAACTCACGGCCATCGCCAGCCTGACTGCTGAGCAAATTGATAACATTCGCAGTCAGGAAAAAGGCGAAGTGACAGTGCAGGTACAGTTGTTGGATGAAGTTGGCGTTGAACCTGTGCTGGCGCAATTTGTCTGGGCCTGGGTTCCGAAAAAGCGATCTGCATCAAAGGAAAGTTGATTTCCCAAAACACAGAGGTAGCCAAGAACACGAACCCCTGTTAGAGTTCCGTGGAAGCTAAATTCCGGGCTATCAACTTGAATTCCGTACCAGTCTCAATATTACAAAACACTGCTGAACCTTATCACAGCAACTTTTTTATCAGACATCCCAGAACTGTCACAGTGCTGGTGTTTTTGTTGTTGTCAGCGCTTGCGGTGGCCATGTTATGGCAGGAGCGCGCCAAATATATTGAATCTCAGCGTTATCAGCTGCTGCAAACTCTGACCAACTACGCTTCAGAACTGGAAGGTGTGGTCAACAGTGGTGTGGTTGCGCTCGATTCAATCCGCAGTGAACTGGTGTTAAACCCACAAATCGACTTAAACAGCCTGGACGCCCGGGTGTCGTTGTTGCTGCACAATTATCCGCATTTTCGCCATATTGCCGTGGCGCCTGATTTAGTGATCCGTTATGTATACCCCTTGCCTGGCAATGAAGCCATTATCGGCGTGGATTATCGCAATATTCCCAATCAGCTTGCTGCTATTGAAAAAACACTGGCGCTGTCCAAACCTGTGGTGGCGGGGCCGGTCAATTTATTGCAGGGCGGTTCAGGTCTGGTGGTGCGGGTGCCGGTGTTGCTCAACGATCAAAGTGTCTGGGGCGTGATTGCCGCTATTATGCCACTGGAACCACTGCTGGAGCGCGTCCGGCTGACCGGACTACAGCAACATTATTATGTTGCGCTGTCAGGGCGTGACGGTGAAGACAATCCGGGCCAGCTGTTCTGGGGTGACCAACAGCTGTTGAATATGGCTCAGGTGAAAGTGGATATTAAACTGCCGGTTGGCCGTTGGCAGCTGCATGCGGCTCCGAAAGAATCTGCTGCCTGGCTGGTGGGCTCTTTGCAATGGATGACGCCTTTGGCGCTGGCGCTGATTGTGATCCTGTGTTGTGCTTTATTGTTATTACTGCGCATGGCCCGCGAGCGTGAACATGCGCTTTACACCATCGCCTTTCAGGCCACCTATGACCCGCTGACTAATTTGCCAAACAGGGCGGTTTTTACCGAGCAATTGTCACGGATGATCAAACAGGCACAAAGCAGCCAGAACAGTCTGAGTCTGATGTGTATTGACCTGGACGAATTTAAACAAGTGAACGAAAGTCTGGGCCATCTGGTTGGCGATAAATTGCTGCGGGCAGTGGCGGAGCGGTTAAAACTGCTGGTGACAGAGCAAGACTTACTGGCACGGCTTGGTGGTGATGAATTTGTGATTGTCAGTCAGCTTGGCAGTGCACCTGAGCAAACCGAGCTGATGGCCGAGCGGCTGGTGCAGGAACTGGCAAAACCGGTACAGGTCGGGGAAAAGTCGCTGGCGGTCAGCGCCAGTGTGGGTATAGCTATGTACCCGCATGACGGCATGAGCCACAGCGATCTGCTTAAACATGCCGATCGTGCTATGTATGCCGCCAAACAACTGGGCCGCAATACCTACCATTTTTACGATGCCGCCATGCAAAAAGAAGCAGATCGTTTTGTGCATCTGCATAATGAAATTATGAATGGTATTGCGCAGCAGCAGTTTTTTCTGGTGTACCAGCCGATTTATTGTCTGAAAAGTCGCAGTTTTAATAAATGTGAAGCACTGGTTCGCTGGCAACATCCGGAACGCGGGCTGATTTCTCCGCTGGAATTTATCAGTGTGGCAGAACGTACCGGCGCTATCCGGCCGCTGGGGCAATGGATTTTGCAACAGGCGTTGCGGGATATGCAAAGCTTTCGACAGCAAGGCTTGTCGCTGAAAATGTCAATCAACCGCAGCAGTCAGGAGTTTAACGTCCATCATGTGGCTGACGAATGGTTACAGATGATCAGCGACGCTGGCATTCACAGCAGCGACCTGATTTTTGAAATCACTGAATCTTTGTTTATGGACCGGATTTCGGTGCAGCAAAACAATATTCTGAAATTGCACCAGCAAGGGTTGCAGCTTGCCATAGACGACTTTGGCACAGGTTATTCGGCGCTGAACTATCTGAGCCGCTACCCGGTCAACCTGATTAAAATTGATAAGAGTTTTGTCACTGATGTTGCAACGGCCGATAAAGCCAAATCCCTGGCGGCAGTACTGATCAATATGGCAAAAGTGCTGGATGTGCAAGTGGTGGCCGAAGGGGTTGAAACCCGAGCTCAGCTGGCTGTGCTCAGTGAACTTGGTTGTGATTTTATTCAGGGTTATTTTTTCTCTAAACCACTGCGGGCAGAAGACTTTGTCAGCTTTATCAAAACCCCCTCATTACCGGGTTAAGTTTTGCAATCTGGAGGAGGTGTGATGATCGCCGCACCTTGTAAAAGAAATTGTTGCCTGAATGAAGCTGACGTTTGTCTGGGCTGTGGCCGTACTTTAACTGAAATTACCGGCTGGCATCAGGCAAGTTCCGAGCAGAAACAGCAAATTCTGCAAAAGGCGGCCGAGCGTATGCTGGCGCAGTCTGAGTTTCCGCTGTTTCAGGCGTCGCGCGGCAAACCGAGCTGAATAATACGGATCAGCCGCTGCTGCTGGCGGTTTTCCTTTTGTTGTTGCTGTTGTTTTTGCTGTTGCTGGGCCAAAGCCCATTGCAGGTGTTCCCGCACCAAAGCGTCCGGATGTTGTTGCTCTGCCATTAACAAAGCCAGAATTTCTTCGCTAAAAGGTGCATTGCCCAGCGCCACCGCCAGATTACGTTGCCAGCGCTGATAACCAATACGCCGGATAGCTGAACCTTCGGTCATTTTTAAAAAAGTGGCTTCATCCCATAAAAATAAACTTAATAAGCTCTGGTCGCGCCACTGCGGCCGGCGCTGAAAATCTTCTTCTTTGCCAAGCGGCGCCTGCCGGTTTACCGGACAAACCAGCTGACAATCGTCACAACCATAAATCCTGTTGCCAAGCAGCGGGCGTAGCTCTTCTGGGATCGCGTCTTTGAGTTCAATAGTGAGATAGCTGATACAGCGGCGTGCGTCTACCACGTAGGGCGACACAATGGCGCCGGTAGGGCACATGGTGATACAGGCGACACATGAGCCACAGTCCTGTTGTATTGGCTCATCCACAGGTAAGGGTAAGGACACCAGTAGTTCGCCCAAAAAAAACCAGGAGCCCGCTTGCGGGTTTAATAACAAACTGTGTTTACCTGTCCAGCCAAGACCAGCTTTGGCCGCCAGTGGCCGCTCCAGCACAGGGGCCGAGTCGACAAAAGGCCGGAAGCCATAAGCGCCGACATGCTGCTCAATTTTTTCGCCCAGCTGTTTCAGTCGCTGGCGCATCAGCTTGTGATAATCACGGCCCAGTGCATAACGGCTGATATAAGCCTGGAAAGGATCACTTAGATTGGTGGCAAAACCAGCCGCGGCCGGCAGATAGTCCAGCCGCACCGAAATCACCCTTAAGGTGCCGGGCTGCAACTCGGCAGGCCGTGCTCTTTTCATGCCGTGCTCGGCCATATATTGCATTTCACCGTGCATACCGGCGTCCAGCCACTGCTGCAACTTTGGCTCTTGGGATCTTAAGTCAGTGTCACAAATTCCGGCTTGCGAAAAACCAAGCTCCAGCGCCCAGCTTTTGATCTGGCTGGCCAGTGTGGCCCAGTCGGCGTCAGAAAATGGATGGGAGTTGGACATCTTGATGCTCCGCTGCTGCTTAGTCTTGTTTTCTGTTGCACACTTGTCTGCGGCAAAGCGCTGATGTTAACACAAGGCGGAAGCGTTGACGTTGGTGCGGTAAATCTGTTGGTATTCAAGGTGGTTCTGATCTGATGAATTTGATAGCATAAGCGGCAAAGTTGTAAGCACAGCCATTTGGTTGCGCTTGAGCATCATAAAAAATTTTGATTTAGGGATTGGCATGGCCGACGCGCATTACCAACTGACATTGCACGATGAAACACAAACCGCTGTATTAGCAACAAAACTGGCGCAAGCCTGTGCTGGCGGCGGTGTGATTTATTTGCAGGGCGGGTTAGGCGCCGGTAAAACCACTTTCAGCCGTAGTTTGTTGCAGGCGCTTGGTCATCAGGGCAATGTTAAAAGCCCGACTTACACTCTGGTTGAACCCTATCAGTTGCCATCACTTGACGCTTATCATTTTGATTTATACCGATTGCACGACCCGGAAGAGCTCGAATTTATGGGCGTGCGTGATTATTTTGCTGCTGGCAATTTATGTCTGGTGGAATGGCCGGAGCGCGGCGCGCCTTTATTGCCGGTGCCGGATTTAACGCTGCAGCTTGAGGTAACAGACGCCCAAAGCCGCATCGCCCGCCTGACAGCAACCACGGCCAAAGGACAACAAATGCTAAATGCAGTACAAGGAACTGCACCATGCTGAGATTCCTGTGGTGCTGCTTGCTGGGGGTGATGTTCGCGCCAGCCCTGGCCGCCGAAAAAATAGAAAGTGTGCGGATTTGGCCGTCACCCGACAGCACCCGCGTGGTGTTTGATGTGACTGGTAAAGCGCAATACCGTTTGTTAAGCCAGAACCGGCAAACCGTTGAGCTTGAGATCACCAATATTCAAAGCCCTTCGTTAGGCAAAATGTCGGGTGAATCTGAGCTGGTTAAAGACATTAAAGTGAAAAAACTGCCGGGTGACCGCGGTATTTTGTTGCAGGTGGAACTCACCAGAGCTGCGCGTGAAAAAGCTTTTACCTTGCCGCCTTCAGACCGTTATGGCCATCGGCTGGTATTGGATTTAGCTGATGTGCAGGCTGAACAGGCCGCAGCGGTGCCACCGCCGCCGAGAAGTCAGAGAGCCGGTGGCCGTGATATTGTGATTGCAATAGATGCAGGTCATGGCGGGCATGACCCAGGTGCCGTCGGACCTAAAGGCACCTATGAAAAACATGTCACTATGGCTGTGTCGGAAAAACTGCAGGCGCTGATTAACAAAGAGCCTGGTTTTAAAGCGGTTTTAACCCGCACTTCAGACTATTACATTTACCCCAGTAAAAGACCGGATCTGGCCCGTAACAAACAAGCGGATTTATTAGTGTCGGTGCATGCTGACGCTGTGACGAACCGTAAGGCGCATGGCGCTTCGGTCTGGGTATTGTCGCTGCGCCGGGCCACTACTGAAGTGGGCCGGATGCTGGAACAAACTGAACAACACTCGGAACTGTTAGGTGGAGTGGCCGAAGTCATTAAAGACTCGGCGAATGAGCGTTATCTGGCGCAGACGGTTTTGGATTTATCGATGAACCACTCCATGACCACCGGCTTTGAAGTGGCCAGAAGAGTGTTATCAGAAATGGGCCGGGTCACCCACTTGCATAAAAAAGAGCCGCAGGCGGCCAGTCTTGGTGTGTTAAAAGCGCCGGATATTCCTTCTATTCTGGTGGAAACAGGTTATATCTCAAATCCGACCGAAGAGCAGAAATTAAAATCGGCATCGCATCAGCAAAAATTAGCCAATGCAATTTTTCGCGCGTTAAAACAACACTTTACCGACACGCCTCCAGCGGATTCCTGGCTGGCGCAGCGTCAGGGCGCAGCTCCTGTCAACAGAGCTACAGCCCAAAATACCCCAGCCAGAGCAGCCACGACGGCAAATTCAGGCAGTAGCGCATACACCGCCCGTCAGCAGCCTGCTTCACCACAAAGACCTGCGCCTGTGATTGCAGGCCCAAGAGTGGCGACTTCAGCGGCGTCAGGCCCGGCTGTGCATACCGTCAAACGTGGTGAAACTTTGTCTGGCCTTGCCAAACAATACGGTTTGCCGATGTCGGTATTGCGCAATCACAACAAACTCAAAAGCGACAATATTCAGGTCGGTCAGGTTCTCAGGATACCTAACTAATGCCCATTCAGGTGTTATCGCCGCAGCTGGCTAACCAAATCGCCGCAGGGGAAGTGGTCGAAAGGCCCGCCTCAGTGGTCAAAGAGCTGGTAGAAAACAGTCTGGATGCCGGTGCCAACAGTATCAGTATCGACATTGAAAAAGGTGGCAGTAAGCTGATCCGTATCCGCGATAACGGTTGTGGCATCAACAAAGATGAACTTGCGCTGGCGCTGTGTCGCCATGCCACCAGTAAAATCAGTGAACTAAGCGACTTAGAACAAATTGTCAGCCTCGGTTTTCGGGGGGAGGCGCTGGCCAGTATCAGCTCGGTGTCGCGGCTGACTTTAACCTCCAGACCTGAAACCCAGGACAGCGCCTGGCAGGCTATGGCCGAAGGCCGGGACATGCAGGTGCAGTTAAGACCAGCCGCTCATCCTGTCGGGACTTCGATTGAAGTGCTGGATTTATTTTTTAATACACCGGCCAGACGGCGCTTTTTACGTTCAGATAAAACTGAATTCAGCCATATTGACGAGCTGGTAAAACGTCTGGCATTGAGCCGTTTTGATGTCAGCTGGCAGCTCAATCATAACGGCCAGAGCGTCAGGGCGCTGAAGGCCGTGTCAGATATAGCAGGCAAAGAAAAACGGCTGGCGCAGCTTTGTGGCCGCAGTTTTATTGAACACAGCTTGTTTGTAGAAAGCCGCTACGAGCAGATGTACCTGTGGGGCTGGCTGCAGCTACCGCAAGCTTGCCAGGCGCAACCAGCCTGTCAGTACAGTTATGTGAACGGCCGTATGATGCGTGACAAACTGCTGAATCATGCCATCCGCCAGGCTTATGGCGATAGTTTGGCGCCAGGTGTTCAACCTGCTTTTGTATTGTATCTGGACCTCGACCCTCTGCAGGTGGATGTCAATGTGCATCCGGCCAAACATGAAGTACGGTTTCATCAGGCGCGGCTGGTGCATGATTTTGTCGTCAGTGCTTTGGCTCAGGTGTGTGAGCAGCCGGTGTTATGGCCTGAAACTGCTGAACGACCTGATTCGGCTCCGGCTTCGTTTATGCACAACAACCCGGACAACCCACCTTCTGCGCAGCACAAGGCTGAGGCCTGGCATCAGGATCTTGAGCATGCTACTGCGACTGAGCAGTCATCACCCCGTGCCGCAGCAGCTTATAGCACAGCACAGCATAAGTCAGGCCCGGCTTATAGTTCATCAGGTTATAAAGCAGCTCGTCAGCCGGCGGCAATCATGCCGGCAGGCGGTGGCTGGCCAATCAAACCAACAGTTTATTCTCCGCCAGATCAGGTGAATGAACAGGTGCAGTCACTGTCGATAAGTCCACATCAGGTTGAAGCACAAAGGCCTGACCAACACAGCAGGGTAGTAGAGGGGAGCCTGGCACTGTCCTGGCTTGATGCCGGTCAGGGTTTGGCAGTGACCAGCCAAAATGGCTGTCTGATGCTGGTGGATATGGCGGCCACTCTGGCGCCGCTGTGGTGCCGGCAACCACCACCTTCAGCAGCTTTGTTATTGCCGCTTCGGCTGCAAGTATCGGCAGCGGAAAAAACACTGCTAATGCAACAGGCGCAAGTGCTGGCGGCGCTTGGTTTTGATCTGCTGCTGAATAATCAGGTGCTGATAGTGCGCGCAGTGCCGGCGCTATTAAAGAACAGTGATATCAGTCAGTGGTTGGTGCTGTGGTGGCAATCCTGGCCCGCACAGGCAAGCAGTACTGATTTGATTCACTTATTGCTTGAAATTGGACTAAAGCAGCATTGGTTTTTGTTGCCTGCTTTTTTAAACTATTTTGCACCACAGTTGTCTGACCCGACCTGCTGGCGCGCGACAGCGCTGGATATCAGTACCAGTGCAGCTTTATTGAGGTCAGACAAATGACAATGCCGGTAATTTTTTTGATGGGGCCGACAGCATCAGGCAAAACTGCGCTGGCTTTTGATTTGGTGCGAGAACTCAATGCTGAAATTATCAGTGTCGACAGTGCGCTGATTTATCGTGGCATGGATATAGGCACAGCCAAACCAACGCCTGAGGAGCTGGCCATAGCGCCACACCGGCTGATTGATATTCTCGACCCGGCACAGGCGTATTCGGCAGCAGATTTTCGCACCGACGCACTGGCGCATATCGCACAGATTCAGCAAAAGGGTAAAGTACCGCTGCTGGTTGGTGGTACCATGTTGTATTTTAAGGCTTTATTGGAAGGTATTTCGCCTTTACCAGAGGCTGACCCTGAAATTAGGGCGAAACTGGAACAACAGGCGGCAGCACAGGGTTGGCAGGCGTTGCATCAGCAACTGGCTGAAGTAGACCCGGTATCGGCGGCGCGCATTCATCCTAATGATCCACAAAGGATTAACAGGGCGCTGGAAGTTTATCTGGCAAGCGGGCGCAGCCTGACCGACTGGACCACAGAAAAAGGTGAAGCTTTTCCATATCCGGTAAAACAGTTTGCTATAGCGCCGACCGACAGGGCCGTGTTGCATCAGCGCATTGAAATGCGTTTTATGCAAATGTTGGCACAGGGTTTTGAGCTGGAGGTGCAACAACTCAAACAACGCAATGATTTACATGCAGATTTACCATCCATGCGTTGTGTGGGCTACCGTCAGATGTGGGATTATCTGGACGGGCTAGTGAGTTATGACGAGATGGTGTATCGTGGTGTTGCCGCAACAAGGCAGCTGGCAAAACGGCAATTAACCTGGCTGCGTAGTTGGCAGGAATTAAACTGGCTGAAAAGCGAAGTTAGTCCTGAGGAAAACTTGCAAGCTGTTTTATCTTCGCTACGCTAGATAAGCTAAGAAAAAAATCGTTATTTAACGACTTGAAAATAATATAATAATCCATATATCAAGAATCAGAACTAAGAAAAAGGAAAGCGGCACATGGCAAAGGGCCAATCTTTACAAGACCCATTTTTAAACACCTTACGACGGGAACGTATTCCAGTTTCTATTTATCTGGTGAATGGGATCAAATTACAGGGACAAATCGAGTCTTTTGATCAGTTTGTCATTTTGTTAAAAAACACTGTCAGTCAGATGGTGTACAAACATGCAATTTCTACTGTAGTTCCGGCGCGCGCTGTGAACACCATGGCTAGTCATGGTGCCGGCAGCGGTGATATGGACGAAATAGAATAATACACAGGACTTTTACGCTTGTTTGACCCTGAATCTATGGCTGAGCAAGCGATCCTTGTGCATGTTTTTTTTCCGCAAGAAAGCGCTTGTGAAGATCTGCACGAACTACAAATGTTGGTCTCCTCAGCTGGTGTCCACGAGTTGGCGGTGTTTAGTTGCAACCGTTCAACAGTGGACGCCCGTTTATTTGTAGGTACAGGCAAAGCGCAGGAAATCGCAGCGGCAGTTGCTGCTCATGAAGCATCTGTGGTGATTTTTAATCACAGCTTGTCGCCGGCGCAAACCCGCAATCTGGAACGGCTGTTCCAATGCCGTGTCATCGATCGTACTACCCTTATTCTGGATATTTTTGCGCAGCGTGCCCGCAGTTACGAAGGTAAATTGCAGGTTGAACTGGCGCAGCTTAAACATCTGGCCTCCCGTCTTATCCGTGGTTTTGACAATGAAAGGCAAAAAGGTGGTATCGGCTTAAGAGGGCCGGGTGAAACTCAACTTGAAACAGATCGGCGTTTGCTGCGCGACCGTATAAGTGCACTGCATCAGAAACTGGATAAAGTGGGTAAGCAGCGCGAGCAGGGCAGAAAAGCCAGGCAAAGAGCTGAAATTCCGGTGATTTCTTTGGTGGGTTACACCAATGCCGGAAAATCCACCTTGTTTAACCGGCTGACCCGTTCTGATGTGTACGCCGCCGACCAATTATTTGCCACTTTGGATCCGACATTGCGGCAAGTGAAGCTGGCCGATTTTGGTCAGTTAATTTTTGCCGACACTGTGGGGTTTATCCGGCATTTGCCTCATGATCTGGTGGCTGCATTTAAATCAACATTGCAGGAAAGCCGCGAGGCAGATTTGCAGTTGCACGTGGTGGATGTGGCCGACCCGCGAATGGCCGACAATATTCATCAGGTGCAGCAGGTATTACATGAAATTGAGGCAGATGGTCTGCCGCAATTACTGGTGTATAACAAAATTGATTTGGTGGATCAGAACCCGCGTATTGAATACAACGATCAGGGTGTGGCTGTTGCAGTGTATCTGTCGGCGCAGCAAAACCTTGGCATCGACTTGTTATTTCAGGCCATTATCAGTTTGTTATCTGACAGTTTTCTCAGGTTGCAGCTGGCGTTGCCACCGGAGGCCAGTGCATGGCGCGCCCGCCTTCATGAAATGGGGGCTGTGCAACAAGAACAATTTGATGAAAGTGGGGTTTGTCGGCTGAAGTTAGCACTGGCAAAACCACAATGGACAAGATTACTTAAGCAAAGCGATGGTTTGTTGCAAAATTTTCTGGTCTGAACCGGACTTTTTGATACATTAACCTTAACTCTCAAAACGCAGAACGGAGTGAAGTATGGCTTGGAATGAGCCGGGCAATAACGGCAAAAACAATGATCCCTGGAACCAGGGTGGTCGTAATCAGGGCCCGCCTGATATGGATGAAGTGTTCCGCAATCTGAGCAAAAAGCTCGGCGGTGTCTTTGGTGGTAATAAAGGCGGTTCTGCCAGTGATAACAGTGGTGGCTCCGCCGTACTGGTACTGCTGCTGGTGGTGGCGCTGCTTGGCTGGTTATTCAGCGGTATTTACACCATTAAAGAATCTGAGCGGGGCGTTATTTTACGTTTTGGCCAATATCACGCCGAAGTGAATCCGGGTATTAACTGGAAACCCACTTTTATCGATAAAGTGTTGCCGGTGGATATCAGTACAGTACAGGCGTTAAAAACCGATGGTTTTATGCTGACGCAGGATCAAAACCTGGTACGGGTCACTTTTGAAGTTCAGTACCGTGTTGCAGACCCTCGTTTGTACAAATTTGCTGTGGTCGACCCGGATGCGAGCTTGCGTCAGGCGACTGATGCTGCGTTACGTTATGTGGTGGGCCATTCGATGATGGACGACGTGCTGACCAAAGGCCGTGAAGTGATCCGTCAGAATACCAGGGTTGAGCTGGAATCTATTATCAAACCTTACAACTTAGGTTTGGAAATTGTTGATGTGAACTTCCGTGACGCCCGTCCGCCGGAAGAAGTAAAAGCGGCTTTTGACGACGCGATAGCGGCGCAGGAAGACGAACAACGTTTTATTCAGGAAGCACAGGCTTATGCCCGCGCCATCGAACCTGAAGCCCGTGGTCGTGTAAACCGTGTAATGCAGGAAGCTGAAGCTTACAAACAGCAGTCTCAGTTAAAAGCTCAGGGTGAAGTGGCACGCTTTGAAAAACTGCTGCCTGAATATATTGCATCACCTCAGGTGACCCGTGAACGTCTGTACCTGGAAACTATGGAACAGGTATACGGCAACACGTCCAAAGTGTTAGTTGATGTGAAAAACGGCAACAATATTATGTACTTACCATTGGATAAAATGTTAAACCAGAATGGTTCTGCGGCAAAAACAGCTGCACCTGAACAACGTTTAACATTACCGGAGCCGCGCAGTACCGACAGCCGCATTGATACACCGCGTACTGACAGCAACCGGGCAGGAAGGGGTTAATCGATGAAAAACTTTATATTAGCTCTGTTGGCGCTGGTTGCCATTGTGGTTTACTCCTCGGTCTTTGTGGTGCAGGAAGGTGAACGCGGTATTGTGTTCCAGTTCAGCAAAATCCAGCGTGACGCTGCAGGCGCCGTGGTAGTGTTTGAACCAGGCTTACATTTTAAGCTGCCGCTGATTGAGAACGTGCGCACTCTGGATGCCAAGGTGCAAACGCTGGACGATCCGGCCGACCGTTTTGTGACGGCAGAGAAAAAAGACTTACTGGTCGACAGTTATGTGAAGTGGCGTATCAAAGACTTTGGTAAATATTATTTATCAACAGGCGGTCGCACCGATAGAGCAGAAAACCTTTTAAAACAGTACATTAACAACGGTTTGCGTACAGAGTTTGGTACCAGAACCATTCAGCAGATCGTCTCTGGTGAGCGTACTGAACTGATGACCAAAGCGCTGGCACAGGCGGGTAAAGGTTCAGACGAACTGGGTATTGAGATTCTGGACGTGCGGGTGAAAAAAATTAACCTGCCGGATGAAATCAGTAACAACATTTTCCAGCGTATGCGTGCCGAGCGGACCGCTGTTGCCAAAGAGCATCGCGCCCGTGGTATGGAGCAGGCGGAAATTATCCGTGCCGACGTTGACGCCCGTGTCACTGTGATGGTGGCCGAAGCGGAGCGTAATTCACGCACCACCCGTGGTGAAGGTGACGCTCTGGCTGCAAAAGTGTATGCCGAAGCTTATAACAAAAACGCTGAATTTTTCAGTTTTGTCAGAAGCTTAGAAGCCTATAACCGCAGCTTCAACAGCAAATCTGATGTGTTAGTCGTACAGCCAGACAGTGATTTCTTCCAGTATATGAAGTCACAACAGAAAAACTGAGACTAAGGTCGAAACAAAGGCGCCTGCGGGCGCCTTTTTGTTATAAAAAGCAGAAATAACCAACAAGCCTCAGCGAAAATACAGCCGGTGCGTGGAGCAGGACATGAGTTATAAAAAATATTATCAGGGCTTTTTAACCGCCAATGCCAAAGTGCAGCACTTTGCCTGTCATTCCCATCACTATTGGCCGGATGTGACACGAGCTGCTGCTTTGCAATATTGGGACGACAGCGCCCGGCTGGTTGATGACAAATGGGATTATATTTTTGGCGAAAAAGTCCCCAAAGTACAACAGCAGATCGCCGGAATTTTGCAGCTGCAAAAGCCTGAACAGTTGGTGTTTGCACCTAATACCCACGAGCTGTTGTTTCGGTTGTTGAGCTGTTTTGACTGGACCAAACCAGTCAGAATTTTAACCAGCGACAGCGAGTTTCACAGTTTCAGCCGGCAAATTATACGTCTGGCTGAATTGCCACAGATTGAACTGGTACAGGTGCAAACCCTGCCTTTTGCCGATTTCACCACACGTTTTGTTGAAGCTGCACAAAGGCTGCAACCAGATTTAGTATTTTGTAGTCAGGTGTTTTTTAATTCGGGTCTTGCCATCAATGATTTAACTGCTTTTGTGGATGCCATAGCAGCAGTTTGCCAGGCCACTATTGCCCTTGATGGTTACCATGGTTTTATGGCTCTGCCCACCAATCTCAGCAAGCTCGAAGGGCGGATTTTTTATCTGGCGGGCTCCTACAAATATGCGCAGGGTGGTGAAGGCTGTTGTTTTATGCTGGTGCCGGAAAACAATGGTTTTCGCCCGCTTTACACCGGCTGGTTTGCCGAGTTTGGTACCCTGGCCGCCGCCAAAACAAGTCAGGTGCAATATAGCTGCGATGGTTATCAGTTTGCCGGCGCGACTATGGATTTTTCGGCTTTGTACCGGCTTGAAGCTGTGCTGGATTTGTATCAATCAGAAGGTATCAGTGTGGCTTTGGTGCATCAGCATGTGCAGCAGTTACAACAGGCCTTTTTAGCAGAGCTTAAAGCGCAACAACATCCGTTATTAAACGAACAGCAACTGCTTTGTGCTGACTTGCAAAATCACGGTCATTTTTTCACTTTTTTGCTGGATGATGCGGCGAAAGTGGCTGAGTTATCTGCTTATTTAAAACAACATGGTATTCATACAGACTACCGGGGCGACAGACTGCGTTTTGGTTTTGCGCTTTATCATGATGCCAGCGACTATGATTTATCCTGTTTGCGAAGCTTTCGGAGTAAATAATGGAGATTTTCTGGCAATCGATAGCGCTGGTGCTGTTGCTTGAAGGCATAGGCCCTTTGTTATTTCCAAATAAATGGCGTTGGTATTTGCGCAAACTCAGTGAAGAGCCTGTGTCGGGTTTACGTCAGGTTGGTGCTGTGCTTTGTGGCATGGCCGGGGTGATTTACCTGTTTTTAGTCTGAAAGCAAAGAAGTTTAGACGTCTTTTGATAAAAACAATCCGGTGAATCTTGAATGAATTCAACCAGCTGAATAATCAGCTGGTTTTTTTTTACCCTTGCGGCTGAACTTTGCATTTTATTTTGGTAGAATCCCCGCCTAATTTTTTTCCATGATGTAGGAACCATGGCCAAAAACGTTGTAGTGCTCGGCACCCAATGGGGTGACGAAGGAAAAGGTAAAATCGTCGATTTATTAACCGACAAGGCTAGCTATGTAGTGCGTTATCAGGGCGGCCATAATGCCGGTCATACCCTGGTGATCGACGGTGAAAAAACTGTCTTGCACCTGATCCCTTCAGGTATTTTACGTGCCAACGTAAAATGTGTGATTGGTAATGGCGTTGTGCTGTCTCCTGAAGCTTTTTTAAAAGAAATGACCATGCTGGAACAGCGTGGCGTTCCGGTCAAAGAGCGTCTGCTGATTAGCGAAGCTTGTCCCCTGATCCTGCCATTCCACGTGGCGCTGGATGTTGCCCGGGAAGCTGCCCGCGGTGATAAAAAAATCGGCACTACCGGTCGTGGTATCGGCCCGGCTTATGAAGACAAAGTTGCCCGTCGCGGTTTACGCGTAGGCGATTTGTTTAATCCGGAGCTGTTCGCGGAAAAACTGAAAGTTCTGATGGAGTTACACAACTTCACTCTGACGCAGTATTACAAACTGGATCCTATTGATTACCAGACAACTTTAGATAACGCGCTTTCTATGGCTGCAACGCTGAAGTCAATGGTGGTTGATGTGACTGATTTACTGGACAAAGCCCGTAAAGCTGGTCAGGAAATTATGTTTGAAGGTGCCCAGGGTACGCTGCTGGATATCGACCACGGTACTTATCCTTATGTAACTTCGTCTAATACCACTGCAGGTGGTGTTGCCACTGGTGCTGGTTTTGGCCCTCGTTACATCGATTATGTATTGGGTATTGTGAAAGCTTATACCACCCGTGTTGGTTCTGGCCCATTCCCGACTGAGCTTGATTGTGAAGTGGGTGAGCACTTAGGTGTTAAAGGTCATGAATTTGGCGCGACCACTGGCCGTAAACGCCGTTGTGGCTGGTTTGACGCTGTTGCAGTACGTCGTGCCGTGCAGCTCAATAGTATTTCTGGTTTCTGTCTGACTAAGTTAGACGTACTCGATGGCCTGAAAGAAGTGAAAATCTGTGTCGGTTACCGTCAACAAGATGGTTCTGTCACTGATGTACCACCAATGGCCGCTGAAGGTTATGAGCTGGTAACACCGATTTTTGAAACTATGCCAGGCTGGTCTGAGTCGACCTTTGGTGTGCAATCACTGGATGCTTTACCACAGCAGGCGCGTGATTACATCAAACGTTTGGAAGCTGTAACCGGTGTGCCTATCGACATAGTGTCTACTGGCCCGGATCGGGTGCAAACCATTGTATTGCAACATCCTTTTGCCTAAGCAATAGATGATGTGAAAAAACGCTGCCTGGTGCAGCGTTTTTTTATGCTTAGCGGTTTTCTGTAGGCCACTCTATAATTTTGCTACAGAAATCTCCGGCCTGGCCGATATAACTGACAGTGCCTGTTGTACCTGCTGTGGGCATTTGATTTATCCGGGTCCGTATCTGAATGTGGGGTTGTAAATGCGCAGATTAGCCGTTTTAGCTATGGTGTTGTTCTGGTGCAGTCCTGTTGCACTGGCGCAGGTGAGCACGGCCGAGTTACAGGTCGTTCAGCTTTATACGCAGGACGAACTTTTGCAGCTGATCCGGCAAAACCAACATTTAAAACGGGTGAAAGCCGACGATTGCCAGCTGGTGAAAGATATTGAAGCCCGCGCCGATATTATGAAATTACCCTCCTATCAGTTTTTATTTGGCGACATGCTGGCCTATGGTGTTTGTGTGCCGCTGAATGTGGAGCGGGGTTGGGATTTGATGTTGTCAGCCGCCAATCAGGGCCTGCCCGAAGCGCTGGAGCAAATTGGCCGTTATTACCAGCAAGGCAAATTTGTGCAAAAAGATTTAACCAAAGCCCAACATTATTTATTTGAAGCCGGCAGCATGGGCAATCTGAATGCGCAGGTGCGGCTTGCCGAGTTATTACTGGCTGGTGTTGGCAGCCCGGTTGATTATGAAACCGTTTACCGTTGGCTGCACCATTCAGTCACAGCAGATAAAAATATGCATCAACGCATTCAAAAAGCACTGGCAGGCCTTGGCGGCAAAATGCCGGGCGCAGTGCTTGCCAGAGCCAGGCAGCCGCTCTAACCACAGCCTTTAGATTGTTTTGTTGCTTAAATGAACAGCAACAGTGAAAAAACAGCAGGAGGCTGTTACACTTGCCGCAGTTTTAGTAATGAAGAGAATCCATGACGATCAAAGATCCGCATCTTGCGCGTGAGCAAGAAAAATATGAAAACCCCATTCCAAGCCGTGAATATATCCTCGAGCACATCAAACAGCGTCAGCAGCCTGCCTACTTCGAAGAGTTAGTTTCTGAATTAAAACTGGAAGGCGAAGAGCATTTATTTGCGCTGAAAAAACGCCTGCGGGCTATGGAACGTGATGGCCAGTTGTTATTTACCAAAACCAAACGTTATGGTCTGGTAGATGATTTAGATTTGGTCAAAGGTACTGTGATTGGTCACCGTGATGGTTTTGGCTTCTTAAAGCTGGAACAAGGTGGACCAGATTGGTATATCCAGAATTTTGATATGCAGCGCCTGTTACACGGCGATGTAGTGCTGGCCAGTGCCGGCGAAATTAAAGGCAAAGACAAAATAGAAGCGCGGATAGTCCGGGTGTTAAAACCCCGCACTGAGCCTATTGTCGGCCGTTATTTTAAAGATTTTGCCCTTGCTGTGGTGGTGCCGGAAGATCCGCGTATTACCCAGGATATTGTCATTCCTGCCGGTGAAGAAGGCGCGGCGCGCCATGGCCAGATTGTATTGGCAGAAGTCACTCAGCGTCCGTCCAAGCGGGTAAATGCAGTGGGTAAAGTGATTGAAGTACTGGGTGACCATATGGCACCAGGTATGGAAATTGAAGTCGCTATCCGCAACCATCAGTTACCACATAAATTTTCTGAGGCCGTTGAAAAGCAAGTGGCGGCTTATGGCAAAGAAGTGCCGGAGGACGCCAAAGCTGGCCGGGTTGATTTAACTGATTTAGGGTTATTAACCATAGACGGCGAAGACGCCCGCGACTTTGACGACGCTGTTTATTGTGAACGCAAAGAAGACGGTGGCTGGCATTTATGGGTGGCTATTGCTGACGTCACTGCTTATGTGCAGCCGGACACGCCATTGGACCGTGAAGCACTGGACCGCGGTAACTCGGTGTATTTCCCCGATCACGTACTGCCGATGTTGCCGGAAGTGCTGTCAAACGGTTTGTGTTCACTGAATCCTCACACCGACCGCTTATGTTTTGTTGCTGAAATGCATATCAGCCCGCAGGGCAAGCTTGGCAGCTCTAAGTTTTATGAAGCTGTGATGCACTCCAAAGCACGGCTGACCTACAACAAAGTACATGCCATTTTGCAGGGAGATCTGGAGCTTCGTCAGCAATATGAAAGCAATCTGACCAACCTCGATAACCTGTATTCGCTGTATAAACAAATGGCCAAGGTGCGGGCTTTACGTGGCGCCATTGAATTTGAAACTGTAGAAACCCGTTTTATCTTCAACAGCCACCGTAAAATTGAGCAGATAGTGCCGGTGCATCGTAACGAAGCGCATAAAATCATTGAAGAATGTATGATTTTGGCCAACGTCGCTTCGGCAAAATTAGTGGAAAAAGCCGAAGCTGCTGCTTTGTACCGCGTGCACGAGCAACCGGATTCAGACCGTTTTGCCAACTTTAAACGTTTCCTGGCCGAACTTGGTATCAGTGCCGAATTACCGCAAGAGCCAACGCCACTGGAGCTGATGCATTTATTGCAAAAACTGCAGGACAGGCCGGATAAAGAGCTGATCGAAACCACCATGCTGCGTTCGATGAAACAAGCGGTGTATCAACCGGAAAACCTCGGACACTTTGGCCTGGCGCTGGAAGCATATGCTCATTTTACCTCGCCAATCCGCCGTTATCCTGACTTGTTATTGCACAGAGTGATTAAATCTGTGCTGAAAAAACAAGGCGAGCACACCACAGGCGCCCGTTCTTATACACCGGAGCAAATGGTGCCGCTGGGTGAACAATGCTCGATGACAGAGCGTCGTGCTGATGATGCCACCCGTGAAGTGTCGGACTGGCTCAAATGTGAATACATGCAGGACCATATTGGTGCTGAATTCCCGGGTGTGGTGTCCACTGTCACCAATTTTGGCTTGTTTGTGCGCCTAAGTGACCTTTATATCGAAGGTCTGGTGCATGTCACTTCACTGCCGAATGACTATTACCACTTTGATGTGGAACGTCAGGTGCTGCTGGGCGAACACAGCAATCAAAGCTACCGCATGGGTGACTTAATTACGGTCAAAGTGCTGGCGGTTAATCTGGAAGCGCGCAAAATTGATTTGGGCGTTGCCGGAGCGCCCCGTCATGCCGGTAAACGCAAAGTATCGGCAGCCGATATTAAAGGCACTGAAAACACATCAAAAGGCTTTAGTCAGAAAAAAGGCCGTGCTGTGGCCGATCCAACGGCAAGGCCCGGCAAAACCAAAGCTGGGCGCAGTGGCAGTAAAAGCAAAACCGGCAGTAAAAAAGCAGCTGCTTCTTCGGCCAAAGCCGGTAGTGGCAAGCCAAAGGCACCGCGTAAACGCAAATAACGCCTTGCTGAGCCGCTGAAAAGCGTTGCTGCTGTTATCAGCGACAATGACGCTTGGCCGGCACTTTGCTACACTAGGCACACTTTATCTGAACGCCTGGTTTTGCCAGGCGTTCGTTTTTACTTTTGTTGCAGCCTGGGCTGCAACCATGCAGGAATTGTTTATGAGCACAGATTATGTTTTTGGGATCCACGCGGTTAGCGCTTTTATGGAAAGAGCCCCGGAAGATGTGCTGGAATTGTTTGTACTGAAAGACCGTGAAGACCAGCGCATGCAGCCGGTGATCCAGCTGGCGCGTAAGTCCGGTGTTTCAGTGCAGTTTTGCAACCGTAAAACGCTGGACGATAAAGTCAACGGTGCCCAGCATCAGGGTGTTGTCGCCAAAGCACGGTTGCATGATGCCGGGGATGAATCTGATTTAGCCCGCATTGTAGAGCGCGAAGCTGCGCCATTTTTGCTGATTTTGGATGGCATTACCGACCCGCATAACTTAGGCGCCATTATACGTTCAGCGGATGCCGCCGGTGTGCATGCGGTGATAGCACCCAAAGACCGTTCAGTGAAGCTCACTGCAGTGGTGCGTAAAGTAGCCTGTGGGGCCGCTGAGTCTGTGCCTTTTATCAACGTGACTAATTTAGCCCGCACTATCCGCCAGTTACAGGAGGCGGGTGTCTGGGTGCTGGGCGCTGCCGGTGAAACCGACACTACTATTTACCAGGCAGAGCTTACCGGCCCAATCGCACTGGCGATGGGCGCTGAAGGCGACGGTCTGCGCCGTTTAACTAAAGAATCCTGTGATTCACTGGTGAAAATTCCGATGTTTGGTGCGGTTTCGAGCTTAAACGTGTCTGTTGCCACTGGTATTTGTTTATACGAAGCAGTGCGTCAGCGTCAGGCGAAATAGTTTTCAGCTGGCAGCTTTTGGCAGACTTCGTTGTATCGCTGCAACTGGGCCGCCAAAATTCCGCAAAACTTCTTATAAAACACCTCAATAAAACTCTTGAATAAAACCACGGAAAATCAGCAGATTTCCGTGGTTTTATGGTTGAGAGATATCTTCAGCAAAACTCATTCTCTGCTTGTTTTTAGCGCATTGAGTCCGTAGAATACGCACCCTTCGACCGTTCAACTAACGTTCCTTGCCTCTATGCGAGTCTGGTCGAGCTCACCCGAGGCTAACTAACCGTAAGGAGCTACCATGCGTCATTACGAAATCGTGTTTATGGTTCACCCGGATCAGAGTGAACAAGTACCAGGTATGATCGAACGTTATACAGGTGCGATTAAAGAAGCGGGTGGTTCTATCCACCGTCTGGAAGACTGGGGCCGTCGTCAACTGGCTTACCCAATCGAGAAACTGCACAAAGCGCACTATGTTCTGATGAACGTTGAAGCGCCACAGTCAGTGATCGATGAACTGGAAACTAACTTCCGTTTCAACGACGCAGTTCTGCGTAACCTGATCATGCGCACTAACGGTGCTGTGACTGAGCCATCACCAATGGCCAAGGTACGTGACGAACGTCGTGAACGTGCTCCGCGTGATGCTGACGAGCAGGTTGCAAACGACGAGTAATTGCTGATGGACAACAGCCTGGTCATTACTGGTGTCATTTGCCGCCAACCTGACCGAAGCGAAAGTCCAGCCGGTATCCCGCATATGCATTTGTCACTTGAACATAAGTCGATGCAGCAGGAAGCCGGATACAACAGAGCCAGTTACGTACGACTTCAGGTTGTGGTAGCAGGTGAGTTGTGCAGACAAACTCACAATTTGATGCAGGGTAGTGTGGTTCGGGTGACAGGCTTTTTAAACCGTCATCAAAGCCCGAGTGGTCAAGCCAGGCTTGTCCTCCATGCCCAACGAATTGAAATTTTAAGTTAGGAGAAAGTTCATGGCTCGTTATTTCCGTCGCCGTAAATTCTGCCGTTTCTCTGCCGAAGGCGTGCAAGAGATCGACTACAAAGATACCGCTACTTTAAAAAATTATGTCACTGAAAGTGGCAAAATTGTTCCTAGCCGTATCACTGGTACCAGCGCTAAGTATCAGCGTCAATTAGCCCGCGCTATCAAACGCGCCCGCTACCTGGCTCTGCTGCCGTACAGCGATTCACACGCATAAGCCTGGTTCAACCGATACAGAGAGGATTAAACAATGGATATCATTCTGTTGGATAAAGTTGCTAACCTGGGTGGTTTAGGCGACAAAGTAGTTGTTAAATCTGGTTATGCCCGTAACTTCTTATTCCCACAAGGAAAAGCAGTTCCAGCAACCAAAGCTAACCTGGAAAAATTCGAAGCACGCCGTGCAGAGTTAGAAGCTAAACTGGCTGCTAACCTGGCTGCTGCTCAAGACCGTGCTGCTAAAGTAGCTGAACTGGCTGAAGTAACTATCGCTGCTAAAGCGGGTGACGAAGGCAAACTGTTCGGTTCTATCGGTACCCGTGATATCGCTGATGCGATCACTGAAGCCGGTGTAGCTGTATCTAAGGCTGAAGTTAAATTACCAAATGGCACTCTGCGTGACACTGGTACTTTCGACATCGCCCTGCAATTACACGCTGAAGTAACTGCAACCATCAAACTGGTTGTTGTGGCTGAAGCTTAATTGCTTATTCAGGCACAGTGTTCGCACTGTGCCTGGATCTTTCCTGTTTGCCCCGCATTATTTTGATTCATTTTTCTGCTGTATCTGCGTTAAAAAATATCTGCCAACTTTGTTCTTTTTCCAACTGCTTCAGTTTCGGAAAAATGCTAGGCTATGGCGCAACTGAACCTCATTCTGGTGTTGGCCGTTTTGGTCAACCTTAAGCAATAAACTCCGGTGTTATGGCAAATCCAAAAGAAAAATTTTCAAAAGATAAATATCAAAAAGATAAATATCCGCAGGACAGCCAGCTGGCCGCCGTAAAAATGCCGCCACACTCTATTGAAGCTGAGCAGTCAGTACTGGGTGGTTTGATGCTGGATAACAACGCCTGGGACAGAGTCGCTGAAAAAGTGGTGGAGCACGATTTTTATCTGCGTGCGCACAAGTATATTTTTCAGGCTATGACTGGCATTGCTGAAGCCAACCAGCCGATTGACTTAATTACTGTTTCCGAATGGCTGGAGCGCAATCAGCTGCTGGACGATGTGGGTGGTTTTGCTTATTTAGGTGAAATTGCCAAAAACACGCCCAGTGCCGCCAACATTCTGGCTTATGCCGACATCGTCCGTGAGCGTGCTGTGGTGCGCGATATGATAGCGGTAGCGCATGATATTGCTGACGCCGGTTATGACCCACAAGGTCGCGACAGTGCTCAACTACTGGATTTTGCTGAAACCAAAGTATTTAAAATTGCCGAGCAGCGTGCCAACGCCAATGAAGGGCCTGAAGCTATTCACAGTATTCTGGCCAAAACCATTGATAAAATTGATGAATTATTCCGTAACCCCAGTTCAGGTGGCATCACGGGGGTGTCCACCGGTTATACCGATTTGGACAAAATGACCAACGGTATGCAGCCGTCAGACTTGATTATTGTCGCTGCCCGTCCTTCGATGGGTAAAACCACTTTTGCGATGAACCTCTGTGAACATGCAGCTATGAGTAGCGATAAGCCGGTACTTATTTTTAGTTTAGAGATGCCATCCGAACAAATTATGATGAGGATGCTGGCTTCTTTAGGCCGCATTGACCAAACCAAAGTACGGACAGGCCAGCTTGATGATGAAGATTGGGCGCGTTTATCGTCGGCCATTGAGCTTCTGAATAGTAAAGGTAAGATGTATATCGACGACGCATCGGGTTTGACGCCTACTGAAGTGCGCTCGCGCGCGCGGCGTATTGCCCGTGAGCATGGTGGACTCTCGATGATCATGGTGGACTACCTGCAGCTGATGACAGTGCCGGGCTTGTCTGAAAACCGAACCCTGGAAATAGCCGAGATTTCCCGTTCACTCAAAGCGCTGGCGAAAGAATTAAAAGTGCCGGTGATTGCTTTGTCGCAGTTAAACCGTTCTTTGGAGCAGCGCGCTGATAAAAGGCCGGTCAACTCAGATTTGCGTGAATCCGGCTCTATCGAGCAGGACGCCGACTTGATTATGTTTATCTACCGCGACGAAGTGTATAACGAAGACAGCCCCGACAAAGGTACAGCGGAAGTGATTATTGGTAAGCAGCGGAACGGTCCAATAGGCCGGGTGCGGCTTACTTTCCATGGCCGTTATTCCCGGTTTGATAATTACGCAGGCTCTGCCCGTTTTGAGGATGAGTATTAATGAGCCGACGTCCGATAGCGCAAATAAATGTGGATGCGCTAGCACACAATTTTAAGCATATTCAAAGTATTGCGCCAAAAAGTAAAATTCTGGCTGTGCTCAAAGCCAATGCCTATGGTCATGGTCTGTTGGCTGTTGCTGAACAGCTCAAAGCCGCCGGTGCTTTTGGTGTGGCCCGTATCGACGAAGCCTTAATGCTGCGCGTCGGTGGTATTGTCAAGCCTATAGTGCTGCTGGAAGGTTTTTTTCACCCTGACGAGCTGCCACAAATAGTTGCTTCCAACTTGCAGGTGGTGGTGCACCACCGCTCGCAAGTGGAGGCGTTATTAAATGCTGAGCTTGAAGCGCCGGTGCATGTCTGGTTAAAAATTGACAGTGGTATGCACAGGTTAGGGATCTATCCGGCTGAATTTAAGCAGGTATATCAGCAGCTCATGGCAAGCCCGAATGTATTAAAACCACTTCGGCTGATGACCCATTTTGCCTGTGCTGATGAGCCGGATAATCCGGCAACAACTAAACAATTGGCTTTGTTTTCTGAGCTTATCAATGGTTGTGAAGGTGAACTGTCAATAGCGAACTCAGCCGGAGTGCTGGCCTGGCCACAAAGCCATGGCGATTGGGTCCGCCCTGGTCTGGCGTTATATGGTGTGTCACCGATGCTGGCTGGCCGCGCTGCGAAGCATGGTTTAAGGCCGGTGATGACATTCAGCAGTTCGGTGATTGCGGTGCGTGATGTGAAAAAAGGTGATGCGGTGGGTTATGGTGCCGCCTGGACAGCACCGGTTGATACCCGTTTGGCTGTTGTTGCCATTGGTTATGGTGATGGTTACCCGCGCAATGCGCCAAGCGGCACGCCGGTGCTGATTAATGGCAAACGTTTCCCAATTGTCGGCCGGGTGTCGATGGATATGACCACTATAGATATAGGCTCAGATCCGGTGAATATCGGCGATCAGGTGATCTTGTGGGGTGAGCAGCTGGCGGTGGAAGAAATTGCTGAGCTGGTGCAAACCATTCCATATGAGCTGCTGTGTAACATTACCAGCCGGGTGCAGCTGCGTTATATTGGCGATAATCTCGGTTAAGATTGCCAGAT
This sequence comes from Rheinheimera sp. 4Y26, assembly GCF_025245835.1. Taxonomy (GTDB): domain Bacteria; phylum Pseudomonadota; class Gammaproteobacteria; order Enterobacterales; family Alteromonadaceae; genus Pararheinheimera. The sequence goes on from NZ_JAOBWS010000016.1 coordinate 24,710, forward strand.
AACAAGCAGACAGGTTATTGCAATACAAACAAAAAGCCGGCATCAAGCCGGCTTTTTATTGTCTGAAACCCAGTTCTGGGTCTGTGCGCTGAGTGCTTATTTCGGATTATCAAAACTGACTTCAATATGCACTTTGCCAAAGTCAGAATCAAAAGGCATCAGAATTTTCGGACCATCACATTTGTGCGTAATGGTGTGACCTTTGCCGGAAACCACCACAGGTGTGGCCATGCTGAATTCATAGCCTTTTTCACCAAGAATACGTTTAGCACCGCCAGTGACCATATTGGTGATTTCACCCACCATGTCGGTCACTTCTTCGTTAATAGATTTAGGTCTTTCTCCCAGCATACGGAACATAATTTCCAGCGCCAGTGACTCTTCAAAACTCACTGAAAAAGAACCTTTGGTTTGAGGGCCTATCATGCCAATCAAACCTGAAACATCACCACGGGCAACTTCATCCTTTTTAATGCGGGGCTGGCCAGGCACAATAGTAGTATTGGCCATAGTGCTTAATACATTGACCAAAGACGACAGAAATGGATTTACATACTCAACATTCATTTAATGGACCCATCGAATAAATTTGCGTTGTGGTTGCTGGCGCTGGCCATGACGGTAAGGTTAGGCAGATTTTAAAGAATAAACAAGTCTAGCTCTTTGTTTTTGAGATAGTTTCCACCTTTATTCCTGTTATTTTCCCGTCAATTCACCTTAATCACACTGATTTAGCTTATGCAGACTTTCTGAGGGTTTTGCACCGACACAACGGCGACAAAGGCCACGGGCTTCAATGGTTTGTTGCTGAATTACAAAACCTTCGGCATGAGCCAGACTGGCAAACTCCTGCTGCAATAATTTGGAGTGCAATTCTTCAACATGACCACATTGCTGACAAATCAGCAATTGTGCCGGGTGGTGATGTTCAAAATGATGGCATAACAAAAAAGCGTTACTGGATTCAATTTTATGAATAAAACCTTGTTCGGTCAGAAAATCCAATGCGCGGTAAATAGTGGCGGGTTTAGCTGCCGGTTCGGTTTGCTTCAGCTGTTCCAGTAGCTCATAAGCACCTACGCCAGACTGAGTTTGCGCCAGCAAGCGAAATACCTTTTCACGGATAGAGGTAAAACGTGCACCGTTATGCTCACAAATATGGCGGGCCCGCTGGACCAGGGATTCAATCGACATAAATCAGATTTACCTTTTTTGGCAGTAGCTTAGGAAGTGTACCATACAAAAGCCTGGCTTAAAGAGCGTAAAAACGCAGAAAGTTTGTCTGCTTAGAGGTAAAATAGCCGGCCTTTTTTTGGAGAACGCTGTGGATCACAAATTTTCAATTGCCCCAATGCTGGATTGGACAGACCGCCATTGCCGTTATTTTCACCGTAAGCTGACCCGTCATGCTGTGCTTTATACCGAAATGGTCACCACAGGCGCACTGATTTTTGGGCAAGGCGATTATCTGGCATTTAATGAAGAAGAACATCCGGTGGTGGTGCAATTGGGTGGTTCAGATCCGGACGCCATGGTGAAAAGTGCCATTATGTGCGAGCAGCGGGGTTACGACGCAATAAACATTAATGTGGGTTGTCCTTCGGATCGCGTACAAAACGGTATGTTTGGCGCTTGTCTGATGGAAAAGCCGGCGCTGGTGGCCGAATGTGTCCGCCGGATGCGTGAAGTGGTGGATATTCCTGTTACGGTAAAAAGCCGGATTGGTATTGATGAGCTCGACAGCTATCAGTTTTTAGTCGATTTTGTCGGCACTATTGCAGAGGCTGGCTGCAGTGATTTTATTGTGCATGCCCGCAAAGCCTGGTTAAAAGGGCTGAGTCCAAAAGAAAACCGCGAAATTCCACCACTGGATTACCCCAGGGTATATCAGCTTAAAAAAGATTTCCCTCACCTTCAGATCAGCATTAATGGCGGCATCAAATCGGTCGACGAATGCCTGACGCATTTGCAGCATGTCGATGGTGTGATGGTGGGGCGTGAAGCTTACACCAATCCGTTGTTTTTAAATCAGATTGACGCTGCTATTTATGGTGACGAGCGCACATTGCTGACGCCGCATCAGGTTGTCAGGGAGATGTTGCCTTATATTGAACAACAAATGACAGAAGGTGCCAGATTCTGGCATATAGCCCGACATATGTTAGGTATTTTTCAGGGCGTGACAGGCGCACGACAGTGGCGGCGGCACCTCAGTGAGCTTGGCCATTTACCCTCCAGCGGTCCAGAAGTACTGTTGGCGGCGCTGGCAAAAGTACCTGAGTAAATTTTAAACTAAAAAGTGGCTAAAAATGCCACTTTTTAGTTTTGGTCAATTTGGCTACTTTGCCAAAAAAATAAGTGAATCCAGTGAATGTTGTTTAAAATCATGTAGTTAAAATTGTTTTTTAGGTTGGCATAGCAATTGTAATAACAGATTGTCGTTCGTTAATTAAATTGCCAACAAGGAAACTATCATGAAAACTTTAAACACTGCTTTACTGGTTACTACGCTGATGTTTAGTTCTGTAAACGCTTTTGCTGCTGAACCTGCCACCGAATTATCTTCTCAGCTGACTCAGGTTGTGACCAGTCAGGTGATGGAAGTCAGCCAAAATATTCAGCAACAAATTGCTGCCTCTATTGAAGCCACAGTCGCTGAAATGATTGTTGGCATTGAAGACACACTGAGCCAGGCGCCGGCCTCAGGCAACACAACAGAGCAGTCTGTTGCTGCAGTGGAGTAACGCATGCTGATCACACCTATCGAGTTGCTGGCGCTGTTTTTAATGCCGGTGCTGAGTGTGTTTGGTATCTGGTTATGTTCGCTCTGGTTGTTGCCAAACACTGATATTCCCCCTAAAACCCGGTCTTTGTAGTACCGGGTTTTCTTTTTCTGAATTTTCCTGCTGTAGCTATCTCACTTTTCTTCATTTAGTCAATTTCATCATTTTTTAGTCAAATTTTGTTAAGTGTGATACTGCTCATTTTGCCTTCTTTAAATAATTTATATAAAACAATGGCTTATGTTTGTTTGTGGTTGGCATGGCTTTTGTACCTTGTTATTTGAATGAATCATTTAACTTAGACAACGCCGAGGTTAGCTATGAACAGAAGCAATCATCACAACTGGTACTGTAATAAAGCCCATAAAAAAATTTCCGGAGTTTGTGCAGGTTTAGCCGCTTATTATCAACAGCCCAGATGGTTAGTGCGTGTGCTGGCTATCTTGTTGTTACTGACTTTCCCTGTTGCAGCTGTTGCCGCTTATTTGCTGGCCGCTTGCCTGTTACCAGATCGTTATGTGATCTAAATGGGGATGAGATAAGATGAAGGCATTTCAGTCACAGGAGTCCGTTATGCCTTTGTTGTTTGCCTTCATCATGTTATTTAGTAGTTTTGTTGTCCAGGCCGCGCCAGTGGAGTTTCTGAATGCGACGGTGCGTCAGCCGCTCCCGGGAAAAAACCTCAGTGCCGGTTATTTTTCTGTGGTGAATTCCTCCGATAAGGCAGTAACCCTGGTTGCAGCCAGCAGCCCTTGGTTTGAAAGAGTAGAATTGCATCAGCACAGCATGCATAACGGCATGATGCGGATGGAAAAAGTCGATAGTTTTGCCGTTCAGGCCGGCGAGCAGCTGCATTTGCAGCCGGGTGGTTTGCATCTGATGTTATTTGCGCCTAAAAATGAATTAACCTTAGGTGCCATAGTGCCTATCCAAATCAGCGCGGCCGATGGTCAGCAATGGCAAGTCTCGGCGGTTGTCACCAAAATCCCAACCCAATAACCGGAGTGACAGATGCAAAAAGTGAAACTGGCAGTCCTGCTCAGTAGCCTGGTGTTGATATTGTTTTATGCCATGGCGCTCTGGTACAGCAGTGAACCTGATACTTTTGATGTGATGGCTGAAGCAAATCAGGCTGCACAGGGTGTTAAACCCGCCGTTGGTTATACCACCACCCATACCCTGGTGCACGTCACTGAAGTATTACTTCACAAATCCGGAGGTTATATTTCCAACGACTTACTGCCGCCTTTTAGCATGCTGGATAATATGCCAGCCTGGGAGTTTGGCGCGTTAGAAATGGTGCGGGACCTGGCTTTATCGATGCGCACCGATATCAGCCGCTCTCAGTCCCAATCGGTGGAAAATTCTTTTCTGAAACTGGCACAGCCAAAACTGAATATCGACCATCGCAGTTGGGCTGTACCTGCCGCTGAAGATGAATATGCTGAAGCTTTGCGTTTATTGCGCTCTTACCGTCAGGCGTTAAATGATCCAAACAACAGAGATCACCAATTTTATGCCCGGGCCGACAACTTAAGGGATTGGCTGAAAGCGGTGGAAAAACGCCTGGGCAGTTACAGTCAGCGGTTAAGTGCCAGTGTGGGGCAAGACAGGTTAAATACTGACCTTGCCGGTGATGCACAGGCGCGTCAGTCAACCAACACACCGGCCGAGTTAATGATTAAAACCAGTTGGTGGCGGATTGATGATGAGTTTTATGAGGCCAGAGGCGCATCCTGGGCGCTGCTGCATTTTTTAAAAGCCATTGAAGTTGATTTTGCCGATGTACTGGCCAAAAAAAATGCCACTGTCAGTTTGCAGCAGATCATCCGCGAGCTTGAAGCCACCCAACAAACAGTCTGGAGCCCGATGGTGCTAAACGGCAGTGGTTTTGGTCTGCTCGCCAATCACTCGCTGGTCATGGCAAACTATATCTCCAGGGCCAACGCAGCTCTGATTGAACTGACCGAATTATTGTCGCAAGGATAACGCATGAAAATTTTATTACCGCTGTTTGCTGCCACGCTGTTTGTGACCAGTCCGCTGGTCACTGCCGATGTGCTGGGTGTGACTGTGGGGGCTGAATGGTGGCAAGCCAACCCTGAGGGGCGGGCAGGGGATACCGGCTTTAGTCAGTCACTACATTTTGATGATGACAGTCACAGTGCTTTTTATGCGGCATTTGAACATCCGATCCCGTTGTTGCCAAACGTGATGCTGCGCCGTCAAACCCTGAGTTTTCAGGGAGACACCCGTTTAGCAGGCACATTACAGCTGCATGACATGGTGTATGCCGCACAAAGCCAGGTGAATAATCATCTGAGCCTTGAATATACCGATGCCAGTATGTATTACGAACTGCTCGACAACGATATTCTGAGTGTGGATCTGGGCGTAAGTGCCAGATTTCTGCAAACTGATGTCAGTATTACTCAGGGCGGAACGGTCGCGCGTGGCGTATCAACACCCTTGCCGATGTTGTATGCCAATGCAGTCGTGGGCGTGTTTGGCACCAACTCCAGTCTGTTTTTTAATGGTAACTATGGTCGTTATGATGGTCATCAGATGTCGGATCTACGCGCTGGTTTTGCTTATGAATGGATCGATCTGGCGGCATTTTCGCTATCGGTGAAGTTAGGGGTGCAGCGACTGGATCTGGACCTGAATGCCGAAGATCGGATGGATGTTGATTTACTGGCCGATGGTGTCTTTCTCGGTCTGGAAGCTGATTTTTAATATTGTCCGTCACTAAGCCGGCGTGTTGTAGGTTGTTGTTCGTACAGACAATACGCTGGCGCAGCTAAAACCTTGTAGTTCAATCTGTGCACCATTATAGTGAGGTATCAGATTGGATCGGTTTTTCTTAGCATGAAGCAGCTTTTTATTCGCCCTCTGTGGCCCCTGATGTTGGCCATCGTTGTTGTACTCTCTCTGGTGGCGTCCTGGTTTTCGTTACAGCTGTGGCAGCAACAACAGCATACCGCGTATTTACATCAGCTGAGCCGTCATGCTGCGTTATTAGCTATGCATCCGCTGCGTGAGCAGAATTCTCAGGCGTTGAGCCAGACTTTACAAGCCTTACAACAACATAGCGTTTTGCCATTACAGGCTATGGCGGTGTACGACAAAAACCAACAATTGTTTGCTGCCACCGCGGGGTCAGAAGAGGTATTGAGTAACTATTCGCCATTACCTTCAGCGACACAGCCTGTGGTTGTTGCTGACGGTATGCTGCTGTTTAGTGTACCTGTCTGGGCTGATGTGCAACAGCAGGGGCGTCATGATTTACCTGTGCCAGCCATCAGTTCGGAACAACTGGGTCATTTGTTGTTGGTGGCCGGACCTTCTTCTGCAGTGCCTTTTTGGTTGATGCTGCCGATGTTGTTACTGGTGTTGCTGGCAGCTTTGTTGCTTTATGGCTGGCGGCAAAAAAAACAACAGAAAAGAGCGCGTCAGCAGCTGTTATTAAGTCAGCAACTGCAGCAGGGCTGCGTTGCCGATGTGCAGGGGCACGACTTTGCGCTGTTGATTGACGCCTGGCAACAGCAGCAGCAACGCCATCAACAGCAAGTACGGTCGGTAGCCCGTGATGCTGAATTGCGGTTACAACAGCAGGAGCAGCAGCATGCTCATACCGCCGAAAACTTATTACAACTGCAACAAAGCTACCAGCAGTTGAAACTGCACAGCCAATCCTGCGATCAGCAATTAAAGTTCTGGCTGGAGTTATGTCACAGATCGGACTCGCTGAGTGCGGTGGATTTGCGCAGTAAAATTCAGGCATTACAGTTGTTGTCTGAGCTGCACGCCGCTGATTTTTCCCTGCAGCCGGACCATTTTTGGTTACCTGACTGGCTGGCGCAGCAGGCACCCCATTGGTTTAGTGACAATAAACTGCCGGAACAGTTTGTTTTTGACGAAGATCCTCAGGCTTATCAGTTCAAAATGAACATTGATACCCGGCTGCTCAGTGTGCTGTGTCATATCTTCAGCAGTTATTGTCAGCAGGCTGCCGCTGGTCAGGATATTTTGTTCAGCTACCGCTTTTGCGAAGTGCCGCAAAAACAACTGAAACTCACCTTTAAATATGCCGGCGCCGGTTTTTCGGCGCGCTGGCGTCAGTTGTTGCTGGCGCAGCCGGACAGCGAGTTGACACTGGACGATGTAGAAGCTGAAGTTGCCCGCAGATTGTTGCAAGAGCTGCACGGCAGTATTTCATTAAACTCGCTGGAAGACCTGGGCACCCAGCTGGATATTCTGCTGCCGGTTTCCTGGCAAAAAACCAGTCAGTCTAAATTATGCCAGTCCATTTTGGTGCTGGATGAGCGGGCCTGTCGTTTGCCTCTGCTGAAACAGTCGCTGGCGGCTATTGGTGAACAGGTCCATAGTGTAGCAACACTGGCAGCCCTGCCTGAAGCTGTGCAGTTACGCCTGGTGGATTTAGTGATAGTGCTGCTGCCGGACAGCTGCGCCACCCTGCATCAGGATGCCGCGCAGCTGACGACACTTGCAGAGCGTTATCAGCTGCTGTTTTTTACCTCTGATAAAGCCAGACAGTTGTGGCAGCCATTGCTTGCAAGCCGGTTATTACCTGTACCTATGTTGCTCAGTCATGTCAGCCATGCGTTGCAGCACCCGAATGAGCTTGGTAATCAGCAGCTGCTGGTGGTGGATGATAATCTGACCAACCTGAAATATGTGCAGGCGATGTTGTCAGGTGGCGGCTTGCGCATTGATATTGCCATGACAGGGCAAGACGCCATTAAAATGGCCAGCAATAACAGATATCAGCTGATCCTGATGGATATTCAGCTGCCGGATTTAGCCGGTACTGAAGTGACCAAAAGGATCCGGCAACTGAGGCATCATCAGCACACCACTATTTTGGCTTTTACTGCGCACGCTTTACCGGATGAGATTGCCGGTTTCCGCCTGGCAGGCATGGATGATGTACTGATTAAACCATTGGATACCCGCAAGATTGCCCATATTCTGGCTAAACTCAGCCCGGCTGATGAAATACGATAACGTCGGCCAGTAGTTGCTGTAGCGCTTGCCAGTATTGTGGATTGGGCTGACTACTTAAAAGAGGTAACAATTCAGCGCCAATACTGGTGAATTTATAATATTGCAGTACCAGCCCCTGATGTTTGGTGCGCCCCTGCAGCAGCTGTTGATGGTAATACCATTGCAATTGCTGGTTTTTACCAAGTTCACCACTTTCAATTTCAGACTGATGCAACAAGCCAAGGTCAATCAGGTTTAAAATCTGCGGGTAAGTGAGGCCAAACTGACTCAGATTCAGCATGCCGCGGCTTTTGCCGGCCAGCCAGCGCCACAACGATCCCTGCTGCACATAACCAAAATAAATGTGCGCCGGCTCCTGGCTTTTTATACGGCAACTCAGGCTAGCGGCCAGTTGTAGCGAAATCGCATCTTTGTGGTTCATTTGTTTGAGCAATAACAGGGTTTTTAACGAAAAACTGCCCGGGCTACTTATTTCGCCGGCCAGAATTTTGGCCCAGAGTTTTTGCATACTGTGGCTCGAAATATCCAGTACCAGCTCACAATAAGCCGAAAACCAATCCGGGTCGACATCCTGGCTGGTCTGCATTTCGGTGCAATAGTCCAGCGCCAGTGTCATCACCCGTTCCAGATTCAGCTGTTGTTGCTCCTGGCGCATCCGGATACGACGGTTGGCACGTTCCGCCAGCGTTAAGCCGGCAAACAGTTCTTGCTCTGTCAGCACTACGCCGGCTCTGCTGCTGAGCTGTTGATGTTTGTCGATAAAGCTGGCATTGCCCTGCAATTCATCCAGCGGCAGAGCTGCAGTACTCTGGCGCACAGTGCCGGCAGATTGTAAATCGCCACCGAGTTGTTTCCTGGCCAGTTGGCGTAACTTTTGTTGCCCGGACAGGCTCTGTACCTTGGTCATAAAGCTCCATGCTTTTGCGAAAATCATCGTATTGTGTTGCTGAATCGGTCACAGCATATCGGCCAGAACAGCCTCTGCATAAAAAAACTTTGTTTAAGCTGATAAATTTATTGTTATTTAAATGAATTTAAACGGTAATTTGTTGTTCGGTCTTGCTGCTGATCCCGACAAAATGATTGCATTTTTTAACTAAGCGTATAGTGTAATAAGTCAGACAACAAGCTGGCTGCCGGCTTCACTGACAAGGTGTGCAGGTGTGATGTCGGTGCATATCCCGCCCTTTGCTCAAGCGGGGAATTTGTGCCAGATATTCGGACTCAATGGATAAGGTCGTAACATGGTGTCAAAAGTAACAGAAGATGATTTTCTGTTTCTCGCAGAAGATGATGTGCCAGAGTCAGAAATCCCGCAGATTACCGGGGAATGGCATCTGCTGATTGTTGATGACGATGAAGAAATCCATACCGTCACCCGCCTTGCTTTAAGTGATTTATTGGTGCTTGGGCGCAAATTAGTTTTCCACCATGCTTATTCTGGTAAAGAGGCCATTAGTTTTCTGCAAAAAAACCAGAATGTTGCGGTTATTTTGCTCGATGTGGTGATGGAATCTGACGACGCAGGTTTGCTGGTGGTGCAACAGATCCGTGAGCAGCTGGGCATGGATGAAGTGCGGATTGTGCTCAGAACTGGTCAGCCCGGTTATGCGCCGGAAGAAAGCGTCATTAAAGAATATGATATCAATGACTACAAAACCAAAACCGAACTGACCCGCAGCAAACTGGTAACTTCTATCATCTCGTCCATCCGCTCTTATCAGCAAATCCGTACCATTAACCAAAACCGGCTGGGTTTACAGAAAATTATTAATGCCGGCGCCAATTTGCTGGAACAACATTCGCTGCATGAGTTTTCCGAAGGCGTGGTCACACAAATTTCATCGCTGATTGGTTTACATGCCGAAGGTGTACTCTGTGCACAAATTGAAGATGATGGCTCGACCAGTGACAATGTGTATGTGCTGGGCGCTGCCGGTCATTACGCACCCTATATTAAATGCAAACTGGAACGTTTAAATAACCCGCGCATTATTCAGCAGATTTTGCAGTGTCTGCAGCAAAAACGGCATATTTTTACCGGTTTTGACACTGTGTTGTATCTTGGTAATGCCGAGCACAGCGCTGCCGTTTATATCGAAACCAACAGGCCGATTGAAGATTTTGACCGTCAGCTGATTGAGGTATTTTTAAGCAATATTTCTATTGGTTATGAAAACGTCACTTTATTTCAACAGCTCAAACATGCCGCTTATATCGACCCCCTGACCAAAACGCCAAACCGTAATGAATTTACCCAATTGCTGGAAGAAACCAAAAGGCTGGACCCTGGCAATAATGTGGCAGTGTTGATTGATATTGACCACTTTTCAGACGTTAATGATGGCCTGGGGCAGGAAGTTGGCAATGAGTTATTAATTGCAGTCACCCGTCGTTTGGTCGAGCATTTTGGCGACCTGGCGCAAATAGGCCGTATTGGTGCCGACGTTTTTGGTCTGATCGGGCCTGAAGATGTGCTGACTCCTTCGGCAATTAATGCCGTCTTTAACCAGCCATTTCAGGCGTCAGAGCACGCGTTACAAATTAATGCCACCCTTGGCTTTTGTCGCTTAATGGACACAGTCAAACAAGGTCTGGGTATTCTGAAACATGTGTATATAGCACTGAACCGTGCGAAAAAGAATCTGTCGCAGAATTTTGAATATTACAGCAGTGAAATGGAAGAGCAGATGGCCGAACGTTTGGCTTTGCTGCGCACGCTGCGGCAGGATTTTAGTCAGGATAAACTGCAGCTGTGGTATCAGCCGCAAATATCTTTGCATACCAATCAGGTGATTGGTATGGAAGCGCTGTTGCGCTGGCCTACCGGGCAGGGCGGTTATATTTCGCCTGCTGTGTTTATTCCGTTGGCGGAATATTCAGGTTTAATTGTGGAAATTGGTGCCTGGGTTATTCAGCAGGCATGTCAGCAAATTAAGTATCTGCAGTCACAGGGGCTGGCCGATATGCGCATTGCGGTGAATGTGTCGATGCCGCAGTTCCGGAATCCGTTGTTTGTTGAATCAGTCATTGATTGTGTGCAGCGTTATCAGGTTGCGCCTGAGTTACTGGAACTGGAAATTACTGAGTCTGTGGTGATGGACGAGCCTAAGATAGTGATTGACGCGCTGAACAGATTAAAAGATCACGGCATTAAAGTGGCGATTGATGACTTTGGTATTGGTTTTTCCAGCCTGAGTTATCTGCAGCAACTGCCACTGGACCGCATCAAAGTGGACCGGGCTTTTATCCGCGACTTTGCAGCGCCAAACGGTGCTGTGATTGCCGAAACCATTATTCATTTGGGCAAAAAGCTCGGGTTAGCCACTATTGCTGAAGGTATTGAAACTCAGGAGCAGGCTGACGCTGTGCGCGCCATGGGCTGTGACGAAGTGCAGGGTTTTATGTATGCCAAGCCAATGCCAACCCAGGAATTACTGGCGTTTTTGCAGCAGAGTGGCCAACCGGCCGGCGAAAAACCAGATTAATACAGCACATTTTGATGTGAGTAAAAACCACCTTCAAGGGTGGTTTTTTTATAGCGCTGGAAGGGAGGTCGTTTTTGTCTGAAGTGATAAAACGACCGGCAATACAACACAGCAGGAGTTTAGATAAGGACAGCAGTAAAGCTGCAAAAAGCAGAGCCTGCCGGCAAGTCCGAATAAAAAAGGCGCCATCGGCGCCTTTTCACTGTTTCACGAAAGAACGACATCAAACCCGGAACAGGCGGGCAATACTTTCCAGATTTTGTGCCAGATTGGCCAACTCACGGGCAGCTTTGGCAATATGGCCGGCGCTTTGTGAACTGTGTTCTGTGTGCTTCACAATTTCTACCACATGACCAACTATGGTGCCGGCCATGGTTTGTTGTTCTTCAGTGGCGGCGGCAATATGCTGGTTCATCTCGCGAATGCGACGAATACTGGTGGTGATCACCTGCAATGACTCACCGGCCTGGTTGGCAGAAGTCACACTTTGATCAGCCTGTACTGTACTTTGCTGCATTTTTTGCACAGCTGAGCGGGCGGCTGATTGCAGCTGCTCAATGGTTTTCTGAATTTCTTCGGTTGATTTTTGCGTGCGCGAAGCCAGAGTCCGAACTTCATCAGCTACCACCGCAAAACCACGGCCCTGTTCACCGGCACGGGCAGCTTCAATAGCCGCGTTTAATGCCAGCAGGTTGGTTTGTTCGGCAATACCTTTGATTACATCAAGCACTGCGCCAACCTGATTGGCATCGGTTTCAAGCTTCAGAATAACTTCCGACGCTTCCTGCACATTGGTGGCGAGCTGGCGAATGTTGTTGACTGTGACCCCGACAGTTTGTTGACCGCGGTCGGCTGCGACGTTCGAATCATTGGCAGCGCTGGAGGCTTCGTTGGCGCTGCTTGCTTCGGCAATAACGCTGTTACTCATGTCATCCACGGCATATTTGGCTTGTTCGGCAGCCTGGCGCTGGATTGAAATAGTTTTATTGGTGTCGTCGGTTAACTGATGTAAGTCTTTAGCGAGCGAAGACAAAGGCAACGCAGTGTTGACAATTTCTTTCACCACACCCTGTAGTTTTTCCATAAAAGAGTTAAACCAGAAAGCCAAATCACCCAGTTCATCTTTGGATTTGGTTTCAATCCGCACTGTTAAATCGCCGTCTTCTTTGGCGAGATCTTTAAGTGAATGAATAATATTGCCAAGACTGTTATTAATGCCACTTACCACAGGGACGGCGGTACCAAATAACACCAGGGTCGTGATCACACCCATAATAATACCCACAGTGATCAAGGTGCTGGCCTGGGCATTGGCATCGTCAATTGCACCTTTAAAGTGGTTCAGCTGAATATCGCGGAATTCGGTCAGTTTTTTCACCGTGTTGTCGTAATCTGCGTTCATCTTTTGTGAACGTTCGCCAATGGTGGCCATATCTGCCGTGTTGTTCACCATTTCCTGCGACACTTTAAAGGCAACAGCATAATAATTGTCGAATGAAGACAGAATAGGACCAATTTCTTTGCTTAGGGCTGCGTCCAGACTGCTGACCTGGCCCAGTTGTTTTTTCAGCTGGTCGGCAAAAGCATTGGACGTATTCAGCGCTTCTTCGTCGCCTGTGGTGACTGCACTTGCCAGCGATTCCTTCACCCGCTCAAGTGCCACCAGGCTACTTTCGGCGGCCTGTAACACCGGGAACTGGATATCCCTGGTGTTGTCCAGTGTTTTGACATTATTCAGCGCTGTGACTGTGGCCAACACCAGATAGATAATAAAGCTGATAGTCCCGATGAAGGGTATTAAATAAATTTTTTTCGCAATCGAAAGGCGTTGCAAAAACTCCATACACGCTTACCCCTGTAGCTAACAAACCGGAAGGAATTGTTTGTAATAAATATTTTTAAAAAGCGGTTTTAGTATAGTCAGCAAAAAGTCTAAATGCTGCAACAAATCAAGTTATGCGACAAAAATCTTAATATAAAGAATGAATTATAACGATTTGCTTATCTTTGTTTCCAATCTGGTTTCAAAACAGGGGCAGGGCAGATGAGGGCAGGGGGAAATCGGCGCAGAAAAAAGCCCGCATCAAGCGGGCTTTATCAGTTATTTTTGCTGGGCACGTTCAAATGAAGTGCTGATTTCAGCTTTGGCTTCTGCTTTGTCGCCCCAGCCAATCACTTTTACCCATTTGCCAGGCTCTAACTCTTTGTAACGCTCAAAGAAGTGCTGAATTTGCTGTTTCAGCAGCTCTGGTACGTCGTTGATGTCCTGGATATGGTCATAAATTTTGGTCAGTTTGCTGATTGGCACTGCCAGTACCTTGGCATCTTCACCTGACTCATCGGCCATTTTTAATACCGCAACAGGGCGGCACTTGATCACCGCACCTGGTACCAGTGGGTATGGTGTTGGTACTAATACGTCAACCGGATCTCCATCCAGGCTCAGAGTATGGTTTACAAAACCATAGTTGCATGGGTAGAACATTGGCGTGGCCATAAAACGGTCAACCCAGACAGTACCGCTGTCTTTGTCCACTTCGTATTTGATTGGATCGGCATTGGCCGGAATTTCAATAATGACGTTAATTTCGTCAGGCAGGTTTTTACCTGCAGGTACCAGACTCAGGCTCATGTTAGTTCCTTAAGATAAATGAAGTGTAAAAAATGCCGCCTATTATAACGGCGGCATCAAAAATGGCTATGGTTTTACCTTGCGCTATTGGTCGAATATTATTGCTGATGATACTTCAGGCAGGTTTCCACTTCGTGTTTAGAACCCAGGATCACCGCCACCCGCTGGTGAATATCAGTTGGCTGAATTTCCATAATCCGCTGATAACCAGTGGAACTGACGCCGCCGGCCTGCTCTACTAAAAAGCTCATTGGATTGGCTTCATACATCAGGCGCAATTTATAAGGTTTATTGGCATCTTTGGTGTCGGTTGGGTACATAAATACCCCACCGCGGCACAAAATACGGTGTACATCACCCACCATGGCGGCAATCCAGCGCATATTAAAGTTTTTACCACGAGGGCCGGTTTTACCCAGCAGTAAATCGGCCACATAAGCCTGCATCGCCGGCTCCCAGTGGCGCTGGTTTGACATATTAATGGCAAATTCGGCTGTCATGCCTGGCACTGCAACTTCTTCCTGAGTTAACAAAAAGCCGCCGTAGGTTTTATCCAGCGTATAAAGTTTGGTGCCTTTGCCTGTGGTGAGCGCCAGCATTGTTGAAGGGCCGTATAACACATAACCAGCTGCAAGCTGTGCTGTGCCAGGTTGTAAAAACTGTGCAGCATCTGCGGCGTCTAGGTCAGCACGCGCCGGCAGAATAGAAAAAATAGTACCAATCAGACTGTTGATATCGGTATTGGACGAGCCATCCAGCGGGTCAAAAGTCACCAGATATTTGCCATCCGGATTACCGGCCACTGTGTGGTCTTCTTCTTCTGACGAAATGGCTTTAACTAAGCCGGTTTCCAGAATCATATCTTTCAGTAGCTCATTGGCCAGCACATCGAGTTTTTTCTGCGTTTCACCCTGAATGTTTTCATCCAGGGTAGAGCCCAACACGCCAGCCAGTGCGCCCTGGCCAACACGAAAAGAGATCTCTTTACAGGCAGCCAGAATTGTTTTGGTCAATGAAATCAGGTCGGTATCAACTCCGTCCTGCCGTAATACGGGAGCCAGTCGGCGCATGGTGAATTCCTTGTTGAAAATGCTGTAGGGTGGGTGTCTGCCCTTATTTTGCTGGCCTTAGGGCGCTTGGCAGTACACCGGCGCACAGTGTAAAGAATTTAACGAAAAAATGCAGTTTTTGGCCTTATTTTATTTGCTTTTGTTGTGAAGCGCTTTTGTTACAATGCCTTATCTTGGCCAAGCTTGGCGCTTGTGGTCGCCGTAAAAGGGAAAGGTTATGCATATTCATATTTTGGGCATTTGTGGCACTTTTATGGGCGGTATTGCCGCTATTGCCAAAGCCATGGGACATAAAGTTACGGGCTCTGATGCCAATGTGTATCCGCCAATGAGCACTCAGCTGGAAGCTTTGGGAATTGAACTGACCCAGGGTTATGACGCCAGCCAGTTTGAACCGGCACCGGATCTGGTGATTATTGGTAACGCCATGTCGCGTGGTAACCCGGCAGTGGAATATGTGCTGAACAGCAACCTGCCTTACACCTCAGGCCCTGAGTGGCTGGCCACCCATGTGCTGCAAAGTCGTTGGGTGCTGGCGGTGTCGGGCACTCATGGTAAAACCACCACCAGCGCTATGCTCGCCTGGATTTTAGAATACGCAGGTCTGAAACCAGGTTTTTTAATTGGTGGTATTCCGCAGAATTTTGACGTGTCGGCAAGGCTGGGTGATGCGCCTTTTTTTGTCATTGAAGCCGATGAATACGACACGGCCTTTTTTGATAAACGCAGTAAGTTTGTACATTACCGGCCGCGCACTTTAATTATCAATAACCTCGAATTTGACCATGCCGATATTTTCCCGGATTTAGCTGCTATTCAGCGCCAGTTCCATCATTTATTGCGCATGGTACCGGGCAATGGTCTGGTGTTATCTCCGGCAAATGTGCCGGCCATTGATGAAACCTTGCAGATGGGCTGCTGGAGTGAACAACAACGTTCAGGCTCCGACTGGCAGGCCAGTCTTTTGCAAAAGGACGGCAGCAAGTTTTCGGTCAGTTTTAACGGCCAGCAGCTTGGCCAGGTTGAGTGGGATTTAACCGGCCAGCACAGTGTTGATAATGGTTTAATGGCCATTGCCGCCGCCCGTCACGCCGGTGTGCCTGCTCATGTTGCTATTGAAGCGCTGTCGAAGTTTATTGCACCAAAAAGACGGATGGAGCTTAAAGGCACAGTGGCCGACATTGCGGTGTACGACGATTTTGCCCATCACCCAACCGCCATCGACACCACTTTGGCCGGTCTTCGCAATAAAGTGGGCGAAAAACGGATTTTGGCCGTATTAGAGCCGCGCTCCAATACCATGAGGTTGGGTGTACACAAAGAAGCCTTGCCAGCGTCGTTAAAACAAGCCGATCTGGTGTTTTTATTTGAGCCGGCCAATTCCGGCTGGTCGCTTGCTGATGTGGCCAAAGCCATAGGGCCGCAGGCGGAAGTTGGCACTGACATTGACGCTTTAGTGGCAAGGGTGACAGAACAGGCAAAAAGTGGCGATTCAGTGGTGATTATGAGTAACGGCGGATTTGGCGGTATTCATCAGAAACTGCTCGATGCGCTGCGTAAAAAATGGGAGCACTAATGCACAATAACAACCCTGAGAGCCAGGCTGAACAACATCAGGCTGCGCAACATCAGCTGGCAATGCCAGCCAATGGCGCACGTAAAGAAGTGACGCTGGCTTTTACCGGCGCTTCAGGTGCTTTGTATGGCTGGCGTTTGTTGCAGTCGCTGCTGGCGCTTGAGGTAAAAGTTCATCTGTTGATTTCAAGTGCAGCCCGGGTGGTGTTTGCCACTGAACATGATTTAAAGCTGAACGGCAATCCACAAAGCTGCCAGCAGCAGCTGGTCGAGCTGTTTGGTTGTGATCCTGCGTTATTGGCGGTTTATGGCAAAGATGATTGGTTTTCGCCTGTTGCATCAGGCTCGGCCGCGCCAAAAACCATGGTGGTGTGCCCATGTTCTACCGGCACTGTGGCTGCTATTGCCCATGGCATGAGCGACAACCTGATAGAGCGTGCTGCTGATGTGGTACTCAAAGAACAGGGCCAGCTGATTTTAGTGCCACGCGAAACGCCATTGAGTGCATTGCATCTGGAAAATTTATTAAAGCTGGCCAAACTGGGCGTGACTATTATGCCGGCCGCACCCGGTTTTTATCATCAGCCGCAATCTATTGAAGATCTTATAGATTTTATGGTGGCCCGCATTCTGGATCACTTAAAGCTGCCGCAGCAGCTGATGCCACGCTGGGGTTATGCCGCTAAAGCTTCAGCTATTACAGGGCCTGCTTCGGCCTGATAAGGAGTTTTTCTTGACGCTCGCGCTTGATATTCAACAACTGAAAAAAACCTATAAAAGTGGCACCGTTGCCTTAACTGGCATCGACTTACAGGTGCAGCAAGGTGATTTTTTTGCATTGCTTGGCCCCAATGGCGCCGGCAAAAGTACCTGTATCGGCATTATTGCCTCTTTGGTCAATAAAAGTTCTGGTACAGTCAAAGTCTTTGATTTTGATATAGATACCGCACTGGAAGATGCCAAAAGCCAGCTGGGCTTAGTGCCGCAGGAATTTAACTTTAATCAGTTTGAAACTGTGCTGCAAATTGTGGTCAATCAGGCCGGTTATTATGGCGTGAATAAAACTGTGGCTATGGCACGCGCGGAAAAATATCTGGGTCAGCTCGGGCTTTGGGATAAACGCCACGCCCGCTCACGTGAGCTTTCCGGTGGTATGAAACGCCGGCTGATGATAGCCCGTGCTTTAATGCACGAGCCTAAGTTGTTGATTTTAGATGAGCCTACCGCTGGTGTGGATATAGAATTACGCCGCTCTATGTGGGAGTTTCTTAAAGAGATTAACCAGCAGGGCGTCACTATTATTCTGACCACCCATTATCTGGAAGAAGCGGAAAACCTGTGTCGCAATATCGCCATTATTAACAAAGGCCGTATTGTCGAAAACACCAGTATGAAGGCGCTCTTGAGTAAACTTACCAAAGAAACTTTTGTACTGGATTTAGCCAATAGCGCCAAAGTGGAGCAGCTGGACGGTTTTACTGTGCGCCAGCTTGACGACCACACGCTGGAAATTGACGTGGAAAAAGGTCAGGGCGTGAATGCGGTATTTGCGGCTTTATCAGCCAAAGGGGTGGAGGTGTTGTCAATGCGCAATAAAGCCAACCGGCTCGAAGAGTTATTTGTCAGTCTGGTGGAAAACGCGCAAGGAGTAAAAGCCTGATGTCTGGTCGTTATTGGATTGCCTTTCAGAGTATTCTGAACAAAGAAACCAACAGATTTATGCGCATCTGGGTGCAAACCCTGGTGCCACCTGCCATTACCATGACGTTGTATTTTATTATTTTTGGCAGTTTAATCGGCTCCCGTATCGGGGACATGGGCGGTTTTAGCTACATGGAATTTATTGTGCCTGGCCTGATTATGATGTCGGTCATTACCAACTCTTATTCCAATGTGGCGTCCAGTTTTTTCAGCGCCAAGTTCCAGCGTAATGTTGAGGAGCTTTTGGTCGCACCTGTGCCGAACTACATCATAGTGCTGGGTTATGTCGGTGGTGGGGTTGCCCGCGGTGTTCTGGTGGGTTTTATTGTCACTTTGCTCAGTCTGTTTTTTGTTGATATCCGTATTCACCACTTAGCGGTGATTATTGCCACTGTGGTATTAAGCTCCACCCTATTTTCACTGGGTGGGCTGATTAACGCTGTGTATGCCAAAACCTTTGACGATATCAGCATAGTGCCCACTTTTGTGTTAACACCGCTGACTTATTTAGGTGGGGTATTTTATTCGTTAACTTTATTGCCGGGTTTCTGGCAACAGGTGGCGGCGGCTAACCCTATTGTGTATATGGTCAACGCTTTTCGTTATGGTTTTTTAGGCGTGTCCGATGTCAGTATCACAGTGGCTTTTGCCGTGATGCTGGGTTTTATCGGCTTGTTGTTTGGCATTGCGATGCATCTGATTAATAAAGGCACCGGGCTTCGCAGTTAAGCCCTGCGCCTTTGTGCCTGTTCTGCTGCCTTTTATGGCAAAAATGAGTTTTTTGCAGACATTTAATAACACATTTAGTACAGTGACAGCCTTTTTGACTGACTGTTTTATGCCGTTATTTTGGTAAAAAATGCCGGTGTAATGAATCCCAGTGAGAGCTTATGACCGATTTGAAACGCCAGGCTGAGGCCTCGGAAGAAGCTTTATGGCGCATTTTCACGGTGCCGGAAGCGCCAGACTCCACGCTCAGCATTATTGAGCAGAATATTTCGCAAAACCTGGCGGGTTTTTTGCGCGAGAGCATAGTGGCGGTAGAAAAACCGTTGTGGCAAATCGAACGTGATTTTCAGGCGTATCAAATTCCGGCCGAGCCGAAATTTGTGTCAGATTATGCTGAAAACATTATGGAAAAGCTGGTTGCCCATTCGGTGCACACAGCAGCGCCCAGTTTTATTGGCCATATGACCTCGGCCTTGCCTTATTTTGTGTTGCCTTTGTCCAAAATGATGGTGGGGCTGAATCAAAACCTGGTGAAAATTGAAACCTCCAAGGCCTTTACGCCACTGGAGCGCCAGGTGCTCGGCATGATGCACCATCTGGTGTATGGCGAAAGTGAAGGTTTTTATAAAAAGTGGTTACACAGTGCCAATCATTCGTTAGGCGCTTTTTGCTCCGGCGGCACTGTTGCCAATATGACAGCGCTGTGGATAGCCCGTAACCGCTTATTGCGCCCTGATGGTGACTTTAAAGGGGTGGCCAAAGAAGGTTTATTCCGCGCTATGCGCCATTATGGTTATCAGGATTTAGCCATTCTGGTGTCTGAACGCGGCCATTATTCGCTGCGTAAAGCCGCTGATATTCTTGGCATTGGCCGCGATCTGCTGATTCCGGTAAAAACTGACGCCCACAATAAAGTGGACAGCAATGAAATGCGCCGGGTGGCAGCCGATTTAGCTGCACGTTCTATCCGCGTGATGGCGATAGTGGGCGTTGCCGGCACTACTGAAACCGGCAATATCGATCCGCTGGACGAACTGGCCGATTTAGCCGCAGAGCTCAATTGCCATTTCCATGTGGATGCTGCCTGGGGTGGTGCAACTTTACTCTCTGAAAAATATCGGTATTTACTCAAAGGCATTGAGCGCGCTGATTCAGTCACCATAGACGCGCATAAACAAATGTATGTGCCAATGGGCGCTGGTATGGTGGTGTTTAAGCACCCGTCCGCGGCGCATGCCATTGAACATCACGCCGAATATATTCTTCGCAAAGGCTCCAAAGATTTAGGCAGCCAGACGCTGGAAGGCTCCCGCCCCGGCATGGCGATGCTGGTGCACGCCTGTTTGCAGGTAATTGGCCGCAAAGGTTATGAAATTCTGATTAACCGAAGCCTGGAAAAAGCCCGTTATTTTGCTGGTTTAATTGACCTGCATCCGGAATTTGAGCTTATTACGGCGCCCGAGCTTTGTTTATTAACTTACCGTTATGTACCGGCCAAAGTGCAGCAGGCGATGCAAAAAGCCAAAGCTGCCGGAGACACCGAGCGGCTGCAAAAGTTTAATGAGCTGTTAAGTGGCCTCACTAAATTTATCCAAAAACGCCAGCGCGAAGAGGGGAAATCTTTTGTATCGCGCACAAGGTTAAAACCCCAAATGTACCAGCGCCAGGACACAGTGGTGTTCCGGGTGGTACTGGCCAACCCGCTGACCACCGACAATATTCTGCATGAAGTACTGGCAGAGCAGGTGGAACTGGCGGCCATGGATAAGGAGTTTTTGCCCAAGCTTTTAAGTATGGCCAAAGAGGCTTAGCTGTTTGGCGGAACAGCCTTTACCGCTTCTTGCTGAAAACGGCTGCTTTTGCAGCCGTTTTTGTTTTTATGTTTGGCAACATGGGGCTGGGGTTGGTTTTAGCTTGCAGCTGATGGGGCTTTGGATAACCGGCTTTGAGCTGAAGCTGCTTGAAGTGCAATGACATAGGTAACACTGCAATTCAACCACACAGGTGACAGTGTGCCTTAACAGGCGAAGTGTATGTTTTAATTGATGCCTGCGGCATGGCGCGTATGCGGGGTTTCGCCCCCGCAGGCGAGTCACTTTTTGTATCGACAAAAAGTGACACAAAAAACGACCCCGATAAGCCGTCGAAAGCCCGCTAAAAATCAAAAGTTTGAGGCGCCGCCAAAACTCGGCAAGCGCTAGCGTCGCTTGCCTCAAACAGTTGGCGTCTTAAAACCTCAAACTTTCAATTTTTATCGGCTCGGCTTAAAGGGGAGGGAAGGCGCTGCTTTGGTGATTAGGTTCGTTACTGGTGACAGTGTTCCTTCGCAGCCTAAGTGTTTGTTTTATTTGATGCCCTGCGGCATACGCGCCATGCCGCAGGCATTAAATAAAACCGCCATACCGCAGGCATTAAATAAAACCGCCATACCGCAGGCATTAAATAAAACCGCCATGCCGCAGGCATTAAATAAAACCACCATGCCGTTGGCATCAAACAAACAGCCGCCAATACTTTGGCAAAACAAGCGTCAGCTTAAAATCCAATACCAAACCGGCAAGGTCACAAAACTCAGCAACAAGCCAAAACCCACCAGATTACCCACCAGCCGTGGTGCCAGGCCGGCCATAATGGCGATGGCGCCGGCGGAAATCATCGGTGGCATGGCGGCTTCAAACACCGACACTGTCACTGCTTTGCCCTCTAAACCCAGCGCATAACAACCGGCGTAGGCCAATAACGGCATTAAAATCAGCTTGATACTGATACCGCTGACCAGTGGTGATAAACGCTCGCCACCGAGCGAAAAGCGCAAGGTAAAACCTACCGCCACCATGATCAGCGGTACTAAGGTTTGTGCCAGATTGTCGATCAGCGCCTGAAAAAAACTGGGGTAAGTGGTGTTTTTCAAAAGCAAAGCCGCTACAAGCGCCAGAAAAGGCGGGAAGGTTAAAATCTTCAGGCTGATGCTTTTTACCGTGGCTTTTTCGGCGCTGGGGCTAAAAGCGGCGGCCAGAATAGTGGAATAGGTGGCAAGAGCCACAAAAGAGCCAACCTGATCGTAAATCAGCGCATAAGGCAGATGGTCACCACCAAAAAACGCCTCAATCATTGGAAAACCCAAAAACGAGGTATTACCAAGCGGCAGCACTATTAAAAGTGCAGCTGTGACCTCACGGCTCCACTGAAAAATTTTACTCAGTAGCAGCACTAACGCCACCACAATCAGCAACAATACCCAGGGCGTTACAGCCGGAATAAGCAGCGCTGAGGATAAAGTCAGTGCCGGGATTTTCTGCAAAATAAGGGCTGGCAAGGCAATATAAAGCACAAAAGCATTGAGTACCGCAGGCGTGTCCTGGCTGAATTTCGGGATAAAACGGATGCCAACCCCAATGGCCAGATAAAGCAAAATCAGCAGAAAATTATCCAAAATAAAACTCCGGAGCAGACAACAGCCAGTAAAACGGCTGGAAGCACCGATAATAACCGTTGGCAGTTTTTACCGCTATTCGACTTCTGGTGAACAGGGCATTTTTAAGGTTAAAGCATTGCTTTATAAAGGAGGCGCTAACAAAACGCCGTTTTGCAAACCCGAACCTTGTGAACTATTCCTTTGCAAACCTCAGTCTTACAAAGCAGTTGGCTCTGGCTGTGGCAATAATTCCGAAAGCACCGCGCCCGCAATCAGCCGCTCTTTATCCGCTTTTTTTAACTGCTTTAGCTGATACTCCAAACGACTTGCTTCACTGCGGTTAGGCGCCTGCTGTTGCCACACCAGAGTTAACGGCCCTTTGCCACGCAGGGCTTTAGCGCCACCGGTAAGCTCGCCACTGTGCTGGCGCAAACGCCGTGCCGGGTCGGTGCTGATGCCGGTATAGAGCACACCTTTACCGGTTTGCACCAGATAGACAAACCAGGCTTGGGGCGCTTTTGTCTCTGCTTCAGACTCAGTTTCTGGCGTTAACTGTGTTGTTGGTTTTTGCTGTGGCGCTGTAGACAAAGGTGAAATATCCCGCAAAGGTTGATTCTGCTATACTCTGCTCGTTTTTTTGGCCGCCGTTTTCAGGTTGCCGTTGTGAACCGCAGTTGTTGTCGGCCGCAAAGGCCAGCGCCCCAATTCAAGGAACTTTATGCAATTTGCAGATTTGGCGTTAAACGCGCCTATCTTAAAGGCAATCGCCGAACAGGGCTATCAAAGCCCAACGCCAATTCAGCAAAAAACCATACCGGTGATTTTACAGGGCAAAGATGTGCTGGGCGGCGCCCAAACCGGCACCGGCAAAACAGCCGCTTTTACCTTGCCTATATTGCAAAAACTCAGCAGCCAGCCCAAAACAGTAGCAGCCAAACAAGTACGTTGTTTAGTGTTAACGCCCACCCGCGAACTCGCCCAACAAGTTGCTGATAATATTGCCGCTTATGCCCGGCATTTACCGCTAAAAACTGCGGTGTTTTATGGCGGAGTTTCAATGAACCCGCAACTGGAAGCTGCAGAGGGCGGGCTGGATATTTTAATCGCCACGCCAGGCAGGCTGCTTGATCATATGCATCAGGGCACCATCAGTTTGTATCAGCTGGAAGTATTAGTGCTGGATGAAGCCGACCGTATGCTGGATATGGGCTTTATTCACGACATTAAAAGAGTGATGGCCAAGTTACCACCAGAGCGGCAAACGCTGTTGTTCTCTGCCACCTTTTCCAGAGAAATCAAAGAGCTGGCAGATACCTTACTGAAAAGCCCTGAATTGATTGAAGTGGCCACCGCCAACTCGGCTTCAGCCCAGGTGCAGCAGTTGGCGTTTCGGGTAGATTCGCAGCGTAAACGTGAGTTGTTATCTCATGTGATAGGCGCACGAAACTGGCAGCAGGTGCTGATTTTCAGCCGCACCAAACATGGTGCCGACCGGCTTAGTAAACAGCTGGCGCTCGATGGTATTGAAGCGGCCAGTATTCATGGTGATAAAAGCCAGGGTCACAGAACCAAGGTGCTGCAGGATTTTAAAGACGGCAATTTACGGGTATTGGTGGCCACCGACATCGCCGCCCGCGGTCTGGATATTGAAGATTTGCCGATAGTGGTGAATTACGATTTGCCCCATGTGGCAGAAGATTATGTACACCGCATTGGCCGTACCGGTCGTGCCGGCCGTTTTGGGCTGGCGGTGACTTTAGTCACCCCGGACGATTTGCCGATGCTGACGCAAATTGAAAAGCTGATTAAGCAGGTGATAGAGCAGCAGGTATTGCCGGGTTATGAGCATAACCCCAAGTTTAATCACTCCAGTAAAGCCAAAGAAGATGCGGCAGACGCTGAAGTGAAAATGAAGAAAAAAATCAGTAATAACAAAAAGTTGTCTATTGAAAAGGCCAAGCTTCGCGCTATAGCCCTTGGCAAAAAACGGCCACAATAACAGCGGCTGACATCTGACAAATGTTTGTAAAAACAAAGGAGCCATAGGCTCCTTTGTTGTTTTGCTGGGATCTGGTGTTTTTTGCTGTTAACCATCCACAGGCTCAAGCGGCGTTTTGAGGGTTAGCTGATAAAACGCCAGATCCAGATAACGGCCAAACTTAAATCCAGCCTGGGTAATGGTGCCGCTGTGCACAAACCCATGTTTTTGATGCAAGGCAATACTGCCGATGTTGCTGGCATCGATGCCGCCAATCAGCAGGTGGAAACCTTGTTGCTCCGCACTTTTGATCAGTTGTTGCAGCATCAGGCTGCCATAGCCTTTGCCCTGATGATCCGGATGCACATAGACCGAGTGCTCCACCGAATATTTAAAAGCCGGAAAAGCGCGGAAGGTGCCATAGCTGCCAAAAGCCAGCAGCTCACCTTCATTGTTTTTTAATCCCCAGACCGGAAAATTGCCGGCAGCCTTATTGGCAAACCACTGCTGCATGGTGTCCAGCGTGCGGGGTTTGTATTCATATAAAGCTGTGGTGTGCAAAATGGCGTGGTTAAAAATAGCCAGAATGGCTTTGGCGTCTGTGTCAAACTGGCAAAGCGAAAGTTGCATCTGGCTCTTCCTGTAATGCTGTGTGGCGGTGTTAACTGCGGTAAAGGGTTTTGATTAAATGAAAACCAAACTGGGTTTTTACCGGCCCATGAACTTCCAATAATGGCTTTTTAAACACCACATCGTCAAAAGGTTTTACCATTTGACCGGCGCGGAATTCACCTAAGTCGCCGCCTTTTTTGCCGGAAGGGCACAAGGAGTGTTTTTTCGCAAGCTCATGAAAATTAGCGCCTTTGGCCAATTGTTGCTTCAGGTTTTGGGCTTCTTCCTGGGTTTTTACCAGGATATGACAAGCACAGGCTCTGGCCATCAGTTTTACTCCTACCACATGATTCTGAGCGCGCGACTGCAACGCGGCCGCGCATTTTAATGGAAAAGTTATGTTCGCAACAGTAGCTGTTTAGACCAGTGCCGGCGTTTTGTCATTGACAGCCAGGGGCATAAATGAGTAAAGCTATGTTTTATAAAAATAAAAACGGAGGGGAAAATGGCAAAGTGGTTATTAAGAATTTTTGGGGTACTGCTGCTGGCGGCAGCGGTATTGGTGGTGAATGCGGTCTGGTTTAAACCCTTTTCCAGCCGGGTATTTTATGAAAGGGTATTTCTGGAATTTGGCCTCACCAGCCCAGAGCTGCTGACCCAACTGAGGTTACTGGAGTCTTTTGGCCTTCGCTCGCACAATGCTGAGCTGGACGATCGCAGTCAGCAGGCGGCTGATCAGCAGTTTGCCAAAATGAAAACCGACCTAGCCACACTGCGCAGTTATGACAGAACTGCGATGTCAGAAGCCGAGCGGCTCAACTACGACATGCTGGAGTGGTTTATGGCGCACAGCAGTGAAGGCGAGCGCTGGCGTTATCACAGTTATCCGGTCAATCAGCTGTTTGGTATTCAAAGCAACTTACCGAAATTTATGGTCAGCAGCCATCCGCTGGCGGATCTCACCGACGCTGAACACTATATCAGCCGGTTAAACCAGTTCCGGCGTGTGTTTAGTCAGGTGGTGGAAGATTTAAAAATCCGCGCTGATAAAGGCGTGATCCCGCCGCGTTTTGTGCTGGAAAAAGTACTGGCCGAAATAGAAGGTTTTACCGCAGGCAAGCTGGAAGACCAGCTGTTATATAAACATTTTGCCGATAAAGTCAGTGAGCTCAATAGCATTGATGCCAACACGGCCAGCCAGCTGAAACAGCAGGTGGGCGAGGCTGTGCAACAATCTGTGAAGCCTGCCTATCAGGAGCTCAGCAGTTATTTACAAACCTTATTGGCACAAAGCAGCACCGAGGATGGTGTCTGGAAGTTACCCGATGGTGAGGCCTATTACGCTTATATGTTAAAGCAGCATACCACCACTGATCTCACGCCAGAGCAAATCCATCAGCTGGGCCTTTCTGAAGTAGCCCGTATTCAGGCTCAAATGCAGCAGATATTAACGGCGCAAGGCCACAGCGGCGACTCTGTAGCTGCGATGATGACAGCGCTGGGTGATGACGCGCAGTTTTTATATCCGGACACTGTGGAAGCCCGCCAGCAAATTCTGGCCGACTATAAAACCCTGCTGGTTGATATTAATACCCGGTTAGAACCTGCTTTTAACATCAGACCCAAAGCCGAGATGGATGTAAAACGTGTGCCGGAATTTAGTGAAAAAACTGCGCCCGGTGCTTATTACAATGCACCGGCGATGGATGGTTCACGTCCGGGGGTGTTTTACGCCAATTTGTATGACGTGCGGGCCACACCCAAATTTGGCATGAAAACCCTGGCGGTGCATGAAGGCATTCCGGGCCATCATTTCCAGATTGCCATTCAGCAGGAACTGCAGGGGTTACCCACCTTTCGCAAAATTCTGCCTTTTACGGTTTATTCCGAAGGCTGGGCGCTCTATACCGAAAAACTGATGGCAGAGCTGGGTTTGTATGAAAATGACCCTTATGGCGATTTAGGCCGTTTGCAGGCGGAGTTATTCCGCGCTATCCGCTTAGTGGTCGATACCGGTATTCACCATAAACGCTGGACGCGCGAGCAGGCTATTGCCTATATGAGCAGCAACTCAGGGCTGGCAGCCTCCGATGTACAGGCCGAAGTTGAGCGTTATATTGTGATGCCGGGACAGGCCTGTGCTTATAAAATTGGCATGTTGAAAATTGTCGAATTACGCGAAAAAGCCAAGCAGCAACTGGGGCCACAATTTAAGCTGACTGATTTTCACGATGTCGTGCTGAAAAACGGTGCTATGCCTATCGCCATACTGGAGCGGGTGGTGGAGCAATATATTCAGACAACCAAACAAGGTGTAGCAGCCTGAGTTGTCAAAGCACAAGCCCTGCCAGTCGGCGGGGCTTTGTTATGTTGAGCATGCAACAAAACGACGTCACTACAGGCCATTTCGCAACAAGGCTATTTACAACAAGGCTATTTACAACAAGGCTATTTCACACCGAGGCTAATTCGCGTGCAAATGGGCGTCCAAAATAGCCTGCGGTTGGCAATATAAAAAAACGACGCCTTGGCGTCGTTTTTTTGTTTATTCACAAGCATCCGCTTAGCGGAGGCTTGTTCTGCCTGAAAAGCAGTGCTGCTGATTAATAAGCAACGTCGCGTTTTTCAATCAGATCCAGCTGAACTTCCTGCACCAGGGCAGATTCAGCCAGCGCTTTTTTCAGTTTCATCAGGTTGGTATTGGCTTTGGCTTGTAACAACACCAGACGCTCATCACCTGCACTTTGCACCAGAGTTAAATCAAACTCTTTTTGCAGTTGGGCAAGTTGAGAGGCATCTTTTAACAATACGCTGACAATACCACTGTAATGACCAAATTCACCTGTCATGCGGTTTTTCACCACAGTACCAGGCACTATTTCAGTGCTGTACTGGATTTGTGGGCTCACACTGCGCACAATCACCTGTTCACCAAAGCTGGCAACCACATCAGCAGACTGCGCTGTTTCGGCTGCCACAACCCGCAGTTCAGGCTGAACTTCATAAATAGAGCCACGCAGGGCTTTTTTGGTCGCAGGCTGAGTTTGTTCAGCTTGTTTGGTCAGTTGACGCAACTCTTTGTCCTGTTCAGTCGCGGTCGCTGGCAAAGCCATGGCGGTGATTAGCAGTGCCAAAGCAGATAATTTTGTATTCATCGTTTATTCCTCGACTTAGTGACCAAA
This sequence comes from Rheinheimera sp. 4Y26, assembly GCF_025245835.1. GTDB lineage: Bacteria > Pseudomonadota > Gammaproteobacteria > Enterobacterales > Alteromonadaceae > Pararheinheimera. The sequence continues at coordinate 52,903 of NZ_JAOBWS010000016.1, forward strand.
GACACGCAGTGCTACACCTTCAACCTGAGAGGCTTCGCTGTTATTCATATAACCATCAACTTCCAGCAGACCGCCCGCAGAAGCGTAGTCAGTACCGTTGACGTCCAGTACACGGATTTTCCAGGTACCTTTGGCTGATTCACCATAAAACGCATTGCTTAACAGCACTGTGTCTTTGAGCAGATAACCCGGGTTATCAGAGAAATCCGGGTTTAATGCCGGATAAATCAGTGCTTGTTTAGACGACAACAGCACACTGCGGGTTCCGGCAGGTGAAGTCACTTCAATCGCTAAGTCGATACCGGCAGTGGTCTGGAATACACCGTCTGCAGTTTCAAAACCGTAGCTGTATTCCGGGTTGCTGATGCTGAATTTAAACTGAGCACCTTCGAGTTTGATATCGTCCGCTACTTCAATGCTCAGCTCTGCACCGGCGACGCTGTTGTCTGGAACTTCCAGTGCCAGCGCTTGTTTATCAGCAGCATAAACGCCTAAGCCTTTCCATGCTGATACTTTTTCCGCTGGTAACGCTTTGTGTTGTTTTGCTAAAGCAACAGCTTTGCCTGCATCAACACGACCAAAACCGTAGTTGTTGTTAAATTCATAACCGGCTTTGTTTTTCACCCAACCCTGATGGGCAACAAAGTCGCCATCGGCTGTTTTCAGCGTCACTGCTTTGTTGGCAGCATCCACTTTGGTACTGGTTTGTACCAGAATGTCGCGCACATCACGGTAGCTCAGGTTCGGATTGGCTGACAGCATCAGGCTAACCACACCAGAAGCATTTGGCGCTGCTGATGAAGTACCGTTAAAGGTTGAAGTGTAGTTACAGCTGGTGTTGTCTTCATGGCCTGGGTTATTAAACGGGAAATAACCGGCAAAAAAGCCTGGCCAGTAAGCTTTATCGTAGTTATCCACACCGGTAAAGCTGCTGTAACCGCGTAAACAGGTCATTTGATCTGTGGTCACCATGGCCGGGGCGAAAGTACCGTATTCACCGGCAGGGGCAGACACTAACAGGTTGGCACCGGCGGTAGAATAACTGGTATGACGGCCATCAGAATTTACCGCGGCAACTGTCATGTAATAAGGCGTGTTCTGGCTTGGCTCTAAAGCACCGTTGTAACAGGTTAAGCCCAGTGCATTGGCGCCGTTGTCCCAACACAAGTCAGCATCATATTCGTTGCCGTCCAGGAATGAGTTACCGGCAGCTTTAACGTTAACAACACCTTTACCGGCGCGCAGCACTTTGGCGCTGTAGGCCTGGATCAATTCAGACTGTTCGCTGTAAGCAATAGCGGCAGGCACTGTAGTACCGTAGCTGCGGTTAAATACAGCAACTGGTTCGTCGATACCGATGCCACTGCCCGGGTGACCGTGAATTAACAGTGTGCTGCGGGCACCCTGAGATGCCAGATAGTTCATACCAATCAGCTGGGCATCAGGTGCTACACCACGACCACCCAGACCGTTCCAGCCCGTTGCGGCAATTAAACCGGCAACACTGGTACCGTGGTCGCCACCTGTGGCCATACTGGTTGGGTTGGTTGGATCTGCCGCACCTTTCACCAGATTTAATGAGCGGTTTGGTAATACGTTGGCCGCCAAATCTTCGTGGTTAATTTCCAGGCCGCTGTCAACAACAACAGCAATAGTGTTTTTGCCGGTCGCGCCTAAAGCATAAGCGCCCAGTACGTTCATATCTTCGTTTGGTTTTAACACTGAAGGGTCGATACGTTTTGCCGCGCGCGCGTCAGCATCTTCTTTGCTCCAGCCCAGAATGCGTTGCAACTGTAACGAATACTGTTCAACCAGGCTGTCGCTCATGGCATAGGCTTTTTGGCCTGTGTTGCGTAAGTGCCATTGTTGATCCGCCAGCGGATCTGTTTTTGAGGCGCCGATCTGGATTTTGCCTGTGCTGCTTTCTTTACCGTCAGACACTGTGTAGCTAAACACTGTGGCGCCTGGTTTTAACGCTGTGTAGCTGAATTCAGGACCTGTTAACACCAGGTTGCCGTTTTTTAACGCGTACACGCCATTTTTAGGTGTGATAGCAACACCGTCTTCGGTGATTTTAGTGATAGTCATCGGATCACCGTCGACATCACTGGCCACTAATTTGCCGGTAATTGGCACCCAAACTAAACCGCCGGCAAAACTTTCACTTTTGACTTGCGGAGCTGTATTTTTACTGTCACTACCGCCACACGCAGTCAGTGCAATCAGCACTGATGCAGAGATAAGCGTTCTTTTAAGTTGAAGCATGATGATTCCCTGATATTTATTGTCACTAAAAAATAAAGCGCATCCGATGCTAACATTTTGCTCAGGGTATTTACTATTTTTTAATAAAAAAACCTAAATTGAGTGACTAAAAAATAAACAAAAAAAGCACCGGTCAGGTGCTTTTTTACGTTTTGATTGCAATTTAACGTGAAATTGCTGTTTTTAAGCAGGCTGCTGCTGGGTAATGCAGTGCACATTACCACCACCGAGCAGAATTTCCCGGCCAGGCACTGTCACCACCTGATGCTGTGGAAATACCTTGCTTAAGATCTCAACCGCAACCTGGTCCATCGGATCGTCAAAGGTTGGTAACACCAGGCCGCCGTTACATAAATAAAAGTTAATGTAAGAGCCGGCTAACCGGGCTTCTGCTTCTCTTGGCGTGGCAGCGCCTGTTAAATCCACCGATGCGTACTCTTCGGCTTTGGCCAATAACGGGCCAGGCACTGGCAGTTTATGAATAATAAACTTACGGCCTTTGGCGTCAGTGCTGTTTTCCAGTACTTCCAGCGCCGCTTTAGAGCGGGCGTATTGTGGGTCAGATTCATCGTCTGTCCAGGCCAGCAGTACTTCGCCCGGGCGGACAAAACAACACATGTTGTCAACATGGCCATCGGTTTCGTCGTTAAAAATGCCGTCTTCCAGCCAAATCACTTTGTCGATGCCCAGATAATCACTGAGCTTTTGTTCAATTTGTGTTTTGGTTAAATCCGGGTTGCGGTTTTTATTGAGTAAACACTCGGCGGTGGTTAACAAAGTACCTTCACCGTCGGTATGAATAGCGCCACCTTCCAGCACAAAACCTTCAGTGCGGTAACGTGCCAGGCCTTCCACATTCAGCACCTTCTGCGCTACCTGATCGTCTTTATCCCAAGGGAAGTATAAACCGCCGTTCAGGCCGCCCCAGGCATTAAAGGTCCAGTCGACACCACGCACTTCTTTACCGTTGGTGACAAAAGTTGGGCCTGTGTCACGGCACCAGGCGTCGTCGGTTGACACTTCGATGACACGGATTGGATGATTGGTGGGCTCCATCGCCAGCTGGGCCTGGGCGTTGGCAAACTGTTTTGCCGAGGCCATGACTGTGACAGGTTCAAAACGGGCGATAGCACGAATGACCGCACAAAATGCCTGTTGTGCCGGCTTAGCGCCTAAGCGCCAGTTGTCGGTGCGCTCCGGCCATACCAGCCAGGTTTGTTTGTGGCTTGCCCATTCGGCCGGCATATAAAAACCGTCTGCTCTTGGGGTGCTTGGTAAGGTACGATCTGAAATAAATCCGCTCACGTCAGGATCCTTATGCTGGTCCAGGGTTCTGGACTAAAGATGACTGCTGAAAAATACTCAGGCCAGAAAATTCCGGCCTGATGCGATTGACTGTGAAGGCGAGGGTTTTACCCGCTAAATGCCTTATTCGTTGCTGTTTTTTGGCTTGGTTTTGCCATCTTTGGTCAGCAGGGTATCAAAAATGTCGATACGGCGGTCACGGAACACACCCCAGCTGCGGCGGATATGCGCCAGCTCGTCTAAGTCAAAAGTGTGGACCAGCACAGCTTCGCTCACTTCATCGGCTTCCTGTACCTTGGCACCAAACTGGTCAGCAATAAAACTGCTGCCATAGAACGTAATAGAAAAATCCTGTTCTGTTTCAGTGCCAATACGGTTAGATGCAATCAGTGGCACCAGGTTAGCGGCGGCATGGCCTTGCTGGGTGCGCTGCCAGTGGTCGCGTGATGAAATAGTGGCGTCATGCGGTTCACTGCCAATGGCGGTTGGGTAAAACAGCAGCTCAGCGCCCATTAATGCCATAGTACGGGCACACTCTGGGAACCACTGATCCCAGCAAATACCAATACCAATTTTGGCATAAGCGGTATCCCAGACTTTAAAGCCGGTGTCGCCCGGTGTGAAATAGTATTTTTCGCTGTAACCAGGGCCATCCGGAATATGGCTTTTGCGATAAGTGCCAAGGTAAGAGCCGTCGGCGTCAATAACCGCCACGCTGTTATACAGGCAGTTGCCGGCGCGCTCGTAAAAACTAATCGGCAGCACCACATTCAGTTCTTTGGCAATTTTAGTGAAATGTGCAACTGCAGCGTTATTTTCCAGCGGAGTTGCAAATTCAAGATATTCTGGTTTTTGCTTTTGGCAGAAGTAGTTACGCTCAAATAACTCCTGCAGCAGGATAACCTGTGCACCCTGGGCAGCAGCCTGACGTACCAGTTTTTCCCCACGGGCAATATTTTCTTCCACATTCCAGCCACCCACCATCTGGGTAGCGGCAACTGTTACATTACGCATGCAAAGGTTCTCCAAGCCAAAATAAAAAAGGACATCTTACTGTAGCCAGTTGTGCTTTGTGGCGCAAAACAAAAGCAACATCAACAAGCACTGCTCTGGCTGAGCAAATGTGATTTGGGCGCGCAAAATGCCGGATTTTTCACCGGCCGTCAACGCATTTTTCCTGCCCGGAGAGAATGGGCAAAAGCGCTGCATCAGCCCGGCATGAATATGCTGAATAACCGAATAAAGATGGTTTTTATATGCGTTTTTAGCAGCGCTTTTTAACTTTGCTTCAGCGGCTTGCCGCTAGTTTGGCGGCCAGCAATAACAATTCAGGTTCCAGCCTGGTTTTATAGTTGATATGCACATAACTAAACTGCACTTCGGCTTTGGAATTCAGAATATACACCGCAGGCACCGGCAGCACTGCTTTACCTGTGTTGTCGTAGGTCAGCTCAATACCGTAACTGCCTTTATATAAAGCTGTGGTTTTATCATCCAGATAATAAGCCAGGCCAAAAGCACGGGCGACATGCAAGGGCTGATCAGACAATAAAGAGTAATTCAGCGCCGCGCCTTTGGTGATCTGCTGACTTTGCGCCACTGCTTTAGGTGCTTGTGGGCTAATGGCAATTAATTGATAACCCAAAGCCTGAAGTTTGGGCTCTATGTCGCGAAGAGCGGCCAGCTGTGCATTGCAATAAGGGCACCAGCCGCCACGGTAAAACACCAGCACCGTTGGTTTTTTGCCAAGTTCAGTCAACAATTGCACTTCTTTACCTTGTTGATCTAACAAAGTGACTGCTGGCGCTGTCATGCCATTGAGCAAAGGTCGAACTGTTTGTGGGCTATCAGCAACAGCCGACACTGTTGTGTTTGCAGTAGCATTCAGCGCAAATAATAAAGTGGCAATCAGCAGCAATGCTTTGGTTGGATAATACATCAGGCAGTCCTTGTGAATAGTTAAGTAACAAGATAAACCGGTGATAGCGGGCATTTCTTTCATGCATTTAAAAAAATACTGGCTTTGCTGATCTGGCGCAGGGCAGGCAGCTTATTCTCAGGTAGAATAAGCCGCAAACAACAAGCAGCCGGGATGCAGGGGCATGACAAAAAAACTGTTTGATATTCTGATTGTTGGCGGCGGCATGGTGGGCGCTTCGTTAGCGCTCAGATTTAGTCAGGCCGGTTTGCAGGTGGCAGTCATTGAAAAAACGCCGCTAAGTTCGATGCAAGCAGATGCTGCAGATCCAACAGAGCCACCGATAGATTTACGGGTTAGTGCCATTAACAGACGCAGTGAACAATGGCTGCAGGATATCGGTGTCTGGCAACATTTGCCTGCCACCCGCTTATGCCCTTACCGGGCATTACAGGCGTTTGAAGGCGACAGCGAGCCGCAGAACCAGGGGCTGACATTTACTGCAAGTGAGTTGAATCAGCCTTATCTTGGTCATATTATTGAAAACATCAGCCTGCAAAGGGCTATGTGGCAACAGTTTAATGAATTTATTACGTTGTTTTGTCCGGCCACTGTCACAGCTTTATCGCAGCAGAGCGAGGTTGCTGGTTATGCGTCGGTCAGTACAGCGGAATTTGGCGAAATTTCTGGCCGGTTACTGATAGCGGCCGACGGTGCTCAGTCGCAGCTTCGCACTCTTGCCGGTATTGGTCACAATGGCTGGCAATATCAGCAGGCTTGCCTGGTGGCCACTGTGGCGACTGAATATCCGCAGCAAGACATCACCTGGCAGCAATTTACCGAACAAGGGCCAAGAGCCTTTTTGCCACTGCCTGGCGCACAGGCGTCTTTGGTTTGGTATGACGATTTAGCCAAAGTAAAAGCGCTGGCGCAATTACCGGCGGCGCAGCTTGCGGCAGAAATTCAGCAAAGCTTCCCGGCCAAACTTGGCAAAATAACCGTCAAACAACAAGGCTGGTTCCCATTGACCCGAATGCATGCCAATCGTTATTGGCAAGGGCGGGTGGTGTTGGTGGGCGATGCTGCCCATAGCATTAATCCGCTGGCCGGGCAGGGCGTGAACCTGGGTTTTGCCGACGCAGCTTTACTCGCTGAGCTGGTGCTGCAAGCGCTGGCCGAAGGGCGTGATTTAGCCGATAGCGAGCTGTTGCAGCAGTATTGGCAACAACGTAAAAAAGCCAATTTATTGATGATGTCGGCGATGGATGGCTTTTATCAGCTGTTTAGTAGCCGCTGGCCTGTGCTCAGGCTGGCGCGAAAATTGGGGTTAACTGCAGCGGCCAAAGCCGGCCCGCTCAAAGCCTGGGTGGGCGCTTATGCGGCGGGGCTTAAAGACTAACAAGCTTTATGGCCTCAGTGCAGATCAGCAACAACGTTAGTCCCGCAAGCCCGGTTTGTAAAAACCTGAACCGTGCAAGGCAGCTATTTAACTGCCGGAGCGGTTTAGCAACAGCGGAAGCTCTGCTTTCCAGAAACTGCGCCAGTGTTCCAGCGCTTCCGCTGTACTGAGCTGCTCATGTTGTAACGACAAAGCCACTTTATCAGTGGTTTTTTGCTGAATGTGCAGCGCCAGACGTGAGCCGTCAGCAAGTTCACAGCGCCAATACCGCCACTTTTCGGTCTGACTCACTCTGGGCTGCGCTTTTAACGGCACCTGATTAAAACTTTGTATGCCCGCAACAGCCGCAAGCCAGAGTGCCAGCGCTTCATCAAGCCCGCCTGGCAGGGTTTTATTCACCGATAACTTAAATTGGCCACTGCAGTCCTGACCGGGCAAGCGCTTGCCAAGATGCTGCTCAAACTTCACGGTCAGCTGCTGTGCCCACCAATCGGACACTCCAGGCTGGGTTTTTAATAAAGCCGCGATGTCTGTATGAGAAAGCGTTGTTGCCTGGTGTGTAGTTAAAAATTCAAACCAGCTTTGCAGACTGCGGCCTGTGGCTACTGATATTTTGTCTTTGGTTTTGCCTGTGGTTTGGGGTGAGGGCATAAGATGGCCTGTGGCAACTGAACTGCGCAGTGCAGCATAGGGTTTTAGCATATAGCTTGCAGCATGCGCCTTGCAACAAAGGGCGCCAGTGGATTTTTTATAACGCAGAAAAAAGAAAACCCAGCCGAAGATGGGTTATCAAAGAATGGCAGGGGTACAGGGATTCGAACCCCAGAATGGCGGGATCAAAACCCGCTGCCTTACCGCTTGGCTATACCCCTGCAGAAATTTTGTGGCGCTAATTGTATGAACTGATGACCATACTGCCACTAAATTTAATGGCAGGGGTACAGGGATTCGAACCCCAGAATGGCGGGATCAAAACCCGCTGCCTTACCGCTTGGCTATACCCCTGCAGAAACTGCAGAATTCTTACTTGCTTTGGTGCGGAAAGAGAGACTCGAACTCTCACGCCTCGCGGCGCTGGAACCTAAATCCAGTGCGTCTACCAATTTCGCCATTTCCGCAATTTACGGCGAACAACGCAGAGAAAGTGGTGGCTACAGCGGGAATCGAACCTGCGACCCCAGCATTATGAGTGCTGTGCTCTAACCAGCTGAGCTATGTAGCCACTGTGTCTTAGTTGTCCTAAGCAAGTGGCGCGTATTATGCTCAGATGCGTTTTTAACGTCAACCCATTTTTTGCCGCAATAAAGCGAATTCAGTTTGTTTGCTGTTTTTCTATGCAGATTGGCTGCGGCTTAGCCAGTTTTACCCCAAATTCCATGGGCTTAGCCTGCTTTAGGCTGGGGTTTAGTTTGAAATTCCGTTAGTATCGCCATTCATGCGTAGGCTGATGCCACCCCGCGTAGGCAAATACCGCGCTCCGACTGCAGCCAAGACTGCTATTTATGCCAAGGCATAAAAAAATATTACAGGAGATTTCATGTCGAGCCCGACAACTCAAACCGCAAATACAACAACCAGCCCGCGCTGGCCTAAACAGTTGCCTTATATTATTGCCAGTGAAGCCTGTGAGCGTTTTAGCTTTTATGGCATGCGCAATATTTTAACGCCGTTTTTAATGACAGCTTTGCTGCTTGCTGTACCTGAGCATTTAAGAGCAGGCGAAGCCAAAGATGTATTTCACTCCTTTGTGATAGGGGTGTATTTTTTTCCTTTATTAGGTGGATGGTTAGCAGACCGTTATCTGGGTAAATACAACACCATCCTGTGGCTGAGTATTGTTTATGTGATTGGTCATTTATTTTTGGCTTTGTTCGAAACCAGTAAAGAAGGTTTTTATACCGGGTTATTTTTAATAGCGCTGGGCTCGGGTGGTATTAAACCTCTGGTTTCAGCTTTTATGGGTGACCAGTTTGATCAGAGTAATAAGGTACTTGCCCAAAAAGCCTTTGATATCTTCTATTTCACTATTAACTTCGGATCCTTTTTTGCGTCTTTACTGATGCCGTTGACACTGAAGCACTTTGGGGCTGCTATTGCTTTTGGTATTCCTGGGGGGCTGATGGCGCTTGCTACGTTATTTTTCTGGCTCGGCCGTAAGCGTTATGTGCATGTAGCGCCTGAGCCGAAGGACCCCCATAGTTTTTTAAAAGTGGTGAAAACTGCCTTGTTGTCAAAACAACAAGGCAAGGCGGATGGCGGTTTATATCTGGCGTTAGTGGGCGTTGCTTTAGCGCTGTTTAGTTTAAGCCAAACCCCAACTTTAGGTTTTGTGGCCGCTTTTTGTTTAGCTTTAGTGCTGTTGATGGGCTTTGGTGGTGCCGGTGCCGCTATTCAGTTGGAAAGGGCGCGTGGGGTCCATCCGGATATCGCTGTTGATGGTGTGCGCTCCGTACTGCGTATTTTAATTTTATTTGCGTTGGTGACACCATTCTGGTCTTTGTTTGATCAAAAAGCCTCAACCTGGATCCTGCAGGCCAATGAGATGAGCAAACCACACTGGTTCGAACCTGCCATGATGCAGGCGCTAAACCCGCTGCTGGTGATGCTGCTAATCCCATTTAACCATATTGTTTTGTTTCCGCTGTTGGAGCGTTGTGGTGTGCGTATTACTGCGCTACGTCGCATGGGCGCTGGTATTGCCTTTGCGGGGTTAAGCTGGATTGTGATTGGTTCAGTGCAACTGGCGATGGACGGTGGCACTGTAATGTCTATTGTCTGGCAGGTGTTGCCTTATGCACTTTTAACTTTTGGCGAAGTTTTGGTATCTGCCACAGGTCTGGAGTTTGCTTACAGCCAGGCGCCTGCCGCGATGAAAGGCACCATCACCAGCTTCTGGCAGCTGTCGGTCACAGTGGGTAACTTATGGGTGCTTTTAGCTAATAACAGCATTCGTAGTGAAGCTGTGTTGTCGCATGTAGCGGCCACGGGTTTGTCGCAAACCGCATTTTTAATGTTTTTCTTTGCCGGTTTTGCGCTGCTGGCTGCAGCGATTTTTGCACTTTATGCCCGCAGTTACACCATGCTGGATAACTACAGGGCGGTGTGATTGGGTTCTGGTTTTGCCGGAACTTTAGCGCTCATCATAAACCCGGCTTTTAATGCCGGGTTTATTTTATCCGCAGGGCTTTATCTAAGCTGAGTCATGCTGCTCATCAAGGCTACCGGGCTATGGGAGTGGCTGATCTTGCTGTGGGATAGGTTTGGTGTGACAGACAGAGTGCAGCGCCTGCAATAAAGCAAACAGTCCCAGGCTGTTCTTGTGGTCAATATTTTCATACGTTATCGTCGACTGCAGAGTATGAGCATCATGTTTGTGTTTACTGTTGCCATAGACAGAACCAGTGACTCTGACTGCAGCACCAGCAAAAATTTGGTTACTCACACAGAGAAGATAACAATTTGTTTATTTTCACACCTTTACTTTTACTTTGTTGTTGCATAGGCTGAGCTTGTCTCAAATACAATGACAGGAGTGAGATGATGAAAATAGTGCAGGGACTTGTGGTGGTGTCAGTGTTGTGTATGACAGCCGGTTGTGCGAACAATTATACGCAGGAACAGGTGAATAAAAAACATGCGGCCTATTACGCATCTGTGGACAAAGCACTGAAGCAGGATGAGAATCTGGCGAAAAAAGAACTGGTGGTTTGTTTCAGGGAAAAGCCCGTTGGAACTTTGATCCCACAGACAGTTTGCCGTACACCTGAGTTGATGGAGCTGGAGCGGGAAAAAACCAAAGCGCGCATCACCAGAACTCAACTGAAGTCATTTACCGATAACCAGTAACAGGTTGTATTAATTGACAATTATGAATTCAGGCGGTTGATTTTTCTGCTGTTTCCGCCTTGTTGATTTTTTTTATCGTTCATCTCTACCTTTGTTGATGCCTAACTATGTTAGTTTCAGGTAGAAGCAAAGCAACAACTGCTTTACTGCACACCTTTATCTTACTGCCGCTAATTCTGCCGCCTCATATCACTTTTGACATCAAGCGCAAGCTTCGCCGTAAGCTCCAGTGCAATAGCGGAAAAAAGAACAGCTTTTAAGTTTGCCGAAAAACTTAACATTGAGGCACTGTGATTTTATCAGGCTTCACATAGCAAAAAACCGGACTAAAAAGCCCGGTTTTTAAGGATAAAGTTCAACCTGAGTGTTAAACGTTAAACAGGAAGTGCATTACGTCGCCGTCTTTACAGACATAAGTTTTGCCTTCAACCCGCAGTTTACCGGCTTCTTTGGCGCCGGCTTCACCTTTACAGGCGATAAAGTCATCAAATGAAACTACCTGAGCGCGGATAAAACCTTTTTCAAAGTCGGTGTGAATGACACCAGCAGCTTGTGGCGCAGTGGCGCCCACCGGAATAGTCCAGGCGCGCACTTCTTTCACACCGGCGGTGAAATAAGTGTGCAGGTTCAGCAGCGAATACCCGCCACGGATCACGCGGTTTAAGCCAGGCTCTTCCAGGCCCATCGACTCTAAAAATTCAGCTTTTTCGTCGTCTTCCAGCTCAGAAATTTCTGATTCAATAGCGGCGCAGACCGGCACCACAATAGCGCCTTCTTTGGCGGCAATTTCGCGTACCACATCTAAATGCGGGTTATTTTCAAAACCATCTTCCAGCACGTTGGCAATGTACATGGTTGGTTTAATGGTTAAAAAATTCATGTAGGAAATCAGCGCTTTTTCATCATCAGATAAATCCAGCTGACGTAAGGTCAGGCCTTCTTCCAGATGTTTTTTTACTTTTTCCAGCACTTCAATTTCAGCTTTAGCGTCTTTGTCACCGGCTTTGGCTTTTTTGCTGACACGGAAAATCGCTTTTTCCGCGCTGTCCATATCGGCCAGCACCAGTTCCATATTGATAGTGTCGATATCATCAGCCGGGTCAATTTTACCGGCAACGTGAATAATGTTTTCATCGTCAAAACAACGTACAACATGGCCGATGGCGTCGGTTTCACGGATATTTGCCAGAAATTTATTACCCAGGCCTTCACCTTTGGAAGCGCCTTTTACCAGGCCTGCGATGTCCACAAATTCCATCGTCGTTGGCAGAATACGTTGTGGATTGACAATTTCAGCCAGCTGCTGCAGGCGTAAATCCGGCACGGGTACCACGCCGGTGTTTGGTTCAATGGTACAAAACGGGAAGTTGGCCGCTTCAATGCCTGCTTTGGTCAACGCGTTGAATAAAGTAGATTTACCGACGTTTGGTAAACCAACGATGCCACATTTAAAACCCATGAGATGATCCTTTGAACAAAATACAGGGCGAACCTGCGAAACGAACCTGAACTGAAATTGTACATTTCAGTATGTGTCTATCAGTCTGTGCCAGAGGTTAGCTCTATTAGCTAAACCGTGGCTTTAAAACTATGTAATCTGTGCTGGGCTTTCACCAGATCCTGCTGTTGCCAAAGCTCAAAACAGCGCAGGCTTTCGTCCAGCGCGTCGTTGATCAGCTTTTGCTCTTGCTGTGGCGCTTTGCCCAGCACATAACCTGTGACTTTGTCTTTATGACCCGGATGGCCAATGCCAAGCCGCAGGCGGTAAAAATTCGGATTATTGCCAAATTTGGCGGTTATATCTTTTAAGCCATTATGGCCGGCGTGGCCACCACCGAGTTTCAGCTTGGCAATGCCAGGTTCCAGTGCCATTTCATCATGCGCAACCAGAATAGCTTCAGGTGGAATTTTATAAAACTGCGCCATAGCGAGCACCGCTTTGCCGCTTAAGTTCATATAGGTTGTGGGCACCAGTAATTTAATTTCCCGGCCCTGATATATAAACTTACCGGTCAGGCCAAAAAATTTGGCTTCGGCTTTCAGAGAGGTATTAAAACGACTGGCCAGTTGTTCAACGAACCACTGACCAGCGTTGTGACGGGTATTGCTGTATTCGGGGCCCGGATTACCCAGGCCCACCACCAGCTGAATGACTTCCGTCATTATTACTCAGCAGCGTCGTCTGCTTTGCCAGCTGGTTTGTTTACAGAAACAACAGCCTGGTCATGGCCAGCACCTTTAGCCAGTTCAGCGATAACTACGCCGGCTGGAACTTTCAGGTCTGATAAGTGCAGAGTTGTACCAACTGCAACGTCAGCTAAATCCACTTCGATGAATTCAGGCAGGTTTTGTGGCAGAACAGTGATAGCGATTTCGTTGATGTGGTGAGCAACGATGCCACCTTTTTTCGCTGCAGCAGCTTCGTTGATGAAGTGTACAGGAACAACAGTGTGCAGTTCATGGCCAGCTTCAACACGTTGGAAGTCAACGTGAGTTACTTTTGGCTTGAACGGGTGACGTTGCATTGCTTTAACGATTGCTTTCACTTCTTCACCGCCAACGTTGATAGTCAGGATGTGAGTGTAGAAACCTTCGTTAGCCTGAGCTTGTAACAGCTTAGAGTGATCCAGCGTGATAGATACAGGGGCTTGAGCGCCACCGTAGATGATAGCCGGAACTTTGTCCGCGTGACGCAGGCGGCGGCTCGCACCTTTCCCCAGGTCGTTACGAACTTCAGCATTTAACGTGTAAATGGCGTTAGACATGTTTATCTCCAAAAATGAATTGCTCTGGTTTCCGCGACCAGAAAACCAGAATGAGGCTTTTTTCAGGCGCCATCCGGCGGAAAAAAGCGCGACATAATAGCACCGGGGCAGGGGAGCTGCAAACAAAAAAGGCGCCGGTTGGCGCCTTTTCTCTGCTCTTCCCGCTGAAGCTGCAACTGCAGTGGGAAAGGGCGGGGCAAAATATTAATCAAACATTGAAGAGATAGATTCTTCGTTGCTGATACGGCGGATACATTCCGCCATCATTTCGCTTAACGTCAGCTGTTTTACTTTGCTGACTGCTTTCATTTCGGCGCTCAGCGGGATGGTGTCTGTAACTATCAGTTCATCAATCACTGAGTTGGCAATATTTTGTGCGGCATTGCCTGAGAATACCGGGTGGGTGGCGTAAGCAAACACACGGCGGGCGCCTTGTTCTTTTAACGCTTCGGCAGCTTTACACAGGGTGCCACCGGTGTCGATCATGTCATCAACAATAATACAGTCGCGATCTCTGACATCACCGATGATGTGCATCACCTGAGCCACGTTGGCTTTTGGCCGGCGTTTGTCGATGATGGCTAAGTCGGCATCGTTCATCAGTTTGGCAATAGCACGGGCACGCACTACACCACCGATATCCGGAGAAACCACCACAGGGGCCTGGAATTCACGTTTACGCATGTCTTCCAAAAGCACAGGTGAAGCAAACACGTTGTCCACCGGCACATCAAAGAAACCCTGAATTTGTTCAGCATGCAGGTCTACTGTTAATACCCGGTCAACACCCACGCTCGACAGGAAGTCAGCCACAACTTTGGCGGTGATAGGCACACGGGCAGAACGCACACGGCGGTCCTGACGGGCATAACCAAAATAAGGAATAACAGCCGTGATACGGCCGGCAGAAGCACGACGCAGGGCGTCTACCATCACAATAAGTTCAATCAGATTGTCGTTGGTTGGAGCGCAGGTCGACTGGATAATAAAAACGTCCGATCCACGGACGTTTTCATTAATTTGCACACTGACCTCTCCATCGCTGAAACGGCCGACTTCGGCGTCGCCCAGTTTGATATACAAACGGCTGGCAATTTTCTTGGCGAGTTCTGGTACGGCATTACCAGCGAATATCTTCATGTCGGGCACGGTAGGATCCTCAGGGCGGTTTTGAGTCCGGTTAAAATCTTCAGACGGGTAGCACACCCGTCTTCTCGTTATACGGCATGTTCCAACGCGGTCAGCAGCGGCGACCGGTTGACCCCTCGCGCAACAAATCCACGGCAATTGGCGGGTAAGTTCGCAAGGGCTCGACGAGCACTGATTTCGTCCGGGAATTCAGCGAATAAACTGGCGCCAGTGCCCGTCATTCGAGACGGCGCGTATTCTACCAACCACTGTAAGGTTATTGCAACAATGGGGTAGAGACGTTCAACCAGTGGCTGGCAGTCGTTTCGCCAGTCTGAGTTACGCAACCAATTGCCATTTGAAGCGCCAAAAGAGTTTAGTACATCCGCTTTGCTGATGACCTTGCTATTGCGGATTAAATCCGGATGAGTAAAAACGGCAACAGTGCTGACATGGCAAGCTGGCGTGACAACTAAAAAAACTTTTTCAGGAAGGTTAACCGGCGTCAGTTTTTCACCAACACCTTCGGCAAAAGCGGTATAACCTTCCACAAAAAGTGGCACGTCGGCGCCAAGCTTCAGGCCAATAACGGCCAGTTCAGCCACAGATAAATTCAGCTGCCAGAGTTTATTCAGCGCATGCAAAGTGGTGGCAGCATCGGAAGAACCACCGCCTAAACCACCGCCCATCGGCAATTTTTTATCTAAAAATATTTCAGCGCCGGCATTGGCTGCGGCATAAGGTTTTAATGCCATCGCTGCGCGATAAATCAGATTGTCTTCGCCTTCGAGACTTTTGTCGTTACAGCTCAGTTGAATTTCGCCTGACTGATTGGCGCTAAATTCCAGTTCATCGCCGCTATCAAGCATCTGAAACAAGGTTTGTAATAAGTGATAACCGTCGGCGCGCCGGCCAGTGATATGTAAAAACAAATTCAGTTTGGCCGGGGCCGGTAATCGGAGCTGCTGCACTGTCACTGCCGGGTTTTCCTTTTTTATTTTGTTCTGATAGCGAGCTTTGTGTTATCGCCAGCCGGGTTGTCTGCCAAAGTCCTGGTTTACACCATTTTCCACTGACGGATCACCAGTTTTAATCGGGTGTCTTTGGACTCCAGCGTGATGCGTTTGGGTAACGACAGCTGATCAGGGAAAAACTCCGGATAACTGACCTGCCAGCGCCGGTTTTGGCTGTCGAGCAGGCTAAAGCTGATTAAGCGGCCAAGCGGGTCCCAGCGCAAATCACTGCCTTGCTGGCCAGCCATGCCTTTAAGCCAGAGCGGCATTTCAGCAATAGGTAAAGACCAGCCGGATAAATAATCCAGCAGCACTGCGGCACTTTGCGCCTGATGGGTTTCCCCGCTGACCTGCACTGTGGCGCCGCTGGCGTCGGTTTGGAGTTTAAAAATATTCACGCCGATAAAGTTGTTCATATCAGCACTGTAAAAGGCGCCTTGTTGTTGCCAGTTCAGACTACCACTGACACTGTCATTGGGGGCCTTTACCCCTAAGGAGGCGGTCAGTTCAAAATGGGTCAGGCTGGCCAGTTTCTGTTGCCGCTCTTTGGCTGGTAGCGGCATTTCCACTACCGCAGGCACTGTGGCACAGCCGGTTAACCACAACAGCGCCAGCAAGCACCAGGTTTTAGTCTGAAAAATCACGTTTTTTCCTATCAGCGTCTGCTGCTGCAACTGCAGCGTCTATGGTTGAAATGGGCAGAGTTGTTATGCTGTAGCCTTTTTTAGTTGCCTTGCACTCTGGCCTGATGCAGTTAAGGCTTTTCTTGCCTTGTGTATTTTCGTACAATTCGCGCTTTCTTCGGTTTCCCGCCCGCTCTGCTTCGGGCCTTTTCAGGTGAATGACTATTTTTGCGCTTGGCATCAATCACAAAACAGCACCTGTAGCCTTACGGGAACAAGTGGCTTTTGCCCCTGAACAGGTGGCCGAAGCTTTGCTTGATCTGACCGCAAAAACGGCTGTCAGTGACGCTGTGATAGTGTCCACCTGTAACAGAACCGAGCTGTATTTTAGCGGCTCCGAGGCACAATCGAAACAGGTAATTGCATGGCTGGCGCAATTTCATCAGTTGTCTTTGCCTGAGCTGGCACCTCATCTGTATTTACATCAGGACAATGCCGCCACCACTCATTTAATGCGGGTGGCCAGTGGTTTAGATTCATTGGTGCTGGGTGAACCACAGATTTTTGGTCAGGTAAAACAGGCTTACAGTCAGTCCCGTCAGGTGGGCACCATAGCGCCGGTGTTTGAACGTTTGTTTCAGAAAACCTTTGCAGTGGCCAAACAGGTGCGTACCGACACTGAAATTGGCGCCAGTGCGGTTTCCGTTGCTTTTGCCGCTGTCGCCCTTGCCAAACAGATATTTGGCAAACTGGCCGATGTCAAAGTGCTGCTGATTGGCGCCGGCGAAACCATTGAACTGGTCGCCAAACATCTGCGGGAACAAGGCGCAGGTCAGCTCACAGTGGCCAACCGCTCTTATGACAGAGCTGCCGCTCTTGCTGCACAGTTTCAGGCGCAGGTGGTCAGTCTGGCGCAGGTGCCCCAGGCGTTGGTGGATGCTGACGTGGTGATCAGTTCCACTGCCAGTACCTTGCCGATAGTGGGTAAAGGTATGGTAGAGCAGGCGCTGAAAAAACGCCGGCACAAACCGATGTTTCTGGTGGATTTAGCTGTCCCCCGTGATATTGAAGCTCAGGTGGCTGAGCTTGAAGATGCGTATTTATACACTGTGGACGATTTACAAAATATCGTGTCGCAGAATATGCAGTCGCGCCAGCAAGCCGCGACGCAGGCCGAAACTATGATAGCTGCAGGTGCTGCCGAGTTTAGCCAGTGGCTGCAGCTGCAGGGCAATATTGACTGGGTGCGCGATTATCGCGAGCGTTGTGAAAACGTCACCCAGGAATTATTGCAGCGCGCCGTCAATCAACTGGCCAGTGGCCAGAACAGTGAGAAAGTGTTGCAGGAATTTGCCACTAAACTCAGTAACAGATTAATGCATGCACCAACCAAAACTATCCGCCATTTGTTGCAGGAAGAGCAGGTTGATGCCAAAACTTTGATCAATTTTTTAGTAGATATCTAATCAGGTACCCCATTTCCCATGAAAGATTCGGTTTATCGTAAGCTCGAAGGTCTGGTTGAGCGCCACGAAGAAGTGCAGGCGTTACTCAGTGACGGCGGTGTAATTTCAGATCAGGGCCGGTTCCGTGAGCTTTCCAAAGAATACAGCCAGCTTGAGCCTATAGCCCAGGCTTTTGCCCAGTATCGTGGTGCGCAGGACGACTTACAAAGCGCTGAAGAAATGTTTAAAGACAGCGATCCTGAGATGCGGGAAATGGCGCAGGAAGAATATAAAGCAGCGAAAGAACGTATTGAGCAGCTGGATCAGGAACTGCAGATTTTATTATTACCTAAAGATCCCAACGACAATAACAACTGTTTCCTGGAAATCCGCGCCGGTGCCGGTGGTGACGAAGCTGCTATTTTTGCCGGTGATTTATTCCGCATGTACAGCCGTTTTTGCGAGAAAAAACGCTGGAAAGTGGAAATTGTCAGCTGTAATGACGGTGAACACGGCGGTTACAAAGAAGTCATTGCCAGTGTGCAGGGTGAAGGGGTGTACGGCACGCTGAAGTTTGAATCGGGTGGTCACCGGGTACAACGGGTGCCTGCTACTGAATCACAGGGCCGGGTGCATACCTCAGCCTGTACTGTGGCCATTATGCCGGAAGTGCCGGAAAGTGAAGCCATTGAAATTAACCCGGCTGACTTAAAAGTCGATACCTACCGCGCCTCAGGTGCCGGTGGTCAGCACGTCAACAGAACCGACTCTGCCATTCGTATTACTCACTTGCCAACCGGCATAGTGGTGGAATGTCAGGATGAGCGTTCACAGCATAAAAACCGCGCCCGGGCTATGGCGGTGTTGCAGTCGCGTATTCAGGCGGCTGAAGATGAAAAACGCCGGCTGGCGGAAGAATCAACCCGCCGCTCTTTAGTGGGCTCTGGCGATCGTTCTGAACGTATCCGTACCTATAACTTCCCGCAAGGCCGCTTAACCGACCATCGCATTAACCTGACGGTGTACCGTTTACTGGAAGTGATGGAAGGGGATCTTGATTTAGTGCTGGGCCCGCTCAGCCACGAACATCAGGCCGACTTATTAGCAGCGCTGGCGGAAGAAAACCGCTAATGCCAAATGCCGGCAAGCCAATGCCGCCGGGCAGCACCGCGCAGCAAGGGAGCCCAGCGCAGCAAGAGAGCACAGCGGAGCCCGACAGCGCAGCGCAGCAAGGTAGCACAGTTCAGCAATGGCTGCTGCAGGCTGCCACTGAACTTGAAGCCTTGGCTTTGCTGGATCCGGCTTTGGATGATGTGCGCCTGGAAGCCAGGCGCTTAACGGCAGATGTGCTGGGTTGGTCACCCACGGCGTTATTAGGCCGCAGTACAGATGTGCTAAGCCCCGCGCAACTAACTACCTTGCAACAAGCGCTGAGCCGCCGTTTAACCGGCGAGCCGCTGGCTTATATCACAGGGCGCTGGTGGTTCTGGGATTTAGAACTGGAAGTAGCGCCTTGTACCCTTATTCCCCGTCCTGACACTGAATTGTTGGTCGAACAGGCGCTCAGCCTGGATTTACCCGCCAATGCCAATGTGCTGGATTTAGGCACAGGCACCGGCGCTATTGCACTGGCGCTGGCCAAAGCCAAACCGCTCTGGCAACTGCTTGGGGTGGATTATTCCGCTGATGCGGTGGCGCTTGCCAACCGTAACCGCGCCAGGTTGCAACTGCCTAACTGCAGCTTTGTGCAAAGTGACTGGTACAGTGCCACCGGTAACAACCTGTTTGACCTGATTGTCAGTAACCCACCTTATATCGATGGGAAGGACCCGCATTTGACCCAGGGCGATGTGCGGTTTGAGCCTTTGTCAGCGCTGGTGGCTGCCGATCAGGGCCTGGCTGACATCCGGCTGATTTGCCAGGGTGCCCGCAGCAGATTAAAGGCCAACGGCTGGTTATGGCTGGAGCATGGTTATCAGCAAGCCGATGCAGTGCAGGCTATTTTGCACGAGAACGGTTTTATTGAGGTACAGTCGCGCCGTGATTATGGCAATCAATGGCGTATCAGTGGCGGCATGTTGCCACCCGCCTGATTTTCCTCAGCTTTTTTTACCAAACTTTCCGCTTTATCTTGTCGTAATCTTTTGACCCTGTGCTAATTAGCGCATATAACTAATGGAAATGACATCAATTGGTTAGCATGAGGGATTTGGAGTGGCCAACGATTTTCTGTTTGCAGATGAACCTGAAGAAGTAAGCCCAAGTCACAGTGGCAGCTGGAAGGTTTTAATCGTCGATGACGAGCCTGAAGTGCATGCGGTGACCAAACTTGCCCTCAGCGACTTTTCTTTTCAGGGTAAAAATCTGGAATTTATCAGTGCTTATTCCGGTGCTGAAGCGAAAAAAATGATCGAACAACATCCGGACGCGGCCATTATGCTGCTGGATGTGGTGATGGAAACCGACGATGCCGGTTTATTGGTAGCGCGTTATATCCGTGAAGAGCTGCACAATCATTATGTGCGTATTATTCTGCGTACCGGACAGCCAGGGCAAGCGCCGGAGCGGCAGGTCATCGTCAACTACGACATCAACGACTACAAATCCAAAACCGAGCTGACCGCACAAAAACTCTTTACTGTGGTGATGTCGAGCCTGCGCTCTTACCGCGATATTTTGTCGATTGATGCCAGTCGTCAGGGGCTGGAAAAAATTATTACCGCCTCGGCCGATTTATTTTCTGCCCATTCGATGGAGCAGTTTATTGATGGTGTACTGCAACAACTGACGTCCATTTTAGGCTGCAACGACAACGCCCTGCTGGTTACGTCAAGCCTGGTGGCGGGCAACACCCATGAAAATCAGGATCCGGATCAGTTGGTGGTGTTTGCCGGTTTAGGGGAATTTGAACATAAAGAAGGGCAGGCGGTGGCCTCTGTGCTGGATCCAACCTTAATGGCGGCCTTTCATCAGGCGTTGCACAGCCGCAGTATTGTGTACCGCGACAATTATTTAGTGGCGTATTGCACCAGTAAATTTACCCATGGTTCTTTATTGTATGTGTCGGGTTTGCCAAGTCAGGTTAATGAAAACCAAAAACGGCTGATTGAGCTGTTTTCGCAAAATGTGCAAATCGCTTATGAAAATGTACAGCTGCAGCATGAAATTGAAGATACCCAACGCGAAATAGTGTACCGCTTAAGTGAAGCTGTAGAGCAGCGTTCGATTGAAACCGGTAATCATGTCAAACGAGTGGCTTTTATTTGTTATGACCTGGCCAAAGCTTATGGCTTGTCTGACACTGAAGCGGAAAAGCTAATGTTTGCTTCTCCTTTGCATGATGTGGGTAAAGTGGGGATTCCCGATGGCATTCTGAATAAACCAATGAAACTGCAGGAACATGAATGGGAAGTGATGAAAACCCATTCCAGCATTGGGTATGAAATCTTAAAAAACTCCAAAAGAGCCATTATTCAGGCTGGCGCTATTATTGCGCGGGATCACCATGAAAAATGGGACGGCACCGGTTATCCGGCAGGTAAAGCGGGGGAAGATATTCATATTTACGGTCGTATTGCGGCTATTGCCGACGTGTATGATGCACTGCGTCACCGCCGTTGTTATAAGTCGGCCTGGACTCAGGAAGCGGCGATGGAAAAAATTATCAGTGAATCCGGCAAACAATTTGAGCCGGCGCTGGTAGAAATCTTAAAAAGCCGGGTCGACAAAATAGAGGCAATTTTGCAAAAATACCCGGACGAAGATGAATAAGCTCCGGCTCTTGCGAAAACCGGGATAACAAGCTCAGACAGACCACCTCAGGGTGGTTTGTTTTTGTCGGTGGTAGTAAAAACTGCTGCAGCCTTGGTACTTGTTATTGCCCGCTGCAGACTGCGGACAATAACAAATAATTTTTTAATTTTTATGGGGTTACTCTGATGTATATGGCAATCAAACACAGTCACATGCTACTGGTGGCGTTAAGTCTGGCGTTTTTAGTATTGCGTTTTGTCATGTCGCTGCGTGGTGCTGCACTGCTGCAAACGAAGTTTTTTAAAATTGCGCCCCATATCATCGACACTTTGTTGTTGTTATCGGCGGTGGCGCTGATGGTGACTATTCAGCAGTATCCTTTTGTCAATCCATGGCTGACCGAAAAACTGCTGGCGGTGCTGGCTTATATTGCTTTGGGTGTGATGGCATTTAAAGGCCGTACTGTGACACTGCGGGTGTTTGCTTTTGTCGGTGCCCTTGGCTGGCTGGTGCTGGCGGTAAAACTGGCCATGACAAAAACGCCATTATTATTTGGCTAATCACCTGGCTGCTGGTGTTAAACTGCCGCCGTTTTTTAGTTTATTTTTGAGGAGGCCTGATGGCCATTCAAACAATTCAGGTAGCTGATATTCAGGTTGCCAATGACAAACCCTTTGTACTTTTTGGTGGCATGAATGTGCTGGAGTCGCGCGACATGGCGCTGCAGGTGGCAGAAGCTTATGTCAAAGTCTGCGAAAAGCTGGGGATCCCGCTGGTTTTTAAAGCATCTTTTGATAAAGCCAACCGTTCTTCTATTCATTCTTACCGTGGCCCCGGCATGGAAGAAGGTTTAAAGATTTTTGAAGAGATTAAACGCACTTTTCAAATTCCACTTATTACCGACGTGCATGAGCCTTATCAGGCGGCGCCTGTGGCTGAAGTGGTGGATGTGATTCAGCTGCCGGCGTTTTTGGCCCGTCAGACCGACTTAGTGATTGCGATGGCCAATACCGGCGCTGTGATCAATGTGAAAAAACCACAGTTTCTGGCACCGCACGAAATGCGCCATATCATCACCAAGTTCCGTGAAGCCGGTAACGACAAAGTGATTTTATGTGAGCGGGGTTCCAGCTTCGGTTATAACAACCTGGTGGTGGACATGCTGGGCATGGATGAAATGAAACAATATGCCCCGGTGATTTTTGACGCCACCCATGCGCTGCAAAAACCTGGTGGCCGGGCAGATTCAGCCGATGGCCGTCGTGCTCAGGCCGCGCAGCTGGCGCGCTCTGGTATGGCCCTTGGTTTAGCCGGTTTATTTATTGAAGCGCACCCCAATCCAAATGAAGCAAAATGTGACGGCCCTTGTGCGCTGCCTTTGAGCAAATTGGAAGGGTACCTGACACAAATGAAAGCGCTGGACGATTTAGTGAAAAGTTTTGCGCCGCTGGATACGTCAGCGAATTAAGTTTAATTGCCGGATGCTGTGTAGTATCAGCGCCATTTGGCAGCAACGCCGGCTTATCCGGTGTGGTAAATGAAGTAGCACAAAGGCAATGGTAAAAAACAAAAGGCGCGCCCTAAAGATTGGCGCGCCTTTTTATTTGGTGTTGCAGAATGCTGCTTCCTATGACAAAGGCCGTTGTCTGTTAGTAGCGTTGTTGCACATAAGCCACCACATCCTGATACCTTTGCCGCAGTTCCAGTGTCTGCTGAGCCAGCTGGTCAAAATCGGCACTTTCGCTGCCTTGCTCCAGTTGCAGTGCAATCTCGGTCAGCTGTAAAGCACCGACACTTTTGGCCGCCGATTTGAGCTGGTGTGCCGTGGTGTGCAGGCCGTTTCTGTCCTGCAGTTGAATGTTTTGTTCAATCTGCGACAGTAAACCGGCTGCGTGATTCACAAAATAATTCAGATGTTCTTCGTGTTTGGCCGGCTCATTGCCGAGGAAATTGGCAATGGTGGTAAAACAAATCGGCGGACTGGTTTTATTGTTTTGGGTTAAAGCGGCCGCTGTGGCAACAGGGCTTGGGTTTTTCTCCAGTGGCAACCAGCGTTGTAGCAGGGTTTCCAGCGTGGCCAGTTCAATAGGTTTGGTGATATACCCATCCATGCCCACACTTAAACATTTTTGCTCTTCGCCTTTAAGCGCATTGGCGGTGACCGCAATAATGCGGGTGAATTGGCTGTTTTCGTCATCATATTGCAGTGCTTCTTTACGAATGGCGGCCGCTAAATCATAACCACTCATATTGGGCATATGTAAATCGGTCAGCAGCAGCGGGTAGCGGTATTGCCGCCACTTTTCCAGCGCAAGAGCTCCGTCATCGGCCACATCCACGGCATAACCCAGCGCGTTTAACTGGTCCACTATGACCCGCTGATTCATCAGGTTATCTTCGGCCAGCAAAATCAGTTTGCCCTGGGCTCTGGCTTGTTCCTGGCTCGGTGCTGACAACGGCAGTTGTTGTGTTTTGTGTTGTTGCAGCGGTTTTTGTTTGCGTCCGGCTGAAATCAGCACTGTTTCATACAGATGGCTGCGGCAAATCGGTGCACTGTGCAGGTAATACACTTCAGGTGCATTGTGATCGGCAAGCTCAGGTAAATTGGTCAGAATGACAAAATGGCGGCCGTCTTTGGCTGATTTGGCCAGCAACTGATTGATCTGCTCCTGACTCAGCTGCTGATAAGTGGCATCCAGCACCCAGACCGCAGCTTCATTTTTCAGATTGGGCTGATGAGGCACTGTGATCATTTGTTCCAGCGCGGCCAGGTTATCGATAGTTTCTACATCGGCACCGGCATAACTGAAATAACTGTGCAGGCTTTCCAGATTAAGGGCGTCCATAGAAAATACTTTGATGCTGAGGTCGTGCAGATCCATCCGCAGCGCCAGGGTTTCCTCACTGCGGCGCATCGGCAGTTTTACTTTAAATTCAGTGCCTTTGCCTACTTCACTTTGTACTTCAATGTCGCCATACATCAGCGCGGTCAGGCGCTGGCAAATCGATAAACCCAGGCCGGTACCACCATATTTGCGGGTGATTGAGCCTTCGGCCTGGCTAAATGGCTGAAACACATAATGCAGCTGGCGCTGGGTCATGCCTTTGCCGTTGTCGATCACCGACAGCTGCACCACATCAAACTCCATATTTTCATCCAGCAAGTCGGCACGGATCTGCACTAAACCGGTTTTGCCATTGCTGGTCTGGGTGAATTTAATAGCGTTACCGGCCAGGTTGTACAAAATTTGCCGCAGCCTGACCGGATCACCCATCAGGCCATCCGGAATACGCGGATCGATATAAATTTTTAAATCAATCTGGCGCTGATAGGCCATCGAAATCAGAATTCGGCCCACTGCTTCAATAATGTCGCCCAGCGACAACGGAATAGACTCCAGCTCTAATTTGCCGGCTTCAATTTTTGAGAAGTCCAGAATGTCATCCAGAATACGCAACAGCGAAAACGACGACTCGCGGATGGTGTCGGTCATGCGAAATTGTGCTGTGGCCAGCTGGGTTTTACGCAATAAATCGATAGTGCCGATAATGCCATTCATCGGAGTGCGGATTTCATGGCTCATGGTGGCAAGGAAAGTGGATTTAGCCTCATTGGCTTTTTCGGCGGTCAGCTTGGCGCTTTCCAGCGCATCAGTGCGTTCTTTAATGCGGGTGTCTACTTCCTGTTTGAGTTTGGCAATATCGGCTTCTGAGCTTTTTAACTCTTTCTGGCCATGGGCAATTTTTTTAAACAACTGATTAATATTCAGTGCCAGCGCTGCCAGCCCATCGCGGCTGCTCAGGCTGCCGCTAAACTGGCCCAGTGCAATAGCTGCGCTGATATCGTCGTTCAGGCTGTCGATATCACGTTGCAGTCTTTTATTTAAATGAGCGGCCAATAACCAGGCCAGCACTAAGCCAATGATTAAACTTAAAATCCACTGCAGCAGCGTTGGCAGGTAATTAAAAGGGGCAATTTTACTGACCAGCATCAGCTGGCCTACAGTCTTGCCTTGTTGTTGCAGCGGCAGCAGATAAACCGAAAAACCAGTCTGTAATCTGGGCTGGGTCAGCGCCAGCGCCGGGTTAAAACCGGCCAGGCCGTTAGTGTGCACCATCAGGGCAGGTTCAGGTTTTTGTTGTTTGTATAAATAAGCGGCGCGGCCATCTTTGGCGTTATTCACCAGCTCCAATAAAGGCGCCGCATCGTCCCAGCGGTTCAGTTGCAGCATGGGCGTAATGGCCTGCGCCAGCAGCTGGGCGTCCTGTTGCAGATTGGTGCTGGCAGGCTGGGTCTGATGCTGTTGCCAGTCCTGATAAAAACCATAACCAGTTTGCAGGCTAACCAGCAACACCACCAGCAGCGACAGCCGGAGGAACAAAGGTGAAACAAAGGAGCTTTTTTCCATAAAAAACAACCGACCAGCCTGATGAATTAAAACAGATTTTTTATTCTAACCATTTTTATGTTGACCACCACTGTTTTGTCTTCGCCGGATCAATTAGTTAAGGCGGATGCTATCCATGCCAAAAAGCAGTTTTCTTTGCTTTATGCCGGGCTTTGCAGCAGGTTTTTGCTGCTTAATTGGCTATTTTGTACAACTTCTAGGCTGTCAGTGCTGTTCTGCCAAAAAAAAGTTGACTTGCCCCGGCAAAATCCGTTTAATACCCCCCGTTGCCCAGATAGCTCAGTCGGTAGAGCAGCGGATTGAAAATCCGCGTGTCGGTGGTTCGATTCCGCCTCTGGGCACC
>NZ_JAOBWS010000017.1 GCF_025245835.1 Rheinheimera sp. 4Y26
CAGATAGCTCAGTCGGTAGAGCAGCGGATTGAAAATCCGCGTGTCGGTGGTTCGATTCCGCCTCTGGGCACCATAAATTTTTGGTGTGTTGATTTCCTCTTTTAAATCAGTTCACTACAGTGTTCGCTTTAAAGAACAATGCCGCTTTAGCTCAGTTGGTAGAGCAACTGACTTGTAATCAGTAGGTCATCCGTTCGACTCGGATAAGCGGCACCATTTAAAGCAAAGAGTTTGCCCAGATAGCTCAGTCGGTAGAGCAGCGGATTGAAAATCCGCGTGTCGGTGGTTCGATTCCGCCTCTGGGCACCATAAACAACAAGCCCCGCAAGCAATTGCGGGGCTTTTTGTTTTGGGCTTTTAACTTTGAAACACAGACAAAAAAACAAGCGGGCCCAACTAAGCTGCAGGCCCGCCTGGTTGCGGCTTTATTGGCAGGAACCGCAGCATTGACCTTTTTGTTGTTGTGGTTCAACAAACAGAATTTCGTTTTCCAGCAGAATATGCTCCATTAAATCTTCTTTGAGCTCGGTCAGGCCAAGATATAACGCCGACCAGGTATTGCAGGCACCGGCCGGTAAATTCAGATCTTTGGCCAGGCTCAGCATAGTTTCCAGCGCATCCCCATGCTGCAGATGTTCTTCCTGCATCACCGAAATAGGGCCGGCCGGGAAAAAGCCGTTACATAACATCGGGAACAGGATCTGTTCTTCTTTGTGCATATGGCTTTCCAGCTCCTGATACATATGTTCCAGATGTGTAGCCAGGCCGGTTGGACACTCTGGATGATCGGCATGCACATGCTCGACCCGGCGCGCGAGGCGGATAAGTTCCGGTAGCTGCAACCGGTGTTTAGCGTGAAAACGTTCGAGAATAAAATACGCCAGCTCTTCGGTTTTAGCCTCGCGCCAGTTGCGCTGCATTGATGTGGGTTTTAATGCCAGCGCCGCCAGTTCGGTATTAATTTGTGTGGCGTTCAGTTGTCTTTTGGCCGCTGCTGCGGCCAGCGACTCTTTACCCCCACAACAAAAATCCAGTTTGTATTTGTGAAATACGGCGGTCGCGCCCGGAATTTGGGTAGCAAGCTGGCCTAAAGGTTGATCTAAATAAGACATAACAGACTCCGGTGTTTGGGCCTTGTGCAGGCGGAAATTTCACTTCAGCAGCGTGCTGCCGTTGTGCTGATATTCCAAGAATCAGGCCAAAACTACCCCTTTTGATTTATATAGATTTTTTGCCGGCAGTGGTAAATTTAACCCTGAAAAAACCGGGTAATAATTACCAAACAGGGTAAAAATAACCATGCTGGAAGAAACCTTAGTGGCTGATTTGGTAGCCGATTTACCCTCTGCGGTGCGGTTGCAACGCTTAGTGAATACCATGCGCACCCATTTTGGCTGCAGCGCTGTGGCGCTGTTGCAGTTACAGCAGGATCAGCTCAAACCTTTAGCGGTATGTGGCCTGGCGGCCGAAACCCTGGGCCGGCGTTTTATGGTGGCGCATCACCCAAGGCTTGCCACTATTTTACAAAGCCGGCAGCCGGTGCATTTTGCGCCCGACAGCAGCCTGCCCGATCCTTACGATGGTTTAGTTGAAGTGCAACAAGGTCAGCCGCTGTTGGTACATGACTGCATGGGCATTTCGCTGTATCTGGAAGGTCAGTGCTGGGGTGTGCTGACACTCGATGCTCTGCAGGCCGGTACTTTCAGCCGCTTAACAGTGCTGGAGTTACAAAGATTCAGTTTGCTGGTGGAAGCGGCGGTCAGGGTTTGTCAGCTCGAAACCGAACTGCGCACAGTGCGCTTTGCCAGAGCCAATCAGGTGCTCGACAGCGGTGTTTACCATTCACCTTCAGATGAAATTATTGGCCAGAGCCCGCAGCTCTTGCAGTTATTGTCGGAAGTGAAAGTAGTGGCAAGTTCTGATTTGCCGGTGTTGCTGCTGGGTGAAACCGGTGTCGGCAAAGAGTTATTTGCCCGTTATCTGCATCAAGAGTCCAGCCGCAATCACAAACCGCTGGTCTATATCAATTGTGCCGCTTTGCCCGAGTCGCTGGCGGAAAGTGAACTTTTTGGTCATGTCAAAGGGGCGTTTTCCGGCGCGCAGCAAGAGCGCAGTGGCCGTTTTGAGGCGGCAGATGGCGGCACCTTGTTTTTAGACGAAGTGGGAGAGTTGCCGCTTCTGGTGCAGGCCAAAATGCTGCGGGTGTTACAAAACGGCGAAATTCAGCGGCTGGGCTCGGATAAAAGCCGCAGTGTCAATGTGCGTATTGTGGCGGCCACCAACCGTGATTTAGCCCAGCAGGTGGCGCAGGGCGCCTTTCGCGCCGATTTGTATCACAGGTTGTCGGTGTATCCGGTGCCTATTCCACCGCTGCGTCAGCGCAGCAGCGACATTGCCATGCTGGCCGGGCATTTTCTCGAGCAAAACCGCAGCCGGCTTGGCCTCAGATCCATCCGCTTATCACAGGATGCGCAGCTGTTGCTGTTGCATTACCACTGGCCCGGCAATGTGCGGGAGCTGGAGCATGTGATAAGCCGTGCCGCTATTAAAGCGCTGAGTGAAGGCCATAACCGCAGTGATATTCTAACCATTGAACCCCGTTATCTGGATATCAGTCCAACAGCTGCAGTTGCCGGCGAGCATAAAATGGCCGGTGCAGATCAGGTGTTTAGCTACACATTAGCAATGGCCAAAGGCCTGCCGCTGAAACAAGCGCTGCAGCAGTTTCAGCGTCAGCATATTGAAGCTGCCTTTAAACAAAGTGGTGGCAGCTGGTCCAAAACCGCCAGATTACTGGAGATCGACAGCAGCAATTTACATAAACTGGCGGAAAAACTTGGGGTCAAAGCCCTGCTTAAAGGACAAGGCTGATGCACCTGGCCCGTATTGTTTTATTCCGTCTGCTGGCACTGGGCAGTTTATTGCTGGGGCTGATTGGCGTGGTGCTGCCCGGTTTGCCCACTGTGCCTTTTGTATTGCTGGCCGCTTTTGCCGCTGGTAAAGGCTGGCCACAGCTGGAAGCTCGTTTACTGGCACATCACAAATATGGCCCTTTGATCCATAACTGGCGTCGTTATGGTCTGGTGCCACGCAATGGCAAAATAGCCGCCAGTCTGATGATGACGCTCAGCCTGGTGCTTTGCTGGTTCAGCGCTTTTTTGCTGCTCTATAAAGTGCTGCTGACACTGGTGCTTGCAGCTGTCGCACTCTGGTTATGGCGCCGGCCAGAGCAGATCCCGCCTGATCTGATGACACCGGAGCTGATAACACGAGAGCGGTTTGATAAGGAGCAAAAATGAATCCAACAGCATCTGCAGAGCTGAATTTACAACAAGCCATGCGCTACAGCAGGCAAATTATGCTGCCTGCCTTTGAGCTGCAGGGACAGGAAAAACTGCTGGCGGCCAGGGTACTGGTGATTGGCGTGGGCGGGCTTGGCTGCGCTGCTTTGCCTTATCTTGCAAGTTCAGGGGTTGGCCAGCTGACGCTGGTTGATGGGGATGTGATCGATCGCAGTAATTTACAGCGGCAGATTTTGTTTCGCGAAGCCGATGTTGGCAAAAACAAAGCCGAAGTGGCGGCAGCGGCGTTGGCGCAGCTTAACAGCGACGTGAAACTTGGTGTTGCCAGCAGTTTTGCCGATGAAACTTTGTTGGCAAAGCTGATTCAACAGCATGATCTGGTGCTGGATTGTTGTGACAACTTAACGACCAGGCTGCTGATCAACCAATATTGTTATCAGTTTGAAGTGCCGCTGGTGTCGGGCGCTGCCATCCGGATGGAAGGGCAAGTCAGCAGTTTTGCCATGAACAGGCAACAGCAGCCGGACGCACCTTGTTATCAGTGCCTGAGTCTGGGTTTTGCTGAGCAGCAACTGAGCTGCTTGCAAGCCGGTATTTTATCGCCCGTGGTGGGGGTGATTGGCACTATGCAGGCGCTGGAAGCCATTAAAATTTTATCAGGTTGTGGCAGCACACTTTATGGCCGTTTGTTGTTATTGGATGGCAAATACAGTGAATGGCAAAGTTTTAATATCCGCAAGCAGCTGCATTGCCCCTGTTGTGGCGATGTAACAGCTGCGGACAAAAAGCCTGCTGAATAAAAGGAGCTTTTGAGCCTGTACCGGCGAGTACGGCGTGCTGGCAGCTGTTGCCGGCGAATGCCGCTTAGCCGGCCCCCTGTGGTTTAGAACTTGGCAAAATATCCTGCTGAATATGCTGCAATAATTTATAAGCCTGCTGCAAATCACAGTCTTCACCGTCGCGTTTTTTATAACCAAAGCTGGTCAGCTCCAGATGCCAGGTGGGCTCGACCTGCTGCAGTGCCAGAGTGTTGCGCACACAATTGAGCGGGCAACCGTCAATGGCCAGAATAGGCCGGCCGGATTTGGCCACTTTCACCAGCTGTTTCACCTGACCACCGACACCGGCAATACAGGACATTTCGGCAATACCCTCCCTGTCCAGCACCACTGCCAGATCATTGGCCAGCTGCGCTACGTTAGAGCAGCCAGAGCAAGCGTAAACCAGAGGTTTTCCGGCTAAAGGTTGGTCTGTGAAAGCGGCCATACAAAACTCCGTTATTGTGGATAAACACAAGCAACAAAAACGGCAACACAGTGTTGCTGTGAAAAGCCCGCGTTTGATGTCCAAAACGCAGTTGCCGTTTTATCTGTTGTTGCTGAGTCTAAGCATTGGCGCCTGGCATAACTTGATATAAATCAACTGAAAGTGGCAGCTACTCACACAGAGGTATCCGCAGTTGGCGGGAAAAACTGCGGTTATATGGCAAAACCGCAGGCCGGATAAAACACAAAACCAGCGCAAAGGCTGGCTTTGACAAAATAAATATCGGCCAGAAACTGCCGTTAACCCGGCCTGCCGTCAGCTCTGGTGCTGCACAGCATTTTGGCATAACAACAGCAAAACAGCGCATATGCCAGTACCCAGCAGCCAATAGCCAGTATCAGCAGCGCCTGGCTCATATCCGGCATTAGCCACAGCAGCAGGCTGCGGCTAATGCCAGCGCCCACTACCAGCACAAAAGCCGGTACCATCAACACCGACACCTGCAGTGGCCGGCCTGTGTGGCCAAGCGACACCCGCGCCATCATGGCTAAAATCATCGAACCCATAGCGCCGGCCGTTAATGCATGCAGTGCCGTGCTTTTGAGCACAGCATGGCCAAACAGCGTGATGCCACTGTAATGCAAAGCAAAAAGCGCAAGGCCAAGCGGAATAAACCAATAAGCCAGATGTAATGACCACAACAGTGGCACTCTTAGGGTGATCCAGATTTTCCAGCGGGCACAACGTACTGCCAGCAGCACTGCCGCAATACCATATAAAGCGCCAATCAGCGGATGTGGCAGGAAATTTTCCAGTTTTAAAAACTGCTGAATAAATACCAGCCATAAAAATCCGAGCGCCAGCCGGTCCAGCCAGAGCAGCGGCTCCACTTTTTTGGTTTGGGTGCCATTGGCGGTAAACATTGGCAGCACCCGGCCACCCATAATGCTCATCACCAGCGTCAGCAGCAACACGGCGCTATAAAGACCATGTTGTTGCAGCATATAGTCGTTTAATGCCAAACCAACCCAGCTGACCGCATTACAAATAGTGAGCAGCATCAGCACAGGTACAAAAAACAAATTACGCCACTGGGCTACAGCCAGAATAGGCTTGGCCATCAGCACGGCGGCCAAAGGTAAAAACAACAAGTCCAGCAGAGCCACCAGCCAGATGGGCAAAGCAGCGCCAAATAACAGCAATAATCTTGCACAGAGCCAGCAAAGCACCAGCCACAACAATGGCTTGCCATGGGGGGCTCTCAGGCCGGTCCAGTTTTGCATGGCTGTTAATAAAAAACCGGCCACTATGGCGCAGCCAAAACCAAAAATCATTTCATGGCTGTGCCAGAATAGAATATTGCCGACAGGAGACAGCGGCAGGCCGGCAAACAGCGCCAGCCCCCATAGCAGCATGGCAATACAGCTAAAAGCGCCGCCGAGTAAAAACAGCGGCCGAAATGCCAGCCGAAGTAAAGGCGGTATATCAAGTTCTGTTGTCAGATCAGTAATTTGCATCTTGTTTTCCCAAATAAAACGGCGTTAGTCGCTGCCGTCTTCTAATAAAAAATTGTGGGCTCTGGCCGCGGCCAGTTCACGCTGATATTGCTCACGCTGGTTGGCAAAAAACATCAAAATCATACAAAAGGCCAGCACGCCGTACAGCAACATAAAACAGGCGGTATGAATGCCGAGTAAATCCTGTGACAAGCCAAATAACAACGGCAAAGTGCAGCCACCCAGGGCGCCAATAGCCGCCACCATACCACCGGCAGCGCCCAGTTGGTTGGGGTAATAGTCATAAATGGTGCGAAACACACTGGCGCGGCCCAGGCCCTGGGCGATGCCGATAACAAAAATCAAGGCGGTAAAGAGCCAGAGGTTAATGTTAATTTCCAGCACCACTTCTTTTTTAATGCCGTGGATCACCAGGCTGGTGGGCGGGTAACTTAAAATAAATAAACAAATCAGGCAGATCCAGAACACACTCCAGTTCACCGCCCGGCCGCCGTAGCGATCGGCCAGCCAGCCGCCCAAAGCACGCACCATGCTGGAGGTGGTGACAAAAAACAGCGTAAAGGCCATAGCGTCGGCGGCGCTCAGCTGATAGGCCTGCATGTAATAGAGCGGCAGCCACAGCAGCAAGGCCAAAAAACTGCCAAATACAAAATAATAATACAAGGAAAAACGCCACAGCCTGGCGTCAGTGAACAACTGTTTGCTGCGCTGCCAGAAAGGGCTGTGTTTATTGGGCTGCGCCCTTACTGCAGTAATGTGAGCACTTTGCGGCATAGCCGGGGCAAACAATACAAAGAGTACAGCCAGTAAGGCCGTTAGCAGTGCATACAAAGCCCCCACGCCAAGCGGCAATGACAGTTGGTTCAACAGCGGCACCAACAATAAACTCAAAGCAGCACCGGCATTGCCCACGCCAAAAAGCCCCATAATGGTGCCTTGCTGCGCTGGTGGGTAAAAAGCCGACACATAAGCAATACCAAGGGTAAAAGCCACGCCGGCAAGGCCAAGCCAAAGCCCAAGCAATACCAGAGTCAACAGGCTTTGGGCATAAGGCAATAACAACAAGGCCGGAACAAGCAGCAGCATCAGCCAGAACCACAAAGTGCGGGGGCTGATTTTTTCCGCCAGAATACCGGCCGGAAACCTTAATAAAGCGCCGGTCAGCACGGGGGACGACAACAACAAACCATAGTCGGTGGCGCTAAGTTGCAGCCTGGCGGCAAGCTCAAGCCCAAGGGCGGCATACAAACACCAAATCGCAAAACACCAGGCAAAACAAAGAATGGAAAAACACAAAGCACGGCGCGCCTGTGGCTGCGGCGTCAGCAGCGAAGGCGCCGTTTCTGGGCTTGAGATCCGGATGTCAGACATAGTGCGTTGGCCTTTGGCATTTAAAGCTCTCTGATGATAAACCGCCGGTCAGCGGCATGGGGTTTTCATCGGGAGTATTCCTTTCGTTTTAGCCAAAGCGCTTTGCCAAAGCCGGCTACCTCATAGTGGGTAGCTGAGTGGTTTTGCTGTTATGCTGCACGCCCGTTACGCCCTACCCACTAGGTGATATTCCTTATAAAAACAGTGGTTTAGTGGCTGCTGTTGCTTGATTAAAGTCAATGTTTTTTTGCTTTTGAGTCTCTATGCTTCAGCCAGTTTTGTTATCACTGGGTGTTCCACTGGAGGTTTATATGTCCAAGCTGTCCTCTTCCGTCGCTGAAGCCGGAAAGGTCAATTTGCTGAATTTTGGGGATGCAAAAATAAAAACGCTGCATCTGACCTGGTTTGCATTTTTTCTGACTTTTGTGATGTGGTTTAACCACGCACCGTTATTGACCGAAATTAAACAAGCGCTGAGCCTGACCGACGCTCAGGTTAAAGCGTTGCTGATTTTGAACGTGGCGCTGACGATACCGGCCCGTATTGTGGTGGGTATTCTGGTCGACAAGTTTGGCCCGCGCATTATGTACAGCCTGTTATTAATGATTTCGTCGTTTTTTTGTATTGGTTTTGCGCTGGCGGAAAGTTTTGAAAGCCTGGCCTTATTTCGCTTTTTACTGGGTTTTGTTGGTGCCGGTTTTGTCATTGGCATCCGGCTGGTAGGTGAGTGGTTTCCAAGCCATCAGGTCGGCACAGCCGAGGGTATTTATGGCGGTTGGGGTAACTTTGGTTCGGCCGCTGCGGCCATGACCTTGCCCACCCTGGCACTGCTCTATGGCGGTGCCGACGGCTGGCGTTATTCACTGATCAGTGTTGGTGTGTTAAGTGCGGTGTATTCGGTGCTGTTTTACTATCAGGCGCGCAACACCCCTAAAGGTTCGGTGTATTTTAAACCGAAAAAAAGCGGGGCTATGGAAGTCACCAGCTGGGGCGACTTATGGTTGCTGATTTTGCTGAATATTCCAATGCATCTGGCGCTGGCTATGCTGGCCTGGAAAATGTCGCCAGCCGGGGTGAATTTATTCTCTGAACAATATATGTATCTGATTTGGGCCAGTTTAGTGGTGTTGTTTGTGATTCAGACCCATCAGGTATGGCGGGTGAACGCCGAGCACCTGCGTAAAGGCGTGCCAGAGCATGAAAAATATTCGTTTAAACAAGTGGCTATTCTGGATTTAGCCTATTTCACCACCTTTGGCTCTGAGCTGGCTGTGGTGTCGATGTTACCGCTGTATTTCCTGGAAACCTTTGAAGGTTTAAACCCGGTTTCTGCGGGTTTATTGGCGTCCAGTTTTGCTTTTATGAATCTGGTGTCGCGTCCTATGGGTGGCTGGTTCTCAGATAAGTTTGGCCGTCGCAAAAGTATGGTGTTGTTAATTGCCGGTTTATCGGCCGGTTATTTCCTGATGGGCTTAATGGACAGCAGCTGGTGGTTGCCGCTGGCGGTGCTGGTGAGTATGGCCTGTAGTTTCTTTGTGCAGGGCGGTGAAGGGGCGGTATTTGCCATAGTACCGCTGATTAAACGCCGCATGACAGGCCAGATTGCCGGTATGGCCGGTGCTTATGGCAATGTGGGTGCTGTGGTGTATTTAACAGTATTAAGTTACGTTGATTACAGTACCTTCTTTTATGTGATTGCCGCCTCGGCGCTGGTGGGGTTAGTGGCGGTGATGTTCCTGGACGACCCCAAAGGCCATATTACTGAAGTGGATGAAGACGGCAACGTGCACCATATTCACGTCAGTTAAGGCAATAGGTAAACAACTGATAAAACTGGCTGTGTGACAACAGCCGGTTTTGTTATTTGTGATTAGTTTTTGCAAGAGCACGGCTTTTGATGAAAAGCTACGTCATGATCCGGCAAAAGGGGCAAAGATGGCGTCAGAGCAACCTGGTGACGAAACATCGTTATTACAGTCACAGTCAGTATCTCAGCTCAGGCTGGCGGTGGGCGGTTACAGCTGCGCCGGGCATAAAAGCCAGAATGAAGATGCCATTGCCTGGCAATTACCAAAGGATAGCCATTTATTAACTTACAAAGGCGGCTGTTTTTGCTTAGCCGACGGTGTCAGCTCAGCTGAAGCCGGCGCACAAGCCAGCGACTATGCAGTGCAACATTTTGCCAGCGAATACGCCAATACCCCCGACAGCTGGTCGGTAAACCACAGTGCCAGTCAGTTACTGGCCAGTATCAACACAGCGCTTTATCAGCAAAGCCATGC
The DNA here is from genome assembly GCF_025245835.1 of Rheinheimera sp. 4Y26. GTDB lineage: Bacteria > Pseudomonadota > Gammaproteobacteria > Enterobacterales > Alteromonadaceae > Pararheinheimera. Next base: position 9,739 of record NZ_JAOBWS010000017.1, read on the forward strand.
CTATGTTTCTGAAGAAAAAGGTTTTTTATGTACCTTTAGCGGCCTGATTATTAAATCTCATACGGCTTATTTTTTTCATATTGGCGACAGCCGCATTTATCTGTGGCGCAAAGGGGTGATTGCCCAGCTAACGCAGGATCACACCACCAAACTCAGTGAAAACCGCCAGTTTTTAGGCCGGGCGCTGGGCATGGATGAGCAGGTGCAGTGGCAGTCCGGCAATGTCACGCTGGAGGTAGGCGACAGGTTTTTACTGTGCAGTGACGGCCTGTCGGATTTTATGGATGATACAGAGCTGTCGGCATTATTAAGCCCTGAGCCACAGCAGGATTTAACCACACTGGCTGAGCAGTTATGTCAGCTGGCGCTTAAAAACGGCAGTGACGACAATATCAGCGCACTCATCGTCGAAGTGCAGGCGCTTAGTGCGCAAACGCTGGAAGACTACAACGAAAAACTGACACGGCTGCCGTTTTTGCCGGTGCTGGTGCCTGGTATGAAGGTGGATGGCTATCAGGTGGAAAAAGAAATTTTTGCCAGCAGCCGCAGCCACTTATATCTGGTACGGGATTTAACCACAGATAATATCTGGGTATTAAAAACCCCTTCGGTAAATTTTGCCGACGATCACAGTTATATCGAGCGTTTTATCCGCGAAGAATGGATAGGGCTTCGCATTTCCCATCCCAATGTGGTGCAGGTTCACCGTCAGCAGCGCCCCCGTACTTTTTTATACTATTTATTGGCTTATGTTGAGGGTGAAACGCTGGAGCACTGGTTTGCCCGCGTTGATAAACCGCTGAAACCTGCCAAAGCCATCACGCTGGTGCAGCAAATAGCGGCCGGTTTGCAGGCTTTTCACAAGCTTGGCGCCGTGCATCAGGATCTTAAGCCCGGCAATATTATGCGCCGCCCCGACGGCACTTTAGTGCTGGTCGATTTTGGCTCTGTTTATGTGGCGGGCCTGGCCGAAATGTTTTCACCGCTGGAGCAGGACATTGCCCTTGGCACCGCCAGTTATTCCGACCCGCACTATTTGCTGGGCCATAACTCCGGCGTGCAGGGCGATGTGTATGCTCTGGCCACTATTTGCTACGAGCTTTTTACCGGTCAGCTGCCATACGGCCCTAAAGTTGAAGATTGCCAGACTATGCGCGACTACCAGAAACTGCGGTATCAGCACAGTTATCAGCACAACCCGGTGATCCCGCCCTGGTTCGACCGCGCACTGGAACTGGGTGTCAGCCTGGACCTAAGCCAGCGCTACAGCTCAGTGAGCTTGCTAATGAAAGACTTACAAAACCCCAACCCCTTGTTTTTACAGCAACAAGTCGTAGCCAAACACAAAACCAACCGGCTGTTATTCTGGCAACTGATGTCGGGTTTCTGGTTTGCTACCTTGCTGCTGGTGATTTGGTTGTTTTTGATCCGAAGAGGTTAGCGGGACTTTTGCCTTTTGCTGAGGAAAAGTTGAAAAGGTGGTTATCAGCTGTTGCTGGCAAACCGGCATTGAACCTTTGAGCAATCCGCTCACCGCGAACCTCTCATTTGTGCCTGCGACCGCTGAATGGCAGAACCAGAAAAAACCAAGGCCTGCTGGATCAGGCCTTTGGTTTTTGTCACAGGTTCAGTCAAGGTGTTGCCATTAATCTGAAGTGTCCGCTTGGTTTTTGCGATAAACCAGCCAGCTTTGGGCTGTGGGGCGGATATGGTTGTCGTAGCCGCCCAGAACCAGGACTTTGCCGCCGGATAAAGGGGTTGCAGTACTAAAAGCGAGGCGATTGCCAATACTGCCAACGGCTTTGACAAAAGCCGCTGCGCCAGGTGTCCAGATCTCAACATCCTTTGCGTCACCAACCACAACAACATCGCCGCTGGGCAATACTGTGGTGGCGGTCACTATCTTGTACCTGGGGTTTAACAGCGATGGCCCCTCGCTAAAGCGGCCGGTGTCAGGATCGTAAATCTCCGTTTGGGCAATCCGGTGTTGCTCTTCGCAGTTGCGGGAGCCTCCAATCACCATCACACGTCCATCCTGCAGCGGTACAGCGCCGTGTTTGCATCTTGCATGTCGCATAGCGCCAGTTTGCGAAAAGGTGTTGGTGGCCGGGTTGTAGAGTTCCGCCGTTGCAGTGGCTAACTGGCGTTTGTGCAAACCACCAATCACCAATACACGTCCATCCGGCAAACGGGCCGCGGCGTGGTGGGCTCTTGCCTGATGCATTGGCCCTGTTGCAACAAAGCGGCCTTTGTTCAGATCAAACACCTCGGCCTGCGAAAGTGCGTTATTAACGGCGCTTGCACCGCCTGTAAGCAGAATTGACCCGTCGGTGAGTGGGGTTGCTGTTGCGTCCATTCTTGCTGATAGCATCGCTGCGGCCGGTGTAAAAGTGCGAGTGCCGGGGTCAAAAAATTCGGCCGATGCAGTGGTTTGATTGCCCGTCCAACCACCGGCAACCAAGACCCGGCCGTCCTTGAGCAAGGCCGCCATATGAGCAACCCGGGCTTCACGCATGGGCGGTGTTATTTCAGTGCGTCCGGTACTGGTGTGGAATAATTCGGCTGAACGTTCAACCGGGCTGCAACCGCTGCCACTGCAGCCGCCAGTCACCAGCACCAAAGCTTCGGACAAGAGAGTAGCCTGATGGGCTGCCCTTGGCACTGACAGGTTAAAAGCAGCTTGCACTGTCCAGTCAGGTGTTGTCAGAGGCTTGGGGGCAGCAAAGGCCTGGGCTGGGGTAAAACAGCTCAGGCCGGCAACAAAAATCAGTTTGGTTTTCATCCAGGCTTCCTTGCTATGCAGTGATGCCTAATTATGCACAAAAGGACAAAAAAGCACTGTGCAATAAGCCAGCGGCTTATAAATCATTCACTTAAAAGAATAGTTTGATAGCTTATGACCAGACGCCTGCCATTGCAGATATAGCCAGACCTAGTCCTGCTCCAAACATAGCAAACGAAACAATGGTGATCCGGCTTTCTACTTTGGCAGTGCGCGGCAACTTAAAACGCCCGCCAGTCGCATCGTCGTCCTTTGCCAGTGTTGAACGTAACCTTTCAACGAGGATCTGTTGTGCTTGCAGTGAAAATAGCGCTGACAACACGAGTAAGCCACTTGCCAGGATCATCAAAGGCCGCGCAGAACTTCCGGTGAGCACAGTTTGCAGCAAGGTAATACTTCCGCCAGCGGTGGCGAGCGCAAGGGTAGCAAGCTGTTTGAGAAAGTCGAACGAAAGAAAGGCTATAGTGTCGTTCGAAACGTTATGTATATTTGTGTTTCCCTGTGGGGCCATCGTTTTGTCCTTTTTATCTGTATCAACCAGTATGGCGAGGTATTGATCAGGCTTTTGTTACCGTTGTTCAATTCGAATATATGCTCAGAACACAGAGGTTCAAGCTAAGCGTTTTGTAAAGCACTCTCTCAGGGATTTTAATGTCTGGACATTTCAATCAGCCATGCACTGGCACTCTCTCTCATGCATCAAAACTCAACCAACAGGAAATCCACGTTTTAAGTCGTACGTTTTCCCGTTTTTCCGAGATATACGTCCAAACTACATAGAAATATTATTCGCGACAAGTCGTCATAGAAAAGTCAGTTTTTGTGAGGGGGAAGGACTGGTACAACCCGCAAAGTGAAATTGGCGACAACATATGTAAATTTTGGAAGCCCGCCAAAGAGGCTTAGCTGCCGGGGCGAAACCCGGCATAAGCACCAAGGCGCAGGGCAGCAAATAAACAATTAAACCAGTCAGTGATTACATTAACCAGCGCTAACAGCCCTCAGCAAAAGGGCCGTGCAACAGGCCGCAGCCTTAGCGGCAAAACAAACCCCTTCGGCAGCCATTCAAACGGGCGCTAAAGCTTTAGCCCTTTTTTGGCCGGAATACCTGAATCACCTCGTCATTACACTGCAGATAAGGCCCTTCCATCAGGTCGATGCAATAAGGCACGGCTGGAAATACTGCGTCCAGGCACTGGCGGATGGCGCTGGGTTTGCCCGGTAAATTAATAATTAAGCTGCTGCCACGCAGGCCGGCGGTTTGGCGCGACAAAATAGCGGTGGGCACAAATTTCAGTGATTCGGCGCGCATCAGCTCGCCAAAACCCGGCATCATTCTGTCGCACACTGCTTCAGTGGCTTCCGGGGTTACGTCTCTTTTGGCAGGACCTGTGCCGCCAGTGGTCACCACCAGGCGGCAGCCCAGCTCGTCCACCATTTGACACAAGGTTTGTTCAATCAGCGGCTGTTCGTCCGGGATCACTTTATATTCGGCCTGCCATGGGCTTAATAAATACTGATTCAGCGTGTCGATAATGGCTTTACCGGAAATGTCGTCGTAAATGCCAGCTGAAGCTCGGTCGCTGACGGTCAGAATGCCAATTTTGGCTGGGTGCATTTTTCTATCCTTTTTAGTCGTCGGCCTGTTTTAAATGAGCCTGCTGTAAACCTGCCAGCTGATGCCAATAACCGTTGCAATCGCCGGCCGGCAAAGGCTGATGGCCCGCTACAGCACCAGATAACTTTTGCTGAAATTTATCAAGCCATTCAAAGCTTTGTGCTGGTTCCGGGCTTAACCTTACCACATCGGCCAGGCCGCGCATTGAAGACAAATCGTTCAGCAGGTTGTATCTGTCGCCCGACTGGGTTTGAATGCCGTTGAGTAAAAACACCGCTTCACCTTCCTGTGAATTGGCAATGCGGCCTTTGGGGTAGTTGATACAACAAAGCTCACACTGATCTTTAGCGCGGTTTTCCGAGCGGGCGGTAAAACAACGGCCCGACCAGGCCAGCGGCAGATGACCAAAAGCAAACACTTCCACTTCAAAACAGTCACGCACGTCGGCAATTAACGGTTGTTGCAAAATGTCCTGTAGCCAGTCGCGCGACAGCTCCACCGGCATCACCCAGCGTTTCATGCCCAGCTGCAACAACTGGCGCAGCGCCTTGTGGTTATAAACGCTGATGGCGGCACCGGCAACAAAAGGCAGTTGCTGCTCCTGCAGCATCTGAATGGCACCTACATCGTTGGCTTCAATCCAGAACTCGCCATTGTCGCAATAACGGCGCAGCTCTTTGAGCTCAGAAGGCGACTCCAGCATGGTGAGAGTAGATAACACCACTTCTTTGCCGGCTTCGCGCAACATCTGAGCAATGGCCAGATAATCGCTGAATTTCAGCTCGCGCCTTTTGCTGCAAACGGTTTCGCCTAAATACACCAGCTGCGCTGGTGAAGAAGCCGCTTGCTGATAAAAATCCAGCATCTTGGCTTTGGGCCAATAATATTGCACCGGCCCTAACGCCAGTTTCAGCGGCGCTGCTGCTGTGTTTAAAGGGCTGGCCGCTGCTGTTGTTGCGTGTGTAAACAAAGACATAAGTTATTTCCAGCTGCGATGATAAGCACCCAAAGTGGTTTGGCTGCCTTCAGATAAAGACGCCAGCACCTGATCCCACTGCGCCTGCACAGTAAAAGCATCGGGATTGGCTGCTAAAGTGTCGATAGCCTGGCGCCACACCCGGGTCAGGCTTGCCACATAAGCCGGGCTGCGCTGGCGGCCTTCAATTTTCAGCGACGCTATACCTTCACGCTTTAACTCCGGCAGCAGCGCCAGCGTATTGAGGCTGGTGGGCTCTTCCAGCGTATGGTAAAGCTCGCCGTCTACTTCAAAACGGCCTTTGCATAAAGTGGGGTAACCTGCGGTTTCGTTTGGGGCAAATTTGTCTATCAGCACACCGTTTAAACGCGATTCCAGGCTACCGTCGTTATTTTCCTGCCAGCGCACAAAAGCGGCGGGCGAGCAGGCACCGGCTGTATTGGGCGATTGCCCTGTTAAATAAGAGCTTAAATAACAACGACCTTCGGCCATAATACAGAGGCTGCCAAAGGCAAACACTTCAAGTTCAATGTCGCAGCTGCGGGCAATAGCCCGTACCTGCTGAATAGACAACACCCTTGGCAATACCACCCGGCTGATGCCGTACTGACGGTAAAATTCGATGGCGGCCATATTGGTGGCCGACGCCTGCACCGACAAATGCCGCTCAATGTGCGGGTATTGCTCAGCGGCATAAGCCAGCACCGCCATATCGGCAATAATCAGCGCGTCGGCACCTGCTGCCACGGCTTGATCCACCGCCTGTTGCCAGCGCGGCCAGCTGCCCGGATGGGCAAAGGTATTAATAGCCACATGCAGTTTTTTACCGGCTTTGTGCACATAAGCACAGGCTTCGGCCAGCTTTAAATCGTCAAGATTTAAACCGGCAAAATTGCGGGCATTGGTGTCGTTTTTCAGGCCAACATAAACGGCGTCAGCACCGTTTTCAATGGCGGCTTTGAGCGCCGCCACACTGCCGGCAGGGCACAATAATTCCATCCCTTTCTACCTCTTTGGCGCAATGGGCGCTTGGCATTGGCTGTGTCACCATGGTTTAGCAAAAAGCAGCAGCGCACAGCTTTAACAGCATTAGCTGCAGTATAAAGTGTTGAGCCCAGGAGATGTTCCCAATGTGTCAACTCAAAATGATTACTCCAAAAGTGATAAAAGCCCTGCCCAAAGCCGGCCAAAAGCTAAACCAGCTGCTGCCACAACCGATGAAAATTGCGCTGATAAACTCGGTGCTGAATAAGGTATTTGCCAAAGACTGCGCCCTTGGCGCGCTGGATTTTTTAACCGGCAAAAAGGTGCTGATAGAAGTCACCGACTTTGCTTTTAGTTTTATCGTTGAGTTGCAGGCACAACAGCTAAAAGTAAGTGCCCTGAGCGCAGTGAATGCCGGGGGCGCAGAGAGTTTAGGCAGCGCAGTGAATGTATCGGGTGGACCACGTGCTGCGGATACAAAGAGCGCAGCGCAAAAACAACAGGCTGACTTAACAGTCAAAGCCAGCAGTGTGGATTTTTTCCTGTTATGCAGCAGCCAGGCCGACCCCGACACGCTGTTTTTCCAGCGCCGTTTAAGCATGCTGGGCGACACCGAACTTGGCCTGTATTTAAAAAACTATCTGGACAGTTTTGACAGCCAAAACCTGCTACCGGCCAAAGTCTGGCAATTACAGCAGTATCTGGCTTTACAGCTAACGCCAGAGCCGCAGGCGGCAAAGTCTGGGGGTGGGCGTTAGTTATGTCGCTGTTCAGTTATGCCCCTTAGCGGCAAACTCAAATCTGAGTTTTCAGTAAAAACTAATGCTATATCAATATCTTCAGAATTCTTCAGACATCTTTAACTGACATTTTCCGGCGCGGCAACAACACTGGCGGAACCATCAATCACCCCAAGGTATGTTATGAAAATTCAGTTATTTTGCACCGCCTGCTGCATGCTGGCAGTGAGCAGTTTTGCTAAGGCAACTCAGCCAGCAGAGAGTCGCAATGCACCTCATATTGCCAGCCGCATTGCCGGGCTGAAACCGCAGCAGCTCAGCAGTGTGCTGGTAATGCAGCACAATCGACTGCTGCACGAAAGTTATTACAACGGTGCCGGTGCTGACGACCTGCATGATATTCGCTCGGCCAGTAAAAGCCTGACCGGTCTGATGTTTGGCAGAGCCATTGCCGACGGTTATTTTCAGTCGGAACAGGATAAGGTGTTGCCGCTCTTTAGCAACACCCGATTGCTAAGCCCGGCGCCGGAAAAAACCGGCATGACGTTTTTTGATTTATTGTCGATGACCAACCCGCTTGAATGCGACGATATGAATGAGTTGTCGGAAGGTCAGGAAGAAAAAATGTATCTGACCAAAGACTGGGTGAGTTTTTTTCTGAATTTGCCGGTCAGAGCAAATCCACCATGGGAAACGCCGATAGCGCAGCAGCCTTATGGCCGGGACTTTGCTTATTGTACCGCCGGTATTTCGGTGACAGCAGCCGCCATTGAAATTGCGTCCGGCAAAAAGCTGGCGGATTACACCAAAGAAGCACTGTTTCAGCCGCTTGGCATCACACAAAGTCAGTGGTTATTTAATGCAATGGGCATCACCCAGGGCGGTGGTGGTGTCAGAATCAAACCTAAAGATCTGCTTAAAATTGGTCAGCTGGTGTTAAATCAGGGTAACTGGCAAGGTAAACAGTTAATACCAAAAGACTGGATCGACAAAAGTTTACAATCGTATTCCGAAGCGATGCCAGAAATGAACGCCAGCTACGGCCTCACCTGGTGGCGTTTTCCTTTTCAAATCAATGGCAAAACTGTGGATAGTTTTGCTGCGGCGGGCAATGGCGGTAATTATTTGTTTATAGTGCCAAAGTTAAATGCCACTGCGGTGGTTACCGCAACTGCCTATAACACGCCTTATATGCACCAACAAACACAGGCCATTTTTGCCAAAGCTATTCTGCCAGCATTAATGCAGCAGGATCAGGCAAACTGATAGTGGCTATTTTGCTGCGCTCGGTAGTTACCGAGTGCCGCATTTGCTGGATCAACTGCTGAAACTCAGCATCGGCAAACAGCGGCTGAAATACCGGCAAGGCCAATAGATACTGATAGTCAGAAAAACCAGCAGCAAGCGCTGTGGCTATGGCTTGTTTTGCTGCTGCGCTATCGTCATCAGCCAGATGCACAATACTTTTGGCAATGTGCCAATTGGGCCACACCGGTGTTTTATGCTCGGTTAAAGGCCGAATCACCGCAGCTATCACATGGTTTTTCTTGCTTAACCAATAACTTAACGACTGCGCATACAAACTATTGGCTTCCAGAGCTGTGGCTTTTTCCAGCGCCTGCTCTGCCTGTTGCCATTGTTGATCCTGCATGGCCAGCACCGCCAAAGTGATATAACTATCGGCTGTAGCTGATTGAAATTGTTCCAGTTTATTTAAAGCCTGATAGGCCACTTCAGTCTGGCCTCTGGCTTTTGCATCTCTTGCATATTGGGTTGCAACAAAAGCATCGTCCGGTGCAATTTTATAAGCCACTTCAGCCCAGACTTTGGCTTGTTCTGTGAAACCTGTCAGATACAAAATTTCGGCTATCTGCAAAAAGGTATACCCATTTTTGTTATTTAATACGGTCAGGTTTAACTGCATAGCTTCATACATACGCCCTTTACGCACATATAAATAAGCCAAAGAAGCAGCAATCTCGCTAATAGCACCACTATTGGCTGCTAACGCCTGCTCGTAATGATAAATGGCCTGTGCTATATCACCCTGAGCGTCAAAATAATAACCTGTTAACTTTTCCAGTTGCCAGCGGCTGACATCTGTTGTGGCTAAATGGCTGATCTGGTCAGCGGCGCGCTCCAACAATAACGGCTCACCGTTAAATTTCACCACTCGCTCAATAGTTGCTGCGGCCAACGCCAGCCGGGCCGCGGTATGGTCCGGCGATTGTTGTAAAAACTCCTCAAACAGCTCTATGGCAATTTCATTACCAGACGCGGTATTTTGCCGGGCATAACCAAAAGCTTTTTGCAAAAGTGCCGGTTGTGCTGGCTCTGCCAAATTATTGCTGTGACTAAGCGATGGCTTGGCCAGATAAAACCAGGCGGCGATGAGCAGCAGCAATAGCACAGCCAGATAAAAGTAGGGGGCAGCTCCCTGTGGAGCCCGCATCAGCCGGGCTGCGCTATTCGCCTGGGCTGCGTTGTTCACTTGAGCTGTGCTATCTGCTTTGGCTGCACCATTCGCTTGAACTGCACCAGCGAAAAAATCGGTGTTATCAGGCTTTGCAACAATGGGTGGCGTTGTTATCTGTTTGACCACGGGCAAGAGCCAGCGATAGCCTTCACTTCGCACCGACTCAATGACCTCAGCCTGCAAAAAGCTCAGCGCTTTTCGCAGCAAAGACACCCGCTGTGCCAGGGTTTCATCTGATACATAAGATTTGTGCCATACCGAGCGCGCCAGTTCATCTGCAGACACCAGCTGCTGCTGCGCCAGCACCAATCTTTCTAACAACCGATAGGTTAAGCCTTTAAGCGGCAGTGGCTTGCCATCATAAAAAACGTGCTGGCTTTTAGGCAAAATCACCAGCCCGCCACTCAGCAGCTGCAATTCACCATCTGGTATTTCAGCGCCAACAGCCTCAGAGGTGACAACATCAATTTTTATCGGAGCCATAAGTACAATTTAGTTTTCAGTTGATTGTTGTCTGATGCTTTGGGTTTGATGGTGGACTTATTGATCTCACCCTAAGTCTTAACTCACTAATTTGCAAATCGTTTTTCCGGATAGGTTTAAAACATTTCCGACAAAATCCGGGTTTTGTTGACTCGAGTTGTTCAGAATTTAACTGATGTTTGCTTCGGGATGTTTTATCAGTGGTTTTTGCAGTTTTATTAAGAAGATTGAAGGCACAACAATTCGGCTTTCTTCAGCTTCTGGTACTAAGCCGCTGTTAGATAAGCGGCAACAAGGCAGTAACTGCTGGCCTGAACCAGTGGCAAAGAAGGGGAATTCAATATCAGTGGCCATATGCCCATTTAAATAAAACCTTTGCTTTAACAAGACACTCAATAAAGCGCTACAGCTATCAAGTGGCGGCTAATATAGCCCGGCAACCGGGCTGTGGCGCTTTTTTGAAAGGTGACACTTTTTTGCACGGGAGTGTGGCGCTTAATAAAGCGCCACCAGTTCACCCTGACGGTTAAAGGTAAGGAAGTCGGCAATAATGCCGGACTGAATTTTGGCCAGCATCATTTTTAGTGGTTGTTCGGCCTCATCGCTATTGGGGGCAAAACCACCACGGCCGCCAAGCGCTGAGACAAAAGCAATATCCCACTCAATGCAGGTATTTGCTGATTCTGCCGCTAAAGTGGCAAATTCCGGGATTTCGTCCGGCAGTTTATCCACACAAAGCACCGGGCTTAAGGCGCCACCGTGGCCTTGCTGATAACTGTCGTGCTGATTTTGGGTGTAACCATTGGGCAGTTCGGCTTTGGCAAATACAAACAGCAGCCGTTGTGGCTCGTTTTGTTGTTTGGCGGCGGTAATTAAATCCTGATAACTTTCAATATTCATCTGAAACTCCCGGCCTGTTGCTGCAGGCGTAAACAAAACGAAGCTGTGGCAGCGCGGCTATCCAAGCTATTGATTTCCTGAAGATTCAACAATAGCAGCAGCTCGCATTAACCACAACGCAGGCTGGCGTCAGTGTAACAACAGCAAGATAAGCGCAGTTTGCACAGAAGGGGGAGTTGCACTCCCCCTTTGTGGGTAGCCAGAGCGGTTAAATAGTTGCCGTTCAGTCGTTGCGGTTAAGCCGTAGCGGTTTGAGGTTGTTGGCGCTGGGCTTTATGTAATTGAGGGCTGGATGATTGACCGCTTGTTGACTGATCGCTTGCAGGCATAGAGCTTTGCGACTCTGCCTGCAATCTGGCCGGGCTTTGATGATAATGGCGCAGCTCGTGCTCCTGGCGGCGGCCTTTGCTAAAAGCCGATACCCGTTTTAAATAACCAATAACGCGGGTGCCGTAGTCAATATTGGTGCTGCCACAACAGGAGCAGGCCACCAGGGTGCGTTTGTCGATGGCTTCGCAGCTGTTACAAATGGTGATTTTGACGTTGACACAAAAATAATTACAGCCGGTGCTGGCGGCAATATTTAAAAGTTTCAGATATGCGTCCTGACTGAGCTTTTCCTCCAGATTTAAATGCAAAGCTGAGCCACCGTCGAGGTAATCCAACAGGGCGCGGCCATGCAGCTGGAATTTGTCTAAAGCGTTACAGCTGTCGTCTTCTACCACATAAAAATACGAGTTATAACAGTCTCTTGGCACAAAATAACCGTCAGCTTTGTCCCACTTGGCGTTTTTAATCCCCAGATTTTCCGCCGGTACAAATTCGGTATTAAACAAATAACCGTATTTGGCTTTGGCCGTTTTATTGGCGTCATAAATGGTTTTGAGTTTTTGCTGCACAAAAGCAACATATGCCGGGTTGTTGCTGGCGGTCAGGCCCTGCGACTCGGCCGCTTCCACCATGCCGTTAATGCCAATGGTTAAAAACTGTTTGTCCAGGCTGATAAAACCGGCGTCGTACACTGTTAATAAACCGGCGGCTTGGTACTCTTCCATTAATTTGCGGTAAGCCACCTGATATTGCTGAATTTTTTCAACTTCTAAGGCTAAGTCGCGGCCATCCTGCACCAGCCGGTTCATATTGATGGTAATCACATTAATAGAGCCGGTGGCCACGCCGCCTGCGCCCAACGAATAAGAAAAGGTGTTGTCGCTGATTTCACTGCGTAACCGGCAACAAGAGGCCAGTGAGTCGGCACTGTCAGACAAATACACAAAAAACGAACTGCCGTCGGCCAGCTGCTGCGCCATTTTTTCGGCAAATGTTTTGTCTTTACAATAACTTTGCGCCGGGTTTTGCGTTTTTTCTGTCAGCATGGCTACTGTGACTACCGGGAAAGTTAAAATGGTTTTTTCCCTTTCCTGATTAAACCAGCTTAAGAAAAAGTCCTGTAACGCCGACACCGACTGCCACTCTGGCTTCACAAAATCCGGGAACACAAAATTGCCAAACATAGAGTCAAAATAAAACTGGTCATACACCGAGATATTCCAAAACACACTTTGATAACCACGGGCGGCGGCCGGTTGATTCAGCGCATACACCACATGCTGCAGGTGGTTTTCAATTTGTTTTTTGTGGGTTATCAGATAGTTATCGCCGTAGTCTTTACGGGCAAAATAGTCAAAATAAGTTAAAAACTCGACTGTGGCCACAGCGCCGGCAAACTGGCTGCTGACGGCAAACACAAAATTGACAAAACAACCACAGAACGACTCTAAATGTTGTGGCGCTTTGGATTCACCACCCAGCTTGGTCAGGCCGTCCCGCAAAAAAGGGTACATGGTCACCGACACACAATAAGGTTTTAAGCTGGTTTCATCGTGCACATAAATTTCGTGGGCTTCAATTTGCCGCACATATTCTGCCGCCAGATCGGCACCAAAAAGCTGTGCAATTTTTTGACTGACCTGAGCGCGATTCACCTGAATAAAATAATCTTTCATCAGCTCAGCTTCTAAAGTGGCAATGTTCTTTTGCGTGACATTGGCGTTGGCGTCCATTTTGGAGCCGTCGGCGGCATTGGTGGCGTGCAGGTAGTGCTGAATAAAATCGAGTTTTTGTTGTACCTGGTGGCTCATCAGTCGTTGCATGATAAAAGTCCTTGTTGTGTTGTTTTTAGGTTTACTGCTGCGGTTTCTGCTGTTATGGATGGTTCTGTTGCTGCCTGGTCTGTGTATATGGTTTTTACTGGCACTCTGTTGGCTCTTGCTGCATTTCCTGTTTTTCCTGTGCTGTCCTGTTGAAACTTCCAGCTTTGTTCCTGCAGCAGATTTAAATCGTAAAAACGCTGATTGCTGCCGGGTGTGCCCAAAGGGCCCAGCTCAGCCTGCCAGCGGCCGGTTTTGATGTAATCCAGCAGCGGCAACAAACCAGGCGGTGGAATTTCAAGACCTGTGTATAAACAGGTTTTTAAGCCCTGCTTTTTGCAAAGTTGCAGCAGTTGCTGCAGCAGTTTGGGTTGCCACTCGCCGCCTAAAAACAGTACACAGCTAATCAGGCCGCGGTATTGATTAAGTTTTTCCAGCAGCAGCGCCGGGCTCAGTGGCAGGCCGGCAGTGGCAGGCCAGCTTTGGGCGCTATGGCAACCTTTACAGCCCAGAGGGCAACCACTGATGGTAAAAGCCAGGCTGGTTTCGCCCGGTACTTCCTGCCACACCACTTGCTCTGCGTAATAATATAAATCCGGCATAACCCTGTATCTTGTGTTTGTTGTTTATTGTTGGCACTAGATATGGTGTTAGCTTAGGCGTTGCCATCTTGCAGACTTTGATCTGGATCAATGTTTTTCCGTGGTTAAAAAGCGCATCCCGCTGCAGGCGGCATGGTTGCTGTGGTTGTTACCCCAACAGAGGTAAGGGTCAAAGTAGGGTGTTTTAGGGGAAGCTTGAATGAAAAAAAACGCCATCCGGAACCCTCTGGATGGCGCTGCAAAAAACCGACGTGGAGGTCGGGCCGAGAAGAAACTTACAGGTTGTAGCTGGCCATCAGTCAAACCGTTAGGTTGCGATCCCGAAGTTGATCCGGCCTCTCGCAGAGCTCAAGGCGCAACCGCGGCAGCACGCCAAACTGTTGGCGTGCCGAGATCCCTTCGTATATCCGGCCTCTCGCAGAGCTCGAGGCGCAACCTCGGCAGCACGCCAAACTGTTGGCGTGCTGAGATCCCGCTGTTGCCCATCCGGAACCCTCTGGATGGCGCTGCAAAAAACCGACGTGGAGGTCGGGCCGAGAAGAAACTTACAGGTTAAAACTTGCCATCAGCCAGACTTTGCTGGTGTCTGTGGCATAACTGTCGGCATTGTATTGCGCCAGTTTCAGCAGCAGGTTCAGCTGAGGTGTCGGATCCCAGCTTAAACTGGCGTTGAGTTCAGAACCCAGCTTGTTGCTGCCGGCGTCGCTGTCATATTGATGCCAGCTGACGGCAACTTTGCTGCTTTTCACCGGCAGGCTGATTTCCAGTGCGTTGTCGCGCACACCCTGATTGGGCGTGGTCAGGAATAAATCGGCAAAACCTTCAAAAGCATGCAGGGTGGCAAAAGGTGTTTGAAAAGCGGTTGTGCCATCGCCTGCCAGCCGTTCCTGCCACACTTTGCCGGTGAAAGTACCGAAGTTATAACTCAGATCAATGCGGTGGTAATGGTGGTCAAAATCAACAGGTGCCTGATGGGCGTCTTGTTGACTGGCCAGGGCCAGCTGCCATTTGAATTTGGGCAATGTTGCCAGATTGCCGCTGTAGTCCACCCCCTGGGTGCTGCTGTCGCGCGCTTGCAGGGTGTCAAAGTCTAAGTCATACACAAAGGCGCTCAGCTGCTGCGCTGGTAACAATTGCCAGTTCAGCGTGGCCAGGTTAAAGCGGCCGTGCAAGTCGGCTGCGCTGCCTTTAGGGCCAAACACTCTGTTGGCATTGTGCAAAGTGGCCAGGTCCAGCTGCCAGTTGCCCGCCATTTTTTGGCTATAACGTACACCATCAAAAGTCTGTTCATTTTGCCGCCAGCCAACACTGCCGATAAACCTTTGATTATTCAAATTAATACGCTGACGGCCCAGGGTGAATTGGGCATCCTGATAGGGGCTGATAATCAGCGCCGCCTGATTAATATCAGTGCCGGTTGGGTCGGCCACCACCGAATATTGGCCATGGCCGTTAACGGTGCTGTTGTATCTTTCACCGCCAATGCTGCTGACATTGTCTATTTCCAGCAAAGCTTTGCTGTGAAGCCAGCTGCCGGTATTGAGCGTCAGGCGGCTTCTTAAGGTAGATGCTGTGGCGTTTTTAATAGCTTTGTCTTCATCGACATTTTCCAGCCGGTAGCGGAACTGGGCGCTGACAGTGCTTTGTTTTAGCGCATCAGCGGCGGAGCTGTTGGTGACAGAGCTGGCGGCGTAAGCAGAGGGGAGGCTGAGGGCTGCAACAGTGGCGGCGATCAGAGAAACAGGGGTGAGTAACGCGAGTGTGGCTTTTTTCATAATTTCCTTCATCGAGGCGGTTAAAAAGCATGGAAATTATAAGGTCTTTATGTAAAAACATGAATAAAATGAAATGGTTACTATCTATTGGGTAGCAAGGTGTTAGCGGAGGTATCTGCGTGGCGCCAAAGGGGTAGTGGTTTTATTTCACCGATAAAAAAACCGCCAACTGTGGCCAGAAGGCGGTGAGTTTTATTGCTGCGTTCCTGTTGCTGAGTCAGTGTTGCCACAATACGCTGTGATGGCCAGACGCTGGGCTGCTATTGCATCAGCGGTGAGCCGCTTAATGCAAAGTCGTAACCTTCAATCTGCGCTTGCCCAATCAGGTTCTGAATATAATGGGCTATGGCTTTGCGTCTTACTTTTTCGTTCAGATAATCGCGGATCCTCTGTTCAACGGCATCAAAAGGCAACACATCTCCTTCAATCCGGCGCAGTACATCCACCACATGCAAACCAAAACGGCTTTCTACCGGATAGGGGATCAAACCAGGTGTGGCTTTAAATACCTGACGTTCAAACTCCGGCACTGTCTGGCCTTTGCTGATTTGGCCCAATAAACCGCCATTGTCTTTACTGCTGCACACCGAATAATTGGCAGCCAGTTTGGCAAAATCACCGGCCTGATTCAGCTCCAGCAGAATGGCTTCGGCCAGTTGTTTGGCTTTGGCACGTTCAGCATCATTGTCGGGCGCGGCCGGTAATAACATATGCCGCACTTCAATCAAAGGTGAGGTGACAAACCGCTGTGGGTTTTGCTGGTAATAATGCAAACATTCAGCGCCGCTGGCGGTTGGAATCGCAACTTCCCGCTCAATCAGCAAGTCCAGTACCAGATCCTGTGAGGCCGGACTATGGTCTTGCAGCTGTTGTGCATCAGCCAAACCAAGCGCCATAGCACGTTGTTTTAAAAGTTCGGCAATAATCAGGCTTTCGGCGGCCTTGAGCATAGCGGCCCTTTTATCCGGCGCCGGATGGTATTGCATTTCCGCCATAATGGCCGGTTCCGCAATTGTTGTTTCATTAACAATAATCATCATTTTCTCCGAAAAAACCGCTTTGGCTGCAATCTGAGTTTCCATCGTGAAAAACAGCAGTTGCCAAAGCGGGGCAGAACAGCACAACAACTCCGGGCTTTTTCAGCAAAAACCCGGAGCATTCAAGATTTAACGGACAAAACGCTGGCGGACAATCTGGTGCTGGCGACGGAAATATTGCACCGGCACGCTCAGCATATGCACCAGGCGGCTAAACGGGAACAGCACAAAAATGGTCATGCCTAAAAACACATGGGCTTTAAAAATCCAGTGCACACCGGAAATCGCTTCCACTGCAGCTGCACTTTGGAACGTCATAGTGCTTTGTGCCCAGGTCATCAGCTTTAACATTTCGGCGCCGTCTAAATGCCCCATTGAGACAAAAATCGACAACAAACCCAAAATCAGCTGTGCGTACAGCAGCAATAAAATGGCAATGTCCATGGTGCTGGAATTGGCGCGAACCCTTGGGTTATTCAGCCTTCTGATAATTAAAATGGTCAGACCGTAAAAACAAATCAGACCAAAAAAACCACCCACACCCATAGCAATCAGCTGTTTCATTTCAACTGTGATACCCAGCAGATGCCACACCGCTTTTGGCATCAGCAAACCGGCAAAATGGCCAAAAAAGATGGCAATAACGCCGATATGAAAGGCAATACTGCCTTTTCGCAGCTGTTTTTTCTCCATGATCTGGCTGGAGCTGGTTTTCCAGGTGTATTGCTCGCGGTCGTAGCGGATCCAGCTGCCGATAAACATAATGGCCATGGCAATATAGGGGTAAATGCCAAAGGCAAAACTATCAAAAATTGAAGGGGTAAAGGCGGTCATATCATACTCCTTTTGCTGCAGCGCTTTGAGCCGCAGCTTTTTGGTTGGCCGCAGCATGGGCAAAAATCTCAGCGGCCAGTGCATCTTTATCTACAACATGGGCAGGGTGTGCTAATGCAGCTGCGTCTGTGGCGAGCCTGTCAGCAGCAACCCTGTCGGTAGCCAGCAATTCAGTATTGAGCGGTACAAACTGATCCTTACGTTGTTGCTCACTCGGGCGTGACACACTGCTGCTACAAGCGCCGTTTTGCTGTTCATTGCCAAGGAAGGTCACCATTTCTTCTTCCCACACTTTGTCGAGCGCTTTGGGCGTGTGATCCGGCTCTTCGCTGGCAATTTGCGCCTGAATATCCGACAAATCGATATCGGTATCCGATAGCTCCAAGAGTGCAAACAACACAGCTGCATAGTTGCTTTGGCGTTTTTGCAAACGTGCTGTCAGAAGTGCCAGCACCGGCGCTACTTCCTGCAAACCATAACGGGCATTGTCATCACCCTGGGTGGATAAAAACTCTAAATACAGCGGCAGATAATCCGGCAGCTCTTTTTGGCCTATATCCAAACCGGCTTCGCGGTATTGGTTTTGCAGATTGACCATGGCCTGGCCGCGGTCGCGTGACTCGCCGTGCACATGTTCAAACAACAATAAAGACAAAGAGCGGCCACGTTCAAACAGGCCGTCATAATCGGCCTGCCAGTCCATTAAATCGCCATCCAGGCGCTCTGTGACAAAGTCACAGAGCGCCTGTTCAGTATTGGCCGACAGGCCGGCGCTGTTTACCAGCGCCAGCAAGTCGTCTTTGCTGTCATGCAAAAGTTCGGTTGGGTAATCCAGTAATAAAGATAAAACCTGTAAAATTTTCATCGTTTAATCCTTCAGCTCTACCGGAATCACCTGACGTACGCCTTTGGCTTTGGTGCCAAACAGGCTGACGTCGTTATTGCCATCACCACAGCCATTGCCAAAGCTAAAACCGCAGCTGCTTTTTAAGTCATAAGCGTTTTCGGCATAAGCACGGTGACTGGTTGGAATAACAAACCTGTCTTCATAGTTGGCCAGCGCCATATAACGGTACATTTCTTCCACCTGCAGTGCGGTCAGGCCGACAGTTTTTAGTACCGCCAAATCTTCTACACCATCTACCTGCTGTGAGCGTTTAAATGCGCGCATCGCAATCATGCGCTCTAAAGCCCGCACCACAGGTTTTTCATCACCGGCGGTCAGCATATTGGCCAGATAACGCAGCGGAATCCGCAGCGATTTTAAATCCGGAATTTCGCCGTTCATGCCTACATGGCCGGCCTGCACTGCACTTTGAATAGGGGACAGTGGCGGCACATACCAAACCATCGGCAGGGTGCGATACTCCGGGTGCAGTGGCAGCGCCACTTTCCATTCCATCGCCATCATATAAACAGGGCTTTGCTGGGCCGCGTTGATCCAGTTATCCGGGATGCCTTCAGCGCGGGCTGCGGCTATCACTTTTGGATCTTTTGGATCTAAGAAGATATCCAGCTGGGCCTGATATAAATCCTGCTCGTTGGCAACGCTGGCAGCGGCCGAAATTTTGTCGGCGTCGTACAACAGCACGCCTAAATAACGGATACGGCCAACACAGGTTTCAGAGCAGACAGTCGGCTGACCGGCTTCAATGCGCGGGAAGCAGAAAGTACATTTTTCTGATTTACCGGTTTTCCAGTTGTAATAGATTTTTTTGTAGGGGCAGGCCGATACACACATGCGCCAGCCACGACATTTGTCCTGGTCAATCAGCACTATGCCGTCTTCTTCACGTTTGTAGATGGCGCCACTTGGGCAAGCCGCCACACAAGCCGGATTCAGACAGTGCTCACACAGCCGTGGCAGATACATCATGAAAGTTTTTTCAAACTGACCGTAGATGTCTTTTTGCACTACTTCATTGAAGTTCTGATCTTTTTTGCGTTTGGCAAACTCGGTACCGAGAATTTCTTCCCAGTTCGGGCCCCATTCAATTTTTTCCATGCGCTGACCGCTGATCAGTGAGCGCGGTCTTGCCACCGGCTGATGCTGACTGTCTTTGGCGGTATGCAGATGCTGATAGTCAAAATCAAAAGGTTCGTAGTAGTCGTCAATTTCCGGTAAATCCGGGTTGGCGAAAATATTCGCCAACACCCGGCGTTTGCCGCCAATTTTTAACTCCAGCTCACCTTTGGCGTTTTTCACCCAGCCGCCGTTCCATTTTTGCTGGTTTTCCCATTCTTTCGGAAAACCAATGCCAGGCTTGGTTTCAACGTTGTTAAACCAGGCGTATTCCACACCTTCGCGTGAGGTCCAGACGTTTTTACAGGTAATGGAGCAGGTATGACAGCCTATGCACTTGTCGAGATTTAATACCATGCCTATTTGTGCGCGTACTTTCATCATGCTACTCCTATTGGGTGTCCAGCCAGTCGACTTTGTTCATCTTACGGACGATGACAAACTCATCGCGGTTACACCCCACAGTGCCGTAATAGTTAAAGCCATAAGATTGCTGGGCATAACCGCCGATCATATGGGTGGGTTTCATCACAGCGCGGGTCACAGAGTTGTGAATACCACCGCGGGTACCGGTCTGTTCACTGCCTGGTACGTTCACTATGCGCTCCTGAGCGTGGTACATCATGCTCATGCCTTCCGGCACTCGCTGTGACACCACGGCACGGGCTGCAATGGCACCGTTGACGTTAAAAATTTCAATCCAGTCGTTGTCTTCAATGCCTGCCGCTTTGGCGTCAATTTCACTGATCCAGACGATGGGGCCGCCGCGTGACAGGGTCAGCATCAGCAGGTTGTCGGAATAGGTACTGTGAATGCCCCATTTTTGGTGTGGGGTGATCCAGTTCAGCACTATTTCGGTGTTGCCATTGGGCTTTTTATTCAGCACTGGCGCGACAGTTTTTAAGTTGATAGGCGGTTTGTACGCACATTGTTGTTCGCCAAAGTCGCGCATCCACTCGTGATCCTGATAAAACTGCTGACGGCCAGTGATGGTGCGCCATGGAATTAACTCATGCACGTTGGTATAACCGGCGTTGTAAGACACATGCTCGTCTTCCAGACCTGACCAGGTCGGAGATGAAATAATCTTGCGTGGCTGGGCCACAATGTCGCGCCAGCGGATTTTTTCATCTTCTTTATTCAGCGCCAGATGGCGGTGATCGCGGCCGGTGATTTTGCCTAGGGCAGCCCAGGCTTTCACGGCCACCTGACCATTGGTTTCTGGTGCCAGCGTTAAAATCACTTCACAGGCGTCGATGGCCGACTCAATTTTGGCCAGGCCCTTATTGGCGCCTTCAGCGGTGTGAGTACGGTTCAGCTCTTTAAGGAAATGCACTTCATTTTTGGTATCCCAGCCGATGCCTTTACCGCCGTTACCGGTTTTTTCCAGCAATGGACCTACTGAGGTAAAGCGCTGATAAGTATTTGGATAATCACGTTCCACCACATTTAAATGCGGCATAGTGACACCGGGCACAGGCGCACATTCACCTTTCCACCAGGCTTTCACACCATAAGGCTGGGCCAATTCGGCCGGCGTGTCGTGGTGCATTGGCGTGGTGACTACGTCGGTTTCCACCCCTAAGTGACCGACACAAACGCGGGAGAATTCTTTGGCAATGCCTTTAAAAATTTCCCAGTCGCTGCGTGCTTCCCACACAGGGTCAATAGCGGCGGATAACGGATGAATAAATGGATGCATATCCGACGTATTCATATCGTCTTTTTCATACCAGGTAGCGGTTGGCAGCACTATGTCGGAATACAGACAAGTGGTGGACATCCGAAAATCCAGTGTTACCCATAAATCCACTTTGCCTTCAGCCGGGCTGTCGGTCCACTGCACGTCTTCTGGTTTTTTACCGCCAAAACCGCCTAAGTCTTTGCCGAGCAAACCATGTTTGGTGCCGAGCAAATGCCGCAGCATATATTCATGGCCTTTACCGGAAGAGCCCAGTAAGTTCGAGCGCCAGACAAACATATTGCGTGGGAAGTTTTGCGGATTTTCCGGCTCTTCACAGGCAAATTTTATGTTGTGACTGCTAAGTTCTCCCAGCAGGTAATCTTTAATCTCCATACCAGCGGCTTTGGCTTTACCGGCAATATGCAGCGGGTTCACGCCAAGCTGAGGTGCGGAAGGTAACCAGCCCATGCGCTCGGCGCGGGCGTTAAAGTCGATAATAGAACCAGTCCATTTTTCTTTATTGGCCAGTGGTGACACCACTTCGGCCATATCCAGTTTTTCGTAACGCCACTGGCTGGAATGGTTGTAGAAGAACGAAGTACCATTCATATGACGGGGTGGTTTTTGCCAGTCGGTGGCAAATGCCAGCGGTGCCCAACCGGTTTGTGGCCGCAGTTTTTCCTGACCGACATAATGCGCCCAGCCACCACCACTCTGACCGATACAACCACACATCATCAGCATGTTAATCAGGCCGCGGTAGTTCATATCCATGTGATACCAATGGTTCAGCGCAGCACCCACTATCACCATAGAACGGCCACGGGTTTTATCGGCGTTGCGGCCAAATTCAGTGGCAATGCGAATTACATCTTCTGGTTTGACGCCGGTGATGGCTTCTTGCCAGGCCGGGGTATAAGGCACGTTGTCGTTGTAACTCTGGGCACGGTTAGCATCGTTAATGCCGTTATCCACACCATAATGCGCCAACGTTAAGTCAAATACGGTGGCGACCAGCGCTTCAGTACCGTCAGCGAGCTGTACTTTTTTCGCCGGCACTTTACGCAGCTGAATATCATCATGCGCTGTGTGCTGGAAGTATTTGTATTCGTGTGGTGCACCGCCAAAATACGGGAAGGCAACGTCGACTAAACCGTCATGGTTGTCTTTGAGGCTCAGTGCCAGTTCAATGTCACCGTCTTTGTCTTTTTGTTCTAAGTTCCATTTACCAATCTGGTCGGTATTCTGACCCCAGCGATAACCAATGGCACCGTTCGGGCTGGTCAGTTTGCCGGTTTTGTTGTTTAAAGCGATGGTTTTCCAATCCGGGTTATTGTTTTCACCCAGATTGTCGACCAGATCGGCAGCGCGCAGGAAACGGCCCTGACCCAGTTTGCCGTCGTTTTCTTCCAGAATAACCAGCATCGGCATATCGGTATAACGGCGCACATAGTCGGTAAAGTAGGCGCTTGGGTTATTCACATGGAATTCTTTTAAAATCACATGCCCAAATGCCATGGCAAGGGCGGCGTCTGTGCCCTGACGGGGGGCCAGCCAGGTGTCACCAAACTTCGATGCTTCGGAATAATCTGAAGTAATAACACAGGTTTTGGTGCCTTTATATCGTACTTCGGTTAAGAAGTGGGCGTCCGGCGTGCGGGTTTGTGGCACGTTGGAACCCCAAACGATAATGTAGTTAGAGTTGTACCAGTCGGCCGACTCCGGCACGTCGGTTTGTTCGCCCCACACCTGCGGTGATGACGGCGGTAAGTCACAGTACCAGTCGTAGAAACTTAAACAGTTACCACCGATTAACGACAAATAACGGGCACCGGCGGCGTAAGACACCATCGACATGGCCGGAATAGGCGAAAAGCCGGTGACACGGTCCGGGCCATAAGTTTTGGCTGTATGCACGTTGGCTGCGGCAATCAGCTCGTTGACTTCATCCCAGCTGGCGCGGACAAAACCACCTAAACCACGGCGTTCTTTGTAACTTTTTGCTTTAACCGGGTCGTTGATAATAGATTGCCAGGCGAGCACCGGATCTTTATGAATGGCTTTGGCTTCACGCCATAATTTCATCAGGCTCTGGCGGACTTTTGGATATTTCAGCCGGTTCGCGCTATAGATATACCAGGAATAACTGGCGCCCCTGGGGCAACCGCGGGGTTCGTGGTTAGGTAAGTCGGGTCTGGTGCGCGGATAGTCGGTTTGCTGGGTTTCCCAGGTCACCAGACCATCTTTGACATAAATTTT
The DNA here is from genome assembly GCF_025245835.1 of Rheinheimera sp. 4Y26. Taxonomy (GTDB): domain Bacteria; phylum Pseudomonadota; class Gammaproteobacteria; order Enterobacterales; family Alteromonadaceae; genus Pararheinheimera. The sequence continues at coordinate 33,062 of NZ_JAOBWS010000017.1, forward strand.
CCAGCTACAAGAACCGGTACAGTTCACCCCGTGGGTGGAACGTACAATCTTGTCGTGTTGCCAGCGTTGCCGGTAACCCTGTTCCCAGGTTCTGTCTTCATTGGTGGTAATGCCATGTCCGTCGGAGAATGGCGTTTTGCGGGTTTTAAAAAACCGCAATTTGTCGAGAAGATGACTCATCGGTTTACTCCTGGCGCTGGTTGCTGCTCTTGCATGCACAACAACCTTGTCTGCTTAACTTCTGAACACTATAAGAATGTTGGGCGAATGATGATTGATCTGGCACAAGCTTGCTATGGCATGAAAATGGGTAAAATGGCGCCGGGCTACCCCCAAAGAGGTAGAGTGAATTTTTACTAAGTTATTGAATAAAAATGTAAACTTCGCTGTCGGTCAGAAGGTTCATTCGCTGACTTGAGGCTGGCGGGGTAAAAGGGGTAGCTCACTTGCGCAGCTTGTCCCCGGTTAAAAAAGCATATGCTGTGCCTGTCTTCATTTGGGTGTAATGATGAAAAAATTTTCAATTGTGACGCGTATCGGCGTTGCTCTATCCTGCATCGTGGCCATGGCGCTCAGTACCATGTTGATTTCCTACTGGTTATCGGAAAAAGCCGACAGTGATGCGCTGGCCATTAACGTGGCCGGTTCGCTTCGGATGCAAACCTATAAAGTGGCACTTCTGAGCCAGCAACAAAAACCGGTTCAGCTGGCTGAAGCGCAGCAGAAGCTGCTGGACAGCTGGCAGCATCCGGTGTTTTACCGGATGAAACATGAAAAACGCGCACTCAGTGAAGCTTTTCGTGAGGCCCGCCGTAACTGGCTGGAACTGAGCCCAAAAATAACCAGTGGCAGTATGAGCGCCGACGAGTTAAGCAGTGCTTTGGCCAGCCATGTTGCCATGCTGGAACAATTGGTCGGCAGCATACAGCAGGACGCTGAGCAAAAAGTGCGGGCGCTGCGGCTGGTGCAGGTGGTGGCGCTGTTTTTAACCGTAATTTTGGCCATGGTGGTGATGTATTGGCTTAAGTCCAGAGTCGAGCAGCCGCTGTCGGAGCTGACGCGTGCGGCGCGGCGCATCGGCCAGGGCGATTTTACCTCCCGTATTGCCGCCGAGCAGCCGGACGAGCTCGGGGTGCTGGCCGGTACCCTCAATAAAATGAGCGACGCTATTGCTTATATGTACGGCAATCTGGAAAAACGGGTGGATGAACAAACCGCAGCGCTGCAACAAAGTAATACCAAACTGCAGTTTTTATATGAGATGGCGCGCAGTTTTAATCAGCAGGTGCCGGACCGGCAGCAGTTAAATGTGCTGGTTGACCGGCTGCAGCAGGTGACACAAATCCGCGACATTGAACTTTGTTTAATTACTGAGCAGGGCAGTCAGCCTTATCTGCAGCTGCAACCAGCAGATGCTGAGCAAGAAGCTTGCGGCCGCACCAGTTGCCATGAATGTATTGAAGCGCCCAGTCATGGCATGCGCCGGGACGATCAGCTGTTGTACCGTTATCAGCTTAGAAGAGACCATCAGCAATATGGTGTGCTTATCGCCCGCACCAGCATAGATAAAAAATTGGCAGAGTGGCAGCAGCAATTATTAAGCACAGTGGCCGATCAGCTGGCGGTGGCGATGAGCTTAAAATCTGAGGCCGAGCAAGCGAGAAGGCTGGCATTAATGCAGGAGCGCACTGTGATTGCCCGCGAGCTGCACGATTCGCTTGCACAGGCGCTTTCATATTTAAAAATTCAGGTGAGCCGGCTCAATAAAGCCATTCAGATGGACGACAAAGCCAGTATGCAGGATGTGTCGGCCGAGCTGAAACATGGCCTGGATGCCGCTTACCGTCAATTGCGGGAATTATTGACCACTTTCAGATTAAAAGTGGATGGCGGTGGTTTGCAGCAAGCGCTGCAGCTCACCGCAACCCAGTTATCCGAACAATCCGGCATCAGGTTTTTGCTGGATTATCAGCTGACCAACACGCCATTACAGCCACAGGAAGAAATTCATTTGCTGCAAATAGTGCGTGAAGCCAGCCAGAATGCGGTGCATCACAGTCAGGGCTCTGAAGTGCGGATCCGGCTGGCACAACAGCAGGGCAAAGCCATTGATTTAGCTATTGAAGATAATGGTGTAGGCATAGCGCAAAATGCTGAAAAGCTGAACCATTATGGCCTGGCCATTATGCAGGAACGTAGTAAACAGCTGGGCGGAGAAATTCAGATCCGCCGCCGCGAACAGGGCGGTACCGGGGTGTATTTCAGCTTTACCCCTGAATATCTGCAGCAGCAAGCTGCAGAGGTTGAATAGTAGATCCGACGGCCGCATTAGCGCGGCTTTCACAAGGAGAGTTTAATGCAAGCGATGATCCGCAACTGGCCAATGCAATATAAGCTGCTGTTATTGTTGGCTTTGCCCCTGGTATTTTTATTTTGGTTTGTCACCCAACATATGTTGGCGCAATATCAGGCACTGCAGGTGGCAGCCGAGGTAGAACAAAGGGTGCAACAAACCCTGGTGGTGGGCGCGCTGGTCAATAGCCTGCAAACCGAACGTGGCAGCAGCGGCGTGTTTTTGGGCAGCAAAGGCAGCAAATTTGCCGACAAAATGCAAAAAGCCCGCAGTGACAGTGACCGCAGCCTCAGCGCCTTTTTGCAGTTAAAAGATGAGCGTTTGCAGCAGACACAACAACAATTAGCGGCGCTGACGCCACTTCGGCAAGAGGTGGATAAACAGCAGATTAAAAACACTGAGTCTGCTGCCCGTTATACCCAGTTGATCAGCCAGTTACTGGCGCTCAGTCATCAGGCTGAGCAGCAGCTGTCACATTTTGAGATGGCGCGTCAGCTGGCGGTGATGAATCAGCTGATGGAAATGATAGAGCGCGCCGGACGCGAGCGGGCGCTGCTTGGGCTGGTGTTTAATCAGCAGCAGCTCGATAGCGACTTATTAACCCGGGTCAGTACCAACCTGGGCGCTTTTATCGCCTTTCAGGAAAATGTGTTAAGGCAAAGTGGTGCCGCTCAGCAGAACATTAAAACTGCGCTGGCCGATGCTGACAGTGCCGAGTTTAAAAGCCTGCAGCAACTGGTGTTTCAAACGCCCATCAACAGCAAACTTGAGGTGGACAGTGGCCGCTGGTTTGACTTAGCTACCCAGCGTATCGACAAGCTGGTGGTGCTGCAAAATCAGTTATTAAGCCAAACCGCCAAAGCGGCCGCTGAAGTGTATCAGCAAAGCCAAAGCGCTTTGTGGTGGGCTTTATTGTCAAATCTGCTGGTGTTGCTGTTTGTGTTGTGGCTGGCTTTTGCTGTGATTAAAAATATTAAAAATGCCGTGGCCAGAATTGATGATGCCATGGCAAAACTGGCTGCCCGCGATTTAACAGCGCGGGTGCAATACCAGAGCCATGACGAATTTGGTCATATTGCCAAAGGCATTAATCAGGTGGCCGATGAGCTGCATCAGGTGCTGCAGCAAATTGATTCGGCCGTACATCAGGTGGCTGCTGCTGCCGAGCAGGCTTCAGCTGTGACAGTGCAAACCAGCAAAGGGGTATTACAGCAACAACAGGATACTGAACTTGCCGCCACCGCCATGCATGAAATGAGCGCGACAGTGCGGGATGTTGCCAGCAGCACCGCAGAAGCGGCAGGGGAAGCCAGTGCAGTACATCAGCATGCGGAAAAAGGCCTGACAGAATTACATCAAACCATTGATTTAATTGGTAAGCTTTCCAATCAGGTGCAAAACACCAATGACACTATTTTGCAGGTTAAAAGCCACAGCCAGTCGATTAATACAGTGCTGGAGGTGATCCGGGGGATTGCAGAGCAAACCAATTTACTGGCACTGAATGCGGCTATTGAAGCGGCCAGAGCCGGTGAGCAGGGCCGCGGTTTTGCTGTGGTGGCTGATGAAGTACGGCATTTGGCGCAGCGCACCCAGCAATCCACTGTTGATATCCGCAGCATGATTGAAACCCTGCAACAAAGCACAGAGCAGGCGTCGACTGATATGCAGCTGAGTTTGCAGCAGGCCGGTCAGGGCGCAGAGAACATTCATGCCACCGGCCATTTATTGGAGGCAGTGCTCGAAGGCATAGTGGCTATTAACGATAAAACTACCCAGATAGCCTCGGCGGCAGAAGAACAAAGTACAGTGGCTGAAGAAATTAACCAGAATATTATCCGCATCAGCGATGTGTCGGTGCAAACCAGCGCCGGCGCTGAACAAACTGCAGCTACAGCCCGTGAGCTGGCGCGCCTGGCCGGTTCACTGCAGGATATGGTGGCACGTTTCAGGCTGGCCTGAAGCCTGGCTTTTCAAAAAGCCCCCCTCAAAGCACAATAAAAGCGCCGGCCATATGCCGGCGCTTTGGCATTTACCACAGATTTCCACCCGCCTTACACTTCTTTACATCGAGAAAACTAGAATCCGGTGAGCGGCTTATTTAAGTCAACAATGGAAGCTAATGGCGATGAAACTACTAAAAATTTGTTGTGTATTCACGGTATCCGGTGTTTTAACTGCTTGTGGTGGTTCTGAAAGTGCTGACAGCACCGCCGTGCCACAGCAACCTGTGGCCAGCACACCGCAGGCGCCAACATTGAGTAAACAACCTGAAAGTGTGACACAGACGCCCTATGCGACTGTCGAGTTTTCAGCACCCGCAGCGCAAAGTTATCGCTGCCAGCTGAATGATGAACCTGTTGTTGCCTGTACTAGCCCACATCAGCTGTATCCGCTAAGTGTCAAACAACATCAATTGCAGGTCTGGACTGTGGGAGCAGACGGTAACGAAAGCGCGCCGGCGGCCATTCGCTGGACTGTGGAAAGTGCTTTTCCAGCCAGCGCTGCAGGTCGTGCCCATCCGGATTTAATCGCCACTTCGGTACAACCGGCGCCAAGCCGTGACAACAGCTGGCGCGGTATTTTCCGGATCAACTGTGATCTGTCGCACAGCGGTTATGTTGATCCGATTGTATTTCCGGGCAAGGCCAACGCTGCCCATCTGCATAATTTTTATGGCAATTTTTTATTGGATGAACAAAGTACTGAGGCCTCATTATTTACTGCCGGCGAATCCAGCTGTCAGGGCAATAGCCTGAATCGTTCGGCGTATTGGGTGCCGGCGCTGTTAGCTCCTTCTTATGATGCGATCACAGGACAGCGGTTATTAGATGCTCAGGGCGCGCCTGCCTGGAAGGTGGTACCGGCAGTGGTCGGCAACGATGATGAAGCGCATGAAGTGTTTTATTATTCTGCCGGTGTTGACGATTTGTCAGCTATTCAACCGATCCCGCTCGGGCTGAAAATGATCGCTGGTAGTCATATGGGTAAGCCCGGCCAGGAGCAAGATACGTCCATTGTCCGATGGCATTGCCAGTCCTGGGAATCCAGTGATGGTCAAAATCCGCGCTGGAGTACCAGTATTCCGCAGTGTGTGGCGCCCGACCGGCTGCGGATGGATATCTTTTTTCCTAGTTGCTGGAATGGCTTGGATTTAGATTCCGCCGATCATAAAAGTCATCTGGCTTATCCGGTGAAATCAAGTGGAACGGGCGGGATGGTATGCCCGGGCACACACCCGGTGCCAATTATCAGGGTGAGCTTTCACTATGCTTTTGGCGTAAAACCCGATGTATATGATCCGAATACAAAATCAAGTGCCGGCTGGCGGTTTGCTTCGGATATGTATGACGTAACAGCGACAACTCCGGGTGGCATGTCACTGCACGGCGACTGGTTTAATGCCTGGCATCCCGAAGTACTGCAAAAAATTCTCGATGTGTGTATTCGCCAGCAGCTGGATTGTCATGATGGCAACTTAGGCAACGGTTATCGGCTGACCGGCACCCGCAAAGGTGTGCAAAATTCAGTGGAGATCGTGAACAAAGGGTTGGGTTATTAACGACAGTTGGATATGTCAATCTTTGCCCTTGCGTGCAAACTGCGGCGCGCAAGGGTAAAGTGACAACACGTGATGCGGCCATGTGCAGAGTCACCGGGCCGTCAGGCGCAAGCGGCTACCTCTTTTTGGGCATTGGCATCAGCTTGGTTATCGCTGACACTGAATGAATAATAACCACAGGCATTGTGTTGTTATTCACAAAGCCGATTTTTGCGGAGTGTATTGATGCCGTACTCCAATCAACAAAACAACAAGTCGCCACAAAGCGCTGTTGTTTACCAGACTGAACTGCAGCAACAAAGGTTACGTCGTTTGGCCGCTGAGCTGGATGCCATTACTGATCCCGCGTTAAAACTGCAGTTTATTGAGCAGCGCCTGCTCGATAACCTGCAGCAGCTCAAACGCCAGCTGGCTATATTGCAGCAAGAACTGCCAACAACTACAGATAACACAAAACCCGGCTGCTAAGGCCGGGTTTTGTGGTTTTAAGTGACTGCAGGCGGCACAGCTTCGTTAGCAGATAGCGCAGTGCCTTTGCCGATGCTATTTGGCCTCGGGATTGACGCCTGTCCGCGCATGTTCGCGCCATGTCGGCGGCAACTAAACCCCTGCCAAACCAAAGTCTTGCCCCTTTATAAATTGCAGCTTTTTATTTAAATGCCTGCAAAAACGCCGGTTGTACCACCCAGATGTGCTTGGCTCCTGCCGTGTTGCCGGCTTTTTTGTCAGACTTCATGGTGGTCAGTGTCAGGCCAAGCAAACCACTGTCGCTGACTGTTGCGTTACACAACCGGTGCCCATCCACGGCAATAGCGCTTAACTGCCGCTGATTCAGGCTATAAAGCCGGCTGCGACAAGGCTGGTTGTTGTCAGTGAGCAAAAACAAACTTTGTCTGTCGGTCGATGTCAGGGCGGTAAATTCTAACGGGCCACCAAGGCCATAACTCCAGTTCAGCCATTGCTGCTGCGCTGTGCCAAGGGTGCTGATATTGGTTTGTAATAACAGGGTTTGTAATAACAGGGTTTGGCTGCGCTGATGGCGAATTTGCTGTAACACCAACACCAACTGGTCGTGATAAAGCGCACCGCCCATGGCCCGGATTTGCGCCGTTGCAAGCCCTTTGGGCAAAGGCAACAAAGTGCGCTGGCAGTTCGGCAGATCAATCAACCACAGATCGCCCGGCTCCTGGGCATAACTGGCCTGATACAACAGGGTTTTGCCAGGTTGTAGCCAGTGATTGTTGCTGTGTTCAACCACTTCCGGGCGCCAGTCGGCAAAACATTGTTGAACTTGCAGTTCTGCGTCGGTCAGGGAAGGTGGTTCATCCAGCGTCCACTCGCCAATATTGGGGTTTTTCAGCCGTTTTTGGGCGGTTAAATACGTCAGCTCTGTGGCTTCATCATCACCATTACCTATCACCAATAAGATGTTGTTGTGCTGCCACTGAAGACGCAGCGCAGGGGCACCATAATAGGCAAATTTGTTGGTGGTGCTGGCATCAATCAGTTTCTGTGGACTGTCGCTTGCGGTAAAAGACCAGGCATAAAGTTCACTGAGCCAGATATCGCCAAGCTCACTTTGTTGTTTGCTGTTGCGGTTGGTGCTAAAAGCCAAAGTCTGGTTGTCGGGCGAAAATGCCAATAAGCCAACAGCATCGGCACTTTGGTACCGCGTCGCCAGCACTGGTGGCACTATCATGCTGGCAACAGGCTCAGCTTCAGGCAGGGCAGTGGTTAAAACTTCAGTGGCCAAAACTTCAGTGGTGAAAAGACTGGTAGCTAAAGCGGCGCCCTGCGTGGCAACTGACGCCAATCCACAGCCAATAGCGGCAATTTGCCAGCCAAAACAAAATTTCATCAGGAACATCCTTGTGTTACTTAGTCCGCGGTTTTGCGGCGCCGCGACTATAGCCAATCTGCCTGACTTTTCGCAACCGCAGCTCTGGTGCGTGCTGCTGGTAGTTGCCGATGCATCTGTAGCTTCCTGGCACAGGGCTTTTTTGAAGCTGCGGATAATAAATTTCCGGCTTAAGTTAATTTTAAGTATCGCTGATTAGGCTGTAGTGATGTTTAAAACGCTGGTTGTCAGCCAATGTTACAGAATCACTTGAAGCAGCTACTGCATTATCTGTTGGTGCCAACGGCTGTTTTTATGCTGGGTTTTAGCCTGTTTTATGCAGCCGGCTTTGATTTTGTGCTGGCCTCAGCCTTGTTTGAGCTTGAAGGTGGGCAGTGGCGTTTGACCAATCACTGGCTGTTGAGCGATGTGCTGCATAACGGCGGTCGCTTCTTGAATAATCTGCTGGTGGTGGCTTTATTGTTGAGCTGGTTTTATCAGCAGTTTCTGGCAAAGCACAAAAGTGAACGCCGCCAGGCGCTTGGTAAGTTAGTGCTCAGCCTGCTGTTGAGTTTTGCCCTTGTTGCTGTCATCAAACGTTTGTTGCCGGCCGAGTGTCCCTGGGATTTACAACAATTTGGCGGCCATCAGCCTTTTATCGGTATTTTTGCCGGGCGCCCGGATTGGATGCCATCCACCCAATGTTTTCCGGCAGGCCATGCCAGTGTGGGTTATGCATGGGTTGCCTTGTATTTTTATTTTTTACCTCTTTGCGCCCGTAAAGCCTGTTTGGGCCTGACGCTGGGTTTGCTGCTTGGCATCTTGTTTGGGAGTGCGCAGCAGCTGCGCGGTGCCCATTTTTTCTCTCATGATCTCACTACTTTGTGGTTGTGTTGGTGTGTCAGCACTCTGGTGTATCTGGGTTACCCCAAGGCCAGAGTTTCACTGATGCCCGCAGTGCAGGAGCAATATGATGTTTAGTTATTTGCGTCGTTACACACCTGTGTTGCTCTCGCCCGATTTACAGCGGCCGGCGAAAAGCTGGCATCCGCTGCTGTTTATGCTGGTGGCAGCGCTTGGCATGACATTGATGTTCAACGCGCCTTTTTATGCGGCGTTACAAACGCAGATCCCGGGCCAGCCTGGCCTGCAAATCTGTTTGTTATTGCTGGTATTTTTGCTGAATTTGTTGCTGCTGTTTATTTTTGCCCACGGCACTTTACTCAAACCTGTGGTGTTGCTTTTGTTTTTCGCGGCTAGCCTGAGCCTGTATTTTAACCAGAGCTTTGGTGTGCTGATTGACAGAGATATGCTGCAAAACGCGCTGGAAACCGATCCGGCAGAAGCGCGCGCTCTGCTAAGTGGTGCGCTATTGCTGCACCTGCTGCAGTGGATGTTATTTCCGCTGCTATTGGTGTTGATGGTCAGGGTGCAGCGCCTGGCCGGGCGCAGTTATGCTCAGCATCTCCTGGCAGCGCTGCTGCTGCTGGTGTTGGTGTTGTCTGCCCTTGGCACAAGCCGTTATGCAGAATTTGCATCCTTTTTCCGTAATTTCAGAAGTGTAAAACATCTGGCATTGCCGGTTAGCCCTGTAGTTGCCGGCCTTTCCTTGCTCAGTAAATCGGTGAAAGCCCAGACGCAGCCACCCTTTCAGCTGCTGGCCGGTGACGCCCGGCGAAGCGAAAGCTCAGGCCAACCCAAACTGCTGGTACTGGTGCTGGGCGAAACTGCCAGAGCAGATCATTTTCAGCTTAATGGTTATTCACGCCCGACCAATCCGTTATTAAGTCAGTTGCCGGTCGTGAGTTTTAGCCAGGTGAGTTCTTGCGGCACTGCGACAGCCCATTCTGTGCCTTGTATGTTTTCGGCCCTTAATAGAGACAACTATGACGAGGCCATCGCCAAAAACAGCAGTAATGTGCTGGATATACTGCAAGCAACTGGCGTGGATACCAGCTGGCTGGATAACAATTCCGGCTGTAAAGGGGTGTGCGACCGGCTGCCTTCTGAGTTTTTATTTCAGCAGTCTGATAAGCGCTGCAGCCATGGCCAATGTCTGGACGATGTGTTGCTGGATGGTCTGGCACGTGCGTTAAAGCGCCAAAGCAATGGCGACCGCATTATTGTATTGCACCAGCTGGGCAGTCATGGCCCTGAATATTACAAGCGCAGTGCCGGCCAGGACAAAAAGTTTCAGCCCGAATGTCAGGATAAACAAATTCAGTTGTGTGAACGCGGCGAAGTGGTAAATGCCTATGACAACAGCATTGTCGCTACCGACCGTTTGCTGGCCAAGGTGATAGCACAGCTGCAACAGCAGCAGCACTACAACGCCGCGATGTTGTATCTGTCGGATCACGGAGAGTCGCTGGGCGAGAACGGCGTTTATCTGCACGGTTTGCCTTATTTTATGGCGCCACAAGCACAAACCCGGGTGCCCATGCTGTGGTGGATGAGCGCTGATTATGCAACAGCGGCCAAATTAGATGCCGGTTGTCTGGCGGCTGCAAAAAGCAGCCCGTTCAGTCACGATCACTTGTTTCACAGTCTGTTGGGGGCTTTTTCGGTGCAGACCAGCCTTTATCAGCCTGCACTTGACCTGTTTTCCGGTTGCCGGGCGGCTGGCTGAAGCAGCACTGTTTGCAATCGGCCGGCTTAGATGAACTCTGGCCAAAAAGGCGGTAGTGATGAACTTAATGCAGTCGTTGATGGTGTTGCAGCAGCCGGTTTTGTTATATCGCTGCGCTCTGGCGTTGTTTGTATTGCTGACGCCTGCTTTGGTATTGGCTGCTGAACCCTCAGATGCGGTGGCTGGGGCTGAGGCTGCAGCGCCCGCTACACAAGATAAAACGCGGCCCAAAGAGCTGACGCTGGAAGATTTGTGTCAGCTGACAAGCCAGGCGCCCACCACCGATGACATGGGCGAGGCGCGTTCTGACTGGCCACAGGCGATGACGGTCGGGCAAATTGATTTTCAGCTAAATCCCATTTTTGATGAAACAGCGCCGGATGCTTTCTGGTTGCACCATTTTGCCAACTGGCTGCATATCAACTCCAAAGCCTGGGCGCTTAAGCGCGAACTGCCTTTTAACAGCGGTCAGCAGGTAAATGCCGATGATTTGCGTGAAGCTGAACGTTTATTGCGGCAGAAAAATTATTTGCGTGACAGCAGAATCAAAGTGTTACCCGAATGTAATGCCGATGGCAGTCACAATATTCAGGTAGAAACCTGGGATACCTGGAGCCTTCAGCCCACACTGGGTTTTAGCCGAAGTGGCGGCAGCAATAAATATTCTTTTGGTTTTAAAGAAGAAAATTTATTTGGCCTTGGGGTACGCACCAGTTTGAAGTTTCAGTCCAATTATCTGCGCCAGGGTTATGAGTTTCGCAGTGAAATTCCGTTGTCGTTATTTGAGTGGGACAGTCTGGATCACAGTTATGGCTGGTTTGAATGGGTGGATAACGATGATGGTTCAAAACAGGTGCTGAGTTTGGACCATCCTTTTTATACCGATGATGCCGCGCTGATGTGGCGGCTCGCCTGGATGCGCGATGACAGGCTGGAGCAGATTTTTCACAATAACAGCCCGGAAAACCAGTTCAGAACAGAGCAAAAACAAACAGAGCTGGTTTATGGTCGCTTGTGGTCTTATTCGGAGCAAACCAGCTGGCGTTGGTTGTTGGGTTATACAGAGCAAAAATTCACCTTTAGTGAAGACCCATTGCACAAGGCACTGTGGTTACCGCAAAACCGCGTTTATCAGTACCCCTGGCTCGGTGTTGAATATATGCAGCATCATTACAAAACGCTGTCGGATGTGTTTTTGATTAATCATACCGAAGATATTCATCTGGGCTGGCGTCATCAGTTGAAATTTGGGGTGCAAACCACAGCGCTGGCGCCGGACAAACAACTGGGTTATCAGCTGCAATGGCAGAGCAGTAAAGGTTTTGGCGATCAGCAGCATCTGGTGTTATTGAGCAGCAGCCTTGCGGTGCAAACCGGGGCGGCCAGTGGCAATCAAACTAAATTAAAGCTTGAGATGGAAGATTTTTATCGTTTATCTGAGCGTTTTGCCCTTTATAGCCACCTGCGCTACGACCAGCGCCGGCAGAATGAACTGGACGATCCGCTCGCGCTTGGCAGTGAAGATGGCGTGCGCACCGATGGTGGTATCCGGGGTTATCCGGTGCAGTATCTGCACGGTTTGCGCCGTACTCTGGCGACTATGGAACTGCGCTGGTATCCAAAAATGACGCTGTATCAGCTGTTGGATGTGGGTTTTGTGGTGTTTGCCGATGCCGGCCGTATTGATGGCGGCAAAGTTGGGGCGCTGGGGTTCGTTCCAGCCACAGCGCCGGAGCCGGTGGCCGCGCTGACAAGGCCGGCGCTGCTGTTTAATAGCGCTCAGCTGGATTTATTAAACCCGAACAAGCTGCACTCCTGGCTTGGTTCTGTTGGCATTGGTGCGCGTTTTTATTCATCGCGTTCGGCCAATGACAATGTGATCCATCTGGATTTGGCAAAACCGATAGGGCCAGCCCAGGACGTGAATGCTTATGAGCTGCAGCTCAAAGTAGAGCAGCGTTTTTAGCTCAATACTTGTTGCCATTGTTGCCATTGTTGCCATTGCGGGCACAAAAGGCCCTGGTGCCGGTTTTTACTCCGCGGCGGCCTGTGGTGTTGTGTTTAAACGCCAGGTGACCAGCACAGTGCCGAGCAAAAAGGCGCTGGAAAGATAAAGGCAAGCATAAAAACCATAAGCCTGATAGACGTAGCCGGATAACAAAGTGCCAATCAGCCGGCCCATGGCGTTGGCCATATAATAAAAACCCACATCGAGCGACACGCCGTCGCGACTGGCCAGGCTGACAATCAGATAGCTGTGTAACGACGAGTTCACCGCAAATACAGCACCAAATAACAGCAAACCACCGATTAACAGCCAAAGTGGTTCTGCACTTTGTTGCATGGCAAGGCTTATTAACAGCTGCAGACCACAAAGCAGGCAAGCCCAAAATAAGGCTGTATGGTGATTGGGGGCTTTGCCTGATTTTTTTCCGGTCAGCACTGGTGCAAAAGCCTGCACAGCGCCATAAGCAATCACCCAGCAGGCTAAAAAAGCGCCGACTTCAGTTTGTGCCCAGGAAAATTCACTGGATAAATACAGTGGCAAAGCAATGACAAACCAGATATCGCGCGCGCCAAATAACAATAACCGCGCAGCCGACAGCCGGTTAATGGCGGCGCTTTTGGAAAACAAGTCTTTAAATTTTGGTTTAAAACTGCTTTTGCCCAAATCTTTTTGCAGCAGCACTAAACTCAGCAGCCAAATGAGCACCAGGGCAGCGGCCATGGCCGCCACTGCGCCCTGAAAACCATAAAGGCTGAGTAACAGCCCACCTAAAAAGAAGCCAACGCCTTTGAGCGCATTTTTTGAGCCGGTTAAAATGGCCACCCATTTGTATAAAGCGCCCTGGGCATGTTCCGGCAATAGCAGTTTCAGCGAGCTTTTGGCACTCATTTTATTCAGGTCTTTGGCAATGCCGGAAAGTGCCTGTGCCGCCATCACCCAGACCACGCTCAGCATTGGGGTGGGCACCAGCAACATGGCAAGGGCCAGCACCTGCAGCACCAAACCTATATTCATGGTTTTATTCAGGCCAATACGGGCACCCAGCCAGCCGCCCACTAAGTTGGTGACCACGCCAAAAAACTCATAAAACAAAAACAACGAGGCAATGGCGAGCGGGCTGTAACCCAGCTGATAAAAGTGCAGCACTATTAACATGCGCAGGGCGCCGTCGGTGAGCGTAAAAGCCCAGTAGTTGGCGGTGACCAGCAGATATTGTTTCAGGCCGGTACTGGCCGATAGTCCAGACATTGTGGTTTCCTGGTTATCAGGTAAAACTGCAACTGTGCCGTTACAGTCATTTGACCGATATTGCTAAAAGCACAGTGACGGGGCAGGGCGCTGCTCCGGACTGAACTGGCCAGCAACAGCAAATACCCCGCACACTGTGGTTTAAAAAGTTAAGCCGCGCTGCCAACCAGTCTCGCCAGTTCAACGGTGCGATTGGCGTAACCCCATTCATTGTCGTACCAGGCGTAAATTTTCACCTGAGTGCCGTTTACCACCATGGTGGATAAAGCATCAATGACGCTGGAACGTGGGTCGGTTTTATAATCAATGGAGACCAGCGGCCGCTCTTCGAAGCCTAAGATGTCTTTGAGTTCACCCTCTGCGGCGGTTTTGAGTAAGGCATTGACTTCTTCGGCTGTGGTGGCGCGTTCCACTTCAAATACACAGTCGGTGAGTGAAGCATTGGCCAAAGGCACCCGCACCGCATGGCCATTTAACCGGCCTTTGAGTTCAGGGAAAATTTCGGTAATAGCAGTGGCTGAACCTGTAGTGGTTGGAATTAAACTACTGCCACAGGCGCGGGCACGGCGTAAGTCTTTGTGCGGAGTGTCCAGAATCGACTGGGTGTTGGTTAAATCATGAATAGTGGTGATAGAGCCATGTTTAATGCCTAAATTTTCATGAATAACTTTCACCACCGGCGCTAAGCAGTTGGTGGTGCAGCTGGCGGCGGTGACTATCTGATGTTTGGCAGCATCAAATAACTGATGATTCACGCCCATCACCACATTGAGCACACCCGGCTCTTTTACCGGCGCACTGACCACCACCCGTTTTACACCTTGTGCCAGATACTGCTCCAGCACAGCTTTGCTTTTCATTTTGCCGGAACATTCAATCACCAAATCACAGTCTGACCAGTCAGTGTCTTGGATGTTTTTGTGCTGGCTGACCACAATGGTTTTGCCGTTAATCAGCACTGTATTGCCCTCAGCTTGCGCCTGATGCTGCCAGCGGCCATGCACTGAGTCAAAATTCAGCAAATGGGCAAAAGTGGCGGCGTCGCCGGCCGGATCGTTAATTCTGACAAATTCAAATTCAGGCCAGTCAAAAGCGGCACGCAAAGCTAACCGGCCGATACGGCCAAAACCGTTGATCCCTACTTTAATACTCATCAATCTATCCTCAATTTCAGCTTTTCAGCCACTGTTCAATCTGTTCCCGGTGCGGAATAGAGCCCGTATGCACCACAAGGTTATTCAGCACCACGGCCGGTGTGCTCATCACGCCAAAGCCAATGATTTGCTGTATATCTTCAATTTTTTCAATCTGAATGTCGGTACCAAGCTCGGCGGCAATACGTTCAATCGACTCGACCGTTTTGGCACATTTGCTACAGCCCATACCTAATACTTTGAATTCTTTCATTATTGAGTCTCCAAACGCTGGTTAAAATCTGTGGCATCTGCAGCGGCGTCAAGTCAAAGTGCCTTTGTGCTCAGCGGCTTTGCGTTTCTGTTCAGGGGCAACAGGCTTTTGCCCGTTCTGGTCTTTCACCCATGGCACAAAGATTGTTCAGCAAGGGGGCCAGCAGAGCGGCATTTTGTGCCCGGGTTTGCTCCAGCGATTGTGTGGCCCACTGCGGTAATTCCGGATTTAACCGGTAAAACACCCATTGTCCCTGGCGGCGGTCGAGCAACACTTTGGCACTTCTGAGCATGGCGAGATGTCGGGATATTTTAGGTTGGGATTCAGCAAGGGCCGATGTCAGTTCACAGACACAAAGTTCGCCCTCCTGTGCAATCAGCAGCAGGGAAAACAAACGGGTTTCATCGGCCAATAATTTAAAAAATTCGACAGGGTGCATGTTGTTTACTGCCTCTTTTCTAGCTGCCACGCTGAATTGGATAACTTTCATGGATATGTAAATTTACATATATGCGGATAATCATATATGTGTTTTTCCAGATGTCAATGCTATGCTGCCAGCATCAACTGCAACAGCTTTAGAGGAATGCAGATGGATATTTGGGCCTGGCTGAACAATCAGCTGCTGAAAATGCAGTGGTTATCCGATCTTGTCAAAATGCTGGTGGAAGATGTTTTTGGTTTGTCGATGCAGTCGCGTTGGGGCGCCAGCCTGCATTTTTTTATTTATGACGTGCTGAAGATTTTTATATTACTGGCAGTGCTTATTTTTACGGTGTCCTGGGTACAAAGTTATTTTCCGCCTGAGCGCACCAGAAAAATTCTGGGCGGTATGCAGGGTTTTAAAGCCAACCTGACCGGTGCGTTAATGGGCACTATTACGCCATTTTGCTCTTGTTCATCCATTCCTTTGTTTATTGGTTTTAGCAGTGCCGGTTTGCCGCTTGGTGTGACATTTTCATTTTTAATTTCCTCGCCTCTGGTGGATTTAGCCTCGGTAATTTTACTGGCCAGTATTTTTAACTGGTCTATTGCCATCGCTTATGTGGCTGTGGGCATTGTGCTGGCGGTGATTGGCGGCACTTTAATTAGCAAAGCCAATATGAGCCGTTATGTGGAATCTTTTGTGCTGCACAGCCCGGTGCTGGATATACCGCAGGCAAAGTTGAGCCCAAAAGACCGTTTTGATTATGCAACAGCGCAGGTTGGCGATATTTTCCGGCGGGTGTGGTTTTATGTGCTGCTTGGGGTAGGGATTGGTGCTGCAATTCACAACTGGGTGCCACAAGCCTGGGTAACTTCGGTGCTGGGTCAGGATAACTGGTGGTCGGTTTTTGTCGCAACCCTGATGGGGGTGCCAATGTATGCCGACATCTTTGGCACCTTGCCGGTGGCTGAAGCTTTGGTCGGCAAAGGGGTTGGCCTTGGCACTGCGCTGGCTTTTATGATGTCGGTGACGGCTTTATCTTTGCCATCGCTGATCATGCTGAAAAAGGTGATTAAACTGCCGTTATTGCTGTTTTTTCTGGTTATTGTGGTGTGTGGCATCATCGTGATTGGCTTTTTGTTTAATGCTTTTTCTTATTTGCTTATCTAAGCAAAGCCTTGTTCTTTCGGGAAATAATCCTGTGCTACGCAACAAGCGACAGCCAGGCGATGCCAAAATCAGACATCGCCTGGAGAACTCTACGGAACTAGCCTGGGGCTAAAAACCCGGTATTTAGCGGCGCAGCAACCCTATCAAACACCGTTGGTTATAATTGCAATAACACCAGATCCAACACAGCGCCCCCACGGTGCACACCGCCTTCGTTGCTGTTGGCATCTTTAGTGCGGCATAAATAACCGCCGTAAAGCGCCTCGGTGCCAAGGCTAAAAATGCCAAGTTCGGTGATATGGCCGGTACTAATGTGCGTGTTGCCGCCACGCAGGCTGGTGAATGCTTCAGCGCGCACAAAACAGTCAATAGGCGCCATCAGTAAATCTGCGCTGTCGGCTTTGGTGAGTTGTTGCCGGGCATCTTCACCGCGCGCCACGTTGCCACCACCTTCCTGCTGGGTTTTATACCAATAGCCCTGTGCAATCAGCTGTTCTGCCTGAGCTTGGGTTAAGTCGCTGATAGCCGATGAAGGCACCACAGCTTGTTGCAATATACGCAGATCTGCAGCGCTGAGGCCAAATTGACTGGCAACTGCAGCCGGGTTGTGCAGAATAAGCGCCGTGAGCTGGTGCTGAAACCATTTGCTGCCGGTGAGCTGACCTGCCAGAGTCGGGCACTGCGCCACAGCGCTTTGTTCCAGTCTGGTGCGGAATACCCAGACATTGTCATCAAGCTCGGTACCCGGGTTATAACCTGTGCGCCAATACAATAAATCTACCCGCTGTTGTTGCCAGGTAAGCTGCTGTTGGCTGTTAAAACCGGCCTGCAGCAGCGCTGCCACAGTCACTCTTTGCACCTGTACACCCAGGCGCTCCACTTCGTTGCAGAGCAGTTGCTGGTCAAAAATATTATCTTCATTGGCTTCCACCACAATCAGCATCAGCGGCTGCTGTTGGGGGGAAGTTGTGGTGTGTTGTGCCTGCTGTATGGCCGCTTGTGCCAACAGTGTTGCCTGCAGTGCTGTGGCGTCATTGGGCGCATAGTGGCCCTGCAGATGGTGTTGCCATAGCTTCAGATAAGCTGCGTTTAACGGCCCCATGCCGGCGGCGATGGGGTTAGATTCGACCCAGCGCCATTGCTGATGCTGATCCAGCAGAAAGTCGTGCCGGTTTAGCATCAGATTCCGGCTTTTTATGCTGTGGTTTTGCCCGCTGCGCCGCTTAGCAGAGAGTGTCTTCAGGCGACGCCAAATCTCACCCGGCACTGTGTCTGAGCTTGCCAGTTGCTCTGTTTGTGCCAGTAACCAGTCGGGGTCTTCGGCGGCTTTAGCCTGCAATTGCCCCAGTAACTGTGCCAGCTTTTGCGCGGCGCCAAACTGCTTTGCACTCAGCTGCCATGGAGTGAACGACACAGGCACAGCCTGAAATCCCTGTGGCCCCTGCAAACCAAGCTTTGTGCTGTGCATTTGCTCAATGAGTTGTTGCAGTTGTGATGTTGCGAGCGTAGCTTGTTGCCGTTTTATAGCGCTGGCTGAACTCGCTAAGTTGTTGGCAGAGAAGGGGTTATGTTTTATCGCGGCAGCGGTCTGCTCAACTTGTGTATTTTGGCTTGATGTCATGTTGTTACCCTCTTGCCGGCAGTAAAAAGTCGATGCTAAAACCGGTGATACAGGCCGTCAGAAACACCACAGCAACAAAGGCCAGCAGCAAAGGCCACTGAAAAATCCGTTTTAACATAATCATTTCCGGCAAACTGGCACCAGCGCCCCCTATGGTCAGCGCCATCACAGAGCCATAACTCATCCCTTTACCCACCAGACTCAGCGCTAACGGGATCATCGAACTGGCACGAACATACAACGGAATACCCAAGAGCGCCGCGATCGGGATCAAGATCCATTGATTTAGATTGCCAAGCTGCTGAAAAAAGCCGGTGGGTACATAACCGTGGATCACTGCGCCCACCAGCACGCCAAACAGCAGGTGCGGCAGAAAACTTTTGGTTTCAGCCAAAGCCCGGCCAAACAGCCTTTGCAGATAAAGCGCAGAGAAGGTCTCGGGCTTGGTCGCTGTGGTTGAGGTACTGCTGCAACCGCAGTTGGTCAGCTCCGGCAGCGTGACAAAACGCTGAAAACGCAGCCATGACAACAGCACACCGGCCAGCAGGGCAATCAGCAATACAGCTGCACTGTACAGCAAAGTTAAAGCAGGCCCGAACACACTTAGCAGCAATACCACCAGCACAGGATTGAGCAGCGGTGAGGTCAGCAAAAAGGTCATTACAGGGCCAAAAGCGGCGTGAGCGCGCAGCATGCCCACCAACATTGGCAGGGTAGAGCAACTGCAAAAAGGCGTAATAGCGCCGAGCGCAGCAGCAGTCAGATAACCCCGGCCGCCGCTGAGTAAAGCCTGGATACGCTTCGCCGGAAATCTGTCTTGCAGCACCAGCACCAGCATGCTGATCAGCATAAACAGCAGCAATAACTCGCCAAGGGTGCCAATAAAAAATTCAACACTGGCGGCAACAGCAGGGGAAGACATCAACTCGTTCATGGGTTGTCCTTACATTGAATATTTCGATTATCTTGGAAATGATAATATTTCGATAAACATCGAAGTGTCAAATTATATTTCGAACTTTATGGAAGTATTTTGTCAAAAAGCATAAACTGCCATCAGCAACTGCTGACGCAAGCCGCGCTGCCCCTGATGTTGTGACATCAATGGTGGCCCGGGGCTTCACACAAAAAATTGGGGATTGATAATGGAAGTGAACAGCGAACTGGAACTGGCTGCCGCCCAGCTGGCTGAACTGGGTCATCCAACCCGGCTTGGGATTTTCAGAGTATTGGTGCGGGCCGGGCGCGGTGGTGTTGCAGTGGGTGACATTCAGTTGGCGCTGGATATTCCGGGCTCAACTTTGTCCCATCATTTAAGCCGGATGACCAGGGTGGGCTTGATGGAGCAGCGCCGTGATGGTCGCACCCTGTATTGCAGTTTAAAGTTTGAAACTGTCGAGGCGCTGCTGGGCTTTTTATATGCCGAGTGTTGTGTTGGCATGCCGCAAATGCAGGCTGCGCCACAGGGCAATTGTTGTGATTAAACCAAACTTGCAAACAGAAAAAACAAAATGCCAGTCTTTATGACTGGCATTTTTTTAATGTGCGGGCAAAACCAGAGTTTTGCCGTTTTGTTACGGATTATAAAACTCACCTGATTTACGCAGATAGAAGAACCAGTTTAACACCAGGCATAAAGCGTAGAAGGCGGCAAAACCAATCATGGCGTATTCAGGCGTGGCGGCTTTAATTTGTTCACCCAGCACCTGTGGAATATAAAAAGCACCATAAGCGGCCACAGCTGAAGTCCAGCCTAACACCGGGCCTGCCTGCTCTTTAGGGAAAACCACAGCAATGGTTCTGAAGGTAGAACCGTTACCAATACCGCTGGCGGCAAATAAACCTAAGAAAATCATGAAACAAGGTACAAAATATTGCTCAGGTGTTGCACTTTGATAAGCCAGTTGCATGTAATAAGCCGCGCCCAAAGCACAGATAATCATCACGACGGAACAAATTTGCGTGACAAAAGCACCACCTACTTTATCGGCCACCCAGCCGCCAACAGGGCGGATAAGGGCACCGATAAAAGGGGCTATCCAGGCGTAAGTTAAAGCGCTCGGGCCATTTGGGTTTGGCGTGGTATGGGTCATCACACCGTCTACCATGATATGGCTGTAACCAAAAATCACCTGAATTGACAGCGGGAAAGCCGCAGAAAAACCGATAAAAGAGCCAAAGGTCATCACATACAACACACTCATGACCCAGGTGTGTTTGTTATTAAAAATTTTGTATTGCCGGTCCAGGCTGGTACGGATGGCTCCCGGTAATAACTTCAGCAGCATCACAGTACTAAATAACACCAGAATAATGACAATCTCTTTGGGAATGCCAAAACCAGAGCCATTGGCATTTTCCGGCAACATGAGCCACAAACCAACGATAGAGGTTAAAAAGCCAATGCCGAGCATGGCCAAAATAATGGCAAATGACACAGGAGCGGCCGGCAGCTTGGGTGTCACTTCTTCGGTGTTCAGGTTATTGGTGCCAAACCACAATAAAAACGCCAGCGGAATCAGCGTAATCAGCCAGGAAAAACCGGCGTTCTGGATCCAGGTTTGGGTACCGGCCGCTATGGTGCCAATCACAGTGCCACTGGCTTTTTCCAGCACCAGCGGATCGCCGGCGCCAAAGAGTGAAAACACGCCATAAGACATAAAAAGCGGCACCGCAATCTGCACTGTGGTCACGCCAAAATTGCCCAGACCCGCATTTAAGCCAAGCGCCAGACCTTGTTGTTTTTTCGGGAAAAAGAAGCTGATATTCGACATTGAGGAGGCAAAGTTACCGCCACCTATGCCGGATAACAGCGCCATCAGCTGAAACACCCACAGCGGCGTGGTTTTATCCTGCAACGCTAAACCTGTACCCACTGCCGGGATCATCAGCAAAGTGGTGGTTAAAAACAGCGTATAACGGCCACCACAAAGCCTGACAAAAAAGCTTGATGGAATACGTAAAGTCGCGCCTGTTAAACCAGCGATAGCGGTTAAGGTAAATAATTCACTGGTGGTAAAAGGAAAACCCACATTTAACATTTGTACCGTGACAATACTCCACAGCATCCAGACACCAAAACCACATAACAGGCTGGGAATGGAAATCCACAGGTTGCGGTTTGCAATTTTACTGCCTTGCTGTTGCCAGAACGTCTCGTTTTCCGGCTCCCAACGTTTTAAATTCGACATAGTTCCACTCCGGGCTTATCCCACAAAAGGTGCGTTGAAACTATGCAGGCAGGGCGGCAAGGCCACAATGAGTCTGAGGAGTTAGTCAAAACCGGCTTGTTGGGCAGAATAGATACCTACAAAGTGGTATTTTTGCCGGGGTTGCTAAATTTTTTGTTTATAAACAATGATTTATAACTATGATTTTGCCAAAGGAAAATTCCGGGCTTTTTGCGCTTTGCCCGGTGTTTGCGCCAGACATGATATAAATCAACTTTATCGGTCGGACAAGCATGCAGCATAAGCGCATACATCCGGGACAGTGTTGGAGCATAAGATGTCAGATTGTAAAACCACAGTGATGCTGGTGGACGACCACCCGCTGTTACGCAAAGGATTACGGCAGTTATTGGCTTTTGAGGCTGAATTTGAAGTAGTGGCGGAAGCAGGCTCGGGCGCCGAGGCACTTGCCACTGCACCTGAGCTGGATCCGGACTTAATTATTCTGGATTTAAATATGCAGGGCATGGATGGTCTCGAAACCTTAAAACGGCTGCGTGATGAAGGGGTCACTTCCCGTATTGTGATGCTGACGGTGTCGGACAGTAACGAAGATGTGATTAAAGCCATTGGCCTGGGGGCAGACGGTTATCTGCTAAAAGACTCAGATCCGGATGAGCTGCTCGAACAAATCAAAAAAGCCGCCAGTGGCAAAATGGTGTTAAGTGATGCCGTTAACGCTGCGCTGGCCACAGCTATTCGCCGGCCGGCAGAAAAACCTGCCGCTGACATCAATAGCCTGACCAACCGCGAATATGAAATTCTCAGCCTGATAGCCAAGGGCCAGAGCAATAAACTGATAGCCCGCGAGCTGGATATTTCCGACGGCACTGTGAAGGTGCATGTAAAACACCTGCTGAAAAAACTCAATTTACGCTCCAGGGTGGAAGCTGCGGTCTGGATGGTGAACCATCAGGGCCGTCACGGCAGCTAGTGCTGCTGACCACAGCGCAATAACTACAGCCAGCAGCAGAGCCTTAGCCAGCAGCAAGCATTGTGAATCCGGAGCCATCTTATGCCACAGGAAAAAACACCAATGTTGTCCTTTCAGCAGGCGCTTGAGCAGTTGCTGGAAGCTGTCAGCTGCCAACTGCAGGTGCAGCAAGTGCCGCTGTCACAGGCACTTGGGCGGGTCTTGGCAGAAGACATAAAATCCCCTTTGCAAATTCCGGCTTATACCAATGCAGCGATGGACGGTTATGCCTTTTGTTATGCCGATGCCGTCAACACTCAAACTTTTCAGCTGATTGGGCAAAGTCTGGCCGGACATCCTTATCAGGGCGAATTAACACCGGGTTGTTGTATCCGCATTATGACGGGCGCCAAGTTGCCGGCAGGTCTGGATACTGTGGTGATGCAGGAGCAGGTTAAGCTCACAGATGATGGCAAGGTACAACTTTGTATCGAACCCAAAATGGCTGAGCATGTACGTCTGGCCGGCAGTGAAATTGCCAAAGATGCCACAGTGCTGCGTCGTGGCGAGCGTCTTGGGCCTTTGCAGCTTGGTCTGGCTGCCACTCTGGGTTTTGCTGAAGTGGCTGTGTATCAGAAGCTGAAAGTGGGTGTGATCTCCACCGGCGATGAGCTGGTGGCGCCCGGATTGCCACTTGCAGAAGGTCAGTTGTATGACAGCAACAGATTTGTGATAGGCGCTATGTTACAGCGTCTGGATGTGGAGCTTATTGATTATGGCTGGGTTGCCGACGATCCGGCTTTGCTTAAAGCCGCATTTCACCGGGCCGCCAGCGAAGTCGATGCGCTTGTCACCAGTGGAGGTGTGTCTGTTGGCGATGCTGATTATACCCGTCAGGTGCTGTTGGAGCTGGGGCAAGTGAACTTCTGGCAGGTGGCGATTAAACCCGGCAAACCTTTTGCGTTTGGCAAACTCGGCAACTGCTGGTTTTTTGGTTTGCCCGGCAATCCGGTGTCGGCTGTGCTGACGTTGGATCAGCTGGCACAACCGGCGCTGCGTAAACTCGCCGGTGAAAGATGCAAAACGCCGCTGCAATTGCCTGCTTTGGTCAAAAGTAAATTCCGCAAAAAACCGGGCCGGCTGGATTTTCAGCGTGGCGTGCTCTGTGTAACAGACGGACAGCTGCAGGTTGCCCCTGTGGCCATGGACAGTTCCGGCATGTTGTCTTCGTTATTGGCCGCCGATTGTCTGGTGCCGCTGGCGCTCGAGTCTGACAATATTGAGGCAGGGGAGCGGGTGCAGGTTCAGCTACTGTCGGATTGGCTGCGCTGAAAATGATGTTGCCTGCTGCTTTATATGCAGCAATGTTCATATAAAAGCCAGCGCTTGGTGCCAGCGGCTTCTGGCCTTTGCATATAAAACTTTAGCCGCATATTCAGACTCTGGATTTAGCGCTAAGATAATCAACATTGTTATGATAAATCCTTGACTGCGCTGATGAAATTACTGGTTCAAACCGCTTTTAGTCCAAGAGGCATAGCTGCCTGGCTGATTTTATTATTAGGTTTGTTGTCTACAGCCACCCTATGGCATAGCTTGCTGACCAATCAACAGCAGCGGGCAGAGGCCGAGTTTGAACTCCATAACCGCGAAGTGCTGGCTGCTATTCAAAAACGCTTACAGGGCCACGAACAAATTTTATTAAGTGGGGCCGCTTTATTTGATGCCAGTGAGCAGGTCGACCGCGACGAATGGCGCAACTTTGTTGCCAGGCTCAAACTGGAGCAAAACTACCCGGGCATTCAGGGGGTTGGCGTGGCAAAGGCCATTTTGCCGGCAGAACTGCCGGCATATCAGCTTATGGTCAAGGCGCAACAGTTGCCAGAGCCACAACCTTATCCGGCAGGGCAAAGGGATTTTTATACTGCCATTATGTATCTGGAGCCTGACAACGAGCGCAACAGGGCTGCGCTGGGTTACGATATGTTTTCTGAATCGGTGCGCCAAAAAGCCATGCAATATGCGGTGGAACACAACAGCACCGGCATTTCCGGCAAAGTGACGTTAAAGCAGGAAATTAAAGGCCCGCAGCAAGCCGGTTTTTTAATGTATGTGCCGGTGTTTTACAACAACAGGCCTGTGGCCACTGTCGCTGAGCGCTGGGCCGCCCTATATGGTTTTGTCTACAGCCCCTATCGGATGGATGATCTGATGCAGGGCATTTTGGGCAATCGTGATCTGATGGTGGACTTTACCATTCATGATGGTGAAAAAGCCTCGGATGCAACACTGATGCACAATTCAGCGCGTTGGCATGAGCCCGAACCCAATCACCAACCGCTATTTTCCAGAAGTTATCTGATCCCGGCTTATGGCCATCAATGGCTGCTTACCCTGACCAGTCGTCACGCTTTTGAGCGTCAGTTCGAATCTTTGCTGAACTGGTCGCTACCACTTTCTGGTGTTGCCATTAGCAGCTTATTGTTTTTATTAGTGCTTGAGCTGTTAAGCCGGCAGCAGCAGGCGTTGATGCTGGCACAGCTGTTGGCCAAACAAGGTGCCGAATCTGAAGCCCGTTTTCATCAGTTGTTTTTACATATGGGGCAGGGGGTGCTGATTTATAACGCCAGTGCACAACTGGTGGATGTGAATCCGGCCGCGCTAAAGCTGATGGGACTGACCATGGCGCAGTTGCAGGGCAAGATGCCGCTGCCTGGCGACTGGCAAATGAATCCGCCACAGGCACTACCGCCAGCGCCGCTGCAGTCGGTGCTGGATGTGTTGGTGTCGGGGGCAGGTAAAACCAGTGAAGAGATCGGATTCTGGCACTCAGAGCTACAGTCTTATCTTTGGTGTAATCTGGATTTATACCCGCAGTTTGCTGCAGATACGCAGCAGCTGGAAAAAATTTATCTGGTGCTCAGTGACATTACCGAACGCAAAAGAGTGGCGCAGATGAAAGACGAGTTTGTTGCGACCGTCAGTCACGAGCTGCGTACGCCACTGACCTCAATTTCCGGTGCACTGGATTTATTGTGTCATCAGGTGCTGGAAGACGAAGGCCATGCTGCACTCAAACAACATATGTTGCAGGTGGCTTATGACAACAGCAAAAGACTGACGCTGCTGATTAACGACTTACTGGATCTGGAAAAAATCGCTGCGGGAGGTATGAGCTTTCAGATCAAACCTCAGCTGTTAATGCCAGTTCTGACCATGAGTGTGGAAGCCAATCAGATTTCTGGCAGCAAAAGGGGCATCCGGCTCGAGCTGACGCCGCCAGATAAAGATGTGCCTGTATTGGTCGATAGCCTGCGTTTACAGCAGGTGCTGGCCAATTTGTTATCCAATGCCATTAAATTTTCGCCTGACAATTCGGTGGTAAGGCTTGGACTCAGTACTGTACCTGGTTTTATCCGTATCAGTGTTTGTGACAGCGGTGAGGGTATTCCACAACAATTCCGGCCTATGATTTTCCAGAAGTTCAGTCAGGCGGATGCCTCCAGCAGCAAAAGGCAACAAGGCACCGGTCTTGGCCTTGCCATTTGTAAAGAACTGGTAGAGCGGATGCAGGGACGCATTAGTTTTAGCTCAGAAGAAGGGGTGGGCAGCTGTTTTTACGTTGATTTACCCATTGCCTGAATCCGCATTGCGCGCAGCACAGAAGGATCAGCCTGCCGCTTATTGATGCTCAACAGCAATACCTCTTTTGCCCTGTAAGCCTGATGTAACTGGCTTGATCCAGGTCAACAAGCCGGCGCTATTGAACCTTCACACTGACGTCATCAAAGTGATTGAGGGTGAACTGATGCGTTTAGTCGATTTATTGTTGCAACAATTGCAACAGGCCGGAGTACAACAGATTTTTGGCATTCCGGGCGACTTTGTGTTGCCGCTTTTTGCCGAGCTGGAAAAAGCCAAAAAACTGCCGCTGTATTATGTCAGCCACGAACCTTCCGCCGTGTTTGCCGCCGATGCCGCAGCCCGTTTTGCCAATCAGCCAGGTGCGGTGTTGCTCACTTATGGTGCCGGCGCACTGAATGCGGTGAATGCTGTAGCCCAGGCTTATGTTGAGCAAGTGCCGCTGGTCATCATGGCGGGCTTTCCGTCCCGCGCTGAAATCGAACGTGATTTGCACATACACCATCAGGCTAAACATCTGGACTCACAACGGGATATTTACCGCGAAATTACCTGTGCCCAGGTGCGGCTGGATGATATTCACACCGCCGCCGCTGAACTGTGCCGGGCTATTCAGACTTGTCAGCGCGAATCACGTCCTGTGCTGATTGAGATCCCACGGGACGCCGCCTGCTGGCCGCTGGCTCATGCTCAGGTGGCACAAGCCATAGCGGCGCTGCATTGCCAGCAGCAGGGGCAGGATCCTTTGTATCAGCAAGAGCTGCAACTGGCCTGTGATGCGATGTTAAAACGGCTGCAGCAGGCGAAAAAACCAGTGTTGTTATGTGGCATTGGCATCAGGCGTTTTGCTGCCGTGCCGCTGGTGGAACAGCTTGCCAGCAGGCTGAATGTACCAATGCTGACCACTTTGCTTGGGCGCGCCTGTGTTGACCAGAGCCACCCGCAATATGCCGGTGTTTTTGTTGATCGCCAGGACAGTGCGGCGCTGGCGTTATTGGCCGATGCTGACTTAATTATTCAGCTGGGCGTGATTCAGAACGACAGTAACTTTGCCGCCCATCAGGACTTGTTTACCCCAGAAAAACAGCTGCTGATTCAACAGGGTGAATTAAAAATGGCCGGGGTGATTTTTCATGACTTGCCCATTGCCGCGCTGTTGCAGCAGCTGTTACAGATGCCATTACCGGAGTTTGCAAGCCGCAGTTTGCAGCCCGATAGTTTGCGCTCTGCAGCTTGCGGGCAAACAGATTTCAGGCCGCAGCTGGCGGAAGCTTCGGCTCAGGCACGCGCTGAAGCCGACCCTCAGCCTGCCTTTAATTCAGCTTCTGCATTAACTCTGATTGACCAGTTGTTAAGTCAGCAAACAAAGCTGGTGCCTGTGGTCAGTGACATTGGCGATTGTTTGTTTGCGTCTTTGCAGGTCAAACCCACTTATCTGTTAGCACCGGCTTATTATGCCTCTATGGGTTATGCGGTGCCGGCTGCGCTTGGTGTACAGGCGGTCAGTGGATTAAGGCCGCTGGTGCTGGTCGGCGATGGCGCTTTTCAGATGACAGGGTTGGAGCTGGGGCATTGTGCCCGTTATGGTTTTGCGCCTGTGGTGCTGTTACTCAATAACAGTGGCTGGCAGATGATTAAAGCCTTTGCGCCTGAGCTCAGTTCAACCTCGTTGCAGGGCTGGAATTATTCCGCTATAGCGCGGGGCATGGGCGGTGGTGCTTATCAGGTGTGGAGTTTGTCGCAGCTGGAAAGTGCATTTGAGCAGGCTCTGCAGGACGATAAAAGATTTTCTTTGATTGAAGTGATGTTACCGCCGGGCAGCAGCAGCGCAAGGTTACAGCAGTTTGCCGCAGGCTTTTTATCAGCGCAAAAACAGCCAGCATCATTGGCTGGCTGTTAACAGCAATAAAAACAACAGGTGCAGCAGATTTTTGTTGCACCTGTTGTCGTTCACATGAGGTTGTCGTTCACATCAGCTTGGCGCTGAAATAAAGGAGTGATTGGTGTTGGGTTGTGATTGCGGCTCTTGCGCTGCAAAAAAGCGTGCTCACTTGCCGTGATCATTGCCACTTTTGCTGCTGCGCCTGATCTGAGGCTTTTGCTTCGACCCAGGCTGCGCCTTTGGCGTCATGCTGTTTTTTCCACAGCGGCGCCTTGGTTTTTAAATAATCCATTATAAATTCAGCGCCTGCAAAGGCGCTGCCACGATGCGCCGAGGCCACGCCCACCAACACTATTTGTTGTTGTGGCGCTAATAACCCAATGCGGTGGATCACAGTTACCGCTTTTAAATCAAATCTTTGGGCTGCTTCTGTGGCAATCTGCTGCAACGCTTTTTCGGTCATGCCGGGGTAATGTTCCAGCTCCAGTGCCTGCAGTTGCAGCTCTGGATGATCCCGCACCAAACCGACAAAAGTGACCACAGCACCACAATAAGGGGTGGCAGCAAGCTGCTGATAGACATCCTGCAGCGAAAAATCAGCGTTTTGCACCCGGATATCGAACTTTGGCTGAAGTTGCTGTTGTTGTTCCGGCTGTTGCGCTTTCTGTTCTGGCTGCTGCGCTTTCTGTTCGGGCTGCTGCGCTGTTGTCATCTCCAGGTCCGGCATCAGATTAACCTCCGGTGACAGGTGGAAAAAACGCCACTTCATCACCTGACTGAACCAGCACTTCAGTGCCGCAAAGCTGCTGATTCAGGGCACACAGCAGCTGATTATCAGCCAGAGCTTCGGCAAAAAGACCGGATTGCTGGCGCAGCTGCTGTAGCACCTCAGAGACAGCACAAGGGGTATTGAGCGCCATTTGCAGGCTGGCGCATTGTAATCTTTCGCGCAAAGCGCCAAAAAACAGGATTTTAATCATGGTGTTGCTCCGTTGAGGCATGCGCCGCTTTTATCTGGGCAGTGTTTGTCTGTTCTGCATTTGTCTGAGCAGGGCGCTGTGCTAAAAATGCTGCTCTTTGCCAAAGACCTGATTTACCACCGGTTTTTTCCTCCAGCTGGATTTGACTGATCACCAGCGCCGGATCCACCGCTTTACACATATCGTGAATAGTCAGAGCGCTGACGGCTGCAGCTGTTAAAGCTTCCATTTCCACCCCGGTATTACCGGTTACCGCACAGATGGCGACAATGCGCAGCTGGCCAAGCCTGGCGTCGAGGCTAAATTCAATTTCTACTTTATTCAGCGCCAGCGGATGACATAACGGAATCAAATCGCTGGTTTTTTTGGCTGCCATAATGCCGGCGATGCGGGCACAGGCCAGTGCATCCCCTTTTTTCAGACCGGCACTTTGTAATAACTCAATGACGGCCGGTGTGGTTTGCACCAAAGCTGAGGCAATGGCCTGACGCTGGCTGCTTTGTTTGCCGCCGACATCCACCATGCGGGCGCTGCCGTCTGAGCTTAAATGGGTGAACTCAGTGTTGGCAGTTATGGCCGGGTTTATTAAATCTTGTGGCATCAAAGGTTCTCCTGGGTGTTAAAACGGCTCATCAGCGCGGGCAGCATAAAGGCTCTTGATGAACAGCGGCGTTGCTGTCGGCCTTCCCCGGACGCAATAACAAAGGCACAAAATTGCACGGACCTTGTCTGGCATCAAGCTGAGGTAGCAGCAGTTGCTGCATCGCCAGTTCGCAGGCGGAAGGAGAGCCCGGCATAGCGACCAACAGCTTTTGATTGGCAAGACCTGCCACCGCATTGGATTGCAAAGCCGCACTGCCGATATCGGCAAAAGACAGCTGACGGAACAGCTCGCCAAAGCCTGGCACTTCCTGATCAAACAAAGCGCTGATGGCGGCAACAGTACAGTTGTCAGCGGAAAAACCGGTACCGCCATTGAGTAAAATCACCTGATGCGCTCTTTCACAAAGCAGCCGCGACACTTCAGCTCTGATTTGATATTTATCAGAAGGCACTATGGCCCTGTGGCTGAGGTGATGGCCGGCCTGTTGCAACAGCTGGCTGATTAAATCACCGCTGCTGTCGGTGGCTGGCGTGTGGCGATTGGATATGGTCAGTACGACCACAGCCAGTGGCTGAAATGCCTGTGCGGTTTTAGCCATGGGAAATGCGCTCCTTGAACTCTTGATATGGTTGCTGTTTTTGCTGATAAACAGCTGTGGCTTGTTGCCATTGCTCCGGCGTGTTGGTATTCAGCAGCGCGGTGGGTAGAGGGCAAGGCAGGGTGATGCCGCCACAATAGTGCAGCAGTGCTGTAACGGATAAAGCGGATCCAGTGTCATTGCTCTTTTGCTGCGCCTGGTCTTTTGGCTGCTTCTGGTCGGCCTGTTGTTGTAACTGCTGCAACAGCCAATGCCGCACCTTACTGTTATTGGGGATCACGGCTGGTAGTGGCGAACCCTGAAAACTGGCGCAGGGGTACTGCCATAACAAACGCAGCAGTGATGGCTGCAGCAGCGGCGTATCAACGGGTAGAATGAGGCAACTGGCAGCTTGTACCTGCAACAAGGCGGCCTGAATACCGGCTAAAGGCCCGGCTGCCGGGTAAAGATCATAAATAAAACCAGGCTGGTTACGGCTAATAAGGATCTGGTCGCAACCTGCGGCTTTGGCCAGTGCCACAGTGCGGCTAAGCTGACTTTGTCCGTTCAGTTGCAGCAGCGCTTTGTCTTGCCCCATCCGGCTGGAGCGGCCACCGGCCAGAATAATAGCGCTTTTCAGCACTGCGTCGCCGTTATGTTGTTGATTCACTGTTGTATTTAATCTGTTTGCCATACCGAACCCGCATTAACCGCTTTTTACTGCAGCGTTAAACCCAGCGATAAGCTTTCGGCTTTGAAGCCGCAGTGATATATCGCCTGTGATAAACCGCCCTTTTCTCACCAGCAGTGATTAACCAGCAACGATTAACCGCCAATCATTAACCGCCAATCATTGCCAGATGGCGGGTGGCGCCGGTTTTTTGTTCGGCCAGGGCATGGCTGCTGCTTTTAAATAACAGGCTATGTTGCAAAAACTGCCGCACAGCTTCGGGATCATCCTGCGCCAGCAAGTGACGCAAACTGCGGTGTTGTTCGGTAAAAAGACAAAGATACAGCTCGCCCAGACTTGATACTCTGAGTCTGTTACAGTCAGCGCAAAAGTCTTTGCTATAGGGCATGATAAGGCCAATGCCGCCCTGATGCTGTGGGTGGAAAAACTCCTGGGCTGGCCCGGCGTGAGCGTCTTTTGCGCCCAATAACCAGCCGGCCTGGAGTAACTGTTGTTTGATGCTGTCACCTGACAGATGCTGACGGGCAAAAAAGGCATTATTGTCGCCGGTTTGCATCAGCTCAATAAAACGTAAAGTGACAGCACGTTGTTTTACAAAAGCCATAAAGTCGGGCAATTCACCGGCATTATGCTGACGCAGCAACACTGTATTCAGTTTCAGTTTTTTAATGCCAAGGCTGCTGGCAAGGTCAATACCTTCCAGAATATCCGGCAGTCTGTCCTGACCTGTGACCAGCGCAAAAGTAGCGGGGTCTAAGCTGTCGACACTGACATTCAGCGCATCCAGCCCTGCATCCAGCCAGCTTTGAATATCCCGTTTTAGCCGGTAACCATTGGTGGTCATCGCCACTTGTTCGATGCCGGGCACCGCTTTGCAGGTGGCGATAATGTTGCATAAGTCGCGGCGCAAGCTGGGTTCACCGCCGGTCAGGCGGATTTTGCGGGTGCCACAAAGGGCAAAGGCGGTGACCAGACGTTTAATTTCCGGCAAGGTCAGCTCTTCACTGCGGCTTGAGCATTCATTGCCATCCGGCAGGCAGTAGCTGCAACGAAAGTTGCAACTTTCCGTCAGCGACAGTCTTAAGTAGCTGAAGCGGCGGTTAAATTGATCTTGAAGCATCACTACACACCTTTCCGAAGTAGGGAGGTCTGACCGTTTCCAGTCAGGCCCGGTGGCCCAATTGCCACGGCTGCTGCAGGCGGATTGCACTTTGCAATCACTTATCCTTAGGCTCAGGACTTAGCTTGCACAGCTCGGCGTTGTGCTTATGGTAGAGGCAGAGTCCCGGGATTGTTATGACCTTGAAGGGGGCTTTTGGCTACCCCCTTGGAGGTACAGGTGCCGCTTGGGCCGCTTGCCCTAAAGCTGCAATTTCCGGGCTTTAAGATCGGGTTGACGCCATCGTCTTTATCTTGAGTCCAGCGCAAAAAATTAGCCTGAGCGCAGAGCGCGCTGAAGTGATTGCTAAAATTGTGGTTTCGTTCTAAGCTGCGTGCCCTTTTTATTTTTGTGGTCTGATTGGCAGGATTTGTTAATGGGCTTTCACCCGGACAATTTCTGTTCTAAAGCAATACCACACGCATAAGTGCAGGGCTCTGGGCTATTTTTACAAGAGCAGGTTTGAAACAAACAGGTTCTGACAAAACAGGCAAAGCACCACGCAGCTTTTATGGTTTTAGCTGGAGCAGGCAACAGTTGCCGTCGCAACAACAGCCATCACAAAAAAGCCGGCAGCAGAGTCAACTGAGGTAATAACGATGACTAAAGCAATTATTTTGGTTCTGGATAGTTTTGGTATTGGCAGTGCACCAGACGCCGAAAAATTTGGTGATGCCGGTGCAAACACTTTTAACAGTATTGCCCGTGCTTTTGCCAAAGCCAAAGGCCGGCAACTGGCGCTGCCCAATCTGGCCAGATTGGGTTTGGTGAAAGCTGCTTTTGGTGCTTCGTCAGAAATGGCGGCAGTGGCCGATCTGGAGCCGGTACAGGGCGCTTATGGTTTTGCGGCAGAATTATCCAGCGGCAAAGACACGCCCAGCGGTCACTGGGAAATTGCCGGTGTGCCTGTGTTATTTGACTGGGGTTATTTTCATAATAAACAACAGAGTTTTCCAAAAGAGCTGATTGACGAATTATGTGCCCGCACCGGTGTGCCCGGCATTCTGGGCAATTGCCATGCTTCAGGCACAGATATTCTGGTCAAGCTGGGGGATGAGCATATCCGCACTGGCATGCCAATTTGTTACACCTCAGCCGACAGTGTGTTTCAGGTCGCTGCGCATGAAGAGCATTTTGGCTTAGACAAACTCTACCACTTTTGTGAAGTCGCCAGAGAGTTGCTGGACCCTTACAATATTGGCCGGGTGATAGCACGGCCGTTTTTGGGAGATAAAGCAGACAATTATGCCCGTACCGGCAATCGCAAAGATTATTCAGTGTTACCTCCGGCGCCAACGCTGCTGGATAAACTCACCCAGGCCGGTGGCACAGTTATCAGCATTGGTAAAATTGCCGATATTTACGCTCATCAGGGCATTAGTAAAAGTGTTAAAGCCAATGGCCTGGCTGCTCTGGTAGACACCACTCTGGCCGAATATGCCAAGGCGCCGGACCGCAGCCTGATTTTTACCAATCTGGTGGATTTTGACCAGAACTACGGCCATCGCCGTGATGCCATAGGTTATGGCGAAGCGCTGGAATATTTTGACAGCCGCTTGCCGGAAATCATCAAGGCACTTGATCAGGACTCAGTGCTGCTGATGACGGCCGATCATGGCTGTGACCCGACCTGGATTGGTACCGAACACACCCGCGAATTTGTGCCTGTGCTGTTCAGTGGCCCCAAAGTGGCGGCGGTCAATTTAGGGCAAAGACAAAGTTTTGCCGACATGGGCCAGACATTGGCTGAATTTTTTGGTCTGGAAAAACTGGCTTACGGTGAGTCGTTTTTAGCCCTGACCCGCAAATAAAACGAACAGACAACAACTGACAAAAAACAACAGACAGATAACTGATAAGAGACAATCAATGACCACTCCACATATTCATGCCGAAGTCGGCGCTTTTGCTCAAACCGTGTTAATGCCAGGCGATCCGCTGCGCGCCAAACATATTGCCGATACCTTTTTAACCGACGTGAAATGCATTAACACAGTGCGCAATATGTACGGTTTTACCGGCAAATATAACGGCAAAGACGTCAGTGTCATGGGCTCAGGCATGGGCGTGCCGTCTATGTCTATTTATGCCACTGAACTGGTGAAGTTTTACGGTGTAAAAAACATTATCCGTATTGGCTCCTGTGGTGGTTTACCACTGTCAGTGAAAGTACGGGAAGTGGTGATTGCAATGGGCGCCAGCACAGACTCGGCGGTCAACCGCAATCGTTTACAGGGCATGGATTTTGCGGCGCTGGCCAGTTATGACTTATTAGAACGTGCTGTTGCGGCAGCGCGCGCCAAAAACATCGGCGTCAAAGTGGGCAATGTGTTTACCTCTGATTTGTTCTACAACCCAAGTGAAACCCTGTTTGATACGCTGGAAAAATACGGCATTTTAGGGGTTGAGATGGAAGCGGCTGGTTTGTATGGTGTAGCGGCTGAGTTTGGCATTAACGCGCTGGCAATTATGACAGTGTCAGATCATATCCGTACCGGTGAATCGTTAAGCCCGGATGAGCGTCAGACCAGCTTTAACGAGATGGTTGAAATTGCGTTAGCACTGGCATAAGGGGCCTGTGATGTCACTGAGCAGCAACAAAATGTTTTATGTGTCCTGGGAAGCTTTTCACCGGGCCACCAAAGAGCTGGCCAAATTATGCCTCGACGGTGAATTTGACAGCATAGTAGCGGTGAGCCGCGGTGGTTTAGTGCCGGCCGCTATTCTGGCGCGCGAGCTGAATATCCGCGTGGTGGACAGCATCTGTGTGTCAAGCTACGACCACGACCAGCAGCGTGAGCTGAAAATTTTAAAAGATGCTGCCCTCAAAGACAGTCCTAAGCTGCTGATTGTCGATGATTTAGTCGACACCGGCGAAACAGCCAAAGCACTGCGTGAACATTTCCCGCAAGCTTGTTTTGTCACTGTGTATGCCAAACCACAGGGTAAGCCGCTGGTGGATAAATATGTGACTGACATAGAGCAGGACACCTGGATCCAGTTGCCCTGGGATATGGAATTGGCATATAGCCGGCCGCTGGCAGAACAATAAAGCTGTATAGCAGTCTTGATGTAACCCAATAAAAAAGCGCCTTCAGGCGCTTTTTTATTGGCTCAAATACTGATTGAGTGTGCTGAAACTTCGGCTTTAGTTACTCCAGCTGCAGCTTAACCCAGACCAGACGGTGATCAGAGCTGGCACCGCGGCTGTTCACAACTTCATGTAAAGGTTCGCCCGGTGCTGGCCAGAATACGCCACTTTGGTACAGTTTCATGCGAAGGCCAGCTTTGGATGGCAATACATAGTCAGCGCGCATCCGCCAGCCGGCGGTGTGACTGGCGCCATGAGGATTGTTGTTGCTATGGAGTTGGCCGCCTTTGCTGGTTGGGGTGGGGGCGCCATTTACCAGCGGATGATTGATAAGCGCTTTAATGGCATCCCGGAAGGCATCACCCTCAACAGGTGAGGAATTTAAATCACCCAGAATGACAAAAGGTGCTTTGGCCTGATAACCGCCTTGATGGCCTTTGTCATCATAGATGTAATCCTCACCGGACAGGTAATCTACCCAAAACCGTACTTCGTCATGGTTGCGGTTGCCGTTGCGGTTTTCTGCACCATCAAATACCGGCGGAGTGGGGTGGCTGGCCAGAATATGCAAGATTTTGCCGTTAATGTTCAGCGGTATATCCCAGTGTGATTTACTCGACAGTGGCATCTGTTGCCAGGCGTCAGGACTAAACCAGGGGCTGCCGTCGGCTTTGACGGTGTTTTTATGGCCCGGCATATCTTTCCATTTAAAGTGCTGGAAAGTACGCACTTGTTGCTCGTTAATTGGGAAACTCGATAACAACACCATGCCATATTGACCCGGATAAAAACCAAAACCCCAGGCATCTTCCCCCGGTGTATTGACCTTACCATCGTTGTTTAAATCAAAACCGCTGGGCTGGCCGGTATTGACAGTGTTGTAATAAAAATAGGGGTAGCTCAAAGGCTTACCGCCCTGCTGCGGTTTTGCCAGATAGTTATCAATAAACAGCTGCACACCGGCTTTGGGGTCGGCAATGTAGTCAAATTCGTTTAACAAAATAATATCGGGCCTGACCTGCTGAATAATGGCAGCGATATTTTTGATTTGTGGGTTGTCTCCCTGCTTTAAGCGCTCTGACAACACCTCTGGCCCTATAGGCTGGCCTTTTTCCACATAATTTTCCGCTTCCATACTGACATTAAAAGTGGCAATAGTGAGTTCAGTGGCGGTCACAGGCAGAGCTCCGGTGAGGAAAGAACATAAAGTCAGCAAAGCTGCCGTCTTTTTCATTTGATTTTATCCAGTTGGTAAAAGTGGCACCAGCATATGCAACAAGTCGAATTTAACCCAGAAATATTGCAATTAGATGGCTAGAATGCTGAATTTTGCGGCAAATTTCAGCGAAATATTGAGCAAACTTTGTTGTCAGTCTGCATATTTCTGGTCTGATATGTTACACTGATTTGACAAGAGGCGCATTTGACCGCAATAAAAGAGATTAGTTCCGTTAATCTTCATAAATTTAAAGGTCAAACAAGGCTGTAAAAAAAACGTAATGTTACTGCGTTAAGCTCGTCTCCCAAAATTAAACAACGATTTGCTTTAATCAGGGTTTGATACAACCTACAACTACCGGGTGAAAACAGATATGAAAATGAGACATATTGCTATGGCGGTTGCCGTGGCCTTAAGTTCTAGCTACGCCATGGCTGATACTTCTTCAGCAATCCGCGGTCGTATTTCTAATCCTGAAGGCGCAGCTGCCGCAGGTACTAAAGTTATTATTCTGCACGTACCATCAGGCACCAGCCGCACTGTAATCACCAACGAAGGCGGTAGTTTTGTTGCTTCTGGTTTACGTGTTGGTGGTCCATACAAAATTATCGTTGATTCAGACACTTATGCAGATGAGACCGTCAATGACGTGTTCCTGCAACTGGGTGACACTTACCAGCTGAACAAACAATTACAAGCTAACGACGTTGAGCGTATTGCTGTTACCGGTGCTGCTATTGCCACTGCCAATAACGGCAGCAGCAGCTACTTCGGCGAAGATGACATCAGAAATGCACCAAGCCTGAACAACGATTTGAAAGATATCGTTAAAAACAACCCGTTAGCTGTGTTATCACCAAAAGACGGTGAGTTAAGCGTTGCAGGTACCAACCCGCGTTACAACAGCATCAGCGTTGACGGCATTGCCCAGAACGACGATTTTGGTCTGAACGCCAACGGTTACCCAACCACACGTTCACCAATTTCTTTTGATGCTATTGACCAGATCACTATCGACGTATCCCCTTTTAACGCCAAAGACGGTGGTTTCCAGGGTGGTAAAATCAACGCTGTTACCAAGTCAGGTGGTAACGATACTTTTGGTTCATTCAAATATGAAATCAAAAACGACAGCTTAGCTGGCACGCCGGAAAACCGTTTTGCCGCCACTGCACAAAACCCGAAAGGCGAAGTACCGCTGGAATATGACAACAAAAACTGGGCTGCAACCTTAGGTGGTGCCGTAGTACAGGACAAGTTGTTCTATTTTATCTCTGCTGAAAGTTATGACGCGACTCCTCCGCTGGAGTGGGGTCCTGCCGGTTCTGGTTTGTCAAACGCTACAGCTGTAACACAAGAGCAAATTGATCAGGTTGCCAATATTGCCCGCACTGTTTACGGTGTAGATGTGGGTGACTGGAACGTAGTTCCGGAAGAAACTGATGAAAAACTGCTGTTAAAACTGGACTGGAACATCAACGACGAACACCGTGCTGCTTACACTTACCAGTACAATAAAGGTAACCAGACCCAGGGTAACCAGTCAAACTCAACCACTATGCGTTTGTCTTCTAACTGGTACAACAAAGAAGAAACCCTGAAT
Source organism: Rheinheimera sp. 4Y26 (assembly GCF_025245835.1). GTDB lineage: Bacteria > Pseudomonadota > Gammaproteobacteria > Enterobacterales > Alteromonadaceae > Pararheinheimera. The sequence continues at coordinate 70,915 of NZ_JAOBWS010000017.1, forward strand.
AACCACGCCTTTAAACTGTACTCTGACTGGAACTCTGATTTCTCTACCCAGTTAAGTGCAACTTATATGGACGTTGCCACAGTGCAAAAATCGCTGTCAGACTTTGGCGACGTGTCTATCCGTGTGCCACGTTTTGGTGGTAACGCTGGGCAGACAGCCACTATTGCTATCGGTAGCGACTTGTCACGTCATTCAAACGACCTGCAAAAGAAAACCTGGATCCTGGCTGCTGACGGCGATTACCTGATGGACGATCACCGTTTAAGCTTTGGTTATCAGTTTAAGCGTTTAGACATTTTTAACCTGTTCTTACAGCGTACTAAAGGTCAATACACTTTTAACAGCATTGCAGATTTCCAGAATCAAATCGCCAGTATTCGTTACCAGAATGCGATCAGCCACAATCCAAATGATGCGGCTGCAGACTTTGTTCGTGACGAGCATGCCCTGTACATCAATGACGAGTGGGCTGCGACTGACGAGTTGACGCTGGATGTTGGTTTACGTTATGAGCGTTTAGGTTCAAACGACAAACCAGCTTTTAACGCTTTCTCACTGGCCCGTACCGGCTATGACAACAGCGAAAACTTAGACGGCATCGACATTTTACTGCCACGTCTGGGTTTCACTTACACAGCAACTGAAGACCTGACATTACGTGGTGGTGTAGGCCGCTTCTCTGGTGGTCAGCCAACAGTGTGGATCTCTAACAGCTATTCAAACGTCGGTATTGGAACCGGTGACCGTACATTGAATAACCTGACAGGCGTCAAGCTGGATCAAATTCCACAGGCGTTAAAAGATGCTGTTGCCGGTGTCACCACTGGTGGTAACACCAACCTGGTTGATCCAAACTTCAACCTGCCATCAGACTGGCGTTACCAGTTGGCTGCTGACTATGTGTTCAGTCTGCCAGTGATTGGTGATGACATTAACTGGACCACAGAACTGTTATATGTACAAAAACAAGACAGCGTAGTGTGGAAAGATGTGAGCATCCTGCCGTCAGAGCAGATCGCAACTACTCCGGATGGTCAGCGTAAAATTTACCGTGACACCGATGGTGTTGTTGACATTATGTTGACCAATGCCGAAGACGATGGCCGTTCTAAGATTTTCAGCACTATGCTGAGCAAAAACTGGGATAACGGTATCAGTGTTGTCACTTCATACACCAACCAGGACATTACTGAAGGCGCTCCGGCGACCAGCTCAACTGCCGGCAGTAACTATGGTAACAACCCGGTAATCAACCGTAACGAAATGTTGTTAGGTCGTTCTACATTCGAGACTGAACACCGTTTTGTTGTGAACTTTGGTTATGAAACAGAGCTGTTCTCTGGTTATGCAACCAACGTCAGCATGTTCTATGAGCGTCGTTCAGGTAAGCCAATTAACTACCTGTTAGGTGTAACTGACTTCAACGGTCCACAAGCGACCAACCCGTACGTACAGTTAAGCCCGGGTACTACTAACAACTACTTCCTGCCGTTTATCCCGGTAAAAGGCGATTATTCAGTTGTTAAATTTGCTAACCCTGCTGCAGAAGCCACGTTCTGGGAGCGTGTAACTCAGTTAGGTCTGGACCAGTACCAGGGTCAATACCTGCCAAAAGGCGTGAAAACAACGCCTTGGGTGACTACACTGGATCTGTCATTACGTCAGGAAATCCCTGGTTTTGCTGAAGGTCACAAAGGTTCGGTATACCTGAATATCGAAAACTTACTGAACCTGATCGACAGCAGCAAAGGTAAAGTGTACGGCGATGACTTTGGTGACGTGACACTGGCTAACTTCACGTTAGATCAGAACACTTATCACTATGTGTACAACAACATCACGTCAAATCAACGCAACTGGGACAAGTTCTACACAGAAAAGTCTACGTGGCGGATGAAAGTTGGCGTAAGCTACAACTTCTGATAACTCAGCAGTTTGTATAAAAAGCGCCGGTCAACAGACCGGCGTTTTCTTTTATGCTGAAGTCTGGCTGATTCAGGCCAAAGCCTGAAGCTAAGCAGAGATTAATTATTTCTAATTTGGCGTAAATTCGCGATAATTACGCTTATTTCATCTTGATAAGAACAGAACCGTGGCCAAACCTACCATTATTGCAATTGCCGGCGCTTCAGCCTCAGGCAAAAGTCTTTTCGCTTCAACCGTTTATCAGGAACTTGTTGCTGAATTTGGCGGTGAACGTATATCAGTGCTGGCAGAGGACGCCTATTACCGCAATCAGGATCACTTGTCGATGGAGCAGCGGGTGCTGACCAACTACGACCATCCGGCTGCTTTTGAACATGAATTATTGGCTGCCCATTTGCAGCAACTGCGTGAAGGTCAGGCGGTAGAAATGCCGCAATATTGTTATAAAACTCATACCCGTAAAGCTGAAACGATCAAAGTGCAACCGGCCAAAGTGATTTTGGTGGAAGGGATTTTGTTGTTAACAGATGCACGTTTGCGCGAGCAGTTTAATATCACAGTGTTTATGGATACGCCGCTGGATGTGTGTTTATTACGCCGTATTAAAAGAGATATGGAAGACAGGGGCCGGACTTTAAGTTCTATCACCGAACAATACGAAAACTATGTACGTCCGGCCTTTTTTGAGTTTATTTCACCATCCAAACAATACGCTGATTTAGTGGTGACCCGTGGTGGTAAAAATGAAATCGCCATCGATATTATCAAAACCAAGATCCGGGCTTTATTGGCAAGTTAAGCAATATAAGCTAAAAAAAACCGCCATAATGGCGGTTTTTTTGTGCTTGCACCTGAAGTAAATTCGCAAAAATACAAAGATAAGTAAATGAAATAAAAGCTGAATTTATAGTAAATCTGCATTAGAAACCGGCAGTGTTCAAACTCTTTTCAACTGTATCTTTTCTGTTATAATCGCGCAGCAAAACTTCAAGTTTAGACAACCCCAGACAAGCAATCTCAAGCCTCAGCAGTACTGCTGACGGCCTCCCGCTTCGAAACTGTAACTACTTGATCTTTTGGTGCTATCCTAGGAATCCGGCATCACTAGAACAATAATTCTGCAGCTTTTGCGGATCTAGATCCAAGGAATATCAATATGATGAGTTTAGTTGGCATCTTTGCCATCTTATTAGTCGCCTATTTGGCGTCTACACACAGAAGCCAGATTAAATGGCGCACAGTGGGTGGTGCTTTTGCCATCCAGCTGGCCATTGGTGCTTTTGTACTTTATGTGCCTTTTGGTAAAGACGTGCTGATGAGCGTGTCTGTTGCGGTAGGTAACGTGATTTCTTATGCGCAGGAAGGTATCCGGTTTTTATTTGGTGACGCAGGTGCAATGAAATATGGTTTTGTTTTTGCCATTCATGTGCTGACAGTCATTATTTTCTTCTCGTCGCTCATTGCTGTGTTGTATCACATTGGTGTGATGAAGTTTGTCATTGGCGTTATTGGTGGTGGTTTACAAAAATTACTCGGTACCAGCCGTCCTGAATCGATGAGCGCTGCTGCCAATATTTTTGTTGGTCAAACTGAAGCGCCGTTAGTGGTGCGGCCATTTATTCCAACCATGACCCGTTCAGAGTTATTTGCCGTGATGGTGGGTGGTCTGGCGTCAGTAGCAGGTTCAGTACTGGCAGGTTATGCCGGTATGGGTGTTGAATTAAAATACCTGATTGCGGCCAGCTTTATGGCAGCGCCAGGTGGTTTATTAATGGCCAAAATTTTAGTGCCGGAAACAGAACAACCGAAAAATACCCTGACCGAAATTGGCGCTGAAGAGCGCAGTACCAACGTCATTGACGCTGCAGCTTCAGGTGCGGCCAGTGGTTTAATGCTGGCATTAAACGTTGGCGCTATGCTTTTGGCATTTGTTGGTTTGATTGCTTTAATTAATGGCATTGTCGGTTGGGCCGGTACCCTGGTTGGCATGGAAGGTTTAACCTTACAGCTGATTTTTGGTTATGTATTCCAGCCTTTGGCTTTTATCCTGGGCGTCAGCTGGGAAGAGGCACGCTTAGCCGGTAGTTTTATCGGTCAAAAATTAGTGATTAACGAATTCGTGGCTTACCTGGACTTCATCAAGTATGTGCAGGAAGGCAAGCTCTCTGAGCACACGCAAATTATCGTAACCATAGCGTTATGTGGCTTTGCTAATTTCTCGTCGATTGCCATCCTGTTGGGTGGTCTTGGCAGCATGGCGCCAAGTCGTCGGCCTGATATTGCACAGCTGGGTTTAAAAGCACTGTTTGCCGCGACATTAGCGAATTTAATGTCCGCTGCTATTGCAGGCTTTTTCTTCTCTTTAGGCTAAAAACTTAAGTAAAACAGGTCTGTTCTATGACTCAACAACAAGTCCCAACCTTAGATATCAGACGGTTTGCCACCGACAAAGAAAACTTTGTTGCCGAAATTGGCAAGGCTTACACTGAATTTGGCTTCTGTGGCATTAGTGGCCACGGCATTCCGGATGAAGTGGTAGCTGACACTTATAAAGTGATTAAACAATTTTTCGCTTTACCGACTGAAGTCAAAGCGCAGTACCACCAGCCCGGCCAGGGTGGGGCGCGCGGTTACACCGGATTTGGTGTTGAAAAAGCCAAAGACAGCAAACATCCGGACTTAAAAGAGTTCTGGCATGTTGGTCGTGAGCTGGATGGCCCGGCACCACATCCAAGCCTGTATCCAAATGTCTGGCCTCAAGAAGTGCCGGAATTTAAACAGGCGACCTACGCACTGTATTCAGCGCTGGAAAAATTGGGTTGTCAGGTGCTGGAAGCTTTGGCTTTGTTCTTAAAACAAGACCAGCAGTACTTTGCGGATAAAGTGAATTACGGCAACTCTATTTTGCGGCCAATTCACTATCCGCCAATTGCTGACACTTCAACCCAGTCTATCCGCGCTGGTCAGCATGAAGATATTAACCTCATTACCTTGCTGGTCGGTTCGCATGAGTCCGGACTGGAAATTCTGCGCCGTGACGGCAGCTGGTTACCGGTCACCACCATTGAAGGTACTATTGTGGTGAATATCGGTGATATGTTACAGCGCCTGACCAACCATGTGTTGCCGTCCACCACCCACCGTGTGGTAAATCCGGCCGGTGCAGCTGCAGGTCAGCCAAGATACTCTATTCCGTTTTTTATGCATCCGAACCCGGATTATGTCATTGAAACTTTAGATTCTTGTATCAGTGCAGAAAATCCAAATCGTTATCCGGAGCCGATTAACTCCAACGATTATCTGATGCAGCGTCTGGAAGAAATTGGTTTATTAAAAAAAGCCAAATATTAACAGGCTGATGGTCGCGCCTGCGCGCCAGAACCAGTCAAAATAAAAGGCCGCGGCAGTTTCTGCCCTGGCCTTTTTTATCAGGTTTATACCGCACTCTGTTGCAAAGTAATGCCGAGTCAGGAATTGCCGGCACCGCTTTTGTTTGCACACGTCATCAACAGCAGTGATGAACGCAGATACAACGCAAGTGGTGATGAACACTGCAAATTTTATCTGCTATCAGCCGAGTTTTATCGCAGCACACTGTACTTTTAGCAGGCTGCATCAGCGCTAAATGGCCATTTTTTTTAAAATCAGCGCAGCTTTGCTGAACATTTAAACGATCAGTATAAAAATGTCGGATTTTTTGCAAAGTCAGGTTGACGTAAATGCGTCCGGCGCATAATATGCACGGCGTCGGCGGCATATGCCTCGGTGGTGGAATTGGTAGACACACTAGCTTCAGGTGTTAGCGCTTCGCGGCGTGGGGGTTCGAGTCCCCCCC
>NZ_JAOBWS010000018.1 GCF_025245835.1 Rheinheimera sp. 4Y26
GCTTGCTGCTTTCGCACCACCCCGTCGGCATGGCGCGCATTATAGGGCGTTTTTGAAATGGCGCAAGCGCGAATTTATAGTTTTTTGAAGATTTCAACTCGTTCGCTTATAAAACACACGTTATGTGCATTTTTACCGCAAAAACCATTGGTTTTTCTGAGTTTTATCTGTTGGCGAAGTGATAGTGACTGGTTAAGATAGCTTTTGACTACTATAAGTAGTTTGTTTTTCTCAGTATCTTTTCACTCTCATGTATTTAGGAATCACTTATGTCATCAAGTTTAAGCCGTTCTTTACCTTTTACCCTGGCGCTTGCCATCCTTGTATACCTTGTTAGTTATTTTCTTCCTGTTGACCTGTTGCCCTCTGCCGGTGTGGCAATGACCATCGGTGTCATCATCGCCGGTATTCTGGTTCCGATCCTGATTGAAACCAAACCTTTAGCTGCTGCGTCTGAAAGCAAAAGCAATAAAGCTGCTGTTGTGACCGCCACAGGCGATACCGCCACTTTATATGTAGGTAACTTGCCTTACCGTGCCAATGAAGAAGCAGTGCGTGAGTTGTTTCAACAATCAGGCCAGGTGGTGAATGTTCGTTTGATGAAAGACCGACAAACAGGACGGCGCCGTGGTTTTGGTTTTGTCGAAGTGTCGGCAAAAGATGCCAACAAGATGATCCAAAAGCTGAATGACTTTGAATTTGAAGGCCGCACCTTAAAAGTGCGCGAAGCCAAAGAACGTCAGGATAACGAAGACGGCGAAGAATAAGCTACGACAAAATCGGCATTGGCCAGCACTGTTGCTGGTCAAAGCCGAGTTTTTTTAGTCTGTCGCTTTGCAGCTCATTAAGCGCTCTGGTACTGATAAAACAATGCTGATACTGCTTATCAGTCAAAGACTGCAAACCTACCAATTGTTTTACCCGCCTTGCTATCGCTTCACCCGTATCAAGTAATACTGTTGCGCTGGGCAAAGCCTGCTTTATTTCTTCCGCCAGAAACGGAAAATGCGTACAGCCTAATACCACGATGCCGCAGCCATGCCCGGCTATAGGACTCACCGACAAGATGTCGCTGACTTGCTGACGCACATCCTGCTGATACCAAACTTTATCTTCGGCTAAACGCACCAGTTCGCTGCTGCCAAATTTAATCACGTCGTCATGCGGGGCAAACTGGCGAATCAAACCTGCCATATATTCCCCATTGGCCGTTGCAGGTGTGGCCAGCACAGCAAAGCCTTTACCCTGACTCAACGCAGCTGCAGGTTTAATAGCAGGCACAACACCTACAAAAGGAATAGAAAAATGCTGGCGCAGAAATTCAACTGCCTGGGTGGTTGCGGTATTACAGGCGATAACAATCAGCTCAGCACCCAGCTCTATCAGATGTTGCGACAGCTGATACAGGCGCTGCTGAATAAAACTTTCGCTTTTTTCTCCGTAGGGTAGATATTTGTTATCCATCAGATAGATGTAGTCGGCAGGCACCTGTTGCTGTACCTGTTGATAAACACTTAAGCCACCAACACCACTATCAATAAAACCAATCCGCATTTGATTCCCTCCGGCAACAAGCCATTATTTTGCCAGAAGCCAGGGCGCAGAGCAGCAAATTAAATAAAGCCATCGAGCACGGACAATATATATAGTGGCCCTTGATTGGATCTTGAGGCAAAACCTCTTAGAATGGCCGCTTTTTTCAGCGAGGGGCACATTATGCAGTTAGGTCAGGTTTTTCCGGAACAATATCAGGCATTGCTGTCGGAGAAAGCAGATTCCATGCAACAACTGTTCGCCCCTTTTGGTGTGGAACAAGCCGAAGTCTTTCCCTCAGCGCCCGCACATTACCGCTTAAGAGCTGAGTTTCGCATCTGGCACGAAGGGGATGACATGTTCCACATCATGTTTGACCCAGAAACCAAAACCAAACAACGGATTGATTATTTTCCGATAGCCTGTAAAACCATTGCTGATTTTATGCCGGTATTGCTGCAGGCATTAAAACAGCGCCCGCTGCTGCGTAATCGTTTATACCAAATTGACTACCTGGCCACTTTAAGCGGTGAACTTGTGGTATCACTGATTTATAAAAAGCCGATCCCGCCGGAATGGGCCGGCGAAGCTGCAGCACTAAAAGCCGAATTTGCTGCTTTATATAAGGTGGATTTTATTGGCCGCGCCCGGAAACAGAAAATTCTGGTTGACCGTGACTTTGTGATTGAGCGGCTGCAGGTACAACAGCAGCAACTGCAATACCAGCAAATTGAAAACAGCTTTACCCAACCCAACGGTGAAGTGAATCAGAAAATGCTGGGCTGGGCCTGTGATATTGCCAAAAACCTGAGCGGTGATTTGCTGGAACTATATTGTGGCAACGGCAATTTTTCGCTGGCGCTGGCCCCTTATTTTGATCAGGTGGTTGCCACTGAAATTGCGCGTTCTTCTATTCGTTGTGCCGAATACAATATTGCCTTAAACCAAATCAATAATGTGCGGGTGTTGCAGATGTCTGCTGAAGATGTCAGCGCAGCGCTGTCCAAGGGGCAACAGTTAAAAAACATTGATTTAGCCGGTTTGCAGCTCAATACCATTTTGGTAGACCCGCCGCGGGCGGGTTTGGATCCGGCCACAGAGCAACTGGTCAGCCGTTTTGACGATATTCTGTATATTTCCTGCAACCCGGATACGCTGGCGCATAATCTGCAAACTTTGTGTAAAACCCATCAGGTGCAAAAGTTTGCGTTGTTTGACCAGTTCCCATACACCCACCACATTGAATGTGGTGTCTGGCTTAAAAAAATTATTCTTTAGGCCGGCGTGCATAACCCGCTGCGCCATGCGCCAGCCAGCGCAGTTGGGTAATGGTTTTATGGGTAATTTGTAAGCGTAAATCAGGGCTGGCATCCAGTGCGTCAGCGCCGGCATGAAACACCAGCGTTACCATTGCCTCGGCCTGAACCTGGGCAAACTCATCCGGACAAGCAGTTTCTTTTCGCAGATAATCTGCCAGTTCAGCACAAAAATGCTGAATTTCGCGGGCAACCGCACGACGAAATGGCGCCGATGTGCCAGAACGCTCCCGCAACAACAACCGAAATACATTGCTGTTACCAACCACAAACTCCATAAAAGTCTCAATGGAAGTTCGAATGACACTGCCATTTTTTTCGATACGGTGTCTGGCCTGACGCAATAACTGCCGTAACATTAAACCTGCTTCATCCACCAGGGTTAAACCCAGCTCATCCATATCGGCAAAATGACGGTAAAAAGAGGTTGGTGCTATACCGGCTTCGCGTGCTACTTCGCGCAAACTCAGGCTGGAAAAGCCTTTATCCGGGCTTAACTGCGCAAAAGCAGCGTCAATAATAGCGCGGCGGGTGCGTTCTTTTTGTTGGGCTCTGGTCACAATGCCTCCCTGTATCTGATGTCCGGCATTTTATACCTTGACCCGCCGCAATTGCACAGTAAAATTAGCTTACAGATGTAAGCCAAATGTACCTATAAATGCAAAAACCACCTATTATCTGGACCAATGTCCTGCTGTTTAGTATCACTTTTTTAATTTCAGCTATTGCTGTGCCTTATTACGCCCTGACCGTTGGTTTTAGCACCACTGAAATAGTCGCCACTATTTTGTGCCTCGGCTACTGCGGTATGTCTATTACCGCGGGTTACCACAGACTCTGGGCACATAAAACTTATGAAGCCCATCCACTTTTGCAGTGGTTTTTTGCCATTGGTGGTGCTTTTGCGCTACAAAACAGCGCCCTGCACTGGTCTTCCGATCACAGGGTGCACCATAAATTTGTCGATCAAAATGACAAGGACCCCTACTCAGCCAAACGTGGTTTCTGGTTTAGTCATATCGGCTGGATGCTCAGAGAATATCAAAGCCAGCGCTACAGCGATTACAGCAATGTGCGGGACTTACAAAACAACGCTATTGTCATGTTCCAGCACAAACATTATTTGCTGCTGACCATTGCCACCAATTTTGGTATTCCACTGTTTTTAGGTTTTTTGACCGACAACTACCTTGGCATGTTGCTGAGTGTGGGTGTGCTGCGACTGGTGCTGAGTCATCACTTTACGTTTTTTATCAACTCTTTGGCCCATATCTGGGGTAATCAGCCTTATACCGATGAAAACAGCGCGCGCGACAACGGGGTGCTGGCGTTTTTAACCTATGGTGAGGGTTACCATAACTTCCACCATATTTTTGAATATGATTACCGCAACGGTATCCGCTGGTGGCAGTTCGACCCGACGAAATGGTTAATCAAAACCTGCTCATGGCTGGGGTTAACCCGAAATCTGAAAGTTTGTCCTGAAGACCGGATTATGAAAGCCAAGGCACTGATGCAATTAAAAAGAGCCCAGGCCAAAGCGAAGTTATTGCCGGATGCTGAGCTATTATTGGCGCGGATGGAGCAGGAATATGCCTTATTACTGGAACGGATGCAGGCGTATTATTCGGTGCAAAAGCAGTTATATCAGCAGAAGAAAGATGAACTGCAACAGAAAAAGGTGCAACTGCTACAGCAATACAACGACTTCGATATTCGCAAGCAATATCAGGAAATGAAACAAAACTGGTTACAACAACAACGCCAATGGCAGAGTTTTATTCAGCAATACGCATAAGTCGGCCAGTGTGCTGATTTTCCTGATGAAAAGGCAACGCAAGTTGCCTTTTCCGCTTCAACATCTGTAAACGATGCTGCTATCATCAAAGCTCAGACAATTAGACCAGAATAGGGATCTGCTGTGCCTGCCAAATCAAGCTCTGCCACACCTCAAGCACAATATCAGTATGACGCCATCATTATCGGCACAGGCCCAGGTGGTGAAGGTGCAGCCATGAACCTGGCCAAAAGCGGCAAAAGAGTGGCTGTGGTTGAACGTCACGAGCAGGTCGGCGGCGGTTGCACCCACTGGGGCACTATTCCGTCCAAAGCACTGCGTCACTCGGTCAGCCGCTTTATTGAATACAATGAAAATCCATTGTTCCAGATGGAAAATCAGTCCGCCAATCTGACTTTTCCACAAATTTTAAAACATGCAGCCGGTGTTATTCGTAAACAGGTGCGGCTGCGTAGCAGCTTTTACGATCGCAACAGAGTCGAAGTGTTTTCCGGTGAAGCTTCATTTATCGATAACCACACTATTAATATCAAACCGGCCAACGGCCCGGATCGGCAAATCACGGCGGAAACCATCATCCTGGCGACAGGTTCAAGACCCTATCGCCCCGCCAATGTCGACTTTAACCATCCACACATTTTTGACAGCGACACCATTTTGTCGCTGAAAGATGACCCAAGGCACATCATTATTTTTGGCGCCGGTGTGATTGGTTGTGAATATGCCTCTATTTTCCGTGGCTTGGGCGTCCGGGTGGATTTAGTCAACACCCGCGACAGACTACTGTCTTTTATGGACACCGAAATTTCTGACGCACTGAGTTATCACTTCTGGAACTCGGGTGTGACCATTCGCCACGGCGAAGAGTTTGAATCTATTGAAGGATTAGAAGATGGTGTGATTTTGCATTTGCAGTCAGGTAAAAAAATGAAAGCCGACTGTATTTTGTTTGCCAATGGCCGTACCGGCAACACCGACACACTGAACCTGGCCGCTGTTGGATTAAAAGCCGACAGCCGCGGCCAACTGAAAGTAAACCACAATTATCAGACTGAAGTACCGAATATTTACGCTGTTGGTGATGTGATTGGCTACCCAAGTCTCGCCAGCGCTGCTTATGATCAGGGCCGGATTGCCGGTAACGCCATAATTCATGGCCATTGCCCGATGCAACTGATAGAAGACATTCCGGTTGGTATTTACACCATTCCGGAAATGAGTTCTGTGGGTAAAACCGAGCAGCAACTGACAGCCGCCAGAATCCCTTATGAGGTAGGTCGTGCCCAGTTTAAACATCTGGCGCGGGCACAAATTGCCAACACCAATGTGGGAAGTCTGAAATTGTTGTTTCACCGCGATACCAAAGAAATTCTCGGCATTCACTGTTTTGGCGAAAGAGCGGCCGAAATTGTACACATTGGTCAGGCCATTATGATGCAAACAAATGGCGGCAATAATGTCGAGTATTTTGTGCACACCACCTTTAACTACCCAACCATGGCAGAGGCTTATCGGGTGGCCGCGATGAACGGTTTAAACCGTTTGTTCTAAAACCAGCGGTTTCAGCAACATATTGCTAAAAACGGCGCAAAATTGCGCCGTTTTTGTTTTGTTTTGTCGAATAAACCGTTGTACACTCGAAAAAAACACCATAAAAAATTCCAGGGAGTTCGGGCATGTTTCTGATGCGTTTATGCTGTTATCTGCTTGCTGTCGGGTTCAGTAGTTCAGCCCTTGCCGATTTTGGCAGTGCGTACAAACTGTTTCAGGATAAAAACTACGAACAGGCGATGCCACAGTTACAAATTCTGGCGCAACTGGGCCATCCGCAGGCACAACTGTTACTGTCACAATGTTATGAAGAAGGTTTAGGCACCGAAGCTGACCTGAATAAAGCTTATGCCTGGGCACTGACAGCTAAAGGCTTATCACAACCGGGCGCCGCTGAAAAGTATGTGGAATTGCGCGGCAAGTTAGAATCACGCCGGGCAGGCAAACAGGCGTATACGGAAATCAATGGTCAGTACGGAGCTCTGGCGTTAAAGAGTAACCTCTACCCAACCATCCATCAGGTGTATCGCCAGCCAACAGTGGTAACACCGCTGAAACAGGATAAACCCGATTATCCCGGCCACTTCCCGCGTAGCGGTATTGCCGCCTGGTCGGTTGTCACCTATGACATTAACGAAAACGGTCGGGTAGAAAACGCCAAAGTTGCGCTGTCTTTCCCGGCAGGTGCCATTGATAAATATGTCTTGGCGGCCATGGAAAACTGGACCTTCTCGCCACCACGCAATTCGTACGGCGACTCTATCCGGCTCGACCATCAGATTCACGTCTTTAACCTGGATAAACTGGTTACAGCGTCCCGCAAATTTGCACGCGAAAACAACGAATACATTGCAGCTATTCGTAAGGCGGCAGAGGCCGATTCTGCAGCCAACCAATATAAATTTGGTTTGATTGCCCAAGCCGGACTAGTGAAAGACCAGAAAGCGCTGCCCTGGTATTTAAAAGCCGCCATTAACGGTTATGCACCGGCGCAGTTTACCGTTGCCCAATGTCTGCTCACCGGCAGCATGTGCGATAAAGACAGCAATAAAGCCATTAACTGGCTGACTTATGCGGCCGCTGACGGTGACCCACAAGCCAGCTACCTGTTGTCGCATCAATTACTGGATAGCGATAACATCCAGTTTGACCCTGAACGGGCTGCCCGCTATCTTGAAAACGCTGCAGCGCAGAATTATGTACCAGCCATCGTAGAATATGCTTCCTTGCTGGCCATGTCAGATAACCCAAAACTGCGTAATGCCGAGCGCGCCATTCAACTAGCCGAACAAGGGCTGGCACAGGATGAAGATAACCCCAAATTGTTGTCAACCATTGGCATTGCCCTGATTGAACAAGGCAAACAGGAACGCGGTGAAGAAATGCTGGAACAGGCTGTTGTGGCAGCACAGGCACGCAATTGGGCTACTGAAAACTACCGTGAATTATTAAACGATTATCGGGGGCTGGTTCAGGCTGAAACTGAATAAACCACCAAAGTAGCAGTAAATAGTGCTGCAATAAGTATCAACAATATTTAGCACTGGACACACAACAATAAAGGCGCCACTGGCGCCTTTATTGTTCATTGCGGGTTATCCGCTTTACCGCTGAAACTCAGCAGCGACGCTATGTTATAAAATGTCGGTATTCATATGATAAGTGCGGCTGAAAGATTGCACTGCTTCAATAAAAATACCGGCTTTTTCCGGATCCACGTCTGGGGTAATACCATGACCCAGATTAAACACATGGCCTGATCCCTGACCATAACCATCCAGAATCGCCTGTACTTCCAACCGGATGCGCTCGGGTGAACCCAGCAGAATAGCCGGGTCCATATTGCCCTGCAGCGCGACTTTATCGCCAATGCGGTTGCGGGCATGGCGAATATCGATAGTCCAGTCCAGACCTACAGCGTCACAGCCAGTGGCAGCAATATCTTCCAGCCACAAACCACCGTTTTTCGTGAATAAGGTTACAGGCACAGGACGACCATCCGCCTGTCGGGTTAAGCCTTCCACAATTTGCTGCATATAACTTAATGAATATTCGCGGTAGGCATTTGGGGTTAACACACCGCCCCAGGTGTCAAAAATCATCACAGACTGAGCGCCTGCAGCAATTTGGGCATTCAGATACAACACCACACTTTGCGCCAGTTTATCGAGCAGAATATGTACAACTTCTGGTTCGGTATACATCAGCTTTTTGATTTTTGAGAAGGTTTTGCTGCTCCCCCCTTCAATCATGTAAGTGGCTAAAGTCCATGGGCTGCCGGAAAAACCAATCAGTGGCACTTCACCTTTTAATTCACGGCGGATGGTGCGCACAGCGTCCATCACATACTTTAACTCCACTTCAGGATCCGGCACCGGCAACTGCACCACATCCATAAAGTCAGTCAGCTGTTTAGTAAATTTTGGGCCTTCACCTTCACCAAAATACAAACCCATGCCCATCGCATCCGGAATGGTCAGAATGTCGCTGAACAGAATGGCTGCGTCCAACGGATAACGACGCAGCGGTTGCAAGGTGACTTCGCAAGCCAGCTCAGGGTTTTTACACAAAGACATAAAATCGCCGGCTTTGGCTCTGATCTCCCGGTATTCAGGCAAATAACGGCCTGCCTGGCGCATCATCCAGATAGGGGTGCGGTCAACCGGTTGTTTTAACAGGGCGCGCAGGTAACGATCGTTTTTTAATTCCATCTTGGCTCTACCATTAAGCTGTGTTGAGTTATTTTAACAGCATAGTGAAGATGACACTATGTTTGCTGTTTAATGAATTTTTCTGCATTTATCTGCAAATTTACTCTTGCGGCGCGAAAAAGCTTCTGTTATAAAATCGACGCGCTAGTGAAGAAATCTAAAAATAAGAGCTCGCACCTACGGGCCCATAAACAAATACTTAAGCCACTTATGTGGCTTTTTTATTTGCTGTTTTTTCAACTGTATTATCAGTCGCAAATTACCAGCTTGCGCAGCTTAAAGTGATTATTTATTCATCTGCTGAAGTTTCTGCCTGCAGCTGACGGATCATCCGGCCAGACAAAGTTTGCACCGGTGGAATGTCCGGCAGCGCAGCAAAATCAAACCAGCCTGCTTCTTCAATTTCATCTTCCTGACACACAATATCACCACTGTGATAATCAGCCAGAAAACCCGTCATCAATGAATGTGGAAAAGGCCAGGGCTGACTGCCGGCATAACGCAGATTCTGAATACGGATCCCCACTTCTTCATACACTTCGCGCACTGCAGCCTGCTCCAGCGTTTCCCCCGACTCGACAAAACCGGCCAGAATGGAAAAAAAGCCCGGCTTATGCCGTTTTGAGCGGGCCAACAGAATTTGTTGCTCTTTACAGATAGCCACCAGCACACAAGGTGAAATCCTTGGATAACAACGATGACCACACTTATGGCATAACATCGCCAGCTCCCAGCTCACCAGCTGCATTTTGCTGCCACACTGGCCACAATACCTGTGTGTTTGTAAAAACAGCGCCAATTGCACTGCGCGGGACGCCAGCTCAAACCACACCTGTTCAGCCTGCTCCAGTAAGGCGCGGGCACTGTGCCATTGTTCCGGCTCCTGTTGCTGGTCGTTACTTACAACCAGATAACAAGGTTGCTCTTGCCACTGTCCTATATGGCAAATCATCTCAGGCTCTGTGATCTGTTGCTGATTCCAGGCACCAAAAGGAATACTAAGGGACTCAGTGGTCAATTTCAGCTTGCCGCGATTCACCACAAACCAATACCCCTGATCATGATGTTTCAGCTGCAGACTATGGCTTTTCATTGTGCTTGTCCCAATACAACTTCCGGATGCAGGCTGTCATCATAAAGGGAAATACTGAGCCGACCAATCAAAAAGTAGTTGATCTTTAGTGCGGAATTCTTTTTATTAGCGGTATAAGCCGAATTTAATTAAGCAAGGATATGGTTATGTATACCCGTCTGCAAACAGCTCGACAACAATGGGGCGGTACCTCTACCGCTATTGATAACTGGCTGGAAGAGCGGCAACAACTGATCGTATCTTATTGCAAACTGGCGGCTTTACCTCCCTTTGATAAACAGCAGGATAATCAGTTACCGTCTCAGGACGCTATCCTGGGTTTTTGTCAGTTGCTGATGGATTACCTTTCAGCCGGTCATTTTGAAGTCTATGACCAGATAGTGTCACAGTGTCAGGAAAACGGCAGCGACAGTAAATCACTGGCTCAAACCTTATATCCAAAAATTGCCGCCTCCACAGATGTAGCGCTGGAGTTTAATGACAAATACGCTGAAACCGGCCCAGGCCATAATTTCAGTAGTTTTGACTCAGACCTGTCAACTTTGGGCCAGGTGCTGGAAGAACGTTTTGGTCTGGAAGACGAATTAATTCAAACCTTGCATAACAAACACAGCAAAGGTTCGGTTTCAGCCTGACTTCAGTCAGCAGCATAAAAAAACCGCCGGTGAAGGCGGTTTTTTTGTGTCCACTAATCCGTTTTATACGGCGTGGCTATTACTACTTTTTTGCAGCTTCGCCGGCAGGAGCAGCTTCTTCAGCCACAATGCCTAACAGCTCAACTTCAAATTGCAGCACGCTGTTTGCCGGGATTGGGCCAACATCACGGTCACCGTAACCTAAAGCTGATGGGATAGTAAATTTGAACTTAGAACCAACGCCCATTAACTGCACGCCTTCAGTCCAGCCCGGAATCACCTGATTTAACTGGAACTCAACCGGCTCGCCACCGTTTGATTTGTCAGTGCTGTCAAATTCAGTGCCGTCAATGAAAGTACCTTTGTACTTCACCCGTACTTTTTCTTCAGCTTTTGGTTTTGGACCATCAGCTGCAGTGATCACTTCGTACTGCAGACCAGATTCAGTTACTTTTACGCCTTCTTTTTTGGCGTTTTCAGCCAGGAAAGCTTCGCCTTTGGCAATAGTTTCAGCAGCTTTTGCTTTAGCAACTTCAGCTTGTTTCGCGCGGAACTGCTCGTCTAAAGCAGTCATAACTTTCTGCACTTCTTCGTCAGTCAGCGCAGCTTTACCAGCCAGAGCATCCTGAACACCACGAACCATAGTGTCAGAGGCTAATGGCAAGCCTAATTTTTTGTGTTCTTCTACAGCGCTGTTCAGGTATTTACCTACTGAAACGCCCATAGCGTAAGATTGTTTTGCAGCGTCTGTATCCAGTACTGGCGCAGCTGGCGCGGCAGCTTCTTTCTGACAGGCAGACAGTGAAATCATGGCGGCGGCAATCAGCGACACCTTGGTCAATAAGCGCATTTGTTTCTCCAATAAACTGCAGACTTCGCTGCAAAAGTGTGTTGTTATAGTAATAAAGGACTAACCTTTAACCATGCCTATACTACAGATTTGTGCTGATGACGTTAACACATAGAATGAAATATCTAGGCATTTTTCTCAGCCTTTGGCTGGTCGCCTGCTCAGAAGTTCAAAACAAAGCCGTTTCAAGCGCTGAACATGCATCTCACGGTACTGTAGCCGCCGCTATTTCAACCTCAGCTGAACTGGCTGCAGTTTCCAGCCTGACATCCGGTGTGGTGGTTTGGGATTTAACAACCCAAACAGCCAAATACCGCTTAAGTCAGCAAAACCCAACGGAAAACTTTATCAGCTATCTGGCATTCAGCCCGGACGGCCAGCATCTGCTTACCGCAGACGATAAAAATTTGTCGTTATGGCAAATGCGGGATGGCAAAAACATCGGTTTCTGGTCTTTGCCCACATCCATAGTGCGGGATATTGCGGTTTCGCAGGGCGGCACTCAGCTGTTAATTGCCCAGAGCGACAGCAAAGTGCAGCACATCACACTGAAAACCGGTCGCCGGCTGGAGTTTTTAGGCCATAGCGAAAAAGTAAATACCGTGGCTTTATCACCGAATGGCCGTTATGCGCTGACCGGCGGCAACGATTTAAAAGCTTATTTGTGGGATACGCAAACAGCACAAATTCTGCAGACTTTTGTGCATCCAACCCGGGTAACCAAAGTGGCACTGGACCACAAAGGCACGCTGGCTTTTACCGCTGACAGCCAAAAACAAGCCAGCATCTGGGATTTAACCACCGGCAAACTGAAACAAAAACTGGAACTGGGGCGCGGCCGGGTTTTTACCACAGCCCGTTTTAGCGACGACGGCCGTTATCTGGTCGCTGGCTCTGCTTCACGCCGCGTCACTGTGTGGGATGTGAATACAGGCAAAGTGGTGAAAGATTGGCAAGTCAGCGCTTTTCCGGGTAGCAAACCACCCAGCGCCGTGGTATATGATGCGGTTTTTATCGCACCAGACCGGATCCTGACAGAAAGTTCCAGTGGTCTGGCCGAACTATGGGAATTTGAACCATGAGTGCACTGACACCCACCGAACAACAACTGCAAACGCAAATTTTTGATTTAGAAAGCAAACTGGCGTTTCAGGATGATGCATTACATCAGCTGCATAGCGAATTATTAGAACACCAGAAGCGCATAGAAAAACTGCAGCGTCAGGTACTGATGCTGGCGGAAAAACTGCAAGGCGGCGCGGACAGCGGCATTTTAAGACCACACGAAGAGCCACCTCCACCACATTATTAATTGGCGGCACTTATTGGGGCACCGCACAAAGGAAGCAACACCTTGCCAGCTATCACAGCTGCAGGGTGTTAGCTGAGACGCCAGATAAAAACCTTGTCAGCCGCAGCTTTATTCAGGTTTAAACACCCCAATCACAGTTTCATTTTCCCGCGCCAGCCGCTCCACCTGAGATTCAGGCTGCGCCATCTGATAACCACAGCTGACACATTCCACTTTTTCCACATTGTGCTCAAGAAACAGCGACATGGTATCCACTGCCTTACATTTGGGGCAGGTCGCGCCTGCGATAAAACGTTTTTTCTTCCGGGTGGTCATGGTTTTTACATCCTCGAAACAGGCAAAAATCAGCGAAACTCTTGGTTTGTGTGGCCGATCCGATTACATTAGCAGCCCAAATTGTCTGGCCTGATGGCCGGGTCACACTGCTACAGGTACTACTTTCAATGATCCAACTGCAACAAGTCGAATTACGCCGCGGCATTTTATGTTTGCTGCAACAGGCCGATCTTACCGTATTCCCGGGCCAAAAGGTCGGAATTATCGGTGCCAACGGCTGTGGCAAATCGACTTTGTTTGCCTTGTTACAGGGTAAACTGCAGGCCGACGCCGGCACAGTCAGTATTCCAAACAGCTGGACCATAGCCACTGTGGCGCAGGAAACCCCAGCCGTTGAATGCAGCGCCATGGATTATGTACTGCAAGGCGACGAAGCTTTATATCCGCTTTTAATGCAAGTGCGTCAGGCCCGTGAAGACACTGACCTGATTGCAGTGCATCACCAGATTGAAGCGCTGGACGGTTACCGCGCCGAAGCCAAAGCCGGCACTTTACTGGATGGCCTGGGTTTTAGCGGTGCCATGCAACAGCAACAGGTCAAATCATTCTCAGGTGGCTGGCGGATGCGGCTTAATCTGGCGCGCGCTTTAATGCAAAGGGCAGAATTATTGCTGCTCGATGAACCTACCAACCACCTCGATTTAGACGCTGTGCTCTGGCTGGAAAAATACCTCGCCAATTTTGAAGGCACCATGCTACTGATCAGCCACGACCGCGATTTCCTCGACGCTGTGGTCGACAATATAGTGCATATCGAAAGTCAGCAGCTGACCCTCTACCGTGGCAACTACAGCCAGTTTGAACGCCAGCGCGCCGAACATCTGGCGCAGCAGCAATCCACTTATGAAAAACAACAACGCCAGGTTGCCCACCTGCAAAAATTTATCGACAGGTTCCGCGCCCAGGCCACCAAAGCCAAACAGGCCCAAAGCCGGATTAAAGCGCTGGAACGTATGACGTTATTAGCGCCGGCTCATGTTGATTCGCCCTTTCAGTTTGAGTTTCTCGAGCCACGGGCTTTACCCAACCCACTGCTGAAAATGGAAAACGTACGCGCCGGCTATGGCGATCACAGTATTTTGCAGCAAATTAATTTTCAGCTGCTGCCAGGCAGCCGTATTGGTTTACTCGGCCGTAATGGTGCCGGTAAATCCACGCTGATCAAATTGTTGTCCGGCAGTTTGCAACCCCAAAGTGGCGACATCTGGTATGCCGCTGGTGTGGCTATTGGTTATTTTGCGCAGCATCAGCTGGAAACCTTAAGACCAGAAGATTCGCCACTGCAGCATATGGTGCGGCTGGCGCCACAGGCCACTGAACAAAGCCTGCGCGACTTTTTAGGTGGTTTTGGTTTTCATGGTGACAAAGCTTTAGCTGCCTGCGCGCCATTTTCCGGTGGTGAAAAAGCACGGCTGGTGCTAGCTCTGTTGGTGTATCAACGCCCTAACCTGCTGTTACTGGACGAACCCACCAACCACCTCGACTTAGAAATGCGTGAAGCCATAGTGATGGCGCTGCAAAGTTTTGAAGGCGCCATAGTGGTGGTGTCACACGACCGGCATTTATTATCCAGCACCACAGATGAGTTTTATCTGGTGGCCCATGGCAAAGTGGCGCCTTTTGCCGGTGATTTAAATGATTATTACCAGTGGCTGCAAAATGACAGCAAAGCGCAGCAGTTCAGCGCCGAGCCCGCCAGCAGTGGTGCTGCTGTGCGTAAAGATCAAAAACGCTTAGAAGCAGATTTACGTAACTTAACGCGCAAATTAAAACAAAACATCGAAAAGCTGGAGCAGCAACAACATCAGCTGGAAGCCAAACTGGCGCAGCTGGAAGAAAAACTCACCGACACCGGCTTGTATGATCAAAGCCGCAAAGCTGAGCTGACGCAGGTGCTGGCAGAACAAACCAAGTTCAAAGCTGAGCTGGCTTCAGTGGAAGAGCAGTGGTTTGAAGCGCAGGAGCAACTGGAGCAGCAAACCAACGACTTCTGGCAGAAAAATGGCGGTTAATCATAAAAATGGCGGTTAATCACAAAACGTTGCCGGATGCGGAGTTGTTCTGGCAATTTAGTCTGGCACTGTACCCCGGCATCCAACCGCTCTGTCTGCAGTGGCAAGACAGTTATGGTGCCAATGTGAACCTGCTGCTGCTGTTGTTGTATCTGCAAAAACAGCAGCTGCAGTGTGAGCCCGGCGATATCAGGCTGCTGCAACAAAGTCTGAATGCAGAACAGCAGTTTACGCTGGCACTTAGACAACTTCGCCGGTCCTTACCAGCCGGCCTGAATGCCAAAGCGGCAGAACAGATGAAACAGGCGCTACTGAAGGCTGAACTTTCTGCCGAACAGCTGGAGCAGCAACAGCTGATAGCCACATTGCCACAATGCCGCCTGAGCAAGGTTCTGCCGGCAACCAACAAGGTCAGTTTATTAACCTTGTATCTGCAGCTGCTTGATGTGGTACTCACGGACGAGCTGCAGGCGCAGATCCTTGATCTGGATCAACAGGCAATGCAGCTGGCTTTTCCGACACCCAAAAGCTTGATCTAAGTCAGGATCGGGCCGCCCGCACCAACCTACACTGCCTTTATCAACCAGATGGAGGCGACACCATGAACCTGTGGCAAGAATTTTTAAATGATCCGGTAATTTTTATTTCTTTTACTGGCCTGGCAATTGTGATTGGCCTCTGCCTGTTTTACGCCGTGTATTTCTTCTACAAAATTGGTCATGACGACGTAAAAAACTAACAACGTTTTTTGTTTATTGTTCCTGTCCATTGTTCCTGTATGGGTTGCTGCCGGGTAAACCGCCAGAAGGTAACAACCCACTTGCTGTGTAAGTGCCTGCTGATACCGTTTTGGTATAACCGCCGGAAGCCTTAGGCTACCGGCTTTTTTATTTGTATTTTTTATTTGTGGTGGGCCATTAGTGCCTGGCTGCTGAAACAATAATTTTACCGCTGCCCGCAGCTTCTTTCTCTCATCAACCACGCAGCCGCGCTGCTAATAAATCGGCGTTACGCCAGGCCAGTGCATATAAGGTTAATTGTGGATTGGCCCCCAGACTGCTTGGCAGTACTGAGCCATCAATCACCGATAAATTTTGCAGCTGATAATGGCTGCCATTGGCATCCACCACCCCTTTAGCCGCATCGCCACTCATATTACAACCGCCCATCACATGAGCCGACGCCAGCGCCGCGCGGTAGGTTTTCAGCGGTAAACCGGCAATAGCGGTTTTGGCCTGCTGCCAGCTGCTGTAAAGCATGGCGTCCTGATGCACCGGCATTACCGCCTCGGCACCGGCGGCAAATTGTAACTCGGCCATCGCCAGATAAGCCTGTTGCATACCCCGCCATAAATAATCGGTCAGCGGATAATCCAGCACCGGCTCGCCATGGGCATCCAGCTGCACCTCGCCACCCTGAGCATCAGGGTGAAAACCATCACGCAGCAGCGCAATCATCACCTGCAAATGATTAAATTTCTGCATCATGCCGGCATGCAGCTCGGCCATACCGGTCAGTTTGGACGCCATCAGTACCGGATGCACCGGCGGCACTTCCAGTTTAAAACCGGCTTCATCACCTTTGGGCCAGACAAACTGGTCGGAATAAATCGACTGCGGCGCACCGGCATGGCCAGACACCGCATCGCGAAACAAAGCACCGGAAATCACACTAGGGTGCAAATAGGTATGTTTACCAAGCCGCCCGGACGGGTTCGGCACCTTAGAGCGCAACAACAAAGCCGGTGAGTTAATGGCCCCGCCCGCCAGCACATAATGCCGCGCTTTAAACCGCAGTTTCACTGAAGAAAGCGGCTGGTAATGCTGATCAACAGGCACAGCATCCAGCTGCAGAATTTGATCACCCCGCCACTGAAACTTCCGGGCCGACACCCGGCTGACTAACAAAGCGCCCGCTTCAAGCGCCGCCGGAATAGTGGTCACCAGCATCGACTGTTTGGCATTGAGCGGGCAACCCATACCGCAGTAACCCAAATTGGCGCAGCCATGCACATTGCGCTCAATGACTGTGTATTGCCAGCCCAGGTTTTCGCAGCCGCGTTTTAACGCTGCGTTATTGGGGTTTGGCGGTACCTGCCACTCTGAGATATGCAGCCGGCCGGCTGCTTTGGCAAAATAAGGGGCCAGGCTTTGTTCACCACTAAAATCCAGGCCAAACTCAGCTTGCCAATAATCCAGCGTGGGTTTGGGCGTGCGGATAGAAGTGGTCCAGTTCACAGTGGTAGAGCCGCCCACAGTGCGGCCCTGCAAAATGGCAATGGCCTGATCTTTGGTTTTACGGCCCGCACCATCCTGATATAAATGCGGATAAGCCCAGCGTTCCTGCTGGCGAAAATCACTGCTACTCCACAGTGCACCCTGCTCCAGCATAATCACCGATAAACCGGCCTGGGTCAGAATTTCGGCCGTCATACCACCACCGGCGCCGGTGCCAATAATCACCACGTCCGCTTCAAACTGCTGATCTTCAGTTAAAGTTGCCGCATCAATATGGCGCCAACCTTTGGCCAGGCCCGCTTTGATTGGATCATTCATAAGCGCGAAACTCCGGCGCAGTATAAGCAAGTGCCTGCCAATGCGCCGGCTGGCCATAATAAGCCGCCAGCAATAATTCGCGCAGGCCGTTATAAGCTTGTTGTAACAAGGTGAGGTAACTGTCGCGCCAACTGCTGAGTAGCTGCAGCCGCTGCTCCAGCGACAACTCGCCAAGTGCCAGCAGATGGCCGGTCAGCGCCAGCCGGGTCAGCTGCTGCGACAATAAAAAAAACAGCTGCTGTAATTCCGCCTGCTGGCGTTTTGGTAAAAAGGGTAAATAGTCCAGCACCGCCTGACGGGTATTTTGCAGTGCTTCTTGATGCTCAGCTTCGCCTTTTGGCAAAGCACCAAGCAAAATAGCAGGTAACAAAGCATCCAGTACCAGACTGGCGTCTTGCTGCTGTTGGGTTTTGTCAGCCTCGCTGAACATTGGATAAAGCGTTAACCCTGTGGCTAACGTTGCGCCAGCGGCCAGGCCAAGCATGATAAACTGTCGTCTTTGCATCTGCGGTACACTCCGCCTGCTGATAAAGGCAAGCCGGCTCTGATTAGACCAGTAGTAAAAAGCATTGTTAATGAGGAACTTCTAAATTGCAAGCACGGCAAAAACCAGAGCAAACTGCTGATTTACCTGAATTTAAACCAGCCTGGTGGCTGAAAAACTGCCATCTGCAAACCATCCTGGCTAAATATCTGGCGCCAAAAAAATCACTGCCGCACCAAGCCGAGTTGTTGCAGCTGCCGGACGGCGATGAGCTGATGTTATGTTTTGGCCAAACGCCGCCGGCAGAAGCAAAGGCGCTGGTGCTGATACTGCATGGTCTGGAAGGCAATATTCACAGCCATTATGTGCGCGGTATGCTAAACAGTTTGCAGCAACAGGGTTTTGCCGCTGTGTTAATGCATTTTCGCGGTTGCCATGGCCAGGCCAATAAACTGCCACGCGCTTATCATTCGGGCGACACCGAAGATTTAAGTTTTGTGCTGCATACGTTAAAGGCGCGTTATCCGGGTGTGCCGCTGGCCGCTGTTGGTTTTTCGCTGGGGGGCAATGTACTGATGAAATATTGTGGTGAAACTGCGCAGCACTGCCCGCTGTTTGCTGCTGCGGCAGTGTCGGCACCGCTGCAGTTATCCGCCAGCGCCGATCGCATCAACCGAGGTTTTAGCAAAGTGTACCAGCGTTATTTATTAAACCGGCTCAAAGCCACTATGCAGCGCAAACTGAATCGTCATGCCGACTTCCCGCTCGCCATCAAAGCGGACGACATTGCGCGCCTGCAAAGCATCCGCGAATTTGACCAGCGGCTTACCGCGCCTTTACATGGTTTTGCCGACGCCGAAGATTATTACCGCCGCTGCAGCGCCAAGGCTTATTTACGTGCTATTGAACGGCCCCATCTGCTGATCCACGCCAAAGATGATCCATTTTTGGCTGCTGAAGCCATACCGGCAGCTGACGAGCTGAGCCCTTATAGCCAGCTACTGCTCAGCGAATATGGCGGCCATGTTGGTTTTGTCAGTGGCGGTATACCAGGGCAACCACGTTATTGGCTGGATCAGGTGATACCGGCGTTTTTCCAACAACATTTAGCTTAAGGACTTTTATCAGATGCTGATCCCTTATCAACAACTGAACCCCGACACTTTACAGGCGCTGGTGGAAGCTTTTGTACTGCGCGAAGGCACCGACTATGGCGACTTCGAAACCAGCCTGGCCGACAAAGTAGCCATGGTGCTGACGCAAATCCAGCAGGGCAAGGTGTTAATTGTGTATTCAGAGCAGGAAGAGTCGGTAGACTTAGTAACAGAGCGGGATTATCGCCAGCTGCTGGCCGCCGGCCAAAGCTGAGCCTCGCTGTTAAAGCTGCGGCAACTCGCGGCCGGAATGATGGGCGGTGATCAGTTGTGGCCAGCCAACACTGGACTGGCCTATCACCATAAAATCCGGATTGGCCAGGGTTTCACGCTGGTTATAACTCAGCGGATAAAACTGGCTGTCGAGAATTTTACCGCCGGCTTCTTCCACAATAATATGCACAGCACCAGTGTCCCATTCGCCGGTAGGCCCAAGGCGTAAATAACAGTCGGCGCCGCCTTCTGCCACTAAGCAGCTTTTTAAACTGCAGCTGCCAAGCGGCACAAATTCCACATCCTGACCCGTTGCCAGCAAAGCATGGATCCGTTCCAGCGGCTGGCGCCGGCTGACGGCAATACGCAGCGGCAAACCGGCATGATGCTGGCGCACTTTAATATGGTTAATTAAATTGCGCTGTTGTTTAAAAGCGCCGTGGCCGCGGGTGGCGTAATAACAAATTTGCTCTTTTGGCCAATAAATCACCCCAAGTGCAGGCCAGCCGTGTTCCACCAACGCAATGCTGACGGCAAAATCGCCGCTTCTGGCAACAAACTCCTGGGTACCGTCCATTGGGTCAATCAACCAATAACGCGGCCAGTGCTGACGCTGCGCCAGCGGCACTAAATTGCTTTCTTCAGAAATAATAGGAATGTCCGGCGTCAGGCTGCTGAGCCGGTCGATGATGATCTGGTTGGCGGCATAATCTGCACTGGTCACAGGGCTGTTGTCGTCTTTGGCGTTATGCTCGTAGTCACCACTTTGGTACATCTGCCAGAGCACAGCGCCGGCTTCAGCAGCGGCTGCTTTGACCGGTTCTAACAGTTTACTTAAAAACATCCTGATGACTTTCCAGATACTTTTTCGCCAGAAACAAGGCCGCAATACTGCGGGCTTCGGTAAAATCGGCTTGTAGTAATAACTCGTCGAAGTCCTGCCAGCGCCATTTCACCAGTTCCAGCGGCTCAGGCTCGTCGCCTGGCAGGCTTTGCGGGTAAAGGCCGGTGGCAAGAACTATCTGCATTGTAGCATTAAAATATCCCGGAGCCAGCGCCACACTTTTTAGTGGTACTAAAGTACTAGCACCAAAACCTGCTTCTTCTTTCAGCTCGCGGTTGGCGGCGTCCAGCACTTCTTCCCCCGGGTCAACCAAACCTTTGGGAAAGCCCAGCTGATAATCGTGGGTGCCGGCACTGTATTCGCGGATCAGATAAAAATGTTCCGCATCAGGGCAAGCCACCACCATGACGGCGCCACGACCGGAACCACGCATGCGCTCAAATAACCGCTGTTCACCATTGCTAAATTGCAGCTGGATTTGTTCAATTTTAAACAAGCGGCTTTGCGCCACGATTTCCTGACTGAGAATTTGCGGTTTTTGTTTGTCGTCCTGACGTTCAGCCATACCACTGCCTCTGCTACAATGCCTGTTCTGCGCTCTACTATAAATCGAACAGATGGAAAAACCTATGCTGGACTGGGCGAATATCGACACTGTGTTACTGGATATGGACGGCACCCTGCTGGACTTACATTTTGACAATTATTTCTGGCTGGAACATTTGCCCAAACGCTGGAGTGAAATCAGCGGCATCAGCACTGAAGAGGCCAAAGCCCAACTGAAAGCCGAATATGACGTGCTGCAAGGCAAGCTGGAATGGTATTGCCTGGATTACTGGGGCAAAAGGCTGCAACTGCCCATTACCGAATTAAAACGTGAAGTGATGCACAAAATTGCCATGCGCTCTGACGTGCCGGACTTTTTAACGGCGCTGAAAAAAAGCGGCCGGCAAATTGTGCTGGTGACCAATGCCCACCCGGGCAGTTTGTCGCTGAAAATTGAGCGCACTGAACTGAGCAACTATATCAGCGAGCTGATTTCGACCCACGAATTTGGCGTGACCAAAGAAAGCCAGGCACTGTGGCATAAACTGCAGGCCCGTTTGGGTTTTGACCCCAAACGCACTTTGTTTGTGGATGACAGCCTGCCCATTTTGCATGCCGCCAAAGAATTTGGCATTGGCCATTTGCTGGCCGTAGCCAACCCCGACAGTCAGCTGCCGGTACGCAGTATTACCGAATTCCCGGCTATTACCGACTATACCGTCTTGCTGGATGAAATTTTGTTAGCCAACCGGTTGGCCTAAATAGGCTCAGACCAGCGAATAACCCGCACTTGCCGGCGTTGTTGTTACTAAAGCCCAACAAAAGCCTGCAGCCTTGATGGTGCAGGCTTTTTTGATACCCACTTACATATGCTGCTTTAACACACTCAGTACTTTGCGGGTCAGCAGCGCCACAGCCAAAGCCAGCACTGCTGCTACCGGCACTATCCACCAGCCCATCACCTCTGGCATTGCTGTCGGCGGCACCGACACAAAACCCACCACTATGCTGTTGCCATGTGGGGTAGACCAAACCCCCACCGACTCCGGCAGCAGGAATTTAGCCCCTGCGACAAACAGCAAACATAAAGCCGCGCTAAAACCAAACACCGCCATGGCAAAATACAGGGTTGCGGTCACGCTTTTTTTCATCGTTTGAATGGCTTTAAAACCCTTTGGCGGCGGTGCACCTTCTTCAATATGGGCAATATATTGCGCCGCCAGCTGCCGCGGTTCACCAAAACCATGCAAAATGGCCGCAGCGTCGGCTTTATTGCCAGCCGCTTCCTGCTGCTCCATCACATCAAACAAATGGCTTTCAATTTCGCGGATCACTTCCTGTGTTTCATGGGGTGCCAGACGTGCCAGATAACGGCGTAAGTCATTCAGGTAACGATGAATAATGTCGTTGTTGGTTAATTCTGCCTGCTGCATATCAGACTCCTGTCATAGGTAAGGCTTGCGGGCCCGGATTGGCCAGCAGAAATTCAATATCGGTGACCGACTGGCGCCAGAGCCGGGTCAGTTCGGTGAGCTTTTGAGCGCCTGTTGCCGTCAGCTGGTAATACTTACGCGGCCGGCTGTCTCCTTCCTGCACCCACTGCGCGTCCACCAGTTCGTCACGTTTTAATCTGTCCAGCAGCGGATACAAAGTACCTTCAGTGATGGTGGTCGACGGCAGGCTTTGCAGTAACTTCAGCAGTTCCAGCCCATATAAAGTGCGCTGTTGTAAAGCCGCCAGAATGGCCAGTTCCAGCGTGCCTTTGCGCAGCTGCACTTCCCATTTTTCCATCAGAGCGTCGTTCGGGTTCATCTGTCACCTTATGTGGCCAGGGGGCTGGCTTGCTATGTATTGAACTATACCTTGTATTGCAAGGTATGCTGTTGAGCATAGTGATGGGGGTTTCAAAGATCAAGTTTATTTTTTAAGCAATAGTGCTTTTGGGGCTTTGGATTTCAGCTTGCAGCTGATGGGGCTTTGCCGAGGGGCGGGCTACTCACACTGATAGGTGGCGTTTTTGTTTAATCACATAGGTGACAGTTATCTGGTTTGTTTGCTGTTTGACGTTGTTTTTTTGGTTGATGCCTGCGGCATGGCGCGTTGTGGTTTTCAGCTTGCAGCTGAGGGTGTTATGCCGGGTTTCGCCCCGGCGGGCGAGTCCCTTTCTTTGCTGACAAAGAAAGGGACACAAAGAAATCACCCCGGTGAGTCTTCGAAAGCCCGCTAAAAATCAAAAGTTTGAGGCGCCGCCAAAACTCGACGGCTGCTACCGTCAGCCGTCTCAAACAGTTGGCGTCTTAAAACCTCAAAACCGGCCAAAACAACGGCTCACTAAACGGGGGGGAAAAGCGCTGGCTGAGGGAATTGGTTTTTGGTGCCGATGCCTTTGGTTGGCAAAACTGAAATTTTGCAGAACCAATAGGGTCAGGTCTTGTTTTTTGCCTTTGAGCCAAATTGCTATTTGGTACTCAAAGTCTGGCGTTTTACCTGAAATTATTTAAAACTAGGCAAAACGCAAGACCTGACCCTATATGCGTGACCCTATATGCGCGAATGAAATTAGTAAATGAAGGCTGTTTCATTGGTGTCTTGCGGGTGTTTTTTCTTTGGAATACATTAAAAGGATTTTCAATTAAGTATGAACGTTATTAATAAGTTATCTCCTACTGTTTTGCTCCTTGTCGTTGTTTATTTATTTTTTGCATATTACACACCTACAATTTCGTCGAAAGATACCGAGCTTACAAAATCCTCAAATCATGAGGAAATAGACCATAACAATACAGCCTTAGATAAAAATGATTCCCATAAAAACAAAAAAACTACAAATATAGTTTACCACCAAGGGGATAGCATTGATTTGGCAGATCTCAACAATTCCAAAAATGAAAATAATTTAGATGAGTTAATTGGTAGTTGGTCTCCGTATTTAGACAAGAATTCTGAGAAATATAAACACCTCTTGGATAAATACAAAGATTCAGAAGATAACGTAATTGTCGATGGCAACAATGCCTATATCGCAAACAAAATCAATGAAAATATTGAATTTGTGATAATAACAAAGAAATATAGAGATTTAACTATGCATGAACCACTTCATGTGCATGGCGCTCTTTTAGAGCAACTAAATAATTTGAAAGGGTATGGAGATTGGTCTTATAGGGCAGAGGTGACTGCAAGGAACATATTTTCAGAATATTTCAAACAAGGCAACTATTCAATCAATACAATACAGTGCCGTGAAAAGACATGTCTTATAGAGTTCAGTTTCAGCGATTTTAATTTTGCAGTTGACTTTGTAGACGAACTCAGAGCAAATCGAAATAAATGCCAATGTATACCCGCCGAAACTATTTGGCCTGATCTCAAACTGGCTGTACTTAAACTAGATTTGATATAACAAGCGTTATCAAAAACTTGCAGGTTAGGGGCACCTTGCGAAGCGACCTCTACTCGCAACAAGTTGCTCGTGTTTTGACTGGCATTATTTCTGCAATTCGCTCAAAACAAACACTACCCCCAAACCAACGCCGGGAACTGCAAAGTGAGTATTCAAGAGTGAGCGCGGGAGGCGCGAACGGAGTAGTTGCCGGTGGTGGTTCGTGCCCTGCCGGTTTAACCTGAGTTGTGCCAATAAACTTCAACTGCCAACTTCAGCAGGCAGAACGGCAGAACAAGAGAATTTTAGTCATTGCCGAAAGTGATGCCTGCAAAACCGACTTAACCGCTGCCACGACAACCGACCAGCGCCACACCAACTACAAGCAACAAAGCTGCAGCGCTGCCATTCTCCGGCAGCGCCAGCCAAAAAACCTACTTCCCTATCCGGCCTTGCAGCTTTAATGGGAAACGGCCTTCGGCGTCGGGTTGGCCGACAAACTGCATGGCCTGGTGTACTTCTTTCGGCATTGAGGCTGCTGGTTTTAACGTGCCGGCTATTTGGTAGCTGCCCTGTAATACATCGGCTTTTACCATTAATCCCAGTGGGTTGTCGGCTTTGGTGGTTAAACTCAGGTTGCCGTTGTCGCAGCTTAGTGTGCTGTCGATGGCTTGTAAGTCGATCCAGCCGGTGGGGGCTTTAAATTTGGCCTGTTGCCAGCTGGCGGTGCCGCCAA
This sequence comes from Rheinheimera sp. 4Y26, assembly GCF_025245835.1. GTDB lineage: Bacteria > Pseudomonadota > Gammaproteobacteria > Enterobacterales > Alteromonadaceae > Pararheinheimera. The sequence continues at coordinate 25,062 of NZ_JAOBWS010000018.1, forward strand.
GCTCGGTGCAATAAGGCTTTCCTAATTCAAACTTTTGTAAATTCAGTACTATGTTACCGCTGGCATCAACCGGCATTGGCAACTGTAATTGCGACATGATGGGCGCTACCGGCAGCCGGATGGTGGATTGTTGCAGCAGCACCTTGCCAAAGCCGAGCTCGGCCTGTACCGCCAGATAAGGCAGACTGCTGTCACGCAGGTTACCGCCCTGCAGCTTCAGGCCAAGCTTGCCGCGCCATAACAAAGACGGCTGCAGCTGCCAGCTCAGCTGCGGCAGGTAAAAGGGCGATTTTTGTACACCGGCTATCTGGCCTTGCCATAAAGTACCTGTTACCGGGCCTAACTGCAGATCGGCCGGTAAAGTCAGCAGTTTTAACCACAGACTGGCCGGTGTCAGCACCAGCATAAACAGCAGATAGGCCAGCAAACCCAGCAGCCACAACATCGATTTTTTCATCTACTACAACCTGTTTCCGGGGCACCATTTGTTTTTAGGCACCGCCTGTTTTGCGGCACCCGCTATTTTTGGATGCCGCCTGTTTTTGGGCACAATCTGTTTCAGACCAGCGACGTTTTGTTATTCCAGCACCATCCGGCGCACCCGCACCTGGCCTGATACGTCACTTCGGGCTATATCCAGCTGCACCAGGGTGACGCCCTGCTGATACTGCAATTCGTGCAGCCAGCGTAATAACTGATCAAAAGGCAAATCTTCCAGGGATAACTGCAGCTGGTCGTTTTGTGGTTGCATCCGGCTCACCTGCACCTGATAACGGCCGGCGGTTTGTGACACCACATCGGTCAGGCTGCCCTGAGTTTTTGGGCCGACCGCAGTGTTACCCAGCCTGGGCAACTGACTTTGTAACCACTGTAATTGTTCGGCTGCACCTTTGGCCGCCAGCTGCTGGTCAATACGCGCCTGATGCAGCGGCTGCCAAATCAGGCCGTAAAATATGGCAATCACCACCACCACTGCAGCGCCTGTCACCAGCTGCTGCTCGCGTTGTTGTAACGATGCCCACCAGAGTTCAAATTGTTTCATGCTTTGCTCCGCATCGTGATGGTGCCCTGCACTTTACCGGCAATATTGCTCAGCGCGCCTTGTTCCACGCTAAAACCCTGTTGTTGTAACTGGGTTTTTAACTGCTCAAAACTCTGAAAACCATCGGCAGTGGCCTGAAACCTGAGTTCGGCTTTTTTGCTGTCATACCGCAGGTTATCCAGACTTAAACCAGGTTGTTGTGCCAACAGCGGCTGTAGCTGCAATAACAAACCGGCCAGGCTCTGATTCGGGTCGCCACCGCCAGTGGCCGCCAGCTTACGCTCTACCTGGCGTTTTAAGTTCACAATCCGCTCGTTCGGGTATTTGCTTTTATAAAGTTCGGTGGCTGCCATCCGGTTGTTGTCAGCGATACGCTGATACTGCCAGCCTTCGAGTGCCACCGTCAGCAGATATACCACCAGCACAGCAGAACTTAACAGCGCAGTGCTGCGCCACTGCTGCCAGTATTTGTTTTGTGGTTTTTTCGGCGCATATTCACCCTGCAACAGGGTAAAAGAAGTGTTTGTTAACTGCCGCGCCAACAATGCCAGCGGTAATTCGGCCGGTGCCAGCTGATGTTGCTGTAATACAGTTTCCGGCCAGGGGCTGTAACTGAGCAGCAATGGCAGTTCCAGCAGCGCCAGGTAATCCGGCCACCAGCTGCTGTCAATACAACTGAGTTGCCATGGCCCCTGTTTTAATAACCATTGGCCTGACAGTTCAATCGCCACCGGCACTTCGGCATCCGGCAATAACAAAGCGTCGGGTAACATGCGCTGCACCGAAAAACCGGCTTGCTGCAAAACATCCAGCCATTGTTCCAGCATAGCGCGGCGCACCACAGCCACCTGCTGACTATACTGGCCGTCCTGTTGCACGGTCTGGCCGTTAACTAGCAGCAGCTGCTCAATATCTTCGGCCTGATCTTCTTCCAGCATAAAAGGCAGCGCCTGCAACAGCTGACGGTTCGGTTTGCCAGGCAGCGGCACAGATTTGAGTACCACGTCACAAGCCGGTACCAGCGCCACCACAGGGCGGGCGCCCAAACGTTCGGCCAAAGCCGGCAGTTCTGCCGTTGACGCTAAGCGACCACTGGCAATAATTTCCGCCGTCAGCGCCGACCACACCAGCCAGTCCACCGGCGCACTGGCCACACTGCCAAGCCGGATTATCAGTTGTTCATTCACCCTGGGCCTCCAAAGCGCCGAGCGACCACTTGTACTGCTTGATTGTCATCAACTTTAAATACCGAGGTCAATTTAAAACTGCTGTCTGCCAACTGTACTGTCAGCTCAGCCTGGAAAAAACGCGATTTCACACTAAACATGGTTTTGACATCGTCCGGTATCGCCAGACCCGACAGCTGGCTGCTGGCCCAGAACTGATCCAGACTATCAAAACCTTTTTCCGGCCGGCCGGCAATCAGCGCCTGCGCATCATCCAGCGCCAGCCCCGGGATCATGCCCGCAAGCACAGCCGCCTGCGCTTCGGTCAGGGTATTTACATTCAGCTGCAACAACGACTGCTGCGGAATAACACAAACCAAAGGCGCTACCAGTGCATAATCGGCCGGTGTCACATCCAGAATTTGCCTCAGCTCCGACTTACTCACCATCAGGCTGTTGGCGCTGTAATACGGAAACTCCAGCGCGGCATAATCATTTTCTTCAGCACCACCAGCGCTTTGCAGCTGATTGTCGGCATCCAGCCAGTCGGTCAGCCGCGCCACCAGATATTCAGCCGGCATCGACAAATCGCTGGCCGACTGTTCCAGCAACCTTTGCATCGCCTGCTGCGCCGGCGTGGCTTGTTGCCCTGTCCTGTTATTACGCGCTGCCAGCTGCTGATTGTTTCTGTTCTGCTCCGGGTTATTATCCGCCGCGCTATTCTGGCCTTCCCCGTTCGTATTTTGTTCGCTATTGCGGTTTTGTTCACCGTCGCGGTTGCGCTCAGCGTCGCTGTTTTGCCCGTTTTGCCCTGAACCGTTTTTGGCCGGTAACTGCAGCGCATTTAAGTTAAAACAACCTTGTAAGTCAGTTATTTTGCCGCTGATACTGCCCTGCTCCACCGGAAAAGTGGCAGCTTCAGCCGCCCAGGGCTGGCTTAAATTCACCGTTTCTTTGCCGGCAACAGAGGTTTTCAGCAACTGGCGGCTAAATTCTTCGGCGCCCAGTGCCAGCCACAAGGCTTGCTGACGCTCCATCAGATTCAGCTGACGCTGTAACTGCAGCTGCAAACGGCCACTCATACTGACGGCAATCACCACCACCAGTGCCACCACCATCATCACGGCGATGAGCGCAACACCGCTTTGCCGCCGCAGGCTGCTGCGTTTTATCATGATGCCCGGCTGTGTGTTTAATCTGGCCATCATTGGGTCAGTCCGGCCGGTAAAGTAAAAATACGCTCAAGCTCACCGGTACTTTGCTGGGTAATCACCATTCGCAGCGCTTTGGGCATGGTTTCCTGCATCCAGCTGTCTTGCCAAATTCCTTCCTGATCCAGATAAGTCAGTTTAAAACTGTCGATTTCTTCTAACAGCACCTGCACCTGAGGTTCTGTGCCTGTGACCGCATCCGGATACAGATAAAACAGCCGTTCCAGCTTATTTTCTTTTAACCTGTAGCCCACCAGCTGCACTTCACTGCGTGGCAAGATCATCGCCGGATTGGTCCAGCCGGCATGGCTGAACGACAGGCCGTCGTCGTCACTTTCCAGCCAGTTGGGCGCACCGCCCATCATCACCTTGCTTGGCGCTTCACCACTGACGCGGATTTGCCTTGGCGTAATTTGCCAAAGGTCGCGCTCCATTAACATCATCACCTGCTGCAATTTTTGCAGCCGGGCCAAAGCGGCCTGCGATGCGGTGTCGCTGCGCGTTACACTGTCGAGCACAGCAACTGAAGCCAGCCCCACCAGCGCAAAAATGGCGGTGGCCAGCAGCATTTCAATAAAGGTAAAACCACGCTGGCTAGCCAGCTGCTGCCTGATCATTCTTTGGCAAGCTCAGGTTTAGCGACAAAAGTCTGCAAGCTGTAAATCACCCGCTCCGGCTCTTCGGCCGGGCTGACACTGACTTTCAGCTGGCGAAAATTCGGGTCGGCCGTTTCCAGGCTGCTTTGTTGCCACAGCCACATCCGGTTGGCCATTTTCACTTCACCCTGTTTTTTTGCTTCCGGCGGCCACTTTTGTTCCAGCCGGTTGAGCTGTAACTGATTTTCAGCAATAAAACTGGCCAGAGTCATTTCTTCCAGCTGAGTGACAGCCCGGATATGTTCAGTGGTGGCGCGCATCACCGCCACACCGGCAATGGCAAAAATGGCCATGGCCACCAACAGCTCAATCAGGGTAAAACCCTGTTGTGCTGAGTTGCGACGATCGACTTGAGCAACTATCTTCGCCGGAGCTTTGCCAAAGCTTTTGACCCAAGCCAGGCGTCGCTGCAGTGCTGAGTTAACGGTCAAGTTCCACCTCACCACGCTCCAGCGGAATACTAAACACCGCTTTGAGTTGTTGCCGCCAGGCCGGGTTTTCACTTTGTTCTTTAAGCGTCAGCAAAAAGGGCGTGATTTCGCCGGACGACAAAATAAAAATTTGTGGTTGTGCCGGGTCCCCTTGTTTACGCGGCTCGGTCACAAAACCGGTTTTAAGCGGTGCCTGCGTTTTTTTATTTGGGTCTTTGCTGTCTTCCAGTTCTTTGTCGCGTTTTTTCGCCGCGTCCAGCTCATCAAAACTGTTTTCTTCAAACAGTTTGTCTTCTTCCTGCCATTCAACCTGACTGAGTAAATTGCCTTCACTCCACTCCAGGCCTTCCAGCTCCAGCTCAAAACTGATGCCGTCGGCAAATTTGTAACTGCGCAACGCTTTGGGTTCGCGGATGCTGTGCCACTTTTCGTCTTTAAACAACATAAAACGATAGCCTTCATCATCCAGATACAAACCCAGCTCCTGCTGTTTCAGCATGGCAGTTTCAGACGCCAGCTGAATCAGCAGCTGCAGCTGCTCTGTTTGTTTGGCCAGCTTTTTATCGCGGCTTTCACCGGTAAAACTAATGACCACAGAGGCCGCCAACAGTCCAATCAGCAGGATCACCAACAGGATTTCAACCAGGGTAAAACCCGGTGTCAGCGGCTTTTGTTTCATTAGTTCTGTTGATCGGCGCTGTCGCCGTCCAGGTTCCAGTTACCAATGTCGTCTTCAGTACCGGCGGTACGATCCGGCCCCATCGAATACACGTCAATTTTGCCCATTTCACCCGGGCTTGCCAGCTGATATTCACCATCCCACGGATCTTTTGGCAGGCGCTTGACAAAACCACCTTCAGGGAATGAACGTGGCACAGGTTCAGTGGTGGCCTGAGTCACTAACGCCTGTAAACCCTGCTCAGTGGTTGGGTAAAAACCATTGTTGAGCTTGTATAAATCCAGTGCGTTTTCCAGCTGCTGAATATCCACCACCACTTTTTGCTGGTCGGCTTTTTCTTTATTTCCCATCAGGTTAGGCACCACCATACTGGCAATAATACCCAGGATGACAATCACCACCATCACTTCCAACAGGGTAAAACCACGTTGTTGTTGCATCTTGCTAACCTCCTCCGACTAAATTATTTAACGCTAAAATTGGCTGCAGAATCGCCAATACAATAAACAGCACCATGCCGGCCATCACCGACACCAGCACAGGTTCAAATACCTTCAGCGACACTGTCACCAAAGTTTCAAATTCACGATCCTGAGTATTGGCGGCCCGCTCCAGCATGCCGTCAAGCTGCCCGCTTTTTTCACCGCTGGCGATCATATGCAGCATCATGGGTGGAAAAAGTTTGGTTTGATCCAAAGCGGCTCGAAGCGACGTGCCTTCCCGCACCCTCAAGGTGGCTTCGCCAATGGCTTGTTTCATATAGGTATTGTCCAGCACGTCGGCGCTGATGCGCATCGCTTCCAATAAAGGCACGGCGCTGGCATTTAAAATACTCAGAGTGCGGGCAAAACGGGCTGTGTTCAGGCCACGGCTGACTTTGCCGAGCATACCGGCTTTGAGCAACATGCGGTCGTACTTCAGCCGCAGCGCAGGTTTAAGCAAGGCCTTTTTCAGTGCCACCACCGCCAGCAACAAAGCCAGCAGTACAAAGATGCCATAAGAGCGGATAAAGTCGCTGGCCGCTATTAAAAACAAGGTAGCACCCGGCAGACTCTGCCCCATATGCTCAAACTGATCGACAATTTTTGGCACCACTGCTGCCAGCAAAATGCTGATCACCGCTATGGCAAAAAAGGTCAGAATGGCCGGATACAACATCGCCTGCATAATCTGGCTACGCATATGCTGACGTTGTTCTGTGTAGTCGGCTAAGCGGTTCAGCACAGCATCCAGATGACCGGATTTTTCACCGGCTGCCACCATAGAGCGGTACAAATGGTCAAACACATGCGGAAACTCGGCCAAACCTTCGGCCAGACTGTAACCTTCCACCACTTTGGAACGCACTGTCATCATCATGCTTTGCAAACGCGGTTTTTCACATTGTTCCGCCACCGCCTGCAGCGCGTTTTCAATTGGCAAAGCCGCTTCGACTAAAGTGGCAATCTGACGGGTGATCAAAGCTAAATCGCTGGCGCTGATACCACTTTGAAACCACTTTTTGCCGCTGGCCAGCATTTTTTCCTGCTGCGATGCCAGCTCCAGACTGAGCGGTGTTAACTTTTGCTCGCGCAGCAGCTGCCGGGCGTGACGGGCATTGTCTGCCTCCATCACCCCTTTGCTTTTGCGGCCTCTGGCGTCAAGCGCCTGATATTCAAATGCCGCCACTATGCATCCTCACGGGTGACCCGCAGCACTTCTTCCAGTGTGGTATGGCCTGCCAATACTTTGGAAAAACCGTCCTGACGAATGCTCGGGCTTTGGCTTCTGACATATTTTTCAATGGCTTGTTCGCCTTTACCGTTGTGAATCAGCTCACGGCAATGTTCATCAACAACGATGAGTTCATGAATACCGGTCCGGCCGCGATAGCCGGTCTGGTTGCATTGTTCACAACCCACAGCACGGAAAATCTGCTGACCATCTTTTTTGGTGATACCGAGCAAGGCCCGCTCTTCTTTGTCGGGGTCGTGTGCTTCTTTACAATGCGGGCACAGGGTTCGCACCAGCCGCTGCGCTAACACACCGAGCAAACTGGAAGATAATAAAAAGGGTTCAACCCCCATATCTTCCAATCGGGTAATAGCGCCGGACGCTGTATTTGTGTGCAAAGTACTGAGCACTAAGTGACCGGTTAAGCTGGCCTGCACCGCAATTTGCGCTGTTTCTAAATCGCGGATTTCACCCACCATCACCACATCAGGGTCCTGACGCAAAATAGCGCGCAGGCCACGGGCGAAGGTCATATTCACCTTGGTATTCACCTGAGTCTGGCCTATGCCTTCAAGCTCATATTCAATAGGGTCTTCGACAGTCAGAATGTTGCGATCTTTAGTGTTAATGTCGGTAAGACCCGCATACAAAGTGGTGGATTTACCCGAACCTGTCGGGCCTGTCACCAGAATAATACCGTGTGGTTTTAAAATCAGTTTGGCAAAACTGTCCTGTACCGAAGGGGTCATGCCCAAATCGGCCAGGTTCAGGTGCGAATTGTTTTTATCCAGTAAACGTAATACCACGCGCTCACCATGGCTGGACGGCATGGTTGACACCCGCACATCCACGGCGCGGCCGGCAATGCGCAAACTAATGCGGCCATCCTGCGGCACACGTTTTTCAGCGATGTCCAGTTTGGCCATTACCTTAATACGTGACACCAGTAAACTGGATAACTTGCGGTTGGGCCTGAGCATTTCACGCAAAATGCCGTCGATGCGAAACCGCACCACCAGCGCTTTTTCAAAGGTTTCGACGTGAATATCCGAAGCACCGAGCTTAATAGCTTCACCCAGCATGGCGTTGATGAGTTTAATAATGGGCGCGTCGTCTTCGTTTTCTAATAAGTCTTCGGTTTCCGGAATTTCATCAGCCAACGAAGCCAGATTCACCTCATTGCCAATGTCCTGCATAATTTGTTGTGCTTCGCTGGAATCACGCTGATACGCAGCTTCCAGCATGGCTTCAAATTCAACGGCACTAAGCTTTTGCACGGCAAAAGGCAACGACAACACCCGCCGTACTTCCAGCATGGCGGCAGCATTGGTGTTTGGATTGATAAATAACACCCAGCCGTCGCCCTGCGGCTGCAGCAACACCCCATGACGCTTGGCAAAACCAAAAGGCAAACGAACCCGGCTTGGGCTCACGGCCTCCAGTTCAACACCGGCCATTTAGTTTTGCTCCTCTGCGGCATCCGGCTGTTTCAGTGGATCAATAGCGTCCAGTTTTTGTTGAATTTCCGGTGGTAATTCACGGTCCTGACCCCACACCGGCATTTGTGGTTTGTCGGTGTTTGGCATCAGCTTAATGCCGTCATCCTGAGCACTGAGCTGCTGGGCACGCATATAGTTGTATTTGCGCTGGCTGACTTCGTTCATCACACCACCTTCCCGCATAATGGTCGGGCGGATAAATACCATCAGGTTGCGTTTTTTCTTCTCAGATTTATTCGAGCGGAATAACTGACCAATCAGCGGAATATCACCAAGCAAAGGTACCTTGGATTCACTTTCCTGCACGTCTTCGTCAATCAGACCACCGAGCACCACAGTGGCGCCATCTTCGGCCATCACTGTAGTTTTAATTTCCCTTTTACTGACAATAGGGTTGCCTTCAATTTCACCGGCACGGCCTGAAACTTCCTGCTCTATGGTGAGTTTTACCGCATTACCTTCGTTAATTTGTGGGGTCACTTTCAGCTTGATACCAATTTCCAGCCGATCCAGCGTGGTAAAGGGGTTGGTACCACCTTGTCCCGGGCTGGTGGTGGTTTTAATCGGAATTTCTTCACCGACAATAAAATAAGATTCCTGGTTATCCAGTGTAGTGAGGTGCGGCGTGGCCAGAATATTGGAGTTACTGTCGCTGGAAACGGCTTGTAAAATCGCGCCCCAGTCGTTTTTGATAATACCGAGCATAGCGCCGTTCAGGCCACCCAAAGCTTCACCCAGTTTGCTGTAATCACCAGGTAAATCAGGATCTTGCACTATGGTGCTTGGCACGCCCGGAATGGTTGATTGCTCTACTCGTTTTGGTGGGGTGATTTTACGTGCGGCGGCAGCACCTGCCGCCACAGAAGTCACAGGTACACCACTATTGGTAAATTGCTGGATGCCACCTTCGGCACTAATCCACTGTACGCCCAGGTTAATGCCTGAAGTTTCACCAATTTCCACAATAATGGCTTCCACCAATACCTGGGCACGGCGCACGTCAATCTGGCGAATCACATCTTCCAGGCTTCTGAGCATATCCGGCTGGGCTGTCACCACCACAGAGTTACTTTCGGTGTGGCTTTCAATACTGACATCACCACGGCTACTGCTGCGTGCCGCGCCCTGACCTGCGGCCTGACCGCTATTCTGACCGGCAGCTGCGGCCACCATCGAATTACTGACCCCCTGCAGCACTTTGACTAAGTCTTCGGCTTTGGCGTATTTCAGGTAATACACCCGGGTATTGCCCTGATTTTCCTGCTGTGCATCCAGGCGTTTGACAATTTCGGCCACCCGCTGGCGTGCCTGCAATTCGCCGGAAACAATCACACTGTTGGTGCGCTCATCGGCAACAATTTTTGGAATTAAAAACTCAGGCTGGTCACCTTGCCCTTGTTTTTTATAGATATTGTCCAGAATGCGCACTACTTCACCGGCAGAGGCAAAACTAAGTTTAATAATTTCAATATCCTGATTACCGGCTTTATCGACGCGCTGGATAATATCCACCAGCCGGTTTACCACTTCAGCCTGGCCCGTCATCATAATGACGTTGGACGGATCGTAGTTCACCACATGGCCGCCACCGGCCTGGTCGGTAAACTGGCGTAACAAAGGCGCTAATTCACGCACTGACACGTTTTTCACCTGCACCACGCGGGTCACCATTTCATCGCCAATACCGCCGTTGGCGTCGCCCACCACCGGAATATTCGACATTTTGGCGTCTTTTTGCCGCACGACTTTCAGTACACCACTTTTCATCTCCACCACTGAGAAGTCGTACACTTCCAGCACGTTCAGGAAAAACTGGTAATACTGCGCTTCATTCAGCATTTCGTAAGAACGCACATTAATACGGCCGCGCACCTGCGGGTCGACAATAATGGTTTTGTTCAGGTTTTTGCCGACAATATTAATAAACTCATTAATTTCAGTGCCTTTAAAATTGGGCTGATATTCAACCGCAGCACTGAAAAAGCTCAGCAGGGCCAGCGCACCTGCGCCCAGCCACGACAACAAAGCCGGACGACGGATAGACTTTAAATTCATTGGGTGTGAACCATTATTAGCTGATTGTTATTGTGACAGACTAAACAAAACATCTTTAATCTCACCGTCACGTTCCACTTTAATCGAGGCTTCTTTGGCCTCACGTAATTCGTTGATCAGGCCATAAGCCTGCTGCATGTCGTCAAGCCGCACACCGTTAATTTCGATGGCAACGTCGTTGGGCATCAGCCCCATGCGGGCAAATAATTCCGGATCCTTGCCTGGTGTTAAGGCATAACCATACATCTGGCCATTACGATGACGCGGTGTAATCCGAATATAATCAAAAAGTTTGGCCGGTTCTGCCAGCATCTCGCGGCGCACAGCAGCAATATCCTGCTGCGCCGGACCATATTCCATTGGCTCAGGCATGGCCTGTACTTCCTGAATACCTTCGTTAAAAGCAGCGTTTTCAGCACTGAGTTGCTGATATTCCAGACCATCCAGCATCAGGGTTTCAAAACGGCCGGACACCTGTAACAACACTCTGTCTTCCAGCACCTGCTTTAAGCTGGCATTGGTTCCTTCAATTTGTTCATCCACACCATAAACCTGTTCTACACCGTTACTTTCAATAATGGCGGTGCCTTGCTCGGGTTTATTTTTGGTGGCGACCACTCCGGTCAGTTTTAAATTCAGACTGGTTTTAGGTGCATCTGTTGGGTTGGGTGCAGGTCTTGCCACCGGCTCTTCAGCTTTGGCCTGATACTGGCCAAATAAATGGGCAGCCAGCAAGGGTTCAATGGTGACAGATTCGTTGGATGCGCTATTTGCGGTACTCACAGCCTGCACCGGCGCAGCAGTTTCAGTTGGCCACAACATCCAGCTCAGTCTGGCTGCCAGCCAGGCTAACAGCAGCACCAGCACCAGAGTGCAAAACAGGTTCAGCTGTTTGACTGGTATCCGCTGGTAGAGGCGTATCAGCTCAGCAGGAAGTTCATGTCGGGAGAGAGAGGGCCAATTCATCTTTTCTAATTCTTTTTTTAACCAAAATTCATCTTACTCAGTTGCTCTGGTATCAACAAGAGCAGGCTGAAAATTTACCAAATGATAACAAGTGCCGGCTAGAGGCCAACTAAGCTTTATGTTAAGGTCGCGCCTGCTTTTTTGGGAGACTCCGATGTCACACTCTAACGCAAATCCGAACAATACCACAGCCGTATTACGTTTAGATAAATGGTTGTGGGCTTGCCGTTTTTATAAAACCCGTAGTCTGGCAAAAGACATGATTGATGGCGGGAAAGTTCAGTATAATGGCCAACGTTGTAAGGCCAGCAAAAACGTTGAAATTGGTGCCACCATCAGATTAACCCAGGGCACAGATGAAAAAACTGTGATAGTGCGGGCTTTATCAGAACAACGTCTGGCCGCGCCACTGGCCCAACAACTTTATGAAGAAACCGCTGAAAGTGTGCAGCAGCGCGCCGAGCGGGCCGAACTTCGCAAACTGAATTTGTTGTTTGCGCCTCATCCGGACAGCAAACCAGACAAAAAAATGCGGCGGCAATTATTGCTGCTCAAATCGCAACAATGAGGGTGTTATGAGTCAATCTGATCAACTGGTTCGTTTTTTATTCCGCGAAAAAGACGTGCGCGGAGAAATAGTACAGGTGGCTGCCAGCCTGGATCTGATGTTGCAGAATCACCAATATGCCCAGCCGGTGAAACAATTACTGGCCGAACTGGTGGCCGCCACCAGTTTATTAACCGCCACTTTAAAATTTGAAGGCCAGATTGCGGTGCAGATTCAGGGTGACGGCCCGGTGAAATTTGCGGCGGTTAACGGCAATAATAAACAGCAGTTCCGTGGTGTAGTGCGGATGCAAAGTGAAGTGACAGGCGACAGTTTCCTGGAACTGATTGGTCAGGGTTTTTTACTGGTCACAGTGACCCCGGATCAGGGAGAACGTTATCAGGGTGTGATCCCTGTTACCGGCAACAGTTTGTCGGAAACACTGGAAGCTTATTTTAATCAGTCCGAGCAGCTGCCCACCCGCATTTATCTGCATACCGATATTGGCGAAGTGCATAACAAAGCCGCGGGATTGCTGTTACAGGTACTGCCGGTGGATCAGGACAAAGCCAAGCATGACTTTGCTGAGCTGGAACAGCTGACCGATACCATCACAGCCGAAGAGCTGCTGACCTTAGCACCGGAAGATATGTTGTACCGTTTATTCCATCAGGAAGTGGTGGAGTTATTCCCGGCACAGAAGGTTGAGTTTGTCTGCGGTTGTTCACGCGACAAATGTGAAGCTGCCATTATCAGCCTGGGTCAGGCGGCGATTGAAGAACATATTGCCGAAGGCAAACTGGATATCAGCTGCGAATATTGCAACACCACTTATCATTTTGACAGCAACGCGCTGATCCAGCTAGCCAGAAAATTCTAAGCCTCAGCAGTTAGCCTTGTAACTGTCGTGCTGTGTTGTGCTGCAGCCACATAAAAAAAGCCAGTCAACTGACTGGCTTTTTTATGACTGACAAAAACGTCAGTGTTTCATCTTAACGCTGGCGACGACGTAACAGCGCCAGTGGCAGTAACAATAAGCTGAACCAACCCATAGAGCCGCTTGATTTCTTCTCGATGGTGACACTGCTGGTGGCTGCATCAGAAGTTAAACCGGCAGAGTCAGTGGCTGTCACTGTCAGATTCACTGTACCTGCATCACCTTTGATCAGGGTACGGGTTAATACAATCTTACCGTCCGCATAAGCAAAGATGGATGGAGACACAGTAAAGCTGCGGGCAGTTGCACCTGCTTCACGCACCTGAGTCACCACATTGGCAACCACAGTACCTGCAGTGCTGCCTTGTGGCAGTGTTGCATTAACGGTTTGCAGTTGAACTGTTGGTTTTTCGTCGGCAATGTTGCTGATATTCACAGTCACGCTGGTTGGTGCTGAAGTAGCGCCCTGGCTATTGATAGCAACAACTTCCAGCACTGCACTGGTTGCACCTGTGTCATAGTTCAGACCTGCAGTGTTTTTCACCACAATACGGCCATCTTTTTCCAGATGAATTGCCGAGTTGTTGCTGCCTGCCAGATAGAACTCAACCACAGGTTCGTTGTAATCAAACTCAGTGGTCAGTTGACCAATCACAGTACCGGCGGCTGCATTTTCGGCCACGCTGAAAGTGCGGTTGCTGATTACCGGCGCTTTACCTACGGCACTGGTGTCACCGGCAAACAGGGCGTCACCCGCGTCTGATAACAGCGCAAAACCGGTCACACCATCTGCAACCTTAACATCCAGTGCCACCTCACCACCTGCAGGCACCACGCTGACAGGTTTACCACCAGAGGTCATCACTGCATCAACAGCACCCACTGTCAGTTTGGCTTTGGCAACAACCATATCATCTGCCGGCACGCCTGAACCCAGACCAATGGCAAAACCGTTGTTAATAGTACGGTAACGCAGCGTTACATTCTGACCAATGCTGCTGGCTGTTAAACCCACATGATCAAAACAGGCACTTAAAGTGACATTACGCTGACCTGTGGCATGGAACATATTGCCAACAAAACCACTCAGGGTTGGGTAAGGTGTGGCAAAAGTAACCATTAAACCAGCCGGGTTATTGGCATTCAGGCGGCTATATAACAGCGAGTCCATTTTATAGTCGTAGACACCGTCGTTGTTCACATCCAGATCCACACCGGTGTTAGCCTGTAACAGGTGGTTCAGGCCATTTTCCAGCGTCAGGGTTGGCGCCAGTAAATAACCTGAAGGACACAAGCTGGTTGGTACTTCCAGCACATCTAAGGATGCAGCACGGATATCGTGTGTCACGTTTTCTTTGGCATCAGTGGCAATTAACTGAGTGGCATACACTTCAGCATCTTTGGCACTGCTGTTTCTCACCACCAGTGCAGCTTTACCATCAACAATTTTGTTTTCTACTGACAGTTGAGCCACAGCTTTTGGCAGCACGTGGTAAACCAGGTGCAGGTCGTAGTCACCAGTCACTGTCGGATCATCAAATACCAGCGCACCGTCAAATTCTACTTTGGTTAAGGCCGCATCTTTTTCCAGTGTTGGCGTGGTGTTTTCCAGGCCCCATGCCGGTAATTTCTGCGGGTTAATGGTCAGGCTGACGTCAAACTTGGTCACTTGTCCCGGCTGCACTGTAACAGATGCAGGGAAAGACCAGCTCAGCGCACCTGTGGCTGTATCTTCGGCAAAACGGTCTTTGATACGCAGGTTATAGGTTCTGGCTGTGGTGCTGAAGTTTTTCAGCGTCACGGTTTTTTTCAGGGTGGTGGTTTTGGTTAAATTCACCAGACCAAAAGACAGAGCCGCCTGTTGGGTATCAAAAGCAGTGTCGTCAACCCAGGCTGCAACCGGCAGTTTCACCGCTTTGTCTACATCCACTAAACCAGCACCAATGGCTGAAATAGGCGCCAGTTTGGCTTCCGGATGTTTAGCCGGCAGGTTGTACACCTCCGGGTTTGCCGTGTTCATCAGAGTTGCTTTAACTTCCTGTGCAGTACGGTTTGGCAATGCCTGACGTAACAACGCAGCAGCACCGGCGGTAATTGGGCCTGAGAAAGAAGTCCCTGAGTTTGGTGCCGTTTTATCACCCGTACCTACAGCCGCCATAATAATGTTGGTGCCTGGTGCCGTAATTTCAGGTTTTAACAAACCTTGCATTGAAGGGCCGCGCGACGTGAAAGTTGCAATACCACCGGCTGATGGGAAAGATACAGTAGACACACTGTAAGTGACCGCACCTTTTGCCAGCTCGGCTTTCACCGCATTACCGTCTTCCAGCGAAATACCCACTGAAGGGATAGTGACCAGCGGATCGGCGCCACCAGCATTGGTTGGGCCTGCGCCAGCCGCATTGTTGGCAATAATGACAAATTTAGCGCCGGCATTTTGTGCATTCAGCACTTTTTGTGTGAAGTTACAGGTACCACGGTCTACCAGCACCGCTTTGCCTTCTAATGACTTTTCAGCAAATGGGTCACAGCCAAGTGGATTGGCATCAACCCGCACCAGCGGCGCTGAAGTTTGATCAAAGCTGAACACCGCATCTTTGTTAAAGCCAGAAGCCACCATCGCAATTTTTTTACCGGCAATAGTGCTGTTGGTAAAAGCTGTGCCAACGCCGGTCGGATGTGTCATAGCGCCAACAGACAATGCATTTGGTGTGGTGCTTGGACCGCCAACACGGAATGGGTTCGGGCCGTCATTACCGGCAGAAATCACCATATTTACGCCAAGTTTGGCCGCACGCTGAATTGCAAACTGAGTACCGCTGACTGCTGTGGCAGAACCAAACTGGCCACCTAAAGACATATTCACCACATTGACGCGGTCGCTGATATCACCATCACCGTTCGGGTCCATCGATGCATCTAACGCAGCTAACTGTGCCGCACCAGGGCAGGTACCGGTACAAACGGTATAAGCATAAAGTTCGGCTTCAGGTGCAACCGCCAGCACTGAACTGGCAACAAAAGTACCGTGACCACCTGTTCTTGGATCTAATGGGTTGCCGTCATTGTTGATATAGTCATAACCACCCAGCACCCGCCCCTGCGGCCAGCTTGGGGCTACGGCGAGATTCTGCGCATCATAAGCTGCAACAGTACCTGCGCCGCCCATGGCTTTATGGGTGTAATCCACACCGCTGTCTAACACAGCAACACGCACACCTTTACCTGTCACTGTACCGGCGCTGATTAATGCTTTGGCTTTAATGTAATCAACACTGGGGGCCAGCATTGGCTTGCTGTCAAATACCGGATAAATAGCTTCAACCTGAGGATTTTGCTGTAGTGCAGTTAAGGCTGATTGTGAAGCGCGTACCACTAAACCTGCCGCCAGGTTACGGGTAGAGGCCAGTACTTCAGAGTCACGGTCCAGTTGTTGTAATTCAGCTGTTACTTGTTGCTGCGCATCAGCAATAGATAACTGAGCTGTTTGCAGCCCTGCTGCGTCCACACCTTGAGACGCTAAATCAGCCAAACCGGCTGAACGTAACACCACATAATAAGAAGAAGGCTGAACCTGCTGATCATCGACCAACAACTGCTGAGGTGCTGTTTGTTCACCAATCAGGTCCGTCGCCAGCGCCGTTCCCATCCGATATTGTTCAAGCGTTGCTGCAGACAGGCCGCTGGATACGGCCAGCCCGACGGCTGTCGCCAGCGCTGTTTTATAGATTTGTTTCATGTTTCCTCCAGAAGGATTTTTTGGACTTTTGTTGCATTCGCCAGGTCTTTGCCTGGGTGTTATTTTTTATGTAAAACGAAATTTTGTTTGTCAGGGCAATGGTAAACACCATCAACCTGATGAATAAGCTCACTATTGTTATTGCCTCAGCGGGAACAAACATGCAGTAGCTAATTAAATGTAAAGGAAGGCAGAGCGGTCACTCCCCACATTTATAAATTCATTTAGTAAATAAATGACAAAAACTTTACACATGTATTCTTGCTGACGTCAATGATGCGCCGGGCAGACCAGCCACCGCTCATCTCATTTTTTTACTGACTGTCGCACGCCAGCAGCTGTATGCTTGCCGGAAATTGCCAGCAAATAAAGCAGAGTCATAGTCACATCGCCAGTTATTGTGTGCATAAAGCGGCTGAAAGGGCTGTTATTGCTGTCAGTTGGCAGGAAATAGCGTTTTAAACCAGGAGCGTTGCCTGGCCGACAGCTGATGTACATAATTATGTGCAGTTTCTGCCATTTTATCTGCTTTAGATTTTTTCATTCAGCACTTTTCCATCTGCCTGCTGAAGTTGTAAGTCAGGCTGTAATAAAAAACTACGACATTCAGCAGCACTCAAGCAAAATGCATAAAAATGCGGATGAATATTCAAGATCACGCCATTTTTTGTCAGCATAGGCATATTCTAGTCGTACCATTCAAATTTTCTGTCGCCGAAACTGTCCAGTTACAGTAGAATAGCCTGAAATCATTTACTGCCTACAACACAAACTCTGTACCCCCAAGGAGTCAGCTGATAATGACCGCTCAAACTGTTCGTCACGTCGATTTAACTGTGGCCGATCTGGTCGAACACGCCATTCGCCGTCAGGAAGGAATTTTGGCCGATAACGGCGCTTTAGTTGTGAAAACAGGTGCCCGCACCGGTCGTTCACCAAAAGATCGTTATATTGTTAAAGAAGCGACCACTGAACAAGATATTCAGTGGGGTAACGTCAATCAGCCAATAGCGCCGGAAGTATTTAACGCGCTGTGGGACAAAGCAGCTCATTATATTTCTGACCGTGAACACTTTGTGTCGCACCTGGAAGTGGGTGCAGATCCGGAGCATTACCTGCCGGTAGTGGTCACCACTGAAACTGCATGGCAACACATTTTTGCCAAAAACCTGTTTATTACCCCAGCAAGCTGGAATGCTGCCAACAAAGCACAGTGGCAAATTCTGAACGTGCCTGGTTTTGTCTGCGATCCGGCCCGTGACGGCACCAACTCAGACGGCACAGTGATGATCAACTTTGCGGACCACAAAGTGTTGTTAGCAGGCATGCGTTATGCCGGCGAAATGAAAAAAGCCATGTTCTCTGTACAAAACTTCCTGTTACCGGCCAAAGGTGTATTACCAATGCACTGTTCGGCCAACGTCGGTGACGAAGGTGATGTAACTTTATTCTTTGGTTTGTCAGGTACTGGTAAAACTACTTTATCTGCCGATCCAAAACGCAACCTGATTGGCGACGACGAACACGGCTGGGCACCAGGCAGCGTGTTTAACATCGAAGGTGGTTGTTACGCCAAGTGTATCGACCTGTCGAAGAAAAACGAACCTGTGATTTGGGATGCCATCCGTTTTGGTACCATCCTGGAAAACGTGGTACTGGATGCGAACCGCACACCAGACTACAAAGACGCCAGTCTGACACAAAACAGCCGCGCTGCTTACCCCTTAGCTCACGTGGAAAAACGTGTACTGGCCAACCGTGCCGGCGAACCACGCGCTGTCGTTTTCCTGACCTGTGACGTTTCTGGTGTATTACCACCGGTGTCTGTATTGTCAGAAGAAGCGGCCGCTTACCACTTCTTAAGTGGTTACACTGCCAAAGTAGGTTCTACTGAAATTGGTTCTACTGCAGCCATTGAGTCTACCTTCTCTACCTGTTTTGGTGCACCATTCTTCCCACGTCCGGCCGGCGTTTATGCTGAGCTGCTGATCAAACGTGTACGTGAATTTGGTAGCAAAGTGTACCTGGTGAACACAGGCTGGACCGGCGGTCCACACGGTGTAGGTAAACGTTTTGATATCCCGACCACCCGCGCCATTATTGACGCTATCGTGTCTGGCGAACTGGCAAGCGTTGAAACTATTCACCTGCCACAGCTGAACCTGAACGTACCAGTTGCGATTCCAGGTGTAGACAGCACGCTGTTAAACCCACGTGATACCTGGGCTGACAAAACACAATACGACCAGTACGCTGCCAAACTGGCGGCTGAATTTGCCAATAACTTCAAGAAATACGACGTTTCTGAAGCGATTCGCAATGCAGGTCCAAAAGCTTAATGAATAAGCTGATAAAGCCGGTGTTCCGGCTTTAATAAAAAAACCGCCAAGTGGCGGTTTTTTTATTGGTCGCTCCCACGCAGCACAAGTTCAGGGAAGCTGAAGGCAACAGTAGCTGAAAGCGTTCACGGCAATATCGTGGTTGTTATCCTGCTTTTTTGGTTTTAGCGGCTGCTTCAGTTTTATTTTTCAGCGGCAAATACACTGTTGCCACCAAACCGCCAAAAGCATGGTTATGTAAAGTCACTTCACCTCTGTGCATATCAACAATCTTCTTGATAATGGCCAAACCCAGACCTGAACCTGCACTGCCCCTGGCGCTGTCGCCCTGAGTAAAAGGTTCGAACATCTGCGCCATCTGGTTTTCCGGAATACCAGGGCCGTGATCGCGTACCTGCACATAAACCCGCTGACTGCCTTTTTCAAAACCTGTACGCACTTCAATAGCACCGTCGGAATATTTAAAGGCGTTTTCAATCAGATTGGTCAGTACCCTTTTAATCGCAATACGCCGCAGCGGCACCAAAGGTAAGTTTGTCGCCAGTTCGGTTTGGATCTCGCGTTGTTGCAAACGTTCAGCACTGATTTGTTCACTGACCAGCAGGTTTAAATCCTCTTCAGTGAGCGACTCTTCTTTGTGGTGACGGATGTAATCAATAAACTGGTCGATGATAGCGTTCATATCATCGATGTCATTGGCAATGCCATCCCTTATCCAACTGTCGGCCTCGCTCATCATTTCACTGGCAAGGCGAATACGGGTCAACGGCGTGCGCAAATCATGGGAAACACCGGCCATTAATAAGGCCCGGTCTTTTTCCAGTTGTTTAATGCCTTTGGCCATATGGTTAAAAGCGCGGGTCACGGCAATAATTTCGCTGGAGCCCACTTCGGGGAGAGGCTCCGGAATATCACCCCGTCCAACCCTGAGCGCCGCTTGTTGCAAGCCCTGCAAAGGCCGGTTGAGCTGCCGCGCAAACCACCAACCGCCAGCCACACTTAAAAAGCCAATTAACAGAATGTAAATCTGCAAAGGTTTAAAGTCGGTTTCATTAAGGCCACTGAGTGGAATACGCACCCAATAATCCGGCGCCTGCGGCGGGCGCACCCAAAAGGCAAAACTTAAACTTTGTTCAATGCGCACTTCGGCCGGGCCACCCAGCTCGCGTGACATTTGGTCCGAGATGTACTGGTAATAGGTGGCGTCGGCCAGGCCATTGAGCATCGCATCCTGCTGCCGGTATACCTCAATGCCGGTTGCCTGCTGAAATCTTTCGGTAATTTCAGCCGACAAGGTTGGATTGCTGTGGCCTACATCAATAAAAACCACCTTAATTTGTTTGGCAATCAGGTGGTTGGTTTGTTGCAGGCTGGGTTGGATAACATAAACAGCCACCAGAAAATACGACACTAACTGGTTAATTAATAATAAAAAACCAATCAGAAAAACCGTTTTTCCAAAAGCACTGCGTGGCAACAATCGCATTTAGCTGGCAACACCATCGGGCACAAACACATAACCCAGACCCCATACCGTCTGGATATAACGTGGATTGGTCGGATCATCTTCAATCATGCGGCGTAATCTCGACACCTGCACGTCAATACTGCGCTCCATGGCCGAATAATCACGGCCACGCGCCATATTCATCAGTTTATCGCGCGATAAAGGTTCGCGGGCGTGGCTGACCAGCACCTTGAGTACAGCAAATTCACCGCTGGTAAGCGGCATCAGCTCATCACCACGGCGCATTTCACGGGTAGCCAGGTTAAAGCTAAAAGGCCCGAATTTGACCAGAGTTTCTTCCTGCGTCGGTGCGCCTGGCAATTCTTTAGATTTACGCCGCAGCACAGCGCGAATGCGCGCTAATAATTCGCGTGGGTTAAAAGGTTTAGGCAGATAATCATCCGCGCCCATTTCCAGGCCAATAATACGGTCAACTTCGTCACCTTTGGCCGTGAGCATAATGATAGGAATTTCGTTTTCCTGCTGACGTAACTTGCGGCAAATCGACAAACCGTCTTCGCCCGGCAACATGAGATCCAGCACCAGTAAATGGAAGTTTTCCCGTTCCATCAGCCGCGTCATTTGTTCAAAATTGGCCGAAGTACGAACGATATATCCTTGTTCTACCAGATAACGTTCTAACAAAGAACGTAATCTCATATCGTCATCGACCACCAGAATTTTGGTTGTTTCCTGAGTCTGCATAAAGAGTTACCTTGGCTACGATTTTTTCCCACTATAAACGAAAAACCCGCAAGGTCGGAAACACATTGCGGGTTTTGGTGTTACAAATCGTTTCTGCTCAGGCAGTGACTACTCAGGGTTTTGCCAAATCAGCACTGCTGACTTTTTTCAGTGGTGGATTCACCCAGACCACATGCGCCACCTGGCGATG
The DNA here is from genome assembly GCF_025245835.1 of Rheinheimera sp. 4Y26. Classification (GTDB taxonomy): domain Bacteria; phylum Pseudomonadota; class Gammaproteobacteria; order Enterobacterales; family Alteromonadaceae; genus Pararheinheimera. The sequence continues at coordinate 46,444 of NZ_JAOBWS010000018.1, forward strand.
CTGACGCTGCGAATTTTCCGCTTTGTTGACTTGTTCCTGATCCACCACATAAGCGTAATTTTGATCAAGCGTGCTGCAACCGGTAAGCATCAATGCCAAAGTCGCCACGCCAACTAACACTGCATTTTTTTTCATCTTTTTACCCTCTGGCTTGGTCTGTACCCTGACTATAGCCAACAGCAAGGCAAATTCGCTAGCAGATTTTTGTTACACGTAGATGACAAAAACACAAAGCAGGAAAAATAAACCTATCCATATGATTTTAAATTATTTTTAGTTTCTAAAATCATTATCATCGGCGCAGGCCTTTAACACATCAGGCACCACCTCAGCCAATTCAACCGCTGGTAAATGTTGCAACACACATTGGTGATATGCTTTTTTGTCTGGCAATAACACCAGCTCCCGGTGCAGCTGATGGCAGGATTGTTTCACTTTATGCCAGACCTGGGGCAGTTGCGCCTTGGGTGCATTTTTTAATAAACACTGATGATACAACTCGTCTTTATCATCCGCTGCAGCAGTGAAGGGCAGTAATAACAACAAAATTTGCAGTCTTTTCATCATAAGCTCCTGGTTAGTTTACTGAAACTAACCACCACAAGTGAAAACCGGCTGAACAAAAAGTCAGCAGCATTTTTAACTACAGCTTTCGTTGTACATTTTTGCTAAGGTAATTTGAATTTTCTTCGGTGAAATAACTATTTATGAGCAACTTGTTCGACACCCTCTGGCACAGTACCCAGAACTTTTTATCGCAACCCAACTTTATAATGCAACTGGCGATTATTGCAGTCATTACCGCTGTGGGCTGGTGGCTGAATCACAGGTTACAACAAAGACTGATTGACGATGGTAGCAACAATTTACGTCATGTTGCCATCAGTAGCTCACAACGCATATTTTTCCCGTTTTTTATGGCGTTGAGCTTGTGGCTTGCCGCCGAGATCATGCTGAATTTTGATTTTGAAGTGGCCGTATTGCAGCTGTTACAACCTGTAGCACTGGCACTAGGGGTGATCCGCTTACTGGTCTATATGCTGCGCAAGGCGTTTTTATCCAGCCCGCTGCTAAAAACACTGGAGCCATTGATTTCAACGCTGATTTGGCTGGTGCTGGTATTACATCTGGCTGGCTGGCTCAGCGCAACTCTCGCGTTAATTGACCAATTAGCCCTCACAGTAGGAACAACCCGCATCTCGCTATTGATGGTGCTTGAGCTCATCATGCTGGTCACTGCAGCTTTTACTGTGTCTTTGTGGCTGTCGGAACTTATCAGCCAGCGCCTGAAAAACTCTCGCAGTATCAGCCCCAGCATGCAGGTGGGATTGGTGAAGTTCACCAAGTTTTTTCTGGTGACAGTAGCCTTCTTGGTGGCGTTGAATGCTGCCGGCATCAGTATGAGCTCACTGGCAGTGTTTGGTGGTGCCCTGGGCGTAGGTCTGGGTTTGGGCTTACAACGCATAGCGTCGAATTTTATCAGTGGTTTTATTCTGGTATTAGACAGATCTGTCAAACCAGGAGATCTCATCACTGTGGGCGAAAACTTTGGCCGGGTAGAACAGCTGAATGCCCGTTATGTGGTACTGCGCAACCGCCAGGGTGTTGACTCGCTTATTCCCAATGAACATCTGATCATCAATGAAGTGACCAATTGGAGTTATGCCGACCCTAATGTGCGGCTGGAGCTTGATGTGCAGGTCAGTTACAACGACGACCCTGAACAAGCCATGGCATTAATGCTGGAATGTGCTTACGCTTCCCCCAGGGTGTTAACAACACCAGAACCAACCGTCAGACTGCTGAACTTTGCCGACAACGGCATTCACCTGCAACTCCGGGTATGGATTGCCGATCTGGAGAACGGCCGTGGCGCCGTCAAGTCCGATATTAACAGAGCCATCTGGCACAAGTTTAAACAACATCACATCAGCTTCCCTTACCCACAACGGGATCTGCATTTAAAAACTGGTTGGCCTCTGCCTGCCCATGCCCCAACTCAGGCAGATCCGGAGTCTTAACATGCATGCGATTGACGATATTGTGATCTTAAGTGGCAGCCGTACTGCCATTGGCAGTTTTGGCGGCAGTTTGTCGGGCTTCAGCCCGGCGGAGCTTGGCAGTTTTGCTGCCCAAAGTGCCATCAGCCAGGCCGGTGTAGATGCAACGGCCATCGACCATGCAGTGTTTGGCCACATTATTACCACTGCACCACAGGATGCTTATCTGGCACGCCATATTGCGTTGAGTGTAGGCATGGCTCAAAGTTCAGCCGCTTTTAATGTCAACCGGCTTTGTGGTTCTGCGGTGCAGTCGGTGATTTCAGCAGCCCAGATGCTGATGCTTGGCGACAGCCTGCTGGCGCTGGCCGGTGGTGCAGAATGCATGAGCCGTGGCGCTTATTTATTGCCGGGCCTGCGCACTGGCTTACGGATGGGATCAGCGCCTGTTACAGATTTAACCCTGGGAATTCTGAGCGACCCTTTTGGCAGTGGGCATATGGGGCTCACTGCCGAACGTATTGCCAGTCAATACCAGCTAAGCCGTCAGCAACTGGATGAGTTTGCGCTGCAAAGCCAGCAAAAAGCCGCTGCCGCTATTTCGGCCGGTCATTTTTCCGGCCAGATCACGCCAGTGACAGTCACTCAGGGCAAAAACAGCCGCATATTTTTGCAGGATGAACATCCAAGGCCAGACACCAGTCTGCCCAGTCTGGCTGCGCTAAAACCCGCTTTTAGTAAAGAAGGTATAGTGACGGCAGGTAACAGCTCTGGCCTGAACGACGGCGCTGCTGCTTTGGTGCTGAGCAGTCGCCAGTATGCACAAAGTCATGGCCTTGGCATCAGAGCCAGACTCAGAGGTTATAGTTTTGCCGGAGTAGCGCCTGAAGTGATGGGGCTTGGACCTATACCAGCTGTGCAACAACTGCTGAAAAAAACCGGCTTGTCGGTGACGGATTTAGCGGTAATTGAATCCAACGAAGCTTTTGCAGCTCAGGCCATTGCCGTCAGCCAGAGCCTGGGTTTTGACGAAGCCAGAGTAAACCCCAATGGCGGTGCTATTGCATTAGGGCATCCGGTTGGCGCCACAGGTTCGATATTAATTATCAAAGCCATGTATGAGCTGGAACGGATTGATGGGCAGTTTGCGCTGGTTACCATGTGTATCGGCGGCGGTCAGGGTGTGGCTTTGCTGCTGGAGCGCTGCAGTTAACACAACGCTTTGGTTACAGCCTGATACTGTGAAGCTGTGAAGCTGTGAAGCTGTGAAGCTGTGAAGCTGTGAAGCTGTGAAGCTGTGAAGCTGTGAAGCTGTGAAGCTGTGACAGCAGTATCTGGTGAAAGCGCGCTGTCTCAACTCTGTTGTTCATCGGCATCATCAAGTTCAGACGCATCCAACTCGTCCAGCAAGCGTGCCGCCCAGTCCGGCGCCAGTTCAGCACCTGCTTTAGGGTAATAAATCTGGCTGACCAGCCACTCTTTACTGCCCGCCGGTGTTTGCACCACAAAAGTGTCATCCACTTGTTTTTTTAACAAAGCCCGCGCCATAGGGGCATCAATTGAGATGTAATCTTTGCGGCCATAAATTTCATCGGGCCCGACAATACGGAATTTCAGACAGGCCCCTGCTTCATCTTCAATTTCTACCCAGGCGCCAAAAAACACTTTACCTTCCTGCTCAGGTGCATAATCGACAATTTTTAAGTCATCAAGCCGCTTACGTAAGTATCTGATCCTACTGTCTATTTGCCGCAAAAGCCTCTTATTAAACTGATATTAGTACCACCATAAATCACATACTAATTACTGCTATTCCCCTGCCAATTTTACAATTTTCAGCAAGCTTTCTGTAATATTTGTATTTATTAGAGCCATCAACTATATACCTGTAACTATTACTTAATGGCTTTTTCAGCAGATGAAATACGTGCTTAAGCGCAGGGTGAGCTACCGTGCCAATGACTGCAGTAAACCCCTAGTGGTGCACGCTCTTTTTACTCATTCTGGCCTTCTTTTATCACACCTTCGTTTTTTAGAGCGCAACCGTCATAAATCACCATCATGGCATGAGCGAAATACATTCGCGGTAGAACTGTTACTGCAATACATACAAGCACATCAAAGCACTGCGCTCTCAGCCATAGAATTACTTCGCTACTTTGTTAACTGTCTTTGTTTTGGAACAATAGCCGCTGATGGTTCAGATCCCACATCACTATATTGGTTAGCCCGTCGCATAGATGATGCCAATACCTTACTAGGCCATATCAATGCCTATTGCGATTACCTGGATGAGGTGAATGGACGAGACTTGCCAAAGTTAAATCCTTGGCGAAAAGCAACGGCAGCTGAAGAAAAGATGCTGTGGTGTGCGTATTACCGTCGTTCTGCAAACTGCTTCTTTAATTATCTACATCAGCCAGATAAAGAGCAGATGAGATCGGTAAGGTCTGTTCACAAACTTGCACAACCACTCATTCAGATCGAATCGGTGTTCCGATTTCCAGATGAGGAATTTGGGAAATTATTAAAGTATGGATTTCAACGCAGGGACGGCTCTTGTGACTACGGCAGCATATTGATTTTGCTGCTAATGCACTTCGGTGGGCTTCGTTTATCTGAGTGCTTTCACATATTTACTCATGATGTTTCGATAGACCGTTTAACCTTGGCATCAAAGGTGAAGGTATTCCACCCCAGCGCAGGAGCAAGTCCTGAGCCCATGTTTGGTAATCGTAGACAATACTTGATTAGCAAATACAGGATGGATCCCAGGAACGCGTATCACAGAACCCATACACTCTACTCAGGTTGGAAAAACCCGTTACTCACTAACAAAGACTATTCTTTTACCGTTCTGTTTTTTCCTGAAAGTGCTTCTCTGTTATTTACACAGTATCTGCAGCTTTACCTCAGCAACCGCCCATCTGGTAATCATCCATACCTGATATGCAATCAGACCGGTAAGCCTGAAACAAAGAAAAATTTTCTTAAAAAATATCAGTGTGCGCTGGCTCGTATTGGTCTGACAGCTGCCAAACATGATGGTTTATCACCTCATGCACATCGTCATGCTTATGGTTATCGGTTAGCTGAGGCAGGTTTCTCCCAATTCGAAATCCAAAAGGCAATGCACCAGAAAAGCCCAGAAAGCTGTTTGGTCTATATCAAACCGACAGATTCAGAAGTTAGACAAAAAATGAGGGACATCGAACTTTGAGACAAAATGTACGGTTTTATCCGACCTTAGCCGAAGCAAGCCAAGCGACCATCGTTCTCGGCATCACCACCAGCCCTGAATACAAGCGAAGGTACAAAGAAGACCCACGCCTGCCCGCACACCCCGACGTAGTATATAAAGCAGAATGGCAGGGCTGGCTTCATTTCCTGGATAAGTCAAAAGAACCGTTCTATCGGACCTTAACAGAAGCAAGCCAAGCAACCATCGCTCTCGGCATCACCACCCGCGCTGAATACAACCAAAGATATAAAGAAGACCCACGCCTGCCTGCAGTGCCCAACGCAGTCTATAAAGCAGAATGGCAGGGCTGGCCTCATTTCCTGGGGAAACCAAAAGTACAGTTCTA
>NZ_JAOBWS010000019.1 GCF_025245835.1 Rheinheimera sp. 4Y26
GGCGGAGCGGACGGGACTCGAACCCGCGACCCCCGGCGTGACAGGCCGGTATTCTAACCGACTGAACTACCGCTCCGGAATCAGAAAGCGTTTTCGACGTAGTGGCGGAGCGGACGGGACTCGAACCCGCGACCCCCGGCGTGACAGGCCGGTATTCTAACCGACTGAACTACCGCTCCGCGCCAAGCAATACAGCATTTTCAATTGGGTATGCTGCGTTGCGGCGGGAATAATACGGATTCACCGAAAGGCCGTCAACCTCTTTTTTGGTGCATTTGGCTAAAGCTTAATCATCCGGCAGCGAAAGGTCTAAAATATCATCATTCCCGCTGTTTTTTTGAGCTTTCCCGGCTTGTTCTGTCGTTTTTCCTGCCGTATCTGTTGCGGTAGCCTGTGCCGCTTTTTGTGCTTTTTTATGTTTGAGCGCAGCTACGGGATTTAATTTGGCCACTAACATCACAAAAGTTGATTTTGCATTGTCATTGACGAGCAGCAGAATAGCGCCACCACCAATAACCAGAATGGCCAGATTGAGTAAAATCACCGAAAAAATCGGGAAAGGTTTGGCGGCTTCCTCTGCATTTGCTGTTTCAGTGCCTGCCGTCAGAGTTTCACCATCAGCTGCAACTTTTTGACCTGTAGCCAAAGCTCCGTCAACTGTCACACCGTCCGCACTTTCCCCCGGCGCCACAGCGCCATCCTGCGCAGCCTGGACTTTTAATGCCGCCGCTGTGGCATCATCCACCTGTGGCACTTCCAGTTTTGGACCTGTGGCAGCAAAAGTCACTTCAGGCAGCGTCATGACAAAATCACGCCCAGTGCTGGTTTTACCAAACATGGTATGTTCAACACGGTAGGTACCAAAACCGGCGTTCACAATAGGCAATGTGCGACTGTTGCCTTCCTGCTCACCTAAAGTAAAACTCTGCACTTCCTCACTGGGAAAACGGATCCGCCCCTGCAAGGACACTTTATTGCCGACCGCCGGACCTGGCAGTATGTTGTAGGTCAGCATATGTTTGTCTTGTTCTGTCGCCCCTTCTTTCACTTCAGTGGCCAGCGGCGTGCGGTGCACCAGAATAGGATCCTGAATCAGTTCGCGGGTATAAAGTGGTGTTTTTACAATATATTTAGGGATCCACTCACCGGCCGGAAAATCCAGTTTAAATTCACCGGTAAAAATGGCATCTCTGGGTTTTTCATCGAAGTTCTTGCCGTCATCTTTAAAAGAGGTAAATTCAATCACCGTCTGTAAGTGATTGTCATACTCCGGCTTCTGCGTGCTGATCAGTAGCACATCCAACTGCAGAATATCGCGAAAATCCCTTGCATTAATGGGTTTGCCACCATTGGTCAGCCGGGCTGTGACTTTGAGTGTTTCTCCTACCATTAAATCTGTTGGCAGTTTATCTACCTCCAAATCAATATCGGTTAACACCATAATGCGACTTTCCGGCAGGATCTGCCCTATCGCCTGCCACGGGCCTGGCGTTGGATTACTGATTTTGATCAGATCATAGGTTTTATCTTCATGCCAAATCACTTGTTGTTCTTTGGCGTTGCGCCAGTAAATTTTACTGCCGTCCGGTTTTACCAACACCACAGGTGGTGTACCTCTTTTGCGAAAGAACACCAGCGTGATTTCTTTGACTTCAAAATCAATGCGGAATCTGTTGTCTAACAGCGGAATTTGATTACTGGCGGAAATATCGGGTAATTCCACCAACCCGGATCTTTCAGGTTCAGGTTGTGCTTCGGTGGGCTTGCTGGTGGTGGTCTGTACAGACTGGTTTGTTGTAGTCTGATTTGTTGCAGTCTGAGCGGGCAGATTTTCAGTGCTGCTTTGTGCAACGGCAAACTGAGCACAACATAACAGGGCTAAACAGCTTAACATTAACTTCGCCACAGGCAACTCCCACCTTTTTTCTGCACCAGATCCAGACGTTTTTCATGGGCTTCAAGCTCTGCCGCAGAAGCGCTGACAATACGCAAAGCCCCACGGCGGATCAGCCCCTGCACCTGTTGCTGCTGTTGTTGTTCGGCATTGTCCTGATGGGACGCCAGATTTAAGCTGACCTGGCCGCCGGTCATCGCCAGATACACATCGGCCAGAATTTCAGCGTCAAGTAAGGCGCCGTGGAAAGTGCGGTGGCTGTTATTGACATCATAACGGCGACACAGCGCGTCCAGGTTGTTCTTTTGGCCCGGATGTAAATCCCGCGCCATAGCCAGCGTATCCAGCACAGTACAAATACTGTGCACCGGCGGCAACGGCGGATTCAGCAGATTAAATTCGTGGTTAATAAAACCCACGTCGAAGGCTGCGTTATGAATAACCAGCTCAGCGCCCTGAATATACTGAAAAAACTGCTGGGCAATATCGCGAAAACGCGGTTTATCAGCGACAAACTCGTTGGTAATGCCGTGAATATTTATAACTTCCTGATCCATAAAGCGGTCAGGGTTTAAATACATATGAAAGTTATTGCCGGTGAGTCTGCGGTTAAACATCTCAACACAACCGATTTCCACAATACGGTGCCCGTCCTGCGGGTTAATGCCAGTGGTTTCGGTATCGAGAATTATCTGTCGTTTTGCCATCTTCGATTCGTTTTTCAGCGCTTTTGCGTTAGATTATACGCCGTTTAAGCACCTGGGAAGCGTTGATGCGTAAAACTGTGGCAATCTTTACTGATGGATCTTGTCTGGGCAATCCGGGCCCTGGCGGTTATGGTGTGGTGCTGAAATATCAACAACATCTAAAAGAGCTGTCCGGTGGTTTTATCCAGACCACCAATAACAGAATGGAGTTGATGGCCGCTATTGTAGGCCTGGAGAGTTTAAAAGAGCCATGCCATGTGGTGCTGACCACCGACAGCCAGTATGTGCGTTTGGGGATCACCCAGTGGCTGAAAAACTGGAAACGCAATAACTGGCGCACCAGCCAAAAAGAGCCGGTAAAAAATCAGGATTTATGGCAGCGGCTGGATGCTGCGAGCCTGAAGCATCAGGTGGAATGGCATTGGGTTAAAGGCCACGCCGGCCACCCTGAAAACGAACGTTGTGATGAATTGGCCCGTGTGGCGGCCAATAAAAAAGATCAGCTGCCGGATCCCGGCTTTCAAGCCAGCTAACAGCTGCCTTTATATAAAAAAACCAGCGCAACCTGTGCTGGTTTTTGTTTTTGGTCTGAGGCGAATTTTGCACAGCTGCGTCGGCATTGGCTGCAGCACTGTGATTCGCTGCGCATCAGGCATTGCTGGTTATTGTGCACTGTTCCTTGCTTAGGAGCGCGAGCTGCTGCGACGCAAAATCAATACAATGCCCGCTTGAACAGGCCCTGTGATCACAAAGCGCCAACAGCTTCAGGCAAAAACCGTTGCAAAGCTAATTTAAGCGGCGCGGGCTTTTTCAGCCTCTGTTGGTAACCCAAGCACTTTTTTCATAAAGATTGCCGCCGGGCAAAAACCGCTAAAAGCACTTTGCAATAAATTGGCGCCAACAAAGACTGTCAGCCAGACAAAATTTGCATGCACTGTGTAAGTCAGAACCAGACTTAACAACACCATAAAACCGGCAAAAGCCAGAATTGCTCTTTCTACTGTCATATACACCTCAGTTTAGATTTATCTAATATAAAGTCTCTAAAAAGACCCGCAAATTGCGGGTTTGTTCAACCAAAGCCAGGTTATATTTCACCGGCCTTGTTCCTGCTTACTACAAAAAATGCCGCCACAATAAACTGGCCCCCAGGCCAAGCAATAACAGCGCAAAAATACGCCGAAGCAAGGACTGCGGCAGCTTTTGATGTAACGCCAGCGCCAACATACTGCCCAGAGCACCCAGCCCACCCAGCATGCCAATCAGCGTGAGATCAAGCTGTTGCCCCTGCAATGCCAGCTGCTGGTAATGTCCGACAAAACCGACACTACTTTGCAATAACACCAATGCCAGACTGGTGGCTATCGCAGCTGACATCGTCAGACTGGTAATAGCCAGCAATAACGGCACAATTAAAAACCCACCGCCAACGCCGACAAAACCAGTCAGGCAACCCAACAAAAAACCAACCAACACTATTTGCCAGCTGCGTTTAAGCGGCCATTGCCAAATCTGCTGTTGCCACATATTCAGCGCACTCAGACTCATCAACAGCGCCAGCAATAACAATTGCCACTGCGCTGCGACAAAATGACTGGCCCAGCTGCCAGCCCAGGCGCCCAACATGCCGGGCAACGCCAATTTGAATAACAAAGCCCATTGCAGATGCCGGCGATACAAATAAGGCAGCAGCGCTACCAGACTGATTAAAGCCACCACGCCAAGTGCCGAGGCTATCGCAATTTTTTCAGGCAGTTTCAGCAGATAGAGCAAAACCGGCACTGTCATAATGGAGCCGCCTGAGCCAAACAGGCCAAGGCATAAACCAATAATTAACGCTGCCAGCAAAGTCAGGATCAGCTCCATCACAGCCCTTATTCAATAATGGAATATGGTAATAACTAAAGGAGATATTAATCCTTGTGCTGTGAAGGTGCAAGCCACAACAGCAAAGAAGCGCAGACCCGGTTATCCGCTGCGTTATGCAGTGCCGTCCGCCTGGCTTTACAACAAAGCGGCCGCCAATAAAAAAGCAGAGTCATCAGACTCTGCTTTTTTATTGTTAAGCGCACACAGCAGCACTGGCGTCATCCGGCGAGTGCGAGCCAAAGTACTGTTATTTCATCAGCATTTTTTCCACTGCCGCCAGAAAATCCGGATCCAGCGGGCTCACTTTACTGCCAAAATGCTGCACTGTTTCTTCGTCTTTACTTACCAGATATTTATTAAAGTTCCAGGACGGTTTTTCCCCGGTTTTGGCAATTAATGCTTTAAAAATCGGGTTAGCGTCATCACCGCGAACTGCACTGGTGGAGAACATCGGAAACTTCACACCGTAGTTGATATAACAAACTTCGGCGGTTTTGTTTTCGTCATCATGCTCCTGCATAAAGTCATCGGACGGAAAACCAAGCACCACCAGACCTTTGTCTGCGTACTTTTCTGACAACGCCTGTAACTCTTTGAATTGTGGAGTAAAACCACATTTACTGGCGGTATTTACAATCAGCAGGGTTTTATCTTTAAACTGCTCACACAAATCCACGGTTTCTTTGCTACGCAATTGCTGCATCGAGTGGCTCAGAATGTCACCACACTGACTGGCCTGCGCCAGCGCACTTTGCCCCAGTAATAAAACACCCACACCTAAAATCCAAGTTCGCTTCATGATTTTCTCCTGTTCAAGTTCAGCTGATACGTGACCTGGTGCTGAACAGATCTGCCAAGGCTGTCGTCAGATTGTGCACAAAAGCAGCAAGCTCACACTATCTGCTGCTGATTTCGCCGACAGAATTACCCATAACTGCGATAACAGGCAATAACTTAGCAGACAAATAAATAAAATTAATGGTGACGATAAGAATAAATTGCTTTAGTGGTGAAAAATTTAACGCTAAAACACTGGGCGCAACAAGAAAAAAAACCATGGAAGTAACAACAATGGCAGAGATGATGTCTGGGGACTATGACGCTGTCGATATCGCAGCTGAATTGAAACTAAGTAAAACAAGCGGCAAAGAAAGCAAGAATAAACATAAGCTTGAAGCAAGACGTAAAATTGACGATTTGTTAGAGCAAAAAAGACTGCGCCGTCTGCTGGATCTGGATGACGAAGAAGAGTTAAGCCTGGAGTACTAATCCGCAACTTGGGTGGACACTCAGCATAAGGGGCCTTTACCGGCCCCTTTTTTTATCGCAAGAACATGCTTTTTTGCTGGATTTCAGCCTGAATCCGCCAGCTCTTCGCCTCTTTGGGTGTTCGCGTGGTTAGCGCAAAACATCTGTTATGGCAAAGCGGCTTCAAAACTTAAGGTGAATCCTTCCCGCACTTTATCGGCCAGCTCTGAAGCAATGTCGGCCTGATAAGAGGCTTCCAGCAAATAACGGCCAGCCACTGGCGCGCTAAACACAAATTTGCCAGAGCTGTCGGTTATGTGATGCTTACGCTCCGGCTCATTGCGGTACAACTCGCCTTCACGCGACAAATCAAGTTCAACTCCGGCAGCTGGCTTGCCATCCATCAGCAAAATCACTGTCACTTCTTCACCGGCCACTATGTCGGCAGGATGGCGGTCAAACTGAAATTCCAGCCCTTTGTTCTGAGGCATTAACACCGCCTCTGAAGGTTTATTCACAGTGACAAAAGCCAGCGCCCTGCTGTTGCCCTGGGTTGTCACCACTTTTTCGGCGCCCTGAGGTAACTTTGCAGTCCGCTCTTTTTTATTGGCCATCAGCCGTTTACGTTCACCCTTTAATTCATAACTGGTGAAATACCTTGTGCCGTTGCCAAGCTCCAGCCGGTAAGTGCCGTCAGTGGCAAGCTCTACTTCTGCCTGGGATTTACGTTTACCCTGATAAACCGCCGCAGGTTTGACTTTACTGCCATCGGGCAACCAGACATAAAAAGCGTCCAGCCCTACGCCTTTATCCGCCTGGAAAGTCATGTTCGAAGCCGACACATCAACACTGACAAAACTGCCGGTTTTAGATTGCACATAATGTGAAGGCACCACCGTCAGCGTATGAGCCGACAACTGCGATGCAAACAGCAGCGCCGCCAGTGCGGTTAATTTTGCAATTGCCATCTTAGTTTGTTCCTTTAGTTAAGATAATTTCGCCAAGTTCAGTGCCGGCTTTGACTTTGATTTCAAGGGCGCTTTCATCCCAGCGAAACGGCTGTTTCACCAGATTGCGGCCACCATGCTCACGCGCCGCTTCCAGCACCAACAGATAATCCCCCTGTGCCACAGCTGCGCCAGTGTCGTCTTTGCCATCCCAGCTCAGCTGATAACGGCCCGGGCCTTTAGTGGCGCCTGTTCTGGCATCCACCAGCGGCTGATCAGCACGGCCTGTTTTGCGCCAGAAACGGCGTAAATCTTTGATCCAATCTGGTTTTTCCCGCCAGATTTCAATGAGTCGCACAGGCTTTTCGCTGGCATCTTCCACCCACACCGCCACATAAGGCCGGTGATAAGGGCCATGTTCCGGCTTGGGCAATTCCAGCTGAATATGCAAAGGGGCGGCAGCGGCGGCAGCGGCGGCAGTGCAGCTGAGCAGCAACAATGCAAGGGGAGCAAACTTCATTACTTGATATCCTTTTGTAGTAAAAAACTGTGTTCTCGTGCTGCGCTTGAAAACGCCGCTGTTTGCGTTAATTGGGGCTACTTTTTTGGCTAATGCAGCGCCGCCAGATAAGCAATCAGCAGCAATAAAACGCCAAAAAGTGCGGTATTGATGCCACTGTTGCGCCGCGCAGGCTGGCGCCATAACAAATAAAAACCGCTGATGCCAAACAGCAGGCAAGCCAGCGCCGTGATATCGATCAGCCATTTCCAGCTCACACCTGCATAACGGCCTTTATGTAAATCGTTTAAAAGCGCCAGGGTGCCGGCATATTCAGTGTTAAGTTCCACCCGGCCGCTTTGAAGCTCCACCAATACCGCGCTGTAGCCAGCCGGCCTTTTAAAATCCAGCTCCAGCAGCTGCTCGTCCGGTTCAAAGCTGAAGTTAAACACCGCACCCTGCACCTGATGTTCCGAGCGCAACCATTGTGCTATTTGTTCTGCTTGCCTCGCTTGTTGCAGCTCATCTTCACTCCAGTGCAGCTGCATCAGCGCTGCAGGCAGCTGTAACTCTTGCTGCGCTGAACTGGCTCCCCAATTGTTTTGCCATTCAGGGTGATTGAGCGTGATGCCGGTGGCGGCAAAAAATAACAACAACACCCCGACCAGCATCGAGCTGTATATATGTAATAACCGAATGAATTTACTGAATTTGGCGCTTTGTGCGCTCACACCAACCGCAGACAAAAGCAACCCGCCCTGCTGTGTTATCGAATGCTGCAAATCTTACTGAGAACTCTTCTCATTTGCAATAAGTAAAAAAGCAAACAGCGTTGTCTTTACCTGATCTTTACGTTGTGATGCTGTCCTGTTAGCGGCTAACATCAAGGCAGCAGCAATAAAAAGGAACCTCTGATGGATAAAAAAGCGGAACTGACGGCACTACAACATCAGCTGGCGTTATTACAACAAGCCATGGGCCGGCAACAACAGAGTGTGGTCATCGTGCTCGAAGGGCCGGATGCCGCCGGCAAAGGTGGCATTATCCGCCGAATTGGCTGGTGTCTGGATCCACGTTGGTTGCATGTCTGGCCTATCAGTGCCCCTGATGAAAGTGAGCGCCAGCAGCACTGGCTGCAACGTTTCTGGCAACGTTTACCCCAGCATGGCCATTGGGCCGTGTTTGACCGCTCCTGGTATGGCCGGGTGCTGGTGGAAAGAGTGGAAGGGTTTTGTGATGAGGCGGCCTGGCAACGCGCCTACCGGCAAATTAATGAGTTTGAGCTGTGCCTGCAGCAGGAAGGTATTCGGATCATTAAGATTTGGCTGGATATTTCTGCCGAGGAGCAGCTCAACCGTTTTCGCGCCCGTTTTGAAGAACCGGCCAAAAGCTGGAAGCTGACCGCCGAAGATTTACGCAACAGAGCCCGCTGGGGGGATTATCAACAGGCCAAACAGCAGATGCTGGATTTGACCAGTACAGCCCATGCGCCCTGGCATCTGATTGACGGCAATGACAAACAACAAGCCAGGCTCGATTGTTTTAATTTATTGCTGACCGAACTCAGGCCCGGTATTGACCTGACACTGCCGGAACAACCGGCGTTATTCCGCGATTTTTTTGCCGCTCATCCCAAATAAAAAACCAGCGCCTGAAGGGCCGGAACTCAGTAGTGACTGGTGCTAAAAAGTGTCGGCGCTATTAAAAATCTAATCTGAGAACGGTTTGTCGCCAATAAAAAAGGAGCTTTTAAGCTCCTTTTTTCTGCAACAGGCCGGAATTACTGAGTTTGTGCCAAAGCTTCCAGCACTTCACGCGGTTCTACTTCAGGGCCGTTTAATGATTCGTCCCAGTTGGTGCCAATCAGCACACCATCTTCGTACATTTCTTTGAGCCAACCTTCACAGAATACATCCAGCGCAATAGGCTCAGGTTTGTATTCAGACCACTCTTCACTGCAGTGCAGCTGTGCAGCGGCTTCACTTGACCAGAATGGCATCACGTCTGTGTCTTCAAAATCTACCGATTCCACCACCAGCAAATCTTCACCATGGGCCAGCACCCAAACCTGGCCCTGGGTACGAGCTTCGGCAATAAACTCTTGAAAAACAGGATCATTAATGTACTCAGACATGGCGCTTTCCTTATAAATAACTAAAAGAAGTTGCAAAGAAATTTGCAATAGATGTGCTATTAGACCAGAAAGTTAGCACTGCTGGCGAATTTAATTGCAGCGGCTTTGCTGTCAGCTTTGGTTGGCGAAAAAAATAACGTACAATCTGGCCACTTTTTCTTAGTTCAGGAAGAAAGCGTTATGGCGCAGTTTATTTATTCGATGTACCGGGTCTCCAAAGTAGTCCCGCCGAAAAGAACCATTTTAAAAGACATTTCTTTGTCGTTTTTCCCTGGCGCCAAAATTGGTGTGCTCGGTTTAAACGGCTCTGGTAAATCCACTTTACTGCGCATTATGGCCGGTGTGGATAAAGAATTTGAAGGTGAAGCCAAACCGCTGGCTGGCACCAAAATTGGTTACCTGCCACAAGAGCCTGAGCTGGATATGAGCAAAACAGTGCGGGAAGTGGTGGAAGAAGCAGTGGCCGATGTTAAACACGCCCTGAGCCGCCTGGACGCCGTATACGCCGCTTATGCCGACGAAAATGCCGACTTTGACGCTTTAGCCCGTGAACAGGGTGAGCTGGAAGCCATTATTCAGGCCAAAGACGGCCACAACCTCGACAATATGTTAGAACGTGCCGCTGATGCGCTGCGTCTGCCACCATGGGATGCCCGCATTGACGTGCTGTCGGGTGGTGAACGCCGCCGGGTGGCCATTTGCCGTTTATTGTTAGAAAAACCAGACATGCTGCTGCTGGACGAACCAACCAACCACCTGGACGCCGAGTCTGTGGCCTGGTTAGAACGTTTCCTGCACGACTACAGCGGCACTGTGGTTGCCATCACGCACGACCGTTATTTCCTCGACAACGTGGCCGGCTGGATTTTAGAGCTGGACCGTGGTGAAGGTATTCCATGGGAAGGCAACTACTCTTCATGGCTGGAGCAAAAAGACGCCCGCCTGCAGATGGAAGAAAAAACTGAAAACGCCCGCCAGCGCTCCATTAAACAAGAACTGGAATGGGTGCGCACCAATCCAAAAGGCCGTCATGCCAAGTCCAAAGCGCGGATGGCGCGTTTTGAAGAATTGCAAAGCCAGGAATTCCAAAAACGCAACGAAACCAACGAGTTGTTTATTCCGCCAGGACCACGTTTAGGCGACAAAGTGCTGGAAGTGAATAACCTGCGTAAATCTTATGGCGACCGCGTGCTGATTGACGACTTAAGTTTCAGCATTCCTAAAGGTGCCATTGTGGGCATTATCGGTGCCAACGGCGCCGGTAAATCCACCTTGTTCCGGATGATTTCCGGCACTGAGCAGCCGGACAGCGGCACTATTTCATTAGGTGAAACAGTGCAGTTAGCCAGTGTTGACCAGTTCCGCGACAATATGAATCCAAAAAATACCGTGTGGCAGGAAATTTCCAACGGTCAGGACATGCTGCAAATTGGTAACTTCACTATTCCAAGCCGCGCTTATGTGGGTCGTTTTAACTTTAAAGGCAATGACCAGCAGAAGTTTATCGGTGAGTTATCCGGTGGTGAACGTAACCGCGTGCATTTAGCGGCGCTGTTAAAAGCCGGCGGCAACATGTTGTTACTCGACGAACCGACCAACGATTTGGACGTTGAAACCCTGCGCGCACTGGAAAACGCCATCCTCGATTTCCCTGGCTGCGCCATGGTGATCTCGCACGACCGCTGGTTCCTCGACCGTATCGCCACCCATATTCTGGATTACCGCGACGAAGGCAAAGTGAACTTCTTCGAAGGTAACTATTCAGACTACGAAGCCTGGGTGAAGGCGACTTATGGCGCGGCAGCATTAGAGCCGCACCGTATTCGTTATAAGAAAATTTAAGCTGCGCTTGGCGGCTGGCTTGTAACGCTGCCGGTTTACTGGCAGCTAAGCGCTTTGAAAATCCCTGCTTGGCGGGGATTTTTTATTTGTGCTTTTTAATGCCTGCGGCATGGCGAGGATGTTGGGTTCGTTGCAACTCGCTGGCGTCGTTGTTTTTTTCATGCCTGCGGCATGGCGCTAATGCCGGGTCTCGCCCCGGCGGGCGAGTCCCTTTCTTTGCTGACAAAGAAAGGGACACAAAGAAATCACCCCGAGATCGCTCGAAAGCCCGCTGTTTTGACCAATTTTGAGACGCCGCCAAAACTCGACGGCTGCTAGCGTCAGCCGTCTCAAACAGTTGGCGTCTTAAAACCTCAAAACCGGCCAAAACAACGGCTCGCTTGACGGGGAAAAAGAGCGGTATTGCTTTGAAATTTCTGGTTTTAGCGAAAAACAGTTGTTTTCAATAGAAACTGTCAAAAACGAATGTCGGCTTTGCCTCGTTGAGAAGATTCATATTTTTGTGAACCCAACGCATTGCCAAAGGCATCGGGTAAAACAAAGCCCCGGTTAAAACGAAGGGGTTTTGTTAATTTATGGGTGTCCTACATGTTACTCAGTCAAATGTCTGACGAAGAACAGCGCACCATCCAATCACTGATCGACGGCATGATTTTAAAGCACACCGTCAGTCAGTTGACGGCTAAGTAAGGGCTTCTATTTTAAAGCCTTAAAAGAAGCACCTTTTCTAAGGGGCTTTGGGGTTATTTATTGTCTAGAGACCTGATTATTTTTAGCAAGTCTTCAGGGATACCACCAGATACTTGCACATGAAAAACAGCATAAGCATCATATAATTTTTCATTTAGCCGAAGTGGGCTTTCATGATGGAAAGCCACCTGTGCTGGCACGGACTCCCAAGGAACTGCGGTCTGTAACTTACCACATTCGATATCGTTAAAAAGCGGGGTCAATGCCCTTAAGACCCCTGCGGCTAAATCGTCTTCACCAGCTAAATTTTCAAGTTGAGCCTTCAAATTCGAAGTTGCTTCTTTTAATCTCATCAGATCCATGTCAGTTTCCAATACCTCAGGGTCAGGTCTTGAAATGTGCTTTGTTTTAGTTTTTTCCGCAAGCACAAGTAAACAAATCACCAAGCCAGCGCTTTTTCCTCCCCGTTTAGCCGAGCCGATAAAAATTGAAAGTTTGAGGTTTTAAGACGCCAACTGTTTGAGGCAAGTGACGGTAGCACTTGCCGAGTTTTGGCGGCGCCTCAAACTTTTGATTTTTAGCGGGCTTTCGAAGGCTTACCGGGGTCGTTTTTTGCGTCACTTTTTGTCGACACAAAAAGTGACTCGCCCGCGGGGGCGAGACCCCGCATCCGTGCCATGCCGCAGGGCATCAAATAAAACAAACACTTAGCTTGTTAATGCTCACAGTCACCAGCAACGAACCAAACCACCAAACGCAGCGCTTTTCTCCCCTTTAAGATAATTGGACTCCCCCAACTCATAGCACTGGATTAATCTTTCAGCGCTCAGGCAACAATATTTGGAGTCCCACATGCAAACGACAATCACGGGTGTTGATTTAGCAAAAAAGGAAATTCAGGTTTGTGTTTGTAAACACAATAAGGTGCTGTCTAATCAGGCTATGACACCAACGCAATTTGCTTCCTGGCTAGCTTCTTCAAAACCCATGACGATTGTCTTTGAGGCATGCAGCACATCCAATTACTGGAAACAAATGGCGCTTAAATATGGGCATGATGCCCGGCTTATTTCCGCCAAACTTGTGGCCAGTGTGAGACAAAACCAAAAAACAGATAAAAATGATGCTTTGGCCATTGCTCAGGCCGCTCAGCTGATTGATGTTTCGTTTATTAACGGCAAATCAAAAGAGCAGCAGGAACTGCAAACTCTGGCCCGGTTACGGGAGTTGGCCGTGAAACATAAAGTGGCGATAGAGAATCAGATAAAATCGCTGTTGCTGGAGTTTAATATCCGGATTTCACCACGTCAGGGCGGTTTGAGCGGTGTTGTGCAGGCCGTGCTGGAAGATGCTGAAAATGGCTTCTCAATGGTATTTCGCGAAGCATTAAAAACCGCATGGGAGCAGCTGATGCAACGGATTGATTCGGTTAAAAAGTATGACGCTTATCTGGAAACTGCGGCGAACCAGCATCCGGTTTGTAAATCTCTGCAAGCTTTGGAGGGCGTGGGGCCATTAAATGCAATCAATCTTTATATTGTGCTGGGTTGCGAGGAAATGGGGCAATTTAAAAAAGGCCGTGATGCCTCTGCCTGTATTGGTTTAACTCCGGCTCAACATAGTTCGGGTGGCAAAGTGAAACTCGGCTCTGTCAGCAAATATGTGAAAAACCACACCATCAGAAGCTATTTAGTCTGTGGCGCTATGGCTGTTGTTAATCAAACGCTCCGGCGCATCGCCAAAACAAAAAAGGATTTATGGATACAACAAATGGTCGCACGCAGAGGAAAACGCTGCACCGCTGTTGCACTGGCCAATAAAACTGTCAGAACCGCCTTTGCGATGATAACCAAAGGCACAGAATACAAAGCAGAACTTCTGGCTGCTTAACCAGGTTTGTCAAACAACAAAATGCTCAATAAAAGATAAAAATCAACTTGTTAAGTCAGTGGCTCGGTAAGAGCTTCGAGCTCGCCGTTTAGATGTGACAACAAGTTCGCGTAAATATCATAGAGCCTGGGATAGCAACCCAATCAGAGCTCGTACATAAGCACGCATTTATTCTTTTATTGATGGTGATGTTGTTGACAAGGGGGAGTCCACATAAGCCGAGCCGATAAAAATTGAAAGTTTGAGGTTTTAAGACGCCAACTGTTTGAGGCAAGCGACGGTAGCGCTTGCCGAGTTTTGGCGGCGCCTCAAACTTTTGATTTTTAGCGGGCTTTCGAAGGCTTACCGGGGTCGTTTTTTGCGTCACTTTTTGTCGACACAAAAAGTGACTCGCCCGCGGGGGCGAGTCCCCGCATTCGCGCTATGCCGCAGGCTTAACACAATCTCATTAATAACAGCTATTTACCATATCAACGAGCGTTTAGATGCAATGTCCCGATATTGCTCAGTGGTCATGTAACCTATGTTGTTGCACTCACACCGCCTGGGATCCAGGCGGCAACAACCTCAGCTGGTAACCCAAAACCAACATAAAAAAACCATCCCCAATGGAGATGGTTTTTAACTGGAACTGGGCAGTAACTCAACGCCCCTGCCGGGGAACAGCAGCTACAGAACCCTAGTGCCCCCAGCCTTTGCCGTAGCGGTCAAAGGTGAAGGTTTTGTCTTTGATAGTGCCACCCGGAAACTGCAACCTTTTATTGGTTTGGGTGTGAAACTCCAGGCCCTGTGCTTCCTGTTTAATGCCGTTGCCTTTACCTGAGGCGCTTAATAACTGGATGGGCAAAGCGGCCAGAATATTCAGCACGCCGGTTTGCACATCAGCATCACAAGCATCCCAGGTTTCCTGATCAATCTGGATAGTGACGTTATAAGGCACACCACCACCGCTGATCACCGGAAACTGATTATTAACAAACCAGACCATTTAGTTGCCCTGCCCCATCAGTTGGTTCATCGATGCAGTGGCAACGCCCAGCAGGATATAAACCCCTATCGGGCTGCTGGTTTTAACCGTAATGGTATTGTCATTGTTGTGGGTGACTGTAGTGGTGCTGCCGCCGCTGCCTTCTGCCACAAAAAATGGCCAGAAGCCGCCTTCGGCTGCCGTTTGCAGCTTGGTCACTTCTTCAGATGAAAAAGTGGCGGTGGAGCTCATGGTCAGGTTGATGTCGTCCGCTAAAAACAGCTTGGTCACTACCCGGTTAAAGGTACCGCTGCCGCCAAAATATTTATTCCAGTCGGCGGCACGGCTCCACACAGTGGCGTCGTTGGGCGAGGTAAAAGCCCGTAACAGCGCGTCCGAAGAATACCAGGCGCCATATTTGACACCGGCCACATTAAAATCTTGCCCAACAGCAACAGGCCCAACATCTATCGAGACCTGACGGCAGCTGAAATTCAGGTTAAAACCACTGCTGACAAAGGTTTGTGATTCTTTGCTGTAGGAGGTTTCGTTGCCCAGCTCAAAAATATCAAACAAAAAGCCAAAAGCGCCTTTAGCCCAGGTGTTGGATAAATCAGCACTGTTTTCCAGATTGGAGATCTGAAAAGAACAAGGTGACGGGTTATTAAAGGCAATAGCCACATTGGCCGATGGCGGGGTAAATCCATAAGGATTACCGTTATTGGAGTGCCAAAGCGCCACTGCAACAGACACCGGATTGTCTATTTCCTGCGTCAGCGCTGTCACACCGGCTTCAACAGTGCCGGATGGGATCTGGTCAATCACGCCCCATTTACGCATCAGCGCCTGTTGTGAACTTAACAGTTTGTCTGGGCTGGAGAAATCCAGAGACGCCGAGTTTTGTGACTGATATTGCAGCCAGCTGGACGCGTAAGCAGTTCCCAGCGCGTTGCTGACAAAGGAAGGTGCAACCAAGCCGTTGAGCACATTACCGTAGTTGCCCTTGAAGGTGTTCACCGGGTTACCGCTAAATGAATTGTTCAGGCTTTGCAGTGGAATACTATCTGCCACTGAGTTCAGCGTGGGCTGATCCATTACCTGAGTACTGCCTGTAGCCACCTGAAAACCAACAGGGTTATTCAGTTGTTTAGCCAGTTGCTGATAATACAAGCCGGCCAGATTTGCTAACAGATTTTGTGCCATGAGTTTTTTCTCCTGAAAGGTTGGCGAAAGGAACGAAAAGCTATTCGTTACGGCAGGCCTGATGCACCTTCAGGTATTCTCCAACCCAAGCTGCAAGGCGGGCCTCAGCCGCGGATTGGGTATGGCATAAAGTTTTAAAAAAAATGGCTGAAAAAGTGAGCAGATACTGATATTTCCATTATGGAAACATGATATAAAAATTGAAAAAACAGACTAAAAATTGATACCCGACTAACTGATTGATTGGCCGGAGCATTTAAAGGTACGACCAGTGCGGACTATTTTGGCTCTGCCCTCTGCTGCATGGCCCCCAGAAATAAGGTTCAGCCGCAACAGAGCACAACGTTTTCACAAATTGCAGCAAAAGGTCGCGAATACCGTCACAGCCGGCATCCACGCAGAACAGCTTTGCTGATTAAAATCGGTACAGGCTAAAGGAGGATCAGTCAGTGCATCGACGAACTCGGGCTGCAGCACTTTTTTCAGCTGGGGTGAGCCTTTAATTTGGGCGTAAGCCTGCCGTAAACGCAGCACCAATGCCGGATCTGAGCCTTTTTTAACGGCTATCCAGCTATATAACTCGAGTTCAGGCACAAAAAGCACAAACTGCACATCGGCACGCGTCAGCTGATGTTTATCCAGCATGGTTTGAATGGCATTTGGGTCATCAATCATCAGATCCAGTTTGCCGATGGCAAACAAACGCCAGGTTTCCACCACATCGGGTTGCAGCTGTAGCCGGTTTGTAGGTTGTTTAGCCACGTTTTTTAACCACTCAACCGCAAAATCTTCGCGCTGTGCGCCCACCACATAACCATGAATATCACTGAGCTGCTGCACCTTGATGTCGTTACGGCGGGTTAATTTCAGCAAACCAAACTGATAACGGGCCACTTTGCCAATCCATTCAAACTGCCCTTCGCGCTCGGGCGTGCGCGCCATGTTATAAATCAGCACATTGGGGGTGGAGGCTGCCAGCCGGAAGGCTCTGGCCCAGGGATAAACTTCATAACGGGGCTGCAGCCCGGCCTGTTGCAGCATCAGCTCCACCACGGCAGTGCTCAGGCCCGCAACCTGGCCATTATCATAGGTTTGATGCGGAGGGGATACTTCAAGCACCACCCGGATGGGCTCCGCTGCCAATGGCGGTAGCATCAAGAGCAACAACAACACGAGGTTTCGCGACCTCTGCCGACTGCCGGTTTTTTTCTGCACTTGAACCGCCACTGCAACCACACAGGAATACTACAAACTTAAGCAGCAGATAAAACAAAGGCAACCCGAAGTTGCCTTTGTTGTGGTTTAAAACGATTTAAACGCTGTTATTTCAATACAGCAGCAACAGCCTTAGCAAAATAATCGATATTGCTGTGGTTTAAACCGGCAATGCTGACGCGGCTTGAACCCACCATATAGATACTGTATTCAGTGCGCAGGCGGTCAATTTGCTCTTTGTTAATACCCAGGAAGCTGAACATGCCGTGTTGTTTAGTGATAAAACTAAAATCCTGTTTCACCCCTTCATCGGCCAGTTTATCGATGATCAGCTGACGATAATCGTTAATGCGGTTACGCATAGTCGCCAGTTCCTGATGCCATAAAGCCGTCAGCTCCTGGCTATCCAGAATATGGCTGACAATAATAGCGCCATGCGCCGGTGGCATCGAATAAATGCTGCGCACCACAGCCAGCAGGTTAGAACGGGCAATGTCGGTGGTTTTTTTGTCACTGGCCACCACAGAAACTGCACCAATACGCTCGCGGTATAAACCAAAGTTTTTTGAGCAAGAGGTACATAAAATCAGCTCTTCCACTTCATTGGCAAGGTGACGCAGGCCCTTAGTGTCTTCATCCAGACCTAAACCAAAACCCTGATAGGCCATATCCACCAGCGGGGTAAAACCTTTTTCTTTGGCAAGGGCGGCAAAACGCTGCCACTGGGCAAAGTTCAAATCCATACCACTTGGGTTATGGCAACAGGCGTGCACCAGCACCACGTCACCGGCCGGCACTTGCGCCAGTTCAGCAAACATTTGCTCTTCTTTCAGGCCTTTGGTGTCGTAGTCGTAATACGCATATTCTTTTACTTTTAAGCCAGCAGCCTGAAACATCGAAATATGGTTAGCCCAGGTTGGGCTCGTCACCCAAATGGTGGCATCCGGATTGGCTTTTTTAATAAATTCAGCGGCAACACGCAAAGCGCCGGTGCCGCCTGGGGTATGGGCTGTGGTGGTGCGGCCTTCCAGCAACACTTTGTGTGGGCCAAACGCCAGTTTTTCGATATGGGCGTTAAAGCTTAAATCACCGGCCATGCCGATATAGGTTTTGCTGTCTTCATGGTCCAGCCGCAGTTTTTCCGCTTTTTTCACACATTCCAGCACTGCAGTGTGGCCTTGTTCGTCTTTATAAACGCCAACGCCAAGATCAACTTTCAGTGGGTTCGGATCTTCTTTGTAAGCCGCCATTAAACCTAAAATCGGGTCTGTTGCGACCGGCTGTAAATGAGAAAACATAACAAGTTACCTGTGTGTTGCTGCCAAAACCAAAACCGGCTTAAGCCCGGTTTCACAATAAAGCCGGCCGCCGGGACCGGCAGCACAGCGCCCTGAAGCTGCTGTACCGGCC
Organism: Rheinheimera sp. 4Y26; assembly: GCF_025245835.1. Taxonomy (GTDB): domain Bacteria; phylum Pseudomonadota; class Gammaproteobacteria; order Enterobacterales; family Alteromonadaceae; genus Pararheinheimera. The sequence continues at coordinate 18,516 of NZ_JAOBWS010000019.1, forward strand.
ACTGTCAGCTTAAGCTGCAGCGGCAAAAACAACGGGCACCAGCATAGCCGCTGCAATCAACAGCGCCAGCTCATCCCCATGGAACAGATCTTTGACAAAAGCTTCTGAGTCGATAATACCCACCAGCTCACCACGCTCGCCAAAAAGCGGAATGCAGGCTTCAGCCAATACTTTTGGATCGCAGGTGTAATATTCACCGCCCTGCTGCAGATAAGCCGGCACATCATTAATAATGCGCGCTTTGCCTGACAATCCCACACTGCTGTTATTGCTAATAGCCGCAAATTCAGCGGTGAGCGGAAATTCGGCACGGGAAGGCTCACCAAAATAACTCAGCTTCACCAGCACAGTTTCACCGGCGCTGTTTTGCCGTTTTTGATAAATGCCAAACCAGTTGCTTTGACTATGGCTTTGATAATAACGGCTAATCGCCCCCAGCCTTGCCAATAACGCATGATTGGCGGGAGTTTTGCCACCCAGAATTGGCGTTAAATCATAAGGTTCTGCCGCAAGCTGACCAAACAGCGAACAAGAGCCGCCTTCACCCAGTTCCGGCACCTGATATTGCCACTGCACTTCAAGCTTTAAATCGGCATTTTTGACCGCAGCTTGGAGTTCATTCTGATATTTTTCCACTGCCACCAGCAGGCTGTTGCGGCTTGCGGCGTCCATATCGGCTGGTAATAAGCCACTTTGGGTAAGATAAGTAACAATAGACATTAGCCATCCAGATTTCTAAAGCCGAAGCAGTCTAACAGAATCCGCTAAAAAACCAACGATTTTGCCTGACTTTTCAGCAAATAAGCGGGTCAGCTTTAGGCTGACTTGCTGAGATACACGCTGATGCTTTATCTTGCCATTATTCGCCCTGCCACAACAGGTATTCCCACAATGAGTTCAAAAAAAATATCCCTAAGCGACTGGCAACAACAGTCGTCTACTTTGGTTTACAGCACCGACAGCGGCACTGTTACACCGGACAAAAGCGAAAAACCGGCCGGCACTGCTTTTAGTGATGGTTTTTTACGGCTAAAACGTGAAACCAAAGGCCGCAATGGTAAAGCGGTGATCACCATTGCCGGCATTGCTGAACCCCATGACAAACTGACCGACATTGCAGCCCTGTTAAAGAAAAAATGTGGTTGTGGTGGTTCTGTCAAAGATGGAGTCATTGAAATTCAGGGAGATCAGCGTGACACAGTGTCGGCAGAACTGACTAAACTGGGTTATAAAATCAAATGGGCTGGTGGCTAAAGGCTACAACAAGCCATTGTTTTAGAAATAAAAAAGGCGACTGATGTCGCCTTTTTTATTGTTTTAAACCAGCTTAGATTGCCGGTTTTTGGCTGTATTTATGATGCAGCTGTTTATTACGATCGTTCAGTGTCACTTCGCGACCATCAATCCACATAGCGCTGACTTTGTGCGTCAGATAATCAAAAATATCACCATCCGACACCACCACAGTGGCAGCTTTGCCGACTTCCAGCGAACCAATTTTATCGGCTACACCGGCAATTTGTGCCGCGTTAATAGTCACAGCCGCCAGCGCCTGCTCCCGGGTTAAACCATAACTGATGGCCTGGCCTGCGCCAAACACCACGTTACGGGTGTCCCAATAACCATCCAGCGACAAAGCAAACTTCACCCCGGCTTTTTGTAACAAGGCCGGCGTCTGGAAAGCTGTGTTATTGGCTTCGTCATCACGCTCCGGAATACCGTAAGGTGCAGTGAACACCACGGCAACATTTGCTGCCGCAAGCTCATTGGCCATGCGCCAGCTGTCACGTCCGCCTACGATCACCAGCTTCAGTTGATACTGCTTGGCCAATTCCATCGCTTGTTTGATTTGGCGTAAATCGTCGGCATGCACAAACAAAGGTCTTTGGCCTTTAAACACCGGGATCATCGCCTGCCAGCGTGAATCCACGCCTTTGTTCAGGCCAGCCGCTTCAGCGTCGGCATAAGCTTTAGCCTGCACAAAATAGTCTTTTAACTTTTGCAGAGCCTTGGCGTTTTCTTTGGCCATTTCTTCCGGCTTTTTATGGTTCCACCAGTTGGCGACAGTGCTGGTTGATGGCCAGTTGATATGTAAACCTACAGCGTCAGTCACAGTTGCATCCTGCCAGGTCCAGGCGTCCAGCTGCATTAAGCTGGACTGGCCCATTAAAGCACGGCCTTTTGGATAGACCAGGCTGTAACTAAAACCATTGCTGCGCACCGTTGGGATCACTTCCGAATCGGCGTTATAGGCAATACGGGCACGGATATCAGGGTTAGTGTCAGTCACTTCCGACGTATCGTCGGTGGCACGTACCGCTTCAATTTCAATCAGACCAAGCTGATTGGCCAGTGCGATCAGTCCAGGGTACAGGTGTTTACCCTGCAGCGACACCACTTTGGCCCCCTCAGGCGCAGCCAGATCCACACCCATGGCAGCAATTTTGCCATCCACCATCAGCAGGTCGGCATTTTCCAGCACACCCTTGGTTGCCGTATGAATAGTGGCATCTGTTAATAACACAGGTGCTGTTTGTTTGGCACCTGGCACTATGTCATGCGCCAGCGCCGGGCTCACTGCAGCGGCAATGAGTAACGAAATCAGTGATTTATTTAAATTCATTTGTTATCTCCTACAGCGCCGCATGCGAATGCAGATGCTGACCGCCACTGAAACGGGCTTTTAACCAGTCGCCATTGTCTTCACAGTGCCAGATAGGTTCGTTGGTTTTATGTGTGCCGCCACTGCCTTTTCTGGCCGCGTCAGATGCACCCAGCACTTTTTGCATCAGCTGTTGTTTCTCAGCCAGTACCTGCTGTTGTAACTGCGCATCTCTGTTGATGTCGTAATAAGGCACACCGTCAATCCAGGTTTGTTGCGCCTGGGCATACACCGACAGCGGGTTGGCATTCCAGAGTACAAAGTCAGCCTGTTTGCCTTCGGTAACAGAACCTACTTTGTCCTGAATATTCAGCTGAATGGCCGGGTTAATGGTGACCATTTTCAGCGCTTCTTCCTGTGACATACCACAGTATTTCACCGACTTAGCCGCTTCCTGATTCAGACGGCGTTGTAAATCCGGGCTGTCAGAGTTGACAGAAACCAGCACACCACGGTCAGCCATTAAACAGGTATTGCTTGGAATGGCGTCCTGTACTTCCATTTTATAAGCCCACCAGTCGGCAAAGGTTGAAGCACTGGCACCGTGTTTTTTCATTTCATCGGCCACTTTGTAACCTTCCAGAATGTGGGTAAAGGTATGCACTTTAAAACCCACTTCGTCTGCTAAATCAATCAGCATCAGAATTTCAGAAGCCACATAAGAGTGAGTGTGAACAAAACGTTGTTTATCCAGAATTTCCACCAGGGTTTGCAGGCGGTAATCTTTTCTTGGTGGCGCTGTGACTTTTTTCTCGCTGCGCGATAAGTTGTCATAGGCAGCCCAGGCGGCTTTGTATTCTTTGGCAGCCTGGAAAGCGTCACGGATAATAGTTTCTACCCCAATCCGGGTTTGCGGGTAGCGGCTGGTAAAGGCTTCACCCCAGTTGGCCTGTTTGACGTTTTCACCCAGCGCAAACTTAATGCTTGGTGGTGCGTCTTTAAACTTCAGACCTTCAGGCGTCACACCCCAGCGCAGCTGAATAATTTGCGCCTGACCGCCAATAGGGTTGGCACTGCCGTGCAGCAATTGTGCAGTGGTGGTACCACCGGCTAAACCACGGTAAATATTAATATCATCCGGATCCAGCACATCACCGATCTGCACTTCTGAGGTTACGGCGTCTGAACCTTCGTTCACGCCCATTTCAATGGCGATGTGTGAGTGTTCGTCAATAATACCGGCGGTTAAATGCATACCTGTGGCATCAATCACCTGGTAACCCGAAGGTGTCGACAAATTCTGGCCAATGGCACTGAATTTACCGTCTTTGACAATCACGTCGGTGTTTTCCAGTTTGCCGGCTTTATCTGAAGTCCAGACAGTGGCGTTTTTAATATGGACATTTTTTCGGGTAAGCGGCGCATCTAAACCAAAAGCACGGTTTGGATAAGTCACTTTTGACAGCAGCTGAGTGTCGCTGTCCGCTTTGTTGTCACTGGCTTTGGCTGGTACTGACTCTTTACTCAGCATCTGCTGCTGACGGCTACCTGATGGCAACAACAACTGCGCCGACAATAAAGCACCGTCCAAAGTCGCGCTGACCTGCAGCACACCGCTGCCTGCCGCTGCTTCAGTTAAATCAGCGGTAAATTGCAGTTTGTTGTCATTCTGACTCAGGTTTTTCAGCGCTACGTTTTTGTCGCCGTTGATAAGCTTGCCTTCAAGTTTGCTGCCTTCACCTGTCAGTTCCAGCTTTAACGCCTGACCTTGCAGGTTCAGGTTATACAAACCGGCAAACTGTGGCTGTTGCAGCGGTTTAAACTGATGCTCCTGACCACGGATCCAGGTGGCAACAATTTCACCGTCTTTAAATAAATCACCTTTAGCAATGACTAAATCAGCCTGATAACCAGGCGCAACTTTACCCAGCTGCTCGGGCAAACCCAGCATAGCGGCAGGCACTGTGGTTAACGCCGCCAGTGCTTTATCTGCCGCTAAGCCATGACTCACGGCTTTACGCAGGTTCGGCCAGAACTGGTCTTTTTTCTCCAGCGCATGAGTGGTCAGCGCAAAAGGAATACCGGCGTTGGCCATAGCAGCCAGGTTGGCAGGTGCCCTTTCCCAGTGTCGCAGCTGGGCCAGATTCACATCCAGCTGGTCGTCAATACTGGCAACGGCAGGTGCTTCAGGGTAAGCCACCGGCATAATAAAACTGCGGCCGGTGTTTTTAATTTCATTAACTCTGCTGTACTCAAAACCCGAGCCCAGCAACACGGCATTTTGCAGGTTAAATTCTTTCAGCAAACTGTCGACACGCAGTACGGCTCGGTCATCTGTGGTTTCAAACACCAGACCTGCCTGCGGTAGTTTGGCTAAAGCTGCCAGCGCAGCGTTAAACTCCACCGGCTGCTGGCTGATCAAAGTGTCTTGTTTGCCATAAGCGTCACGGTACCAGTTGGCGTCCGACAAGGTCTGGCGAATCAGCGCAATACTACCCATCAGCGAAGACGGATAACTTTGTTTGGAGCTGCCTTTATCAAAGGCCATAAAATGCGCGCCTTCGGCTTTTAAAATCAGTTCGCCCGGCAAACCTTTACCTAAAGACGCCACCACGGCCTGGCCACGGAAAATACCGTCCTGACGTGCTGACTGCACTACAGTAAAACCTTGTTCGGTATAGCCTTTGGCATCATCGGCCACAGGAACAAAGTCGTGCGCCCACTGGCGTTCGGCATGAATAGCGGCGTTACTGGCATTACCGCCTTTGCGTTCATTCTGATACACAGGGTCGTCACCAAAAGAAAAGGCTTTGGCTTCCGGCGCTTTTTCCACACCATAACCACTGTAAGCATCAATAAAACCGGCATAAATATGATGACCACTGGCATCAATACGGCGATAACCGGCAGGCGCAGCTGCGGTGCTGACCGCAGTAATTCTGCCGTCTTCAACCAGCACTGTGGCATTGTCGATTTTTTTACCTGGTTCGGTGTGCACAGTGGCGTTGACAAAAGCCAGCAAGTTTGGCGTTTTATCACGAATACCCTGCAACGGACGGGTCTGATCTGCCGCGACCGGCGCAATGGACAAAACCATAGCGGCGCTCAGCACAGAGAGGCGGAATGAATTCATGTATAGGTTCCTGATTTTAATTCGGAAATTTAACTGATTGTGTCGTAGTTTAATCGGGACAATTCCTGTTCTGCCAATGGCATACTGAAGAAATAACCCTGCACCAGATAGCACGCATTGTCATGCAGAAAGTTGACTTGCTCTTGTGTTTCCACCCCTTCGGCCACCACACGCAGATCCATCTTCTGCGCCATCGCAATAATGGCGGCTGTGATGTCCATGTCGTTTTTATCTTCCGGGATATCTTTCACAAAAGAACGATCGATTTTCAGCTCGTCTACCGGGAAACGCTTTAAATAACTCAGCGACGAATAGCCTGTACCAAAGTCGTCGATAGATAAAGCCAATCCGAGCCGTTTTAACTCGTTTAACTGGACAATAGCCGCATCGGTATCGCCCATTAACATACTTTCGGTGATTTCAAAAATCAGATGTTCAGGTGATGCACCGGTACGTTTTAAAATCCGCTCCACCACAGAGGGTAAATCCTGATCGGTAAACTGGCGGGCCGACAGGTTAATAGACACAGTCACCAGATTGCCTCTGCTGTGCTGGCGTGCCAGAAAACGGCAGGCTTCCAGCACTATCCATTCGCCAATCTGCACTATTAAGCCGGTGCTTTCTGCCACCGGAATAAAACGCAGCGGCGGCACCATGGTATTGTCTGGCCTGAGCCAGCGCAGCAGCGCTTCGTAACCGATAATCTGTTTGCTGCGGATATCGATTTTCGGCTGGTAATACAACATAAACTGTTGTTCACGAATAGCTTCGCGCAGCTGGTTTTCAATTTCCAGCCGCTCTTTGGCGGCGTCGTTTAGATCCTGACTGAAGAAATGGTAGGTGTTTTTACCCCGGGCTTTGGCCTCGTACATCGCCAAATCGGCGTGCTTGAGCAGCAGCTCTTCTTCATCGGCATCTTCCGGCGCTATGGTAATACCAATACTGGCGCTGATAGACACATCATGACCGGCCAGGCGCACCGGCAGCGCAAAAGCCTGCTGCAGATTGGTGGCAATGGCAGCAGCCTGTTTACGATCGGCAATACCACTTAAAATCACCGCAAATTCATCGCCACCTAAGCGGGCGATAGTATCTTCTTCGCGCAGCCGGCTAATTAAGCGCCTGGCCACTTCTTTTAATAATTCATCACCGGCATCATGGCCCAGGGTGTCGTTAATACGTTTAAATTCGTCCAAATCAAAATACAGCAGAGCGAAGTGGTAATAACCACGGCTGGACATAGCGATGGCTTTTTTCAGCTGGTCACGGAAATAACTGCGGTTGGCAAGGCCGGTGAGCACATCGTAATAAGCCAGCTGCTCCATTTTGCGCTGGCTTTCTTTGATAAAAGAAATGTCCTGCATGGCGCAGACGTAATTGCTGACATCGCCTTTATCATCGCGGATAGGCGCTATGGCCAGACTGGCCCAGAACTGTTTGCTGCCTTGTTGCAGCAACATGTCGCCGCGCCAGTGATGCCGCTCCTGCAAACTTTGCAAAATATCGGCACCCACAAAACGCATTTCCTGCGCAAACAACAGATGCAAAGGTTTGGCAATCACCTCCACCGGAGTGCACCCAATCATTTCCAGTAAAAAGGGATTTACGTATTCAATTTGCAGCTGATGGTCGGTAATGACAATGCCCGAGCTGGAAAAAGCCACTGCTTTACTGAGTTTACGCGTAGCACGCTCTGCTTCTTCTTTTTCCTGAATACGGGTGTTTAAACCGGAAATCAGCTGGTGAATTTCATCAGACATCCGCAAAAATGCCCGGTTTAATAAACCAATTTCATCGGAACGCTCGTCAAGCTCCAGCTGGCTGGCTTCACCATGGGACAAACGCTGTACAGCACCGGCTAAACGGGTCAGGCGTTTGAGCACAAATTTGTAGATAAAAAACTGCAGTGCCAGTGCCACAATCAAAGCCACCAGCAAAAACAGCAGCACCACGTTGTCACGGTAACTATCAAGGCCTTCAATGACATGGGCTTTGCTGTGGTACAAAGACACATACCAGTTCAGCCGCTCAATACGGGCGGCGGATGCCACATAGTCAGGAATTGATTTACTGTTGGCGTCCAGCTCTTTGGGCGACTGCACCACCCGGGCGACAAAAGCTGCGAGCTGCGGATTGGAAGGTTTGACCCCAACCGCCAGCTGATTCATCGTTGGTTTTTGCAGGCTTTGTTGCAGGCTATTGTCGCTGTCGTGCAATAAATTGCCGGCGCCATCAAATAACAAGGCTTCGCGCCCGGGTTCCCACAACGAAATCTGCGATAAATTGGCAAAAACTTCATCCAGCACCACATCGGTGCCGGTAATACCAACAAACTCATCATTGATATACACCGGGATCACCAGACTGGTCATCCACTTTTGCCAGATGGTGTCAAAATACAAGGGGGTCCAGCGAGGCAACCGCGCCGGGTTTTGTTCCGGGGTGGCTATATTAAAAAAGATATCCTGCTGAAAATTATGATCCGCCTGAATTTCCAGCGCCCAGTCGGCCGGCGCTATGCGGATAAAACCATCTTTGGAAATAAAATAAAAATTAAAAAAGTCTTCCAGCAGCACAGGCGCCAGTTGTTGCCACAACTCTGCGGTCTGTGAAAAATAGGGATGAGGGTTTTGCTGAAATTTTTGTTGTTGCTGAAAGGCCGCGGATAAATCGTCTTTACTGCGGGCACTGCCGTCGGGCAAAAAGTCGGGTTTTACTTCAGTCACTTCAGGTTGACTTGCCAGATAACGGCTGACCACCTGATTGGCACTGATGGCCTTTTTTTCTTTTTGCCAGAACTCACTGTCCAGCTGTTTGGCGTAACGGTTGGTGGTTTGTACCAGTGAAATGCGTTCCTGCTCAATCAGTACTTCCTGTTGCAAAGCCAGCATGGCAAATGCAATCAGGGTACTGGCTGCAACCGTCAGCAAAAACACCAAAGCAGAAAATTTGATGCTAAGCGAATTCAGACCTGAGGTTTTATAACTTGCTTCCTTCACTCGCGACCCTGATGGTTGTCTTTTTTAACATCGGAAGATTTGATACCTGTCCCGCGTCTGTGGTAAACCAGCTCGTGCCGACTATACCAAAGCGCTGAAAAGCTTTAACATTATTGCATGCAATTCAAACAAATGAGAATCATCGGATGAAAAAACTCTTATTAAGCACCACCCTGTTGTCCCTGCTGAGCGGCTCTGTCATAGCAGCCAGCGCCTTCACTGAAGCCGAAGATGCGGTGAGCTACCGTCAGCACAGCTTTCAGCTTATTCGCCACAATATGGCCGACGTCAAAGACATGTTAACTGGTGCTGTGCCTTTTGAAGCCAGCCGGCTGCAAAAACGTGCCGATGCGCTGGCCACTTTAACCACGCTGCCGTGGGAAGCTTTTACCGTGCCAGGCGCAGATAAAGCCAGCAAAGACGCCAAAGCCGAAATCTGGCAAAACCTGCAGGATTTCCAAAGCCGCGGTGAGCAGCTGGCCAAAGATGCCAAATCACTGCAATCTGCTGCACAAACTCAGGATCAGACCAAAGTAAAAGCGGCTTTTGCTGCCTTTGCCAAAAACTGCAAAGCCTGTCACGACAAATATAAAGCGGACTAATCCGCTGATTAAAAAACAAAAAGCGCAGTTAAACTGCGCTTTTTTTATGGCCGCGGGGATGCCGGGTTCTGCGCCTGCAAGAGCCTGTGTTGCTGTTTTGGTCAGGACGCCAAATCTGCCTGCAACAAAGCCCAAACCTGCTCGCCCTGCCACAGATAAAAAGCTAACGCCAGCACTATGACCAGTGCCAGATACCAATAAAAAGCACAAAAGCGAAGGTCTTGCTGTGGTGGTTTATCCTGATAACCCGTTAGCATCCGGCTGATGACTTTGTCACCATGCAGCTGATGCCAAAGTGCTGCCAGCACATGCACAGCAATAAAAAACAACAATAAATTCAGGTTAAAACGATGAAAGCTGCTGGCAAGCTCTACCCAGCCGCTGTCCACCATGGCGACCAGTGGCCCTTCGGTCAACACATCATCAGTGGTCAGCAGGCCAGACAAAAATTGCAGCAACACCAGTCCAATCAATACTAACACCATATAACCTGATAAAGGGTTATGGCCTTGCGCCTGTGGTTTTTGCGGCTGCCGCCAATAACGCCACACAGAAACAGGCGATCGGACAAAATGACTAAAACGCGCATTGTCGCTGCCGGCAAAAGCCCAAATTAAACGCGCCAGCAAAATAGCCGCCAGACTATAAGCCAAAGTCATATGCACGCCATACCATTCCTGCTCGGCGCTGTACCACAGCCCTCCCAGCAACATCAGCTGGCTCCAGTGAAAAAAGCGCACTGCGCCATCCCAGATTTTGTATTTTTGCATGTCAGCTTCCACGAAATCTTATATTCTAAGTCGCAGATTCTAACGGAAAAAGAGCAGAAATCCTGATGAAATGGTTCAAAACCTCGCTTTATACGATAACAGGGCTGGTGATAGTACTGGCATTGCTGCTTTATGCCGGCCTTTGGGCCAGTCTGCCGCAATATCAGGGTGACTATCAGGCTGAGGTTCAGGCCAAAGTAGTGCTGAGCCGCGATGCCAATGGTTATCTGAGTATCAGCGCCAGCAACAGACAGGACGCCGCTTATGCTCTTGGTTTTGCCCATGCTCAGGACAGGTTTTTCCAGATGGATTTGCTCAGGCGTAATGCCGCCGGTGAGCTGTCGGAGCTCTTTGGTGAAAAAGCGCTGCAGCTGGATATCAGCCGCCGGATGCACAGGTTTCGCGACAGGGCGCAAGCCGCTGTTACCAGATTACCTAAAGATCAGCAGGAGCTGCTGCAGCAATACACTCAGGGCGTCAACGCCGGTTTGGCCTCGTTGAGTCTGCCGCCTTTTGAATATGGCTTACTTATGCAAAAACCCAGGCCCTGGCAGCAGGCGGACTCTTTGCTGGTAGTATTTAGCATGTATCTGGATTTACAGGGCGCACTTGGCAAAGACGAGCTGGCGCAACAAGTCTTGCAGCAGCACACAAGCGCTGACTGGTATCGTTTTTTTAATCAGCACAGCAGTGACTGGCAAGCCGCCATTGATAACTCCGAAGTCAAAGCAATTGCCATCCCCGACAGTCCTTACCCTTTTGCCAATGGCAACACCGCTTGCAGACAATGTGGCTGGCGCGACAGCCGTGATATCGGCAGTAATAACTTTGCGGTTGCAGGCGCCTTAGCAGCCCATGGCAGCGCCATTCTGGCCGACGATATGCACCTTGGCATCCGGGTGCCGGGCACCTGGTATAAAGCCCAGCTGAACTGGCAACAAGGCGACAACAAGCTGCAGGTGAGCGGTGTCACTCTGCCTGGTACCCCGTCGGTAGTGGCTGGCAGCAATGGCCATATCGCATGGGGTTTTACCAACAGCACGGCCGACTGGCAGGATCTGATTAAAATTAAAGCTGCTGAAGATCCACAAAAATACCAGACCCCGGCCGGCGATCAGGAATACAGCTACAACAACGAAGTCATTAAAATTAAAGGCCAGCCTGACCATGTGATGCTGGTGAAAGAAACCCGCTGGGGCCCTCTGATGGCCGCCCCTTTTGACGGTTATGCACTGCGCTGGGTGGCCCATGACGAGGCAGGTATTAATCTGAATTTACTGGCGCTGGAGCAGGCCACCTCAGTGGATGATGCGCTGAAACTGGCGCCTACAGTCGGCATACCGGCACAAAACCTGCTGGTGGCCGGTAAAAACGGTGATATCGGCTGGACGCTGATCGGCGCTATTCCCAACCGCCAGCTCAAAGATATGGACCTGCCGCAAGACTGGAGCAATGGTGACAACTATTGGGACGGTTATCTTGACGCCAGCGCTTATCCCAGCCTGAAAAATCCGGCCGGGCAGCGGCTCTGGACCGCCAATGCCCGCACAGTGGGTGGTAAAGCGCTAAAGCTGATTGGCGACGGTGGTTATGATTTAGGCGCCCGGGGTCAACAAATCCGCGACGCCTTGCTGGCCAGCAACAACCACTCAGAACACAGCCTGCACCAAATTCAGCTTGATCACCGCGCATTGTTTTTACAACGCTGGAAAGCATTATTGCTGGATGTGCTAAGCGATGATTTTGTTAAACAACATCAGTTGGAACATTACAAAACTCAGGTGAAAAATGGCGTTAAGGCCGCAAGCCCGGACGATGCCGGTTATCCGCTGGTGCGGGCCTTTCGCGATAAAACACTGGAGCTGATGTTTGCGCCGCTGGCCGCCAAACTTGAAGAGCAGCAACTAACCCTTGCCGATTTAAAACTGAGTCCGGAAACCCCAGGCTGGGCCTTGTTGCAAGCCAAAAGAGCGGATGCCCTGCCATCAGGCTTTACCAGCTGGCAGGCATTGTTAGAGCAGGCCGTACTGGATAGCAAACAGCAACTGCTGCAACAGTCTCAGGTTGAGTTGAAGCAGCTCAACTGGGGGGTGCTTAATACAGTGCAGTTACAACATCCGATGAGCAAAGCCCTACCCTGGCTGTCGCCGCTTTTGGATATGCCGGCATTACCTATGGCCGGCGACCGGCATATGCCCAGGGTGCAGCGGCCGGAGCATGGGCAGTCTGAACGGATGGTGGTGGCGCCAGGCCATGAGCAACAAGGGATTCTAACTATTCCTGGTGGCCAGTCCGGCCATCCGCTGTCGGAATTTTATCGTGCCGACCATTCATTCTGGGCCAGTGAACAAGAACTTGGCTTTTTACCAGGTAAAGAAAAATACTTGCTGGAATTACAACCGCGCGGTTGACTTTAGCCATCCAGACTGATTATTGTGGTGATATGAAAACATTAAAGCTCGTAGCCCGTTTCTTTTTTAGCTTTACCACCCAACTCGGGAGGTAGCTGGCTGCGCGCGTGTGAAACAGTCAAAAACCTCCCAAACGGGAGGTTTTTTTTTAGAGAAAGGAAAGCCCAAATGCCCACTGCTATGCCGATAGAACTTGACCAAATCCGGACTGAGATCAGCGATACTGATCAGCAGTTACTAAAGCTGCTGGCCAAACGCCGTACTCTGGCGCTTTGTGTCGCCGATGCCAAACTGGCACAAAACAAACCTATCCGTGACCAAAAACGTGAGCAGGAATTGCTACTGAGCCTGATTGAAAAAGGCAAAAGCCTGGGGCTGGACGCTGGTTATGTCACCAAGCTGTACCATGTGATTATTGAAGACTCGGTATTACAGCAGCAGGCCAAGGTGCAGGGTCAACTGAACGGCGACAATGGCGCTGTATGCCGGGTGGCTTTCCTTGGTCGTCAGGGTTCATATAGCTATTGGGCCACGCAAAAATACTTCACCCGCCGCGCCGAAAAGCTGATTGAAATTGGTTGTGACAGTTTTAACGAAATAGTGCAGGCGGTGGAAACCGGCCACGCCGATTACGCTGTATTGCCCATTGAAAATACCTCCAGCGGCAGTATTAACGAGGTCTTTGATTTATTGCAGCATACCCGCCTGTCGATAGTGGGCGAGCTGACCCACCCGATTAAACATTGCTTACTTGGTTTGCCGGGGACAGATCTGAGCCAAATCAAACAAATCTGTGCCCATCCGCAGGTGATAGCCCAGTGCAGCAACTATCTGCAAAAGCTGCAGAATGTAAAAATTGACTATTGTGAAGCCTCCAGCGACGCCTTTAACAAAGTGCGCGAAGCCAACGATTTGTCTGTGGTGGCTATTGGCGGTGAAGAAGGTGGTCAGCTTTATGGTTTAGAGGTGCTGGCGCGTGATTTGGCCAACCAGAAAGACAATGTCAGCCGTTTTATTGTGGTAGCACGCAAAGCCATTGCGGTGGCTAAAGCCATTCCGGCCAAAACCACTTTTATTATGTACACAGGCCAGCAGCCCGGTGCTTTGGTGGATGCGCTGATGGTGTTAAAAACCCATGGCATCAGCATGGGTAAACTGGAATCGCGGCCTATTCCGGGTAACCCATGGGAAGAAATGTTTTATGTGGATGTGCTGGCCAATCTGGAAGATTACGCGATGAAAAGAGCGCTGGATGAACTGAACCGCATCACGCGTTTTGTCAAAGTGCTGGGTTGTTATCCAAGCGAAGATGTCAGCCCGACTCAGGTGCAGGCGTCCTGATAAACGCCGGGCCTGTGACAAAAAAAGGGGCAGCTATTGTCTGCCCCTTCAGTTCAATTCTTCACTGCTGTCTGTCTTTTCACAGCTGAATTTTTTGCCCCATCTCAGCAATATCTACCTGTAAACCCCGTTGTTGCAGTTTTTCCTGTAATACCAGCTGCGCCTGGGGTTCGCCGTGCACCAGATAAAACTGTGGCTGTCCACCAATTGCTGTAGCCCAGTTGATCAGCTGCGACTGACCGGCATGCGCGGAAAAACCACCAATGGTATGAATAAAGGCCTTTACTACCAAAGGCTGCCCCATCACTTTCACCCTGGTTTCACCATCCACCAGCTTGCGGCCCAAAGTACCTTTGGCCTGAAAACCAACAAAAATAATGTGGTTGGCGTTTTTCCACAGATTATGTTTGAGGTGATGCGCAATACGACCGCCATTACACATGCCGGAGCCAGCAATAATAATGGCGCCCTGACTCACCCTGTTCAGCGCCATCGACTGCTCGACTTTTTCCGTTAAATGCAAAATGGGTAAAAAACTCTGCAAGTCATGGGCACCGTATTTTTTAAAGACCTGAGTGTCTTTTTTATCAAACTCGTCAATCATCTCATTGTAAATACGGGTAATTTCAATCGCCATCGGGCTATCGAGCACCACCATTTTTTGTCTGAGCCTGCCCTGATGGTATAAAACCCCCAGGTAATACAAAATTTCCTGTGAGCGGCCCAGCGCAAAAGCCGGAATAAATACATTACCACCGGCTTTATCAGCTTCGGCCAGGGCATTGGCAAACTCTTCCAGTGTGTTACTGAGCGGCTGATGGTCGCGGTCACCATAGGTACTTTCCATCAGCACTACATCGGCTTGTTTCACAATGGAAGGGTCGTGCATCAACACTGTGGCGGGGTTGCCCAAATCACCGGAAAACACCAACTTACGCATGGCCTGACCATGTTTGAGCCAAAGTTGCACTATGGCCGAGCCCAGAATATGGCCGGCGTCGAGAAACTCCAGCGCCAGCCCGGGCAGTACATCTTTTTGCTGTTGATAGCTGATAGGTTTTAAGCAGCGGATCACGCCGACCACATCTTTGAGTGTCATCCGCGGTTCTTGCTCGGGTTTGCCAAGGCGGGCGCGCTGCCGGTTTTGCCACTCCAAATCTTTTAAATACAGATGCACAGCATCTTTAAGCAACACCGACAATAAATTAGCCGTGCCTTCTGTGCAATAAATCTGGCCGTGAAAGCCATGCGCTACCAGCAGTGTTAATAGACCACTGTGGTCGATATGGGCGTGGGACAAAATCACCGCATCAATATCTTTGGGCCTGAACTGAAAACGGAACCGATGTAAATCTGTGATCTGATCGCCGCCCTGCACCATGCCGCAGTCCAGCAGCACTTTTTGTTCGTTCCATTCCAGCAGATAACAAGAGCCAGTCACCTGACCGGCAGCACCTAAAAAAGTTAAACTGGCATCTAAAGGCATCAACATACTCCCTTTGAAAACCGTAGCTTAGCAAGCCTGGTTGCTGCTACATTTAAGCTAAATCAAACAATAGCTTAGTTTAATTCAGCGTGACTGACCCTGATGGTGATCACGACAGTACGCCAACAGCAACCGGAGGGCAACCCATTGAGCGACCAGAATTTATTGTATGAACGTCATCTAAGTTCAGCCCGTGAAGCCAAACTGCAGGCTGCAAAACTGCAGGAACATCCATCGTACCGGCTGGCATTTAGTGACGAAGACTTTTTAATGCAGGACGACCTGCGCCATGTGCGTCTGCAGCTGGAATACCTCAAAGCCCAGACAGTGCTGGAGCAACACAAAATTAAAGCCACAGTGGTGGTGTTTGGCAGTGCCCGTTTTTTATCCCCAGAATATGCGGCTGTCCTGCTCAGTCAGGCGCAACAACAACTGGCACAAACGCCGGATGATAAAGCCGCTTTGCATGCGTTAACCATCGCCAAACGTCAGGTGAAAAACAGCAGGTATTACCAGGAAGCACAAAGATTTGCCCATCTGGTCACCAGTCACAGCCAGCAACATCCGGATGCTGCCCTGACAATTATCAGCGGCGGTGGACCAGGGGTGATGGAAGCTGCTAACCGCGGAGCCTTTGATGCCGGTGGTAAAAGTATTGGCCTGAATATAGTGCTGCCACACGAACAACAACCCAACCCTTTTATCACGCCGGAGTTTTGTTTCCAGTTTCACTATTTTGCCATCCGTAAAATGCATTTTTTACAACGCGCCCGGGCTCTGGTGGCCTTTCCCGGCGGTTTTGGCACCCTGGATGAATTGTTTGAAACCCTGACCCTGCTGCAAACCGGCAAAGCCAGCAAAGTTCCGGTGATTTTGTTTGATGAAAACTTCTGGCGCAGTCTGATCAATTTTGACCTGATGGTAGAAGAAGGTCTGATTAGCCCCGAAGATATGAAATTAATTCAGTTTGTCGACAGTGCGGAAAGTGCCTGGCAGGCGATTTGTCATTGTTATCAGCTGGAAAACGTACAACCCTGACAAAACACGCTGTGCGGCTGAGATAGCATAACGCTAAAACTTCAAATAACTGCCACCTTGTTGTCACTTAACGCCAGCAGAATGCGCCTGCATTTGGTGGCTTAAGGTAACAATATGGACAAACAGGCAGTAAAAACCATTTTATGTGAGAGGCTTCAGCTGGAAAAAATCCCATTTTCGCGTCAGGGCAATCAAATTCAGACGGCAAACGCCAGTATTTTATTTCAGCAAGGCTTACTGGTGTTAAAAAAACCGGGCAAAGCGGAGCGGCAACTGCCTTACCATAAAGTGCGCATCAGCCAGTTGTTATGGCAGCTGAGTGCAGAGCCGCCAGCGACACAGGAACAAACAACCGAAGGTTCAGCCACAACCTATCTGCGGGCCTGAGCGGGCAGCAGGCATAAAAAAGGCAGCCTTGCGGCTGCCAAAGTCGTGAAGACCCTCAAGTCCCAATCCCGACCACGTAAAACTCTTTTTCAGCAATTATCGGCGCTGCTATTTTCACAGCGCCGGTTGGCCATGAATCAGCTTCCCTCAAAACTGATTCATGGTGTTGTCTTTACCGGCAGCTTTTAATGCAGCTTCACCGGCAAAATACTCTTTGTGATCATCACCAATGTCAGAACCTGACATATTCTGGTGTTTGACACAGGCGATACCCTGACGGATTTCCTGACGTTGTACACCCTTCACATAACCCAGCATACCGGCTTCGCCAAAATACTCTTTGGCCAGATTGTCAGTCGACAGGGCCGCAGTATGGTAAGTAGGCAGCGTAATTAAATGGTGGAAAATGCCAGCACGTTTGGCCGCATCAGCCTGGAAGGTACGAATGCGTTCATCGGCTTCTGCACCCAGTGCTGTGTTGTCGTAATCCACGCTCATCAGTTTGGCTCTGTCATAAGATGACAGGTCTTTGCCTTCTTTTTGCCAGGCATCAAATACCTGCTGACGGAAGTTCAGCGTCCAGTTAAAGGACGGGCTGTTGTTGTAGACCAGCTTGGCGTTAGGCACCACTTCGCGGATGCGGTCTACCATCTCGGCAATCTGGCCAACATGAGGTTTTTCCGTTTCAATCCACAATAAATCGGCGCCGTGCTGCAAGGAGGTAATACAATCGAGCACCACGCGGTCAACCCCTGAACCCGGTTTAAACTGGAACAAACCACTTTGCAGACGTTTTGGTTTTAACAGCTTGCCGTTGGCTTTCACCACCACATCGCCGTTTTGAATATCATCGGCGCTCTGAATGTAATCACCATCCAGGAAACTGTTGTATAAATCACCTAAATCGCCTGGTTCGTTGGTGACCGCAATTTGTTTGGTGAGACCAGCACCTAAAGAGTCGGTACGGGCAACAATAATGCCGTTTTCGATACCAAGCTCTAAGAAGGCGTAACGCACCGCATTAATTTTGGCCAGGAAATCTGCGTGTGGCACTGTGACTTTGCCGTCCTGGTGACCACATTGTTTTTCGTCCGACACCTGGTTTTCAATCTGAATGGCACAGGCACCGGCTTCAATCATTTTTTTCGCCAGCAGATAAGTGGCTTCAGCGTTACCAAAACCTGCGTCGATATCGGCAATAATAGGCACCACATGGGTTTCAAAATTGTCGATTTTGCTTTGTACCGCAGCAACTTTGGTCTGATCGTCAGCGGCGCGGGCTGCGTCTAACTCGCGGAATAAACCACCCAGCTCACGGGCATCGGCCTGACGTAAAAAGGTGTACAGCTCTTCAATCAGCGCTGGCACTGCAGTTTTTTCATGCATGGACTGATCAGGCTGCGGGCCAAACTCAGAGCGCAGCGCGGCAATCATCCAGCCGGATAAGTACAGGTAACGGCGTTTAGTCGAACCAAAATGTTTTTTAATGGCAATCAGCTTTTGCTGACCGATAAAACCGTGCCAGCAGCCCAAAGACTGGGTGTATTGGCTGCTGTCAGCATCATAAGCGGCCATATCGGCACGCATAATGTCAGCAGTGTACTGGGCAATGTCTAAACCAGTTTTAAATCTGTTTTGTAATTGCATCCGCGCGGCGTATTCTGCGCTGATGGCATTCCAGGCTGTGCCCTGTGCTTTGACGGTTTGTTCAAGCGTTTTAATGGTCTGTTGATAAGCTGACATGGCGGCATCCTCTGATTTGGCCTTCGTTCATCCGACTAGCGGCTTCACATTTATGGTAGCAGCGGCACTTTGTTGCACTTGCTGTTGCCATTCACTATAGGAGTCAAAAAAGCAATTCATGAAGCTGATTTTTTTGATTCTCACCATTCATTGTGTGAATATAGCCAACCGACCCTGCTGCTGAAAAAAGAGCCTGCTTATGAATATCAGCAAAATTGATTTAAACCTGTTGGTGTATCTGGATGTGTTGTTGCGGGAAAAGAACGTGACCCGTGCCGCAAACCAGCTCAGTATCACCCAACCCGCTATGAGCAACGGCCTGAAACGACTCAGGGATTTATTAAACGACCCTATTCTGGTGCGCACCAGCGACGGTATGGTGCCGACAGAACGCGCCAAAGAACTGGCGCCCGTGGTTCGGGGCATTTTGCTGACGCTGGAAGAAACCTTACAGCCCAACAAAGATTTTGAGCCTGAGCACAGCCATAGGGTGTTTCGCATCATGGCCAGTGATTATGCAGCTTCCACCTTGATCCCAACCTTATTAAAACGACTGCGCGCACAGGCCCCTGCCACGTCACTCGACATTATGACGCCTTCCGATGTGACTTTTCACGACGTTGAAAACGGCAAAGTGGATATGGCCATTAACAGGTTTGACGATTTACCCCAGTCTTTTCATCAGAAAACTATCTGGCGCGACAGTTTTGCCTGCCTGGTGCATAAACAAAACCCGATACTCAGCAATTTTAATCTCGACTCTTATTTAAAAGGTCAGCATATCTGGGTCAGTAAAACCGGTTTTGGCGTTGGTGTGGGCATGGATCCAGCCGATGTGCAGAAACTCGGCTGGGTGGACGAAGCGCTTGCCAAGTTTGGCAAACAACGCAATATCAGTGTGTTCACCCGTAACTATCATGTGGCGATGCACTTAGCGGTAGAAACGGATCTGATAGCGACTTTGCCTCTTAGAGCTGCGCAGCTTTATAAAAACGACAATACCATGCAGGTGCTGGACCCGCCTTTTCCTATTCCGTCTATTGAACTGAAAATGATCTGGAGCCCGCTGCTGCACCAGGACGCCAGCCATATCTGGCTGCGTCGTTTAATTGTCGAAATTGCCGAAGAACTTAGCCATTAAGCACAACATGGCGCAGTGCATGACACTGGGCTTTGCCGGTGTCAGTTTGATGGCTTCAGGGAGCAAAAACGGGGCTTAAGCCCCGTTTTTATATTCAATGCGTCAGTGAGACTTTTAGCCGCTGTTTACTCCAGCAGCTCATAAGCCGGCAAAGTTAAAAAGTCGACCAGCTCATCAGCTGTGGTAATGCTCAGCAACAAAGCCGCAGCTTTGGCAAAATTTTGTGAAGCCCAGGCTTCATCGCCAACTTCTGCTTTCACCACCAGCGCTTCTTCATCCAGCATCTGGCTAAATAACGACTTATCAATCAGCTTGCCGTTCGACAAGGTTTTGCCATGTTTGATCCATTGCCAGATAGAGGTGCGGGAAATTTCGGCAGTAGCCGCATCTTCCATCAAACCATAAATAGGCACACAACCCTTACCGCTGATCCAGGCGGCAATATACTGCAGCGCCACGCGGATATTGGTACGCATACCGGCTTCAGTGCGCTCGCCTTCAGAAGGTTGTAATAAATCCGCCTGAGTGACAGGGGCATCTTGCTCCCGCAGTACATGCAACTGATTGGGTTTACTGCCTAATTTGGCGTTAAACACCGCATTTGCCGTGGCGGCAAGGCCAGGGTGCGCCACCCAGGTACCGTCGTGGCCGTTATTGGCTTCCAGCGTTTTATCCGCCGTGACTTTGGCCAGAATGGCTTCATTTTGCGCTGCGTCTTTGGCCGGAATAAAAGCCGCCATGCCGCCCATAGCTAAAGCACCACGGCGGTGACAGGTTTTAATCAGCAACCTTGAATACGCACTTAAAAACGGCTGGTTCATAGTCACCACCTGACGGTCTGGCAACACTCTGTCAGCATGATTCTTTAACGTTTTGATATAACTGAAAATATAGTCCCAACGGCCACAGTTCAGCGCCACAATGTGATCTTTGAGGCTAAACAGAATTTCGTCCATTTCAAACACAGCAGGTAAAGTTTCAATCAGCACTGTGGCGCGGATGGTGCCAATCGGCTGGTTAAAACGCTGCTCGGTAAAACGAAACACATCATCCCACCATTTGGCTTCCTGATGACTCTGCAGTTTTGGCAGGTAATAATACACACCTGAACCTTTGGCCAGACGCTGCTGATAATTATGGAAAAAATACAACGCGAAGTCGGTCAACGAGCCTGGAATTTGTTCACCATCTACCCACAAATGGCGCTCCCACAGATGCAAACCACGCACCCGCGCTATTAATAACGCCGGGTTATCTCTGAGCGCATATTGTTTGCCGGATGCCGGATCTTCGTAGCTGATGGTGCCAAGGTTGGCATCTTTAAGGTTAATTTGCCCTTCAATTACTCCGCTCCAGCTTGGGGCTTGTGAGTCTTCAAAGTCCGCCATAAAGACTTTTACGTCGGCATTTAATGCGTTGATAATCATTTTACGATCAACAGGGCCGGTAATTTCTACTCTGCGGTCCTGTAAATCGGCCGGAATAGCCGCCACTTTCCAGTCGCCGGCACGAATGTGGGCGGTCTCGCTGAGAAAATCCGGTAAAGCGCCGTTGTCGTAACGCGCCTGTACCTGCTGCCGTGTCGCCAGCAAGTTTTTCAGTTCTGGCCTGAAAGCGCGTACTAAATCCACCAGAAAAGCGCAGGCTTGTTCCGTCAGGATAGCGTCATAAGCAGGCTGCATAGCCCCGCGGATCGATAAATTAGCGCGTTCAATAGTCATGCTGTTGGTCCTTATACTGGTGCTGCTTTGTGCCTGCTGGCAGTCAAAGCATAAAACGATAGCTTACTGAGTGTCAGGTACTATAGGCCGAATATAAGTCAAAAGGGTTTATCACCGCCATTAATGATAGCAATGCCTGGTATCATTTTAAAAAATGACAATTAGAGCAAAAACACTAATACTGTGGCACAACTTCTGCAGAGTCAGGACGGAGAAACACGGAGATCGGCTGATCCCTGTGCTGAGAGTCAAAATTTTGTCAGAGGTCATTATGGAATTTATTATCCTGTTACTGGTGCTGTTAGCTGTGATTGCCGCATTAGTCGTTAATCGTCTGATCCATCATGGCAACCCCTTCCCTTTTACCAAAAAATCGCAGTTATTTACCCCGGTAGAACGCTCTTTTCTCACCTTGCTGGAAAAAGCGGTAGGCGATAAATACAAAATTATTAACAGGGTGAAACTGGCCGACATTCTGGAATTAAAAAGTAATGCCGACAGCAAAACCCGGCGCGCCGCGCTGTTAAAGCTCAATGCCAAATATCTGGATTATGTGCTCTGTGACAGCACAGATATGAGCATTGTTGCCGTGGTTGATCTGGTCAATAACAGTAGTAAAGAAGGTCATAAAGCCATACCGGACTGGTTTGTCAGCGGCGCTTTAGAAGCTTCAGGCATTCCTTATGTCCGGATGAAAATTAAAGCCGGTTACACAGTGGCAGACATTCAGCAGGGGCTGGCAGCTAAACTTGGCAAATTACCAGCGGCGCCTGAGCCCTTAATTAAAGGCACTGTGAAAAAAGGCCCAACCCGCCCGGTGCGGCCGTTAACACCAGTGTTGTCTCCTTCTCAATTAAAAAGCAGTGGCACTGCGCTGGTGCAATTGTCCTGAGCTTCGACTTGTGCTTTTAAAAACCCTGCAAGCGCAGGTTTTTTTTATTGCCTGCCAGAAAGCTCCCGCCTGATTACAACTAAATACAGAAGAAAAACAGTAACTTCTGCCATACTGACAAAATAATAGTTCAGCTTTTGGCACAAATGGCCGATAACAATATGATGTATTGGCATGGGAGGTTCTATGACTGAAGGCATCGGTGGCGCGGCATTAAGCCAAAGCTACGAGTTACTGGGCGTCGCTCTGGCGAAATCCCAGCAAGAACAGGAAGGGAAGATGACCTTGCAATTACTGCAAAGTGCCATCAGTTCTGCACCGACAGCACCTGCACCTTCTGCAGTTGGTAATCTGGGGCAGAATATTAACCTTCATGTCTGACGGCAAAAGCTCAGATCAGCTGGTCTGAGCTTTTTTATTACAGTTCATCTGTAATTCACCTATTCAGCCCAGAATAAGCCAACTTTTGACCCCGCATGGAGCTTCTGATGAATACAAACTCACGTCACGCCTGGATTTTAGGTGTATTTTTTACCCTTGGTACTATCGCCGGCGCTTATACTCTTGGCCAGCAACTGATGTCCATCAAAGCACTGGAACGGACAGTACAGGTCAAAGGCTTGTCTGAGCGCGACATTGCCGCCGACACTGTGATCTGGCCCATTAAATTTAATGATGTGGGCAATGAACTGACCGCTCTGGTGGCCAGTGTCGAAAAGAAAAATGAGCAGGTGATCGCCTTTTTAAAGCTGCATGGTTTTACCGATGACGAAATTTCCGTGTCAGTGCCGGCTTTTGTTGACCGCCAGGCCGGCTATAACGATGGTAACCCTAATCAGCCACGCTTTACCGGCACTTCTATAGTCACTGTGTACAGTACCAATGTGGATATGGCGCACGGTGCTATGCAAAAACTGTTGGATCTGAGCAAAAACGGCATTGCCATTGCCGGCCAGGACTACGACAGCAAAGCCGAATTTTTATTTACTGGTCTTAATAGTGTTAAACCGCAGATGATTGAAGAAGCTACCCGCAACGCCCGCGAAGTGGCAGAAAAGTTTGCTGCCGATTCCAATAGCAGAGTAGGCAAGATTAAGCAGGCTAATCAGGGCCAGTTTAGTATCAGCGACCGTGACAGCAGCACACCCCATATCAAAAAAGTGCGGGTGGTGGCCACTGTCGACTATTACCTGGCCGACTAATTCTCTCTTCCGCGTCTCACTGCTGCAACAACAGAATACTGCCAGCAACTCAGGCTGGCAGTCGATCTCCTAAAGTTTCTTGTTCCCGACTTTGAGTTTCCCCAATTTATACACTAGGGTTTAAGCCAGCACTGTTGTTAACGGGATGGAACCGGCGTGATCATGACAGAGAGGGAGCTGAGTGCACTCAAAGCACAGGCCTATGATTTACTGTTACCTCATATTCCAACTGGCGTTGCGCTCCTAGATTCCGACCTGCGGTATCTGTCAATCAACCAAACCTTGGCAGATTTTAACGGCCACAGCATTGAAGAGCATCTGGGACAAACTGTGTGGCAAATGTTGCCCCAGCTTGCTCCTGATATAGCTCCTGTGATCCAGCAAGTGTTGCAAACAGGCGTCGCCAGGCTCGATTTTGCCGTATCCGCACCAACACCGGCCGTACCTGAACAAAACAGCGATTGGCTCTGCAGTTATTTCCCGGTGGCAGGGCCTGATGGCAGTATTAGCGCCGTAGCTGTGCTGGCACAAAATCAAACCTTAGTGCGCCAGCTTGAACTCAGTCAGCAGCAAAGCCAGCAGCGCCTGCGCAAGGTGCTGGACAGTCTGGTTGCTTTTGTTGGCATACTGACACCAGATGGCACTTTGATCGATGCCAACAGCCCACCATTACAAGCGGCCGGCATTCAACTCGAAGACGTGGTGCAGCAAAAAGTCTGGGATACCTTTTGGTTTGAACATTCCGAATCTGAACGGCAACGTCTTAAAGATGCCGTCAAAGCTGCCAATGAAGGAAAGACCAGCCGTTTTGACATTACCGCCAAAATGAAAGATCAAATCATGGTACTGGATTTTATGCTGGTACCCATGTACGACGACAACGGAAAATTAAGTTATCTGATCCCTTCTTCCATTGATATTTCGGCCCGCACCCAGAGTGAAGCAGAGCTGCGTGAGAGCGAGTTACGTTTTCGCCGGGTATTTGACAGTGCTGCTGATGGCCTGATTTGTGTTGACCAGCATGGCTGTATCACCATGTTAAACCCGCGTTCACTGGAAATGTTTGGTTATCAGGCCGAAGAGCTGATTGGACAGCCCATTGAAATCCTGGTGCCGGAAGAGCTGACGGAACGTCACCACCAGCATCGCCATCATTATCTGCAAAAGCCAAGTTCCAGACGCATGTCAGAACGCGCCGAACTTTATGCCAAACGCAAAGACAACTCTTTGTTTCCGGTGGAGATAGGTCTGACCCACCTGAATATGACCGGAGATGCCAGAGTGCTGGCGACTGTGACGGATATCACAGCACAAAAAGCCGCTCAGCAGAAACTGCAATTTATAGTTGATGAAAAAAGCCAATTACTGAATGAACGTACCACCCTGCTGAATGAAGTGCACCACAGAGTCAAAAATAATCTGCAGATCATCTCCAGCCTGCTTAATTTACAGGCCAGAGGCGCGATGCCTGAGTTAAAACAGGCATTAACCGAAAGCCAGCTCAGGGTGCGTACCATGGCTCTCACCCACCAACTGCTGTATGAAAAACGGGATTTTTCTTCGATTGCGCTCGGCTCTTATTTGCAGCAGCTCTGTCAGCTGGTACGACAAAGTCTTAGCCAGCATTGCCAAATCATGTTTGATTTTTCTGCGGTAGATCAACAACTGGTGCTGGAGCTGGAACAAGCCATCCCCTGTGGTTTATTCGTGAACGAAGTGCTGACCAATGCGATTAAACATGCGTTTCCGGGTCGTCAAACCGGTTTGATCCGGCTCGAGTTGTCACTGCTGGAAGACGGTCATATTCATCTGGCCATTATTGATGACGGGGTGGGTCTTAGCGACAAAGCCGAACTTGGCAAAGGCTCTTCACTGGGATTTCAGTTGATCCCGACTTTTATTGCGCAGCTGCGTGGCGAGCTGCAACTACAACGCTCACCAGGCACAGGGTTCAGAGTGCGCTTTTTACCAGTGACGGAGAAATTATCATGAACCGTAATATTCTGATTGTTGAGGACGAGCATATAGTTGCGCTCGATCTAAAAATGTCGCTGGAAGATTTAGGCCATACTGTGGTGGCTACACTGGCTTACGGTGAAGAAGTATTGGCCACTGCCAATA
The DNA here is from genome assembly GCF_025245835.1 of Rheinheimera sp. 4Y26. Lineage (GTDB taxonomy): Bacteria > Pseudomonadota > Gammaproteobacteria > Enterobacterales > Alteromonadaceae > Pararheinheimera. The sequence continues at coordinate 44,105 of NZ_JAOBWS010000019.1, forward strand.
AGTTAAAGCCGGATCTGGTGCTGATGGATATTCAGCTGGCCGGTAATATGCGCGGTACAGAAGCCGCCAGATTACTGCACAATGAAATGCAGTTGCCGGTAATATTTTTGTCTGCTTTTTGCGATAACAACATTCTGGAACATGCTGAACAAAGTTTGCCTTATGGTTATTTAATTAAACCTTATGATCGCAAAGAGCTGGATGCGTCGATCCGGATGGCACTGTGCCGCCACCAGGCAGATCAACAAGTCAGACGCTCAGAACTGCGGTTACAAATGGCACTGCAAGCCGCCCAGCTTGGTCTATGGGAGCTGGACGAAACTGAAAACACCCTGCTCAGCTGTGGCATTGTTAACGACCTGCTATCCAATCCTCCTGAAGTAATTTGTGACGGTTTAGAGCACTTACTGCAGCTTTTTCACCCTTCCGAACATCAACGCCTGCAACAACTGTTTAACCGCGACCGCGATATCAACGTGGTAATGCGCTTAGCCGGTATACAACCACGCTGGATTGAACTGTTTGCCCGTCATTTTCAGCAGGGTACCCAGACCTTATTGGTTGGGGTGATGCGGGATGTGACTGAGCAGCAGCAGTCGGAACATCAGTTACGGCAAGCCCATGCGGTATTTCAAACCACAGCAGAAGGCATCCTCATCCTCGATCAGAATTTTAAAGTGTTATCAGTAAATCCAGCCTTCTCCACTATCACCGGTTATCGCAGTGCTGACGTATTAGGGCAACACCCCGAATCGTTTTTGTATCCGGAAAATAACCATTCGCCGGTGGCGGCAAAATTGTCCGAACTTAAATCCAGTCACTGGAGTGGCGAAGTCGTTTGCCTGCGTAAAGACCAAAGCTGTTTTCCGGCCTGGCAGCATATCTGCAAAGTGAAAAGTCCACAGCCAGGCAGTGCCACCAGCCATTATGTGCTGACCTTTTCAAATATTTCGGCATTACGCCGGGCTGAAGAAAATCTGGCAAAACTGGCATTTCACGATCATCTAACCGGCCTTGGCAACAGGGCTAAGCTGGAAAAAACCCTCAAAATTGAAGTCGAACGCGCTATCCGTAACAAAAGCATGTTGGGTGTCATGTATCTGGATCTGGACGGTTTTAAACTCGTTAACGATACACTTGGTCACAGCACCGGCGACCGGATGCTGCAGGTGATAGCGCAGCGCATCAGCGAGCTGACCAGAGCCGGCGACACCGCAATCCGTGTTGGCGGCGATGAATTTGTGATTATCACACCCGACGCCAGCAACCCGGCTTTTTACCACAAAGTTGCGGAAAAACTGCTGCGCAAAATTAGTGAAGAAATCGAACTTGATAACAGCCAGGTACAGGTTTCCTGCAGTATTGGTATTGCTTGTTTTCCTGAAGATGCCAGCAGTTATGACGAATTATTAAAATGTGCCGATTTGGCTATGTTTGCTGCAAAAGAAAGCGGCCGTAATCGTTATTCTTTTTTTAATGTGGCTATGGCAGATAAAACTCAGGAACGGGTTTTTATCGAAAAAGAGCTCAAAGCTGCTCTGCTGAAAAACAGCGGCCTGATGTTGTTTTACCAGCCAATTATCGACCTGCAACAACAAAAATTTTGTGGTGTTGAAGCGCTTATCCGCTGGTTTCACCCCGATTACGGCATGATATCTACCGAAAAGTTTATCGGTATTGCGGAGCACAGTACTTTAATTGTCGAAGTGGGTGCCTGGGTTATCGACCAGGTCTGTAAAGACATGACCGCATTACAACAGCTGACCCCTGATCTGAAGGTTTCGTTAAACTTATCAGTCCGGCAACTGGAAGACGAGCAATTGATAGAACGTGTAACCCAGGCAGTCAGGCACTATCAGGTGAATCCAGCCTTGCTGCAGTTTGAAATTACCGAAACCGCTTTGCAGGATCTGGAAGGTAAAGTAAGTGTATTACAGGCGCTCAGAGATCAGGGAGCAACTATTGCTATCGACGATTTTGGCACCGGTTTTTCATCGTTAAGCCGGTTAAAACACTTACCAATCAATTGCGTAAAAATAGACCGCTCTTTTGTAATGACCATTCCGCATCAAAGTAACGACATTGAAATAACCAGAGCCGTCTGCGCTTTATGTCAGGCACTGCAGTTAAAAGTTGTCGCTGAAGGCGTTGAAACCTGGGAGCAACAGCAGTTTTTACAGAGCCTAAATTGTGATTATGCTCAGGGTTATCTATTTGCTAAACCAATGCCTATCAGTGACTTAGAAAAATGGCTTAAGAACTTTCGCTTTGATTAACGGATATGCAAGCGGTAAGAGTCTGGCATTGTTATGGGAGCCTTGATGCCCTTCGGGTAGCTCGGGTTTTCAGCCGGATGAAGCCGAACTGCTGACTGTTGGGAGCCTTGATGCCCTTCGCAGAGCTCAGGGCGTTCAGCCGGCAGAACGCAACATTGGTTGCGTTCTTAATTCC
>NZ_JAOBWS010000001.1 GCF_025245835.1 Rheinheimera sp. 4Y26
GGGTTTGTGGCGGCGTCGACCGGGACGGAGCGGCGGTTATGTGAGTTGTGGCAGCAACTGCTGGGTGTAGAGCGTGTTGGGGTGTCGGATAACTTTTTTGCGCTGGGCGGGCATTCGTTGCTGGCCGTGCGGTTGCTGGGCGCGATGAAAGCGGAGTTTGGTCAGGAGCTGGCGCTCAAAACAATCTTCGCCAGGCCTGAGATCCGTCAGCTGGCATTGGTATTGGAGACAACATCACCGGTCAGGCCTCTGTCTGTCCAACCGCTGGATGATTTGCCGTCAGGATCTGACGTGATTGTGCCGCAAATGCTGCCATGGCTGGCGCTGAACCAGGATCAGCTGGATTATATTTGTGCACAAACACCTGGTGGTGCTGGCAATATTCAGAATATTTACGGCCTGACACCGTTACAGCAAGGGATCTTGTTTCATCATCTCAGTCAGCCACAAGACCCCTATATCATTCCGATTTTGTTTTCGTTTGCAGATCAAGCGACAGTTGCTGTGTTTCTGCGCGCACTTGAGTTTGTGATTGCCCGGTATGATGTTTTGCGAACCATGTTTCTCTGGGATCAACTGCCCGAACCTGTTCAGGTGGTTCAAAGGACGGCTACCTTAGCTGCACACTGGCAGAAATTTGACAATCAGGCGCAGGCTCAGGCGTTTTTGCAGCAACAATTACAGCGGCCTGACGGACTTTCCTTGCAAAGTGCTCCCTTAATGCACGCTGAGATCACCTGGGTTGGGGCTGCACAGGAGCATCAGGTGCTGCTCAGGTTCCACCATCTTGTCACTGACCATGTTGGACTCGAAGTACTGGCCCATGAAATAGCCTTATTTTTACAGGCTAAACATCAGCAATTGGCAAAACCACTGCAGTTCAGCAGCTTTATCGGCTGGCTTAAGCAGCAATCGCCCACCCAGGCGGAGCAATATTTTACGGCAAAGCTGGCTGATTTTGCGGAGCCCTCATTACCCTTTGGCTTGCGGGATATTCATCTGGATGGTCAGGGCGCGGTGCGGGAGCATCACCTGATGCCGGTTGCGCAAAGCCGGTTATTGCGCCAGTTGGCAGCAAAACATCAGGTGAGTCCGGCGGCATTGTTTCACGCCGCCTGGTCGCTGGTGATTGCCAGCTGCAGTGCCACTACAGATGTCGTTTTTGGCAGTGTGTTGCTTGGGCGCACACAACATACAGATATGGCCACCATGGTTGGTACTTTTATCAATACCTTGCCTGTGCGTGTCACTCTTGACGATTTATCTGCGGCAGAATTGATCCGGCAAATGCAGAGCCAGCTGAACGATCTGCTGCAGTATGAGCACACCCCATTGGTTCAGGCCAAACGCTGCAGTGCGGTACCAGCCGACATGCCATTGTTCAGTGCGCTGCTGAACTTCCGTCATTCGTCAGCTGAGCCTGCACAGCAACAGGCGGCAGAGCCGGCATTGCAACTTTTAACTTCAACAGAAACCAGCAATTATCCGTTTGAATTAACCGTTGACGATCTGGGTTCAGAGTTCCGGTTAAAGCTGCAGCTGGTGCCGCAGATCAATGCCCGGCAGGTGATGGATTACACCCTGAAGGCACTTGAACATGTGCTGGATGCGTTAAATACCGGTTCTGCAGCGCTGGTAGGTGGCATGTCGTTACTCAGCGATGCAGAAGTGGCAGAACAGATCAAATGCTGGGGCCGCCCGGACGGACAGCATAGCCTGAACGCGCCAGTCCCGGCTCTGATCAGCCAGCTTGCGCAGCTTCAGCCAATGGCTGTGGCACTGTGCTGTGAAAAAGAACAACTGAGTTATCAGCAACTGGACTATATGGCCGGGCATTTTGCGGCATACCTGCGGCAGTCGCACAAGGTGCAGGCCGGCGATTTTATTGCGGTGAAGCTTGAACGGAGTATTTATCTGCTGCCGGTACTTTTAGGGATCTGGCGCGCCGGTGCTGCTTATGTGCCACTGGACCCGTTAAGCCCGCCGGAACGTCAGCAGCTGATATTGCAGGATTGTCAGGCAAAATTGGGCGTCAGCGACAGCGGGATAGACCAGGCCGGCATAGGTCAAATCCGGCTTGATGACCCTGAGGTGCTTGCAGTCATGCACCAGAGTTGTGCGCCTGAGCAGAGCCAGAGCGCAGACGCTGATGATCAGGAGTTACCGGCCTATGTGCTTTACACCTCAGGGACCACAGGTGTGCCCAAAGGTGTACTGCTGTTACAGCGCAATGTCCGGAATTTTCTGGCCGGTATGCTGGCAGCGCCTGGCCTGAAGTCCGGTGACCGTCTATTGGCCGTAACATCCATTAGCTTTGATATTCATGTGCTGGAACTGTTTTTACCTTTGCTGGCTGGTGCCCGGCTGGTGATTGCCAATACTGCACAAAGCCGGGACGCCAGGGCCTTACGCCTCCTGCTTCAGCAACATCAAATCACCATCATGCAGGCAACACCAGCCAGCTGGAAAATGTTACTGGCCGATGGCTGGCAGCCTGACGCCGGTTTTACCAGCCTGTGTGGTGGAGAGGCATTGCCGCAGACTTTGGTCGACAAACTTTGTCATGGTGGCGCAGTACTTTGGAATATGTACGGGCCCACAGAAACTTGTGTCTGGTCCGCCTGTGGCAGGATTCAGCCGGCAGAACCTATTCATGTTGGCCGTCCTGTGACCCACACCGAATTGTATATCCTTTCTGCGAAAGGTCAGTTGTTACCTGCCGGAGTCATTGGCGAGTTATGGATAGGCGGTCAGGGGGTCAGTCCTGGTTATCTCAATCGGCCGGAGCTGAGCAACAAAATGTTTGTTGCGCCTGTGACGCCGCAGATCCGTCAGTCGTCAGCGGGCGGCAAGCTGTTCCGCACCAATGATTTGGCCCGTTGGCTACCTGATGGGCGGCTGCAGATTATGGGACGCGCCGATCAGCAACTGAAAATCAGGGGTTACCGGATTGAGCCCGGCGAGATTGAGTATCAGTTGCAGCAGTCAGAGCTGGTGACTGAGGCTGTTGTTGTGGCGGTACGCGACCCTCAGCAAGAGCCAATACTGGTCGCTTATGTCGTGCCGGCAACACCTGCAGTAGCCGGCAATGAGCTCCACAAGGTGCTCAGCGACATGCTGCTGGCTGTTCTGCCCGCCTATATGGTGCCGGCCCTCTTTGTGCAATTGTCGGAGCTTCCGCTGACTGCCAACGGCAAAATCGATCGAAAACAATTGCCGGCACCAGATTTTGGCACTTCGGCTGCTCCTTTTGTCGCGCCTGCAACAGCCCTGGAGCAGGTGATTGCGAAGTGCTGGCAGCATTGTCTGGGTCTGTCGCACATCGGTGTGCACGATAACTTTTTTGCCATGGGCGGGCATTCCATTATTGCGGTTCAGGTGGTCAGTCAGTTGGGCTTGCATGGCATCCGGATCAGTCCGTTGCAACTTTTTGCACACCCCACTATAGCCGGGCTTGCAGCCAGTTTGCAGCTGCACAGTGATGCGCAGGAGAGCGAGTCTGTACCCGCAAATCTGCTGGATGCGAAGACTGAATCTGTGACACCGGAAATGTTGCCGCTGACCGACCTTTCTCAGCAGGATATTGACCAACTGCTCAGCCAGATCCCGGGTGGAGTGTCACGTATTCAGGATATCTATGACTTAGGACCGCTGCAGGAGGGGATTTTATTTCTGCATATCGCCAGTGAAACCGCCGATCCTTATTTACTGCAAACAACATTTACTTTGCCGGATCAGGCTGCTGTGAACCGGTTTATTGAGCATTTGCAGCTGGTGGTGGCACGGCATGATGTGCTCAGAACAGCGGTGTTCTGGCAAGGTCTGTCAAGACCGGTGCAGGTGGTCTTTCATGAGGCTGGAATTCCTGTGCAGTGGCATAGGTTGAGCGAAACACAAAATCCGGAGCATTACACTGCAGCGCTGATGCAGCAGCCCTGCCGGATGACTTTAACCCAGGCCCCGTTACTGTCTTTGCACATTGTCAGTCAGCCTTCGGTTTCGCAATGCACCCTACTACTCAGGTACCATCATCTTGTGACCGATCAGATGGGGATCCGGCTGGTCTGTGAAGAATTACAGCTGCTGCAAAACGGCCAGGCTGAGCTGCTGCCAGCTGTCCGGCAGTATCGCGATTTTATAGCCTCTGTGCGTCAGTCTGCCAATCAGGATGCCGCCAGTCTGTTCTTCCGGCGCATGCTGGGTGATAAAGATAACGCCACTCTGGTGTTCAACATAAAAACGGATCCGGCGGGGCAGAGCGTACGGCAACAAATCAGCTTGGCAGACGAGCTGGCTGCCGGTTTGCGAAACAGTGCGGCCCTTTTGCATGTTAGCCCCGCAGTGCTGATGCACTGTGCCTGGGCACTAATGGTTGCAGCCTGTGCCGGTGACAAAGACGTTGTGTTTGGTACCGTGCTGTCCGGGCAGGTCCATCACAAACCTCAGGCGGGTCAGATGCTGGGGGTGCTGGTCAATACCCTGCCAATCCGGGTTAACACTGACGGCGTGACGGCCAGGTCATTGGTGCAACAGGTTGCATCCGGCTTGCAGCAGCTGCTGAACTATGTTCAGGTGCCGCTGGTGGTCGCGCAGCAGTCGAGTCCGATCGAAGCGCCTTTGCCTTTGTTTAACACTCTGCTCAATTACCGCCATACCGAAAAAACACAGGCTGCGGTCAGTGGTCAATTGCCTGAGCCGGTTGATGTCAGCCTGCACAGTCACTATCCGGTGGAATTGTCTGTTGATGACGATGGCCAGAGTTTTCAGCTGACATTACAAACCCACGCCGGATATCCGGCAGAGCGTTTGCTGGGTTACCTGCAACATGCACTGGCCGGGATGCTCGATGCATTGGCACAGCCAGAGGATAGGCCGGCCGTATTCTGTCTGTTGTCCGCACAAGAGAAGGCACAACAGCAATTTATCTGGAACAACACCCGGTCTGATTATCCGCAGCAGCAATGTGTTCATCAGCTTTTTGCGGCGCGGGCCGCGTTGCAGCCGCAGCTGCCGGCTGTGATCTGCGATGGCGTGACGCTCAGCTACGCTGAACTGGATCGACGGGCCAATCAGCTTGCACATTATTTGCGCGAACAGTATCAAGTCGCGCCGGAACAGCTGATTGGCTTGTGCCTTGAACGTTCTGAACTGGTGATTATCGCGATGCTGGCCGTGCTCAAAGCTGGAGCAGCCTACGTGCCGCTGGATGCAGCATACCCAAAACAACGTTTGTCTCGGATGCAGGAGGATGCCGGTTTAGCTGTGATTCTGGTGCAACAATCCACCAGCGACAGAACTCAGGCTGAGGTGCAACTGGTACTGGATGATCCTGAAGTACAGCGGGAACTTCAGAGTGCTCCATGCACTGATGTTGATGCACAAAAGCCGACAAGTTCAAATCAGCTGGCTTATGTGATCTATACATCGGGCTCTACCGGTCGGCCAAAAGGGGTGATGATTGAGCATCGTAGTCTGACCAATCATGTAACTTATATCAGCCGGGAATATGGGCTTGGTGCCGGCGACCGCTGTCTGCAGTTGTCTTCGGTGAGTTTTGACAAGTCAGTCGAAGAAATATTTCCGACCTTATGCAGTGGGGCAACGCTGGTGATTTTTAAACAACAATTGTTCGAAAGTCCTCAGGCCTTTACGGCCATGTGCCGGCAGTATCAGGTTGATGTATTAAATCTTACACCGGCATTTTTTCATGAATATGTGGTGCAGGCGTCTAATGGTGAATTGCAGGGGATCCGCCACATTAGTGTCGGCGGCGACAAGCTTAATAGCCAGGATATTCAGGATTACTTCAACAAGCATCAGCAGCCACCACGATTATTAAATGTGTACGGACCAACGGAAGTCACGGTTGATGCCTGTTATACCGAGGTTGATCTGTTGTATCCGAACAGTATTGGTAAACCGGTTGCCAATGCACAGTGTTATGTACTGGATGCGCAGTTACAACTGGTCCCGGTTGGGGTTATTGGCGAACTCTACATCGGTGGTGTGGGAGTGGCCCGTGGTTATCTGAACCGACCGGAACTTACAGCGGAGCGCTTTATTGCCAATCCTTTGGCAACAGGAAGCGGAGACAGGCTGTATCGCACTGGCGACTTAGTCCGTTGGCTGGAACACGGTGCTATTGAGTATCTCGGCCGGGCCGATCATCAGGTGAAAGTGCGTGGTTTCCGGATTGAACCGGGGGAAATAGAAAGCTGCCTGATGGCGATGCCGCTTGTCGGGCAAGCGGTGGTTGTTGCCATCAGGGCACCGTCTGGTGGTCAGCAACTGGTGGCTTATCTGACGGTTGCGTCCGAATATGCGCAGTTATCAACAGAGGTTGTGACGCAGCAAGCGCAGCGGCAGCTGGCTGCCAGCTTGCCGGAATATATGGTGCCGGAGCTGTTCATGGTATTGCCGGCTTTGCCGATCAACCCCAACGGAAAAATTGACCGGCATGCCTTACCACATCCGGACAGCATGCAATCTGTTCAGACGTTCGAAGCGCCGCAGACCGAAGGAGAAAGAGTTATTGCTGCGGTCTGGCAGGAGGTACTGTCGTTGCCGCAAGTCAGCCGGACCGATCATTTCTTCCGGCTGGGTGGTCACTCTTTATTATTGACCCGGGTGCTGGCGAGATTGCAGCAGGTCCTGCAAATCCATATCCCCCTGAAAACGTTATTTGAGTCGCCGGTGCTGTCAAAGCTGGCGGCGCAGCTCGACCAAATCACCAGAGTCAAAGCTCAGGTGAAGATCAATCACGTATCCCGCTCGCAGCGCCTGCCTTTGTCTTATGCGCAGCATCGCTTATGGATGCTCGATCAGATTGATGGGGGTGGCATTCACTACAATATGCCTGCGATATTCAGATTAAGCGGTCAGGTGGATAGTGATGCTCTGGAGTATGCCTTCAGTACTATTGTGCAGCGCCATGAAGCATTGCGGACTCTTTTTCTTTGTGATGACCAGGGAGAGGTGTATCAGCAACTGCAGCCGGCCAGCCAGTTCCGGGTGCAAAGTCTGGATATCTCTGCACAATCTGCAACAACAATCCCGGCGCACATCCAACAGCTGTTAGCGCAGCCATTTGTCTTAAGCCAGGATTATTTGCTGCGGGTACATCTGCTACACGACAGCGCGGAAAGTGCAGTGTTGCTGATCAATATGCACCACATTGCTGCTGATGGCCATTCCGTGGGCCTGCTGATGCATGAGTTGAGTCTGTTATACCGGGCAAAGCAGGCAGGTCTGGTGGCTGAGTTGCCTGAATTGCCGGTGCAATATGCTGACTACGCCTACTGGCAACGCCAATGGTTAAGTGGGGATGTGCTTGAACAGCAGTTGCAATACTGGGAGCAGCAACTCCATGGTCTGCCTCAGGTCCACCAACTGCCCATTGACCGGCCCAGACCGCTTCAGCAAAGTTATGCTGGTGCTTCGTATTGTCATCAGATCCCGGCAGAGCTGACAGCGCGTCTGGCGGCTCTGTGTCACAGGCACGATGCCACTTTATTTATGGGCATTCAGACATTGTTTGCCATTTTGCTGGCCCGCTTCAGCAATGAGCAGGATATTGTGATGGGAACGCCTGTGTCTAATCGGGAGCAGCCGGAACTTGAGCAACTTATCGGTTTCTTTGTCAATACGCTGGTACTGCGTAACGATCTCACCGGCAAGCCCGGATTCAGTTCACTGTTAGCACAAAGCAAAGATATGCTGCTGGCAGCCTATGAGCATCAACACACACCATTTGAACTGGTCGTCGAGCGGTTAAAACCGGAAAGAACACAGAGTTACACGCCGTTGTTTCAAATCATGCTGGTATTTAATCCGGAAGTTCCGTCTGCTGTTGCATTGCCGGGGCTGCTCGCTGAAGCGCCGTATTATGCGACAACCACCGCAAAGTTTGACTTAACCTTACACGTGAACGAAGAAGCAGGTGCGCTGACGCTGAACTGGGAATTTAACACCGACCTGTTTAATCCGGAATCAGTGCAAACAATGGCCCAGGCCTTTGAATGCTTACTGGACGGCATACTGGCAGAGCCTGAACTCAACGTGTATGCGATCAATATGCTGCCGCCGGCCTTGATGCAACAAGTGACTGTAGACTGGAATCGCAGCAAATGGCCGGGGCAGGCTGATCTTTGTATGCACGAGCTGTTTATGCAGCAACTGATAGCGGCGCCTGAGCACATTGCGACTATAGATGCTGCGGGTCATACACTGACTTATTTACAATTATACAGTCAGGTTGTGCAGCTGGCCGCGCAGTTACAGCCGCTGCTTCCTGCCAGTGCTGAGCCGCTGATTGCGATTCGGTTACCAAAGAGTCCGTTACAATTGGTGGCGGCATTGGCGGTTCAATATGTCGGGGCAGCCTATCTGCCGCTGGAAACTGATTGGCCCGCATCAAGATGTGAGCAAATCCTGCTTCAGGCCGATGTGCAGTTGCTGATCGCCACAAGCAGCCTGACCGCTTTGGCAACAGAAGGACTCCGTGTCTGTTATCCGCAGCCAGCAGTAGTGGAGCAGAGCCGGGCCGAACTTCTGGCGCAGGCCAGTGGTTATACGCCGTTACAAACCCCTGCATCACTGGCTTATGTCATCTTTACTTCAGGATCCACCGGCAAACCCAAGGGAGTGGCCATTGAACATGGTGCGGCGGTGAATACCTTGCTTGATATCAACCGGCAGTACGGCGTGACTGCGGCGGATAAAGTGCTGGCGGTTTCTGCTTTCAGTTTTGACCTGTCGGTGTATGACTATTTTGGCATGCTGGCAGCAGGCGGCACTGTTGTGTTCCCGCAGCCGGAATTGGCGAAAAATCCGCAGCACTGGCTGGAACTCACTGAGCGTTTTGCTGTTTCTGTCTGGAACACAGTGCCGGTTTCGGCAGCGCTGTTGGTAGAGCAACTGGAAGAGCAAAGACGCAGTTCTGCTATTTGTTTTAAAGCGGTCATGATGAGTGGAGATTGGATTGATCCACAGCTACCGGCAAGGCTCTGGCAGTCATTTCCCGGTAGTCGGTTATACAGTCTTGGCGGGGCCACCGAGGGCTCTATCTGGTCTATTCATTACCCTATCGAACAGGATACCTCAGCTTTATCCAGTGTCCCTTATGGCCGGCCTATGTCAGGACAGTCATTCTTCATTTTAAATGACATGTTGCAACCTTGTCCGCCACAAGTTACAGGTGAGCTTTTTATCGGGGGGCTGGGTGTTGCCCGCGAATATTATCGTGACAGCGAGTTGACCGGGCGGCAGTTCTTGTGGCATCCGGAGTTAAAACAGCGACTGTACCGGACCGGAGATCTGGGCCGGTATCGCAGTGATGGCCTGATTGAATTCCGCGGCCGTCGGGATAACCAGGTCAAGATCCGTGGTTTTAGGGTGGAGCTGGGTGAGATAGAGCATACGCTGAAATCGCACCCGTTCATTGGTCAGGCTGTGGTTGATGTGCAGCAGACAGCTTCAGGTGACAAAGTGCTGGTTGCTTATCTGGTGCTGCACAACGAACAGGTCATAGCGAGCCGGCTGGAATTTATCGAGCAATGCCGTGATTGGTTGCGCAGTGTCTTACCGCATTACATGGTGCCACAGGCGTTCGAAATTCTGTCCGCTTTGCCTGTAACCGCGAATAACAAAGTTGACCGTAAAGCATTGCCAGCGCCGCAGTTGCAACATAGTGAACCCGAAATGATCTTACCGGCAGACGCATTTGAGGCTTCGTTGTGTGCGATCTGGCGGCAGATTTTCGCCAATCCTCAGCTTGGCATGAAAGCCAATTTCTTTGACCTTGGCGGGCATTCGCTGCTCGCCACCAGGTTGATAGCGAAAGTGCGCAGTCAGTTAGGGTTGCAGGCCACACTGGGTGATGTGTTTTTGCATCCGCAGTTACAGGAGTTTGCCAATCAGTTACGGCTGCGGGAACAGGAAAGTTTGACCAGTGAGTTGCCGGAAACCATGCTGCAACTGAGTACCACACCTGGTTCGGGAACACTCTTCTGTTTTAATCCCGGAGCCGGCACAGCCCATTGTTATGGGCGTTTGGCTGCTGCGTTGTCCGGCCAGTATCAGTTGGTCGGCTTACATTCGCCGCTGATTTACGAACCGCAGTTTTTTGCTGATTTTAAGGCGCTGGTCAACCGTTATGTACAATTGATACTGCGATACCAGACTGAGGGGCCTGTCACTTTACTGGGCTATTCGTCGGGTGGTGTCCTCGCTTATGAAGCGGCCTGCCAACTGGTTCAGCAGGGATATCAGGTCCGGGTTCTGCTGTTAGACAGCTACGCGACTATGGCTGAATATGAAGTACCAAGCCAGGCCTGGTATGCCCCTATACAGTTGGCCTTGCAGGAAATTCTGCTGTTACAGCCGGAACTGGACTGGCATCAGCTGGATGCAACGGATGTTCCGGCAGCGCTGAGCTCTCTGAGCAAACAGCTGCGCCGGCAGTTTCCTGATCATTATATTGCACAGGTCAGCGAAGAAATGACCTGTCGCTATTTGCAGCATTTTATCACGCTGGACAGGTTGAAAAGAGGCCACTGCATCCGCCAGTCAGCGCTGGATTTGGTGTTGTTCAGAGCTGAACTGACGCCACCGGCCGATGGCTTTAATCAGAATCTGAACTGGGACTTGTACAGTAGTGGCAGTGTCAGAATTTTACCATTACAGCAATCGCATCAAACCATGATTGAGTCTGCGGAACTGGCGATGTCTGTGGCTGAATATTTGCGACTGCCTGTGCCACATCAGGCTGACAGAGATGCCGCAAAGGGACAAAACAGCACTACCCATCAGGGGCTGACCCCAGACTTATGCCATGCGGGAGGCGTCAATGAATACAGCGCCTGAGCAACTGGATTTTGATATTCAGGGTTATATACGGGAGGCATTAATGCATGGCCGTAATCATGTATCCGCGCACTGGCGGGAAAAAATTTCGGCGCTGATTGCCCCTTTCCGGCTTGATCCGCGGCAACCCGATTTTAGCCCGGACTGTGGTCTCTGGGAGCGGTTTTTATGGTGTGAAAACTTCACAGCTCTGGGAGAAAAACACAATTATGCTTCATACACTTATTCACCGGTTTTTGATTGTTATCTTGATGCCGGCACCGATGGAGATTTTTGGAGAAAGAATAAAAATGTATGGTATGCTCTGGCAGCGTTGGTTAACGATTGGTTTATTTATGAAATGGAATTATTCAACAAATACACCGAAAACGGTTACACCAAAAAGGGATATAGGCCCGAGCTTGTCGCTGACAGACTGCAACTGTTAAAAGAGCTGAAACAAAGCCTGATGGAAACGGACAATTCGTTTTCCGTCCATCGTGACCAGGGGTTTCCTGACCATGGCTATCCGCATGATATTGAGTATTTCCGTGATGTTGATGCAGCATTAACGACTTTAGTCATGCTGACGGGGCTTCCCGGTGGTATTTATCATGATGAATATATGTTTCTGCGCATGGTGCAACTCACGGAATGTATCTTTTTTGCGGTCGGAGAAGGTGTTCACGACGGATTAGCGTTTTATCAGCAGGGAGAACAGCAAAGGGCTGCTGATATCTTCCGGCAACTGACGGTGCTGATGGATGTACTCAGCCGTTTGTTCAGTGTGATGGATACTCTGGCTGTGGAAAACTTTTATCAGGGTTTTCGGGTAGATACCGGTAATGCCGGTGCTATTCAGTCGGAAAAGTATCAATGGCTGGAGCGTCTCCTGACCGGTATTCAACCGGACAAACTGGGCGTTGTGCTGCAGATAGCAGAACTGAGGGACAAGTCCAGGCTAAAAGACACTGCCATGCCGACTTTAAGGCAACTCTATCAGACCATGCTGAACTGCCGGGATTGTCCTGAACTGGCATTTTTCAGTCAGCGTCTGTTGCATCAATTCCAGTTCTGGAAAGCCAGACACCTGGCGATTGCAATAAAAATGTTGCCTAAAAACTTCGGCGCCGAAGGTCCGCTGGGAATCGGTTATCTGAAATCGAATTTAAGGAACAATATGACTGAAATGCGGCGTCATAGCAGAGAAGTACCGGAGGTTCGGTTATCCACAAGGGCTTGCCAGCTATTTGAGGGACTGACTCTGGTTTGGATACAGTGTACCGATGTTGACCTGCAGAAACTTCAGCTCGCTTTACAAATCAATACCGAAGATATCCGCCAGTCGATGCTGGAACATGCCGATCTGATAGAGCATAACCTTGATGATTATCAGCGGTTTTTCAGCAGTAAACAGGCTGCTTTTCCATTACGCAAACAGATGCAGCACGGTTTACCTGCACCAACAGTTCCTTTGGTTCCGCGTCTGTTACTGCATCTTGAGTTCTACCGCGGTGTGCTGGCGGGGGTGTTTGATATCGACCGGATTGATGGTGATGTGTTAGTCGATGTCAGTATCGAAGCTGAGGTTTACAGTGGTATCGGCAAATCCCGTCAGGTGATCTGTCAGGCCAATGAATTGGTGTTGCGCGATCAGGCAGGAGTAATGGCCTCGTATTTTTCTGGTCCGGGCGGCCGCACAGCCATGGCAGCTGATGGTCCTGTGGCCGGACGGCGCCTCGGTCTGATGTTATTTTCATCACCGGCTATGGCACCTGGCAGCCTTGAGGACACCATCACTTTGATTAACAAATTGTTTTCAGCAGCAGCCGGTACAGTTGACCTGAGTTATTTACGGTTTCAACCAGGGCCATAACGGATATAGGGAAGCCGCTACGCCAAAGTTATCTGGTATTGCGGCTGGCAGTTCAGGAAGTAAGAAAGGTATTGATGTGGATATAAAAAAGCAGGTTGTAACCAAAGATAAAAGTGTACCGGTCAAGTGGGGGCTGGGGCTGCTGCTGATACTTGGTCTCTGGATGCTTTACGCCAGACTGACCAGTCAGGAAATCAGTCTGGAACGTAAAAGCCTGGTGATTGCCGAAGTGCGCCAGGGCGATTTAGAGGTTTCGGTCGACGGTTTTGGTGTTGTCAGATCAGACGATATCAGACTGTTAACAGCACCAAGTAATTCTATTGTGAAAGAGATACTGGTGAAGCCCGGAGCCCGGGTGCAGGCCGGAGATGTGATTGCCCGTCTGGAAAACCCTGATGTAAGACAAGAGCTGCAAAATGCCCGGCAGGAACTGTCAAAAGTACAGGCAGATTTACGGCAAACCATCGCTGATCATGAGTTGGCGATGCTCAACGAAGCGACTGAAGTTTCTGATACTCAGGCAAATTACGAAAAAATCTCTTATATCGTTCAAGCCGAGTCTTCACTGGTGGAAAAGGGAATTATTTCCAAAGTGACCCATGTCGAAAGCCAGGTTGAAGCAGAACGTTTGAAAGCAAAACTGGTGTTTTTACGGGAGAAGCATGAAAGGCTTAAGCGAATTCACGCAGAGATGATCAGTATCAAAACTGATTTGGTCCGGCAGCAGGAAGGTACAGTGAAACTGATTGAACACAAAGTCGATCAGTTGGAGATTAAGGCGGAGCTGACAGGTATGTTGCTGAAATCAGCCATTGGTTTGGGACAGAGCCTGGTGATAGGACAAGAGGTTGCCACTATTGGCAGTGAGGGTTCGCTGGAAGCCTTTATAAAGATCCCACAGGATAAAGCGCAGCGGATTCAAATTGGACAAAAGGCGGTGATTAATAACCGCCAGGATCAGATTGAAGGGGTAGTCAGCCGGATCGATCCTGTGGTTGTCGATAACACGGTTGAACTGGAAATTGACCTACCCGGAGAATTACCGCTGAGTCTGAAAGCGGAGCAGAATGTTGAAAGCAGAATCATTATCGGCAGTTTGGCTGATGCTATGTATATTGAACGCCCTGCCAAAAGTACAGAAAACACGATGCTGAAATTGTTCAGGATTGATGAAGATGATTCTAAAAAAGCGGAATTAGTGCAACTGGCAATGGGCGAAACCGCGAACCAATATATTGAAATTAAATCCGGAACCAAGGTTGGACAAAAGTTTATTATTTCCGATTTGTCAAACCTGATGACTTCTGAAAATAGTATCGTGCTTGAATAAATATTATAAATTGAACAGGGTGATTTATGAAAAGAGTGACCATAGAAATGAATGGTATTGGGAAAATATTCGAAACTGATGAAGTTGAAACCCATGCCCTGAAAAATGTAAGCCTGAAAGTATACGACGGTGATTTTGTATCATTATCTGGTCCGTCGGGATGTGGAAAATCTACATTGTTGTCTTTACTCGGGCTGTTAGATACACCCAGTAGTGGCGAATATAAAGTGGATGGCATCAATGTCAGTAACCTTGTGTCCGATCGTGCTGCTGAGATTCGTAATCAAAAATTTGGTTTTATTTTCCAGTCTTTCAACCTGATAGATGAGCTTTCAGTGTTTGATAATGTGGCCTTGCCACTTCGTTACAGTGCACAGCGTTTCCAGGCAAGTCAGGTTGAAGAACAAGTTCGCCAATGCCTCGCCAGAGTGGGTATTGAACACCGGATGAACCATAAACCTAACCAGTTATCAGGTGGACAACAACAACGTGTTGCCATTGCAAGAGCGCTTATTTCCAAACCATCCGTGATTCTGGCCGATGAACCGACCGGTAACCTTGATTCAAAAAGTGGTGATGCGGTCATGAGTCTGCTGGGCGAACTGAATGACGCAGGAAGTACCATTTTTATGGTGACTCACGATAGCCGGTATGCGGACTTCACCAAAAAGAAGATTCAAATGATAGATGGCCAAATTGTTGCGTAAAGGATATGTATGAATAACTTACGTTATCTGATCAAAAGATCCGTTCAGGCGGCGTTGGCTGACAAGTCTTTTTTTGCCGGTGTTGTAGTCACTATGGGTATCACTATTGGTGTGTTTCTTGTTGTACTGACTTTGGGATTCTACATGCTGTTAAAGCCCTTAAGTTATCCGCAGCAGGACGAGCTTTTTGTGGTGGATTACCAGCGGATAAATCAGAGTGGTGAGGCCGAAACCTCATTTTTTCTTTACCCTGCAGCAGAAGCTTTGTATCGTAATATTCAGAGTGCCAAAGATATCGGTGTCAAAGCGCAGTCTATGCTGTTTTTTTCCAAAGAAGTCCTGACCTCAGAACCTCTGCAACCTAACCTTGCGACCGTTTATACCACGGCAAGCACTGCGGATATCCTGGGGATACCTATGGCAAAAGGGCAATGGTTTCCGCCTGCAGAACTCGGGCAACGTGTGCCTGGTGCGGTGATCTCTTACCAGGTATGGGCAGAGCAATTTAGTTTAAGGGAAGACATTCTTGGCCAGAAACTGGTTGTGAATGGGGTCAGTCATCCGGTGATTGGCGTTATTCAGGCAGACTTCGTTGCCCCACAACTTGCCGAAGTGGGCCTGACGACACAACTGTGGTTGCCCTGGGACTTTAATAATTCTGAATACAAAGAAGACTGGCGAAATGTTGAAGGTAAGTTGTTTTATCTGATCAAAACGCCAGCGGCCAGTACCGGCCAGCTCAGTGTTGTGCTCAGTGCTATGGCTAATGAAATGTTTCGCAAAATGACCATTGATAATCAGCACTTTGTCGGCTGGTCTGCCGATATTGAAGTCACGCCATTACGGTCAAAGTTAGTGGCCGGTAATATGACCACAGTGATATTTTTGCTGGCGGGTGGCTTAGGATTGCTGTTGATTGCGACCAGTAATATCACCAATCTTTTTATTTCGCGGGTGGTGTCAAAACATAAACAACTGGCGATTTCGGCAACTCTGGGAGCGAAGAAAAAGCATTTGTGGTTACAAATGTTCAGTGAAACCTTAGTGTTAATGCTGGCATCCAGTGCTGTTGCGGTTTTGATAGCTTTATTGGGCTTTGGCTTGATCCAGCGGTTTTTCAGCACTCAGCTGGCCCGCGCGCATGAGATATCCTTTGACTGGATGACCCTATGTTCGGCATTGTTGGTCGCAGTTGTGCTGGCTTTTATTATTTCATTATTGTCGATCCGTATTGTGAATTACCGGCAGCTCAGCCAGTCGCTGAAAAGCAGTGGTAAAGGTGTGGGCGTACAAATTTCGTCCGGAGTCCGGAATGCGTTGCTGGTTTCGCAGATTTCTGTTGCTGTGGTGCTGATTTTCTGCAGTGCCAGCCTGATTAAAAACGCGGCCACAACCCTGCAACGGCATGTCGGCTTCGACAGCACAAATGTGTTACGGCTGGAATTCAGAATCGCCACTCTGGATTGGCAGGGTTGGGATACCTATGCGCCTAAAGTAACGGAATTTCGTGACAAACTCGCCGCATTGCCAGAGGTTGAGGCAGTGACCTTCGCCCGCTCACCACTGGAAGATATTTATCAGTTTGCGCTGACTTACAGTGGAGATGGCAAGCGTTATTACCCCTTCCATCGTAATGTCGACCACAATTATCTGGATGTTGTTGGCCAACGCCTGCTGGCGGGCCAGGGTTTTGCGTTAAAGGATGTGCAAAGCCGCACCAATGTTGCAATGGTCAGCGCTACTTTTGCAGAGCAATTGGGACAGGGCGACATTACCAGTGTCATCGGGAAAACCCTGGCAATCGATTCTATACCCCCCGCCACCATTATCGGCGTTGTTGAAGATCTGGTTGTGCCATCAAAAGCCGAAATTCCGCCACGGTTTTATGTTCCGAACGGTGGTTCGGCATTGTGGCTGATGCTGAAGCTGAAACCAGGCACTGTAGTTACAAGGGAACAAGTGACGGCTCTCATGCGTGATACAAACAACCAGTTTGCGCTGACGAATTTTTCTTCATTACAGGCTGATGTGGACAGGGCTAATTTTACGCATCTGGTCACGCTGACCGTTGCGGGAAGTCTTGCCATATTTACCTTGTTGCTGGCCTTTCTGGGCTTGTTCGGCATCATTAGCTATGGTGTTAAATCACGTACAACGGAATTTAATATTAAAATGGCTATTGGAGCGAAATATAACA
Source organism: Rheinheimera sp. 4Y26 (assembly GCF_025245835.1). Lineage (GTDB taxonomy): Bacteria > Pseudomonadota > Gammaproteobacteria > Enterobacterales > Alteromonadaceae > Pararheinheimera. The sequence goes on from NZ_JAOBWS010000001.1 coordinate 16,953, forward strand.
ACATCTTTAATGAAACCGTGCGGGAAAATATCTCAATACTGATGATTGGCGCTTCTTTAGGTACTATCTTTATTATTACCTGTCTGTATTTTTACTACGACTTATTGAGTGTTTATATCTCAATTAGTTCTATGTATATGTATGCCATAACGATAGTTGCTGTATTCGCTGTTCTGATTTTGTCGAGCTCTATTTCGATGAGAACAATTAAAAAGAACAGTATCGTCAATGGCCTGAAGGGGATTGCTGCATAATTGAATAATGGCGTGGCTTTCGAATGACAGCCACGCTTTTTATTTATGTATATTCCTGAGATTGATTTGTACTGGGTACGATATAGTCAGTTCAGCGGGTGGATGTATGAAATGAAAATGAAAAACAATCTGTTTCCTGTAACAGTCAACGATATCAAACAACTATTCTGGACAGGAAATGGCGAAACAGAAATTGAATGTACGATTTCTGAGCTTTCTGAACGTCAGTTTGTTGTAAAAACAGAAGCAAAGCTGCCACAACCCGGTTCGCAGGGGATCTTCTGGCGCCCTTTCTTTCCTATTTTTTCTGCGTCTGTCATCGATGTGGGTGAAGGAATGTTTATTGCTGAACTCGGAGCATTAGATGAGGCAGCCAGGAAAATGCTGGAGACACTGCTTGCAGCGCAACAAGGCCAGCAGATCCCTAGTCGTCACAGACCTGGTTTATTGTTCCGGATTATTCTAAAAGCTTTATTTAATCTTGAACAAAGTTTACCGCAAATCCACAGGCGGACGTTTTTGCCAGCTGAATTTCCCTGGAGTTTAGCCTTTGAGAAAGAATGGCCAGCCATCTGTAACGAAGTCAGAAATATCTTTGATCACGTTGATGTCAGTGAAATTCCACTCGGGCCGGACAAACTTGCGAACTGGCATTCGGTGCTGGTTGCAGAAAAAGGTCAGGCCACGGTGCAGGCCAAAAAGCTGCTGCCCTGTACCGCAAGACTGGTTGAGTCTGTCCCCTCTATGCTGAACGCGGACCTGAGTATTCTCAGGCCCGGCACTGTCATTGGTTACCATAAGGCAAATTCGCGTACTTTTTTGCGAATGCACCTGGGGATTATCATTCCAACAGGAGACGTCTGCTTGCAGCTCGAAGATCAAAAGCTCAGTTGGGAGAATGGTAAGGTAATGATTTTCGACGATTTTTACCCACACTCCGCATGGAATAAGACTGATGAAACCCGGGTGATTCTGATGGTTGATTTCCTTCGTCCTATGCCTGGCTGGAAAGAAGCATTTATCCGCTTTTTACACCGCAAAACGGCCAGTCCTTTGCCAAATGTGCCAGCCAAATGGTTAGACTGGTGATCTGTGTGAGTAGCGCCCGAATGGCGAAACAAGCTCAGGATTGAATCCTGATGTGGTGAATATCAACGTTTACGAAGAGTGGAAACATGAACAAACATTATGTTGTCGATCGGGTACTACATTGGATATCTGCGATTTGTATATTATTGATGATGCTTAATATGAAATCTCAAATCCATATCATCAATTACGAGGTAAAAGGACAGAATGCACATCGGCAAGAAGCGATAGAGTCGCATGTGCTGGCCGGACTTTTTCTGCTGGTGATTTTAATGCTCCGGGTCTACTGGTACAGGAAATATAAAACTTTGATTCCGCGACATCATGCGCCGGGCCGGGCGCACAATATGATGATAAAAATGACACATGTGCTGATGTATACGTTAGTGGCTGCTTTGGCGGTTACGGGCGCCATTCTGGTCAAGAATAATCATATTCCGCTGTTTATTTTTGGAATGTCTGTATCTGATGTGTTACCTGTCCGGGATCAGTTTTTTGACGGAGTCAGAGAATTGCATTTATGGAGCATTACCGCTTTGGGTTGGCTGATAGGTATGCATGTGATTGGCGTCATGGCGGCCCGGCGTTAGTGTCAGCAGCGGCTTGGCTGGCGCGCACGCCAGCCGCTTTATCACAATTCTGCTGCAAAGCTTGCCATATCACCAAAGCACACTAATAACTGGCGTTCTCCCTGATAAGGGTTTCTGGCATGTGCTTTGAGCCTGTTGTCCAGCAGCAGCAGGTCGCCTGCCTGCCATTGAAATGCAAACTGATGTTGCCGGTAGACATCAAGAATGTGTGCCATGTAGCTGTCAGGGATTGGGCTACCGTCTGCAAAATAACAGTTGCGAGGGTATTCATCAGCATGGCTGCACAGCTTTTGTAAAGTGTGTTGTAGCTCAGGGGCCAGGCAGGAAAAATGCCAGTGCTGGGCCTGGTTAATCCAGCACATATCGCCAGTTTCCCTGACCTGATATACGGCAGGTCTGTCTGCCAAAGTAATTAAACTGTCATCCGCCGACCAGCGATATTGCATACCTTCGCGCAAACAGATGGATTCGATAACATGCTTGCTGCTGGTATTAAAAATGGTTTTCCAACCCAGCCCGATGCCATTCTCCGCCTGGTAACGTCTGCAGTAACGGACCCCTTTGTGTTCGAACTCCTCCCGCACCTGCTTGTCCAGTTGCTGGTATATTTCACGGCTGTCGGCCACCGGGGTCTCACCGCCCACTTTGGCGGCAGTGTGACAGGCAAAAATTGCTTTGGTTGGCCAACGCTGGTTGAAGGTATTTTCATTGTGCCAAAGCAGGAAACTATTACTGGCATATCCAACAGGTTGTTGCACAAAAGTGCTGCCAACAAGCGGCGTATGTTCGGTATTTTCACGAAAAACAGAAGTCATAAAATGGTTCGCGAATTGTTCAACCGCAGCGATATTTCCCAGATTAAACCCACGAAATAATATGCCGCCTCTGATCGACAATTGCTTTAACCAATAATCCTTTTCAGCAAAAATAGTTTCAACACTGACTGAACTATCGTTGGCTTCGACTTTATACAAACTATAAGGATGATTAGAAAATGAAGAGACACTATATTTTTTCAGCCCGCCATGCCCGGGACTGGCATTTTCTTTTGTGATTTGTCCTGCTAAGACATCTAGATCTAGTTTGTGCAGCATGATGTACCTATGTACGATAAATGCGACTAAAATGATTGGCCGATACAGGTGGTTGTAAGTAAATTAAATTACTGCAATGATATTTCGTTCATTTATGATAATACATGATTAATTTAATAATGTAATGTTAAATATTTCTTGGGAAACCACACAAAATTCGTGTGCATATCATCTCATTCATTTTCTGACATTGTTCAGATCCCAACATAGTGCTCACACCAGTTCTGTATGTCTGATGTGCCCGGTCATGTAAGTTGTTCCCGATAGCTTGTCGCTGGTAGCTTTGATGTCAGCAACGGCTGTGTTGTGTCGTGGTATAAAGCAGGGCTGTTGGATCTGAAACAGAAGTTACAAAAGAAAAGCAGTCGTTGAATCTCATGTGACCGCAGCAACCAGGCGCTTTTCTGCAAGCAAGCGCCGGTTGATGACGGAGATTGGTAGATGTCACTTTATTAGTGAGTTTTCCTGAATAAAATGAATGACTTGTTCAAAAGCTTCATTAATGGCTTTTGGATGATTCCAGTCGATGTGTTCCCAATCTACCCCACAGTTCAGTGCCAGCAGATTTTCCGAAAGGATAAACTTCATTAATTCAGGTGATTCCACTGTCCCTAAACGATAACGTTTTTTCTTTTCCGGGCTGGCGGTTGGTTTGATATTGTTGAGGACGTCCTGAATCCTTTTGTTCACAGCTCTTTTATGTTCGATATTAAGAACTGTCTGACCTATCTTTTTGCGATAGCGCTGCTCTTCGGTCACAACGATTTTTTTCATCGCAATAAAAGGAATGGAATTACCGTTTTGATAGGCTTCAATCACTGCCGGATAACGTGTCAGTACATTGTAGTTGTCAAAAGCTCCCATCGAAATACCCAGCAAGCTCGAGGTTTCGCGGACGGTCAGCCCTTTGCCTTCCGTCCGTTGCCGCATAGAGCTTAATGTTTCCAGTTCCTGCATTGCTTCCTGAAAAGCCTGCAATTTGCCGTATTGCGGAAGGTCTTCCCGACTGGCGTTTTCCTGAAACTGTTTGGTGCGAGGCAGCGACGGCTTGTGGTTGTATACTTTAAAATGTGCTGCACCATCGATACCATTGGTATAAACCAAAGCAAAAAAACGACGATGGCCGGTTAGCAACTGATAGTTATTATTTTCAACCGGATAAATGGTGGGAACCTGAATTAATTCAGAAACTGATACGTTTGCAGCAAGCTCGATAATTGAGGCAATAGTCGCGTTGGCTTTCTTCCACTCAATGCTATTGCGGTGAAAGCAGTTTACGATGCAGGACTTGCCAATCACAACAGTGTCACGACAATCAAGCCGTTCAATCAGTTGTGCTTTGGACAAACTTTTATAAGCAATTTGGTACGCGAGCTGATCGGGTATGATTACCGCAGGGAAAAATCGGGCATTTTTTTTATCGGGTTGAATGCGATTGAGAAAAATTGATTTGTATTCGTAGGGTTGCTCAATCAGGATTTTGGAAAAATCCATTCGATTTAGCTCAGCCGTCAGCTGTTGCTCCAGGGAAATACCGCTCAATCGCCTGCTCCAGTCGTAATATCTGATATCCAGGCATTGTAAGATTTATAAGTAGGGGCAGCAAGTCATCTGACCATTAAAGTTCGGCTTGCAATAAAGTTGGTATCTACATCGGAGGAACAGGTGAATAACCCAGTTGAGTTAACTTTGTTTTAACAGATTCATCTGTCAGGTACCGTCGCAGGACCATTTGGGGATCAATATGGATACCGTCCAAACCATCTTCCCGCCCCTGCAGGTAAGCGTCCTTATAAATTTCGCGTAACAAGTGTGTCATGATGTCCATTGGGTTTCCATTCATCTTGTACTAAATCTTCTATCTGTCCAATAAAAGGTTGCGGCTCCGTCACCCAATCAGGCAAGCAGGCAGCACAAAACTCACTGTGAGCATGAAAATTACCATTCTGCGCCGGCGCTAAGATACAAAAACAGTGCCTGAGAAAATTAATGAAGTTGTGATATTGGCTTGATAAATCGCGGATATCAAAGGATAGCGCCGCGCTAGATATTTGGCCTTGACGGTTTTTGCACCCAGGCCAGCTCCATTCTGAACACCGTGACAACATTACTATTGATACGGACTACAGGTAGCAAATGTGATTTTTGATGAGTTGGTAATGAGTTAAATCTTATATTCGGCGCAAAAAAAATGACTTAGGTTGTGACCCCGTCAGCAGTCTGATTTCACCGCAGACAAAATTCTGCATAAGCAGGTTTTTCTGTATTTTATTCTGCCTTTTATGCGCTGCTGACTTTTGTTTCTATTCCGGTTGCAGCTTACTGGCGCAGCCCTGTCTGCTAAAAATCCATCGTAGTCTAAAGCCATTATCTATAATGCTGACAGTGAAAATCACCAACTACCCCTTCATGAGTACTCAGGCAGATCAATAGCCATCGTTATATAACGGCGTATATTACGAATAATAACGCCATGAAAAACGCAAGGTCACGACATCGCATAACAACCGGCTTTGCGTATCAAAGGGGCTTGGCAGATAACCAGCTGAAGCACAGGCAGACTATCTGATCAGGCCCGGAGTAGATGAATGATGCGTCCATTTTCTTTTGCCCGCTTAAATGCCGCCGGATTGGCTGCGATGTTTTGTTTCCTTAGTGCTGTTCCGGCACAAGCCGCCCCTTGCGAGTTGACCGTTTCGGCGGCGGCCAGTTTAACTGCGGCTTTTAAACAAATAGCTGCCCGTTTTGAAAGTAGTCAGGTCTGCAAACTAAGGTTGAACTTTGGCGCTTCAGGGGTGCTGGTACAGCAGATGCGCCATGGTGCGCCGGTGGATGTGCTGGCGACAGCCGATCAACAAAGTATGGATTTGGCGGCGCAACATGGCCTGATTAACCCAAAAAGCCGCCAGGATTTTATTGCCAACACCTTAGTGCTGATTGCCCCTGTTGGCAGCGCCATTCTCAGTGGAATAGCGCCCGGTGGCAGTGAACGCAGTGCCAGCGGACTCAGTGCGGCCGGGCTTGGCGGCACGCCTGCATCGTCAGAGTCGCAGGCTGCGCTGCTGCAGCAGCTGAGCAAACCGCAGGTTGAGCGTATTGCTATTGGCAATCCGGCCAGCGTGCCAGCCGGCCGTTATGCTAAAGAGGCGTTGCAGCATGCTGGTTTAGCCAAAACGCTGGAAGCCAAACTGGTGTCAGGGACTCATGTGCGTCAGGTGCTCGATTATGTGGTGCGTCACGAAGTCGAGGCTGGTTTTGTCTACGCTTCGGATGCGAAAGGACAACAGGTGCAACAGCTTGGTGCTGTTGCAACCCAGACGGCAATCCGTTATCCGCTTGCTATCAGCACAGCTTCGGCCAATCCAGCAGCGGCGCTGGCATTTAGCCGTTTTGTCCGCTCTGAGGCTGCGCAGCAGATTTTATTGCAACATGGTTTTAGCCCAAAAGGCGAATAAAGGAGCTGGCATGAACTGGAGCGCCATTCAATTATCCCTCTGGGTGGCCAGCGTGGCTACAGTACTGAATCTGTTGCTGGCCGGTGGTTGTGCCTATGTATTGGCGCGACGCAATTTTGCCGGTAAATCCTGGTTTGAAGCAGTGCTGACTTTGCCGATGGTATTGCCGCCCACAGTGGTGGGTTATTACCTGTTGGTGTTGCTGGGGCGCAACAGTGCTTTGGGTGGCTGGTTGGAAAGCTGGTTTGGCATCCGGCTTATTTTCACCATTGAAGGCGCTATTGTGGCGGCAACTGTGGTGACTTTTCCGTTAGTGCTCAAGCCCGCCCGTGCCGCTTTTGAAGCGGTAGACTCTCAACTGATTCAGGCAGGAAAAGTGCTGGGGCTCAGTAACTTTGCCGTGTTTTGCCGTATCACCTTGCCGCTTGCCTGGCGCGGTATGCTGGCCGGTTTAATGCTGGCTTTTGCCCGGGCCATGGGCGAATTTGGTGCCACCCTGATGTTGGCCGGCAGCATTGCGGGTAAAACCCAAACCTTATCTATTGCCATTTATGAAGCTGTGCAGGCGGGTGAACAACAAAGCGCCAACGAGCTGGTGCTGATTACTTCAGTGCTTTGTGTGGTGCTGCTGGTTTTGGCCAATCTGCTGACACAAGCAAAACAGCAACAGCCTGGTTCAGGCCGCTGAGTCTGGTTTTATTGGCAAATCTGCGCTGGGAGTCGAGGTTATTTTGTTTGAGATCTGTATCAAAAAACGTTTTGCTGACAGTGGATTTTCGCTGGATGTGGCTTTTCAAAGCAATGCGCAGCGGCTGGTGTTGCTTGGCCCGTCGGGTGCAGGCAAAAGTCTGACGCTCAAAGCTATTGCGGGTTTATTAAAGCCCGACAGCGGTCGGATACAGATTGGCAATCAGCTGTTGTTTGACCAGCAAAGCGGTGTAAACCTTGCGCCGCAAGAGCGCAGGCTGGGTTATCTGTTTCAGGACTATGCGTTGTTTCCGCACCTGAATGTCAGTCAGAACATTGGTTTTGCGCTCAAATCAGGTGTGCTGAATCCGCGCCGCCAGCATCAGCATCCGGTGATACAGCTTTGGCTTGAGCGTTTTGAATTAACCCCTTATGCACTGTTGTATCCGCATCAGCTGTCCGGTGGCCAAAAACAACGGGTGGCGTTGGCGCGCGCTCTGGCTGGTGAGCCCGGCGCGCTGCTGCTGGATGAACCTTTTGCCGCTTTGGACCCAAAGCTGCGGCAAAGCCTGCGTGCTGCATTATTGCAACTGCAAGTCCAGACGCAGTTACCGCTGTTGTTGATCACTCATGATGCAGAGGATGCGGCAGTGCTGGGGCAAACTGTCATTGAATTGGAGCAGGGGCGGCTGAAAAGCCAAAGCTGAATTAAAACCATGTTTGAATAAAACCAGGAAGTTAAATGATGGACAATCTCAACCCAACTTTTGGCCTGGAAGCAGATTTAAAGCTGTCGGTGAAAGGCCAGGTATTAGGCGGCAAGCTGCAGGTGTTGTTGCTCAGTGAAATCGACAAATGTGGTTCTATCACCCATGCCGCCAAAGCCGCCGGCGTGAGTTATAAAACCGCCTGGGACGCCATTGAAACGATGAATCATTTAGCCGGCACACCGCTGGTGGCCAGAGCCGCCGGTGGCAAGGGCGGCGGCGGTTCACAACTGACAGCGCGTGGTGCTCAGCTGGTGGAAAATTTTCGGCAAATTGAGGCGGCACATCAGCGTTATTTAACTGAAATTGCGGGTCAGACCGGGGGCTTGCTGGACGATATGTTGTTGTTACGCAGACTCAGTATGAAAACCAGCGCACGCAATCAGTTTCTGGGTAAAGTGATCAAAATCACGCCAGGCGTTGTGAGCGCCGAAGTAGTGCTGCGCACTGGCGATGGGGTTGAAGTGGTGGCTGTCATCACTCATGACAGCTGTCAGCGCCTTGGTTTAACCCCGGATGCTGAAGCTTTTGCGCTGGTAAAATCCAGTGCCGTGATGCTGCTGCCGGCAGGGGAGAACATTAAAACCTCTGCCCGCAATCATTATTCCGGCCGGATCAGCAGGTTGTTACCAGGCGCCGTCAATACCGAAGTGCTGGTGGCCCTTAACGACATCACCACTATTGCTGCCACTATCACCAATGTCAGCGCAGAGCAAATGGCGCTGCGCGAAGGAGTGCCGCTCGGCGTGGCTTTTAACGAGTCCAGCGTGATTATTGCGGTGCCTGCTTAATGCTTAATGGCCTGACGAGCTGATGTGTTTATCCGGTTGAGCATGTAGTAGTTCAAATAAAAAAACCACCGCAGGTGCGGTGGTTTTTTTATGCGTAGGACAGCAGGTGGCTGTCGGTTTGGCTGACCCTGATGGCAATAGCGCAGCCTGTTATATCCGTCGTAGCCCATATCTGTTATTGGCGGCCCAGACACATTGCAGTTTGAGTTGTTGTTTACCGACCAGCAAATCCACCAGACTATTGAGTTGCAGTTGGAGGTTGGTTTTAATGGCAGCACCCATGCCGGGGCTGTAGTTCTCCAGGGTACAGTTGTGTTGTTGCCCGCCCAGAGCCAGCCGGGCCTGAGTGGCAAAGGTTTGGAAACGGTCAAACTGGCGGCGGTTGCCGCCCAGATGTTGTGGCGGCAGTTTCAGACTTGCCGGTTGGTAATTGCTGGCCTGCATGCGCTCAAACACCGAGTCATGCACTTGCATCAGATGGCCCTGACCGGGTGGGGTTTCCACTTTGCGGATATAAGGGCTGTCCATCACTTTGCCAAACAGCTGGTGTGTTTTGCCAAAAGAGTCGTGCAAAGGCGCCAGTGCGCTGGGGGTGACCGATGCTTGCCACATTGGGTCCTGGGTATCAAATTCCAGCCCGAGTTGGCTGGCTTTTTCGACCATCCACACCAGGCTCAGATCCGACACGCTGTGGTCTTCATAACCACCGCCGATATCTGAATGCACTCCGGCAAACCAGCATTGTTCCACTACCTGATTGGCGGCTAAATCGCCGGTCCAGATCGAAGGTGCAAATGGGCCGCGTTTTTCATCCAGTGCCAGCGCATGGTACGCGTGGTGTACCAGCGGACTGATTTCGGTATCAAAAAAACTCACCAGCGATTTTGACAACTGCCGAAGGCCTGGCGTGGGCACGCCCAGCGCACCTACGGTGTCCCAAACACCAATCATCTGAATATCGGGTCTGTGATTATCCTGATACAGCCTGGTGTTTCTTTTCGCAGGTTCAGTGCGGTAATACTGATACGCCTGTGGCAGTTTTTCCCAGTGGTCTTTGGGCAGCAGACCTATGGCGTTGATCATACCGGCAATAGCACGGGCGGTATAAGCACCGCGGCTAAAACCAAAGAGGTAAATTTCATCCTTCGGGTCGTAGTTATGAATCAAAAAACGGTAGCCATCCAGCACGTTCTTTTCGATGCCTTTACCGGTAGCACCACCGATAAATTTATCTACAGCGCCGCCTGTGCCCACGCCCTGGTCGTAAAACACCACCTGCTGGATGCCATTTTTGTCCACCGGCGCCAGGTGGTGGGCAATTTTAATCACATTGGTCGGGTTTTGATCCGGTTCGTTCCAGGTGCCGTCACAACAAATCACAATTCGTTTTTTCGTGTTCATCACAGTGCCTCCGCTGGCAAAAGATCGGGATTGCCTCCTATGCAGCACGGCATACTTATCTGCATAAAAGCAGTATAGGTGAGCAAAGTTGGGGTGATGGCAGCAATCTGGCTTAGCGCGCTGAATTTATAAAAAAGGCATAACACCGCCGGTCACGGCCGTGTTATCAACAGCAGCGACTGTTAGGTCAACTACACCAACAAAGCGGGGTCGAGCAGTTGTTTGAGTTCGTCAGCACTCAGGCCGGACATTTCAATGGCAACATCCAGTACCGGTCTTTGCTGCAGATAAGCCTGTTTGGCAATAGCCGCTGCTTTTTCATAACCAATCAGTGGGTTGAGTGCAGTCACCAGCACAGGATTGAGTGCCAGAGTTCGGCTTGTATTGTGTTGTAAGACCACTAAACCGCCGATACACTGCTGCGCCAACGCCTGACAGCTGCCCGTCATCAGCTCAATACTGCCAAGCAGATTATTGGCCACCAAAGGCAGCATCACATTCAGCTCAAAATTGCCGGATTGACCAGCCACTGTAATGGCACTGTCGTGACCTATCACCTGAGCACAGGCCATAGCCACAGCTTCAGGGATCACCGGGTTGACTTTGCCCGGCATGATTGAGGAGCCAGGTTGTAACGCTGGCAAAGTGATTTCGGCGAGGCCAGCCAGCGGACCAGAGTTCATCCAGCGCAAATCATTGGCAATTTTCATCAGCGCCACCGCCAGTGTTTTTAAAGCACCGGAACAGGCCACGGCCACATCCTGAGTGGCAATACTAAAAAAGAAATTATCAGCGGGGCGCAGAGCCAGACCGGTGAGCTGACTCAGCTGTGTGGCAAACAATGCCGCAAACCGGGGGTGGGCATTGACGCCGGTACCGACCGCTGTGCCGCCCTGCGCCAGTTGTTGCAGTCTGGGTATTTGTTCAGTGAGTAAAGTCTGACCATGCTTCAGCTGAGCCTGCCAGCCGGAAAACACCTGGGAAAAACGCACCGGCATGGCATCCATTAAATGAGTGCGGCCGGTTTTAAGTATCTGACCACATTCAGCGCTTTTGTCGGCAATCACCTGCTGCAGTCCAACCAAAGCCGGCAGCAGCTGGTGCTGCAGCGCCAGTGCTGCACTCAGATGAATGGCGGTTGGAATAGTGTCATTGCTGCTTTGCCCCAGATTGACCTGGTCATTCGGATGCACTGTTTCGCCGGCAAGCTGGCTTGCCACTGTGGCCAGCACTTCGTTGACATTCATATTGCTGCTGGTGCCGGAGCCGGTCTGATACACAGAAACCGGATATTGCCGCGCCTCTGTGTCCGCCAGTTGAGCCTGCGCCGCCTGCACTATTGCCTGGGCTATTGCCGGTTTTAATAACCCCAACTCGGCATTGGTTGTCGCAGCAGCCAGTTTGATTTGCAATAAGGCACGGATAAAAGCCAGTGGCATGGTGCTGTTGTTCAAGCGGAAATTGTCGACTGCACGTTGGGTTTGTGCCTGATATAACGCATAGGTTGGGACTTGCAGTGCGCCCATACTGTCATGTTCGGTGCGGCTGTTCATCATTGGCTCCTTGGGTTGCAAGGCGGAAGTTTTTTGTTACAAATGGCAGCATAGACCGCAGCAGCCATTTTGGCTGCGCGATAACGGACAAACACTGAAATTGCAGGGCAAGTACAGAAAAAACAACGTTGTTATTACCATAACCCTTTTTACTTTATGCTGATCAACCAGCGGTCTTTTTACTACCAGTGAGCAGGTCAAACAGATACAACAAGACAGGGCGTACACCTTTGTACATCAGTGCGGCCATCAGCAGTATTGCCGTGCCAAAAGCTGCCGGAAGCAACACACCAAAGGTGTAACTCATGGCCAGTACAAAACCGAATAAAAACTCTGCCCGGTACAAAGGGAAAAACAGCGCCAGCAGTGGCAGACTCAGCATCAGCTGTGACAATACCTGTTCCCGGCCTTGCAAAAACAACACAGACACCAGCACCCCAAACAGCAGGGCTGCGGCAAAAGACCCCAGCACGGCAACCGGATAAGGCTGGTTTACCCGTCGAGAAACCAAACCCAGTAAAAACCAGCTTAACGCTGGCATCAGCAGCGCTCCCCACCAGTTGGAAATGGCCGGTAAATCCGGCTGATTCAGTAGGTGATGACTGACGACGCCCCCATTTAAGTGTTCAATCGTCAGTAGAATCCAGATATAGAGACTGGCCAGTAAGGTAAGGCCCAGTTGATATTTTTTGAATGATGTTTTGGTCATGCTGTTGCTCCCTGAAGAACCACCAGTGTAGTGCGCTGCAACGACAAACCAAGGCGCAAGAATGTAAGCAAAATTATCCGCTACTCAGCCTTCCGCTGCAGTATCAAGATGCTGTTGTGGGTAAGGGCCGCTTTGTACATCAATGATATTAGGCCGAAAGTCACTTTTTTGGCCGGTAAAAATCATGACTTCCGGCACCTGCTGCCGGGCCGGCCGCTTTATAGAATGCAGCCATGGTGTTCAAGGTGGATACCTCAGCAACAGGATTACAACATATGAAACTTCCAACTTTTTTCTGCATCGCCGCTTTGTTGTTTCCCAGTGCTCAGGCGCTGGCGGCTTATCAGCTGGATCTGAACATTCAGCAAATCAAAAGCGCACAAGGTACTTTGCATGTGGCGCTGTATAACAACGAAGCCAATTATGAAGCCGGTCAGCAAGCTGTGGCCGTGCATAAAGTGCCGGTCAGCAGCAACAAGGTGCAGTTGCGGTTTGCCGGTTTAGAGGCCGGCACTTATGCCATTAAAATTATGCATGACGAAAACAATAACGGTGAGCTGGATAAAAATGTGTTTGGTATTCCGACTGAAGGTTATGGCTTTAGTAATAATGGTGGTCAGTTTGGCCCGTCCAGTTTTAACGAAGCCGCTTTTACGCTCAGCGCCAATCAGCAGTTAGCCATTCAGCTGCATTAATGATGTTGGCAAAAGCCGGGACCTTATTGCGGCTGATCTCAGCCTGTTGCCACTATTGCGATAAAGTGCCCTGGCTTGCTGTCGGAGTCTGGTCGGCCTGGGCTTAGCTTGTGTTAAACTGGCGGCTCTTCTGATTTGAGCTTTCCGATATGCACAGCACCGATAAACCCCTGCATGGCATCCTTGCCATGTTGCTGGCCGTTTTTATGTTTTCTGGTATGGATGCCAGCATGAAAGCGCTGACCAGCCACTACAGCCCGATGCAGATCACCTGCTTACGTGCCGCCTGCGCCTGGCCTTTTATTGTGGCCTGGCTGTGGCACGGCGACAGGCTGCAACATTTGCTTGATGCCCGCTGGTCTTTGCATATTTTCCGCGCTGTACTGGGTGTGGTGATGCTGGCGGCTTTTATTTATGCGTTAAAAACCCTGTCGCTGGCTGATGCTTATGCCATCTTTTTTGCCGCGCCTTTGCTTATTACTATGTTGTCGGTGTGGTGGTTAAAAGATTATGTGGCGCCCAGGCAATGGGTTGCCATCGCTGTTGGCATGGCTGCTGTGCTTTATATGCTTAAACCAGAAGGCGACCAGCTGCTGAGTTTAGGTGCGCTGGCGGCGTTATTGTCGGCACTCTGTTATGCCATTTCTGCCATTACGGTGCGCATTCTGGCCAAAACCGACCATAGCGGCAATATGGTGTTCTGGCTGATGACGATGATAGGGCTTGGCGCTGGTCTGTTGGCCATTCCTGACTGGCAACCGCTGCAAGCTGCTCACTGGCCTTATTTTCTTGCTATTGGTTTAACCGGCGCTATTGGCCAGGTGTTTATTACCGAAGCTTTCCGGCTGGCACCCCCTTCGGTGATTGCCCCTTTTGAATATACCGCGCTGGTCTGGGGCTTAGGCTTTGACATCCTGCTCTGGCAAGTCTGGCCTGATGCCACTTTGTTAATTGGCGCTTCGGTGATTATGGCCAGTGGTCTTTATCTGATTTGGCAGGAAAGGCGTTAAGGCCATTGTTGAAATGGCTGCTGCCAGCAGCGTTGGCAAAATGCAGGCAGATTACAAAAAGCCGGCGCTTTGATAGCGCCGGTTTTTTATCAAAAGTGCAGCGGCAACTTAACCCAGCCGTAAATCAGACTTTATGATGCCAGCTGCCCGCATTTCATCTTCATGGCCTTCGTCGCGCCAGCTTTCGTTCAGTGCCGCTTCGTACCAGCTTTGCATACCGGGCAAGGCCAGCATCCGTTTGGCATAGGCCATGGAAGGAGCGCTCAGCTCCAGACCATAACTCTGGATGCGAAACACTACAGGCGCAAAAAACGCATCTACAGCGCTAAAGCTGTTGCCGGCTAAAAAAGGCCCGCCAAATTCAGTTAAACCTTGCTGCCATAAGGCATCAATACGCTGCACATCTTTGGCCAAAGCCGCCGGATACTGATGCAGCTTGACCCTGACACCACAGTTCATGCCACAGATATTACGCAGCGCAGAAAAACCGGCGTGCATTTCACTGGCAGCACAACGGGCATAGTTACGGGCTTTGGCATCTGCCGGCCAGACGCCCTGGTGTCGCTCTGCTAAATATTCCACTATCGCCAGCGATTCCCACACCACAGTCTCGCCGTCGTGCAAACAAGGCACTTTGGCGGTGGGGGAAAAACGGCTGAAGTTGGCAAAGTTATCCGGCAAAAACTGCTGTAGCTGCTCGGTAAAAGGGATGTTCAGTTCGGTCAGTAATAACCAGGGCCGCAGCGACCAGGACGAATAGTTTTTATTGGCGATATAAAGCTGATACACAAACACCTCCTTGCTGATGAAGTGATTACAGTACGCCGCTCAGAGCACGTGCTCAAGCGCTGAACCCTGGTAAATTTGTGAATATCTGTTGTGTTCGGTGTGGGTGCCATTGTTACCCTCAGGTCGTGGCCTGGCCTTCTTGTTGATGTTCGCTGAAATCAGGGCTGAGGAAGCGTAGTTGTTTTTGGGTGCAAAATCGCCAGTCCGGTGGTTACTTGGCTATAGACTAAGCCGGTCTTTGTGCCACAACGAGAGCACCATCGACATCTTGACCCCCTTCAAGCCGGGGGACTATGTCTTGCATCAGCTTGATGCTAAAACCTGCGCCTTGCAGTGCTGCAGACAGATAGCGCTGTTGGTGACAGTAACGCCCGTTTTCCTGCAAGAGATAGGCAGGTGTTGCTTCGCTGCTGCGATACTGTTCGACGCTGAAAATAAAAAAGCCGGTTGGTTGCAACACCTGAAAAACGTTCGCGAAAACCTGCTGCAGATCGCCAAAATAAACCAGAGTATCAGCGCAGATCACGTAGTGAAATTGTCTGGCGCAGTGCTGCATATAATCAGACAACTCTGCTTCATGCAGCTCGTCGTAGAGTTGACGCTGCGCTGCTTTGGCCAGCATTTTCCCGGACAAATCCACCCCAACAAGGCTACGGGTCAGTTGCTTCACATAGGGCGCGCAGAGTCCGGTACCGCAGCCAATATCCAAAACGTCGATTGGCGCGGCAAACTGTTGAGCGCTGGCGATGAGTTGTTCACAGATTAGTTCTGGCACCTGATACTGCAACTGAGCAAGCGCCTGGTCAAAATAAGCAGAGTAGCTGTCAAAGGTTTGTTTTATATATGAATCTGATGACCTTTGTGGAATATCCTGATGGCTGTAGGACGCCAGTAAATGCTGTGCCATGGCATCCTTTGGGTTTGTTATCAGGAGCGCCTGCAGCAGTTCGATAGCTTCGGCCGGGCGGTCGGATTTGTGCAGAACCTGGGCAAGACGAATGGTTGTCACATTGTTGTGTGGATCCAGTGACAATGCCCGCCGAAAGGCAAGCTCAGCCTGAGCCCATTGTTTTATGTCTGCATAAATATTGCCGAGCGTATGCAGGGCAATTGAATGATCAGGCTGGATAAACAAAGCGCGCTGGACAAACTTCAGCGCGTCGCCTGTGTGTTTGGTTTCACGTAACACAACCGCCATATTCACCAGCGCCTGAACATGGTTAGGCGCTACGGCCAGCACTCGTGTGTACAGCGCCTGCGCCTGGGCAACACGCTCGGTTTCTTTGTAAATATTGGCTAAGTTGTTCATTGCATCCAAATACAGTGGAGCGACCGATAGCGAGCGCAGTATATGGGCAACAGCAGCCTCAGGTTGGCCTGTCTGATAAAACGCCAGCCCTAAGTAATGTAATGCGTCTGGTTGGCTGGGTGCTGTGCGCAATATTTTTTTGTATGCCGCCATGGCCTGAGGTAATTGGCCATTTTTGTGCAGCGTTCGGGCTTCAGCGATGGCATTAGTAATTTTATTCTGCTTGCTGGTCGACATATGCAACCCTTTTGATTCATTTTTATTACATTTATTATGTTCACTTTATTTGGTGACACGACCTGTGCGTTATCAGCAGGTGCTCAACCTTTATAGACCCTGGCATTAAAAATAAACACCGGTCTGGCCAGAAAAACATTTAAAAGTAGAACGCCGGAATGGACGGATACCGGCATTATTGTTTGGTTGTGTTTTTTATAAATTTTCATATTGAGGCACAAATGCCAATACTCTTATTTTAAATTATGCTTTTTGTAAATTTAGGTAATATGAATGTTAATTGTTCGGTGGTGGTAATTTTTGAATAAGCGTAAATAAAATTAGGCGCTGATGTCAGGTTTTTATGCAATCTTCATTTGGTTTTGAGTAATAAAATATTGTAAATAACTAATTTTATTTTGTTTTTAATCTGTGGCTTCAAATATGCATCGCCGCGCACGGTGGTGATGTTTAAATTATTATCTGAGTATTAAATATTTTATTCCGCCAGAATCAAGCCTGTCAGTTTATTGAATCACAACATTCAGACACCGGCTTGCCCTCAAGTCTTGTCCATCAGGAACTGCAGTAGTCCCAGAGGTCCCGATGTATGGAAAATTCATTTAACTTGATGATAGATAATCGAAAATAACATAACCAAAGGTGATTTATGAAAACAGGACATTTTGTTGCTCAATATGTTTTTACAATAGCCACTGCGACCACCTTACTGATCACACCCATTACAGCTTCGGCTGCTGTTGATATGTTTTTAAAGATAGAAGGCATTCCGGGCGAAACGACGGACAAAGCGAACATCGGAAGTGTTGATATTCTTGCCTGGTCTGAAGGGCTGTCCCAATCGGGCACCACCCATTTGGGAGGTGGAGCCGGCGCAGGGAAAGTGAATGTACAGGACATCAGTTTTACCAAGTATTTAGATAGCTCTAGTCCAGTGTTGCGCCAATATATCAGCAGCGGTTCTATTATTCCAAGCGCCATACTCACGGTCAGAAGTGGCGGTGAGATCCCGCAGGTTTTCTTTAAAATTGAAATGAAAAATATCCTGATCAGTAGTGTCTCGGCTGGTGGCAGTGGCGGTGAAGATCGTCTGACTGAAAATCTTACGCTTAATTTTGCAGAGGTACGCTGGACTTATATCAAACCAAATGGTGCCGAAGTAACGGCGGGTTGGAATATTCCAGAAAATAAACCTCTTTAATTACTCAATAAGCCAATTTTGGAGGAGTACATTAAATGAGGCTATTGCCAAATATTCTATTGCGAATGTTCTTCTTGTGTATTTGTACAACAATGTTCGTGTCTGGTTTTGCAGTGGCTGAAAACATTGATACAAAAGTTGTCATCGATCACAATAATTTTACTTTGGTGAGTTCCCGCCGGGTAACCAGAACAGTCAGCGAATACAGTATCAGGGCTGTCGCAACCAATTTGACTGCAGTTGAAATCAAAAATGTGACGGCGAAATTAATTTCAACCCCCCCGAACATCAAGGTGATTGACGGTAACCTGAGTTTTGGGGTGTTAGCACCCAATGCAAGTGCAACAAGTAGCGATGAATTTACTATCCAGATTGATCTGCGCCAGAGTTATTCATTGGCGGATCTGAAATGGGAAGTGAATGGAGAGCTGGCGCCGCCTGTGTCCGCACCCTCTGCGGTCGGTATTTTTATGCGTATCGATAATCATGTGATCAAAGGTGACGTCGTTCATAAGAGTCATAAAGACTGGATTGAGCTGTTGGCCTGGTCAGAAGGCTCGTCAAATACAGGCACAACCCATCAAGGTGGAACCACAACAGGGACATTTAGTTTGGGTGATGTGGGCGTGACTAAACTGTTAGATTCAGCCAGTCTGCCACTCAGAATGGCGATCGCATCAGGTCGTTATTTTGACGAAGTCCAGATTGATGTCATCAAATCCTGTGGTGGTAATAAATATACACAATACGCGATAACGTTAAATCAGGTGCTGGTCACCTCTTTAAGTGCCAGTGCGTCCGGTGGCGTGGATAATTTGGCCGAATATGTCACATTAAATACCGCCAGCATAGAAACCATGTACACCCCGGTCGATCGCGATTGTAGGTTAGAAGACCCTATCTATTCTTTAGTTTCATATGAGTAGGCAGTTTGCCTGCATTAAAAATAGGAAGCGATATGAGTATGCAAAAGATGTTATTTAGTTTTATTTGTTACTTAGTGCTTAGCTTTCAGCCGGCATGGGCAACAATCATTACTGCGACCACCTCAAATATTTCCGGCAATAGTTGGGAGTCGCGTTACACCATCAACAATAACACCGGCTCTGCGATTAAATGGTTCACCATTTATTTTGATTTTAATCATTACAGCAATCTGGTTTATATCCCAACTGCGGAAGTCGGTGTGGACTGGGATGTATTCTCAGTTGAACCCTTCCTCAGTAGCGATGGTTTTGTCGACGCCTTTTCATTTGGCGATGGTATTGGCATCGGACAAAGCCTGACCAACTTTGTGGTGCGATATCAGTTCTCAGGACAATATTTACCCATAATGCAGAGTTTTGAAGTGTATGACCCCGATGCGCTGGAGCCGACACTGCTTGATTTTGGTGACGTGGAGATCACAGCAGTGCCACAGCCCCCGGTATTGTGGTTGTTTGCGGCAGGGTTTATCTGTCTGCTGTTAAAACGCAAAGGCCCTTTAGCGTTAATTCGCCGCCGAATCTGATAAGGACGATACAGATAAAAGGCGGGGGCGAACCGTCGAGGTAGCATCTTTGTTGGCCGTTTAAAGGCCTGGTTTTGCCCGGTTGTTTTACCTCGCCGGCGTGAAAATACAGTGTGTGCACTAAAAAGCCCTGTCAGAAGACCGGGCTTTTTCTTGCGCACTGACATGGTGCCACATGTCTTGTCATCTGTTTTTATCAGTGACAGTCACAAGGAGAGCCCTCAGCGCAGTCGTCCTTGTTGTCGATATGATGCTGTCGCGACAGGGCGGCTTTTTGGCACAAAATGCTGGCACATGGCTGGGGTTTAACTGCACCGGGCCAACGATTTGTGTATGGTGTAAAAAACAGAAGCAATGGAGTGATGTGGAATGGATTTTCAGCAATGCCGTGATTATTGCCTGATGCAATTGCAAAGTAGCGAAGATTTCCCTTTTGGCCCCGATATTTATGTGTACAAGGTGGTTGGGAAAATATTCGCTATTTTAAGTGAAAACCTGGTACCCGGCACTCCGGCTAAAGTGGCCAGCCTGAATTTAAAATGCGACCCAACCGAAGCTTTGATGCTGCGGCAAATTTTCCCGGCCATTACACCGGGTTACCATATGAATAAACAACACTGGAATACGGTGTTGCTGGATAAGTCGGTGCCGGACAACGAAGTCAAACGCATGATTGAGCAGTCTTATCAGCTGGTGGTCAATACTTTGCCCAAAGCAAAAAGACCACGCCTGAGCCAGCCCTGAAACCAAATGGCAAAAAGGCGGAAATTGCCAGAGCGCTGAAAAAAATGACTGTTTTCACGCTGGTTGCTGTAATGTTCTGCGGTTAAGGTATGGCAGGTCTTTTACTGTCAAAGGAAACTCAAATGACACACTGCCCGCAACTGAAGTTATTTCACAACCCACAAAGCCGTTCGTCCGGTATCCGCATCCTGCTGGAAGAACTTGAACTGCCCTGTGCTATTGAACTGGTTGATTTTAAAAACAAACCTGAAGCCTTATTGGCAGCCAATCCGCTTGGCAAAGTGCCAACCTTGCTGGCAGACGATGCAGTGGTCAGTGAGCAAATTGCCATAGTGCAGTTTTTAGCTGAGCTGGCACCTGGCAAAAACTTAAGCCCTTCAGTGGGCGATCCGCTGCGTGGTCCTTATTTACGGGCGCTGGCGCTTTATGGCAGCAGTTTTGAACCGGCCATGATCGATAAAGCGCAAAAACGCGATGGTGGCTCGCCCGGTATGAGTGCTTATGGCAGTGTTGAAACGGTGGAAGCTTTGGTGCGCACCCAACTCAGTAAAGGCCCCTGGTGGCTGGGCGAGCGTTTTACCGCTGCCGATGTGCTCTGGGGTTCTTCATTAAGCTGGATCACCCAGTTTGGCCTGATGGCCAAAACGCCGGAAGTGGCTGCTTATATTGAACGTTTTTTGCAGCGCCCTGCGGTTATTATGGCGCGGGCGAAAGACGCAGCAGACGCGGCAAAACTGGCCTGATGTGGTGGCACAAGCCGGGCAAGCGGCCTGAGCTTCTGCATTTTTGCCACTTTTACGGTTATGATAAGCCCTGATTATTTCTCAGGGCTTGGTTTTTATGCGGATCCTGCATAGCTCCGACTGGCATCTTGGCCAGTTTTTTATTGGCAAAAGCCGTCAGTCTGAACATCAGGCGTTTTTTCGCTGGTTAAAACAACAAATTATCCAGCTCGACATTGATGTGTTGCTGGTGGCCGGTGATATTTTTGACAGCGCCACCCCACCCAGTTATGCCCGCGAACTTTACCATCAGCTGATTGTGGATTTACAGCCAACCGGCGTGCAATTGGTGCTGCTGGGCGGCAATCATGACTCCGTGGCTGTGTTACAGGAAAGTGCCGCTTTACTCAAATATCTGCACACCCAGGTGGTGCCGGGTTATCAAACCGATATTCAGCAACACCTTATTGCGTTAAAACGTAAAAATGGCGAAGTGGGCGCTGTGCTGGCGGCTGTGCCTTTTTTAAGGCCAAGAGATTTGTCACAGCGCCAGGATGGTAAAAGTCAGGCTGGCCAGAGTGCCAGTGATAAAAGCCTGCAGCTGCAACAACAAATCGGCAGTTTTTATCAGGAGCTGTATCAGGGGGCAGCCGACTACGCCACAGCCCTTGGCAACAAAGAGCTGCCGCTTGTTGCTACCGGCCATCTGACTACAGTAGGTGCCAGCAGCACAGAGTCGGTGCGGGAAATTTATATCGGCACGCTGGAAGCTTTACCGGCCAGCGCCTTGCCCCCTTTTGCCTATATAGCGCTGGGTCATATTCATCAGGCGCAAAAAGTGGCGGGTTCTGAATTTATCCGTTATTGCGGCTCGCCTATCCCGCTAAGTTTTGATGAAGCCAGTCAGCAAAAACAGCTGCTGCTGGTTGAGTTCAACCCAGAGAACGCCAAGCCTGAGGTTCGCAGTATTCAGGTGCCTTGTTTTCAGCCTTTACTGAGCCTGACTTCTAACTTGGCTTCTTTAGCCACTAAACTCCAGCCGGCGCTGTTGCAGCTTGCGCCCGGGCAAACTTTGTGGCTGGAGCTGGTGCTTAGTGGTGAAGATGTGTTGTTGTCGGATGTTCAGTTGCAATTACAGCAGCAGCTGGCTGATTTACCGGTTGAGCTATTAAAACTGCGCCGGGAAAGGCGCAGCGGCGCTGCACCCTCATTACAGGCCGACCCTTCATTACAGGAGTTGACTGTTGCTGATGTGTTCAGCGCCAGATTGCTGCAGGAAGAGCTGACGCCTGAGCTGAATCAGCGTTTAACCCAGTTGCATCAGCTGGCGTTAGCGCAGCTGGCCGAACAACAAACTGTGGTTGTGAGCGCTGACAATGCAGGCGGGGTGGCCGGATGAAAATTCTGTCGCTTCGGCTGCTAAACCTGAACTCCTTGCGTGGGGAATGGAAAATTGATTTTCGCGACCCGGCGTTTGCCACTTCGAACTTATTTGCCATTACCGGCCCGACAGGCGCCGGCAAAAGTACGCTGCTGGATGCCATTTGTCTGGCGCTTTATCACCAAACACCCAGATTAAAGCTGCTCAGTCAGAGCAGTAACGAGCTGATGAGCCGGCACAGTGCTGAATGTCTGGCCGAAGTGGAATTTTCGGTGCAGGGTCAGGGGTATCGTGCATTCTGGAGTCAGCGCCGTTCCCGTGGTGCGCTGGACGGTAATCTGCAGGCCGCCAAAGTAGAGCTGGCCAAACTGGACGGTGAGATTTTAACCGACAAAAGTTCGGAAAAGCTAAAACTGACCGAGCAATTAACCGGGCTGGATTTTGCCCGTTTTACCCGCTCTATGTTGTTGTCGCAGGGCAACTTTGCCGCTTTTTTAAATGCCAGCGCCAATGAAAGAGCTGAGCTTTTGGAAGAGCTGACCGGCACCGAAATTTATGGTCAGCTGTCGATGCAGGTGTTTGCCCAATGCCGTGAGCTGGAAACCGAACAAAAACTCACTCAGGCCAGATTACAGGGCATGCAATTGCTGGGTGCTGAAGAATTAGCAGCGCTGGCAACTCAGGAACAACAACTGAGCGCGGCGCAGCAAGAGTTGCAACAGCAACAACAAAGGTTGGTGCCGCAGTTAAACTGGTGGCAGCAACAGCAGCAGGCCTTGTTGCAACAGCAGCAGGCCGGGCAAAAACTGCAGCAGGCGCAAGATGCGATGGCGCAGGCCAAAGTGGGCCTGGCCAAGCTGGACACTTACCCTGAAGTCACGCGGCTGCAACCTTTGTATCAGGCGCTGCTGCAGGCCAGGCAGCAACAGGAACAGGCGCAGCTGCAACTGCAGCAATGGCAGCAACAATATCAGCCGCTGGCACAGGCGCAGCAGCAAAGTCTGGTGTTGATTGCTCAGTTGAGCGCTGAACGCCACACAGTGTTGCAGCAGCAGCACCAGCAATACAAAGCTGAGCTGGCCACTTTAGAGCAGCAGCTGGCCGGCCGCCTTTCTGCCGGCATGCTGGCCGAATTACTGGCCGCTTTTCAACCGGCCTGGCAGCAGGCTGAGCAGCGGGTGCAGCAACTGGCCCATTTAGCGCAGCAACAGCAAAAACTTGAGGCTGAGCTTCAGCAGCTGTCGCTGGCAGGCCGGCAGAAAAAGGCGCAGGAACAACAGTTTGCGACTGAACAAACCAAAGCTGAACAACAGCTAAAGCAGTTAGTCGCGGCGCAGCAACAGCTGGATGCCGGCGCTTTGCAGCAACAACAGCAGCAACTGCAACAACAGCAGTTTGTGTTGGCTGGTGCGCTGCAACAACTGACTCAGCTCAGCCAACTGCAGGCCAAAGTGCAGCAGTTGCAACAACAAAGTAGTGAGCAACAACAGCGCTCACAGCAGCTGGAGCTGCAGGTGACACAGCTGCGTCAGGCGTATAAACAGCAGGAAGCAGTGGTCAAAGACAAAGAAGTTATTTTTCAGCAGCAGCTGAAAATTACCGAATTATCGGCACTGCGGGCCAATTTGCAGCCAGGGGAAGCTTGTCCGCTGTGTGGCAGTGCCGACCATCCGGCCGTTGAGGCTTATCAGCAGCTCAGCCCCAATGCCGCTGAGCTGGCGCTGCAGCAGGCCAAACAGCTGCTGGAGCAATATTTACAGCAGGGCACAACAGCGCAGCAACAACAAACCCGGTTGCAGACCGAGCTTGCCAGTTGGCGGCAGCAACAGCAGGAGCTGCAGCAGCAACAGCAGAACATCCGCAGCCAGCTGCAGGACCTGACCCTGCCCGCTGAGCTGTTGATGCTGGTGCAACAGAGTGCGCAGAGTCTGGCGCTGGCGCCGCTGGAAGCGCGGCAACAACAGCTGAGCCAGGCATTAGCCCAAATCCAGCAGCAGCTGCAGCAATATCAGCACAGTCAGCAGCAGCTGTTAGCGGCGCAGCAACAGTTGCAGCAGGCACAGCTGAATGTGCAACAACTTAGTCAGCAACTTGCGCTGGATCGCCAGCACTACCTGCAGCTGCAAAAAGAGCAAAAACAACATCAGGATGAACAGCAGCGGCTTAGCGTTGAACTGGAAACACAGCTGCAGGCGCTCAGTGCGAAGTTGCAAATACTGGGTGACGCGCCCGTTGCACAAAAGCCCGGCGCCTTGTGGCTGACAGAGCTGCAACAGCGTCAGCAGCACTGGCAGGCGCAGCTGAAAGGCTGGCAACAACAGGAACTGCAGCGCACACAACTGGAGCAGCAGTTATTGCAACTGACACCGCTGCTCAGTCAGGTGCAGGCAGAAGCTGCGCACTGGCAGGCGATCAGCGCAGAGCAGGGCGTAGATGGGCAGCAGCAAGTGCCACAGTCAGCTCAGGCTGCATCGGCCGAAGCACTGCAGCAGGCTCTGCAACAGCACATCAGCCTGTGGCAGCAGCAACAGCAGCAGCTGGCGCAGCTGTTGGGTCAGCAACAAAGTTTGTCAGTACAACAACAGCAGCACGACCTGAAGCTGGCGGCGGCGCAGCAACAATGGCAGCAGGCGCTGGCGGCCAGTCCTTTTGCTACTGAAATTGCCTTTATTACTGCTCAGCTCAGTGAAGCGCAGCTGGTGCAGTTACAACAACAAAAACAGCAGTTGCAGGACGCTGAAACCTCAGCCAAAGCCTTGCTGGCGCAGGCCACTGAACAGCTGACGGCGCTGGAAGCCAGCAAAACAGCAGATTTGCCGGAACTTGCTGTGCTGGAACAACAGCAACAACAGTTACAACAACAGCAGCAACAGCTCAGCGAGCAACTGGGTGAAATCCGGCAGCAGCAAAAACAACAACAACAGCTGGCACAGCAACAGCAGGCGTTGTATCAGCAGTTGCAACAACAGCAGGACACTTATCAGGATTGGCAAAAGCTGAACAGCCTGATAGGGTCGGCCGATGGTGCCAAGTACCGCCGTTTTGCCCAGGGTTTAACACTGCAGCAATTGCTAAAACTGGCCAACCGGCAGTTGGACAAATTACACAGCCGTTATCAGTTATGCCGCAAAGCCGACAGTGAGCTGGAATTACAGGTGCTGGACAGCTGGCAGGCCGACGCGTTGCGCGACACCAAAACTTTATCCGGCGGTGAGAGTTTTCTGGTTAGTCTGGCGCTGGCTTTAGCGTTATCCGATCTAGTCAGCCATAAAACCCGGATCGAATCGTTATTTCTGGATGAAGGTTTTGGCACTTTAGACCCGGACACGCTGGAAACTGCGCTGGCGGCGCTGGATAGTCTGCAAAGCAGCGGCAAAATGATTGGCGTGATCAGCCATGTTGAAGCGCTGAAAGAGCGGATCCCGGTGCAGATCAAAGTGCAAAAACAAGCAGGTTCAGGCTGGAGCCAGCTGATTTTGCCCGCCTGAGTGCCCGCCTGAGTGCCCACCTAATTGCCCGATTGAGATTGCCGGGCGCGGCTGATGTTTTTTGTCTGAGTACGGCTGGCAGCCCCAGGTTTTAGTGGGTCAGAACCTTGGTGGACTGCGGGCTGGTGGCGGCTTGCTGCTGGCGCAGCAGCTGCTCAAATTTTTCTGCACAGAGCGGCGGGCTGCACAAGTAACCCTGATAATGGTCACAGTGCTGCTGGCGTAAAAACTCGAGTTGGGTGGCGGTTTCCACCCCTTCTGCCAGCACTTTAAAACCTAAGGTATGGGCAATGCCGATAATAGCGGTGGCAATAGCCATATCGTCTTTGCTGCTGGGAATATCATCAATAAATTTTTTGTCGATTTTTAATACATCCAACGGGAAACGTTTTAAATAGGCCAGCGACGAATAACCGGTGCCAAAATCGTCAATCGCCAGCCGGATCCCCAAACCGCGCAGTTGATTCAGTGTGTCTATCACCGCTTCTTCGTTTTCCATCAGCGCACTTTCGGTCAGTTCCAGCTCCAGTGCTGCCGCCGGAAACCCTGTGCTGGCGAGAGTTTCACGCACCAGAGCTTTCATATCAAAACGTTTAAACTGGCTGGGCGACACATTGACCGCCAGCGTCAGATCGCACCAGCCCTGCTCGCGCCAGCGTTGCCCCTGAGCACAACTTTGCAGCAGGACAAAACTGCCGATGTCGTTGATCAAACCACAACTTTCAGCGACCGGAATAAAACGGGCCGGGGAGATCATACCTTGTTCCGGGTCAAACCAACGTACCAGTGCTTCAGCGCCGATAATACGGCCGGAGCTGATGTCGAGCTGCGGCTGATAATACACTTGCAGATGACCCTGGCGGATGGCTTTACGCAGATTTGACTCCATGGTGAGCCGGTCACGCGCGGCTTGGGTAAAAGCATCCGCATAAAAGGTAAAGGTGTTGCGCCCCTCTGCTTTGGCTTTATACAAAGCCGAGTCGGCGCCTTGCATCAGCGCCGCTGTGGTGTCGGCATGTTCAGGAAACAGACAGATGCCAATACTGGCACCCAATGTCACCTCAAACTGACTGCCCAGTACAAAAGGTTGTGACAAAGCCTGAATCAGCGCAGCAGCCAGGGTAGCGGCTTCTTCCGGCTCGGCCAGTTGTGGCAACAGCATGGCAAATTCATCACCGCCAAGACGCGCCAGTAAATCACCGGGCCGGCTTTGTTGTTTCAGCCTGCGTGCCACCTGTTGCAGCACCTGGTCACCCAGGTGATGGCCATAACTGTCATTCACATGTTTAAAGTGGTCCAAATCAAGGATTAACACCGCACCTTTGTGCTGTTCTGTGCGGGCCAGAGTTAAACTTTGCTCCAGCAGTTGCAAAAATAAATGCCGGTTTGGCAAATGGGTCAGCTCGTCATGATCGGACAAAAACTCCATTTCAGCTTCGGTGGCCCGGATTTGCGACAGATCGGTGAATATGGCGGCATAGTGGCTGATTTGCTGTTGCTCATCAAACACAGCACTGATACTGAGCTGCAGCTGCAATAACTCACCATCTTTGCGTTTATTCAGAATTTCGCCTTGCCAGTAATGTTGTTCCTGCAACATTTGCCACATCTGCTGATAAAATTCGGCCGGATGGCGGCCGGAGCGGAAAATCGCCGGTGTATGACCAATCAGTTCGCTTTCGCTATAGCCAAATAGTTGCTGCAGTGCCGGATTGGCAGAAATAATACGTTTTTGCGTGTCGGTGATCAGGATGCCTTCCCGGCTGCTGTTAAACACCGCCGCTGACAGTCTGAGTTTTTCATCCTGTTGTTTACGTTCCGTTAAATCCAGATCCATGCAAAAAATCTGCGCTGCTTTATCGTGCAGTTTCACTACGGCGTGGCCGGAATACACCGGCACCAGATGACCGTCTTTGTGTTGTAACAACAGTTCAGTCGAGGGGATAGGCTCGCCGGTTTCAGCCATCTGGCTGATGGCGCAGCGCACATCATGCTGCATTTCTGCCGGAATAATCAGTTGCAGCAGATTTTGCCCGATAGCTTCTTCTTTGCTGTAACCATAAATACGCTCGCTGGCTTTGTTCCAGTAAAAAGTGGTGCCATCAGCTTCATAACCCTGCACTGCAATTTCCGGTGTGTTGTCCAATAAGGTGCGAAAGCGCAGTTCGCTGTCCTGCCACTGTTGTTCTGCCTGTTTTTGCCGGCTGATATCTTCAATTTCCAGCAAAATGTGGCTGAGCTGCTGATTGCTGTCGAGGATGCGGCGTAATGAATAAGCTTGCCAGTAGCTACTGCGGTCGGGTCTTTGCAGCTGATACTGACCGCGCACCGGCTCCTCTGTTGCCTTGAGTTGTGCCATGGCATGAAGGATTTCCTGGCGTAACTGAGGCGGATACAGGCTGGGCAGCGCTGCACCCAGCAGCTGAGCTTCCGCGATGCCGGTGACAGGCTCAACTTGTTGATTCAGATAGCTGATAGTGCCGTCAGGGTCACAAATCACCACAGCAACCGGGCTTTGTTCCACCGCTTTGGATAATAAATCCAGCATGGCTTTGGCGTCGCTGCGCTCGACCAGAAAAGCGGCGAGACTAACAGTAAACTGAATTAAATCAATTTCTTCCGTATTGGGCGCCCTGGTTTCTACCAGGTAAATGGCAAAGGTGCCCAGCAGCGTTTTCTGACTGTTAAAAAAGGGCGTGGACCAGCAAGCGCGCAACCAGGGATAAGGCGCGGCGATCGCCTGAAATTCCTGCCATAACATGTCCTGCCGTACATCTGTTACTATCACCGGCTGGCCTGTGGCAGCAGCTGTGCCACAGCTGCCGTTGCCATAACGGATCGGCAGTCCATCCACTTTGGCGTTATATTCAGCCGGCAGGCTGGGGCCGGCGGCAACTCGCAGGCACTGGCGTTGTAAGTCGGCCAGCAAAATAGAACAGCGCAGGCCAGGTTGTTGCTGTTCGACAAAATTCACCAGTTCGGTCAGCAGTTGAGTTAATGGAATATTGTCCAGCAAACGATGCAATAAATGACTCTGGGCCTGTTGTTTGGACAGTTGTTTACGTTTTTCGCGGATGTTCTGAAAACACAACACCAGCACAGTGCCATCCTGGGATGGTGGCACCGGGATAGCACGGTAAGCACAGGGGATCACTTCGTTATTGGTGTTGAGTAATAAGTCGGCTTCACCACTCTGGGGTTGAGGTTTTTGCAGTGTGGCGGCAATGTCGCGCCATACCGAAAGTGCTGATTTTTGTTTGGCGATAATGGTCAGCATCGGCAGGCCAAGCAGTTGTTGTGGCTGTTGGTAACCCAACTGGCTTAAAGCCGCCTGATTCACAAAAGTAATGTCACCGCTTTGGGCCAGGCCAATAATGGCGTCGCCTGTGGCATCCAGCAGCAACTGCACCTGCGCCATACTGGATTCTAACGCCAGCACTGCCTGCTTTTTGGCGTCTATGTCTTCCACCACGGCCACATAATAACTCTGCTCGGGTTCAGGGGCTCTGTGCATTGATACCGATAAATTGGCCCAGAAAAACACACCATCGGCACGGCGGTAACGTTTTTCCATGTCGTAATGTTCGATAGCACCGCGATTGAGTGCCGACAGTAGCGTCAGATCGGCGGCGAGATCGTCAGGATGGGTGATGTCATGGAAACTGCGGCCGGTCAGCTCGGTAACAGAGTACTGCAGCATATCGGCAAATCGCTGATTGAGCGTTATAAAGTGACCTGTTAACGACACATGGGCCATGCCCACCGCGGCCTGGGCAAAGGTACTTTGAAAATGCTGACTGGCCACGGCGGCCCTGTGGCTTTGATACTGATACAGGCGCAGCAGCCAAAACAACAGGCCGGTACAGAGTAAAAATAATAACCAGCCATTCACCTGATGCAGTTGACTGGCTTGTTGTGTTGTCATCATGCCGGATAGCAACCAAAGATCCAGTTCTGTCAGCCAGCAGACAGCCAGCAGCACAAAGACCACGACGGCCATTTGTGGGTAGATATCATGTTGTTGAGCTGGTTCTGTGCTTTGGTGCCACATCATCCTGATGCCTTGTTCGCTGGTGGTGCTGCAAACCTGCCCGGCGGGCTCCGACTAATAAGGCGTGGTTTGCAACCGCAACTTAGGAAACAAAATCGGTATGATTTTGTGGTTAAGCGTAGTTCAAGCTATTGGAATGACCAATAAAATCGGGAATGGCGGCCGCCATTCCCGACATAAGGTCAAAAAGCGTAGACAAAAGTTAAGGAGGTCAGAGTGTCGGTTTTTTTCTTGCCGGGCGGGACATCAGTGTCGTTCTGCACTAAAAACGCTGCTTTCATCTGCATTTTGCCAATCAGGCTGGCACTGACGGCAGATTCAGCCACAGTCCTGGTGTTTTCCTCACCGTATTCCACACTCAGCGTTTGTTTAAATGAGGCTGTGGTGGAAAATGCCCAGTTAAAACTGGCTGCTGTACGTAGCATCAGACCATTTTCAGTGACATCGTTGGCGGTGCGGCCAGAGAAATAACCCGGACCAATTTCCGCGTCCAGGGTTTTGTTGTCATCCTGATACAAACGATCACCATAACCCACAGAAACCAGGCTGTATTTTTGATAAGCACCAAAAGTGTCGTCGGTGTAAGAGCCCAGGATGTACAGCTTGGCAAAATCATCGTCCAGTTTATAACCGCCTTTGGCCGACACAAAATAACGTTCTGCAGATTTTTCCGTACTGGTATTACCGTCGGCGTCGGTGATTTCGTCTTCTTTAAAATAACCGCCCAGGCTGTATTCATTGCTCCATTGGGTCAGTTCCTGTTTGCTGTCAATTTTGCCGGTGACCGAGCTACCTTTGGTGTTGCCCGACGTCATAATGGCGCCCAGTTCAGCCTGAGTGGTCCAGACTTTGGGTGTTTCTGCTGCCTGCGCCAGAGCGCTAAACAGCATCAGGGTCAGTGCGGATGTGATGCGGTTGTTCATTCCTTAACCTCTTTTTTCATATGTAAACTCATCTGCGGGAAGGGGATTTCAATCCCTTGGTGGTCAAAATCCAGTTTTACTTTTTCCAGAATGTCCCAGTAGACCGGCCAGTAATCCGCTGCCTGCACCCAGGGGCGCACCACAAGCTGTACTGCGGAGTCAGCCAGCGCGCTGACGGCAACCACAGCGGCCGGGTCTTTCAGTATCCTGGGGTCATTGCTCAGAATATCGTGCAGAATTTGTTTGGCCAGACGCAGATCTGAGTCGTAGCTGATGCCAATCACTAAATCGATGCGACGGCGTGGTTCTGCTGAATAATTGATAATGGGCCCGCCGGTGATTTGGGAGTTGGGCACAATAATTTTTTTGTTGTCGCCGGTTTTAAAAATGGTCTGGAAAATATCAATACGCTCCACCACGCCGCTGATACCCGCTACGTCTACCATGTCACCGGCTTTAAAAGGCCGGAAAATAATAATCAGCACGCCCGAGGCAAAATTAGACAAGGAGCCCTGCAGCGCCAGCGCGATCGCCAAACCCGCAGCACCTAAAATGGCAATAAAAGAGGTGGTTTGAATGCCCAGATGCGACAAAGCAATGAGCGCCACAGCAATCAGAGCACCGGCATAAACGATGCTGGATAAAAAAGACACCACAGCGCGGTCAACTTTACGTAACAACAAAGCTTTGCTGACCAACCGGGCGGCACCCAGTGCCAGCCAGCGGCCTATATAAAAAATAACGAGAGCAATCAATAAATTAAAGGCTGAATTTAGCAAAAAGTCCTGATTTTTGCTGAGGTAACTGATCATCTGGTCAAACAACGGAAAACTCCTTCTGAAGAAAGTAAAAAGACAACACAGCTGCAGCTATGCCATTGATCTAAACTCAAATATCATAACTTGTTCTGGTGTTTTTGCCCGAATGGCAGTTTAACTTTGCCGGATGAACCTCAGGTGAAGTCACAACATAGGAGCAATTTTTATGGATCTGGCCAGATTACAACAACAGCTTAAAAGTGGCCGGCAGGCGCCGCTGGAACAATGGCATCCGCCCTTTTGTGGTGATATGCCTATTCTGATCAACCGCGACGGTCAGTGGCATTACCAGCAGAGCCCGATCGGCCGGATGGAGCTGGTGAAGTTATTTGCCTCTGTGTTGCAACGCAAAAACGGCGATTATGTGCTGACAACACCTGTGGAAGAAGTGCGAATTCAGGTGGCGGATGCGCCTTTTGTGATTATTGACTGGAGCTGGCAGCAGCTGGAGCAACAACAGTTGCTGCAACTGACCGACAATCTGGGTTATCAGTATCTGGTCAGTGCTGAGTTTCCGGTGTTGCTGCAGCCTGAACCAGGTTCGGCCCTGTTGTTGCCTTATTTGCAGCTTGGCAGGGGGCTTTGCGCCAAATTCAGCCGGGCAGTGTTTTATCAGCTGGCGGAACAGGCAGAACTGGCTGAACTGAATGGTCAGCCACAGTTAGTGCTGTCCAGCGGCGATTACCGCTTTAGTCTGGGGTTGGCTGAAGACGACTGACTATCCCTGGTTTAAAGGTTAAATCACTTTGGAATAACGTTCGGCGCCACTAAGCAGATAAGCATCAAAACAAGCGGCAATCACCCGCACCCAGGGCCGGCCCAGTTCGGTGACTGCTAGTACATCCCCTTGCCAGCGGATCAACTGGTCTTTTTCACATTCAGCCAGTTGTTGCAGGCTATTGGCAAAATACTGCTGAAAATCCAGCTGCCAGCTATTGGCAAAAGCAGCGGTATCGAGACGGAAATTACACATCAGGCTGGCGATTAAATCAGCGCGGATCAGGTCGTCCTGGCTCAGGCTCATGCCTTTGTCGATGCTGCTGCCTTTATCATCAAGATCGCGGTAATACTGGTTTAAATCTTTTTGTTGTTGCCAGATTTCACTGCCAACCTGGCTGATAGCCGACACGCCAAGCCCGAGCAGAGCGTCGGCATTGTCTGTGGTATAACCCTGGAAATTACGTTGTAACACCCCTTGTTGCTGTGCTATCGCCAGACTGTCGTCTGCTCTGGCAAAGTGATCCATGCCAATCGCCAGATAACCAGCCTGTTGTAGTTTAGCCACCGACAATACCAATAACGCCAGTTTTTCGCGACCATCCGGCAAAGCTTCAGTCGGAATTTTACGCTGGGCGGCAAATCGCTCCGGCAAGTGGGCATAACTGAATAATGAAATGCGGTCTGGATTTAGCATGATCACTTGCTCCAGAGTGTCGGCAAAACTGTCGCTATGCTGGTACGGCAAGCCATAGACTAAATCCAGGTTAATTGACTGATAACCAAGAATTTTGGCACCAAGCACCAGCTCTTGCACCAGCTCGAAACTTTGCTCGCGGTTAATGCTTTGCTGCACTTTGGCGTCAAAGTCCTGTACACCAAAACTCACCCGGCTAAAACCCAGCTCGCGCAACAGCGCCAGCTTTTTTAAATCGCAGCTGCGCGGGTCAATTTCAATACTGAGCACAGCGTCGGGGCTAAAGTGAAAATACTGACGAAGGTTCTGCATCATCAGTCGCAGCTGGGCTTCATCCAGAAATGTCGGCGTGCCGCCGCCCAGATGCAGCTGAGTAACCTGCTGATGTTGGGTGGCCTGCTGATAAAACGCCATTTCCTGCTGTAAATATTGCAGATAACGGTCGGCTTTAGTCTGGTCGCGGCTAATCACTTTGTTACAGCCACAGTAATAACAAAGTTGCCGGCAAAACGGTAAATGCAG
Source organism: Rheinheimera sp. 4Y26 (assembly GCF_025245835.1). GTDB lineage: Bacteria > Pseudomonadota > Gammaproteobacteria > Enterobacterales > Alteromonadaceae > Pararheinheimera. Next base: position 50,157 of record NZ_JAOBWS010000001.1, read on the forward strand.
ATACAAACTCAGTGCCGGCCCACTCTGGCGCAGTGCCTGTAAGGCTTTCTGGCTGCTATAGCCACTGCGTAACAACAAAGCTGTTGGGTAAGAGGTATAACGTGGCCCTTTCACGTTGTATTTTTGTACCAGAGCTTCGTCCCAAATCATCGTGTTCATATCGCATTCGCTTCTGTGGTGCTGGCGACATCATAGCTGCTGTGATTTAGTAGGCTTTGATCCAACACAACAACAGCACAGATTGCTGAAAACAATAAGCCAGTGCAGCACGCTGGCATTAATCCGGGACCATAGATGAAAACAACATACAGTTTAATATGCAGTGCGCTGCTGATGCCTGCTCTGGCGCAGGCTGCCACCCTTATTCATGCCGGTACTGTCATTACCGCTGAAGGCTCACAGCTGTTGAAAAACCACACTCTGGTGGTTGAAGGCGACAAAATCAGTGGCATGGAAGCCGGATTTCGCAGCCCGGCCAGTGGCGATGTGCTGATTGATCTGAAAAATCACACTGTGATGCCGGGCCTGATGGATATGCATACACACTTTTCTTACCAAAGCAGTCCGACAGCCTACAGCGAAGGCTTTACCATGAATGAAGCAGATGTGGCGCTGCGTGGTGCTACTTATGCCGAAAAAACACTGTTGTCAGGCTTTACCACGGTGCGGGAGCTTGGTGACAGTCATCACATCAGCACAGCGCTGCGTAAAGCCATTGATGCCGGTTATGTCAAAGGGCCGCGTATTTTTACCGCCGGTAAATCTATTGCCACTACAGGCGGTCATGCTGATCCAACCAACGGTGTGGCTTATCAGCGTATGGGCGACCCGACCCCGGCTGATGGCGTGATTAATGGTGCGGATGATGCCCGTAAAGCAGTGCGGCAGCGTTATAAAGAAGGCGCTGATTTAATTAAAATCACCGCGACCGGCGGTGTGCTCAGTGTGGCTAAAAGTGGCATGAATGCTCAGTTTAAAGACGATGAGCTCAAAGCTATTGTGGAGACCGCCAAAGATTATGGTTTTACCGTTGCTGTCCATGCTCACGGCAAAGAAGGCATGGAGCGGGCCATTAAAGCCGGGGTCAATTCGATTGAACACGGCACCTTTATGGACGACAACACCATGAAGCTGATGAAACAATACGGCACTTATTTTGTGCCGACCATCAGCGCAGGCAAATATGTGGCGGAAAAAGCTAAGGTGCCTGGATTTTTCCCCGAGATGGTGCGGTTAAAAGCCGCGGCTATCGGGCCTTTAATTCAGCAAACTTTTGCCCGTGCTTATAAAGCCGGGGTGAAAATAGCGTTTGGCACAGATGCCGGTGTCGGCATGCATGGTGATAACTGGCAGGAGTTTGTATTTATGACCGAAGCTGGTATGCCGGCACTGGCGGCCATTCAGAGTGCCACTATTGAAGGTGCCCGTTTGTTGGGTGTGGAACAAAGTATGGGCAGTCTGAAGGTGGGCAAAATTGCCGATATTATTGCAGTGCCTGGTGACCCACTGACGGATATTCAGTTGATGGGCAAAGTAAACTTTGTGATGAAAGCTGGGGTGGTTTACAAAAACTAATCTGCTGACAAATGCAGTGTGTTGCGATAACGCACTGCATCTTTGCATCAGTGTTCTGTAGTGATGAACTGTTTCGCGGATTCAGCATTACGCCAGTAATCTTTAGCGCTCTGAGAGCCGAAGCGATGCAGCAGCGTTGTTAATGCCGCTGCTGCAATAAGGCCAATAAACCTTCAATATCCTTTTCAATAGCGGCTTTGAGCTCAATTTCTTTTTGCTGGCGCAGATGATCCTGCCGGCGTAATTCCTTTTTCTCCAGTGCTTTGCGGGCATCATGGGTTGGCATGTCTTTGATCAAATCGTACATCTCAAACAGCGCTGGCCAGCGACAGGCCTGCGCCAGTTCAGGCTGCATATTTTCCAGCAACACCCAGATGCGAAGCGCCGCTTCTGAAGGTTCACATTGTTGCTCCAGCGTGGCCTTGCCAATCAGCGTGATACTGTCGAGCAGATATTGCTGCCGTTCGGCCAGCTTTTGCTGATGTGCCTGCAATGCCTGTTGTTGTTTTTGCTGTTGTGCTTTTAACTGAAACAGCAATTTGCCAAGATAAAAGGCCAGACCCGCGATAATCAACAAACCGACAACAAACAACGTCATCCACATCACATTCACCTGTTGTTACTCTCCGAGTAAGTCTTTACGCCAATCCGTCTGTTCCAGTTTGGCCAGTGGGTCTAAATCTTCGTCGTCTTCATCTTCGTCCAGATCTAAACCTAACAAAGTCAGCAGCTCGGCATGGCGGGCTGTTTTGGCGTTAAAGTATTTGGCGTCTTTGCCGGTCAGAATTTCGCCCTGCTCGGTGCGTTCTAATAATTCTGCCAGGCGTTCATCCTGCTCAATTTGCGCCAGTTCAACTTCAGGGGCAATTTCTACCGGTTTGGCTTTGGCCAGTACAGCCTTAGGTTGAGTGGCAGGTTCCAGCAGTTTTTGTTCGGCAACAGTAGCCACCAGAGGAATAGGCTTTTTGCTGCCGATGCGTGGATCTTTGTTTTTGCTGCCGCTGGTTTCGGCTTTGTCGGCTTGCACTAAAGCGTTACGGCTGCCGGATTTTAAGCCTGCGCCCTTTTTCTTGGTTTCTACCGGACGGTCACGTTCCTGGCGGGCTTCTGCAGCCGGTTTATGCCTGATACCAATCTGGCCTGAGGTCCGTGATTTTTTTTTGCGAGTCATAATGTCTACCTGTAGAAAAGGGCGCGTATTTTAACCAGTTTTGCCGGTGCTGCCTATGTATTTTAGCGCTGAAGTCAGATCTGGCATGATTTGCCGGGTTTGAGGTGATGTTTTGGGCTGTAGTTGCGAGTGATCAGACATTTATGCTGACAGGTATGACACAAACAAAAAATGGCCCAAAAAACAAAACGGCAGTTAGGGTTACCTACTGCCGCCAAAGTGTTGCACTCAAAGGTGCTGAATTTTTGCATATCGTCCTGACTTACGTGAGACACCCTGTCTGGACAGTTTCCCTATATTGTTAGGTCATTTCCCTATTTAAATAATTATTCGCGATCGTCCTAATACTTTTTAGCTCTTCCATGGATCGCGTTAAAAACGCTGCATCAGTCATGATGCTTTTTTAATTAGCTAGCACTATTGCTGTCCGTGCATATTGTCCGTTTTGTTGAGTTGTTACAATCTGTAACGGGGTTTAATTTACTCCGATCCGGCGGAATGGCAATACTATGATCAAAAAAAAATCACAAAAAAACTGAACTAATTTCAACAGTCAAATTAAATCAGTTAGTTAGCATAATTAATCAGATGAGTTTGCGAAATATGGAAGTGTTTTTGGGTATTTATCTTACGTGCTGTGTGAGATATATCTCACAGCGAGCGAAAAATATTCAGTAGTAATATCAGATTCGACGCATAAAAAAGCCGGTGACAGGCACCGGCTTTAGCAGAAATAGCTGCGTATTAATGTAAACCACCGAGGTATTTAGAGATGGTTTCAATATCTTCATCGGTCAGTTTTTTCGCTACATCGCGCATCATGCCATTCATGTCATTGGCACGGGTGCCGGCACGGAATGCTTCCAGCTGAGTTTTAATATAAGCAGCATGCTGGAAGGAAATTTTCGGGAAGTTCGCCAGGCTATGACCCACGCCACGAGGACCATGACAAGCAATACAAGCCGCGATACCACGGTTCATATCACCAGCACGGAATAATTTTTCGCCAGCTGCCACAACGTCTTCCGGTGTTGTGCCTGATTTCATCGTCTGGCTGGAATAAAAAGCAGCCAGATCCAGCATGTCCTGTTCTGACAGAGCGGCAACCATACCTGCCATCACAGCGTTATTCCGGCCTTCTTTACCACCGCTGGTCATGCCCAGTTTAAATTCTTTTAATTGTTTAAAGATATAACCAGCATGTTGACCGGCAATTTTTGGATACATGTCGGTCGGGCTATTACCGTCTGGACCATGGCAGGCTGCACAAGTGGCAGATTTAGCTTTACCTGCTTCTGCATTACCGACCGGAGCTGTTGTTTCTGCAGCAACAGCCTGACCGGCCAACCCTAAAAAAAGCATGACTGGAAGTGCGAATTTTTTCATGTTTATCCGTCTCTGTTCAGCGTGAACCTGCTCAAAAAGCAGGAAGAAAAAATAATAACCCTAATAATTATGTCTATTTTACACGAATCTAAGCCAGATAAAATCCCATTCATGCGGCTAATGCTTCTTCAGATCAATCAGATCCGCTACACTATAGCCAAATTTGATGTCGGAGTAAGTTGTGTACAAAGCAAAATTTAATTATCAGCAGACCAGTTTTCTAACCAGCGCCCCGGATATTACAGCTCTGCCGCCAGATACCGGCATTGAAGTTGCATTTGCTGGCCGGTCAAATGCAGGTAAATCCAGTGCTTTGAATACATTAACCCGGCAAAACAATTTAGCACGCACCAGTAAAACGCCGGGTCGTACTCAGCTGATTAACACGTTCCGCTTGGCCGATAATAAACGTCTGATCGATTTGCCAGGTTATGGTTTTGCCAAAGTGCCGCTGACGGTGAAAGAAAAATGGCAAAAATCGCTCGGTGAATATCTGATGAAGCGCCAGAGTCTGAAAGGCCTGGTGGTATTGATGGATATCCGTCATCCGTTAAAAGATTTAGATCAGCAACTGATCCACTGGGCGGTAGAAAGTGATTTGTCGGTGTTATTACTTTTAACCAAGGCAGACAAACTAAGCCCTGGCCCGCGGAAAAAAACCTTACTGGAAGTCCGAGAAGCTTCATTGGCTTTTATGGGGGATATCACTGTGCATACGTTCAGTTCGCTGAGTAAACAAGGCTTAACTGAGTTAGAGCAGGTGCTCGACGACTGGTATAGCCGCGATGATGAAAGCCAGCTTCAGGCTGAATAATCCCCACTAGTGAATTGGCGGTCTTGCTACAAGATCGCCGTTTTTATCAGGTATCACCTGACTTCCGGTAAAACCTGCATTACTTACAACACTGCTTTAAAGAAGATTTTACTCCCTTAAAAAAGAAAAACCGGCCTCTCAGAGAGAGGCCGGTATAGCAAACGGGGAGAAGCTATCAATAATTTCAAATCAACAGGGTGTCTTCAAAGAAGACGCGGTCATTATACATAGCTTTTTTTGTATTTAAAGTATTTACTCTAAAAAATCTAATTAAGTTTCAAATTTTGAATAAAAAAAACGCCCCACTGCAAGCAGTGGGGCGGCTAAATAAGCCTACTTTCTATGCTGATTCAGGATTTGACTCCAAAAACCACGAAAGATAGAACATCTTACCTCTGTACCCTACAGTTTCTGATTTTACTGTGGCGAGTTCAAAAAGCAAGCATATTTTGTAATTAAACTACATAAAATTGATTTTGTTTTGTTTTTTATGCTTATTCGTAATTAACTTACGAAGTGTGACACCAGCAAATTCAGATTATTTGATAGTTGTCAGGCAGATGTTAGCTGTGTGGTGGGCAGAAAAAAGCCCCGCTCATTCAATTGCGGGGCTTAAAGGTGAATTACCAGGAATGGGTATGCTCACGGGTAAACAGACTAAACCAGGGAAAATAAGTTCAATCAGTTTCAATACTTAGTGTGCTTCATCCCAATTCAGGCCAGAACCTGCTTCGGCCAGCAGCGGTACATCAAGTTTGGCTGCCTGTTGCATCAGGCTGACAATTTGCTGCTGGAATTCCGGTAGCAGGCCGGCATCCACTTCAAACACCAGTTCATCGTGTACCTGCATAATCATGCTGATTTTGCTTTGATCCTGCTGCTGCAACCATTGATCAACGGCTAACATGGCATTTTTGATAATGTCGGCAGCTGTGCCCTGCATCGGGGCGTTAATGGCCGCACGTTCAGCACCTTTTTTACGCGCCATGTTTTTGCTGTTAATTTCCGGCAAATACAGTCGGCGGCCAAACAAAGTTTCCACATAACCAGCCTGGTGTGCCTGAGCTCTGGTGTTTTCCATATAAGCCAGCACGCCAGGGAAACGGGCAAAATAAGTGTCGACATAATGCTGAGCTTCGCTGCGGCTGATATCCAGTTGCCTGGCCAGGCCAAAAGCCGACATGCCATAAATTAAACCAAAGTTCACGGCTTTAGCACGGCGGCGTTGTTCTGTGGTCACTTCATTCAGCGGCACAGCAAAAACTTCTGCAGCTGTGGCGCGGTGAATATCCAGACCTTGGGCAAAAGCCTCCAGCAAGGCCTTATCCTGAGATAAATGCGCCATAATGCGAAGTTCTATCTGCGAGTAATCCACCGCCAGAATACGCTTGCCAGGTGCTGCAATAAAAGCTTGACGAATACGGCGGCCTTCTTCGGTGCGGATCGGAATATTTTGCAGGTTAGGTTCGGTGGAACTTAAGCGGCCTGTGGCTGCCACTGCCTGATGATAAGAGGTATGCACCCGTCCTGTAACAGGGTTCACACTCTGTGGCAGTTTGTCGGTGTAAGTGGATTTCAGTTTAGCCAGGGTGCGGTGTTCAATAATCACTCTTGGCAATTCATAGTCATGCGCCAGTTCTGTCAGCACTTCTTCGGCCGTGGATGGTATGCCGGTAGGTGTTTTTTTCAGCACAGGCAAACCCTGTTCAGTAAACAGAATTTCCTGTAATTGTTTTGGCGATGACAAATTAAAGGCTTTACCGGCCAGGCTGTGCGCCTGTTGCTCCAGTTCACCTATCCGGTTGGCCAGAAATTCACTTTGTTGTTGCAGCAAGGCTGCATCAATCAGCACGCCGGTGCGCTCCATCCGCGATAACACCGAAAGCAGCGGAATTTCAATCTGTTGTAACACCTGAACTAAGCGACCTTCGGCTTGTAATTGTGGCCATAAATGCTGGTGCAGCTGCAGGGTAACGTCTGCATCTTCAGCGGCGTATTCGGCGGCTTTTTCCAGTTCAATCTGGTTAAAGGTCAGTTGTTTGGCACCTTTGCCGGCAATATCTTCAAAACTGATGGTCTGATGATGCAGATACTTTTGCGCCAGGCTGTCCATATCATGACGGGTGGCCACGCTGTTCAGCACATAAGATTCCAGCATAGTGTCAAAAGCCACACCACGCAGGCTGATATCGTAGCGTGCCAGCACACTCATATCGTATTTGAGGTTCTGGCCTACTTTGGCTTTGTCCGGGTTTTCCAGCCAGCCTTTGAGTTTTTGCAGCACTTCGGTTAGTGACAGCTGCTCCGGCGCGCCTATATAGTCATGACCCAGCGGCAGGTAATAAGCCTGACCCGGTGCAACGGCAAAAGACATGCCCACCAGATCTGCCTGCATATAATCCAGGCTGGTGGTTTCAGTATCAAAAGCAACCAGCTCAGTTTGTTGTAATAACAATAACAACTCATCAAAAGCCTGGGCTGTCAGAATGGTCTGATAACCGCTGCGATCAAGTTGTGCTGCATTTTCAGCCGGGGTTTGTGGTGCTGCAGTTGTGGTTGTTTGCTGTTCGGTGACCGCTTCGCTGCGCACCGTATTAATTTTGTCTGCACTTTGTACTTCAGACAGCCAGCGACGGAACTCACACTGCTGGTATAGTTCGGCCAGTTTGCCGTAGTCTGGCGTCTGAATATGCAAGTCAATCAGCTGTTTGGGCAGCTCAACGTCGGTTTTAATAGTGGCAAGCTGATAAGACAACTCCAGCTGATCTTTAAACTCACGCATTTTCTCAGCAATGGTTTTACTGCCGCGAAAACCCAGGGCTGCAATATCATCCAGTCGCTGATATAAAGTGGCAATAGAGCCAAGCCCCTGCAGTAGTGCCTGGGCTGTTTTTTCACCCACACCGGGCAAACCCGGAATATTGTCAGCTTTATCGCCCATCAGCGCGAGAAAATCGATAATCAGCTCAGGCCCAACCCCAAATTTTTCCCGCACACCGTCCGGGTCGAGGATGGTATTGGTCATGGTATTGATTAGGGTCACATGCGGGTTCACCAGCTGCGCCATATCTTTATCACCGGTGGAGATCAGCACATGACGACCTACCGCAGTAGCCTGCATTGCGATGGTGCCAATCACATCATCGGCTTCAACACCGGAAATACACAATAGCGGCAAACCCAAAGCGTGAATGATCTGATGCAGCGGTTCTATCTGGCTGCGTAAATCATCCGGCATCGGTGGGCGGTGCGCTTTGTATTCGGTATAAAGTTCATTGCGAAAGGTCGGCCCCTTGGCATCAAACACCACCGCCATCTGACTGGGATTATATTGTCTGAGCAAACTCTTCAGCATGTTGACCACACCATAAATAGCGCCAGTGGCTTCGCCTCTGGAATTGGTTAAATGTGGTGGAGAGTGATAAGCACGGAATAAATAAGAAGAACCATCAACCAGGATCAGTGGATCGGCAGGGATTTGTACCATGAGCTGAGCTCCGAATTTTTTATTAAGCATGCCACATCCGCCCTTGAACGGCCAGAATGCTTTGCGCAGAAAAAGTGGATATGTTGTGGATAAGTTTGTGCAAAAAATAACAGGCAGCAGTGTAACTACCAAGATCTTTCAGGCATCGAGCTTAAGCTAAGTTGTTGAGAATAAAACAAAAAACGAAGGGGAGAACAACATGAACCCTTGTTATTATTCTTTACATCCTGTTGTGGAAAATCTTTTTTACCATCCGCCGACCGCATGCAAATGACGTGAGCAGTAAGGGCGAATGGCTAAGTAGACTACCACAAAGAGTTCTTTTGCAAAGCAGAAAAATGAAAAAAAATTTGTTGAATAACGCATGCTTTCAGTTAGTAATTCGATGAAAAAACCATCTGAATGTGCTCAGGTTTTTAAGTTTTAGCCCGAGACCTCACTGAAGGCCGGTTACTGCTGTGTGTTGGGGCTTTCCCTCTTTGCTTTGGCAGCGCTATAATGCCCCAGAATTTGTGCGGCTTAATTTTCCGGGGATCCCGATTTATGAAAAAAATCACTGTTGTTCTAGCTTTATTAAGCTGTGCTCTGGTTGCCCAGGCCAGCACCGACGACAAAAAAATTGATGAATTAAAAGCGCGGATCGCTCCGGTTGGTCAGGTTTATCTTGCAGGTTCTGAGCCTGTTGTTGCTGCGCCTACTGGCCCACGTACCGGTGAACAGGTATATCAGAGCGCGTGTTTCGCCTGTCACGGTACAGGCGCCATGGATGCACCGAAAAAAGGTGATGCAGCCTGGAAACCACGTTTAGCTCAGGGTATGGAAGTGCTGCATAAACATGCGATTGATGGCATTCGTAACATGCCTCCACGCGGCACCTGTGGTGACTGTTCAGATGACGAAATTCTGGATGCGATTAAATTTATGACTGAAGGCGTTTAAGCCTGACTGTTGTGTGACCAGGCCGTCTGCTCTGCAGGCGGCCTTTTTATTTGCGCCTTCTGGTGTTTTGCTTCTTTGTTGTTTTTGCTGTGCAAACCGGCGCTACTCATGCGTTAGCGGAAAAATTGGCGAAAAACTCTGCGGTTGTCTGACTTACACCTCTTTTATCTGGTTAATCTTTGTGCATAATAGGGGCTGTTCTGCAAAAAAGGTCCAACCTCGGGGCCTCTAACTATAAAAAGAGCATCAGTTGAAGGGATTAACAAAAACTGTCGGCCAGGTTGCCGGGCGCACTGTATCGCAGCGCCGCCTAAAGGTATTGCTGGAACGCTATCGGCTGGCCTGTGCTGTGCAGCGTGCGTTATTAAATTTATCTGAACTTGCCAGTACCCTGTCTGATATGTCGGAGTTTTATCCGGCCATCCATTCTTTGCTCAATCATTACCTGCCGGCCGATAACTTTTATGTGGTGCTTACTGATCACGAATCGGGTCAGATCAATCTGGAATATTTTGCCGATGAAAAAGATCAGCTGAATGTTGCCGATCTGAGTCCGGCTGATTTTGCCACAGGCCTCACCGGTTATGTGGTGCGCAGCCGTCAGCCTTTGTTGTGTGACCAGCAGCGTTTTACCGAATTAATAGCGCAAGGTGAAATTCAGTCGCAGGGCACGCCCAGCCACCATTGGCTAGGTGTTCCTTTGTGCCGCGGTCAACAGTTGATTGGGGTGATGGCGGTACAGGTTTATGACAATTCATACAGTTATCAGCAGCGGGATGTGGATCTGCTGGAAGCAATAGCGGGACATACGGTCACCGCCATCGACAGAGTAAAAAGCCGCGAACTGTTGGAACTGACAGTACGGGAGCGCACTAAACAGTTACAAAACATCAACCAGTCACTGCAGCGGGAGATCCGCGAGCGCAGCAATGCCGAAAAGCTGCAGGCGGCTTTATATAAAATTTCTGAACTGACCGCCACCAACGCCGACATGCAGGGTTTTTACCGTGAAGTGCATAAAATCCTGTCGGGTTTAATGAAGGTGGATAACTGTTATATCGCCTTGCTGGATGAAAGCGGCAAAACCCTGAGTTTCCCGTTTTACCTGGATCAATATTCGCCGCCGGCGCAGGAAAGACCGCTGCGTAAAGGTTTTACCGAATATGTACTGCGGGTAGGTGAAGCGCGGCTGATCAACCGTGAATTGTCAGAATTGCTGGTAGCACAGGGAGAAGTGCTGCGCCTGGTGTCTGATCCGGATCAGCAGGTGCCACTGTCAACCAGTTGGCTGGGTGCGCCTTTACTGATTGATCAGCAGGCGCTTGGTGTTATTGCGGTTCAGTCATACGACGAAGCTTATCTTTACAGCGAAAACGAGCTGAATATTCTGCGTTTTGTGTCCCAGCATATTGCCGTGGCTATCCAGCGTAAACTCAATGCTGAACAGCAAAAACAACATCAGGAAGAGCTGGAGCGGAAAATTTTTGAACGTACCCGCGAGCTGCGTCAAACCAATCTGTTTTTACGGTTGCAGGTGGAAGAGCGGAAAAAAATTGAAGAAAAACTGTTTCACGAAGCCAATCACGACACCCTGACCGGCCTTGCCAATCGTCAGCTGTTTATGCAGCACTTAAAACAGCAGTTTACCCTGCGCGGCCGGGAGCCCGGTTTACGCTTTGCTTTGTTATTCATTGATTTAGACCGTTTTAAACTCATTAACGACACTATGGGGCACCATGCCGGTGATTGTTTTTTAGTGGAAGTCAGCCAGCGGTTATTACGCACTGTACGCGAACATGATCTGGTGGCGAGGTTGGGTGGTGATGAATTTGTGGTGCTGTTAACCCAGTTAAATTGCGACACTGATGCTGAAGAAGTGGCAGACCGTATTATTGAAGCTGTGCGCGCGCCTATGCTGCTGCAGGAGCAGCAGGTGCACTCAGGCGCCAGTATTGGTATTGCCTGTTATAAACCGGATTACAAAAATGCCGACGCTTTATTACGGGATGCCGATGCCGCTATGTATCAGGCCAAAGCCATGGGGCGTAACAGGTTTGTGATCTTTACCAGCACCATGCGGATGCAACTGTTGCAGGAGCTCAGTATGGAGCAGGCGCTGCATCAGGCGCTGGCCGATAAACAGTTTGAAATTGCCTTTGACCCTATTGTTTGCTCTGAAAAACAACATTTGTTGGGTTTTGAAAGCAACATCCAGTGGGTGCATCCGGATTTGGGTGTACAACAAAACTTCAGTCATCAGGCGCAACAAGCCGGTGTACTGGCGCAGATTGAACTGCAGATTTTGCAGCAGTTATTGCAGCAGCTACAACAACAGCAGCAACCGGCCTTGTTAAGCCTGAAATTATGCCAACAACATTTGATCAATCCGGTGCATTTTGACCGTTTGCATAAAGTGTTATTGCCCTATCAGTCAGTGTTACACCGATTGGCGCTGGGTTTTGCCGAAACCGACCTGATCCGGCTTGGCAGCAGTAATCTGAATTACCTGCAACAGCTCAAACGGCTGGGCGTACGCTTGTCGCTGGAACAGTTTGGTGTCGAGATGATGCCTTTTGGCTTGTTAGCCCAATATCCATTTGATTTTGTCAAACTGGACCCTTCTTTTAGCCGCAGTGTGCTGCGCCATCCGCATAAAAAACAGCTGCTGGAATTGCTGCTGAACTTGTCACAGAGTTACAAATTCAGGGTGATTGCTGCCGGCGTCGACGATGCTGAATTACAGCAGCAATTGTTGGAACTGGGCTGTTGTTATTTACAGGGGCAGCTGATTCGTAATCTGCAGCAGGCGCAGGCTTCAGTCTTTCTTCAGCAGCTGGCGTAGCCGTTCCAGATGCGCCAGACCTGTTTGCTGGCGTTGTGCTTCCGTTTTTACCGGCGCCGTGTGTTGAGCCCACTCCAAATCGTCAGAAGGCAGCTCCTGCAAAAAGCGGCTCGGTTCGGGTTTGACCACTTCGCCATATTGCCGTCTTTCGCGGGCGTAGGTAAAAGTCAGCTCACGCTGGGCGCGGGTAATACCCACATAAGCTAAGCGTCTTTCTTCTTCCACATTGTCTTCATCAATACAGCTTTGATGCGGCAGTATGCCTTCTTCCATACCAACCATAAACACATAAGGAAATTCAAGGCCTTTGGATGCGTGCAAGGTTAACAGCTGCACCTGATCGGCATCGTCGTCTTTGTCATTGCGTTCCATCATGTCGCGCAGCGTCAGTTTGGTGACCACTTCTGACAGCGTCATGGGTTCGTGTTCTTCGTCGCCTTTAAGCATTTCGCTCACCCAGCGATACAGCTCATTAACGTTTTTCAGCGCCATTTCAGCCGCTTTGGGACTGGCGCAGCTTTCAAATAAATAAGCTTCGTATTTGCTCTGGCGCAGCAGATCACGCACCGCCTCCGACGGCTCAGCCCGCACTGCATTGTCGGCAAGCTCCACCATCCAGCGGGAAAAATCACGCACAGCCGCAAGGCTTCGGGCCGATAATTCATCGGATAATTCCGGCGCACAACAAGCTTCAAACAGGCTGATATGTAATGAATTGGCCAGGCTGCCAATACGTTCTAAAGTGGCGGCGCCAATTTCCCGTTTGGGCGTGTTGATGATCCGCAGCAGTGCGTTGTCATCGTCCTGATTCACCAGCAGCCTTAAATAGGCCATCACATCTTTAATTTCCGGTCTGGAGAAAAACGAGGTGCCACCGGAAATTTTGTATGGAATACGGTTGGTCATCAGCGCTTTTTCAAACACCCGCGCCTGATGGTTGCCACGGTATAAAATGGCGTAGTCTTTGTAATTGCTGCGGTTTAAAAAACGGTGGGAAATAATTTCCGCTACCACTTTTTCTGCTTCATCTTCTTCGTGTTTGGTGGGCAGCACTTTGAGCGGCACACCATAACCTAAAGTGCTGAACAGCGCTTTGTCGTATTCATGTGGGTTGTTGGCAATGAGAATATTGGCAGCCTTCAGAATACGTTCGCAGGAGCGGTAGTTTTGCTCCAGTTTAATCACTTTTAAATTGGGGAAATCTTTGCCCAGCAACACCAGATTTTGTGGTTTGGCACCGCGCCAGGAATAAATCGACTGGTCATCGTCGCCCACCACGGTAAAACGTTGCCGTTCACCCACCAGCCATTTCACCAGTTCGTACTGACTGGTGTTGGTATCCTGATATTCATCCACCAGCAAATATTGCAGCTTTTGTTGCCAGCGCTGACGCACTTCGGCATTGGCGGCAAACAACAGGGTGGGCACCATAATTAAATCGTCAAAATCCAAAGCGTTGTAAGCGCGCAGCTGCTGGGCGTATTGGGCGTAATAATTGGCAAAACTGATGCTTTGTGCGTCCATCGCCTGGGCCATGGCTTGTTGCGGTAGAAGTAAGTCATTCTTCCAGTTGGAAATTTTGCTTTGCAGCGCCCGCAATAAATCTTTATCACCCTGCAAATCGGCTTCGGTCAGCTCTTTGAGTAAAGCCATGCTGTCCTGATCGTCAAACAGCGTAAAATTGGCCTTATAACCAATGGCTTTGTGTTCTTTTTTGATGATCTCAAGGCCAAGGGTGTGAAAAGTAGAAACAGTTAAACCGCGCAATTTGCTGCGATCAAGCTGATGACCGATCCGCTCTTTCATTTCCCGCGCTGCTTTATTGGTAAAGGTCACAGCAGCAATATGCCGCGCCGACATGCCACATTCTTCAATCAGATAAGCAATTTTATTGGTGATGACCCTGGTTTTGCCCGAGCCGGCGCCAGCCAGCACCAGACAAGGTCCGGAGATATATTTAACTGCTTCGTTTTGTTGTGGATTAAGTTTCATCGGTCACCCTGTGTTGCGAGGGCGCAAGTTTAGCAAAAAGCACTATGGTGCAACAGCCAGGTCTGGTGGCCCATTTGCGACAAAAGCAGGCCAGTTGCTTGAAATAGTTGTCGCCTGTCACCATCAAGGCTCGTAGAATAAATTGTTCCGACCCAGCAGAATCCGAGGCAACCCAGATGATAGATCCAAAAAAAATTGAAGACATGGCACGGCAAATTGGTGCTGCTATTCCACCGAAATTCCGGGAAGTGGCCGACGATGTTGAAGCCAAAATTAAGGCGGTGCTGCAGGCAAAACTGAGCCAGCTGGATTTTGTGTCACGGGAAGAATTTGACGTACAAACCCAGGTGTTACAGCGCACCCGCGCCAGATTAGAAGCCCTGGAAGCGCAGGTAGAGCAACTGTTGCAGGAAAAAAATCAGGGTAAGGACCCATCCTGATGCGGCTGCTCAGTAGCTTATTGTTTTGTAGCCTGAGCGCAGCGCCCGCTATGGGCGCAGTGGATGGTGTAGTGCTGGCCGGTTATCTGCTGGATGTCGGCAGTGGCAGTTATCAGCGTGATCAGGCGTTATTGCTCGACGGTGAGCGTATAGTCAGTATAGTGCCGGCAGCTCAGGCGCCAAAATTGCAAAATACCATCGATTTATCTGATGCTTACGTGCTGCCAGGTTTAATCGACATGCATGTGCACCTGACCTCAGACCCGACTAAACATGGCTACCGCGCTTTAGCCGAAACGCCACAGCGTGAAGCCATTTTTGGTGTTAAAGCCGCTGAAGTCACGTTAAAAGCCGGTTTTACCACAGTGCGAAATTTAGGCGCCGGCGGTTTTGCCGATGTAGCGCTGCGTGATGCCATTCACGATGGTGAAACCCCGGGGCCACGGATGCGGGTGTCCGGCCCAACGATTTGTATGACCGGTGGTCATTGTGACAACAATCTGTTGCCGCATATTTACCGTGCCCAAAGTGGCGGCGTGGCCAATGGCAGTGATGAAATCCGCAGCCGGGTGCGTGAAAACATTAAATATGGCGCCGATGTGATTAAGTTCACCGCAACCGGCGGTGTGATGTCAAAAAACACCGACGTGAATGCAGCACAATATAGCCAGGCGGAAATGCAGGCGCTGGTCGAAGAAGCCCATGACAGAGGCCGTATTGTGGCAGCCCATGCCCATGGTTTAACGGGCATTAAAAGAGCAATCCGCGCCGGGGTGGATTCAATAGAACATGCTAGTTTTGTTGACGATGAAGCTATTGCGCTGGCAAAACAACAAGGCACTTATCTGGTGATGGATGTTTATGTCAGCGACTATATTCTGGCAGAAGGTGAAGCCGCCGGTATTTTGCCGGAATCCTTGGAAAAAGAACGTGCTGTTGGCAAAGTGCAACGGCAGAACTTTAAAAAGGCGGTACAGGCCGGTGTTAAAATGGCGTATGGCACTGATGCCGGTGTCTATACCCATGGCCTGAATGCCCGGCAACTGTCTTATATGGTGCAGTGGGGCATGACGCCGCTGCAGGCGCTGCAAAGTGCCACGCTTCATGCGGCCACTTTATTAAACTGGCGCGATCACAACGGCACTTTGCTGGTGGGGCAATTAAAGGCCGGTGCTTATGCTGATCTGATTGCAGTACCACAGGACCCGTTAACCAATATCAAGGTATTAGAACAGGCACCGCTGGTGGTTAAAGGCGGGCAGTTGGTCAGTACCGGCGATCAACAGCTGTAACAACAGCTTTAATAAGGACGCAAAAATGAGCGAATTTGATTTTGATTTAGACCATCTGGACTTTGATGCCGCAGAAGAAAAAAATGCCAGACAACTGGAACTGGCCGATCAGGCTGCTGCCGATGCCGCCGCTTTGCCGGATGAAGATGATTGTGCCGGTGGTGCCTGTAAAATTTAACCGCCGATGCTGCTGATAAAAGCAGCGTTATATCCGGATTTACTAAATTTGTTGGCTGACCCGCTCTGCAGCGCCTGAGCGCTTGGGTATAATAGAGCGCTCAAACTCTTGAGCCGGAGCGCAGATGCAAACAGTGTATGGATTATGGATCGGCGGTAGCCTCAGCGCCGTCGAACAATTGGTGGTGCAGTCTTATCTGCAGCACGGCCATCACTTTGTGCTTTATACCTACGACGGTGTGCAGCAGGTGCCGGCAGGTGCCGAAATCCGCGATGCCAATACCATCCTTGATAAACAACATATTTTTGTGAATCAGAAAGGCAGCCTGGCGCTGTTTTCCGACTGGTTTCGCTGGGAAATGTTGTATCAGCATGGTGGTTATTGGGTGGATATGGACATGGTGTGTTTGCAGAGGCTGCCGGCACAACCTGATATCGTTTTTGGCTGGGAAAGTGAGCTGGTGGGCTCAGGTTTATTGTGTTTTCCGCCGGCCCATCCGTTTTGCCGTTTTATGGCCGACAGCTGCGCCAACCCAAACCATTGGTTACCTTATGATGATCTGCGGCTGAAGCTGAAAAAACTGGCGCGCCGTTACCTGCTTGGCAATCACAGAGGCAATGTCGGCTGGGGTGAAATTGGCGGGCCCAAGGGGCTGACCCGTGCCGTTCATTATTTTGCCTTGCAGTCTTATATCCAGCCGGAGCAGATGTTTTATCCGGTGCATTTTGCTCACTGGCAGCTGATTTATCAGGGCGGCATTGAGCTCAGTGATTTAACCGGCAGTTATACAGTGCATTTGTATAACGAAATGCTGCGTCAGCATGGTTATGATAAAAACCAGACTTATCCGCAGCAGTCCTTGCTTGAACAGCTGAAAAGCCGTTATGGGCTGAGTCAGGGTTAGGCCCTACGCTAAGCACGGGAGCTGCACCTCAGCGCGGGGCTTAACAGCAACAGATCAGCCCTGATACGCTGTTACTTTAATTTCAATCAACCATGCCGGATTGGCCAGGCGGGCCTCAACAGTAGCGCGGGCCGGTGCCTGACCAGGCGCCACCCAGCTATCCCATGCCTGGTTCATGCCGTTATAGTCGGCCATGTCCGCGAGATAAATCACCGTATCCACAATAGCGGTTTTGTCGCAGCCACATCTGGCCAGCAAAGCATCAATCTGCGCCAGCACGTCTTTGGTCTGGGCCACAATGTCACCGTCGGTACGCTCCGGCACCATGCCGGCACAAAATATGAAGTTGCCGGCAATCACAGCTTCGGAATAACGGCTGGCAGGTAAAATACGTTGAATACTCATTGGCTTAACTCCAAAAAAATGCCGCGCAGGTTGCGCGGCGAATTCAGGAGATAAGGATAACTTGTTTAAAGCAAACTGACTATTCGGTCTGACCATCTGCTGATTTGAAGCTCAGCTGTAAACCTTTTTCGCTGGTGTTGATCAGATCAAAAGCGGTCATGGCCGGTACCTGCTGCTGGATTTGCTGTTCCAGCTGGTCAAGCTGCTGCAGGTTCTGGCAAATGCTGTTGCCACGTTTTTCTAACTCAGCACCCCGACTTTCCATATCAGCTTCCAGCTCTTGGCCAAACTTTTCCATTTCCTGGCCAAACTGTTCCATCCGTTGTTCAAAGTTACCTTCACCACGGGACATGGCCTGACCTACCATCACCAGCATAGAGCCGGTCATTTCGGTCATTGAGCTTTCGATGGCTTGTTCAAACTCTTTGGAGAATTCAGCGTCGGCATTATGTAATTTGCTGCCGTTGATGCGGATCTCATCGCCGTTTTTAATCACCAGCTGATCAATATTGCCACGCAGTTTGGCTAAAGATTTATCTATGCCCAGCTGTACGTCGCTGTTGTCACCGCCAAACTGTGTCACCACGCGGCTGATGGCTTCAGACGCCATTTGCAGTGCATCGGCCACCAGCAGAGCGGTTTCCTGAGCCTGACCGCGCAGTCCTTGCTGATATTGTTGCAGAGCCAGTTGGGTATTGGCGTCTGTGCTGACGGCTTTACCATCGAGGAATAACTGACCTTCGCTGTTGATCAGCCATAAAGACTGGTCGGCGCGTTGTAACTGAACTGAAGTTGGGTTTATTACTAAATCGTCTTTAAATTGCAAAGCGCAATTTTGTGAATCAGTGGCAAAAGCAGAAAAAGACAGGCTGGCAGCGATAGCGGTGGCGATTAATGTTTTCATGGTAGACCCCTTGTGTCGGTTGATAGCAGCACATCGCAAAGGCTATGCCAGATATTAAGTTGTTGTATTTATTGATTTATTTTTTATTCGTTAAAGGTTGGCATGGCAGCGCATCGTCAGAATGACCAATTTTTAGTCAAAAAATTACAGTGTTGATGTGATGACCGCTATATAACCAAATCGCATAAAGCGGAAGGATCGATTCTTTCATTAATATCCGTATAGACGGCTAAAATGCGGGCAATTGAATAAAAACAGGTGTTGTTATGCTTCTGGCTTCACTGAGTGCACAAGCAAGCCCGCTAAGTGCCGAGCAAGTTAAAAATTTACAGGCGCTGGTCAGCCAGCTGAATCCCATTCAACAAGCCTGGGTCAGTGGTTATCTGGCCGCGGCAGCGCAGTTGGCCGGTCAGCAGGCGGGGCCTGTGGCTGCGGCTCAGGTAGCAGAAGCGGCAACGCTGACCATTTTATATGCATCACAAACCGGCAATGCCAAAGGGGTGGCCGGAAAAATTAAAGCCGCCGCTGAGCAGCAGGGGTTTGCGGTACAGTTGCTGGATATTGCCAGTTATAAAACCAATGCACTGGCCAAAGAGAAGTTTTTAATCATCGTTACTTCTACTTATGGTGAAGGTGAACCGCCTGAATCTGCCGTGAGTTTTCATAAGTTTTTGTTTGGCAAAAAGGCACCCCAGCTGCAGCAGTTACATTATGCAGTGCTTGGTTTGGGGGATAGCTCTTATGAATATTTCTGCCAGACAGCTTTGGATTTTGACAATAAGCTGGCGGCATTTGGTGCAACAAGGCTGCAGCCAGTGGCTTTATTGGATGTGGATTACGAAGCTCCAGCCTCTGAGTGGCAACAGCAGGCGCTGGCGCAATTTGCGCCTTTATTAACTGCGGCCAATACTGCGCCTTCAGCGCAGGTGATTGCCTGGCCTGGTGCCACTGACGGCCATCATAGTCTGTACAGCAAGCAAAATCCGCTGCTCGCTGAGTTGTCCGTCAATCAAAAAATTACCGGTCGTCATTCCAGCAAAGATGTACGCCATATTGAAATTTCGCTGTCAGGCTCAGGCCTGACCTATCAGCCGGGCGACGCCCTTGGGGTGTATTTCCAGAATGATCCGGCGCTGGTAAACGCTATTCTGACCGCCACCGGCATTGCTGCTGCAACTGAAGTGACGCTGGATGGTGCACAAGTCTCTATTGAAAAAGCCCTCACTGAGCAGCTGGAGCTGACGCAGTCTTATCCGTCTTTTGTCGAAAAATACGCGGCAGCCACCGGCAATGCAGCCTTGCAACAGCTTGCAAGCGATAAAGCCGCGCTGCGCGAATTTTTAGCACAGCATCAAACTGCCGATGTGGTGCTGCAATTCCCGGGTTCGTTAAGCGCACAGCAGTTAGCAGATAGCCTGCGTAAACAACAACCGCGGTTATATTCCATTGCGTCCAGCCAGGCGGAAGTGGGTGAAGAAGTGCATTTAACTGTCGGTGTGGTGCGTTATGACGCTTTTGGCCACACCCATTTGGGTGGTGCTTCCGGATTTTTGGCCGAGCGTTTAGCTGAAGGCCAGCCAGTGAAGGTTTTTGTGGAACACAACGACAATTTCCGCCTGCCAGGCCATGACACACCGGTAATTATGATTGGTCCGGGTACAGGTATTGCACCTTTCCGGGCATTTTTGCAGGAACGGGATAACGCCGGTGCCACTGGCCAAAACTGGCTGTTTTTTGGTAATCCGCATTTTACCCAGGACTTTTTATACCAGGTGGAACTGCAGGATTATTTAAAACGTGGAGTGCTGAGCAAACTCGATGTGGCTTTTAGCCGCGACCAGGCCGAAAAAATCTATGTACAGCACAAGCTGCTGGCCAAAGGGGCTGAAGTCTGGAGTTGGTTAGAACAAGGCGCCCATCTGTATATCTGTGGTGATGGCAGCAAAATGGCCAAAGACGTGCACCAGGCGCTGCTGCAAATTGCGCAACAATTTGGTGGCTTAACCGAAGAAGCCGCCGCCGATTATTTAGAACAACTGCGTGAACACAAACGTTATCAGAAGGATGTTTATTAATGACAACGCCACAATACCCGATAGATCCAAAGCTGCAGGTGCAGGGCGCGCTGTCTGATAACGAACGCTTAAAAGCGGAAAGTCATCATTTACGCGGCACTATCACCACAGATTTAAAAGACGAAATTACCGGTGGTTTTACCGGTGATAACTTCTTATTGGTGCGTTTTCACGGCATGTATCAGCAAGATGACCGCGATTTACGGGCTGAACGCGCCGAACAAAAACTGGAACCACTGCATAACGTGATGTTACGCGCCAGGATGCCGGGTGGCATTATCAAACCTGAGCAGTGGCTGGCAATCGATAAATTTGCCAGTGAAAAAACCCTTTACGGCAGCATCCGCTTAACTACCCGTCAGACCTTCCAGTTCCATGGTGTGTTTAAGCCGAATATCAAACCTATGCACCAGATGCTCAATAGCATTGGCATAGACTCAATTGCCACAGCAGGTGATGTAAACCGCAACGTGCTTTGCACTTCAAACCCGGTGGAGTCGGTGCTGCACCAGCAAGCCTATGAATGGGCAGTGAAAATTTCTGAACATCTGCTGCCAAAAACCCGCGCTTATGCCGAGATCTGGCTGGATGAAGAAAAAGTAGAAACGACTGAGGTTGAGCCAATCCTCGGCGATACCTATTTACCGCGCAAGTTTAAAACCACAGTGGTCATTCCGCCGCACAACGATATTGACGTGCATGCCAACGACTTAAACTTTGTGGCTATTGCCGAAAATGGCCAGTTGGTGGGGTTTAACGTGTTAGTGGGTGGTGGCCTCGCCATGACGCATGGTGACAAAGGTACTTACCCGCGTCGTGCTGAAGACTTTGGTTTTATTGGCCTGGAGCATGTACTGCAAGTGGCTGAACATGTGGTCACAGTGCAACGTGATTATGGCGACAGGGTGAACCGTAAAAACGCCAAAACCAAATACACCATCGACCGTATTGGCGTGGACACCTTTAAACAGGAAGTGGAAAAACGCGTTGGCGTGACCTTTCAGCCAAGCCGGCCTTATGAGTTTACCCACCGCGGCGATCGTTTTGGCTGGGTGGAAGGTATTGATGGTAAACACCATTTAACGCTTTTTATCGAAAACGGCCGTTTGCTGGATTACCCGGGCAAACCACTAAAAACCGGCGTGTCGGAAATTGCCAAAATCCACAAAGGTGATTTCCGCATGACGGCCAACCAGAATTTAATCATTGCTGGTGTGGCCGCTGAAGATAAAGCACAGATTGAAGCTATTGCCCGCGCTCATGGCCTGATTGAAGACTCAGTCACAGCGCAGCGCAAAAATTCGATGGCCTGTGTGTCTTTACCAACCTGCCCATTGGCGATGGCAGAAGCTGAACGTTATCTGCCAACTTTGGTCACTCATGTGGAAGGCATTCTGGCTAAACATGGTGTAGCGGATGATCATATTATTCTCAGGGTAGTCGGTTGCCCGAACGGTTGTGGCCGCGCAATGCTGGCTGAAGCCGGTTTAGTGGGGCGTGGCCCGGGCAAATACAATTTGTATTTAGGCGGCAACACAGCCGGTACCCGTATTCCAAAACTGTATTTAGACAACGTGGCTGAAGCTGACATTCTGGCGGCGCTCGATACGCTGATTGGTCGCTGGGCGGTTGAGCGCAATGCCGGTGAATGTTTTGGTGATTTTGTCATTCGGATTGGTGTCGTGGCAGAAGTGAAAGTCAGTAAAACAGATTTTCATGCCTGAGCCGGCAACAGCTTTGGAGTTTCGAACATGATGAGTTATCAGCAGTTATTAGAGTTAGACCAGGCAGCGCAGCAACAAGCGCTGCTGGAAATTAACCAATTGCTTGCGCCTTTAACGGCGCAGCAAAGGGTTGAATTTGCACTGAAAGAAATGCCTGGTAAACATATGCTCAGCTCCAGTTTTGGTATTCAGGCCGCTGTGATGTTGCACCTTTGCACCAGCGTGAAAGCGGATTTGCCGGTGGTGCTGACCGACACCGGTTATTTATTCCCTGAGACTTATCGTTTTATTGATGAATTAACAGAGCGGCTGCAGCTGAATTTAAAGGTTTACCGCAGTCATTTAAGCCCGGCCTGGCAGGAAGCCCGTTTTGGCCAGCTTTGGACCAGCCCCGAAGGACTGAAGCAATACAACCAGCTGAATAAAGTAGAGCCGATGCAGCGGGCGCAGCAGGAGCTGGCAGTACAAAGCTGGTTCAGTGGCCTGCGCCGCAGCCAAAGCTCCACCCGAGCCGATACCCAAATTGTCAGTGTACAAAGGGGCGTAGTAAAAATTTGTCCTATCGTCGAGTGGAGCAATAAAGATATTCACTACTATTTAAAAGACCACAACTTACCTTACCACCCGTTGTGGGAGCAGGGTTATGTGTCAGTAGGCGACACCCACTCCAGCCGTCCGCTGCAAGCCGGTATGACTGAAGAAGACACCCGCTTTAACGGCATGGGCCGCGAATGTGGTTTGCATCTGGATGGGGATGGGCTCTGAACCGACACAATCAGCAGCAATAAAATGCGTGCCCGTTGTTTAGCGGACACGCCGATGAACTAGCCCCCTTTCTATTTTGAGTTCCATCTGCTTCTGAACTGCGCAGCACACCACAGCAGCGTAAGCCAACCAAATGCCAGGCTACCCCCCGATTTTTCCGCAGGCGCTTCAGGTTTTGTGACCGGAGGTACATCTGTTACGGTGACAGTGATACTTACTTTTGCGGTGGAGATCCCACCCCGGCCGTCAGTAACCTGATATTGAATGTCGTCGATACCGACAAACCCTGCTTTGGGCTGATAACTCAGCTGTTGATCTTGCTGAATACTGACAATGCCCTGAGTTGCTTTCGCTTCCTGAATCCCTATTACGTCAAAATCCGGATCAGTATCGTTATTGAGGACTGCGATGGTTATTTTGCTGCTGTTGTTGGTGGTGGCGTTATCATCTTTGGCGATGGGTGGCCTGTTAGGCAGCTGAATGATTCGGATCCGCTCGCCATTGCTGATGTCTCGCGCCACAAAATACAGTTTGCCACCCAGTTCGATCGCATTGGCATTTATTGGAATTAAAAGTTTATTCCCTAGTAAGTTCGACTCGCTGTTTACCATGCCATCTTTGAACGTTAACTTTTCGAGTTGTGTTTCGCTCAACAAATATGTTGTGTCCTGGTAATGTACAAAGTGAGAAAAAGATCCAGCCAAGGGTTCAATTATCATTGAGCCGTCAGCAGCATATTGTTGTCCCCAACTAGTGAAAAGTTTATCTGCGAATACAAAATGACTCTGGCGTTCAAATCCTCCAATCGGATGTCTGGGTGATCCTGGAAAGCTTTTTCTGGTTTGATTCGCTAAATCGAGCTGAATCAGACTATTACGATAGTTGGAATGGCCCAGAGCATATAATTTATTCTGAAATTCAAATGTCTCATTTATATAAAAATGTGCTGTTGGCAAGCCTGATTGACTGTCATCTGCCAAGGCTTGATTGAATGTAAGAGTAAAGTCAGATAAGTCCAAAACTCCGCCTGAACTGAGCGATTGATCATCCACTAAACGGGAAAACGAGAGGTTCAATTTATTGTTGCTCACACCCAGCAGCTTCGGATATGGCGAAATGTTGGTTAGTGTTTTCAGTGTTTGGATTTGCCCTGAAATCAAATTAAACCGATGGATAAATGAATTGTAAGGGGACTCTTTTGTCTGTGAAGTGACAAAATAATAATGATCTCCGTGTAAAATACCGCTATCAAGTAAAGTGTAGGCATCAGGTAAAGCCGTCTTAAACTCAAATTTCATCGTTTCAGAGTTGAATCGGTAAAAACCCCGATAGCCATCCTGCAGCCATAGTTCAGAGCTTCCCGCCAACAGCTTGCCGCTGGAGTACGCAAAATCATCTTCCCTAACTATATCTATTTTTTGTGTTTTCGGATTAAAGCGTTTGATTAACCATTTTTCTTGTTCGCTTTTTTCATACCAGAATAACTGTTTGTTCCAACTGGTTAATTGACGTATTGGTGTTTCGGCAGCTGCAAATAAACCCGACACTTCCGCTTTCTGTATTCGCTGACCCGAGGTTAAATAAAAGAATGGAGTCCGGCCAGCGCATGCCTCCGGCACAGGGAACACTACACCATATTTATCCTTCAACGCACAACTATCACCAACGATGACCAGTTGATCTTTGAGTTCGATAAATCCGGCTGTTGGATATATATCGTCCCATTGTACATAAGGGTCTGCTTGTACCAGTTGAAATGCGATGTCATCTTGTTTTAGCAGCTTGATACCACCCAGTTTTGACCTGTAGACAAAACTGCCGTCAACAACCGAATTGATTGAGCGATTCTGCGTAAGATGCCAGGGCTTGATGTTCTGATCCAAAAATTCGGTCGGATTATCGCCTAAGTCAATAATATCAATGCGTTGGGTAGTAAAGTTCAGACGTTTTATTTGCGAGTTTTCGCCATTGGTGCCTGCAACGACATACAGCAGATTTTCAGAATTCACAGCAATAATGCCGGCAGAATTCAGCAGTGTTGTTTGCGCAGCAGTGCTTAAACTTGTCTGGTTAGCACTGTGCCGCTGTTGCATGACAATTTCACCATTTTCCTTCAACCAGAAAATATGGTTGTGCTGCACTACGCGGGTAGAATTCCCTTCGGGGGCCACATAGCTTGTTTGCGAAGGCCACTCAGAGCATTGTTCGCGCTCGTTAACAGTGCTCTTATAACAAAACAGACCATTTTCAATCGCCATGCTTTCAGTAAAGCTAACCATCTCTGCGTCATTAATGGCATGAAACAAGCCATCGGTTCGCTCTAATCGGTAATAAAGTTTACGCGCTGGGTTTTGCGAACCATATGCGACAGAGCAAGCTAGTATCGGGCCATTATCCCAGCCCGATAAACGGCAGTCATCCTGATGAGCGTTGGGTTTATGTGCAAAAGCACTGTAAAAAGAGCCAGAACTTGGGTCGAACCAGTCCTTTAAACCTGAACGCTTGTCTCCCATCATCAGGCGATTGCCGATGGGAACCATATGAGATATGTCCGGGCCTGTGTCATATTGTCCTGATGTGGGCCAGGCTCTGTATGCCTCTGGAATTTCGGCAACTTGAACGACACTATTCGTCACAGGATCCAATTGCAAAAAAGAGTATCTCTGACCGAAACGCCCGACAAAATATACTTTTTCATTCAAATTAAAAAAACCTTCAGTCATATGGCTGAGCTTTACTTTAGGTTTTTCTGATATGGGATCTAAGATTTCCTGAGCTTGTAATAATTCAGTTTGATTTAGTATTAATAAAACAAGCAATGCCGTTTTTCTGAACATTTGAATTCCTTATCAATGATTAACTTCGTACTTTATATAAAGCTGGCGTTTTTAATGACGCGTCTTGTATGTGTTTAGCATCGCTGCTCATGTTTTTCTTAAACCTTCCTAAAAAGTTAGGCATGAGAACATTTAGAAGCGTTCTGAGATTTTTATCATGAAACAGATTAGGGTCATTATATCGACAGAATGGTCGCTGCTTCGACGCTCGCTTCTGATGATAAGCAAGCAGCAGTTGGAGCTTTTTTGATTTAGATTTTGCTGCCGGCCACTGATAAATCTCTATTTTAAATCAATAAAATTTACAAAATATTTTTATTTGGTTCTTTATAAGTTTAATGATAACGAATCAATAATTAAAATGCATTAAAAAGGTACAGTGTGCCTCTGATTGCAATAATATCTGTGCCTTATTCCTGTCTGAATTTGAAAACTTGCATGGGCTGCGAATGTGGTTTGCATCTGGATGGGGATGGCCGTGAAGCCAGAAATTTAGTTGTGTTGTGCCGCAGGCCTGTAGTGTTTTGATTGATGCAGCTTTCACCTGAGCGTGCGGCGGCATTTATCATGTTCGTTAAATAATTGAAAATTTAACCAACTTTTTTCAAACATGATTCGACCAATCCAGCGAAACCCCTTTTTCACGGATTTGGAAAATTTTATGTTTGCTAAAATTTTGTTATTCCCCACTTTATGTTTGATGTTGGGGTTGCTGCCATCGGTCAGTATGGCTGGCAATTCCAGACAACAGGCCGTTATTGCTGAAGTTCAGCTGAGCCCGGCGCAGCTGAAAGAAGATTTACAAAGTCTGCGGACTTTTATCAAAGATACCCACCCTGATATTGCTCATTCCGCTTCAGTCACAGAGCTTGAACAAGCTTTTTTGCAGATTGAGGCCAGCCTGACCCAACCTATGACAGCCAATCAATTCTGGCATCAGGCCGGCAAATTAAACCCATTATTTAACGACGCCCATTGGTCGGTGAATTTGCCGCAGGACCAAACCGATATGCAGCAGTTGATCAAAAAAACCGGCGGTGTGTTTCCGCTGGAAGTGCATATCAGACCAGACGGCGAGCTGACAGTGCTGGCGCTGGCCGGTGGCGCTGATACACCCTGGCGCGGCGCCACCATTGAAAGTATTAATGGTGTGCTGGCACCGCTGGTCGGCAGGCAATTATTGGCGCTGCGCCACGGCGACACCCCACTGAACAGAGCCAACTTATTGGCGCCGTCTTTTCAGTTGTATTACGCCAGTGTATTTGGCTCGCCGGCTGAATTTAAATTGCAGTTAAAGCAAAACGACAACATCAGTGAAGTGACACTGCCAGCCAGTCGGGCAGTTGCTGTGATTGGTAAAACCAGCGAAAACTTCGCTGATAATTTTAGTTATGGTGTTTTAGATAACAACAGCGCCTATCTGAAGCTCGGTACTTTTAGCTGGCCTGACGAACAGGAGATTGGCGTTTTTACCAAAGAAGTTTTTGCCAAAATACAAAAGTCCGGCGCAAAAACCCTCGTTATTGATGTGCGGGAAAACCGCGGTGGCAACGACTCAGTCTGGATTGACCATGTGCTGCCTTACCTGGCGGACCAGCCATTTCGGGTCGGCTCACACAACAGGAAAAAAGTCATCGCCAACCGCGCCAGTGCCACTGAGCCAGCAGGATTGGTGATCGAAAGTGAATTTAAAACCTGGTATCAGCCACAACTCAAAAATCCGCTGCGTTTTCAGGGCAAAGTCGTGGTGCTGACAGGCCGTCGTACTTATTCATCGGCCGTGCAATTTTGTAATGTGATGCAGGATTTTGGCTTTGCCACTCTGGCCGGTGAAGGCAGTTATGTGCGCTCACGCAGCACTGGTGGCATTCAGTTTTTTACTCTGCCGCACAGTAAGTTAGACATCATAGTGCCAAGATTTTGGGCAGCAAGACCACAAGGTGGTTTTACCGGACAGTTGTTAACTCCGGACTGGTTGATGCCGGATGATGTGACTGCGCCAAACACCCTTATTCAGGCAGTGCTTGCCCGCTCTGGTGTCCGTTAACGGCCTGCAGTTTGGCCTTATACATAGCCACCTGGCCTTGTTCATAACTGTAACGCAGTGCCTCATGTAACACTTTGCTGGCTGCTGTGTTGTTGTTTTGCTGCAAATAGAGTCTGGCCAATGCCAGGTTGGCTCTGTGCAGGTATGGCGCCTGCTCCAGCAACTTCTGGTAATAACGGATGGCCCTGTCTTGTTGTTGCTGTTGTTCGGCCTGGTAAGCCAGATAAAACCAGTTGTAAGGGTTGTCGTCGTCGCTTTGCAGTAGCAGAGTTTCCAGGCGGTTTACTGCTGCGCTGTCGTTCAGCTCCTGTGCCACCAACAGGTAGTTACTGGCGATGGCTGCCGGGTTCATGCTGTGTTTCAGGCCAAATTCATACCATTGTTGCGCTGAGCGTAAATCTCCGGCACGACGGTACAAAACGCCGAGCAGATTAATGCTGGCGCTGTAGGTTGGCTCTTGTTGTAATGCAGCCCGGGTTAGCCAGAAGGCTTTATTTTGATCTCCGGCAAGCAGCGCATCCGCCGCCAGATTGTTGTACATCATGGCGGCAAAGCGGCGGTGATCAAACATAGCGCCCAGCCGGTCTAACCGCTCCGGAAAATAATCAATAGCGACTGCGGCCCGTTGTACCCGCAGCTGTTGCATTGTGTCCTCTTGCGGCGCAAAGAGATAAGTGCGGACATGGTCTGAGCTGATAAACACATCACCGGAAAAATTCAACATCGGTTCGCCATAAGTTGCTCTGTAACCCACCTCAATATTCACCAGTTTTGCCAAAGCTGTGGTGAGCACCGCCAAAGACATGCAATTGCCCGACATCAGCTGCATGGTTTGGCTGGCGCTGTAGTTTTTGCCTTCATAATGAAAATTTGACAACTGCTTGCTCAGAAACAGTTCCAGCCTTTCATAGCCGGGCATCTGCTGCAGCTCGCTTTGCTGATAAAACTGCAAAAACTGTTGTTGCTGTATGTCGCTCAGCTGATAAAAAGCTGCCACCTCGGGAATGGCATGGGCCGCTGGTTTGGCAAAATAATGTTGGGGTGTTTGCGGTGGCGTGATTGCTGGCGCAGGGGTCTGACTGCAAGCTTGCAATAAAATAAGCAGCAGAATCAACGGCAGAGGTAATTTCATCCGGGTAAGTCCATTTACAACTATTTCATATTGATAACATGAAGGTGGTTAAAATCCAAGCCTTGTCAAAGAGCAAAATTCAGTGAACTTGCGCAGGAACACCGGGGCGCCGCCGCAGTTTTAGCACTTGCCACAGCACACAACTTGCTGCGGCGGCGCTTTAACGGCACAATCGGCGACAAAATAAAACAACAGGAACAATGCGCTGATGACTTCTACAACTTCAACACCGGGCTTTAAGCTGGGCCTGGTGCCGCAAATTATGCTAGGTATTTTGTGTGGTGCCTTATTAGCCAGCTGGTCAGCTGAAGCTGGGCAGGCGGTTGCCATTTTGGGAGCGCTGTTTGTCAAAGCGCTCAAAGCCATAGCGCCAATTCTGGTGTTTATTCTGGTGGCCTCATCCATTGCCAACCGCAAAATTGACGGTCAGGCCAAAATGAAACCCGTGCTGGTGCTGTATTTAACCGGCACTTTTTTAGCGGCCTTAACCGCCGTAGCTGCAAGTTTTTTATTTCCTACCACATTAAACCTGGCCGCAGCTGCTGAAGCTGTCACACCGCCTGAAGGTATTGCTCAGGTATTAAAAACAGTGTTATTCCAGGTGGTGGATAACCCGATCAATGCCCTGCTGACCGGTAATTTTATTGGTGTTTTGGCCTGGGCTATTGGTCTGGGTTTGGGGTTACATCATGCCAATAAAACCACCAAACAGGTGTTTACCGATGTGTCGCACGGTATTTCGATGCTGGTCACTTTTATCATTAAACTGGCCCCTATTGGTATTTTTGGCCTGGTTGCCGAAACAGTGGCCACCACAGGTTTTGCCGGTTTAGCCAGTTATGGCCAGTTGTTGCTGGTGCTCGTGGGTTCTATGTTGTTTATCGCGTTGTTGGTCAACCCGCTGCTGGTGTTTATTACCACCCGCAAAAACCCATATCCTTTAGTGCTCACCTGCTTAAGAGAAAGTGGTATTCCGGCCTTTTTTACCCGCAGCTCAGCCGCCAATATTCCGGTCAATATGATGTTGGCGGAAAAACTCAAATTAGATGAAGACACCTATTCAGTGTCTATTCCGCTGGGCGCCACTATTAATATGGCCGGTGCTGCCATTACCATCACTGTACTGACGCTGGCGGCAGTGCATACGCTGGGCATTCAGGTGGATTTTGCCACTGCAATGTTATTGAGTGTGGTGGCCGCTGTGTGTGCTTGTGGTGCATCCGGTGTTGCCGGTGGTTCATTATTGTTGATCCCGCTGGCTTGTGGCCTTTTTGGCATTTCCAGTGATGTTGCCATGCAGGTGGTGGCTATAGGTTTTATTATTGGTGTGGTGCAGGATTCCTGTGAAACGGCATTAAATAGCTCAACTGATGTGGTCTTTACTGCCGCTGTTTGTCAGCGTCATTCTGCCTGATAAGTTGTGCTGCTGTTGTTTTTGGACAACAGCAGCACAACCCGGTTTGTCTTTTGTGTTCTGCTTTATCCCTCTGCCCCTAATTTTGCCGGCTGCCGCTGGTTTATTGCATCTTGTGTGTTAATTCTTTGGTTTATCCACTCTGCTAATTCCATTTGGTTATAACTGAGCGCAATCCCTTCTTGGAATCAGGACGTTTAGACGTCTAATATCGCATCGTTGATGATCCGGCGGTGATGAGGGTAGCACTCTGTCCAATCCCGCTGCAGGCAAGAAAATAGCGACTTGGTAGCGGGAGCAAGCAGTGCAGTATTTACCTATCTTCACCGATTTAACCGGCAAAGCCGTGTTGCTGGTTGGCGGCGGCCATGTGGCGCTGCGTAAAGCGCGTACTTTGCTCAGTGCCGGTGCGGTATTAACTGTGGTGTCCCATCAGTTTGAAGCCGAATTTTATGCCTGGCAGCAACAGCAAAAAGCCCGGTTAATTCAGGGCGATTTTGCCGATTCTCAACTGGCCGGCCATTGGCTGGTGCTGGCCGCCACCGATGATGACGCGGTGAATGCTGCTGTACATCAGGCGGCAACGGCACGGCAAATCTGGGTGAATACGGTGGATGATCAGGACAAATGTGAGTTTATTTTCCCTTCGATTATCGACCGTTCGCCAATTTTGGTGGCTATTTCCAGCGGCGGCACAGCGCCTGTTTTGGTGCGCCGCTTACGCGAAAAATTAGAAACTTTGTTACCTCAGCATCTCGGGCCTTTGGCTGAACTGGTCGGCAGCTTTCGCAGCAAAGTGCAGCAAAAAATTCAGGGTTTTGCGCAGCGCCGGCAATTTTGGGAAAAAGTGTTTAATTCCAATATCGTTAGTCTGGTGCAAAAACAGCAACTGGATGCCGCAGAAGCTGAGCTTCGCCAATCACTGAATGATCATCAAAGTTCAAAAGGTGAAGTTTATGTGGTGGGCGCAGGCCCGGGCGACCCGGAGCTGCTCACCCTGAAAGCGTTGCAACTGATGCAACAAGCCGATGTGGTGGTGTACGACTATTTAGTGTCCGAACCCATAATGCAGCTGGTGCGCCGGGACGCTGAACTGATTTGTGTGGGCAAAAAAGCCGGCGCGCATTCGGTGGCGCAGGAACATACCAATCAGCTGCTGATTGATTTAGCCCTTGCCGGTAAAAAAGTCTGCCGGTTAAAAGGCGGCGACCCCTTTATTTTTGGCCGGGGCGCTGAAGAAATTGAAGTGTTATTGCCCCATCAAATTCCGTTTCAGGTGGTGCCCGGCATCACAGCGGCTGCAGGTTGTGCTGCTTATGCCGGTATTCCACTGACGCACCGTGATTACGCCCAGGCGGTGCAGTTTGTCACAGGCCATTGCCAGAAAGATGGTAAAGAGCCGGATTGGCACAGTTTAAGCCGCCCGAATCAAACCTTAGTGATTTATATGGGGCTGATGAAATCGGCGCATATTCAGGCGCAGTTATTGGCTGCTGGCCGTGCTGCTGACACACCGATCGCTATTTTAGAAAACGGTACCAGACCACAACAGCGGGTGATTACCGGCAGCTTAGCGCGACTGGCCGATTTAATTGAACAACAGCAGGTACAGTCGCCGGCTTTGCTGGTGATTGGTGAAGTGGTGGCACTGCAGCAAAAGCTGGCCTGGTATGGCACACAAACCAATGCTGCAGTATTTGCCCAGCCTTTGGCCAAGCTGGCCTGAGGCTAAAGCCTGCTTGATACAAGAATGAAATACATCAAATTTATTTGTTTTTAAATTGAGGGTCGTCTAGTGCAAACCTTAACGCATTTACAACAGCTGGAAGCGGAAAGTATCCAGATCTTCCGTGAAGTGGCGGCCGAGTTTGATAACCCGGTGATGCTGTATTCCATTGGTAAAGACTCGTCGGTGCTGCTGCATCTGGCACGCAAAGCTTTTTATCCTGGCAAAATTCCGTTTCCGCTCTTGCATGTCGATACCGACTGGAAGTTTCGCGAAATGATTGCGTTTCGTGACCGGCTGGCCAAAGAGTACGGCTTCGACCTGCTGGTGCACAAAAACCCGGAAGGCCTGGCCATGGGCATGAATCCCTTTACCTTTGGCAGCGCCAAACACACCGACGTGATGAAAACCGAAGGTTTAAAACAGGCACTGAATCAATATGGTTTTGACGCTGCTTTTGGCGGTGCACGCCGCGATGAGGAAAAGTCCCGCGCCAAAGAGCGGATTTATTCGTTCCGCGACCAATACCATCGCTGGGACCCAAAAAACCAGCGCCCTGAGTTGTGGCACACCTACAACGGTCAGGTGAACAAAGGTGAAAGTATCAGGGTGTTCCCGCTGTCGAACTGGACTGAACTGGATATCTGGCAATACATCTATCAGGAAAATATTGAAATTGTGCCCCTTTATCTGGCGGCTTACCGCCCTGTAGTGGAGCGCAACGGCACCCTGATCATGGTGGATGATGACCGGATGCCGCTTCAGCCTGGCGAAAAACCAGAGCAAAAGCTGGTGCGTTTCAGAACCCTGGGCTGTTACCCGCTGACCGGCGCCATTGAGTCGGACGCCGACAGCTTAACCGCCATTATCGAAGAAATGTTGTTGTCGCGCTCCAGCGAGCGGCAAGGCCGGGTGATTGACCACGATTCCAGTGGTTCGATGGAAAAGAAAAAACGTGAGGGCTACTTCTGATGTCAGTCGCTATTGAATTGGAACAACTGGGGATTGAAGAATACCTCAGACAACAACAGCACAAGTCTTTGCTGAAATTTTTAACCTGTGGTTCAGTGGACGACGGCAAAAGTACGCTGATTGGCCGTTTGTTGCACGACAGTGCGCAGATTTACGAAGATCAGCTGGCGGCTTTGCATAAAGACAGTAAAACGCACGGCACCACAGGCGAGAGTATCGACCTGGCGCTGCTGGTCGACGGTCTGCAGGCGGAGCGTGAACAAGGCATCACTATCGACGTGGCCTACCGTTATTTTTCCACCGCCAAACGCAAATTTATTATCGCCGACACCCCGGGCCATGAGCAGTACACCCGCAATATGGCGACAGGTGCTTCTAACTGTGACCTGGCCATTATTCTGATCGACGCCCGTTATGGTGTGCAGACCCAAACCCGCCGTCACAGTTTTATCTGTGCACTGTTGGGCATCAAACACTTTGTGGTGGCCATTAATAAAATGGATTTAGTGGGTTTTGCCGAAGACAGGTTTGAACAAATTCAGCAGGATTATCTGGCTTTTGCCGGGCAGTTAAAGCAGCAATTGGGCACAGAGCAGGGCCCGGACATTGATTTTGTGCCGCTGTCCGCGCTGAACGGCGATAACGTGGTGAACCGATCAAGCCAAAGCCCCTGGTACAAAGGCCCAACCTTATTGCAAAAACTGGAAAACGCTCCGGTTACAGGGTTTAACCTGGCAGGTGAAGCCCGGTTGCCGGTGCAGTATGTCAACAGGCCGAACCTGGATTTCCGGGGTTTTGCCGGCACTATTGCCGCAGGTCAGTTTAAGGTGGGGGATGCCATCGTCGCGCTGCCCTCGGGTAAAAGTTCAGTGATTAAATCTATTGTCACTTTTGATGGTGAGCTGCCCTCTGCTGTGGCCGGTCAGGCGGTCACCTTAACGCTTCAGGATGAAATTGATATCAGCCGTGGCGATGTGATAGCGCCCAAACAGCATCAGGCAATGGTTTCCAACCGTATTCTGGCCAAAGTGGTGTGGATGCACGAAGATCCGCTGCAGCTGAATAAAAGTTACAACATTAAACTGGCCAGTAAAAAAGTGGCGGGCAAAGTCACAGCTATCCGCCATGCCATTGATGTGAATACGCTGGCAGAGTCTGAAGCACAGAGCCTGGCATTAAATGGCATAGCGCTGGTGGAGTTGGAACTGACTGAAGCTATTGTGTTTGACCCTTACCGGCAGAATCGTGACACCGGTGGTTTTATTTTTATCGACCGTTTAAGCAATATCACTGTGGGTGCAGGTTTGGTCGACAGTGATCTCGCCCCAGTGCAGCAACAAAGCAGATTCAGTACGGCCGAGCTGGAGCTGAATGCTTATGTGCGTAAACATTATCCGCACTGGCAGGCGGTTGATATTTCCAGACTGGGCTAACAGCTCTAACAGCGCAGCCCGGCAATCATCAATAGGTTGCCGGCTGTTTGGCCGCTGGTGCGGGTTTTTACAGAGGTGTTATGAACAATATTGTCTGGCAACAACATCAGGTTGACCGCAAACAGCGGGAAGCGCATAAACAACAACAAGCTGTGGTGTTGTGGTTTACCGGTTTAAGCGGTGCCGGTAAATCAACAGTCGCAGGTGCGCTGGAACAGGCGTTGCTTGAGCGTGGCGCTCATACTTATTTGCTCGATGGTGACAATGTACGCCATGGGTTATGTGCCGATTTAGGTTTTTCCGAAGCGGACCGCAGCGAGAATCTCCGCCGGGTGGGCGCTGTTGCCGGCCTGATGGTAGATGCAGGTTTAATTGTACTCAGCGCTTTTATTTCACCACTAAAAAGCCAGCGTGACGCCATTCGCAAGGCATTGCCTGATGGCAAATTTATTGAGGTGTATGTCGCGACTTCGCTCGAAGAATGCGAAAAACGCGACGTGAAAGGCTTGTATCAAAAAGCCCGGCTGGGTGAAATTAAAAATTTCACCGGTATTTCAGACCCTTATGAAGCGCCGGAACAACCGGATATCAGGCTGGATACAGCGCTGCTTTCGCTGGAACAAAGTGTTCAGCAGCTGCTGCTATTACTGGAGCAGCGTGGCATTATCCGGCCACAAAGCTAAATGCAGGACCTGATGTAGATGACTTCTTACACGCCAACACAACAACAACTCAGCCAGTGGTTACCGCAGATTTGCCACATTGCCGTGGCCGCAGGCGAGGCTATTCTGGCGATTTACCATCAACCACAAGCAGTTGCAGTGCAGCACAAAGCCGACGACAGCCCGCTCACCGCCGCCGATTTAGCCGCGCATCAGCTGATTATGCGCGAGTTGGCGTTATTAACGCCCGACATCCCGGTGCTATCCGAAGAAGCGGCCGATATTCCCTGGAGCGTACGCCAGCACTGGCATTGTTATTGGCTGGTGGACCCTTTGGATGGCACCAAAGAGTTTATTAAACGCAACGGTGAATTTACCGTCAACATCGCCTTGATAGTGGCAGGTGAACCTGTGCTTGGCGTGATCCACGCTCCTGTGCTGCAAAAAACCTACAGTGCAGTGCTGGGGCTGGGCGCTTTTGTGGCAGAACTGGATGCGCTGGGGCAACAGCAAACCAGACCCATTCACGCCCAAAAAGCTGTGGCAGGAGAGCCGGTGAAAATTGTTGGCAGCCGCAGCCATGCTCAGCCAGGGATGGACGCTGTGCTGGCGAAATACCCACAACATGAATTACTGGCAGTAGGCAGTTCATTAAAATTCTGTCTGGTGGCCGAAGGCTGCGCACATTTATACCCAAGATTAGGCCCCACCATGCTGTGGGACACGGGCGCCGGTCATGTGATTGCGGTTGCAGCAGGTGCCAGCGTCAGTTATGACGGCATCGAGGGGCCAGCCTATCAGCGGGAAGAATTGCGCAATGGTCATTTTACCGTGCAGGCCTGATAACGGCTGCTGATCCATCTTTTGTTCAGGCCTGAGTCATTTATCTCAACTTATAAGTTGTGTTGACAAAGTGCTTGAGCGACAGAGCATCAAGTCCTTTTATTCGACCAATTGTTAGTACATCTTCGATAAATAGCGCTGTTGTTTCGGCGTCCGGCGGCGGATAATAGCGCTATAGTTTTTTTATCAGGCTGCAAGTTGGCAGCGCGCTGGGTTAAGCAACGGGGATCGGTATGGGGCTGCTACGTCATCTGCATAAAGCGCCGATCAGGGTGCTGCGGTTACAAAGGCGCAAAAGTATGATCCGGATCCGTTTTAGTATGATCCGGTTAAAAACAGCGTTGTCGCAGGAAAAGGCGGAAACCCGCCAAATGTTGCGTATTTATCAGAGTTATTTATCAGGTGAAGCCAGCAAAGCCGATTTAGCAGCGGCCAATGCTCAGCTGGCGGATGTGCTGCGTGCTACAGGCCTGGGCATTTTTGCCATTTTGCCTTTCGCCCCTGTCACTATTCCGCTGATTGTAAAACTGGGCCGTAAACTGGGTATTGAAGTCATGCCAAGTGCTTTTGCGCCTTCGGCTAAAAAACCAGCCAGTCTGACAGCGCAATTACCGGAACAACGAGAACGTCCCAGTAGCAAAAAGGCTGAAAAACCACTGAAACAAGGATAAAACAACAAGGTGTAATTCCTGTTGTGTTATCCAATAAAAAAGCTGCCCAAAGGCAGCTTTCTTATTGTTGTCCGCCGGTATCAAAACCGGGCCGAGATTAACCTTTAATGGTCATATAAGCCACTATCGCAATCAGCAGCGGTGCTACAATAGCCGCCATCAGCCGGTACCAGTGCAGCATAGTTTTGTTCATTTCACCGGCCAGTACTGCACGGATTTCAGGCCAAATGCGCCAGCCAACAAAAACTGCGGCCAGCATACCGCCCAGCGGCATTAATAAATTGGATGCAACAAAGTCCATTAAATCAAAAGGTGTTTTACCGAGGATTTTCATATCTTCAGACATAGCGCCAAAAGATAATGCCGCCGGAATGCCCAACACCACATAGTTGCTGATGCTGACAATCAGGGTGGCGCTTTTACGCGCCAGGCCGTATTCGTCAATCAGGAAGGCCACTGCCGGTTCCAGAATCGAAATCGAAGAAGTCACAGCAGCAAATAACAGCAGTGAAAAGAATACCAGCGCCAGAATCTGACCACCGGCCATTTGGGCAAACAGCGCCGGCATGGTAATAAAGGTCAGGCCCGGGCCAGCAGCCGGGTCAACATGGAAAGCAAATACTGCAGGCAGAATCATTAAACCTGCTAATACGCTTGCCATAGTGGCAAGGCCAGCTATCCATAAACCTGCGTTCACTACCTTGGTTTCAGCACTTAAATAAGAGCCGTAAGCAATCATTAAACCAGCACCCACTGACAGCGAAAACACCGCTAAACCCAATGCATCCAGCACCATTTTTACCGACAGTTTGCTCCAGTCCGGCGTAATAAAATACATCACACCTTCAACAGCACCTGGCAGCGTCAGACTGCGATATACCATAAATAGCATCAGGGCAAAGAGTACCGGCATCAGTACTTTACAGATACGTTCAATACCAGATTGCACACCAGCGATGACAATGGCAGCCGTAATGCCCATAAAGCCTGCGGTATAAATCAAAGCTGAAGTTGGATTGGCAATGAAGTTGGTAAAGGTGTCACTGAGCACTTTGGCATCTGTGGTCAGTATGTCACCTTTCACTGCTTCCACTATATAAGCAATGGTCCAGCCACCCACCACACAATAAAAACCAAGAATTAAGTACACACAAAGCACTGAAATCCAGCCCGCCAGATGCCAGTTGCTTTTGCCTAACACGCGATAAGCGGAGGTTGCAGATTTTTTCGCGCTGCGGCCAATCATCATTTCGGCCAGCATCATCACAACACCTACCGAGAAGACACAGGCCAGATAAACCAGCAGGAATACACCACCGCCATTGGCGCCGGCGACGTAAGGGAATTTCCAGATGGCGCCAAGACCAACGGCTGAACCTGCAGCCGCCAGAATAAAACCGATGCGGGAGCCCCAGCTGCCGCGGGCTGTAGTGGTATTGCTCATGATTGTCCCGAGGTGAAGTTAATAGTTCTAATAGTTATTTGCTGCAGCAATGTAGAGGAAATAGCAGGTCTATTGCAACCAAAATAGTTGACTGGAGCAGCAGAAAAGTTAAAACGCGGTAAGCGACAACAGCTTAGCGCTACAGGGAGCGGCAGCCCGATTTAAACAACAGGGAGTACTGGCCGGAGCTGCTAACCGGTAGTTTTGTATCATGCTGGCTGATGAATTAAATGATGTTAATTAAATGTATCTTCATGCTGGAGTTCAGCACACTGTTATGGCATAAGTTTCAGTCATGTGGCCTTCATTTTTAGCAATGCGGCGACTAAGGTTAAATAACAATATTGTCCGGAGGTAAAAATGGCCAAAAAATTGCTGCTGCTTTGTTGTTGGCTGTTTTTGCCGCAGGTACTGGCAGCCACTCAGCTCACGTTGTACGGTTACCACAGTTCACCTCCTTTTGTAATTAATGCCGAAGCCGAAACCGGCTTAAACTACGATTTGGTGCGGGCGCTACAACAGCAACTCGGCGAAAATT
Organism: Rheinheimera sp. 4Y26; assembly: GCF_025245835.1. Taxonomy (GTDB): domain Bacteria; phylum Pseudomonadota; class Gammaproteobacteria; order Enterobacterales; family Alteromonadaceae; genus Pararheinheimera. Next base: position 88,769 of record NZ_JAOBWS010000001.1, read on the forward strand.
ACCAGCTGCAATATAAATTTCTGCCACGTCCACAACTCAATGCCCGCCTGCAGGCCGGTGAACCCACCATAGTGTTATGGGCCAATCCGGCCTGGTTCAGCAATAAAGTGCAGCCATATAGCTGGACGACAGAAATTTTTATCGACCGCGATGTGTTTGTCAGCCATAGTGAATTTACCGGTGATTTAACCGAACTGAATAACCTCGCCGGCAGCACTTTGGGGGCAATCCGGGGTTATAGTTACCCCGGCGTCAATGAGCTGGTAGAGCAGCGGCGTGTCACCCGGCTGGATGCGGAATCTGATAAAGAAAATCTGGCAAGATTGCTCGAGCGTAATGTCGACCATGTAGTGATCACCAGGTCCAGCTTTTTATATTACGGCCGGCAGCAACATTATCTGGGTAAACTCCGTATTGTCGGTGAACCTTACCCTGCTTACAAAAGACAACTGCTGTTGACCCAACATTATCAGAACCTGCTGGGCGCCTTTGACAAAGCCATTAACGAATTACCCAAACAGGAATTCTGGACAGCCCGGCTGGAACTTTACGGTTTAAAAGCACAATAACGGCCTTGATACCAGTGCAAGGTTGAGCCGCTGTGGCCAGCCCGTTACACTAGCCTCTTTTTGCCAGAGCCTTGTGATGCGTTTAGATAAGTTTATTTGTGATTGTACCGGCCTGACCCGCAGCCAGGCTGGCAAACTGATCCGTCAGGCTTTAGTGCTGATTGACGGGCAACCCTGTAAACAACCTGCCACCCAGCTGAAGCCTGAACAACAAGTGGAACTGGACGGTGAAGTTCTCGCTCTGACCGGCCCCAGATATTTTGTCATGCATAAACCGACCGGTTATGTCTGCTCTACGGATGACCCTGACCACAACACCGTCTTTGTGTTAATGGACGAACCCAGACTGGACAAACTGCATACGGTAGGTCGGTTGGATCTGGATACTACAGGTTTATTGTTGATCACTGATGATGGTCAGTGGTCACATAAAATCAGTTCGCCCAAACACGAATGTGCCAAAACTTACCGCGCCTGGCTGGCCGATCCTGTGGATGATTCGGCCATCCGGTTGTTTGCCGAAGGTGTGATGCTGCGCGGTGAAAAACACCCCACCAAAGCAGCACAGCTGGAAATTGTCAGTCCGCATGAATGTTTATTAACTATTCACGAAGGCCGTTATCATCAGGTCAAACGCATGTTTGCCGCTATTGGTAACAAAGTGGAAAAACTGCACCGCGAAAAAATTGGTGATTTTGTGTTAGACGCCAATAGCCTGGCTGAAGGTGAATACCGCGTTTTAACGGAAGCAGAAGTGGCGGCTTTTGTCGGTTGATGCTTGCGCCGGCGCAGCATAAAGCTGCGCCCGGCGTTCTGCTTAACTTTGTAAAATCTTCAGTGGCAACGCCAGGATGTCGTCACCGGATTTGGCGAAATACCAGATAATGCCAATCAGTGAACCTACCGTCAGCAAATACCAGATGGCAGAAAACAACTGGCCGTATCTGTCCAGCGGCAACAGGTGGCTTTGATGACGGCCTCGCCATTCAAAGACAATTTCTAAACTACCCACCAACAATAAAAAGCCAAAGAGCGCCAGCCCCAGGCTGTAACTGACATAAACCCCAAGCAAGGCACCGGCAACTGTGCCAACCAAACCTGCAATGCTGTTCATCGAAAAACTGATGCTTTTCAGAATATGGCCACCATCAAGCGGCAACACCGGAAGCAGGTTAAATAAGTTCAGCAGTGCGTTAAAAGTGGCTAAACCTGCAAAAAAGATATTGCCGGTGAGCCAATAGACCACAAGGCAGGCAATGGAGAGCAGCAGGCCAAAAGTAGGCCCCATAATGGAAATCACCACATCCTGCCAGCGGGTATTAATTTTTTCGTCGGAAAGCGCCAAACCACCCAAAAATGGAATGAGGTAAATGCCTTTGGTTTTCATACCAAAATATTTCATCGCGCGGATATGGCCATACTCGTGAAACACCAGACAGGCCAGCAGCGCCAGTGCAAACTGCAATGAAAACAACCAGGAATAAGCCGCCACACTGGCTCCGGCCAGTACCACTTTGATCACTTTGGCGCTTTTAAACAGCTTAAAGCCCAAAGAGGCCAGCCCCAGCCAGCTTTGTTGTGTTGGTTTTGCCGGCGCCTGTTCAGGCTGCTGCCGTTCAATATCTTTAGTGTTGCGCTCGCCGCTGCTATGCAGTTCATTATTGATAAAAAGCCGGTATTTCAGCACAAAAGGCTGCCACTGCAGTTCGGTTTCAAGTTTGACACTGAGCAGCTGGCTGTCGTCTGTGCCTTCATCTGGCAGTGGCATGCCTGTTAAGGCATCCGCTTGCGATTTGGCAAGCAATTCAAACTGATGCGTGCGCTGCGACGCGTCTTCCGCCGTTGCACTGAGTTGTGACACCAGCTGTCTGTCCCAGAACAATTGTTGCCAGCCGGCCATCGAGCCTTCCAGTCGTAGTTGTTTGCCTAAACAGTCGATTTTTAATAATTCCACAGCAATTCAGTTCCAAAATATCAGAGGGGAGATCAGAGTTCCGTGATCAGTACAGGCCGCTATCAGGCTGCGCCGGGTTTGGCAAAAAGCAAAATTATGCCTGTGCTTTGCGCCAAGGGGTATGACTTTGCGGCAGATCGGTGCTGCCTGCTGATTTTTTGCACATGGACGAGCCCGCGTCAGTCGTGCGGCTATATTCTGTACTGACGAATCGTCAGGGTTAAATAGCTTGTATCATCAATAACTTCTGTTAGTTTTTTAAGCATAGCTGCAGGGTTTTGTGCTGTTGCCAGAGTGAGGCTGTGGTTTTTGTTGCGGCGGCTGAACCTTTTACCAGGTTATCTTTCTAATTAGAACTTTCTAATATATACTTATATCAGTTTAATCTAATGTAGGCCGGCGCACCGGTTTCAGGAGTTCAGCATGATGAAGTTGCCTTTAGGTTTAACCCTGGCGTTAATGCTCAGCCACAATGTAATGGCCGCTGGCTGGGTGCAGCTGAATGCAGTGCAGGCCCCCCAATATCTGGAATTGCCTGCCGTGGTAGAGGCTGTGTCACAAGCCACAGTGTCGGCGCAGACTTCGGGCCGCATCATTGAGCTGCCTTATGATGTCAACGATCTGGTGCCGCAAGGTGCTGTGGTGGTGCGTTTTACCGATACCGAACAAAAAGCCCGGTTGCAAAAGGCCCAGGGGGCCATGACCGAAGCACAAAGCCGTTTTGATGAGCAGCAAAAAGAGCTGGTGCGGGTGCAGGACATTCACAGCAAAGGTTTAGTGGCCAAAGCGGCGCTGGATTTAGCTCAGGCCAACTATGCCGCCGCCAAAGCAAGGCTGGATCAAGCCAAAGCAGCAGTCACTGAAGCCCACGAACAGCTGGAGCAAACCGTAGTGCGTGCGCCTTATAGCGGCATTTTGCAACAAAGGTTTGTTGAAATTGGCGAACTGGCGGTGCCGGGCAAAGCGCTGCTGCGCGGTTTATCTTTGGAAAACCTGCGTCTGGTCAGCCAGTTGCCACAAAGCCAGTTACAGGGTGCACAACAAAGCCCGGCGGCCGAACTGCAGCTTGCCAATGGCACAGTCATTCATCTGGGTAAACCCAATATGACGATAGCACCACAGGCCAATAGCCAAAGCCATAGTTTTCAGTTGCGCCTGCAATTACCGGCCGCCGACTACAGCCAGTATTTGTTATTGCCAGGCAGCTGGCAGCGGCTGCGATTACAAACCGGCGAAGTCAGTCAATTACAAATCCCATCCTCTGCTGTGTTGTGGCGCGGTGAAGTCAGTGCAGTCTGGTTAAAACAAGGGGAGCAGGTGATGTTGCAACCGGTGCGGCTGAAACAGCTTAGCTCTGACTTGTACCAGGTGTTATCGGGCTTAACTGCAGGTGCTGAAATTGCCACTGATGCGCAGGCGCAGCTGGCAAAACAACAGGCGAAACAGCAAGGCCGGAGTCAACCATGAGCAGCTTAGGTATTTCCGGCCGCTTGGCGGCGCTGTTTAAACAAAACCAAATCACCCCTTTATTGGCTTTGGTTGGCTTTTTACTGGGGCTTTTTGCTGTGCTGGTCACGCCACGCGAAGAAGAGCCACAAATTGAAGTGACCTTTGCCAATGTGTTTATTCCTTATGCCGGTGCTTCCGCCAAAATGGTGGAACAGCAGGTGGCAATACCGGCCGAAAAAATCATTGCCGAAATTGCCGGTGTTGAGCATCTGTATTCGGTGTCTGAGCCTGGCCGCGCTGTACTCACAGTGCAGTTTAAAGTAGGTGAAGCCCGCACCGATGCTTTGGTGCGGCTCTATAACGCTTTTTATGCCAAAGCCGACTGGCAACCAGCCAATAGCGGTATTGGCCCTGTGCTGATTAAACCCAAAGGCATTGATGATGTGCCGGTGTTTGCCGTGACTTTATGGAGCAAAAACCCGCAAGTCACCCCTGCAGATTTAACGTCAGCCGCCAAAGGGCTGGAAGAGCAGCTGCAGCAAGTGCCGGGCAGTCGTGATATTTACAGTATTGGCGGTGTGGCGCAGCAGGTGCTGGTGCGGCTTGACCCGGCGAGATTGGCGGCTTATCAGCTCAGTTTACCGGCGCTGCAACAGGCGCTGTTGCAAAACAATGGTCAAAGCCAGAACCAGGCCATGCTGGCGCCGGACCAGCTGATTCAGCTGCAGGCCGGTAACTTTTTAAGCAGTGCCGACGAAGTGGCATCCCTGGTGGTGGCCGTAAAAACCGACAATGGCCAGCAGCTGCCGGTGTATTTACGCGATGTGGCTGAAGTGAGCCTCGGCAGCAGCGAACCTGTTAGTTATGTGCAGCAGCTACAGCTGGATGAAGCCGGCAAGCTGCAACAAAGCCCGGCTGTTACTGTGGTGGTGGCCAAACAACCGGGCAAAAACGCGGTGGATGTATCCAGCGCACTGCTGGCCAAACTGGATCAGTTACAACAGGGTTATCTTGGGCAGGATATTGAGGTCAGTATCAGTCGAAATTATGGTGAAACCGCCAAAGACAAAGCCGATACCCTGATTCACAAACTGTTATTTGCCACGCTCTCTGTGGTATTGCTGGTGGGTTTTGCGCTGGGCTGGCGCGAAGCTTTTGTGGTGGGCATGGCGGTGGTGATCACCCTGGCCATTACTTTATTTGCGTCCTGGGCTTATGGTTTTACCTTAAACCGGGTGTCGTTATTTGCGCTAATTTTTTCCATTGGCATTCTGGTCGACGACGCCATAGTGGTGGTGGAAAACCTGCACCGGCACTGGCTGTTGGGTAAAAAGTCTTTGGCTGATGCCATTCCGCTCGCGGTAGAAGAAGTGGGTGCGCCAACTATTCTGGCTACCTTTACTGTAATAGCCGCGTTATTGCCGATGGCTTTTGTCAGTGGCCTGATGGGGCCTTATATGAGCCCTATCCCCATTAACGCCAGTATGGGCATGCTGATCAGCTTGCTGGTGGCTTTTATTTTTACGCCCTGGCTGTTTCTGCGGGTGTTTGGCAAAAAAAGCCCGGCTGGCGCCCATCACGATGGCACCGACAGCAAACTGGAGCAGCTGTTTAACCGGCTGATGCGGCCATTTCTGGCGAAAAAAGCCGGCCGCAATAACCGCATTAAACTGCTGCTGGGGTTACTCACCGCTATCGGCTTGTCGGTACTGCTGGTCACCAGCCAGCAGGTGGCGCTGAAAATGCTGCCTTTTGACAATAAATCCGAATTTCAGGTGGTGGTGGATTTAGCCGAAGGCAGCACGCTGGAACAAACTCAGGCTGTGTTAAATCAGGTCAGTCAGGCCTTATTGCAATTACCGGAAGTCACCCATCTGCAAACTTATGCCGGTACTGCCGCCCCTATTAATTTTAACGGTTTGGTACGGCAGTATTACCTGCGTCAGCAAGCCTGGCAGGGTGATGTGCAGGTGAACTTAAAAAGCCGGCTCGAGCGCGACGAACAAAGCCATGCCATCGCGCTTAGAGTGCGACCGGCTTTGGCCGCGCTTGAAAAAAGCACAGGCGCCAGTATCAAACTGGTGGAAGTACCGCCAGGGCCACCTGTGATGGCACCCCTGGTGGCAGAAGTTTATGGCCCGGATTACCAGTTACAGCTTAAGCAGGCGCAACAACTGCAAACAACCTTTGCACAAGTGGCTGATATTGTTGATATCGACAGCACTGTCGAAGCGCCGCAACCCTTGTGGCAACTGGTGGTGGATCAACAAAAAGCCGCCTTGCTGGGTGTTGCAGTGGCTGATGTGAGTGCAGCGGTGCAACTGGCGAGCAGCGGTGGCAACGCCGGCTTTTTACGCCAACCACACCAGCGCAGCTTAACGCCCGTGGTGTTAAAGCTAGCCGAAGGTCAGTTGGCGGACTGGCAGCAGTTGTCGCAACTGCCGCTGCACAGCAATACAGGTGCGCTGATCCCGCTGTCTGAACTGGTGCAAAAACAACAGTTCCAGCGCGAAAATACCATTTACCGCAAAGACTTAAGGCCAGTGGTTTTTGTTACGGCCGATTTGGCCGGCGGTATCGACAGCCCGCTGTATGGCATGCTGGAAATTCAGGATTTATTGAGTCAGGCGACAGCGCCGCTGCCACAAAATCTGTTCAGCGCACCGGACAATACCGATGAGCTCAGCATCAAGTGGGACGGTGAATGGCAAATTACCTATGAAACTTTCCGTGATATGGGCATTGCTTATGGTGTGGGCCTGATCATGATTTATCTGCTGGTGGTGGCGCAGTTTAAATCTTATGGCGTGCCACTGATTATTATGGCGCCTATCCCGCTGACGCTGATTGGCATTATGCCGGGGCACTGGCTGCTGAACACCCAATTCACCGCTACCTCGATGATTGGCATGATAGCGCTCGCCGGCATTATAGTGCGCAACTCCATTTTGCTGGTGGATTATATTCAGCAGCAACTGGCTCAGGGTGTGGCGCTTGAAACCGCTGTAGTGCATGCCTCGGCAGTGCGGGCGCGGCCTATAGTGTTAACAGCGCTGGCCGCTATGTTGGGCGCGTTTTTTATTCTGGATGACCCTATTTTTGGTGGTCTGGCTGTGGCACTGATTTTTGGCATTTTGGTGTCGACTTTGCTGACTTTAGTGGTGATCCCTGTGGTGTATTACGCTTACAGCTACCAAAAACAACCTTAATGCCCGCTTGGGACTAAGTAGCCGAAATGCCGCAGGGCGCTGGTAACAGCGCCCTGTTTTTTTGCACTTGTTACAGCGCTTTTAGCCGAAATTTGGCAATTTAACCGGGCTTTTTTGCCGTTGAACCTGTTTGCTCACAGAAAAAAGGCCTGTGCCGGGTCTGTTGCCATGGTTTCAGCCAAAGCGACTAAGCTTGGCTTCTACGCAGATCAACCCCTGATGGAGTGAATAATGAAAACATGGTTATTGGGCGCAGCTTTATTGGCGGCAGCAAACCCGGTTTTGGCCGAAGGCAGCGCCACGCCGGTGCAGTTTATTGATACTTTTGCCAAACTTTTTGGTGAGCATAAAGGCGAGCGTAAAGGCCATGCCAAAGGATTTTGTGTCAGCGGCAGTTTTACCGGCAATCACAAAATGCAGCCTTACAGCAACTCCGCTTTGTTTTCCGGTGAAAGTTATCCACTGACCGGGCGTTTTTCGATGGCGGGTGGTAACCCGAAAGCGGCGGAAAACAGCAGAAGCCCCAGAGGTTTTGCCGCACAAATTAAATTGGCTAATGGTGAAATTCAGCATTTTGCTTTGTTATCCACCCCAATCTTTGGTGCCAAAGACCCCGACAGCTTTTTAGGTTTATTACAGGCGTCAATTCCCGATGCAAAAACCGGCAAACCGGATCTGGCCAAAATTGCCGCTTATCGTAAAGCTCACCCCGACACGCTGGCGCAGGCGGAATATTTAGCTAAAACCGCGCCACCGGCCAGTTATGCCAATACGCCTTATTTTGGTTTGCACAGTTTTTATCTGAGCAATGCCGAAGGCAAACAACAGGCGGTGCGCTGGCAGCTGCAGCCGCTGGATGGTGTCAAAGGTTTAACCGACAGCGAAATTGCCGCAGCACCCAAAGATTTTCTTGAGCAGCGTTTGCTGGCGCAGCTGGCCAAAGGGCCGGTGAAATTTAAGTTGCAATTGCAGCTGGCAGCGGCCGGCGACAATTTACTGGACCCATCCAAAGCCTGGCCGGCAGAGCGCACAGTGCTGGATGGTGGTGAGCTAGAGATCACAGCTGCAGGGGGCGACACCTGCAAAAACATTAACTTCGACCCCAATGTGTTGGCCTCTGGCATCAGCGCAAGTAAAGATCCCATTTTACAAATGCGCTCCGGCGCTTATGCCGTTTCTTTTGGCAAAAGGTTAAGCGGCCAATGAGCCCAGAGCTTTAACTGTTTGCCGCTCAAATGGCGGTTATCTGGTTTATTTTGTCTGCAACAGGGGTCATATGATGTTTGTGACCTTTTTTGACTCAGCCCTGCCCGACTGGCAGGGCTGAGTCAAAAAATACTTTATAAATTCTTCAGATTTTTCATCAGCATAAAAATTCAGCAAAAGTTAATTTTAATAATTAAATGTATATTAATTGTTATATTTTAATCATCAGCTAATACTTGTCATCAGATGTACCACAGCATGGGTCCCCGCAGGAATTAGGGTCTGTTTGCTGCTGGGTTTGCCTGACTGGCGGCAGACATCAGGTTGTTGTCCGCTGCATCATCAAGGATGATGACATGAATCAAATTTATGTTGTGCGGCTCTGTTGTTGCCCGTTGTATGCAAGAACAGCATCTTTCCCCCCACTGCAGTTAGCTGGGACTGCTACTGTGCCTGTTTATCTGACATGGCGTTATCATCTTCGGCTGGGACAAACCGCGAATTTAAGCCGGAACCCCACAACCTACCATATGGCTGGCCGGCTTACCCCTGGTGTTTATGCCACACCACCTGACGGCCAGATAACTCAGGCGTCAACAGCAGCGATTTCTGCTTACAGCACTTCTTTTACCTTCCCCGCTGATACCAGTGCAAAAACCTCAACGCTTTACCAACCCTTTGGCGAGAGTATTGATAATTAATGGATGAACTATGAACACTCAATTGCATGTTACTTCTGGTAGTTTTGCTGTTGTTTCTACAACAAAAAGGTTAGTTGTTGCTGTTGTCTTTACTGCCTGTTGTTCTGCTGCATCAACAGTGTCTGCAGACAATAACGAATGGGCGCAATCTGTCGCTGACCCTTATCGTATTGAATATCACAATACAAACCGGCCTAGTGCCGGCGAAGACAACCCGGGAGATCAACCCATTCACAGAGCAGTGTTAAACGAGCTGAATGTGAAATTTGACATCACACCAGAGACCACAGAGTTGGTGGGTGAATCTGTTGATTTAAGTTCTGGTGCCTTAACCTTTCAGATGACTGATGTACAGATCCCGGGAAACTTCCCGGCAGAAGTTGCCATTCGCCGGCGTTACCATGACACAAACTTTACCCACCGTAACACGGCAGAATTTGGTGATTGGGGTCTGTCGATACCTGCTATTCACAACACGCTGTTTTACTCGGGGGGAGCGCTGCAGGGCTTCTGGGGGCGAGGTAAAGAATGTTCTGCTTCAGGTCAGCAAACACCACCTGCTTTTATGCATCGCGGGCAGCTGATAGAGGCATTTCAATACTGGAATGGTATTACGTTAAATGTGGGAACCAACGCTGAAAAGCTGCTGAAGGTGGGTCGTCCGGACTTTATTTACAACACTAAATCCAACTGGCGTGTTACCTGTTTTACCCGCAGTTCCGGAGTCGGCGAAGGTTTCAGGGCAATGTCGCCTGACGGGCTCACTTATGATTTTGATGTGCCGCATATGGTCAGGGCAAAAATGCCTTCTTATCCCCTGGCGCATCTTTATCAGGTGTTTATGCGGGTTTCCAAAGTATCTGACCGCTTTGGCAATACCGTTCACTATAAGTATGCAACGCGTGCTATGCCCTCAGGGTTGCAGTCAAATAATCTGGTGGAGATTGAATCCAGTGATGGCCGGCTCATTACGCTGAAATATGAACATGAAACAGAGCCGTATCTGGTGACTTCCATTACCAGCAATGGCAGAACCTGGCGTTACCAATACGCTGGTGAGCATATTTTCACTTTGGACAAAGTAATATTGCCGGATCAGAGTTATTGGGATTACGGCTTAACTGAACTCAGCCAAACCGAACCTTTGGATATGGATTTACCTGACACAGGCAGAGGGGATTGCGAACAACAGGGTTATCGTGAAGCTGAAGGTTTTATTCAACATCCGCATGGCGTGAAAGCAACCTTTAAAATCCGCAGTGTGTTGCATGGTCGTACTGAAACACCCACCGCAAAGCGCGACAATAATGAGTCTTATGTGGTGGCTCGCTGTTATCAGAGTATGGCGCTGGTCAGCAAAAAACTGACAGGTGCCGGCGTGAACTTCAGTTGGCAATATGCCTATTCACAAAATAAAGGCGCTTATGCTGGTCAGGCAAAACAAAGCGCCGGTGTTGTTATTGATGGATATGACAGCGGCGATTTAAAAACCACTACTGTGACAGCGCCGGATGGCAGTCAAACTACCCATGTATTTTCCAGAAAATGGGATTATCTTGATGGTACCGAAGTGGCCACCCTCTATAAAGACAGCGATGGTAATACTCAGCTACGGCAACTCACTCACAGTTTTATTGCATCGGATTATCTGGGAACGACTGAGCAATATTGGTCAAATATTCACAGTCTGCTGAAACGGTCATTAAAAACCTTGCAGCAGACACAGGAGTACAGTGCTGGTCAGCCGACCGATTCTTACAGCATTCAATATTCCGCACATAATATTTACGGTCGCCATGAGCGGGAAGTCACCAGCAATAATCTGGGCATGCCATCGCGTACAACAGACATTAGTTATCAGCATGATTTAACACACTGGTTGCTGAATCTGGAAACCAATCGTCAGGTCAGTCAGAGCGGTCAAACTTTATCGCTGAAGTCTGCCAGCTATTATGGGCCTGACGAGCCAGGCAAATCGAAAGTTAAAACACTAAGCAAGTTTGGTCAGCTCATCCAGACACATAGTTATCACAGCGACGGCACTCTGGCGAAAGTTACTTATGCCATGCCGAACAGATGGGTAAAGTACGACACGTACAAGCGCGGCAAAGCCCAGGCTTTTACCTTGCCTGGCCGTAGTTCCGGTGAAATCACAGCGCAGTTAACTGTTAATGACACAGGAACCATCAGTTGGGTGCGTGATTTTAATGGTCATGAAACTTCCTATAAATATGATCTGTTGGACCGGCTGGAAGAGATTAACCATCAGGACCCAAAATGGTCTGATACCCAAATTCGTTATGAAGCTGATGCGTCCGGCAGCGGTAGCCTGGTGCAATCCATCAGCAAAGGAAACTATCGTAAAACCATTTTATTGGATGGCTTGCTGCAACCTTTGCAGACCAAAGAATGGGATGCGCAAAATGAGCAGGCAACGGTCCGCTATCAGCGCCAGCAGTTTAACGCGTATGGGAAAAACAGCTTTCAGTCAGTTGTCAGCGACACCTTAAATCAATCCTTTGGTACATCTACTGCTTACGACGGATTGCAGCGGGTGATTAGTAAAACCAATACAGCTGAAGGTGACCTGAGTTACCAGTATCTGGCGCAAAACCAGATTGCAGTGAACAATGGCCGTGGTAATACCACCACTACCCAATATCTGGCCTTTGGTAACCCTGAACAACAGCTCGCCACCCAAATCACCCAGCCAGAGGGGGTTGTTACTACGATCAGCTACAACCTGGCAGATTTGCCGTTGCAAATAAGTCAGGCTGGTGTGACTGAGCAGCGCCGCTACAACGCCAAAATGCAGTTGTGTCTGCTGCAGCGGCCTGAAACCGGTATTAAAGTGATGCAATACAATCTGCTTGGCCAGCTGGAAAAATATGCTGAAGGTTTAACCGGTAACGGCACGAACTGCGCTGATTATAACAATGTGGCAACTTCATGGGTCACTATAGCTTTTGATAATTTGGGTGAAGAATTATCAAGAACCTATGCCGATTCCAGCACACCTCAACAACGATTTGAACGAGATAATCAGGGCAATCTGACAGCAGTGACTGTGAATAATATTCGCTGGAGTTATGACTATAACAGCCTGCATTTATTGGAAAAAGAAACGCTTACGCTCGACGATAAAAGTTATGTTATTGACCAGGAGTATAATGCTCTGGCTCATTTGCAGAGCCTGAATCTGGCGGGCACAAGGATCACTTACGCCCCAGATGCTTTGGGTCAACCCACTCAGGTTGCCGATGCCACGACCAGTTTTGCCAGTGCAGTGCATTTTTATCCTGATGGCCAGTTAAAGGACTACAGCCTTGGCAATGGCATGATATTCAGCCAGCAACTTGATGATAAATTCCGCCCTTATGAACGGCTGGTGAAACAGGGTGCCACACAAAAAGTTGCACAACGTTATCAATACGACAATAACAATAATATTGAAGCAATTCATGATTTGCTGAATAACACGAAAACAGTCCGTTTGAGTTATGACGATTTAGATCGTCTGGAAACGGCTAATGGTTATTGGGGGAGTGGCACCTTTGTATACGACCCTATGGGTAATATCAAAAATAAAAATCTGGGCAGTCAACAACTAACCTATAACTATGATGCAACAAAAAACCGGCTGCAGTCAGCGACAGGTGGTTATAGTTTTGTTTATGACGACAGAGGTAATGTTATCAATAACGGCAAACATACTTTTGCCTTTAACAGAGCTAATCAGGTCAAAATTTCGGGTACCCTGACTTACCACTATGATGGCCACGGCAGAAGAGTTAAAAAGGTAGCTGATACCACAAATTACAGTGTCTATAACCAGGCAGGACAATTATTACTGACCGAGGGCCCAATTGGCCTCACCCGTTATATTTATCTGGGTAAAGAGCTGATAGCAAAAACAGGCCCAGCCGCAGCAACAGAAGATAAACCTGGTTATACCGGCCATATAGAAGATAGGGATATCGGCTTAACTTATATGCAGCAGCGGTATTATGACCCGGTGCTTGGGCGGTTTTATAGTAATGACCCACTTGGTTTCAAACTTTCGGATCCTTCTACATTTAATCGATACTCTTATGTTAGCAATAATCCATATAAATATATTGACCCATCAGGTATGGACAAAAAAGATAGCTATATGCAGTGTGAGGAAGATCCGAATTGTACTAACTTAATAATTAGACAAGGAGGAAATTCTGATGATTCATTCAAAAATAAAGTAGCTGCATTTGCTGAAAGTGGTAATCAGACGACGATGATTACTAGGCATGATGGTGTTCAGCAAACCCTTGAGGGGAGGATGGCTGAATGGAAATATGGATCTCATAGTCAATTGCAAAATGCCCAATGTGGAGGATTTTCCGTTTCAGTTTGTAGCTTATCAATATTCTTTGGTGGAAGTATTCCGAATGAAGTTCAAGACACTGGGTATTATATCGTTGATAAGCTTGGAGTCGCAGTGGGGTACGCAGATAAATTAATGAATGTACCTAACTATGTTACAATACCTGTAAGTTTGTTTACGGGCGGTGTTAAATTTTCTGCAGCAAAAGCCATTTGCAGAGCAGGGTGTGAAGTCAGGAATAAAAGAATTAATGGAGGTGGATGATGAAATTTATCGCAGTAATTAATTTTGTTTTTATTTTGTATTTTACATGCGAAAGAGTTTTTTTTGTTGAAAATATAAGGATTGTTGACTATGCGACAAGTTCTTTTGTTTTGATTTCTTTTCTTTCTTATTCTTTGTTTATCTTGAGAAGGTCGCGTTTTTTGTTCTTGGCTAGCTCATTTTTTTTAACAGTTAGTTTTGTTTATTTTCTTTTCGATGCTTGGTTATATCCGTTGGGGGGTTATTTATATTCGGTTATAAGTTCGTTTTTATTGTTTTTTATGTTTATGTTCCCTGTGTGTTTTATGTATAAATGTTCTAAGTTCAGCCAAAAGTGACTACTTGTCGGTCTATTGCGTTATTTTTGGAATAGTGAGTTGTATCTCTGTGCAATCGTATGCAACCGCTATTCCTGAGGGCTTTATTTGGTCTAAGCTGTAGCTTAAAAATAACGGGGCCAGGATATGCGATTGAATTTACGAACAAATTGGTTGTTATGTTGTGTTGCCGCTTTGTCGGCTTGTCAGCCGGCAACTGAAACCAAGTCAGCGCCTGAAGCCCCAGTGGTGGCCGAGCAGGCCGCAGCACAACCAGTTGTGCAACCCGCAACGGCAGTGCAAGCTTCGCAAAACAGCAGTGGCAAAGCCTGGTGGCAGGATGCTGTGGTGTATCAGATTTGGCCGCGCAGTTTTGCCGACAGCAATCAGGATGGTCATGGTGATTTTGCCGGCATTCAAGCCAAATTACCGTATTTACAAGAGCTTGGTGTCGATGCTATTTGGTTAACACCTGTGTTTGAAGCCCCTTCTTATCATGGTTACGACTTTACCGAGTTTTATCAGGTAGAGCAGGACTACGGCACTATGGCGCAGTTTGAAGCCATGCTGGCCGACGCCAAAAGCCGCAATATCCGCATTATTCTCGATTTAGTGATCAACCATATTTCCGACCGGCATGACTGGTTTGTGCGCTCCGCCAAAGGGGAAGCGCCATACAAAGATTATTTTATCTGGCGCGATGATTTACCAGCCGATGGCTGGGGGCCTGCCTGGGACAGCAGCAAAATAGACCCTAAAGTGGTGTGGCATTATCACCCGGAGCGCAAACAATATTATTACGCCGCTTTTGGGGCGTCACAGCCGGATCTGAATCTGCAACATCCTGATGTGATTGCTGAAATGAAAAAAATGGCCAAATTCTGGCTGGATAAAGGTGTGGCCGGTTTTCGGTTAGATGCGGTGCGGTATGCCATTGAAAATGGCCCGGGCCAGCAGGCTGATACCAGCGAAACGATACAGTATTGGCAGGATTTCAGCAGTTATGTGCGCTCTATTGCGCCTGATACGCTGCTGGTGGGGGAAGCCTGGGCTGATTTGCCGGTGGCTGCCAAATATTATGGTGACGGCAAAGCGCTGGACGCCGGTTTTGATTTTGATTTTGGTTATAAGGTGCTGGCACTGCTGCAAACAGATGCTGCAGTAAAAGCCGAGTTTGGCACCATGAACAACGCGAATAGCCAGGCTAATCAGGGACAAAACCCGGCCGCAGCACAGCCGCTGCAAGCCAATTATGCCGAGCGGGTGGCCGCTGGTGTGCCTATGGGCTATTTCAGCCCCTTTTTAACCAACCACGATCAGCCCAGACTGGGTTGGCAACTGAATGCCCACCAGGCCAAAGCTAAACTGGCGGCTGCGATGTTATTTGCATCCCCTGGCACCACTTACCTGTACTACGGTGAAGAAATTGGGTTGACCCAGGCCTCAGATGCCGAGCATATTCAGCGCCGTGCGCCAATGTTGTGGGACAAGTCAAATCAGGCCGGTTTTACCGAAGCAAAACAAGCCTGGGTGCAGTCAGCTGAGTTATTTCCGCCACAACAGGGCACAGGCTGGTGGGCGCCATTTTTAACTGAGCAACTCAGTGGTGACAGCACTGTTGCCGATCAGCAAAAAAAGCCCAAGTCGTTGTTAAACCTCTATAAAATGCTAATTCAACTGAAAAAACAGCGCGCTGAATTGTCAGTGGCTGGCAGTTATCAGGCCACAGCGTTGGCAGAAGGTAAATTGCTGCAGCTGGTGCGTGAGCTCAATGGTAAAAAAACTGTGTTTTTGCTGAATATCTCCGAAAACAGCCAGCAAATCCCTACTGAATTGTTACAGGACAGCAGCCTGCAAACGGTCTGGAGTGACAACGATTTAACTGTGACCGCGCTTGATGGCTGGCAGTTACGGATCTGGCGAAACTAAGGCGTTAAGTGCCTGTTAGTTGCCCTGCTCAGTGGCTGTTGCTGCCGGGCAGGGCAAATCCAGATAAAACACCGATCCCTCAGTTGGATTGTTTTCAAACGACAACCGGCCACCATGCTGTTCCACTATGGCTTTGCTGATAGTCAGCCCCAGGCCAGTGCCACCATAACTGCGCTGGTTTGACGCATCCGACTGGCTAAAAGGCTGGAAAATGCGTTGTTGAAATTCAGCACTGATGCCGGGGCCTTTATCCCACACCGCCAGGCGCAGCCAGTGCTGGTTGAGGTAACTGGCGGTCAGTTTAATTTCACTGCCAGGTGGGGAAAACTTGGCGGCATTGGATAACAGATTCGCCAGCACCTGCATCAGCCGGTCCGCATCAACACGCAGCGGTATCCCGGTTAACTCAGTTTCCAGCACAAAATGCACCTGATACTGCACCGCATAACAAGACAATTCCTGCACAGCGGCTTGCAATACAGGTTTGATATCCTGCAGCTTAAACACAAAATGCATTTGCCCTGCTTCAATTTTTTGCATGTCCAGAATGTCGTTAATCAGCCGTAATAGCCGCTGACTGTTTTGCTCTGCTATCACCAGCATGTCCTGCACCTGAGGTGGCAATTCTCCCAGCACTTTGGCCGTTAATAACTTCAGTGAACCGCGAATAGCGGTCAGTGGTGTGCGCAGCTCGTGACTGACGGTGGAAACAAAATCGTTTTTCATTTGCTCCAGCCGCTTGCGCTCGGAAATATCACTGAGCATCACCACAAACACAGCGGGTTGTTGCCCGGCAATTACACTGACAGAAATCGCCACCGGAAAATGATGGCCATCAGCATGGCGGCCTTCGCTTTCATGGCTGCTGCCAGCGCGCTCTGTCAGTGTACCGGCGGTTAAATTCTGCCAGGCCGGCAGCAGCAAAGACAAAGGCTGGCCTGTCATTTGCCCTTCGGCATAACCAAAAATGCGGCTCAGTGCCGGGTTATCACTGAGGATGGAGCCGCTGTCGCTGACGGTCAGTATGGCGTCCCTGATATGCTGCAAAATAGCGCTGGTGCGGGCGGCTTGTTCCAGTTGCTGGCTTTCTGCCATTTTGCGTTCGGTAATATCTTCAAACACAGTAATACCAAAGGCCAAATTGCCATTGCTGTCATAACCCGGCCTGCCCCAGGCCTGTAACCGGCGCTCCGGTGCGCCATTGCCAACAGCTAAATCGTCGATATAACTGGTTTCGCCGAGCAAAGCCCGCGCCGCTGGCATCAACTCTGCCGGATAAGGGCTGAGGCTGGCGTGGTGGAAAAAATGCAGCTGTGTACCCTCGGGCTGTTGTTGCAGCAAAGGCCCCAGCATGCGCGCTGCGGCTTTGTTGAAATAATAGGGTTGTAGCTGCTGGTCCTGCACCACCAGCCCAAGGGGTAAGTCGTCAATCCATTGCCGGTATTGATGCTGGCTAATGGCCTGTTGCGCCTGGCTGTAACTGATGCCGGCCCGGGTCAGAATTAAAAAAACAATAGCATTTACAATAAGGTAGGTTGCCCAGGACATAGGCTCTGTCAGATAAATGTTGGCGTCCAGCGGCATGGTCAGCCAACCCTGGATAAAACCAAGGGCGGTGACGGCCAGAAAAGTAAAACTCAGGCACAGCACGGCAAAAGCCAGTTTGGCCGAATACATCACATAAGCCACCACCACACTGGCCACCAGCCACCAAACCCCGGCGGAAGCCATGCCAAAAGTTATCACGCCGGGCACGGCCACAGTCCAGAACACCAGCATCAGCAGTGTGGTTTTCAGCTGCAGTGGCAGCCTGTTGAGCAGTGCATAAAGCAACAGCACCAGCAGGGCCACGCCAAGCTGAATGTTGTACACCGGCAGCCAGCCGCTGAACAAGGCGCGGGACAGCGAAATGGGCGTGCCAATGGCGGCCACTAAGGCCAGACCACGCCAGACACTGTTGGCAAACTGATGGCGGATCTGGTTCAGTCGTTGCTGCAGATCAAGGGTTTGTGGACGCTGGATGGGGCTGGTTTCAGACAACGCGATAACTCAACAAAAACCTGATGAATTCAATCTATGCAGCCTTTGGCGGAACTGCAACCGGCGGCGACAAAAACAGTTATTTTCTGGCAAAAAGCCGGCAAAAAACGGCTTAACTGAATAAATCCGGCGTAAAAGGTGTGTCGTCGGCTTCGAGATTACTGTCTGGTTTACCGGCCAGGCGGGCGGCGTCGCGGCGGGCGCGGCGTTGTTCCAGCAGTTTTAAAATGCGGGCCCGTTCGGCCACAGGTTTTTGATGCCAGTTAAACCGTTCATCACGCGAGCGCAGGCAACCCACACAATAACCGCGGTTATTGCTTTGGCACACCCCAATACAGGGGTTGGGTAAGTCAAATAGCTCGAGTTGATCCATGGTTTTGTTGCGGGCTGACACAGCACTGGTGGCTTCGGATATTTTTGAGTCTACTGAATTCAGCTGTGCCTTGCCAGCATCAAAGCCCTAATGCCGCTGACGATAGCCCAAGCCTCAAACCGCATTTTGGTTTACATCTGTCCCGCAAATGGCTGGTTATTCCCTGGGCAACAGCCGTTTTTACCGCTAATTTGCCACAAACGAAAAAAAAGCATTGACTTAAGACTTTCAGACGGCTATTTCTAATAGCCATTCGCACCAGCAGAGCTGGGCATTTTTTGTATCAGATAACCGACAGAGTTATTCGCTAAATGAATTTTACAAACAACCTGAACATTATTGTGGTCCTCGTCGTGGTGATTATTAGTCGCCGCGGGGGCTGCCGTTTGGGTTTTAGAAAGTAGAAAAAACCAGACACCAGCAAAACCCCCGCACCGCAAGGTCCGGGGGTTTTGTCGTTTCAGGCCCCCGGAAAATGCAACACAGCGGGTTGTTCGCCCGACAAAAAGCGAACAAAGCTGGATAACGGCTGTAACAACAAGCGAAAAAACGCCTGGTTACAGCAGCAAAAAGCACAAGAGGATGGAGTTATGACGGGCGCAGAATTGGTGGTTAAATTGTTAGCAGAACACGGCGTGGATAGCATTTTTGGCTACCCGGGCGGCGCTATTATGCCAATTTACGACGCGCTCTATCAAAGCCCGGTCAAACACTACCTGTGCCGTCACGAACAAGGCGGTGCTTTTTCTGCCATAGGTTATGCCCGTGCCTCCGGCAAAACCGGTGTTTGTATGGCTACTTCCGGCCCTGGTGCAACCAACTTAATTACCTCTTTGGCCGACGCTTTGCTCGATTCTGTGCCAGTGGTAGCTATTACCGGCCAGGTGTCGCAGGCTGTTGCCGGCACCGACGCTTTTCAGGAAGTGGATGTATTGGGTTTGTCGTTAACTGTGACCAAACACAGCTTTTTAGTGAAAAACGTGGCGGACTTAGCCGACACTTTGCGTGCTGCTTTTGCGCTGGCCCAAAGCGGCCGGCCTGGCCCTGTGCTGGTGGATATTCCCAAAGACGTGCAGCTGGCGGCAGTGGAGTACCAACCACCGTTGCAACTGGCCGCTGCGCAACAAACTGACGCTTTGCCACAACAGCAGCTGCAGCTGGCGCGCACTTTAATTCAAAACGCCAAAAAACCAATGGCTTATATTGGCGGTGGTGTGCATATGGCCGGCGCTCTGGCTGAGCTGAACGAGTTTTTAACAGCCACCGGTATGCCAAGCGTCACCACCTTAAAAGCCATGGGATCTGTGGATAAACACAACCCTTATTATTTAAGTATGCTGGGTATGCACGGCACTCAGGCCGCCAATTTGGCAGTGCAACAATGTGATTTATTGGTCTGTTTGGGCGCCCGTTTTGATGACAGGGTAACGGGCAACCTGAAAAAGTTTGCGCCTGAAGCCAAAGTGATTCATATCGATATAGATCCAGCCGAAATCAACAAGTTACGTTTTGCCGACTGCGCCATGCTGGGCGATTTAAAGTTGTTATTGCCGCAAATGGCCGTGGCAACCGCCATTCAGCCATGGCAACAACATTGCCAACAACTCAAACAACAACACGGCTGGCGTTATGACCATCCGGGCGAGCGGATTTACGCGCCGCTGCTGTTAAAACAACTGAGTGAACGCATGCCCGACAACTCAGTGGTGAGTTGTGATGTAGGCCAGCACCAGATGTGGGTGGCGCAGCATATGAGCTTTAACACACCACGCAACCATTTAAGCAGTGGTGGTTTAGGCACCATGGGTTTTGGTTTGCCGGCTGCCATTGGCGCTAAAATCTCCCGCCCAACAGACACCTCCATTGTGGTGAGCGGTGACGGCTCTTTTATGATGAATGTGCAGGAACTTGCCACCATCAAACGTTTTCGTTTGCCGGTAAAAATTGTGGTGATCGACAACCAGCGCCTTGGCATGGTGCGCCAGTGGCAACAGCTGTTTTTTGATGGCCGTTACAGCGAAACCGATTTATCCGACAACCCGGATTTTGTGTCTTTAGCCGCTGCTTTTGCCATTCCTGGCCATAGCATCAGCCGCAAAGACGAAGTAGCAGGCGCGCTGGACGCTATGTTCACCTGGCCTGGCCCTTATTTATTGCATGTAAAAATTGATGAAAACGACAACGTCTGGCCTTTGGTACCACCAGGCGCTGCCAACCAGGACATGATCACTACAATGCCAACACAGGAGGCCGCCCAATGAGCGCACAACACAGATTAACGATTCAAACCGGTTTGGAAGTTGTAGCACTGGAGCGGTTATTACAGGTCACCCGTTACCGCGGTTTTCAGCTTTGTGGTATGGAAATGAAACCGCTGGCCGACCACAGTGGTTTACTGGTGACGTTAAATATTCAAAGTGACAAACCTATCAGCCTGCTGACGGCACAGCTGAATAAGTTATACGATGTACAGCAGCTGGAGCTGCATGAAACCAGCGCGGTAAATGCAGCTTTAAGTGCCTGATTAAACACAATAACGACCAGCCCCATGATGGGCTGGCGATAATAAAAATCCGGATCAGCTCATTCAAACAATGATGATTTGGATAACAACCAAGTGGCCCTGAACCAAACTAACAATTGCTGACGCGCCTTAAACAAACGTCAGCGCCAATTAAAAAAGAAATGCAGGAGTAAACCGCATGCCTAAATTACGTTCAGCCACCACCACCGAAGGCCGCAATATGGCGGGCGCCCGCGCTTTATGGCGCGCTACCGGCGTGAAAGACACCGACTTTGGTAAACCCATTATTGCGGTGGTGAACTCTTTTACCCAATTTGTGCCAGGCCATGTGCATTTACGCGATCTCGGTAAATTAGTAGCCGAAGCCATTGAAGCGGCCGGTGGCATTGCCAAAGAATTTAATACCATTGCCATTGATGACGGCATTGCCATGGGCCACGGCGGCATGTTGTACAGCCTGCCGTCGCGCGAAATTATTGCCGACTCGGTGGAATATATGGTGAACGGCCACTGCGCCGACGCCATGGTCTGTATTTCCAACTGCGACAAAATTACCCCTGGCATGCTCATGGCCGCTTTGCGCCTTAATATTCCGGCTATTTTTGTGTCGGGCGGGCCTATGGAAGCAGGTAAAACCAAGCTGTCTGATCAAATTATCAAACTCGACTTAGTCGATGCCATGGTGTCGGCTGCTAACCCCAATGTGTCGGACGAAGACAGCGAAAAAATTGAAAAAAGCGCCTGTCCTACTTGTGGCTCCTGCTCGGGCATGTTTACCGCGAACTCAATGAATTGTTTAGTGGAAGCTTTGGGTTTAGGCCAACCGGGCAATGGCTCTATGCTGGCCACCCATAGCGACCGCAAAGCGCTGTTTATCAGCGCCGGCGAACGTATTATGGAGTTATGCAACCGCTGGTATAAAAACGATGATGTGAGCGCCCTGCCACGCTCTATCGCCAATAAAACCGCTTTTGAAAACGCCATGATGCTGGATATCGCCATGGGCGGCTCTACCAATACAGTTCTGCATTTACTGGCCGCCGCTATTGAAGCCAAAGTGGACTTTGGCATGAACGATATCGACCGCCTGTCGCGCATTGTGCCGCATTTATCCAAAGTGGCGCCAAGCACGCAAAAATACCATATGGAAGATGTACATAGAGCGGGTGGTGTTATTGCCATTCTGGCCGAATTACAACGCGCCGGTTTAGTAAACCCGGATACACCTCATGTGGCCGGCAGCTCTTTGGGCGATGTGTTGGCGCGTTACGACATAATGACGACGCAAGACGAAGCGGTAAAAGACTTCTACCGCGCCGGCCCTGCCGGTATCCGCACCACTCAGGCATTTTCACAAAGTTGCCGTTATCCAACGCTGGACGATGACCGCAAAGAAGGTTGTATCAGAAGTAAAGAACACGCTTATTCGCAGGACGGCGGTTTGGCCGTGCTGTACGGCAACTTAGCGCCGAATGGCTGTATTGTAAAAACCGCTGGTGTGGATAAAGACAACCTGACCTTTTATGGTGTGGCCCGTATTTTTGAAAGCCAGGACGATGCAGTTTCAGCGATCCTCGCAGGCCGTGTAGTGGCCGGTGATGTAGTGATTATTCGTTACGAAGGGCCAAAAGGCGGCCCTGGTATGCAGGAAATGTTGTATCCAACCAGTTATTTAAAGTCGATGGGGCTGGGCAAAGCCTGTGCGCTCATTACCGACGGCCGTTTCTCCGGCGGCACTTCGGGTTTATCCATTGGCCACGTGTCACCGGAAGCGGCCAGCGGCGGTGCTATTGCGCTGGTGCAGGACGGCGATGGCATTGATATCGATATTCCAAACCGCAGCATTCAAATCCGCATCAGCGACGCTGAATTACAAAAGCGGCGTGAAGCGATGGAAGCCAAAGGCAAACTGGCGTGGAAACCGGTGGACCGCGTGCGCGAAGTAAGCCCGGCGCTCAAAGCCTACGCCATGCTGGCAAGCAGCGCCGATAAAGGTGCAGTGCGGGATTTATCAAAGCTGGATGAATTATGAGTCAGGCCGTTTTAAAAACTGTAGTGCCGGAGACCACAGCAGCTCCCTTAACGGAAACAGCGGCTGAGGCTGTGGTGAACGCCGGGCGCGCCGCGGCAACTGCACAATCAGTCGCTGGGCAGGCCGATACGCCAGCCAGCAGCCGCAACCCGGCTTATCCAACAAGCGCAATCAACGACAGTGAAGCGCAGGCGCTGCAACAGCAGTATTTACGCGAAATTTTATTGTCGCCTGTGTATCAGGCGGCGGTAGAAACGCCGCTGCAAGCCATGCCAAAACTGGCGCAGCGCCTTGGCCATCATGTTTGGTTAAAGCGGGAAGATCATCAGCCGGTGTATTCTTTTAAGCTCAGGGGTGCTTTTCATAAACTGCATAAAGTGGCGCAAGCCCATAAGGCGAGCACGGCGGCTGCTCCTGATAAAGGCGCGGCAGCGCCGAGTGTAATATGCGCCTCCGCTGGCAATCACGCTCAGGGTGTAGCCATGTCGGCCAGCAAGCTTGGCCTCAACGCCACTATTGTGATGCCCATTACCACGCCGGAAATTAAAGTGGCGGCAGTAAAAGCCCGTGGTGGCCAGGTGCTGCTGCACGGCACCGCTTTTGATGAAGCCAACCGTTTTGCCATTGAATTGGCGGCCACCCAGGGCGCTGTTTATATTCCGCCTTTTGACGACGCCGATGTAATTGCTGGTCAGGGCACTGTCGCCAAAGAACTCCTCACCCAACACAATAAACTGGACGCGGTATTTATTCCGGTTGGTGGTGGTGGTTTGCTGGCGGGTATGGCGGTGTATATCAAAGCGGTATTGCCCAATGTGCGGGTGATTGGGGTAGAGCCAGACGACGCCAACTGTTTGGAAGTGGCGATGCTCAACGGCGCACCGGTAACTTTGCCGCGGGTAGGCTTATTTGCCGATGGTGTAGCGGTTAAACGTATCGGCACCGAGAACTTTAAGTTAGCGCAGCTCTATTGTGACGATGTGGTCACTGTCTCCAGCGACGAAATTTGTGCGGCCATAAAAGATATTTTTGAAGACTTGCGCGCAGTAGCAGAACCGGCCGGTGCTTTGGCTTTAGCGGGCTTAAAAAAATACGCTGCTAAGGCCGACCATAGCCAGAACTTTGCTGCTGTGCTTTCCGGCGCAAACCTGAATTTTGATACTTTACGTTATGTGTCAGAACGTTGTGAGCTGGGCGAGAAAAAAGAAGCGGTATTTGCCGTCACTATTCCGGAAGAAAAAGGCAGTTTCCGCCGTTTCTGCGAAACCCTGGGCGGCCGTGCTATTACCGAGTTTAACTACCGTTATGCCAGTGATAATAAAGCGCATATTTTTGTGGGCATTAAGCTTCGAAACGGCGCGGAAGAGCTGCAACAGGTGAATCAGGCGCTCTCCAACGCGGGCTACGACTATCAGGATTTATCCGACGATGAGCTGGCCAAACTGCATGTGCGTTATATGGTGGGCGGTATGCCACCGCGTTTAGTGAACGAGCAGCTGTATCAGTTTAACTTCCCGGAATACCCAGGCGCTTTAATGAACTTCCTCAATACCTTAGGCGAAAAATGGAATATCACTTTATTTCATTATCGCAACCATGGCGCTGCTACGGGTGATGTATTGGCGGGCTTTGAAATTGCCGACCCATCCGAGATTGAAGGCCATTTGGATGCGCTGGGTTATCCCTATCAGCTGGTGACGGGCAATAAATCTTATCAGACGTTTTTAACGGCTGGGTGATTGCACAGTGATGATGCGGTGATGACGCAGTGATTGCCCAATAGTGGCGAAATTACGGCACAGCTGCTGATGTAATGATTAAAAAGCGCAACTCAGGTTGCGCTTTTTTGTGTCTGTTTGGCGAGGGGGGTTGTTTAAAAGCTGAATTCTAAAGCGTTGGTTGTGTGCTTTTGCTGGTGAAGTGCTTTTGGGTTTTGCCACTGTTGGTGCTAAAGCGCGACTGTGGCGAACCCAACAACCGGCAACAACTGCGTTCGCCCGTTCGCGCCTCCCGCGCTCACTTTTGAATGCTCACTTCGCTGCTGCCGGTTGTTGGTGATGTTCAGATACCTGTGTAGTCAAAGTGCAAGACCTGACCTGGAAGGATCCTATTGAAATTTTGGGTCACACCGCTCCCTCTAAGTCATGTTCAATAGATTCCATGCACAATCTAAAATAAGCGAACTGCTCTTTGGTTATATCTTTCGCATGAGCATCGTGTCTAGATGTGTTAATAAACTCTAATTGACGGAATGCATCTTGTCGCGTTTTGTCAAAGGAGTTGGAAAATATATTCCAGTGTTTGGATATTATTTTTGATAAATCAGAAAAATATATTTCACTTTTTGATGCATTAAATAACTCATCGTATGAAAGGCAGGATAATTCATTTTTTCTCTTTCCGCCAAATATGTTTAATACTTCTTCCTTTGCTTTTGTTGCTCCTAAATTAGCCTTTAGAAGTATTTTTATTAGCTTTCTCAGTTTGACCTCAGCGGAGTTTCTCCTCTTCGATATCTCATCCCACATTTCATCTTGCGAATGACATATTTTTTTGTACTTTGATTGTCTTATTATATAGTCTTTTATGGAGTCTATGTTGAAATCATAAGATTCTCTTTCTTTTTTTAGTATGCCATAGCCAACAAGGTGCGAGGTGTATGACGGGTGTGATGCTGCAAATGCTAAAAAATTATCGATATCATCATTTGCGAGCATTGTCAGCATGTCGTATTCATCTGGATAGGACTCCTTTAATACTCCCATTATCATTTCAAGATAGCTTGAGTGATCGGAGATAAATTTATCTCTACCTTGCTTGTAAGCGATTCTTCCAACTTCAACGGGCCGCTCCTGTTCTGTAACCTCTTTTGCAATAAGGCTGCAGACATGTCTCATTAAAAATGGATGACCTCCAAAATCTTCAGTCAGCTTTGCGTAAAGTGACTCGTCGAATTGAATTCCCATTCTTTTTCCAAGCTTTCTAGTCATTTCCCTCGTATCTTTAACGTCAAAGCCAGGTATGTAGTAAGGATTAAAATGATTAAAAATTGGATTGTCGACATTATCAATTTTTGGTGTTTCAATACACGTTGGATTCGTGCCAACGATCAAATATGCTATAAGATTTGAGTTCCTTTGAAATATTGATCTTATTGTTTGCCAAAATAATGCAAAATCTTTTTCATTACACCAATTGCTGGCTGGGGCGGTATTTCTGGATATGTTTTCTATTTCATCAAATATGATGAATACTGGTGTGTTTGTTATCCTTTTACAAGATTTGAAAAATGATTCTGTAAGGGGTGAAGCATTCTTATTTGAAAATTCCTCTTCATTAGGTAATTCTATGTTCAGTTTTAGCGTTTCGTTAATTGTTTTGCACATGTGGTGTAGCGCTTCGTTCCAGCTGCGTTGATTAAATGCAGTGTCTTGACAGTCTATTACCCCAGAACTTATGCCTTCCTTGGATAAGTTTCTAACGATGCCATTTATTAATGATGTTTTGCCTGTTTTTCTAAGACCAAAAACCCCAGCGTTTTCACCACTTTTTAATCTGTTTATTAATTCTTGAATTAAATCCGCTCTTCCAAAAAAATATATGTCTTTCTTTAGAGGTGCCTCAAAAGCAAAGAGATCACGAGTGTAAAAATATTTTCTGAATCTGTTTCTGAAGAAGAATGAATCTTTAATATTCGAAAGTTCATTGTATGAAAAAGGTATTATAACCTGGGTCTCCGGTTCGTTTTTTATTAAGTCGCTGATGGAGTTCTCAATGTTCTCATCGGCGCTAACTAAAACGTTACATATTTTTTCAATTCTCAAGGAGGAATGTTTTTTTGCTACATATTCGAATACATCTAGTGTTCGTGCTTGAATTGTTTCATATGGGCTGAAAACAACTATTATCTCTCTATCTAAGTTAAACATGTCTCCATATATTTCTGTGGGACTTATTATTATATACTTATACTCGCTGTTGTATCCTAGCTTTATTTTTTCGCCACCATTGGTTACATAAAACTCCTTGGATAGGCTTTCTATAGCTATTTTCTCTGATTCAGTAAAGTGAGCGTCTTTAAATAATATGTGTTTTCCAGGGTATACTTTTCCGTTAGTTGTCATGGAGTGATCCTTTAGTTTTTTTGAAAAAATGGAAGTGCCTTTCCTTTTCATAGATCAATTTGGAATTGAAAAAAGAGGAATATGTCACTTTGTATAATTTACTCAACAAATTACCGAATGTATTTAAAGCGTCATCTCCACAATTTTTTTATCAAAGTACTGCACTTTGGTGTCATGCAGCTGCAGTGCCTGTGCTTTGATAAGCCTTTGTAACACAGCTTCGGCATGGGCTTTGTGCTCACCAAGTTTACTTTTGATGCTATTAATCAGCGTTGTATCTTTGCTTGGTCTGTTGTTTTTGTAGGTGACGAGGTGCGCGCAATAGAGCTTAACCAGCGGCGCGACCATATCTTTTACCTGGTGAGGTACGGCGCTTTCAGTACTCGGCAGAGCGACGGGTTTATGCTCACAGCGCATACCCAAACGTTCCGCACTGCGTTGTTGGCTTTTTAATAAATTCACCACATGATCCAGGTCTTGATCGTCCGACATAATGACAAAATGCGCTTGTTCGGGCAGTTGTGACATCAACATACCGGCGTAAAAGCTGATGCCAAAATCGGCGGCGTTTTTGCCGTTATTGGTCATGCGGAAAATTTTCAACTGCGCTTTATTAATGGTGTCGTTCAGTGGCATCAGCCAATCAATAGGAATGCGGGCGTTGGACTGGGCGTAACAAATCACCACCAAATGGTATTCGTTGAGAATCTTTGGTAATTCATTGATTTGTTTTGGATAGTTTTCCAAATCAACCAGCAGTACTTTTGCATTGTTCTGCGGTAATGTTGCCAGGTTAAGTTCCATCTTTTCCTCTGTTACAGTTCAGGCTGTAGACTGCATATGCTTCCGGTAAAACAGTTAAATCAGGCATACCAGCCTGTAGTTACAGAGAAATAAAGAAGATATTAAGCGGGACAATTAATGGCGGTAGCGCCAAAAACCTAAACTGCCAAACTTCCTTTTCCGGCAACTTCGTTACAGTGGTAACTTGTGAATAAGCAACTTAAAACAGTGGTCTCTAAACGGCAAGCACTTTTTCGGGACTAACTCTAAAAGGAACAGCCAATTTAAGCCCAGGCGCTGTTAGCTCGTCGTTCTAAAAAACCTTTATGTTTGAGTGGCCTGTCTTTTTGTCATTGCCGTGACAACTTTTTTCTATTACGTAATGGTTGATTTTTTATTATTATCTGGTTAATTTGTGCCGGTTATTTTCCGCAAACAGCAACATTCGCTCGTTCAGTTACAGGTTTTTATGTCGTCGTTATTTATTTTGCTTTTTATTATCGCAGCTATTGTTTCGGCTCCTCTGCTTATTGTGATGCTTGTAGTTAAATTGACGGAATCGGAGAATAAAAAGAGAGCGTTAGAGAAAAAAGCAGAAGAAGCAAAACTAGCGGCAGTAAAAGTGGTTGAATCTGTTCAGTTAGCTGGTTCGGTAGCATATGACGATTTGTCTAATCGAAACAGTGAATTGTCTGATGCTGATGTCATGCCAAAGGATCAGCAACCAACAACCAGCAACGGTTACACTCCCAACCATATCCCGACCAAAGTTCGAATCGAAAGTATCGTTTTATCATTGTTTCTTATTGGTTATGGTGCCGTAAGCTGGTACCTGGATGAAATGTTTTTACCCGCCAAAAGTGGTGGTGGCATTGTTATCCATGGATTAGCTTTAAAATTAATGTTTTGCGCTATGATTTGCGCTGCATTGAATCTTGCCGCTGTTGTACTAGACCATTATGATCAAAGAAACAACGAAAGACATTATATTATTTTTTCGAAAGTAACTCGTTTTCTCGGTTGGACACTATTATTCTTGGCATTAGCAGCCGATCTTTTTAACGTTGGCAACTGAAATAATCCGTCACATATCCCGCAGGGTCATACTTTGTTTAACCCCCAGATACATCAGAAGTTAAAAAGAAAACAGAAGATATTAAGCGGGATAATTAATGGCCAGAACACCAAAAACCTAAACTGCCAAACTTCCTTTCCCGGCAACTGTGTTGCTGCTGCAACTTGTTTATCAGCAAACTAAAACACGGCCAGCAAAACGGCCAGCAAAACGGCAAGCTCTTTTTCGGGACACTGTGGTTTTATTCTTTGCTACTGCAACATCACAGAACAGCCGTCTTTTAGCCGGGTTGCGGTTTGTGTGGTTAAATCAGCTGAGTTGGTGTTTTTTCAATATCACTATTTGGCTATCTTTCATGGTGTGCGGTAGCTCTGGCGTATGTTATTGAGCAGTAGTAAACAGGCGAATAATACTGCGACTGAAATGATAAATGCAGTGTGTAAAGTGTATATGTCATTCTCGACATTGATGATGACTGCCGGCGCGGTAGTGGCCGGTTGTGGCGGTATGCGGGTCAGGAGGCACAGCGCTGCATTGGCCCGGATACTCCATGTTTGGTTCATTGCAGGTTCTGCGCGCAATGTACATTGTGCTGCTGGCGACATAGGGACCCATTGACTCAGCTGGTAGCCACAAAACTGCTGCCCGGTTGTCGACAAGCATTCTGGCTGTAAATCCAGTTGGTAGACAAAGGCCGGTGCAATAGGAAGTCCGCCGTAAATAAGAACATCGGTGTCTGCTGGGTAATGTTTTGGGTAGATTGAACTGACGATCAGCATCTGCAATAACGCGATGATTAACAAGCTCGTGTATGACCAGACCGCCAATTTAAACAAGCGCCGGTAATATAAAAACGCGACGATCGGAAGATATAACCAGGGTAATAATATTGTCCCAAAAAACATCGACAAAAGCAGAAACAGTAAGGCTGCAAATAGAGTTTTTACAACAAAGATGTTGAAATGAGGGAAAAGTCGCAAGTGTTTGGCTCCATGCCTGAATGCATTTTTATCTTGTGCAGAAGATGCATCATCAATGTAAAAAGTCAGGGGCAAGTAAAATCTGCTGTTTTAACAGCAAACACCAGCCCCTCAAATAAAATACCCGGGATCACAATCTGTCGGCAACAGCTTGTTAAGCAAGGGTTTTTTAAGCTAAAGCCTGATGAATTTGTGCCGACTCAATAATATGAGTGCCAGGCTTGGCACTGAGGCCGGCGCTGAGCATTGTATGCGCCACTTTCGTCACTGAGATAGCGCGCCATTTCAGTGGGATAAGCCTGCCGAGGCAGCGGTTTAGCCACAGGCCGAATTCTTCGCCTGTGCGGGAATCAGCTCTGATGGCGCCATCTAATAACGAAGGGCGCACTATGGTCAGAGCGTCAAAGCCCAGAGCCATCACATCCCGCTCTGTCGCCCCTTTTGTTTTGAGATAGAGACCAGGGCCATCTACATCTGCGCCAAGGGTCGAGTTTAATACAAAGGTTTTAGTGCCGGCGGCATGGCTAAGTTCGGCAAGCCGTAAAATATAGTCGTGATCCACCCGATAAAATGCGCTGGCTGAGCCCGCTTGCTTCAGTGTTGTGCCCAGAGCGCAAAAGGCGATATCTGCTTTCCACCAGCTGGCATCAACCGGCAGTGCTGCAAAATCAATCATTGGATTTGTTAACTTTGGATGTGCTGGTAATGGCCGTCTGGTGGGGGCTACCACCCTGGCCACATCCTTGTGTTGCAGTGCCTGCGCCAGTAACTGGCTGCCAACAGCACCTGTGGCGCCGAAGATCAGTAAGGTTTTCATGGTTTTGCCTTGTTGATACCAATTTAAATCAGTGTAACGAAAATCAGCATCTGAAGCTGCAGTTTGTGGCAGCACTGATTGTTTTGGGTGGTTGGCGCTGTTTTTATCTCTGCCTTTATTTTCCTTTGTGGTTGCTCAGTGGCTCAGTTCAGGTTTGGAGTTGGCGGCAAATTGTTCCGAACTGTGGTGGCCGCTGTTATGGCTGCGCTGCACAGAATGTCATATTTAGTAACAGTTAATCCCCGGCTTGTGCTTGCCAAAACCTTTGCCCGGCCATAAATAAAGCGCTGGAAAATCTTCATTGTTAAGGACTATCAGATGCTGAAACAACTGCTCGCTTCCGCCGGTATTGGCGCTTGTAAAATTGATACCCAACTGCACAGCAATCAGTGTGTGCCGGGCGGTAGCCTCAAAGGCCAAATCCTTATTCAGGGTGGCGCTGTGGCGCAAAAGATTGATGGTTTTGATTTGGCGCTGATGACGCGGGTGAAAGTCAAAACCGATAACGGCGAGTTTTATCAGAATTTTTGTTTGCAGCGTTTTCATCTGGCTGATGCCTTACAGCTGGAGCCTGGAGCACGCCGTGAGCTGCCGTTTGAGCTGCGTTTAACAGCAGAGCTGCCGGTGACCCATTTGCCAAAACACAATGTAGGCAAAGTCTGGCTGTCGACAGCGGCCGACATTGCCATGGCGATGGACCCAACAGACACAGATTTACTAAGGATTGATGCGACACCGCTGATGCTCAATTGTATCGACGCTATGCTGGCGCTCGGTTATCAGCTGCAAAAAGTCGATGTGGAAAAGGGTTATTTGCAGGTGCCGGGCAAACGCAGCACTGTGGGTTGTTATCAGGAATTTGAATTCAGGCCGCGGCAGTGGTTGTCGGGTATTAAAGAAGTGGAGTTGTCGTTTTTACCCGACGGTGCTTCGATGCTGCTGGTGGTGGAAGTGGACCGCAGTTTCCGCGGTGACAGTTACCGCACTGTGCGGTTGTCGCCACAAAGCTCAAGCGCTGAAGTGCAGCAGGCACTGCGTGCTGTGCTGGGTTAGTTCTGTCGCAAAGTCGGGGTTAAAACAGATCCTGCAAAATCACAAAGCCAGCAAAAAATGCTGGCTTTGTTTTTATGCCCGGCGGCTTTATCAAACCGCTGTGGGCTCAAAAAACTCTGTCGTAAGAAAGGCTGAGTGTGTTGGCGTCACCATAGGTTTGTTTAAACCAGCTGCCACTGAAGTCCTGCCAGTGGTCGAATTGTAACTTCACGGCGGCCGAGGCCGATACATCGTATTTCAGCACCACAGAGCTATTACGGTGTTTTTCGCGATCGTCTTCACCCACTTCAGCCGGATTATTGGCATACAGCTTTTGTTGGTACATGCCGTGGGTCAGATACACCAGCAGGGCGTCAAAACGGCGGCCAACACTGAGGGTATAAGCTAAGTCACGGCCATAAGATTCGGTGCGGTCGGAGAAAAACAGTTCGGCGCTCAGCAGATAATCCTGATAATCCACCAGCGCTGATGCGCCATAAATCTGTTGTTTGGCTTTTGCTGACCAGTCTTCGCCTTCTGACACCAGTCGCCCCTGGGTATCAGACTGCATCAGCATCAGCCGGCCTTCAAACCAGTTTTTGCTCATCACCAGCTCGGCACCCACTATGCCCGACCAGCGGGTGTCTGATTCGCTGTTCAGGCCACTGTAAATCTTGGAATATTCACCGTCTTTGCGGGTTTCACTGCCGGCAAAGGTGTTAATAATGCCGCTCCAGTCGCCAAGCTGCAGACTGTGTGCCCAGTTCACCCCGTTATAATTCACCACTTCCCAGCCATAGGTCTGGCCGGGCAAATGCACCCAGGGGTAGGTAAAACCCACATCCTGTTGTTCGGAATAATAAAATAGCGGCAGCCTTTTACGGCCCAGCTGCAGGGTGTTGTTGTCGTTGAGCTGATAACTCAGGTACACCCATTCCAGATTGACAGCAAAGTCGCGCGAGCCACGGGATACAATTTGCCCGGTCAGGCTCAGGTTGTCGTTAAACATGACCGAGCCCTGCAACCCCAGTTTCGAATCTGGCTTCAGGCTCCAGCTGTCTTCGTAAACACCGGCCTGGGAAAAATCAGCAATCATACAGGGGCAATCAAAACCAATTTCGTTTGGCCCTTGCACAGAGCCACTCAGGCTTTTACCAAGCCCAAGGGTCAGAAAACCAGACCAGCTAAAATCTACCGCCAGAGTGGCAGGGGAAGTCAGCAAAAAACCAGCGAGGCAAGCAGATGCGATAGGATGTAACTTTGTCATGGCAGAGCCCTCAGAATGATGCGGATTGTTCACCGTTGCGGTGACTGATGTTTTCAACATAAGCAACTGAATTTTTATTTTTGTTAATAAAATCAATTGCTTTTGTCTGCGCATTCCTTGCTGTTGGCAAAAAGGTTTGGCGATTAACCAGAACTGTTCCTGATGGTTTGTGTTTGACGACCGCTTTGTGGCCCAGCAACAGCAGCAAGCTGGCTTTATCGCGGCATCCAACCCAGTGTAGTTCAGAAAATATGCATTCAAAGCGCTGATTTTATTTTAAGTGCTTGGCTTACAATGGCAAAAAGCCGGTTCGCTGGTTAAACCAGGCAGAAAATTACTTTTTTTGTTCAGGCTGGGTAAAAAACTCCGGCTATTAAATGAGGCTACTTTATTGTGTTCTCCCACCACTTTTATCCTGAAAGGACTTTGTTATGAAAAGTACAATAAGCAAATTTGTGTTGTTGCTGCCGGTGTTGTTATTGGTTGCCTGCACCACCAAAGAGTCGTCCCGCACTATTGAAGCACCCAAAGTAAATGCCAGTTACCAGCCTTATCAGGGGCCAAAAAGTAAATTGGTGGTGGGTAAATTTCAAAACCGTTCGAACTTTCAAAACGGCATTTTTAACGCTGAAGTGGATCAGTTGGGCTCGCAGGCCAAAACCATTTTGCTGACGCACTTACAACAAACCAATCGTTTTATTGTGATGGACCGCGCCAATATGGCCGAACTGCAACAGGAAGCCCAGTTTGCCGGCGCCAAACAAAATGTGATTGGCGCTAAATATGTGGTAACCGGTGATGTCACTGAGTTTGGCCGTAAACAAACCGGCGACAAACAATTGTTTGGGTTGCTCGGCAAAGGCAAAGAGCAAGTGGCTTATGCCAAGGTAGCGTTAAATGTGGTGGATGTAGAAACCTCGGCTGTGGTGTTTTCGGTGATGGGCGCCGGTGAATTTAGCCTGGAAAACCGCGAAGTGCTGGGTTTTGGTGGCACTGCCAGCTACGACGCCACTTTAAACGGTAAAGTATTGGATTTAGCCATGCGCGAAGCGGTGAATAACCTGGTTGCCGGCATACAGAATAACCTGTGGCAACCGCAGTGAGGCAACGGCTGATGCAACTGAAACTCCTGGTTATGCTGCTGACTCTGGCAGCGCTTGCCGGCTGTCAGAGCACCCGACCTTTATATGATTACGGCCCTTATCAGGAAAGCCTCTACAGCCATTTTAAAAATGAAGATTCATCGCTGCAGCCTGACATTGACGCGCTGGAAAAAACGCTGGCAAAAAGTGCCGCCAAAAATATACCGGCAGGTCCGGGTCTGCACGCCCATTTAGGTTATTTGTATATTCAAAGTGGTCAGCGGGATACCGGCCTGGCTTATTTACAAAAAGAAAAAGCGCTGTATCCGGAATCGGCGCGCTTTATCGACTTTTTGCTGAAAAACGCTAAAGCAGGTCAATGATGAAACAGTTTCAGATTGTTGCAGCTTGTGTGCTGAGCCTTATTCTGGCCGGTTGCGCCGGTGGCCATAGTGCAATGGATTACAGCGCTTTTAAACAAAGCAAACCCAAATCCATTCTGGTATTGCCACCTGTCAACCACACCACAGAGGTGTTAGCGCCTTATGGCGTGCTGGCCAATGTGACAGTGCCGCTGGCGGAAGCCGGTTATTATGTATTTCCGGTGGCGCTGGTTGATGAAACCTTTAAAAACAACGGTTTAACTGTTGCTGAAGATATTCATGCAGTTTCATTAAAAAAGCTGAACGATATTTTTGGCGCTGACGCAGTGATGTATCTCGAAGTGCAGCAATATGGCACTTCTTATGTGGTGCTCGCCAGCGACACTGTGGTTGAAGTGCAGGCAAGGCTGGTCGACAGCCACAGCAACGCTGTTTTATGGCAAGGCAAAGCCCGCGCCGCCAGCAGTGAACAAAATGGCGGCAACAGGGGCGGTGTGATTGGCATGCTGGTTGAAGCTGCTGTGACGCAAATTCTGGAAACTGCGCTGGATGCCAGCTTTGAAGTGGCCTCTACTGCTTCAGTGCGGTTGTTTTCACCGGAATCACCCACCGGCTTGTTATACGGCCCACGTTCGCCTCACTATGGCAAAGACAAACCGCCAAAATAACAACTTGTGGTTCATGTTGAAGGTGACAAAACAACAGGCCGGAATTTTGCATCCGGCCTGTTTTTTTGGCTGCTTAAAAAGGCTCAAAACTAAAAATCTGTTCCACCGGTACCTGAAAATAACGCGCCAGTTGCAGGGCAATCACCACTGAAGGGGTAAAGCGGCTGGTTTCTACAGTGCTGATGGTTTTGCGTGACACCCCGATGGCATCGGCCAGTTGTTGCTGCGACAGCCCTTTGGCGGCGCGCAGCCCGGCAATTCTGTTATATAAAGTTTGTTCGTCCATCAGTTCGTTTCCGCTGTGTTGTCATCCTGCTCATCGAGCGTGGTGCGTAATTTCAGATAAAAAGTCAGGGTGCCGACAAACACTGTGAATAAAGGCACCAGCTGTGGCGGAAGCAGGGCTGTTTTGCCTTCGTTGATCAGCAGTTCGGTAAAGGCGTAACCGGTGAATGCTGTCAGCATGGCAAGTTGAAAGGCCATGGTGGTGGCGTGCTGAAAACGGCTACGCAGATATTCGTCCTGAAAATCACCATTTATTTCTCTTATTTTCCAGCCATAGGTCATCATTTTGGGCTGGTGCCTGATTTGGTATAAAAACCACAGCACCGACAAAATAATGCCGATGCCAAATACATCAGCCAGCAGTTTAAAGTCGAACCAGGCCAGGGTGATGTCTCTGAGCAATTCAAAACCGGTTAATGCAGCAACAAAAGCAGCACCTGTAATGCCTGACTTCACACAATTTTCCTGATCTTCGATAGTCCATGTTTTCATCTTACTTGTTCCTTATGATGGATTGTTGACACCTTCGGGTATCAATATGGAACCTTAAGGTATCAGTGTCAAGTGTTTTTGATACTCTAAGGTTACATTTTTTGCGGAAGCTTAAAACAGTGACTGCTCAAAGGCTGGCGAAAGGTTGGTAAAGGTCTGGTGACGGGTGGGTATGGCGGCGCCTTTTGGTTTTATCCTGGCAGTGTTTTAGCTGGCGCTTGTTGTCTGTTGTCTGGGGTACAGCACAAAAATGCCGGCATTACACCGGCGGTTTTTTTCAGCGGCACACTGCTCTGTTGGCGGATCAGCTTTGCGGTTTTAGCCTGGCTTTGGCGGCCATCGAGGCACTGAGTTTGCCGGTGACAGCCCAGACACATAAAGCGCCCCAGGCAATCCAGGACAGGCCGGCCGGAATATTCAGCATGGCAATTTTGCCGGCATGTTTGCGGTTAAACAGCAGTGCCAGCAGGCTGGGTAAAAACCAGACCAGCAGAAAAAATACGCCAAACAACATTAAAAACGGTGTGTCGGCCTGTTGCCAGATTTGCATCAGAGGGTCGATCAAGCTGTTGAGAGTTTCCATCATTGTATCCTTGTGTTGATTGGCTGATAGCCAGGATTTCTAAATTAAGTTGTTAATTTTTAACGTTTTTAATTGGGATGTTTAAAGTTTGGTCTGGCTTAATGCAGGGAGCAGCGCGCGCAGTTCTGCCACCTGATGGGCTTTACCGCCCTGAACCACAGTCTGAATGCTGTTTAGCGCTGTTAAGTCCTGGGTTGGATCCTGGCTTAACACAATAAAGTCCGCCACGAAGCCTGCTTTGAGTTCACCGAGGTTCTGCAGCCCCAGGTGTTTGGCGCCGCCCACTGTGGCCAGTTGCAACACTTGCCAGTTGCTAAGGCCGGCAGCTTTGCTGAGCTCAAGCTCGCGCAGGTAAAAAGGGCCGCTGGCGCTAAGGTCAGTGCCTATGGCAAGCGGAACGCCTGCGTCATACAACCGTTTAAACAGTTGCAGCACTTTGGGCATTTGTTGTTGCGCTTTTGCCACTTCTGCTTTGGTCCAGTCGTAACTTGGCGCTGCCATCAGGCCACGCCAGCTGTTGCGGCTTTGTGGGTGAAACACCCACATCTGATCTTCCGGGTACAGCCGTTCCAACTCGCGGGCAAAATAAAACAATTCATTAACCACCAGGGTTAAATCGAGCCGGGTTTGCTGGCGGGCCAGGGTGTTAAACAACTGCTGCATCGGTGCGCTGTTATAATCCACATGCTCAAACCACTGATAAATAAACCTTTGGTTCATCGGGTTTTTTCGGGATGCCAGATAAGCTTCGCGAGCTTCTCCTGTCAGTAGTTCGGCGCTGGTGGGCAAAGCGTGGGTTAACATATCGATGCCCTGATCGGCCGCAAATTGCCAGCTTACCTGGTCCAGATGGGCGATGGTTTTTAAGCCCGCTGCTTTAGCAAGGCGAATACCCATAGCCACTTCTGCCTGGCCCAGACCAAAATACAGTTTGATCACCTGCACCCCCAGCGCTTTTTGCCGCGCTATTTCAGCTTGCCAGCCCGCTTCGTCTTTGGGGTACACCGAGCCGCCCAAAATAGGCATAGGTTCAAAGATATAACCGGCATAAAACAACTGTGGCCCCAGCCACAGCCCTTGTTGCTGGGCCTTGGCATATTGAGCATTGGCTTCGGGTTCGCCGGCCGGACTAAAAGCCGTGGTGACGCCTGTGGCCAAGGTGCTGATGGCATGATAGCGGGTGATGTCCGGGTGGCCTTTCATGGTGATGGTTGGTGCGCCATCCACCATTTCCACTCGGTGTGGGCCCGCGGTCAGGTGCAAATGTACGTCAATTAAACCCGGCATCACATACTGGTCTTTTAAATTGATCTGTTGGCTGGCCTTTGGCAAAGGGTCAGTGGCATTGGCCTGGCCCTGGTCAATAATGCTGCCGTTTTGCACCAGCAACCAGCCGTTTTCAGTACGCTGCTGGTTGGCCGGATTGATTAAAGTGGCGTTGTGATAAAGCACTGTGTCCATCTTAGCCTGCTGCACTTCGGCTTTGCCGGTCAGGCTGCACATCAGGGCCGGGATCAGCGCTAAATGAAATAATTTGTGCATTTTATGCTCCTGTCTGAGGTGACAAATATTCTGTTGTTGCTGTGTAAGTCGTTGATATTGTTCTGGCTGTTACAGATTATTTTTTTATTTTTTTGTGTAACACTTGGACGCAACGCACAGACTCATCAGGTGCGCAGGATAAAAAGAAGCAACAGGAAGGCGACCCATTTTGACCGCAACCACGACAACAGCAGACCGGCAGGCGCAAAGTGCTGAACAATTTTTGCTGCAGCTGTGGCAGCAGCAACAGGGCGCTATCGGCCGCACCCTGCTGGCTTGTGAGGCTGATGCCGCAGCGCGGCAGGACTTAAAACAGGATATTTATCTGGCGTTGCATCAGTCGGCGGCCCGGCTGCAAGCAGCAGAAAACCCCAGAGCTTATTTGTTTCGTATTGTGCATAACGTGACAGTGGACCACATTGCCCGGGCGCAAAAACATAAATGGCAGCCGCTGGATGAAGAGATACAGGCACAGTTAGTGGACGACTGCCCGTCCGGACAGATAGGTGAGCAGCAGCAAAATAACAGACTGCTTCGCGCTGTGCGCCAGCTGTCGGCGGCCAACAGGCAGGTGATTTTGCTGGCGATGGAAGATATGGATGCAGTGGAAATTGCACAGGTGCTGCAAATCAGCCATGGCGCTGTACGGGTGCGGCTGAACCGGGCAAAAACTGAATTGATGGAGTTGATGCAAGATGAATAATGAATTTGATTTTGCCGCTTTAAGCAAAAGCTGGCAGCAACAGCCGCTAGCGGCCGCCACTGTGCCCACTGCTGCAGATTTAACCAAAGCGCGGCAACGGCAGCGGCAACAATGGTTGTTGCTGGCCGGTGAGTGGCTGGGGGCTACGGCTATGGCAGGCGCGGCCTGGTGGCTGCTGACGTCCATGCAGGACTGGCTTAGTTATATAGCCGCGGCTTTTTTGCTGCTCGGTGTGCTGATGAGCCTGTATGTCAGCTGGCAGGTGCACCGGCCTTTATTGGCTTATGACAACTGGAGCAGCAGCGGTGTGCTGGCGTTCCGGCTGCGCAGTTGTCAGCTGTCGTTGTTGTATTACCGATACAACCAGCTGGCCTGTGCTTTATTGCTGCTGTTTGTGCTGGTGCTGTGGGGCTTGTGGTTATGGCAAAGCGCGCTGGTGCCTGTGGCGATGTTAAAATTTTATAGTTTGATTGCGCTGCCATTATGTCTGTACGGCATCTATCTGTTGCAACAGCGTATTGGCACTAAACAGCAGGAAATAGCGCCGTTGCAGGCGCTGCTAAAGGATTTTCAGTCTGAGACGGTCTGAACGCAAATTCCTGATCAGCCGCCAGAATGCCAACTTTGGGTTCTGGCGGACAAGTTCCGTTATTCCGCTTTATTCACCTGAGGGTAACGGTACCAACGGTACACAATAGCCAGTATGGCCAGCACAAAAAGCACCGCAGAAATCATAATCAGCCCTTTGGTCAGCAGATGATGATATTGCTCCAGCTGCGGCATTTTCATCAGGCTGGAACTGAACAGGCTGAGCGCGAAAGTCCAGCAAAAAGCGCTGATAAAACTCACCAACGCCACTTTAGGTAACTTCATGCCGGTCATGCCCATCAGCATTGGCGTGAGTACCCGGACAAAAGGCACAAAACGTGACGAAAACATCGCCATAAAACCATGTTTTTCCAGAAGATCATGAGCGCGAGGCAGACTGCCTTGTGGCACCATACGTTCTATATGGTGCATAAAACGGGTGTGGGCCAGCGCATAACCCTGCCAGTAGGCCACCAGACTGCCAAGGCCGGCGGCCAGCGGTAAATACAACAAGGTCACTTCGTAACCTATCACACCGGAGGCGACCAAACCGCCACTGAGCAGCACCAGACTGTCGCCGGGTAAAGGCAAAAATACAAAAGCGGATTCAAGAAATAAAATCAGTACCAGACAAAATACCACCATGGCAATGGCGCCGTGGCTGACCAGCAGTTGGTAATCTTGTTGCCAGATAGCAATTAAGGCGTCGTACATGCAGCAGGCTCCGTGGAAAATGCGCCAAAGCCCGCACATGAAGGCGATAGCTTGGCAGAACGGCAGCGGGCTTTTTAGCCTGATCTGCGCTTGGGGTCAACCCAAAATACCGGTTTTGTGTTGTGCAATCAGATGCTATTTGGCAAAAGGGTTGTATTGCAAAGAAAAATAATCCGATGCCAGACCCAATAAATTGGGGGTATTGCTGTTGTAACACCCAGCTTTATGCAACAGGCCGGTCTGAAACCGGCCTGTGGTGATAGACCGGATTTAACCTTCGATGGCAAAAAGCTCAACATCAAAAATCAGTGTCGAGCCTGGTGGAATTTTGCCGGCATTACGGCTGCCATAAGCCAGGTTCGATGGAATAAAAAAGCGGAATTTGTCGCCTACTTTCATCAGTTGCACCCCTTCGGTCCAGCCCGGGATCACTCTGTTCAGCGGAAAACTAATAGTTTCGCCACGCTCAACTGAAGAATCAAACACTGTGCCGTTAATCAAAGTGCCGTGATAATGCACTGTGACAGTGCTGGCAGGGCCTGGATGTTTATCGCCATTGCCTTGCTGCAATACCAGATATTGCAGACCGCTGCTGGTGGTTTTCACCCCTTCTTTTTTGCCGTTTTCAGCCAGAAAGGCCGAGCCTTGCTC
Source organism: Rheinheimera sp. 4Y26 (assembly GCF_025245835.1). Taxonomy (GTDB): domain Bacteria; phylum Pseudomonadota; class Gammaproteobacteria; order Enterobacterales; family Alteromonadaceae; genus Pararheinheimera. The sequence continues at coordinate 129,465 of NZ_JAOBWS010000001.1, forward strand.
CACATTCAACGCTGCGGTTTTGCCGTTGTTGGCACTGCTGTAGAAATAATAAACAACACAAGCTAACACAAAGATTATTAATGCAATTTTCATCATAAGTCCGGTTGAGGGCAAAGAGCTCTATCTTAGGGGGAATGTGGGTTTTGGTCAAAAACAGTCTGATGCCACCAGAACAACTGCATCAGTCCTGCAGTGATGCTGCTGCCGTAACTTCAGGGCAACTGCGAGTTAAAAAATTGCCAAATCATAGTGTTGGCATCAATTGCTTTGGATGGTGTTTTGCCTCGTACCGCTTTGCCGCCCGGCCACGAATGACCGCCTGTGCTGGTCACCAGCAGTTTGAGCTGAGTACGGCCGTCTTTGTTTTGCCATAAATCGGCGTAAGCACCAGGTACATTCAGCACTCTTTGTGGTGCGCCTTGCAGTTGCAGCCTTTGTTGCCAGCCTTTTATTGTGTCAGGTACAGACTTGAATTCAGTGATTTTGTTTTTATCGCGAAAAGCGTCTTTGCCGGCGCCGCCTGCAAATAACACATGGCTATCGTCCAGCGCGTGGATATGCAGCACAGAAACAGGCCGCGCCGGTTGGCATAAAACTGTATTGTCGGTGCCGGCTACAGCGGCAATAGCCCGAAAAGTGCCGGCCATATCACAAGCCAGCCGGTGCGCCAACATGCCGCCGTTTGACATGCCAGTGGCAAAAATACGGTTTTGATCTATCGGCAATTGTTGCTGAATATCGGCAAGTACATCTTTTACAAAAGCTATGTCGTTGATTTGTTTATCGCGGGCATCACCACAGCAGTTTCCGGCGTTCCAGCTGGCAAAACGGCCGCCCGGAAAACGGCTATAACCATTGGGAAAGGCCACCACAAAACCTTCACGTTCCGCTGTTTGGCGCCAGCCATAGCTTCTTGCCGCATGCGTCATATGGCCGCCACCACCATGAAAAAACAACACTAAAGGCACAAACTCGCCCGCCGGCAAGGACTTGGGTATATACAGCAGGTACTGACGTTGATGAGCCACAACTCGTTGGTATTCACCGGCTTTTAGTCCGGCAGTTGTCTGTGGTTTGGTGGTGACAGCCGATAGCGGCATGGTCACCAGGGCTAACATAAAACAACACCACTTCATCGTCATCTGCATCTGGTGGGTGGCGCAAGGCATCTTATTGCGCAAATGAAGTGTTGTTTTGCCCATAACTTCTCCTGCCGGAATTTTTGTTGCTCAGAGCCCTGCCAGCTGTGGCTGAAATTTACGACGCAATTGCCAGCGCAGCAAATAATAACTGCACAGCCCCTGCAATAACACGCTGGCGGCCGAACAGTACCAGACCATGGCTGCGGAAAAATCGGCGCGTCCGGATAACAACAGCACCGGCAGCATAAAGAGCAAAATCCGTAAGGCCGAACTGGCCAGCGCCGGCCAGGTATTGCCAAGCCCCTGAAACATGCCGGAACAACTGAACACCAGCACGGCACTTAAGCAATTGAGGCTGATAATACGGATAAACAGCACGCCTTGCGCCTGTACTGCCGGGTCTGTGCTAAAGAGCACCATCAGCTCTGTTGCCAGCAGCTGACACAGCATAAACAGCAAAACCATCACCCAGCCCAGTTGTTGTAATGCAACACGAAAGCTTTGTTGAACCCTCACCGTAAAACCGGCGCCGTAGTTCTGACCAACAATAGCCGGCAAGGCAAATGAAAAGGCAATGGCCGGCATGGTGACTGCCTGCAAAATGCGGTTACCAATGCCAAAAGCGGCTTGGGTTGCGGTGCCAAAGTCCTGGATCACCCAATAAACAAAAGCGGTAAATACAAAGATTAGGGCAAATTCACCACCGGCCGGCAGGCCAATAGCAACAATCTGCCGCCAAACCTTGCCATTCAAACGCCACTGCTGCGGAACCTGCAGCACGCTATGGTCACTTTTTAAAAAGTAGCGCCACAACAACAGCACCGCCAGCGCGACAGAAATGCTACTGGCCAGGCCGGCGCCCAATACACCAAGCGGATAACCTGTGCCCCAGCCGGCGATGAGCACAGGTGCCAGCAGCATATTCAGCAGCACTGAGATGAGCTGCACCTGCATGGCCGGTTTCACAATGCCTACTGCGCGCAGTGCTGCGGCAATGGCGGTAGAGACAAACATCAGCGCCAGACCCGGCAAATAGGCCAGCAAAAATTGCCCGGCATGATGTTGCACTGCAGCATCGCTGCTGAGCAATTGCATATAAACACCGCTAAAGCCAAAACCAAGCACTAAGGTCAAAAGTGCCAGGGCAGCGCCCATCAACATGGCCTGCTGAAAAACCACATTAGCGCTTTGCGGATCTGCAGCGCCTGTGTAGCGGGCTATCAGCGCAACACAACCTACATTCAGCATTTGGGTGAATGCCATAATCAGCAGCATCAGGTTGCCGGCAGCACTGACCGCAGCAACAGCATCAGCCCCCAGCCCGGCAACAAAATACAGATCAACAAACAAATACAAGGATTGGACAAACATGCCGATCATCATCGGCACTGTCATAGTCCACAAATGGCGGCGCAGCGAACCCTGGGTTAAATCTGTCATGCGGATATTCTTTTTGTGATGGGCTGTGGCATCACAGCCGGGTTAATAAGTCGGTCAGGGTTTCTAGCTGTTTTGTGGTCAGTGGCGACATAAACTGGCTGGCAAAAAAGCCTAAGCTTTGCAGTGCATCCTGATAAATCTGCAGGCCGCCATCCGACAGCTTTACCAGGCTGATCCTGGCGTCGCGGGCGTTTTGTTCTTTTTCCACCAACTGAATTTTTTCCATCGGTTGCAATAAACGGGTGATGCCGGAAGCACTGAGCCCAACAGCCTTGGCCAGCTCAATGCGGCTGAGCCGTTGCTGTGGGGCGGTTGCTAACTGATGCAAAATACAAAATTCACTAAAACTAATGCCATGCACACTGAGCTGTACATCGGCTTGTTTCACCATGTCAGACCATAACAAGGCACTTTTTAATACCAGAGCTAACGCCGGGTTGGTTGAAGGGTTCATCTGCGTATACCTCGTGGTCAGTTGTGGTTAACTAAAAACTTTACGCGAGAAAAAGTTGATTGATGCTTGAGTTTGCAAGTATTTTGCGCTTTATTTTTGCCATTTGCAATTGGATTATGCGCTGCGCTGTTGTGATAGCCTCGTGACGTTGGATGGCGGTAAGCCAGCAGCGTCACGCTGTTGATATTTTCCGGAATGCGGGCAAGGCTGATGTCGGATTCATACTGGTTATGCAATACAAAAACGTCGGGGTAGCTGAGCATTGGCTGGTGGCGCTATAGCTGGTGCTCATAACCTGAGTGTCCTGGCTCACAGACTTCTACCGCCCCGGGCTGTTGTCGTCAGACACAATAGCGCTTCAGCAGGACCAATGGTGCTGGTCAGGCGGTTAGCACCGGCATGGTTCTGCTGCATGCTTTGTGGTAATTTTGGGCAGGTTTTGTTAAGGCGGAGTACTGTACTGTTGAAAAAATTTGTCCTTGCCGTGGTCTGTGCTCAATTGCTGCAGCCCTGGCTTGTCAGTGCGCAACAACAAACAACATCAGGCGTAAAGACAGATATATCAGTACAAACCAGTGTGGACCCCGACTTTACAGCGCGGCAGCTTCAGCTGCAGCAAGCCCGGCAACAGGGCGATCTTGCGCTGGCGGATGCTCTGGCGACGCAATATCTGACCGCAGCTGAGCAGCAGGCCGATCTGCTACAGATGGGGCAGGCTTATCACGAACTGGGCAATAATGCCATGGCCCGCAATGACTATCCGCTGGCCAAACAGCACCTCGAGCAAGCGGTCAGCCTGTTGACCCAAAACAACGAACAAAACGGTGACGCTAAACCGCTTGCCGCAGCACTGCGCCGGCTTGGTATGGTTTATCGTTATCAGTCCGATTACAGCACAGCGCTGGATTATGTTTACCGCGCCATGCAAATCTATCAGCTATTGCAGGATCAAGCTGAAATCGCGAACAGCTACGGCAGCGTTGGCACCATTTTGGAAAAAATGGGCCAATACGAAGCCGCGTTACAGGCACATCAGCAAGAGCTGGAATATTACGCCCGGCAAGGCAAGTCGTCGGATATGGCCAGTGTGTTGTTTAACCTTGCTAATCTGAACCATAAACTCGGCGATCCGGCCAAAGCGCTGCAATATTACCTGCAAGTGATGCAGCTAGACCTGGCCAGTGGTGACAAACGCAACATCGCTTACAGCCACAATAAACTGGCGTTTTTGTATACAGATCTGGGGCAACTGGATAAAGCCGGCGAGCATATCCGACAGGCGCTGCAGTTATTTGCTGAAATTGGCGCCAAACGTGATTTGGACTGGGCCCGTACAGTCGAGGCTAAACTGGCGCTAGCCAACGGCAAACCACAGCAGGCCCGACAGATCCTTGATGCTGTGATACAGCGGGCAACGGAACGACAGTATCTGTCATTGCTGGTTGATGCTTATGAATTGGCCGCAACAGTGGCGCTGCAACAGCAAGATGACGCGGCGGCCATGGTCTATATCAACGCCGGCATTGCACAGGCAAAACAAAATCACGAACAGGGGCGGGAAGCCAAACTGCAGCAAATGCGCGTTACATTATTGCTGAAAAAAGATGATGCACCGGCAGCGCTGGCGGCATTGTTGGCACAAAAACAACTGGATGATGAGATTTTTAACAGTAAAAGAGCCGCAGCTATTGCGGCGATCCAGGCGCAAACCGACTATACCAGTCAGCAATATCAGATTGAGCGGCTGCAGCATGAAAAAGATTTGCAGCAGGCGCGGCTTGAGCAACAAAAACTGACGCGTAACTTCTGGATTTATGGGCTGTTAGCCGGGTTTGTCTTACTGATTTCGTTATATCGCCGCTACTTACAGCATCGGCAGAACCTGGCGCTGGAACATCAGGTTAATGTCAGAACCGCCGAATTACAGCAAAAAAATACCGAATTGGCGCTCGCTTATCAGCAGCTGGAAACGATCAGCCTGACAGACAAATTGACGGGGCTGTCGAACCGGCATTTTCTGGAAAGTCATATCGATAAAGAACTCGAATTGTGCCGGCGGCAATGGCATGACTGGCAGCAGCATCACAACAGGCTGGAAGCCGCTGATAGGGTAAGCATGCCTGAACACAGTGAGCTGGCTGTGTTTCTGATTGATTTGGACCATTTTAAACAGCTGAATGACCAACATGGCCATCATGCCGGTGACGATGTGCTGCGGCAGGTTAAACAGCGCATGCAACAAGTGTTTCGCCAGACAGATTATCTGGTGCGCTGGGGGGGAGAGGAATTTGTCGTTGTCGCGCGGCAAATCAACAGGGCGGAAGCCAGTCAGTTGGCCAGCCGTTTTGTCACACAAGTTGCGGCGACGCCTTTTATGCTTGCTGCTCAGCAGCCGTTGGCGGTGACCTGCTCTGTCGGCTTTGCCTGTTATCCGTTACCGCTTGATAAGGATCCGGGCCGGCATTTTGAAACCTTGTTAAAAATCGCGGATTGTTGTTTGTACGCGGCAAAACATAGTGGTCGAAATGGCTGGGCTGGTTTAACCGATATCAGCCCCGATCTGCCACTGTTGCCGGCGCATTTGTGCGCTGAAAAATTGCAAAGCTGGCAGCAGCAGGGATTGCTGCAGCTGGTGCATTCATTTGCCAGGCTGCAATGGCCGCCGCTGGCCAGGCAGTAGCAGGCATAAAAAAGCCCTTTGTCAGACAAAGGGCTTTTAACAGTGCTATCAGCGTCAGTATTTTTTATTAGATCTTCGTTAACCAACCATGTTTATCTTCGGCTCTGCCCCACTGAATATCATTCAGTGCCTGACGCAGGCGGGTGGTGGTTGGGCCTGGTTCGCCTGAACCTACTTTAATTTCTTTACCCTGATAAATTAAGGTGCCAACCGGCGCCAGTACTGCTGCAGTGCCGGACAGTGCTGCTTCTGTGCCTGGTTTGGCGGCGCGCTCTAACAATTCAGCGACAGTCAGTTCACGCTCAGACACTGTCATGCCTAAGTCGCGCGCTAAGGTCAGGATGCTGTCGCGGGTGACACCATGCAGGAAAGAAGCGTCCAGCGCTTTGGTAATAATTTCGTTGCCGTCAATCAGCAGGAAGTTGGCAGCGCCTGTTTCCTGTACGTCACCGTTCGGGCAGAACAATACCTGGTCGGCCTGATATTTGGCTTTGGCCTGCATGGTAGGTTGCAGTGCGCTGGCGTAGTTACCACCACTTTTAATCATGCCCATATGTGGCGCACAACGGGCGTTGTCTTCCATCAGCAAACGCAAAGCGCGGCTGCCACCGGCAAAATAATCACCAACAGGCGACAGCAACACATACAACATTGAGGTTAAAGTTGGCGTGGCGGCTTTACCAATGGCAGGTTCAGTGCCGATATGGGTTGGGCGGATATACATAGAACCAGGTGGGGTAGGTACATCGGCGGCGTAATGGCGCACTATGTCCACAATCATCTGGCTCAGCAGTGCCGGGTCAAACTTTGGTAACGACAATAACTCTGTGCTTTGCAGCATACGGGCAATGTTTTTATCCATACGGAAAATGGCCACTGAACCATCGTCATGGCGAAAGGCTTTTAAGCCTTCAAAACAGGTGCTGGCGTAATGCAGCACATGAGCGCCCGGATGCAGGCTGATGCTGTTGGCGCTGACTATTGCGCTATTGCCCCAGGCGTTACCGTCAAATTGAGCCATTGCCATTTCAGGCATAAATACACTACCGAATGCTGCCATTTTTTTGTTCCTGCTGCTGATAAGTTTGCCGGTCTGGCCGGCGAAGGCAAAGACCAGCCACACCAGGCGGTTTAGCCTTTGGTGCTGATGGTCTGAGTAAAATTTGTTGCCTCATTGTACTGTCAGTTGCCGCTTTCGGCATCAACTATCTGAGCATCAAGCCGTCTGTCTGGCTATAAAAAACGGCCTGGTTTTGTTGCTGCTACTGCTGGCTTATCAAAATTTATGATTAAAACAATCGATTTTAATCACTGCAAACCCAGCATAACCGGCTTTAATTTATGGGCGTACCCCCGCTGGCCTTTGGTGGTGGTTGCCCTTGCCTGTGCTGTTGCTGGCAAAAGCAGCTGGTGATTGGCCTTGAGGGCGCAACAGGTTGCTGTGGGGAACACAGAACCGTTAACCCAAAACTCAGGCTGAACCACAGAGTACAGCCATAAAGGACAGGAAAAGCACAATGAAAAATAACGTTCCGCTATTGTCAGCCCTCACGCTGGCAATGATGTTAAGCAGCCAGCCGCTGCTGGCAAAAGACATGACAACCAACAATTACTGGTGGCCAGAGCAGCTGGATTTATCCCCGCTACGCGCCCACAGTGCTGAATCAAATCCTTATGGTCGTGACTTTGATTACGCCAAAGAATTCAACAGTTTAGATTTAGCTGCTGTCAAAGCCGATATCAAAACCATTTTAACCACACCACAAGACTGGTGGCCGCCGGATTATGGTCATTACGGGCCTTTTATGATCCGCATGGCTTGGCACTCCGCCGGGGTGTACCGCATTTTTGATGGCCGTGGCGGTGCCGGTGGTGGTCAGCAAAGATTTGAACCCTTAAACAGCTGGCCGGATAACGTCAACCTGGATAAAGCGCGGCGGTTACTGTGGCCGGTGAAACAAAAATACGGCAGTAAAATTTCCTGGGCCGATTTAATGGTGCTGGCCGGTAACGTGGCGCTGGAGTCGATGGGCTTTAAAACCTTTGGTTTTGCCGGTGGCAGGCTGGACGACTGGCAAGCCGAAAAGGTGAACTGGGGCAGCGAGAAAAAATGGCTGGATGAGCAGCGTTACGACAAAAACAGCAAAGAACGTAAACTCGCCAAACCGCTGGCAGCAGTGCAGATGGGCTTAATTTACGTCAATCCGGAAGGGCCAAACGGCGTGCCGGACCCACTGCTGGCAGCTAAAGACATCCGCGATACCTTTGGCCGCATGGCGATGAACGATGAAGAAACTGTCGCACTGATTGCCGGTGGTCATACTTTTGGTAAGGCCCATGGTGCGCACAAACCGGAAGACTGTGTGGGTAAAGAACCAGCCGCAGAAGCTCTGGAAGCGCAGGGTTTTGGCTGGAAAAACAAATGTGGCAAAGGCCATTCTGAAGACACTGTCACCAGTGGTCTGGAAGGCGCCTGGTCGGTCAATCCAACAGCCTGGACCACTCAGTATCTGGATAACCTGTTTGGCTTTGACTGGGTAAAAACCAAGAGCCCGGCCGGCGCTACCCAGTGGATCCCGGCCAATGGCCAGGCCGCTAATCTGGTGCCGGATGCCCATGATAAAACCAAACGTCATGCACCTATTATGTTCACCACCGACTTAGCGCTGAAAGAAGACCCGGCCTATCGTGAAATTTCGCTGCGTTTTAAAAACGATCCTAAAGAATTTGAGCTGGCCTTTGCCAAAGCCTGGTTTAAGTTAACGCACCGCGATATGGGGCCAAAAGCCCGTTATCTGGGTAAAGAAGTGCCAACAGAAATGTTGTTGTGGCAAGACCCGGTGCCAGCTGTGGATCACGCGCTGATTGATGCCGCCGACATTCAAAACTTAAAAGCCAAACTGCTGGCCAGCGGTTTAACTGTGCCGCAACTGGTGAAAACCGCCTGGGCATCAGCGTCCAGCTTCCGTGGCACTGATATGCGGGGTGGCGCCAACGGTGCCCGTTTAGCCTTGGCACCACAAAAAGACTGGGCGGCCAACGACCCGCAGGAACTGGCTAAAGTGCTGCCGGTATTACAAAAAGTACAGCAGGACTTTAATAAAACCCAAAGCGGTGGCAAAAAAGTCTCGCTGGCGGATGTGATAGTGCTGGCGGGTTCTGCTGCGGTGGAAAAAGCGGCAAAAGATGCGGGCCTGAGCATTGAAGTGCCGTTTAATCCGGGCAGAACAGATGCAACAGCTGCCCAAACCGATGCCGCTTCTTTTGCGGTGTTAGAGCCGCTGGCCGATGGTTTTAGAAACTATCACAGCAACAACAGCATGTTGTCGCCGGCTGAAGCGCTGATTGATAAAGCGGCCATGCTGAATTTGTCGGTGCCGGAAATGACAGTGCTGGTGGGTGGTTTAAGAGTGCTGAACGCCAATAGCGGTGGTGTGCGCCATGGTGTCCTGACCAATAAAGCCGGCACTTTAAGCAACGACTTTTTTGTTAACTTGCTCGATATGTCGACCAAATGGCAAAAATCGGCCAACACTCAGGGTTTGTATGAAGGGCTGGATCGCAAAACCAATCAGATCAAATGGACAGCAACGCCGGTGGATCTGATGTTTGGCTCTCACGCTGAACTCAGAGCTGTAGCAGAAGTGTATGCTGCGGCGGATGGCAAAGAACGTTTTGCAGCCGATTTTGCCAAAGCCTGGCAAAAAGTGATGGAGCTGGACCGTTTTGATTTATAACGGCCGCTAAGTCACAAGGCTTTCCCGATAAACAGCACTGCCCGGCAGTGCTGTTTTTTTGAGTATTGCTCAGGCAACACTGCGGTAACTGCTGACATTTGTCACTCGACTTTGCTGATTGCTGACACTAACTTAACCTCAGGCTCAGCGGCATCATTGTTTCGACAACGCCAGGGTGGCGTTTTGAAGGAGCAACAATGATGAACTTTCCACGCAATAACAGGATAAACCCGAATTTACTCAACCCGGCTGTACGCAAGGTGTTGCGTCCGCTATTGCTGGCTGCTGCGTTGACACAACCTGCGCTTGCTGCTGTTGATTTAGCAGCGATAGACCTTGCTTCGCAGCAACAGGATTTAGCAGCGCTGCAACAACAAACGGTAGTGGCGCAGGATGATTACCAGTTTGCTTATGCCCAATACCGGTTGGCTGTAGCCGCTTCGGTGCGTGGCGACGAAACGCTGTTAAAGCCTGCGCTGCAAGCAGCAGCTGAGCGTTTAGAACAACTGCTCAAAGCGGAGCCTGAAGAGGATTTAACCGTTGAAGCCTGGGCCTTACTGGCGTTAACCCGCGGTATGCAAGCGGGTTATTATCCGATTAAAGGCGCTTATTACGGTAAGTTGTCGGGTGATGCACTGGCAAAAAGTAAAGAACTGCAGGCTGACAACCCAAGAGTGTTATTGGCGGGCGCCATTCTGGCTTATCAAACCCCGACTTTATTTGGTGGGGATAAAAAACAGGCGTTAGTGCAGGCCGAAGCCGCAGTACAGGCTTTTGCCAAACCTTGCCAGCAGATTTGCTGGGGCCAGGCCGAAGCTTATGTCTGGCGGGGTTTAGCGAAAAAAGAAGCCGGTGACAGCGCCGGTGCCAAAGCCGACTGGACTGAAGCTTTGCGCCAACAGCCGGATTATGGCTGGGCGAAACATTTATTGCAGGGCTCTTAAGTTCAACATCAGGCTGGCGATAATAAGCCAAAAGTCACAGGCCAAAAGCAACAGGCAACGCCATAGTTGCCTGTTTTGCCGCATCAAGCTCATGCGGTATTGAATAAACAGCAGAGGACAAGATGCTGACAGGATCATTACGCTGGGGTTATCTGATTTACCTCGGTTTTTATTTTTTACCGCCATTACTTATTCAAGCCACTGGCCTGTGGCAATGGGGCGGTATTGTGCTGGCATTGCTGGCTTTTATCGCGGTATATCACCGGATTGCCGCCGGCAACAAACAGCAGCGCTGGCCCTTATTGCTGGCTATGTGGCTGATTGCCACAGCGGTCACGCCCATTAATTCCGGCAGCATGGCAATGTTTGCTTATGTTGGTTTTTTTATTGGTTTTTGGCTCAGCAATGGCCGCTATCTGCTGCTGATCAGTTTGCTGCTGTTGTGGCAGGCGGCCTGGTTCTGGTGGTGGTATCCGTCACTCTGGTTGCAGGGTTATGCGCTGGTGGTGGTGCTTGGTGTCAGTGTGTCCGGGCTGGTGGAACAAATGCGCCTGCATAATCATCTGCAACAAGAGCGCAGCAATGCCGAGTTACAACAAATGGCCAGGCAGCTGGAACGCGAACGTATTGCCCGTGATTTACATGACGTACTTGGCCATAGTCTGGCCACTATAGCGCTCAAAGCCGAGTTGACCCAGCTGTGGCTGGAGCGGCAACAACCTGAAGCTGCTCAGCAACAATTAGCCGAATTACAACAAGTAGCCAGACAAAGTTTGCAGCTGGTGCGGGAAACTATCAGCGGTTATCGCCAACAGGGGCTGGACGTGGTGCTGCCGGCTTTATTGGCACAATTGCGCAGCAGTGGCTGGATTTGTCATGTGGATGTTGATTTTACGGCTTTGGCTGCTGACAGCCCGCAAGAGCTGGAGCTTATTCTGACTGAACTGTGCACCAATGTGCTCAAACACAGCAATGGCAAAGAGTTATGGCTCAGCGCCAGTAAAGATCACAGCGGTTGGCAGCTGAGGTTACAGGATGATGGGGTTTGTACCGCCATTGATCCAGGCCATGGTTTAACCGGTATTGCCGAGCGTCTCAAAGTATTGGGTGGGGCTTTACAATGGCAACTGGCTCCCACCTGTTTTATTTTAAGCTGGCCGTCACCACAGCCAGACAAGGGGCAGGGTATCGCATGAATATTTTATTGGCCGAAGATCAGGCCATTTTGCGCAGCACCCTGGCCACTTTATTAAGTTTGCTGGGGCAACATCAGGTGGTGGAAGCGGAAAATGGCCAGCAAGCCAAACAACTGCTGCGCCAGCAAAAGTTTGATTTGTTATTAACCGATATTGAAATGCCGGGTCTGACCGGTCTGGAGCTGGTTGAGTTTTTACAGCAGGAGCAAGCAGGCCAAAAACAGCGTTGTAAACTGTTGATCCTGACCACCTTTTCCCGGGCAGGTTATGTCAAACGAGCCATGCAGGCTGGGGTGGATGGTTTTTTGCTGAAAGACACACCCGCCACTGAGCTGCTGGCAGCCATCAATAAAATTATGGCCGGTGGCAAAGTGATAGCCCCTGAGCTGGCGATGCTGGCGCTGGGGCAGGACAACCCGCTGCATGATAAAGAGCGGCGAGCCTTGCGCCTGAGTGCAGAAGGTAAAACCACAGCTGAAATTGCCCAGTTGTTGTTTTTGGCTGAAGGTACGGTGCGCAATTATTTGTCGGACGCTATTAATAAACTCAATGCGGCCAACCGCGTTGACGCAGCCCGCATTGCGCAGCAGCGTGGCTGGTTGTAAGGCGTTATTTGGTGTCGGTTTTTGCGGGTTCTGATAACGCCGCTTGCCAAATTTGTGCACCCTGCTGGCGTTGTGCCTCAGGCAGATGCTGCAATACCAAATCACGATAAGCATGTTGCTGACTAAGCTGCAGGATGATCTGATTGAGTGTATTGACCACCCTTTGGCCTTGTTCTCCTTTGGAGCAGGCAAAATACACCAGATTGACCGGTTCGGCTTCGGCAAGAGAGAAAAACCGCAGTGGCAAACCACTGCGGTTGGCAATTTCAGGATATTCAATCAAAGCATCAACAAAACGGCGTTGTAACATCGGCATCATACTGGACTGATCTTCACTGGAGCTGGTGCGCAAATACAAAGCCCTGTTGTGCTGATGCTGTTGCAGTAGTTTGTCCAGCGCTTCGCCGTAACTGCGGTTTTGTTCTATGCCAAGCAGCAAGTTGCCCGCACTCAGCAGTTGTTGCAGTGGTACCGGTTGCGGCAAGTTCTGTAGTTTTGGCAGCGCCTGCGAATTTTGCAATAACACCAGCTGAAGCGGTTCTTCCAGCATATAAGGCAAACTAAATAAAAAATCCTGCTGCCGTGCTTTGGTTTTTTTTAACCAGGGAATACAAGCGTTTTTGGCTGTTTTCACCCAGGCTCTTGCTCTGTTACGGCTGATATTTTCGGTGCTGTAAGCTGACGGATAAAGCGACAGTATGTGTGCCAGCACTTTGCCTTCAGTGGTGACAGGCACGGTATTTTTCGGCAGCAAAGCGACCGCATCCACCAGCACCATGGGTTCGGCTGTTAAAGAAGGTGGCCATTGCAGCAATAACAGGCCAAGCAAAACCCACTTCATACTTCACTCCGGTGGCTGCGTTTAATCTGAGTATAAAAACGGTTGTTTGTGCATCACTTATCCAGCGAAAAGAAAGTTGATTCACAGCCTGAAAGCAGTGTAGCAGCGCATCAGGCGGTTTTGCGATGATCTGCAATCTCTGACTTTTACCTATTGCCCTAGCTGTATTGGGCCAAAGTGCGGTTTGGCTCAGACAGAGCGCAGCGCCGGGGCGTTTTGCTTTTGCTATGCTTCTGGCAGATATGCGGGTAAGCCACAAGGACAAGGCTGATTCTAATCTGAGGTTGATGTGCGCAAATGCAGCATCGTTTTTATGCTCTGGCTCAGCCTGTTCAGTTTTGTGCTGAATGCCGCTGAACCGCCAGGCGCCGAACTTTATCAGCGTAGCAAAACTCTGATTGTGCAGAGCCCACAGCAGGTTGCTGAAAACTATCAACAAATTTCTAATCAATTGCCACAGGCCCCGGCATGGTATCAACGCGACTGGTATTTATTGGCCGCCCGCGCTTATGCCGCAACAGGGTTGTTTGACGAGGCGCGTCAGTTGTTGGTGTTGGCCGATGCACTGGTGCCACAAGGTTTAACCGCCGGTGATATTGCCATGACAGCTGGTTATGTGACTTATCTCCAGCAATACCGCCATTCAGCCCGCAGCTGGTTTTTGTGTGCCGATAAATTTTCCCACCCGCCAGAATCCAGAGCAAAATTGTTGTTAAATCTGGGCATTGTTGAAGTGTTTGCCGGTGACTTTAAAAGTGCCCTAACCCATTATCAGCAGGGGCTGGAGCTTGCAGAACAACATCGTTTTGACATGCTGACTGCCATGTATCAGAACAATCTGGGCACTTTGTATTGGCGGCTGGGGCAATATGAACCCGCCATTCAGGCTTTGCGCCAGGCCAGCTTTGGTTATGCCCGGCTAAACAACAAAATTTCGCAAAGCAGAGCAGGCATTAACCTGTTGAATGTACTGGCGACTATTGAAGACTGGGAGCGGTATCAAAGGTTTTACCCCAGTATTGCGGCGGCGGTAAAAGCTTCGGATCATCAGGAATTTGCCACTATGCTGCTGATTCTGGAAGCAGTGCGCCAGAGGTTTTCCGGCAAAAACAGTGAGTTATCAGACAGCGCTTTAAAGGCGCATATGGCGTCGTTAACCACAGTCAATTTGCAGCAGATGGCACAGCTGTTGGCAGAAAAAATTAAACTAGATTGGCAGGCGCCACCGGTGCCGGTGGAGCCTGCTGATATTGTTTTATCCTTGCCCAATACCGAACTATTGTGTCGCGACTAACATGGTGTCACCGGCTTTGTGATAGCGGCGTTGTGACAGCATTTTTTAACGGTATCGTTTATTAGGGCTGTGTTGTAGTTTTTTCCATCAAACCCAGGCTGTAATTCAGCAAAGTGGCATCGGCCACATCACCATGGCCCGGTACCACAATTTTGATGTCCGGATAAGCCTGTTGCATACGTTGTAAGCTGTGTGGCCACTCTTTCACATCGGCATCGGCAATATTGCCAAGACCCGGATAACGCGGTGCTTTGACTGCACAGCCGCCCAGCAGCAGTTGGTATTGTGGTAGCCACAACACTATATTGTCGCTGGTATGGCCGGCGCCAGGATAAAACCATTCCACCGGGCCGTCCTGATACTTTTCCCCTGTAGCCAGCGTCACCACCGACTGCACCGGCAATAACAAGTCTTCAGTTTTGGCGCGCTGTTGCACTATAGCGGCGGTTTGGGCTGTGACCTGCAACGGAATATTACGCTCAGCAAGTGCAGCAGCACCGCCCACGCGGTCGTCATGGCCGTGGGTTGCGATGGCTTTGACCACCGGCTGTTTGAGGACAGTGTCAATCCAGTGTAATAAATCCACTGTGGGGTAATAACCCCAGGCGGTGTCCAGCATCCAGATACCTTGTGGTGTTTCCAATAACAGGCCATTGGCGGTAAACACCATGCCGTTACTGAGTTTTTGTTCGGTGCGGTGCAACCATAAACCCGGCGCCAGTTTTTCCACCTGCACTTCGGGGGATATTTGCTGCACTTTGTCATAAGGGTGGTTGGATAAGGTCGTTTGCGCCAGCGCTGTCAGCGGCAGGCCAAGCAATAACACAAACAGAGGCAGGGTGAAGGTACGCATCATCATCTCCATATAAATCAGTAGTCAGGGCTGGTGAGCCGGTGTCAGTCTTTGCAGTAAAATGCAGATAACAGTTAAATGCAAATTGCTCTTGGCGCAGTGTTGTTTCAGGTCAAAAAAACAGCAAAGTCACAAAGTTTTTTACTCAAACCAAAAAGCGGTAGCCGTTAACCCGGGCGGAAGTTAGCGCGTAATTCGTCTTTATAACGGCGTGATAACGCCAGCTGCTGGCCGTTTTTCAGCTGAATTTCACCGTCGCCGCTGCTCTGATAACTGATATTGTCGATGGCATGGTGATTAACGGCAAAACTGCGGTGAATACGGCTAAAACCCTGAGTGGCCAGCTGTTCCATAGTGTGACTTAAGGTGGCGCGCAGCGGGTAAATGCGGCCTTTACTGTGTAAATTTACATAGTTGCCACTGGCTTCCAGCCATTCAATATCAGCAACGGCAATTAAGAACTCTTTATCCAGTTTTTTCACCAGAAAATGCCGGGGCGCTGTGGGCTGAGTGCGGTTATGTGGTGTGTTGTCTGCTGCCGGGGGTGCTGATGCCTCGGCATCATCGCCGGTCTGGATCAAACTGGCTTCACCTTTGAGCCTGCGATACACAAACTGCAGTAGCTGATACAGACCAAAAAAGAATAAATAACCCCAGACATCTTTGCGGTATTCGTAAAAAAACTCCCGAAGCACAGGGCCAAAGCCGTAATCCTGTTGCGCCAGGCTATAGGCAACACTGCGAAATCCCACCATCAAACTGACATGAGCCAGGCTAAAGCATAACGAACCCAGCAGATGGGTGATGAGCAGGGGCCTGATATTGCTCAGCCGCATCGGGTAACGGCTGAACATCCAGTGCAAAAAAGGACACAACAATAAAGTGCTGAGCGCACTGCTGTATTCCCATAAAAAGGGTTCCCACAACTGCACTGTATTCAGCGGGTTGCGGCTGTGCTCCATCCAGACCGAAGTGGCATTAATACTGTTATTGATCAGCAAATAACATCCCAGCAGCAGATAGCTATACCACAACGGATGTTGATCAAAGCGCGCCAGCAGGCTGGCTTGCGTATTTTTCGTCACACTATTCCACCTGTTATCCCTAAAAACCACCACCAACCCATCTGCGCCTTGGGGCGGGCGGCTTTGTTATGCACACTGCGGCTGTTACTTTAACCGGAGTTTTCAAATGACAGAAACAGTATTTCCAAAGCACAGCAGCGGAGCTATCGCGCGCCGTTACGATTTAGACTGGCTGCGTATTCTGGCGCTTGCTGTGCTGATTTTGTATCACATTGGTATGTATTACGTGGCCGATTGGGGCTGGCATGTCAAAAGTGCACAAACCTATGGCTGGTTGCAGGACTTGATGATTTTAACCAACCCATGGCGTATGAGTTTGTTGTTTTTGCTCAGTGCTATGGCGCTTAGTCTGGCGCAGCAGCACATCGGCAGCGCTCGTTTGTTGTGGCTTCGTAGCCGCCGTTTGTTAATGCCTTTGCTGTTTGGCATGTTTGTGGTGGTCACGCCTCAGGTGTATTTTGAAGCGCTGAGCCAGCAGCTGATAGAACCTGGTTATCTGCAATTCTGGTGGCAGTATATCAACCCACAAACCGGCTTATTGCCGGAGCATCATAGCCCTATAGGGCTGCTCACCTGGAACCATCTGTGGTTTTTACCTTATTTATGGTGTTACAGCCTGCTGCTGTTATTGCTGCGCCGGCCACTGAATGCGCTGGTGCAAAGTCGTTGGATGCAGCAGCTGCCCGGCTTTTATGCCTTGTTGCTGGTGCTGTTGTTGCTGGGGGCCAGCTGGTTGTGGTTGCGGCAAGTCTTTCCGACTACCCATGCCCTGCTGGATGATTGGTATAACCATGCCAAATATTTTGTGGTCTTTGTCGCTGGTTATCTGCTGGCACAACAACAGCAATGGTGGGCAAAGCTGGTGCTGCACAGAAGGTGGTTTTTAGCTTTGGCTTTAATGTGTTATGCGCTGATTATTCTGGATAAACATGATGTGTTTGCACCTTACGCCGCAAGGTTTGATGAGCTGCTGCTGGTTAGGCTCTGTTATGCCGCAGTGGTAGCGCTGAATCATTGGTGCTGGTTGCTGGCGGTGCTGGGTTACGCCGGTTGTTATTTAAACCGGCCGGTCAGCCCGATAGACCCCAAAGGCGCCATTTACCGTTACGCCAGTCCGGCCATTTTGCCCTGGTATCTGCTGCATCAAACCTTAATCGTAGTGTTTGCCAGCTGGTTAAAACCTTTGGCTATTCCGGCTGGGCTCGAAGTATGGCTGATACTGCTGCTCACTGTGGCTGGTTGTGCGCTGGGTTATTGGCTGATCCGCGCTGTGCCTTTTTTAAGCTGGTGTTGTGGGTTATCAAGAGCCAAAAATATCGCGCCAAAAACATTGTCAGAACAGATGTTTACGGGCAAAGACAGTGTCAAAACCGGCTAGTTAGCGCCTTTTGGCAAGCGTCTGACAGCGGACAGGCCGCAGCACAAGCTTAAGCAGTTGGCTGCGGCAATTTTTCACCCTGATATTTTTTCATACTTTGTACGGCATTGCCCCAGAACAACATAGCGCTGCTGTCTTTGCGCTTTATTGCACTTTGTAGCCCTTGTTGTGCTTTTTCGCTGAAATTGAATGCTTTATCGCTGTTGTTGGCATCTCCGGCCGTGGCGGAATAAATCAGGGTTTTAAACACAGCTTCCTGCTCCGGCGCAATTTTGCCGCTTTTCAGGCTTTGTTGCAGCCACTGGCCCAGTTGTCTGGCGCTCATCTGGCTAAAATCGGCATGGCTTAGCGGTTTGGCTGGTTCTGCCGGTGTTTTGCCCGGCGTTTTGTCCGGAGTAGCCACCGGATCTTTGGTTTTATCTTTTTGCTGATAACTGGCCAGCAGGCTTTGCTGACGATTGTGCTGCTGACTGCGGATTTGCTGCAGCGTATCAAATAAACTGATGTTGGTTTTCATCACCCTCTGTCCCTGGCCGGCGCTGTCTCAAGTGAATTTTTTGTTAGCAATTGCTGTGCCAAAAATAGTGCCAAAGCTTTGGCACTATCCGGATCTGGAGTTGTTGATTCCGGGTCAGATGCCGCAGTATTGAGCGGCATCTTTTTGTGTTGTGCAGATCTGAGGGCTGTTGGTTTTAGTTGGGTGGGCTTTGTTGTGGCATGTCGTAATAATACCGCACCTCGGTGCCGGCAATATAATCGTGCAGGCAACGTCTTTGTTTGCCAAAAATAAACAATACATTAAAAATGCCGGACAAAAACTGGCCAATTACCGGCACAAATGTCATCAGCACTATGGGTAAATAACGCCATAACATCACATGCTGCAGGCTGGCTTTTTCACCGTTCAGCAGTTGAATACGCATGCCAAATTCAGACTTGCCAATCGTCTGGCCGTAGTGATACAGCAGGTAACCATGGATCAACAGATAAGTGGTCATGCTATAAAGTGACACTAACAGGGTTTGCAACGGGCTCAGGTTTTTAAAGGTTTCCAGTCCAACAAACCAGATCAGCGGTATAAACACCAACAAATGGATAAAACTGTCAATTAATGACGCCAGCAAGCGATGCGTGCGGCTGGCGAGCTGGCCTTTTTTACTGCTGCCATCTGCATGTATTGGCTCGTCGCTGGCCGCCACCTCAGTCGTTGTGGCAGGCAACTCAGACTGAGGTTGCTGATTTGTTTGTGCTGCAGGCAGCTCCTGATGCGCCAGCTGTTCGTTTTGGCTCAGGCTGGCTGTTTCAGCCGCTAAAGTGGCGTTTTGTGCATCCGATTCTGCTTTAGTCGGTTCCATACAAAAGTCCTTTTAAAATATCCAGAAAAACCAAAAGGTTGAATGCAAAGTTATATCATATAGGCCGTGGTTTAAACCAGCCAACGATGAGTGTTGTTTATAAGCTGCCGGTTAAAGCCAAAGTGGTTAGCTGTTTGGCCAAAGGGTCCAGCAGCTCCTTGTCTTCCCAATATTCCCCATGGGCCATTGGGTTCCAGCTTTTACTGATCCAGCCTAAGATACCGCCGCCGGCATTAATGCGGATATCAGTCACCAGCTCGCCATAAGCAGGTGATAACTCTGCCAGTGGCCAGCCTAAAACATCATCTTTGTCGTAATAGTTATGCCAGACAAAATCTTTGTTGGGTTTGGCAAAAGGCACAATATCGGATTGTTTATGGGCGGCGACAAAAATTGGAATATTACAGCCTGTGGTGACCAGCAAAGCCAGACGTTTGCCTTGCAAAAATTGGATGTCATCCGCTGTGAGTTGCGTTTTGCCAGCAATAGCCTGCGCGTGCTGCTGAATATCTCGCCAGATGCCGGCGGCAACTTTGGGGTTGGCCGGGTTGGCTGCGGCCTGAGCTGAGTCCCACAAATAACAGGACATCACCTGGCAGCCGAGCGAATGGGCCAGCACCACCACTTTATCTGTGCTGCCCAGCTGCTGACTGACCTGATACAAAGAACGTGCTATTTCCAGCTGCGCCTGTTGATAAGCACTGTTTGGTAACTCTTTGCGATGCTCAAGGCCGGCGGCGTCGGCAAAACCAAACAGAATAAACTGGCGTAATGCGTCCCAGCGCAGTTTGCCAGCCAGTTTGTGCCAGACTTCAGTTTCGTTGTTCTGCAAAATATGCTGGTAATACACTTCTTTAAACACCACTAATTCAGCAAAGTAGTTGTTCATTTTGCGTGTTAAATCCTGCACCAGCTCGTGACTGAATCCCCTTTGGGTTGAGCCCATACCGTGAATCGCCAATAAAGCAACTTTGTTCATCACAACCTCCGTCCATAGTAGTTTGGGGGCGCTGTATTCTGCTGCAGCAATCAGGTTCATCAGCAGCACATTCCGGCAACAGCGCCTGAAAAAAGTAGCGACTTTTTCTGAGGGTGGCAACAACGTTGCCGTAGCGCTCTGGGCTGAGGGTGCTGACTAGCAGCGCAAACAGTGGCGCGGCTTAAAAGGCTATGGTCCTGGCTAGCCCGTTAAAGTTGCGCTCTGTGCTGTTCAGCCGGTGCTGCCGGCGGGTTATAATCGGCTTTTTCTAACCGGATCAAGGAGCCCTGGATGGATGAGTTAAAAATTGAAGATCTGGTGGTGGGGGATGGCAAAGCGGCAGTGCGCGGCGCTTTAATCACCAGCCATTACCGCGGTTTTTTAGCCGATGGTACTGAGTTTGACTCCTCATATCGCCGTGGTGAGGCTTTTCAGTGTGTGCTAAGTAACGGCCGGGTGATCCAGGGTTGGGTGCTGGGTTTGCAGGGCATGAAAGTGGGCGGTAAACGCCGGCTGTGGGTGCCGGCCCATCTGGCTTATGGCGAGCGGCAAATTGGCACTATGATCCCGCCCAATTCAGACCTTTGTTTTGACATTGAGTTGCTGGAAGTGCTGACCCGCGACGATTAAGGTCAGAGCCAGCACTGGCTTTAAACTGCAGCTGCTGCGGCGTTATGCCGCAGCCTCAGTCTGAACCCAAAGCCGGGCTAAAACAGCGGGCTTAACCACCACCCAGTTTTTCCAGCAATTTGTTTTTCAGTTTGTCTTTTTGTGCGTCCACTTTTTGTTTTAAATGTTGTTCAAACAGCGCTTTGGTGTCGAGCTGATATTTAGGTTTGCTAAAACTGCCGCTGATTTTGAGCGGAATTTCAATATTGGCCAGTTCATCTTTGCTTTTACCGCCCTGACCTTTGAGTGTATTGACCAGCGCCGTTTTTAACTGGTAATCCAGTTGCTCAGTGCTCAAATTGGCATTGCCAGTGCCGGATAAACGCAACAGCGGTGCCGCCAGTTGTAAGTCGTGATTTTCCAGCACGGCTTTATTCAGGGTAAAACTGCCGGTCAGGCTGGAAAAGTCGGTTTTTTTCGCCTCACCGGCATCCGGGGCTGCTTCATTGTTAAAGGCGGCACGGGCAGTGCGGATCTGCGCCGGAATATTAATGCCGTTAATGGCACCGTCGGTAATGTTAAAGTCGCCCTTTGCACTGAGTGCTGTTTTAAAGTCTTGTGGCAGTAAACCCTGGCCCTGAGCTTTAAGCTGCAAAGCGGCGGTGCCACTTAATAACTCCATGTCGGCAGCGGCTTTAAGCAGCGCCAGCATATCAAGCCCGGCGAGTTTGGCATCAAGCTGATAAGCGGCCAGTGTCTTACGGGCATCCAAAAAGCCGCTGGCATTGATGTTGCCCTGATATAACTCAGCGCTGGCTTGTTTCAGGCTGACCAGCCCCTGCTGGTTTTGCAGTTGCAGCTGGCTATTGTGAAGTTCAAGTCTGGCAAGTTGCAGCTGCTTAATGTTTAACTTCAGCTGCATGGCAAACTTGCTTAAAAAACTCAAATCCGGTTGTTGTGTTGCGCTGTTGTTTGATTTGGCATCTGCTGCTTGCTCGGCGCTTTGCAGCTGCCATTGATCCAGGCTGAGCTCTGCCTGCACTGCCGCTACTTTACCGGCATAATTGAGGCTGACTGAGCCGCTGCCTTTACTGTCGGCAATTTTGAGTTCATTGAGTTGCCACTTCAGCTGTTGTGCTTGGTTATCCAGCTGCAGTGTGCTTTGCAGTTGCAGCGGCGTTGCAGCCACATCGCCTTTTAATTGAAACTTATCCAGTTGCAGTGTTTTGCTGTTTTGTTGCCACAGCAGCATGGCTTCAGCTTCGAGGTCCAACTGATCCGGTACCGTCAGATGAAAACTGACGGGCGCGGCTTTACCCGGCTGAAACTGCTGCAGGCTGAATTGTTGCAGGTTAAATTGTTGTGCTTTGTTGCCGTCCTGCTGCAGGCTGAGTGTCACCTGGCTTAACTCCAGCGCATCCAGTTGCAGCTGCTGCAGCATCGGGTTTTCTGCGCTTTTTTCTTTATTTTTTTCCGTACTGGCGGCTGTGGTGTGGTCAGTGTTTTGCGTCAGGCCGCTCCAGCTGTTGAGTTTGCCCTGTTCGGTAATAAAGATGTCCACCTGGTGCAACTTGAGTTTTTTCAGCTGAATTTGTTTATCCAGCAAAGGCCAGAGCGCAACAGCGGCCTGGGCTTCAGCCACCTTTAACATGGCAGGGCCAGGCAGTCCTTCGGGCTGCGACAAACTGACCTCTTTGAGTTCCAACGCCAGATCCGGATACAGACTCCAGCCAATGTCCTGCTGGATCTGCAGGGTTCGACCGGTTTGTGCTGCAACCTTGTTGATCAGCTGCTGTTTAATATCGTTTAAATCGAACCAAAAGGTCAGATACAGCGTCAGCAGCAGGACAACACTAAAGAGCCCCAGCAGCAACCATTTGATTATTTTCATCTTTACCTCCGAAGCAGAATGCGATCAGGCTTTGTTATAACAAGCCAGACTGAACCTGCCCTGATCTATGCAATAGAATCTGATACCGCAGCATAGTTCAATCCGGCCAAACCAAAGGTTTGGGTTGGGGCTCTTTCCGGGTTCTTTTGAGGGGGATTTACCACACTAAAGGCAGAGGCCGGCTGCTAACCGGCCTCTGCAATGCCTGTTACAGGCATTGTGGCAAAAGCGGGTTTAGGCTCTGTTTAATACAAAATCCAGTGCGGCACAGATGGTGGTGACCTGCGCCAGATTACACTGTGCCGGGCTGGCTTTGGGGCTATCCGGGTAGACTTCAGTGGTGGTGACATAGAGCGCATTTGTCATGCCGCCACACAGGCCGAGCGCTTTTTTCGGATAATTCACTACACCAAATTGCTGTAACTTTTCGCCAATCAGACAGCCGTTTTCATCGGCTTGCGCAATATGCGTCACTTTGGCCACCGCCTGAATAATAGCCTGCTGAAATTCCGGCTGCGGATTGTCGCTGTCGCCGACCAGATAAAAACCATCCGGAATATTCCAGTTGGTGTTCACCACGCCATCGCGGGCGGCTTTGGCCGGGCGAAACTCGCTGTTATCTGAATCTGTGGTTTCATGTAAATCCACATGCACCAGCACCTGCGGTGCTTTGCTTACCACTAAAGCCATAGCGGCAGCAGCTTCCTGCGACGGGCTATTGGCAATAAAAGAACGGTTTGGGTCAACTGCCAGTGGGTTCCAGCGGTTGATGGTTTCATAACCCCAGGGGCTGATACAAGGCAAAATCAGCAGATTAAAATGCGGCTGATACTGCGCAAATTGGTCGCGGATAAAAGCTAAAGCACCATGCACCCCACTGGTTTCATAACCATGCACACCACCTGTGACCAGCACTGTGGTTTTATCGGCCTGCCAGTTTTTGCTGGCAACGGCATAAAGCGGATAACTGCCAAGGCCAAGCCCTTGATAATCCAGGCTGCCGTACTGAAACAGCTCAGCTTGTTCTGCCAGTGCAGTTTTTTCGGCAAACAGCTGTGTTAAAGGCGTCACTACATCCTGCTGGTAGCTGCGTTTTTGCTGTTGCTGGCTTAACCATAACGCTTTTTCGGCATCACCCCAGGGCTGGCCCGGGGTACCAATGGCATAAAGTGGGTGTTCTGTTGTCATAAAACCTTCTGAAATATAACTGTTTTATCTAAGTTATGAATTCGGCGCTTGTTGCTCATTGGCAATTTGTTGCAGCGCCTGCGCCAGCACAGCGCTCTCTTGTGCACCGGAAATTAAATACCGCTGATTAATAATAAAAGCCGGCACCGATTGGATGCCATTGTGCCGTGCTTGCTCGAGCTCGGCGCGAACTTCAGCGGCATATTGCTCCGATGCCAGCAGTGTTTTAGCTGTATTGCTGTCCAGCCCGGCTTTGGTAACACAACTTAATAACACCGCAGGTTCCGCCATATTCTGCGCTTCGCCAAAATAAGCTTCAAACAAGGCCAGCGCCAGTTCGTTCTGGCGGTTAAATTGCGCAGCCCAATACATCAGGCGGTGGGCGTCAAAAGTGTTGCTGGTGTAGCGCTGCTGCATCTTTTGAAAATTCAGCCCCAGATCTGCGGCAATCGCCATTAAGTTCTGTTGTGACTGGCGCATCGCTTCTTCACTCTGGCCATATTTTTTACTCAATGCCGGCAGAATTGGCTCCGGTACCAGATTTGGATCCGGATTCAGCTCAAAAGCGCGCCAGTGCAGCTGTAGCTGAAGTTCGGGCAGTGTTTTCAGCGCCTGTTGTAACCGGGCAAAGCCGATGGCACACCAGGGGCAGGCAATATCTGACACAAGATCAATCCGGATGGTTTTCATCGCTGCTCCAACAATGGGGGGTTGTGGCTGTGGGCGCTGATCATAACTGTGCTCCGTCGCTACTGCTATGACCTTGCGCCAGAGCGCAGGAATTTTAGCGTTGACGCCACCATTGGCTGAAAATAGCCAGTGGCAACAGCAGTAAGGTCCAGCCCAAAGACAAAATAAACAGCTGGCTGAACATCGACAACAAACCAGACTCCAGCTCGATATTAAGCGCAAAAATCACCAGCAGCGATAACACCAGGCAAAGCGCCGTGGGTTTGGCCCAGTGCCAGGGGCAGAGTTTTGGTAAAAACTGCCGCGCCGTTAACCACAAAATAATGCAGGGGCTGAGCGCCAGCGCCAGGCCAAGACCCAGCATGAGCAGCATAAAAATGGCGGCAACAGCCTGTTGTAATAAATCTGCCATTAGAAGAGGCGCCCGTAGTTGTGTTTAAAATCAAGCTTCAGCATTAACAACAACGTTTAACACCCTGCCATTTTTGCTGTTGCTCCCGCTTAAAAAAAGCGTGGCGGCACAAAGGTGTTTCATCAGGATGATGCAGCGCCTGATGCTGTAAATAACGCTCGTAAGCATCATCACCGCTCAGCTCCCGCAACAAAGCCCAGCCTTGTTTGAGCTTTAAGCGCAGCGCCAGGCCCAGCTGGCGGCAATATTGGAAACTTGTGGACATAGGCATCAGGCCGTTGCTCCCTGTGGCGTTTCCAGAGTGGTTTGCTGATAAGGTGTTTCTTTGGATGCAGGCACCGGCAAACCGCGCAGATGGCGGCTGGCCATTCTGAGCATATCTAAAATAATGATCCACAACAGTGCAGCAAATAACATGGCCAGCCAGGCGTCGAGCTGTTGGTTAAAAATCAGCTGTGGCGCTACTGCGGCTTTTTCCGGCGGCAGTACACCACTGGCCAGTTTCTGGCTGAGATCTTCAGCGGCGGCAAAAAAACCAAGCCTCGGATTGTCGCTGGCCACTTTTTCGTACACTGCCGTGCTGGTCAGAATGGTGAGCCACAGCAGCGGCAGCGCTGTCACCCAAACATATTTGAGTTTGCCGGATTTAATAATGATGCCGGTGCAGACACAAAGGGCAATGGCGGCCAGCATCTGGTTGGCAATGCCAAATAGCGGCCACAGGATATTGACGCCGCCATTGGGGTCAATCACACCTATATATAAAAAATAACCCCAGCCTGACACCACCAAAGCACTGCTGAAAATCACCGATGGATACCAGCTGGTACGGCCAAGTTTGGGCCAAAGGTTACCCAGCATATCCTGCAGCATAAAACGGCCGACTCTGGTGCCGGCGTCCAGTGTGGTGAGAATAAACACAGCTTCAAACATAATGGCAAAGTGATACCAGATGGCTAATAAGTGCTCGCCAAATGCCGAGGCAAAAATACTGGCCATGCCCACCGCCAGTGAAGGTGCGCCGCCGGTGCGTGCAAATAAGGTGGCTTCGCCCATGGCTTTGGCTAAAGCGTCCATTTGTTCTACCGTGACCGGGAAACCCCAGCTGCTGATAGTGGCAACAGCGTCCGCCGGCAAGGCACCGACAATGCCTGCCGGGCTATTAATGGCAAAATAAATCCCTGGCTCAAGCACTGTAGCGGCAATTAACGCCATCACAGCAACAAAAGATTCCAGCGCCATGCCACCATAACCAATCATCGGGATATCCCGTTCATTACTCAGCAGTTTTGGTGTGGTGCCGGATGCTATCAGCGCGTGGAAACCGGAAATAGCACCACAGGCGATGGTAATAAATACAAAAGGAAAAATGGACCCGGCAAAAATAGGCCCGCTGCCGTCAACAAACTGAGTCAAAGCCGGCATTTTAATGTCGGGCTGCAACACAATAATGGCGGCAGCCAAAAGCAGCACTGTGCCGAGTTTCATAAAGGTGGATAAATAATCCCGTGGTGCCAGCAGCAGCCACACCGGCAATACAGCAGCTAAAAAACCATAACCAATGACACCAAAAGCCAAAGGCAAACCGGGATGATTAAATAACTCACGCAGCACAGGTTGTTGGTCGACCCAGCCGCCGCCGCCCACCGAAAGCAGCAGCAAAATCACCCCCAATAAAGAGCCTTCCAGTACACGGCCCGGGCGGATATAACGCATATAAATGCCAACAATAATAGCGATAGGAATAGTGGCAATCACAGTGGAGGTGGCCCAGGGCGAGTGTTTCATTGCATTCACCACCACCAGGCCCAGCACTGCAATCAGGATGATCATTATTAGTAAAGTTGCAAAAAGGGCAGCGGCGCCGCCAATGGGCCCCAGCTCATCGCGCGCCATTTGACCAAGGCTTCGGCCATTACGGCGGGTGGAGAAAAACAGCACACACATATCCTGCACACAACCACCGAGCACACTGCCGGCTAAAATCCACAGGGTGCCGGGTAAATAGCCAAACTGGGCCGCCAGAGTAGGGCCAATCAGTGGGCCAGGACCTGCAATAGCAGCAAAGTGGTGACCAAACACCACCCAGCGGTTGGTCGGCAGATAGTCGCGGCCGTCATTGAGCCGTTCGGCTGGTGTGGCGCGGCTGTCGTCCAGCATTAAAATACGCGCTGCCACCCAGGCGCTGTAAAAGCGGTAACCAATGGCATAAACACAAACTGCGGCGACAATAAACCACAGGGCGTTAATAGATTCACCCCGGTGCAGCGCTATACCGCCCACAGCGGACGCGCCCAACACCGAAATACCCAGCCACAATAAAATATGGCCAATACGCTGCTGCATAAAAACTCCCTGTTTACCCTTATTGTTTTTTTATTCGTTTTTTATTCTTTGTGGCCAATCTTGTATCGGGCTGTGCTTTATTGTCAATCAAGTCAGGCCTTTAGATGGACGTTGTGCTGCTGAGGCTTGTTGCACTGCTGGTGTTGACGTTGGCGGCCTTCTGAGGTTCAGGCATACTGCCGGTTTTCGATAAGTTGAGGTGCCCAATGCAAAAGGCTATTGGTATTTTTAGTGTGTTGTTTTTGCTTAGTTATTTAGTCGCATTGGGTTATCAATGGTTTGCACTTGGAAGCTGGTATTCAGGTGAGTTGCATTTGCAGCTGGTGCTACTCAGCCTCGGCCTTTGGTATTTTGTCCGTTTTGTGCAAAGTGGCTCAGTGCTGGCAGTAATCTTCGCCAGTATTTTATTACCGCAAGTGAAGATGTATTTTTTGTGGCAACAAGGGCAAGTGTTGCAAGCGGATATGATGCCGGTTTATTACCTGTTGTTTTTACTCAGTTATTCTCTGGTGATTTATCAAATTGCCAAACTGAAAAAACAATTGCGCCAACAACAAAGCCAGCAACAAACAAAACACGGAGACAACCAAAATGGACCTGAAAGCGGACAATAATTCCGGCACTCATTCCGGCCAGCGAGACTTTAACGCTGCAGCAATCAGCCAGGTGTCAGTGTCCCCTTCAGCACGGCTTTGTTACCGGCTAATGGACAATAACGACGCTGAGCTGTTGTTTGAACTGGATCAGGATGAAGCTGTGATGCGTTATATCAATGGCGGCAAAATCAGCAGCATGCAGGATATCCGGCAGCGGATGCTGCCAAGAATGAACAGTTACCGCGATCCAAAAACCGGTTTTGGCCTGTGGCAGGTGAAGACCCGTGCCGATTATGCACCACTGCCCGACCGTTATATTGGTTGGGTGCTGATAAGGCCAATGGATTTTTTTGTGGGCACCGCCAAAAAAGATGATGTTGAGCTGGGCTGGCGTTTTTTCCAATCGAGCTGGGGTTATGGTTTTGCCACTGAAGCTGCCAGGGCTGTGGCAGAAGCAGTGACAGCGGCTAATCCGGCCATTTTGTATTGGTCAGCTATTGCCATGCCCGACAATAAAGCTTCCACCCGGGTGATGGAGAAACTCGGCCTTTGTTATGTCAAACAGGGGCTGCATAAAGACCCGCTGGGTGATGTCGAAGTGGTGTATTACCAGAAAAAGCTGGCGCCTTAATACGCCAGCCTGGCCGGTGTTTCACCCTTTGTTACTGGCACAACACCAGAGCGCGGTATTCATCAAAGGCAAAATGGTCGGTCATGCCGCTGATCCAATCCTGCAATAAACGGCAGCGGTAATAATATTCTTCCAGCATCCGCGCCGGCGTTGTTATTGGTTGCTGCGCCAGCGCCTGCTGGTAACTCACCAGATGTTTATGCGGCAGTTTACGCGCCAGCCGGCTCTCGAGTGGCAAGGCTTTGGCGCCTTCCGGGCTGATGACGGCGGCAAATTCTGCTGCGCTGAGTTTGAGTAAAGGCAACATCGCGTCCAGCAAACCAGAAATAATCTTAAAACCCTGAATTTCCAGCATTTCTACTTCACGGTCATTAAATACATGTTGCTGCGCCACCTTTTTAAAACTCTGGGTGATGGCGTGGTATTGACTGTCATCTTCCAGCAAAGCACGGTTCAGGTTGCCCTGATATACAGCTTCAATCTGCTGAATAAACTGCTCAGCGGCATGATTGACCAGCGGATGGATCATACTGACGCGCAGCCGGATAAAAAACTCATAAGTTGGGTTGATCCGGTCTTGTTGCGCCTGTTGCAGCGCTGTGTCTATCAGTTGATCAAAAGGGGCAGAGCCTTTTAAACCTTTAATGTTTTTGTGGGCGCCAGGCTGGCGGGCAAATTCGGCCTTTAACAAGGCGGCCAGTTTTTCCAGCGATAAAATGCCTTTTTCCACCGCGTCTTCAATGTCGGCCAGACAATAAGATATATCATCGGCCGCTTCCATAATGTAAGTCAGCGGATGACGGCAATGGGCGTTGATGCCAAGCAGTTCATTTTGTTCAGCCACAAAAGCGGCTTCACTCTGATAAAACCCCGGTTTTTTCATCAGATAACTGAAGTTTGCCGGTGCGTCCTGGCGCGGCAGCCAGGCCGGTCTGGTGTATTTGACAATGCAGGCCGACTGGCTGTACGTCAGGTTCATTTGTTGTAAGGTGACGATCAGCCGCAGCCCCTGGGCATTACCTTCAAAATTGCACAGCTCCTGTTGATACTGTTGCCACTGCAAGGCCAGATCGTTGTTTTTACTGAGATCCAGCGGGCATAAGGCGCTCAGATGCTGGCTAAACCAGCGGTTAATGGCACTTTCACCACTGTGGCCAAAAGGTGGATTGCCGATGTCGTGCATCAGGCAGGCCATTTCCACCAGGGTTTCGCAGGCGCGCTCCAGCCCGGTCAGCTGATACTGCTGCAATTGGCTGTCGCTGAGCTGGCGGAAAATGGTTTGCACAATAAAACGGCCCACCTGTTGCACTTCCAGCGAATGGGTCAGCCGGCTGCGCACTGCCGCATTACGTTCTAATGGAAATACCTGGGTTTTTTGCTGTAAACGCCGCACCACAGCTGAGTTGATAATACGGCCTCTGTCGCTTTCCAGCTGCATTTGCAGGTGTGCTGGCTGATAGTCCTGCTGTTGCCACTGGGTTTTACTCTGACTTTGTTTGGGCCGGACCGGCAAAATTTTGCTGCGAAAATTCATGCTCATCAGCTGTGTTGTCCTTAGTGCTTGGCAAAAATGTTTTTATTGCTGTTTATTCAGCGAAATAGCTGCAGATTTACATATTCAGCGCTGCTTTGCCAGCACAGCAGGCCGCGCTGAGTCGCGTTACACCGGGCGCTGCGTTAAACAGGGGCTGGAACCGGGGTTTTTAGCAGAAGAGACCCTAAAACAGGGTTTTTAGTTACTTTATTGAAAATATAATTGTGTATTTGTGTTTATTTCTATAGCTTAAGCGGCTGCGCACAATAGTCAGAACAAGGACGCCCCATGAAACAAGCAATGCTCATCTTAAGTTTTTCATTATTCACTCTGGCCGGCTGTGGTTCTACAGCAGCAAATCAGCCAGCAGAGGCCGGTAGTAATCAGGCTCAGGCGGTGCAGACAGAAAAACAAGGAGCAACCACAGTAAAAACCTGCCATGAACAACAGCGTACCGGTAGTCGTATGGCAAAAAGAACCTGTAAATCATAGTTTTGCCATTATGGTGCTTGTATAAGCCCCTTGATTGAATCCATAACGCTGCAGTTTTGCAGCGTTTTTTTTACCAACAGCATAACAAGAATATTGGCCGTAAAGCTTTGCATTGCCGGGCTTTCACAGCGGCATTTGCTCCGATATAGTAATAGCAACTGCTTGTGACGGACGACCCCTTTATGACTGAGCAAATTCAGCAGGTTGAAAATCGTTTAAGAGAAATTAACCGGCTCAAACGCAAAATTACCTTTGGCAATATTCCGGCATTTTATCATTCAGTGTCGACTTCGCTTGGCATGGCAGAAGGCATGCTGAAATACGGTTTTGAAAACTCGCTTGATGTACTGACCGACAAAAAAAACTGGAATATCAAGTTACTGGGTGGTACCGAAGATAAGCTGGGCGACATCGTCTGTGCACAAAAACCGCGGATCTCGATTTATAAGGTGTTTACCAAAAACGGTTTTGAAGTGCATTGTGTGGCCTGGAAAGGCGATCATGAACTGCATACCGACCTGGTGAATCATCCGCAGATGGATTTTAAGTTCTGGCATCCGGGTTCAATGAAAGTGGTGTTTCGTATTGCGCAGCTGCACACCTTTATCAAAATGTATTTTGAACACGGCGATGAAGCGGATTTACAGCTGATCCGTTGTGCTCACAATATTGCCGAAGACTTTGTCGACCAGCTCATGCCCAAGTTTAATGTGCAAAAAGTCTATGGCGTCAGCGTGCGTAACTTCTTTGATTTTGCTGAGCAAAAGTTTAAAGAAAAAGGCGAACTTTACCTGCCGAATGTGTATCCATTCCAGAATGAATAAAAGCGTTGGCCTGTTGTGTTTGTTGTGGCACAACAGGTCAGTTGACGCCGTCCTCCCAAGGGTCAGAACAAATAACTGACCCCAAGCGCCAGTACCGGCCAGGCTTTCAGATCTTTGCTGTCTTTCTCAAAATTAGCGGTTTCTTTGTCGATATTTTGTTGTAACAACGCCTGTGCTGCCGGGTTACTCAGTTGTTTACTGGTGCTCAGCTGCAAGCTGAAAACATCAAGCCCGCTGAAGCGGACACAGATCCATGTTATCTTGCTGTCCGTTTTTGCTTAGGTTGATGAAATAAGAGTGATTTGACATGGATTCTTTATCACAAATTGCGCTGGGCGCCGCCGTCAGTATTGCGGTATTTCGCCGCAGGCAGCCGCTCTGGCAGTCGGCAGCCCTAGGGGCAGTGCTTGGCACTTTGCCGGATCTGGATGTGCTGATCCAGCATGGTGACCCTATTTCAGACATGACACTGCACCGCACTGAAAGCCATTCGTTGTTTTATCTGACCTTGTTATCCCCTTTGCTGGCCTGGTTCTGGCTGAAAATCAGCCGCAGTGGTGGCAGCTTCCGGCGGGCGCTGCTTGGCGTCTGGCTGGTACTGATTACCCATCCGCTGTTGGACACGCTGACCATTTATGGCACTCAGCTGTTGTTGCCCTTTACCGATTATCCCTTTGGGATAGGGTCGGTGTTTGTAATAGATCCGCTTTATACCTTGCTGCTGCTATTCGGGCTGATGTTCACTTTGCTGAAGAAAAATCTACTCTGGAATCAGCTTGGCCTGGTATTCAGCTGTGGTTATCTGTTGTTTGGGATGGGTGCGCAGCAATGGGTACAGCAACGGGTTGAACAACAGTTGCCAGCGCAGCAGGGGAAGGTGCTGGTTAGTGCCGCGCCTTTTAATACTTTATTGTGGCGGGTGTTGTGGGTACAGCCTGAGCAATACAGCGAGGCTTATGTGTCGTTATTGGACCCGAAACAGCAGATCCAGTGGCAACATTATCCGCGTCAGCCAGAGCTTATCCGTCAGTGGCAGCTGCAAACTCAGGTGGCCAGAATTGCCTGGTTCAGCCATGGGTTTTTCCAGTTAACACAGCAGCCAGGGCAGCTGGTATTAACCGACTTACGGCTTGGGCTGGAGCCTGGTTACAGCTTCCGTTTTGTGTTAACACACAATGACCAGGGCGAAGTGACCAACGTCACACAGCTGGACAGGCCGCCGGCTGATAGCCACAGTCTGCGCTGGTTATGGCAAAGAGTACAGGGAGAAACACAGCAGACACTGGCGCAGTATCTGGCGGCAACTGAAGCTACAGCTGCCGCCGCAGGCGACAAGGCAAAAGTATCGCAGGGCAAAGCAGCAGACTAACAAAAACAGCCTGGCGCAGCTTTATTTCACCCAGCGAAAAGCTCTTAACAGCTCGGCCATCACATGCCCGGTATACCAGCGGCCATGGGACAGGATCAGCCTTTTTGGTTGCCAGGCCAGCATTTGCAACACGGCGCTGCGTAACGAGCCTTTGTGATGGCGGAAACGCCAGCGCAAATCCAGCGGCGCTTTACCGTCTGGGTCCACATTGCCAGCCAGCCAGAACAAAGGCCGACTCCAGAGTGGACATTTATCCAGTTCAAAATTTTCAATCAGACAGGCCAGGATCAGGGTTTTACTGGATGGATGAAAAAATACGGTTTCCTGATGGCCTGAACTCTGATGGGCGGCGCCAGCCTTGACCAGTAAAAAGCGCACTTCAGCGGGCCAGGCAGCAGCGGCAAGACTATCCGGGGCAAAACCCAGCTGATAGTCCGCCTGTAGCGTCAGATGGCGCGACAATGCCCTTTGTTGCACTGCAGGTGGTAACCAAACCAGTGCATCAGGGCAAGCCTGTTGCCATTCTTGCAGATAGGCATAATGCAGCCAGTTGGGCGTAACCAAATGTTGTATCGGCCCCAGTTGTTGCACCTGAGCCAATAATTGTGGCCGGAAGGCAACGGGCGCATGCAGCCAGATGCCACCGTTCTCCAGCCGGATAATGGTCATCCGGGTAGGAAAAGGCAGGCCAAAATAGGAAACCGCCGGGCCATCAGCCAGCCAGATATTGTCGGCAACAGGTTTTAATACAAAAAGCGGCGGATACATAACACAGTCCTTGTGCGGCGAGGCTACGCCGTTATTCAAGCGGAACTTCGGGCCGGCCGCAACAAAACAATGTAATCAATGTAAATAAAATGATTTAATTTGTTGAAATGCATTGTGTTTCTAAAGCAGGGTGCGCTGGACAGTCTGTGCTGACAACCTATGCTTAAGGTTAAGCTGTGGCCGGAGACACAACAATGCGCAGTTTGGTTTTGGTAATACTACTTTACTGTTCCAGCGTGCAGGCAGCGTCTTTGCAGCTGGTGACAGAAATCTTTCCTCCTTATCAACAACTTGACCAAAACGGCCGCTTAACAGGTTGGTCGGCGGCTTTGGTTGAACAGTTATTTGCCCAGGCCGGGTTGCCTTACCAGCCCCAGGTACTGCCCTGGCCACGTGCGCTGAAAATGGCGCAGACCCAGCCCAATACGGTCATTTTTTCGTTGTTACAAACCGATGCCAGACTGGCGGAGTTCAGGTGGTTGGTGCCGCTGTGCCCGATGCGGGTGTCGTTTTATACCAGTGCCAACCGCTCTGATGTAAACCCGGTCAATCTGGTGCAGGCGCGCCGCTTTATTGTTGGCGTGGAACAAGGTCATGCTAATTATAAGTTTCTGCGGGACAATGGTTTTCGTGAGTCAAAAAATCTGGTGGTGGTCGGGCAAAATCATCAGCTTAACAATATGCTGGCATTAAAAAGAGTGGATCTGATCCTGGCTTCGGAGAACTATGTGGCACAGCTTAAGGTTGCCCCCGGTGCTGTGCCGCTGCGAAAAGTGTTTACCGTGGAGGCCTTGCAGCGCACTTTGTTTCTGGCTGCTCATAAAAAAACTGCGGTGGAACTGACACAGGTTTTACTGCAGGCCTATCAACAGCTGAAACAACAAGGGCGCTTTCAGTGTCCGCCGCAGGACAGTGCGACAGCTCAGTGATTAGGTGCGGTTCCACAGGTTCTGATTTTTGAGCAGGGTAAAAAACTCATCCGGTCCCCAGCATTTTGGGATCAGGTCCATCTTGCTGCGTTCTTCAAAGTTTGACACCAGTTTGCTGAGGATTTCCTTCAGCCTTTCTTCGCTCATCCGTTCCAGTTTTTTCTGCGCTTGCGGAAAATACAGATTGTTGTCGCGTTTCACCACCAGGTTGCTGCCGGCATGGGTGTAATTCAGATTGCGGGTCACCACCCGGCAGCCCGGTTGATCGCTTTCGGCCGGATACAGGCTGTTGACGATGGCATATTCGTATCTGTCCAAATCTTTTTGATCAGAGTCTTTTGGAATATAGGTAATACCATAACCCTGCGGGAAATCACCGGTGATCTGCAGCAGACTGTCCACTATGGCAGCAGGGTACCAGCCTTTGGCCACACCGGCTCTGAGTACTGCTGCCACTTTCGGCAGCTGGTCATAACGGTAGTTTTGTTTGCTCGGCAGTACCACTGAAACATAAACCTGGGGTATTTTTAACAGATTGCCAATACCATCTTCAGGTTGAATGGCTTCTTTAAGTAAGTGGCTGATAAACAGCTGTTTATCTTGTTCCTGCAGATTAAAACGGTCGCGCTCGGTTTTGGAATTACCAATATAGGTATCCAGTCCCAGGCCGTTTTTCAGATAGTCCTGGCTTTGTTCATAGCTGATGCGCAGTAACTCTTGCCGCTCTTCACTGGTCAGGGTGCGGAACTCGTCCAGGTCGCCGTTTTCACCCAATAAAATTTGCCGGGCTGCCGGGTGTTGCAGACCAATATCCTGCAGCAATACGGCCATCACCAGCGGAATTTGAATTTCTTCCAGATAAGGCGAATACAGCAGGTCGGTTTGTTCGGATTTTTGTTGTTCCGTGTCCAAAACTTTATTCAGCACATATCGGTTTTTAATTTGCTGATCGGCCAGCAGCTGGTCCAGCAACAGTACCGCCAATATGGCTTTGTAGGCATGTTTGTGCCGCTGGTTAATTTGCGGCACCTGCCGGCCTTTGGTCGGCGAAATCAACTGGATGGTGCCGAGGGCGCGGGCGGCCTGTACACGGATTTCCTGTGGGCTATCACCTTCGAGCAGATGCAGCAGCTGGCGGGCCACCTGTTTTAAATTACGGATGCGATCGAGCCGGTAATCCTGTTGCAACCGGCGTTTTTCTTTCAGCTGGGCCCGAACTTCGCTGAGCAGCTGTGCTGCTTTGCCGCTGCTTTTGCCAGAGCCTTCCTGTTTTTCTGCCAGTTCCTGCTCGCGTTGTTCGAGCTTGGCAATTTCCTGCACTTCAGGCGATGAAAAATACTGGTTGGCCTGCTCATAAATAGAGTCTCTGCGAGCAGTGACATCATAAATTTTGCTCAGCAGATCTTTAATGTTTTTGGTGGCGGCGGTATTACCAAACTGAGATTGATTCATCCACTGAGGTCCTTGCACTCAAAGCCTACAACAAAGTCCGTGCTTTGCGACTGCTGCGGTGTTGTGCCACAGAGTTCACTAACTCTAGTCTTGTTTTTGTTTGATGCCAGTTATCACAAGAAACAAAATATACCGCAATACGTCAGCTGCAAAAAAGGGAATTCGACAAATTCTGTAAAAGTTGCTTTGCTGTAACAAGGAGTTAGCAACACTGAGGTAAAGATGCGGATAGCAGTGATAGGCGGCGGCATTAACGGGCTGGCCAGTGCATGGCAGCTGGCGTTGGCCGGGCATCAGGTGGAGCTGTTTGAGCGGGATGCGCTGATGCAGGCCACCAGCGCCGCTTCCAGCAAATTGTTGCATGGTGGTTTGCGTTATCTGGAGCAGGGCCATGTACGGCTGGTGCAGGAAGCGCTTCGCGAGCGGCGCTGGTGGATCAAAAAAGCTCCCAGATTAACCCGGCGTTTACCTATTCTGTATCCAATTTATCAGGATGGCCGCAGACCACGCTGGCAACTGAAAATTGGCCTCTGGTTATACGACTTTTTATCCGGACGCAAAGGCATAGGCCGCCATCGCTGGTTAACCCAAACGCAGCTGTTACGCTGCAGTCCGGAGTTAAATCCTGAGGGGCTCACCGGCGGTTATTTATTTTTTGATGGCCAGATGCAGGATCAGCAATTAGGGCTCTGGGTGGCGGCGCAGGCCGAAAAAAAAGGTGTAAAAATTCATCAGCATAGTCCTGTTGCTGCAGTCAGGGCCAATGGTGCGCTGCAACTGCAAGGCAGTAGCGACTGGCTGCAGTTTGACCGTGTGATTAATGTGGCCGGCCCCTGGAGTAATCAGTTGCTGGAGCAATCCGGCCTTGTGGTCCAGCAGCAACTGGATTTGGTGCGTGGCAGCCATTTATTACTGCCGCCTGTCAGCAAATACGGCCATATGCTGGAAGTGCCTGGTGAAAACCGTATTGTGTTTGTGTTGCCTTATCAGGGCCAAACCTTGCTGGGCACCACAGAAGTGCGGCAAAGCCTGGCCGAACCTATTGCCTGCAGTCACGACGAAAGAGCTTATCTGCTGGATGTTTATAACCATTATTTTGTCACCAGTCGCAATGCCGCCGATATTATCCGCGAATTTGCCGGGGTGCGGCCTTTGCTGGGTGGCAGTGCCGATGCCAGCAGCGCCAGCCGGGAATACAGCATGCACTGGCAACAGCAGCTACTCACTGTCACTGGCGGTAAATGGACAACAGCCCGGGCTT
Organism: Rheinheimera sp. 4Y26; assembly: GCF_025245835.1. Classification (GTDB taxonomy): domain Bacteria; phylum Pseudomonadota; class Gammaproteobacteria; order Enterobacterales; family Alteromonadaceae; genus Pararheinheimera. The sequence continues at coordinate 166,440 of NZ_JAOBWS010000001.1, forward strand.
TGGCGCAGCAAGTGGTGCAACAGGTGTTATTGTCGGGTAAAAATTAACCTGAAGTTGCAGCTGCTGCCGGGCGCCTACAGCTGCAACAAATTTTTTTACCGGGCGTGAACCTCAGGCTTTGCTGCCTCGTCTTGAGTACAGGTTCACATCAGCGCGACAAAAAAAGGACAGCATGACCAAAGCACAACTGGATTTATTGGTGCTGGCCTGGCAGGACGGCCGCTCTGAAGCTTTTGTATTGTTGTATCAGTTTTATCAGCCAAAACTTTGTCATTTTGCGGCTTATTTACTGGGAAACACTGCAGTTGCTGAAGATTTAGTGCAAAACGTCTGGTTAAAACTCAGCCGTCGTTTGCAGCGGCTGGAAGATCCAAGGCTGTTTGCCAGTTGGTTATACAAAGCGGTGCGCTGGGAAGTGCTGGACTGGCAAAAAAGCGCCAGTCAGCGCCGGCAAGTGCCGCTGGATGAAACAACTGAGGCTTTGTTGTGGTATACGCCGGCCGAACAGGATCCTGGTTTATATCAGGCCATTGCTAGCCTGGCGCCTGCGGAACAACTGGTGCTGTTGCTGCATTATTTTCATCAGTGTGAGCTGACAGAAATTGCGCTGATCCTGAACCTTCCAACCGGCACGGTAAAATCGCGGTTATTCCGTGCCCGCCAGCAACTGAAACAACAGCTCGACGGAGATTTTGATGAATCATAAACAACAAGCGGAAGAATTGGCTACGCAGGCTTATCAGCTGGACAAGCTGATGCGGGAAGAACAGGGTTTAATGCCGTTGATCCAATCCGGCTTTCGCGGTGGTTTAAAACCTTTAATGATCCTGGCTTATCTGTTGGCGTTGTTGCTGACGGTCGCCATCGTTTTTTGTGCTTATCAGTTTTTCACTGTGGAAGCGGCACAACAGAACTTCTGGGGTTTTTGTCTGCTATTGGCCTTTCAGGCGCAGGTAGGCACCAAAATCTGGATCTGGCTGGAAATGAACAGGGCATCCACAGTGCGGGAACTGAAAAGAGTGGAACTGGCGTTGGCACAGCTGCAGGCGCAAGGTCTGGCAAAGGCGCCAGCAGCTGAGCGCTAAGCATACCGGCAACAAAAAAGGCAGCTTTTAAGCTGCCTTTTGTTGTTAAGTTAAATCCAATGCCAGAATTTTGGAGCGGCGCTGATAGTTATACAGCTGCTGTTTTTTCGCCGGTAAATCTTCGACGTTTTTCAGCTCAAAACCGTGTTCTAAAAACCAGTGAATACTGCGGGTGGTCAGTGCAAACAGGGTTTTGTATTTACGCTGGCGCGCCAGCTGAATAATGTTTTTTAACAACAAGGTGCCGCGGTCGGCGTCACGGTAATTTGGATGCACCGCCAGGCAGGCAAATTCACCGACGTTTTCTTCCGGAAACGGATATAACGCCGCGCAGCCAATCACTAAACCGTCGCGCTCTATCAGCACAAACTGGTCAATTTCCATTTCCAGCTGTTCGCGCGAACGGCGCACCAGTAAGCCCTGTTGTTCCAGCGGCCGGATCAAATCCAGAATACCGCCGATGTCGTTAATAGTGGCGCCACGCAGCCGTTCCGCCGCCTCGGTAACAATCTGGGTACCAATACCGTCGCGCGAGAACAGCTCCTGCAACAAAGCACCATTGACGCTGTTACTAACCAGGTGGCAACGTGGAATACCAGCGCGGCTGGCGCTGATGGCTGCATGTAAAAAGGCCAGAGTGGCAGTGCAGGCGCCCGGTTGTTGTTCCATTTGCTGCATAATCACTTCAGCGTCATTGGGCATCAGTTCGGCAATAATTTCGCCTTCTGCATCAACAATACCGCCAATGTCGGTAAAACCAATCATTTTGTCGGCACGCAGTTTAATCGCCACCTGAGTGGCAATTTCTTCGGCGGTCAGGTTAAAACTTTCGCCCGTGACAGATGCCGCCACCGGCCCCATCAGCACAATACAGTTTTGGTCGAGCTGACGGCGGATACCGGCCACGTCAATACGGCGCACCCGGCCACTGTGGTGATAATCCACCCCTTCATCCACACCCAAAGGCTGGGCAATGACAAAGTTGCCGCTGACCACGTTGATCTGGGCGTTATGCATAGGGGTGTTAGACAAACTCATTGACAAACGGGCGGTGATATCCAGCTGCAAAGCGCCGGCCACTTGTTTAATCAGTTTAAAAGAGTCGTCGTCTGTGACTCTGATCCTGTTGTGGTATTGTGCCAATAAACCATGTTGCTCCAGCGCCTGGTTAATTTGTGGCCTGGCGCCATACACCAGCACTATCTTAATGCCAAGGCTGTTCAGCAAAGCAATGTCATTGATAATACTGCGAAAACCGGGTTGGATCATGGCCTCACCGCCCAGCATCACCACAAAGGTTTTGCCACGGTGTGCATTAACATAAGGGGCCGACTGGCGAAATCCATCAACAATTTCAGTGGTACGCACGCTCTGTTTGGTTCCTTCTGGATAAGTGGTTCATGTCATACAGTTTTTGCATGACAGCAGCATGAACTTGAGTGTAGTGGAAAATCACCACAACAGCGCTGAGCGAAAGCTCCGCAGGCGGAAGCTGCTGTGGACTGGGTAAACGGCGCGTACTTTAAAACAAAAGTGGATAAATATCCAACAGAAATTTACGACAAAAAACGTGACTGCAACTGCCGTCTGCTTTGGTGGACGCCTTGGTTGTTGCTATGGATTAACCTGCCATTGTTTTTGTTGATTTATCCAGTTTAATTGCATGACTATTCGTTTTGTTGTGCTGTTGCTGTTTATTAAGCACCGGATGCTGCTTTATGATCGCTTGTACTGCAAGACTGTGTTCCAATGAGTTTTAGCATAAGCGCAGCGCCTTGTGCCGTTGTCGACGGTGGGATTGCGCGCAGCGCCGCTAAAGAGGGAAAGTCATGGATGCTAAAAAGTTAATTGCAATACTGTTATTGGTCGGTGGCGCGCTGGCGCTGGTGTATGGCGGTTTTAGTTACACCAAAGACAGCACTGCCTTGCAACTTGGCAGTATTGAAGTGTCAGTGGAAGAAACTAAAAGAGTGAACGTGCCGGTGTGGGCTGGTGTTGCGGCCATGTTGGTTGGTGGTTTGTTGTTAGTGGCCGGCCGCGGCAAGTTCTAGAAAATCCCAGACGCCGGTGCTAAACCGGCGCTGGTTAACCCTGTGGCGCAGCTAAAAACACTGCTGCGCATGACCTTGTGTTTTTACTGCAGTTGAACTGCAGGGCGAGCCATGTTAAAGCGTGAAACGACAAACAAAACTCCAACTGCCATCTGTGCCGGGTTTGCTTTGTGTCCACCACTGCGCCCGATACAGACTGCCGTTATCCGACATATAATCGCCGCCAGTTGCATAACTGGGCTGGCCGGCATGATCGGATCTTGGCCAGTTGGGGTAAGCAAAAATCAGCTTGGCATCCACACCACCACAAGTCTGGCCCTGGCTTGCCGCTTTTAAATCCAGATTGACGTGATAAGCACCCTGTTGCAGATAAATTCTGTTGGCAGCTGGCTGAGGTTGCAGTTGCACCACACCATTTTGCAACAAACCAATTTGCACCACAGCGCTATGCAAGGCATTGATTTGACTCGCAAGCTCCAGCGCCCATGCCTGGTTTGGCTGGTTATCTGTGGTGATTTCCAGGCTATGCTGAATTTTCTCCAGGCCGGTTTCATCAAACACCCGCAGCAAAGCTTTTTCTCCGACCAGACCCAGTTGTGCCTGTGTTAAAAAAGGACCTTTATCCAGCCACTGGCCACTGTTGTTGTCGCCATTTTGCAGCTGCAGATCTGAACAGTTGTAAAAACCTTCGCCCACCACATCTTGCCGTTGCCAGCGGGTATAAAGCACAGCTTTACCGGAGCGGTTTTGTGGCAACTGTACGTCCAATTCGTAATAACCGGCTTGTGCCGGTACGTCGTCCTGCTGGTGGATCAGCGTAAGCTTTTGCCAGCTTAAAGCTTCTGTTGCCACGTCAAAATTACTGTTGGACAAATACACCTGCCAGAAACTTGGGTTATGTGGTGTGGTGGCGCGAAAGCGCAGTTTAATGCTGTTGCTGTTTTGCAAGTTCACCACAGTTGGCTGCCAGTGCGGCGAAGGTAAATCCATCCCAGCTTTACGCTGGTCGCCGCCCGCACATAACAAACCATCTTTCACCACGGCCTTCACCGCCGTCATACTAAAATAATCAGGCACATTGCTAGAGTATTCATGGTGTTGTGTTAAAGCATAACCACCGGATTTTTGAAAAGCAGCACGGCAAGCCAGATTGGCAATGGCCGAGCCGTCGGCTGGCCACCAATAACCGCCATCGTCTTTACAGACTTGTTGCCTGGCTTTTGGGTAATCGACATAACCATGGGCTAACACCAGCTGGCTAACTACCAGGCAGGCAACACTCAGGCTGCCTGTGGAGATTGTTAATAATTTCATCAGATTGTTCCTGCAAAATGCCCGGCATGAACAATCGCCGGGCGGATTTATCTAAGATGCTGGCCCTGTTATGGAGTTGGTGCAGTGCAGACAAACAACCAGCTGCTGTCTGAGCCCGGAATTGCAGTAGTCCACCATTTGGCTTGGTAAATTTTGCCCTGATAACTCATATGGTCACCGCCAGCGGCATAAGTACCACGTGGCCAGTTGGGGTAAGCTGGCACATTGGCAGGGACACCGGTACAAGAGCCGGTATCGCCGCCATCATTACCACCGCTGATAGTGCCCGCCGGTAACTGCGGCTGCTCTTGTTTTAGGGCAAAAGTCTGATTACCAACGCTCACCCGCCAGTTCGACGGGATTGGAATGGGCAGGTAATAGTTCAGCGTTAAGTCCACAGTGGCGTTAGGGGCGAGCGGGCTGTGGCTGGGTAAGGTCAACTCCACACGATGGAAGTCGTGTTGCAGACCGCCGATATTGTTGCCTGTGCTGTTGCTGCCACTTTGGATCACTTTGGTGCCATAGCCACTTTGGTCCGTGAAGTTATCGCCGGTGGCTGTTGGCACATCAAAACTAATTCTGCTGCCGCCCGGAATGGTCTGGCCGGATTTATTGCTGAGTGTCAGCTTGGGGTTAATAGGGTAATTGGCATCACCCAGTTTAAAACCACTGAGGCTGACCTGCAGGTCTAAGCTACTGGCTGGTAGGGTTTTATTGTCGCGTTTATTGCCATAAGGCGCGGCCGATTTAAAGCTGTTGTAAAAAATGCTGGTTAAGTCGTCACCGATAAAATATTCACCTTTGCTGCTGTCATAGCTGTAATCACCGGCCAGTTCCCAGAACATCACTCCACCAATATGGCGGCTGGCAATGTAATTGGCTTTTTGGCGGATACTTTCTTCATCTTCAATCGACAAAAACACTTTTTTGCTGGCATTCCAAAGCCATGGCGCCACTAAAGTGCTGCTGTAGTTGTGCTGATACACACCACTCAGTTGATCCAGCGGGTCGTTGACCGGATCCAGACCATAAGCGCTTAAATAGCTGCCCAGCTTGCCTGCCTGTAAGTTTTTGGTATGCCATAACGGGTTAGAGCCTGCCGGAACTTCTTCACCCGATTTGCCAAGGTCATGCCACAGATTGTCGATGCCAACAGCGCCGGCGCCACAACGGTTTTGTGGTGAACCACCTGTGCCTGGCGGGCAGCTATTTTGGTCGGCCTGCGCCGCCTTACCCCATAAACCATTGCTGCCGCCGGTGACATTACGCCAGCCGCGGCTGTAATAAGGCACACCAATATTAATGCGGCCGGCCTGCATGGCGCCGCGGAAATAATGATAGGCCCAGTCGGTATTGAGATAACCAATGCGCTGATACTGCGTGCTGTTGTAATAGTTCCAGGCAATCAGCTCGCTGTCCTGACCGTCGTCAAACAAAGCAGCATTTGGCCCGACATGGTCGTTCCAGGCACCGTGCAGGTCGTAACTCATAATGTTGACGTAATCCAGGTATTGCGTAACAGGGAAGGCTTCCATGCCCCGCAGCAAATAACCAGAGGAAGGGGAGGCTATGGTCAGTAAATAATGTTTACCGTCGGCAACAGAAGCTGTGTCCAGTTTTTCCCGCAGCGTTTTCATCAGCACCTGATAAGACGCCATTAAACCGGCACGTCTTGGGTTGGAAATAGCAAAATCGTCCGGATTGCCGGAGTCTTTCATGCTGGCTGGGTATTCGTAGTCGATATCGGCCCCATCAAAACCATAAGTGCGCAGGAAGGTCACCACTGAATCGGCAAAGGTATTAATACCCTGCACGTTGACGCTGTTGTCGCTGTTGGTGGTCATACTGTAAAAACCGCCACTGGCCACCCGATTACCGTTGTTATCAAAATAACCACCGGTTTCTGCCCAGCCGCCAATGGAAATCAGCGTTTTTACGTGTGGATATTGTTTTTTGTATTTATTCAGCAGGTTAAAGTGACCTTTGTAGGCATAAGCCGGGTCCATTTCTGCGCCAGCTATGTTTGGCCATTCCATACCAGTTGCGGCATTGCCCGCATCTGCTGGGTTACCAATCGACACTTTGTTGCTGGCGTCCACATGGGCAAAAGCGTAGTTAATATGGCTGATTTTTTGCCATGGAATTTGATTGACCAGATAAGCCGGCATGCCATTTTTGCCATGACGCCAGCTGGTAAAATAACCAATGATGCGTCGTGGATGATCAGACCCCATTTTTTCGCGGCCATCGGCATCATAAATAGTGCAATAAGGCACCTGCAGGCCGGCGCTTTGGTATAAACCATCAGGACGACAAGCGTTATGACCGGTTTGCTCACTTTGCGCGCTGAAGTTCACGCTGCTTTCGCTGCTGGCGCCCTGGTTATCAATGGCTTTGACTTGCAGGCTGTGGTTGCCTGCTGTGGCTGTCCAGCTGGTGCTAAAAGGCGCAGCGGTTTTTTCGCTAATTAGCACTCCATCCAGATAAAACTGCACTTTGGCAACTGTGCCGTCTGGGTCTGTCGCGCTGGCGCTGAATAATACTGTTTCACCAACCCGGTATTGGCCGCCATTGGCCGGGGCGCTGATAGCGACAACAGGTGCCTGATTTGAGCTTTGGGCATTTACTTTAAAGCTGACCACCGGGGTTTGGGAGTTGGCATTTTTATCATCATAAGCAATAACATACAGCTGTTGATTGCCAGCAACGGCTGTCCAGCTAGCCTGATAAGGTGCGCTGTTATCTGTGTGATGCAAACTGCCGTTTAAATAAAACTCCACTTTGCTGATGCTGCCGTCCACATCTGTCGCATTGGCGGCAAAAGCCACTGTTGTGCCCAGCACAAATTCAGCATTGGCGGTTGGTGCCGTGATACTGGCCGTTGGTGGCTGATTGGGCTGCACGCCGTCGCAATCGCCCAGCTTGCTCCATTCCTGATAAGGGTTGGAAAATTGCAGCGGGCTGCGGTTTTGATTCCACCAGTTGGCTTTAAAGGCTTGTTGTTCCAGCTGAACCTGTTGGCCAGCTGTGTAAGCTGTGTTGTTGTTCCAGTTGGCGATAGTGCTGCAGTTGATGGCCTGGCTGCTAAAGCTGGTTAGAGCAAAACCGCAGAGCGCAACCATATAAATCTGATTGATCGTTTTCATTGTTGTTTCTCATAAGCTGGGTGCTGCTGCCGTTGGCGATCCGGCAGCAGCTGTACACAAAGTGGTTGGTTATTGTTTTGGATGGCCTAAACCTTCATGCATGGCGTTCAGAATATGGCCGTTATCACCGTCCAGCTCCCAGGCAAAAATGCCGCCTAAGTCGTATTGCCGGATAAACTGGCCTTTGGCCTGCACTGAAGCTTTAGTGTCAAAACTCACCAGGGTTTTAGTGGCCGGATTCCAGACAAAACTGGCTTTACCGGTGTCATCCCAATACAACGCAAAGCCATTAGCACCAGTGCCGTTCACGCCACCGATCATCTGGCTTTCGATTTTTTTGTAGTCTTCAATGCCTTTTTCCCAGCTGCCGTTGATACCTTCACCACCAGTGCCGCTGAAGGGATTGTTATTGCTAACGTTACTGACGTTTTTCCAGCCGCGGCCATACATAGCCGCGCCTATGGTGATTTTGCCGGCCGGCACCTGACGGGCTAACAAATGATCAACCGCTTCTTTGGCGCTAAAACCAGGCAGCGGAGAATTTGGATTGGGGTATAACGTGGCCATATGACCCAGAGTGCCGTTCCAGGCGCCGTAGTAGTCGTAGGTCATCAGGTTGATATAGTCCATATATTGATGGGCGCTTTCCCAGTCCACCTGACTGAGTTTGGGCACGCCACCACTCATGGCGGCTGTTAATTGATAACTGCGGCCGGTTTGTTGGCTGAGTTCATTCAGCGCCAGCCGTAAATCGCGCATCAACAGCACAAAACCAGCGCCATCCTGCGCTGAACCTAAAGCCGGATTAGCACCACCGCCACCCGGGAATTCCCAATCGATATCCACACCGTCAAAAAAGTCATAGGTCTGGATAAAACTCACTATAGATTTAACAAAAGTGGCGCGGTGTGTGGCATTGGTGCCAATGTTGTACAGCGGATCGGACAGCGTCCAGCCGCCGACTGATGGCAAAATTTTTAAATGAGGATTGGTTTTTTTCAGCCGGTACATTTCGGCAAAAATACCGCGGATGGGCTGGTCCCATTTGTCGTTCGGGTAACTTTTTTCCAGCGCGGCAAACTTGTCGTGCACCACCACAGTGTAATCAGCTTTGCCCTGACACTGCGCCTGCAACGCGCTGTAACCTTCCGGATTGGCCTGTTGCAATGACGTATTAGGACCACAAACCGGAATAAAACCATAAAACAAATGGGTCAGGTTTTTTGCCGGAATATCATAAGCATGGTAATTACGGCCATAAATGCCCCATTCAACAAAATAACCGCCCACCATTTTGTTGCTGCTGTTCTGGTAAGGCACATTTTGTTGTTGCATGGCTTTGGGCCAGCCACTGAAATTTAAGTCTTTCCACGGATCAAAACTTCCAGGCGTGCCACTGCTGCCTTCTACTTTGATACTGCGGGTATCGCTGTGGCTGCAGCTGCGTTCAGTGCCTGCCACCTGGCATAAACTGACAACAAAATCATAATTGCCGGCAGTGTTGACTGCCACAGTGGTGCTGCCACTTTGGGCATTCTGGCCATTGGGGCTGAGGCTGGCGCTGTGCACAACAACACCGTTTTGACTTAGTTGCCACTGATTGCCGTTGTTGCCCCACCACATATTCCAGTTGATGGGGATATTGACGTTGCCGTTATTCAGTTTGACGGTGGTCTCTTGCCAGCTAAGGCTAGGTTTGGCTGGCATTACAACTGCCGCCAGCAGCTCTGTATGAAAACTCAGGCAGCTGATGGCAAGCCATAGGCTGGCCGCGCCATTTTTTGATAATCGAAAGTTCATGGTCTTTTTTCCTGCTGTGTTGTGATGGGCTCCACCGCCGACATCCAACAGTCCATTGTTTCAGCTTGTGTGGTTGCACTACCATGAAACAAATGACAGCGTTGTCAAAATCAAAAAGACGCAATTTTGATGATATTTTTTTGATGTTTTTTTGATGTCTGGCCAAGTGCCGGATTTTGCAGGGAAATAAATCCGGTGTTTTTGCCGTGCAGTGCAGGGTTGTATAAAGCATCAACCTCTGTGGCAAAGTGGGATGATATTCAGGGTGGGTCAGTCAGAAAACAAAGGGCAGTCTTAAACTGCCCTGAGTTATCCCGCTGATGTTGCAGCCATCAGTGGGTTTGTCACGCTGTATTCGGATCAGTCGAGAATAATATGGGGTAAAAAACGCGAGCTATCCTTGGTAATCAATGAGTTATCCTCGCGAATACCAATGCCGGCTGCACTGTCACCCACCAGCCAGGAGCCAATTAAAGTGTAACTCTGGTCAAACTTAGGCAGCGGATAAAACTCCTGCCGGATAAAACCAGCGTCGGTATAAGGGCCGTCCACCGTCAGTTTGTTACCTCGTGGGTCTATCAGCTCAATATTGGCGCCTTCGCGCGAATATAAAGGCTTGCGCACCCAACCAGAACGTAACGGGGCTTCACCCGGGCTTTCAAAAAAGCTTGGCAGCAGGTTTGGGTGATTCGGGAACTTTTGCCACAACAGTGGCAATATGCCTTTGTTGGATAACAACATTTTCCAGGCAGGTTCCAGCCACTGGGTGTCTGAGGTTAATAAATGCTGGCCAAATTCTTCCCGCAGCATAAACTCCCACGGATACAGCTTAAACATGGCTTGCACCGGAAAATCATCCGCATCCACCAGCTGGCCGTTAATTTCACCCAGCTGTTCCAGTGCTAAAAAGCGCCCGTCTATGCCTGCCTGAGTGGCAATATCCAGCAGATAATTCACCGTGCCTTTGTCTTCGATATTGTCGCCAATACAGCTGAAATAGCAGGGCTGACGCAAAGGCATGGTGGCAAAAGCCTGCTCCAGTTTGTCCTGTAGCGAATTAAACTGGTCGGCACCCTGCGGCAGCTGGCCTCGCATCATTTGATCTTCCAGCCAAACCCATTGGAAAAAGCCGGTTTCAAATAACGAGGTGGGGGTGTCGTAGTTCAGCTCCAGCAATTTAGCCGGGCCTTTGCCATGATAAGCCAAATCCAGCCGGCCATATAAATGCGGCTGCGCTGTGCGCCAGGTCTGTGCCAGCCAGTCCCAGTATGGCTCCGGTACTTCCAGCAGCCTTAACTTTTGCTCGTCGGCCAGAATATCCGGCACCAGCGACAAAGCCATCTGGTGCAGTTCTTCAGTCGGCGCTTCAATATCCTGTTCAATTTGCTGCAGGCTGAACTGGTAATAAGCGCTTTCGTCCCAATAAGCTTCACCGTCAAAAGTGTGAAAATCAAAACCGACACTTTCAGCATATTGGCGCCAACCCGGCCTTTCGTGAATCGCAACTTTTTTCATTCGCGCTTAACCACCGCTGCTGGTTGTTTGACGCTGCTGTGCCTGAGCACCAAAACCACCACGACGCACCATAGAACCCGGCTGCGGCTGCATTTTTGACGGCAACACAGACACAGGACCGGACTGGCGTGCCACTGGCTGGTTGCCGGCAGTGCGGTAAGTGCTCATATCATCACGGGATTTATACAAAGGCTGGGTTGGCACTGATTGTTTTGGTGCACCCTGCCCACTGCGGTTCAGCATCTGGCCCGCTAAAAAGCCCATCATCATCGGCATAAAAAAGCCTGAGCTGGCCTGTTGTTGCTGGGCCGGTGCTGTTGGATCTGTTGCTGCGCCTGTGCTGTTTTGTGCCAGAGTGGTGGCCGGTGCTTCACATTGGCCCACGCCAAAATCAGCTTCACATTCGGCCTGAGACTGATACTTAGGCGCGACCTGGGCATGCAGTTGCTGCGCTTTGGCAAATTCAGCCTGACATTCGGCTGGCGGATTGTAATAAGCAGCACATTCGTCAGCGTTCTGATACACGGCGGTTTCCACCGGTTCTTCAGTGCTGCAGCCTGCCAGCAACAAGGTTGCTGTTGGCACCATCAAAATCAGCGCGGCTTTTTTACTGCGTTTAAAAGATTTAGACATAATCACTCCTAAAACGTCATGCTGGCGGCGTTGATCATGCCCACAGCCACAGAGCAGCAGGCGGAGAACACACCGGCGGCCACTTCACCATTGGTGATCCGTTGTGGCAACTGACGCAAGGTAAAACGTACCACCACAAAAGTCAGGCTTTGCACTACCAGCGCAATGGCACCCCAGATAGCACAATCTGCCAGCGAAATTGAATGGGTAATGGCACTGGACAAAGGCAGGGCAAAACCAACTAAAGCACCACCAAAAGCGATGGCCGCCGCAGTATTGTTGGATTTAATCAAAGCGATTTCGTCATGGGGCGTCAGCCAGCTGTAAAAACGGGCAAATAAAGCCATTAATAAAATAGCGAGGAAAAAGAAACTTAAAAACTCAGGCAAACCGGCAATTGAAGCAAGCAGCGTATCAGACATCAGATCTTCCTTTGATTTAACGGGTGGGTCTGGCGCTATCATCCTGAATTTAGCAGTAAAAGGCAATTGTCTCGCCGTTTTGCGCTGTGTTGGCGGCAACCAGGCCAAAGCACTGCATAGTGAAAAGAGCGGACAACAGTGGCTGCTTGTACTAGGCTCAAAGAGATGAACGGACTCACGGAAATTGCTGCGGTGATAACCAGATTGAGGTGAGTTTATGTTAAATCAAATCAAAGTCCGCACCCGCTTGATCGGGTTGGCGGCCATTCCGTTACTACTGCTGATCCTGGTCAGTCTGATTGCTGTTTATAACATGGGATTGTTAGCCACAGGCGTGGACAGCTTGTATCAGGACAGAATCAAACCCCTGCAACAAATTAAAATTGTTTCTGACGCTTATGCCGTCACCATAGTGGATACGATGCACAAACACAGAGCCGGTTTGCTGAATGTGCAGGAAGCCAGCAGCCAGATCCGTCAGGCCGCTGACACGGCTCAAAACGCCTGGCAGGCCTATCGCCAAACCAGAATGACCGCTGAGGAGCAGCGTTTGGTGGATGCGGCCAATCCCTGGATTGATAAGTGGCAGTTGCAGTTACAGGAATATCTGCAGGACATTGCCGATGGCTCAGTGCTGAACCAGCCCAATGCTGATTTTCAGCAGCAGATGTATGGTGTGGCCGATCCGCTCAGCACTGCGCTGGCGAACCTGATCCAGCTGCAGCTGGATGAATCACAGCTGTTTACCGGCGAAGCAGCAGAGCGCCACAGCAGTACTTTGCAGTTATTTATTGTGCTGATGGTGCTGACCATTGCCGGTTTGTCGTTATTGGCGTTATTGGTGTACCGCTCTATCCAGCGGCCGCTGCGTGATTTACGTCAGGTGATTAACAATGTCGGGCAAGATTCCGACCTGCGGTTGCGGGTAAAAATTACCGGTAATGATGAAATAGCCGAAGCAGCCGAATCTTTTAATCAGACTATCAGCAGAGTGCAGGCCTTTTTTGTTGAGCTGGGTGGTGCAGTGCATATGCTGGCGTCGGCTTCAGAGCAAATGAGTAGTATCAGCGCTCAGGTCAGCGACACCGCTTTTGCCCAGGAACAACAGGCTAATCTGATTGCCACCGCTATTAACCAGATGTCGGCGGCCATTCAGGAAGTGGCCGCCAGTGCGCAGGCCACTTCGGTGCAGGCAGCTGATGCCGATAACAAAACCAGGCAAGGGCATAGCAAAGTATCGCAAAATGTCAGTGCTATCAGGCAGTTATCCGATGCTATTGGCAACGCCAGTGTGGTCATCAACAGTTTAAACGATGAAACCGATAAAATTAGCCAGGTGCTGCTGGTGATCCAGAATATTGCCGCCCAGACCAACTTACTGGCGCTCAATGCTGCCATTGAAGCCGCCAGAGCCGGGGAGGCAGGTCGTGGTTTTGCTGTGGTTGCAGATGAGGTTCGCACTCTGGCAACGAATACACAAAAGGCAACCGAATCTATCCGTAATATGATCGATACCTTACAGGGTGCTGCCAAAGAAGCAGTCAACGCTATGACCCAATCACAACAATATGCCGGTGACAGCGTGCAGAATGCGCAGCAAGCCGGTGATGTGCTGGAGGAAATCCGCAGTTCGGTCGGTACCATAGTGGATATGAATGTGCAGATTTCAGCGGCCACTGAACAACAAACCGTTGTGGCCGAAGATATTAATAAAAACATCACTGAATTTAGTGGCAGTATCAGTGAAGTCAGCCACAGCGCCCGTCACAGTGCCGAGGCCAGCGGGGCTTTAGCTGAGCTGGCTGCGAAATTAAGGTTACAGGCGGCGCAGTATCAGGTGTAACTGCCCCTCTGGTGTCAGGTTGCGCTTTGCACCTTTGCAGAGCGCAGCAGTTTTCCTGCTTTTTTCCACGAATCGTTCATAAATTCAGCCTTTTATCGCAGCTGTTGCCCCTTATATCCGCCGCTGCTGGACATTCAGATCGGATTCACTACACTCGGGCCTTAATCAGCATCAAGATGTTATGCAGGAAATCCCGATGAAACAAAAATCTTTATTAGCCTTAAGTATCGCTTTGGCTTTTGGTCTGGCCGGCTGTGAACAAGCCAGCAAAACTGAAGCGCCACAAGCACAGGCACAAGCCCCGGTTGCGGCGTTAAAAAGTGGTATTGAACTGGGTAATCTCGATACCCAAACCAAACCCCAACAAGACTTTTTCCGTTATGTAAACGGCAACTGGCTGGCAAAAACCGAAATCCCGGCGGATAAGTCGGTGTGGGGCAGTTTTCATGAATTGCGTAAGGGTGCTGACGAGCATGTGTTAACGCTGATTAAAGCTGCTGCAGCCAAACCGGCGGAAGCGGGCTCTGATCAGCAAAAAATCGGTGATTTGTTCCGCGCTTATCTGGACACCGCCAAAATTGACAGCCTGGGCTTAACCCCACTGCAGGACGAGCTGGCTGCCATTGATAAACTGACACAACCTGCTGAGCTGGCGGCTTTTTTAGGCCAGATGCAACAAGACAGATACGGCTCGCCAGTGGCGCTTTATGTGGGTCAGGATCAAAAAGATTCCACCAAATATATTGTCAGCGCCAGCCAGTCAGGCCTGGGTTTACCAGACCGTGACTACTACCTGAAAACCGACGAAAAATCTGAACAAATCAAAAAACAATACCAGTGGATGATTGCCAGGTTCTGGGAACTGGCCGGCTGGGCCGAGGGCGGCAAAGCGGCAGAGCAAATTTTTGCATTGGAAAGCAAACTGGCCGAAGCACAGTGGAGCCGGGTACAAAACCGGGACCGCAACGCCACTTATAACAAAATGACTCCGGCTGAACTCAGCACACTGGCACCGGGTTTTGACTGGGCCGCCTTTATTAAAGCGGCACAGCTTAATAGCGAAGATGCATTGGTGGTGCGTCAGCCAACATATTTTACGGCTTTTGCTAAATTGCAGCAGGAAGTGACGCTGGACCAGTGGAAAACTTATCTGAAGTTTCATTTGATCCGCAGCAATGCGTCGTTACTCAGTGCCAATTTTGATCAGGCCAGTTTTGATTTTTACGGCCGGGTGTTAAGTGGCTTGCAGGAGCAAAAACCGCGTGAAGAACGTGCTGTAGAAGCCATTAACAGCGCGCTGGGTTTTATGGTTGGCAAAATGTATGTGGAAAAATACTTTAAGCCAGAAGCCAAAGAGCGCATGGATCAGCTGATTAAAAACCTGCGGGTTGCTTTTGAGCAGTCGATTAACGAGCTGGACTGGATGAGCGCCGAAACTAAACTGGCGGCTCAGGAAAAACTGAAAAAATTTAATACCAAAATTGGTTATCCGGATGTATGGCGTGACTACAACTGCCTGAGCATCAGCGCCGATGATCTGATTGGCAATATGCAGCGCAGCAGCCAGTGTGAATATCAACGTATGATTGGCAAGCTGGGTAAGCCGGTTGATCGCACTGAGTGGGGCATGACACCACAAACAGTCAACGCTTATTACAGCTCAACCATGAACGAAATTGTGTTCCCTGCCGCCATTTTGCAACCACCGTTTTTTAATGTGGAAGCAGACGATGCTGTGAACTATGGCGCCATTGGTGGTGTGATTGGTCACGAAATTACCCATGGTTTTGATGATCAGGGCAGCCGCTCTGACGGTGACGGCAATCTGCGTGACTGGTGGAGCCCGGCCGATGCTGAGCAGTTCCGTCAGCGCACTCAGCTGATGGTTGAACAATACAGTGCCTTTAACCCTATTGATGATTTAAAACTGCAGGGTGCTTTAGGTTTAGGTGAAAACATTGCCGATTTAGGTGGTTTAACCGTGGCTTACCGCGCTTATCAGAACTCGCTGGGTGGCAAGCCGGCTCCGGTGATCGATGGTTTTACCGGCGAAAAACGCTTTTTTATCGGCTGGGCGCAGGTGTGGCGTACTAAGTTCCGTGACGAAGCTTTACGTCAGCAAGTGATCACAGGCCCACATTCACCGGGTATGTACCGGGTGTTAGGTGTGTTGTCGAATATGCCGGAGTTTTATCAGGCCTATGACGTAAAACCAGGTGATGGCATGTACCGTCCTGACGATCAGCGGGTGAAAATCTGGTAACAGCGATTGTCGCACTGCCTAAAAACGGAGCCTGTTGGCTCCGTTTTTATATCACTAAAAAGTGCAAAGTACGGTTGGCATCAGCAAAGGCGCAAATAAGCACAGGGGTTGAACGCGGTTGGCGCTCTGGCCGCAAGTCCGTATAATCGCCGCCAAAGTTGGCATCTACTACAAGGATTGACGGTTGAGAACTCTTACATTCCCGCAACGTCTGGCATTTGGTTTATCGGCCCTGACCCTGAGTTTACAGGCGCAGGCTGGCTGGTGGATTGAAGCGGACGATTTGGCGCTGCGTTCAGATATTCAGTTATTGGCGGATATCGGTATTATCAAACAACCTGTCACGACTTTCCCTTTGATGTGGCAGGCCGTGATCAGCGATGTGCAGGCCGCCGATCCACAACAATTAAGCCCACAACAAGCCGAAGTGCTGCGCCGGGTAGTGGCGGCTTATATGCGCGACAAACGCCCAAGCCAGGCCCGTATCAGTCTTGCCGGTGAAACCGAACAGCCGCAGTTTGTCCGTTTTGGCGACACTTTGCGTGATGAAGCCCAGCTGGGGCTGCAATACAGTTATCACAACGACAACCTCAGTGGCCGGCTGCAGGTGAGCAGAGTGCATGCGCCTGTGGACGGCCAGCGCACCCGGCTCGATGGCAGTTATGTTGCTGTCAAAGCCTGGAATTGGGTGGTCAGTGTTGGAGCTATAGAAAAATACTGGGGCCCAAGCTGGGACGCCAGCACTATTGTCAGCACCAATGCCCGGCCTGTCGCCGGTATTAGTTTTAGCCGTCACTCCAGCGCCGCTAAAGCGGATGACTGGTTACCGGCCTGGACTTTTAGCACCAGTTTTGGCCAGCTGAGCGAAAGAGCTGCTGTGCCTTCAGCTAAGTTATGGCAGGCCAGGTTAGGCACTAAACCGCTGGATTCGCTGGAACTCGGTTTTAGCTGGGTGATGCAATACGGCGGTGATGGTTATGGCAATGGTTTAAACGACTGGTTTAATGCCTTGTTTGACGGTGGCACCCTGGAAGGCACCGAAAATATGCTGGCTGGTTATGATGCCCGTTGGTCCGGCGCTGTGCTGGATAAACCTTTGGGTGTTTACTTCAGCGCCACTGCCGAAGACTTTAACAGTAAAAAACTGGCGCTGTATAAAGTGGTGTATCAGCTGGGCGCCGATGTGTTCTTGTCGTCCATCGACAGCCGCATTTATGCAGAGTTTGTGGATACCACTATAGATTGCAGTGACGATCGCGACTGGAACTGTATGTATGAACACAGTGTGCATCAGGACGGTTATCGCCGTTATGGCCGTAACTTTGGCTCACCATACGACAATGACAGCCGGGCTTTTAACTTGGGTATTTTGACCCAGCTTGATATCAATACCCACTGGCACAATAAAATTGCCGCTTTGCGGCTGAATATCGACGGCGGCCGGGTAGATTTGCCATCCCAATGGACCCAAACCCAGCTGCCGGCGCGAAATGTATTGTTGTGGCGCACTGAGCAGCAATGGCGTGAAGAGTCGGATCAGGTCAAATGGGGGCTGGAGTTCAGCCGCACCACTTACAAAGCCAGCAACAGCAGCGACTGGCAGACCGAACTTTTCCTGCAGTGGCAAAGGTTGTTCTGATAACACCAGTTGTAAAAACAAAAGGGCCACGCAAGTGGCCTTTTTTAGTTGCAGAATCAGGCTGCAGCGACAAGACAGCAACAGTGGTTGCTGATGGTTTGAGGGGCCCGCTGTTTGCCGGCAAAGCTGCTGCCCGCCGAAGCAGCGCCGGCTCCCTGCCGTTATTCCCGGCACACAAGCCGTGCTGCCGCGTTATGAACCCTGATTAAATTGCATACGTATGCAATTTAATCAGCTGTTATTCATCTGGTCGCAAAAGTTTCAGGACAGAGCCTGAGCCGCAGCGGATTGCACCAGCCTGGTGCTTTGTACTGATGACAAAGCACCGGTCGTTGTTGATGTTGCAGACTTGTAGCCAAAACCTTGCAGTTTGCCGCGCTGGCTGCGGGCTTTTTTACCGGCCAAACGGCAATTTTCTGAACTAAAGCTATGCTGAACAAGCAGATGCATTTCATTGCTTGCACCCGCCTTGGGCAAAGGCCAGACGAGGCGCACTAAAGTCGTGCGTTTGCGCCGGTATGAATACGTATTCATGTTGTGTAGTTCAGGTAATCCACATAGAAATAGCAAGGTTGTCATACTTCATACCGGTTGGTGTGGAGCGAACAACCTAAAAATCAGAAACACCACACCGGGGATGAAGGGCATGAAACACTATAAATTAAATTTACTGACGCTCGCGCTGGCGACTGCGGGCTTCAGTACAGTCAGTTATGCTGACCAACAGGCAACTACCGAAAGCAAAGCCAAAGCAGAAGAAAATATTGAGGTGATCCAGGTGTCTGGTATCCGCCGCAGTCTGCAAATGGCACAAGCATTAAAAATGGAATCAACCTCAGTGGTTGAAGCCGTTTCAGCAGAAGATATCGGCAAATTACCGGACATGAGTATTGCCGAATCTATCGCCCGCTTACCTGGCCTTGCCGCACAGCGTTTGGACGGTCGTGCCAACGTGGTGTCAGTGCGTGGTCTGGCTCCGGATTTTACCACTGCCACATTAAATGGTCGTGAGCAGGTCACTGTGGGTGACAACCGCAGTGTGGAGTTTGACCAATATCCATCTGAAATGATGAACAACGTTGTGGTGTACAAAACGCCAGACGCCGGTGTAATGGCACAGGCCATTGGCGGTACTATCGATATGCAGACAGTACGTCCGTTATCGCATGGTGAACAGGCCTTGGTCTTTAACTTACGTGGTGAACGTAACGATTTAGGTGCGCTAAACGCCGGTTCAACCGCCAACGGTTACCGTGGCAGTTTCTCTTATATTGACCAGTTTGCCGATGACACAGTAGGTGTGGCTTTTGGTTATGCCAAAATGACATCACCAAACCAGGAAGAGCGTTGGCAATCATGGGGTTATGCCGATGGTCCAAATGGCTCAAAAGTAATTGGTGGTGCCAAGCCTTATGTGCGTTCCAGTGAATTGGAGCGTGATGGCTGGTTAGGTATTGTTGAATTTAAACCAAACGACAAATCCAGTACTGTGATTGATGCTTATTATTCTGAGTTCCAGGATGAGCAACAATTACGGGGTATCGAGCTGCCATTATTGTGGGGTGGTGCGCCACTGAGCAATGCGGTGATTCAGGATGGTTTAGTGACCAGTGGTACTTACACCGGCGTAAAATCTCTGGTGCGCAACGATGTGAACCTGCGTGATGCCGATACGCTGGCGCTGGGTCTGAACCACGAATACAAAATGAACGATCAGTGGAGCCTGGAAGCTGACTTAAGTTATTCCAAAGCCAACCGTAAAGATTTTAACCTGGAAAGTTATGCAGGTACTGCCCGTGGTGATGCCAACGGTGCCAAAGATAACCTGGATTTCAGCTTTACCCCGGGTGGAATTGTTACCTTTAACCCTACGCTGGATTATTCAGATGCAAATCTGATCAAACTGGGTGCAGCCCGCAGCTGGGCAAACGGCATCACACTGCCATCTGACGCTCAGGATGGTTTTGTCAACACACCAGATATTGAAGATGAATTACAAGCTATCCGTTTAAGTGCCAAACGTATGTTTGCTGACGGTGCTGTCAGTGCTGTTGAATTTGGTGTGAACTACAGTGAACGTGATAAAGCCAAGGTGGATACAGGTAACTATCTGACGTTAAAAACTTACCCGGTTTCATCACCAGTGCCGGCCCAGTTCCTGTTAGCGCCTACTTCGCTGGACTTTATCGGCATGGGTAACATGCTGAGCTATGACTCAATGGCGCTGTACAACAGCGGTGCTTATAACGAAGTTTCTGAGTCTTTAACAGACGCAGCCCGTTACAACAACACCTGGACTGTCAGCGAAGATGTCACCACTTTCTTTGTGAAGTCTGATATCGAATCACAAGTTGGCCGTTTCCCGGTCAAGGGTAACGTTGGTTTACAGGCGGTGCACACTGACCAGATGGCCACAGGTTTTGCTACCACCAAAAACTCAAGTGGTCTGGTTGTTGCCACTCCGGTTGAAGGCGGCGACAAATACTGGGAACTGTTACCAAGCTTTAACTTAGGTTTTGATGTTGCTGAGCAACAAATGGTGCGTGTAGCTGCTGCCCGTACTCTGGCGCGTGGCCGGATGGACAAAATGAATGCCAGCACTGGTTTCTCTTACAACGCGGCCAACCAATCCAGCAACGACATTAACCGCTCACCCTGGTCTGCTCAGGGTGCAAACCCGGCGCTGCGTCCATGGATGGCCCGTCAGTATGATGTCAGTTATGAGAACTATTTTGATGACGCAGGCTACTTTGCTGCTTCGGTGTTCTACAAAGACTTAGAAAACTATGTTTTTGACCAGGACCAGCTGTTTGACTTTACCGGTTATGCCTATACAGGCCCGGCGCCAGTGTTAAATCAGGGTTATATCAAAACCCCAACCAACGGTAATGGCGGTTATATCAACGGTATCGAGCTGTCGTTGTCACTGACAGGTCAGATGTTAACGCCAGCACTGGAAGGTTTTGGTGTGTTATTGAGCGGTTCTTACACTGACAGCGAAGTGAAAGAAAAATCTGACTCTAAGCCAATGTCGTTGCCAGGTTTGTCAGAGAAAGTTGTGAACGCCACTGTGTATTATGAAAAACATGGCTGGCAGCTGCGTACCAGTGCCCGTTACCGTTCAGAGTTCTTAGGTGAAGTCAGCGGTACCAGTCTGACCCGTGTGTATGACATGGTGTTAGGCGAAACAGTTGTGGACGCACAAATTGGCTATGATTTCAGCCAGTCTGGTTTTGCTGACCTGCACGGTTTGTCAGTATTGTTCCAGGTCAGCAACCTGACCAACGAACCATTTGTGACTTATCGTGATGGCGATACCCGCAAGATCCGCGATTATCAGAACTATGGCCGTAACTTTATGTTTGGTATCAGCTATAAACTGTAATAGCGCGTGACTTTGTAAGCTTGTCAGAAAACCCCTGCTGCACATCTGTAACAGGGGTTTTTTTATCGCGTTGAAGCGGAGACTTTGTATGCAACAAGTGGTGATTGCCGGTGGCGGATCTGCCGGTTGGATGGCGGCGGCAATGCTGGCCAAGGTACTGGGACACAGTGTGAAGATCACGCTGGTTGAGTCTGACGAGATTGGTATTGTTGGGGTGGGGGAAGCAACTATCCCGCCTATTTTGTTTTTTAACAAAGCCTTGGGAATTGACGAGGCTGAGTTTATCCGCGCAACTCAGGGCACTTTTAAACTGGGCATTCAGTTTGAAAACTGGGCACGCCAGGGCGACAGTTATATGCATGCTTTTGGTGAAATTGGTAGCCCTATTGGCTTGTCGGCTTTTCATCATTTGTGGCTGCGGGCTAAAGCTGCAGGCCATAACAGTGATTTTTGGGATTTTTCACCCACTTTTCAGGCAGCCAAAGCCGGTAAATTTTCTTCCACAGTGCAGTTAGCTGGTACCCCATTTAATCAGTTTTCTTATGCTTATCATTTTGACGCCAGTCTTTATGCCAAATTACTCAGACAAAAAGCTGAGCAAAACGGTGTGCGGCGCATCGAAGGCAAAATTAGCCTGGTAGAACAGGCGGTGAATGGGGATATTGCTGCACTGGTGATGGAAAATGGCGAGCGTATTACCGGTGATTTGTTTATTGATTGCACCGGCTTTCGGGCTTTGCTGATAGAACAAACTCTTAACGCCGGTTATGAAAACTGGAGTCACTGGTTGCCGTGCGACAGAGCCATGGCGGTGCCAAGTGCCAACATCAGCGCGCCTGTGCCTTATACCAGAGCCATTGCCCATCAGGCAGGCTGGCAGTGGCGTATTCCGCTGCAACACCGTACCGGTAATGGCCTGGTGTATTGCAGTGCGTTTTTACCGGACGAACAGGCAAAAAGCCAGCTGCTGGCTAACCTTGAAGGCGAAGCTTTGGCAGAGCCCAGACCCATTCGTTTTACTACAGGGCGGCGCAAACAGCAGTGGTCGCATAATTGCATTTCGCTTGGGCTTGCCAGTGGTTTTTTAGAACCGCTGGAATCCACCAGCCTGCATTTGATCCAAAGTGGCATTATCCGGCTGGCTAAGCTTTTTCCGGCTGGTGGCGATATGGCGCTGCTGCGCAACGAATACAACCGCCAGTCGCAGCTGGAATTTGAGCAAATCCGCGACTTTATTATTTTGCATTATCACCAGACCGAACGCAGTGACAGCGAGTTCTGGAACTATTGCCGCACTATGACGGTGCCGGACAGCTTAAGCCGTAAAATCGAACTGTTTCGCCACAGTGGGGTGCTGCAGCGGGAGCAAGATGATTTGTTTACTGAGCTGGCCTGGCAACAGGTATTGTTGGGGCAAAGAGTGTTACCCCAGCATTATCAGCCGCTGGCCGACAAGTTGAGCCAGGCTCAATTGAGTGAGTTATTGGAAAATCTGCGGCTGATAGTGCAGGGCATTGTCAAACCTATGCCAACACATGCCGAAACGCTTGCTCGAATTGTGCAAAGGAGTTAATGGATGAACTGGCAACAGGCGATAGTTTTTGCCATCAGCTGTAGCTGGTTCTGCAGCAGCGCTGCTGCTTCTGCAGTTCCAGCCGACTTACAGCGCCCTTCACCCGACTGGCGTGATCAGGTGATTTATTTTGTGTTAACCGACCGGTTTGCCGATGGCAATCCGGCCAATAATGATCAGGGGGCCGGTGAATTTAATCCGGCAAGCTCTGCCCATTACAGTGGCGGCGATTTGGCTGGCATCCAACAAAAACTGGATTATATTCAGAATCTTGGCGCAACATCACTCTGGTTAACCCCGCCTGTGGCCAATCAGTGGTGGAGCCAGAAAGTACAATACGGCGGTTATCACGGCTATTGGGCCACCGACTTTATGGCGGTGGATGCCCATTACGGCACTTTGGCCGACTATCAGCAGTTATCAAAGGCTTTACACCAAAAAGGCATGTATCTGATCCAGGATATAGTGGTGAACCATACCGGCAATTTTTTTGGTTACGACGGCCCTTATGATGCTAACAACACCGCAAAAAACTTTGTGTTGTATGAACAAGGCAGGCAAGCCGCACCCAGCCAGGCGCCTTTTCATCTGGTGAACAGGCTGGACCAGGCAGCGGCCAAGGCCAATATTTATCACTGGACGCCGCCTATTCAGGACCCCACTGTGCCAGGGCAGGAATTTCGTTATCAGCTGGCGAATCTGGCCGATTTAAATACCAGCAATCCACAGGTGCGCAAGGCGCTAAAACAAAGTTACCGCTTTTGGCTGGAGCAGGTGGGTGTGGATGCTTTTCGCATCGACACCGCCAAATATGTGGAACACGACTTCTGGTTTGATTTTTTGCATGCACCCGATGGCATCAAGGCCAAAGCGCGTGAACTGGGCAAGCAACAATTTTTCACTTTTGGCGAAGTGTTTGAAGCGTCCAAACCCTTTCACAACGACGGTGAGCAAAAGCTGAAAGCTTTTTTAGGCAGCAAGCAAAAACCTGAACTTGATTCAGTCATTGCCTTTCCGCTGTATTTTGATATCAATGCTGTACTGGCTGAAGGCAGACCACCGGCTTTATTGGGATACCGGCTCGGTGAACATACTCAGTTTGCCACACCGCATTTATTACCCACATTTTTAAATAATCATGACACCAAAAGGTTTTTAGCGGCCGGCAGTGTGGATGCTTTTATTCAGGCGTATGCGCTGCTTTTTACCATTCCTGGTATTCCGGTGATTTATCAGGGCGATGAACAGCTGTTAGAGCAGAGTCGCCAGGCGATGTTTGCCGGTGGTTTTGGCTCGGCACAGGATCAGTTCCTGCCCGACAGCCCGATGTACCGCACTATTCAGAGTCTGGCCAAACTGCGTTTTGAGCATAAAACGCTCAGCCGCGGCAACTGGCAGTTATTGCAGGCCGACAGCGCAGCGCCTGGCGTGCTGGCCTATCAGATGACATTGCCTCTGGCTGAAAAACAGCAACTCACTGCGTCCGGCAGCGCATCCTCAACACCGCCAATAACAGAGCAAATTGTGGTGCTGATGAATACCGCAGACCGGCCAGTGCTGCTGGCAAATCTGCCACTTACTGCAAAGCAGCAAATTAAAACAACAGCGGCAAAACCAACCCGCTGGCAGCTGTTATGGCAGTATCAGTACAATGACGGTTTTGTTGACACTGACACCAGTGGCCGGCTGAGCTTGTTGTTACCAGCCCGCGCCGTGCTGGTGCTGACGCCTGAACAGCAGGCCGACACTGTAGCCGCTGCCGCCTCAGTAAAAGCTGCAGCGCCTTCGCTGCTATTTCAGTTACAACCTTTGCCTTGCCGGCAAAGTTGCACTCAGGACTTTCGTTTAACAGGCAAAGTCAGCCAGCCCGGTGTTTTACTGCAGCTGGTAAAAAACGGCGGAGTATTGCCGCAAATTCAGCACAGCGACGCTCAAGGCAACTTCAGTTTTATGGTGCAGGTGCAGGATTTAGGGCAACAACAAAATCAGTTGGCGGTGTATGCGCCAGAACTGCATCAGGTGAGTGACAGCTTGCAGTATCAAAGCAGTGTCACCACAGCAAAGTGGCAGGCGAACAAACAGGATGCGCTGCATGACGATAAAGGGCCTACCGGCAAATATCAGCAGCCGCAGCAAGAACATTCGCAAAATCAGATGGATATTCAGGCTGTAAGCGCCAAAGCCTCAGGTGCCAATCTGAAGTTGACGCTGAAGATGACACAGATCAGTCAGTTCTGGGCGCCGGCCAATGGTTTTGACAATGTGCATTTTTCGATTTTTTTCTCTCTGCCACAGAGTAAATTAGCCGGTGCGCGGGCGCTGCCTGGCCTGCAAACCAGTATGCCACATGGCAAAAACTGGCAGCTTGGCCACTTTATGTTTGGTTGGGGCAACTCGGTGTTTAATGCCAACAAGGCAACAGAGTATAAAACCGGTGACAAACTGGGCGCTGCGCCAAAGCTGGAGGTTGATGCCAAAGCCGGTGTCATTATTGTGTCTTATCAGGGGCAGGCGCTTGGTATTGATAGCTGGGATGGAGCCGGCATTTATATCTCAACCTGGGATAAAACCGGTGAAGGTATGTTGCGTTCGATTCAGCCTGAGCCTTCGCCCTGGAATTTTGCCGGCGCAAGCGCTGATGCGCCTAAAGTGCTGGATGATATCTGGCTGGAATTAACGCCGGTCAGTGCAGACTAAGCCGGATTGTCGGCGAAAAGATGCGGTTTTTAGCGGCAGGATCCGGCTGATCAGCGCGGATCCTGTCATCACATTAAGGCTGGTCATGCTGGATTTTTATGCGCTAAACGCCTGAAGTTTTTAAAAATTCACCGCACACTGTTGAATTTCACTGTCTCGCTGCTTTTTTTTCGGGCAAATCAAAATAAAATCCTGTATATTGTCGCCCTATTTTCAAACCCTAGCTTATCGAGATGACTATGTCAGCAGATTTATCGTTATACAGAAACATTGGTATCTTCGCCCACGTTGATGCCGGCAAAACCACTACTACCGAACGTATCCTGAAACTGACCGGTAAAATCCATAAGATAGGTGAAGTTCACGAAGGTGAATCAACCACTGACTTCATGGTTCAGGAAGCTGAGCGCGGTATTACAATCCAGTCAGCAGCTGTAACCTGTTTCTGGAAAGGTCACCGTTTTAACGTGATCGATACCCCAGGTCACGTTGACTTCACCGTTGAAGTTTACCGTTCTCTGAAAGTATTAGATGGTGGTATCGGTGTATTCTGTGGTTCTGGTGGTGTTGAACCTCAGTCAGAAACCAACTGGCGTTATGCCAACGACGCGAAAGTATCTCGTCTGATCTTCGTAAACAAACTGGACCGTATCGGTGCTGATTTTATCCGTGTAACTGAACAGGTTAAAAACGTTCTGGGCGCCAAGCCATTAATCATGACGTTGCCAATTGGCCGCGAAGATACCTTCGTTGGTGTGGTTGACCTGCTGACTGAAAAAGCCTACGTATGGGATGACTCTGGCCTGCCAGAAAACTACAAAGTAGTAGATATTCCAGCTGATATGGCTGATGACGTTGCTATGTACCGCGAACAGCTGATCGAAACTGCTGTTGAGCAAGACGATGACCTGTTAATGGCGTACATGGAAGGTGAAATGCCTTCAATCGACGACGTAAAACGTTGTATCCGTAAAGGCTGCCGTGAACTGGCGTTCTTCCCAACTTACTGTGGTTCAGCCTTCAAAAACAAAGGTATGCAATTACTGTTAGATGCAGTTGTTGATTACCTGCCATCTCCAACTGAAGTAAACCCACAGCCGCTGACTGACGAAGAAGGTAACGAGACTGGCGAATTCGCTATCGTTTCTGCTGATGAGCCGTTCCGCGCTTTAGCATTCAAAATCATGGATGACCGTTTCGGCGCCCTGACCTTTATCCGTATTTACTCTGGTGTTCTGAACAAGGGTGACACCATCCTGAACTCATTCACAGGTAAAACTGAACGTATCGGCCGTATGGTTGAGATGAACGCGAATGACCGTACCGACCTGACGACTGCTCAGGCTGGTGACATCATCGCGCTGGTTGGCCTGAAGAACAACACCCAGACGGGCCACACTCTGTGTGATCCAAAAGCACCATGTACTTTAGAACCAATGGTATTCCCAGAGCCAGTAATCTCTATCTCTGTTACACCAAAAGATAAAGGTTCAATGGAAAAAATGGGTATCGCTATCGGTAAGATGGTTGCTGAAGATCCAACATTCCGCGTTGAAACTGATGTTGATTCAGGTGAAACCATCCTCAAAGGTATGGGTGAACTGCACTTAGATATCAAAGTAGACATCCTGAAACGTACTTATGGTGTTGAATTAGTTGTAGGCCAGCCGCAGGTTGCTTACCGCGAAACTATTACCCGTGAAGTTGAAGACAGCTACACGCACAAGAAACAATCTGGTGGTTCAGGTCAGTACGGTAAAATCGACTACCGCATCCGTCCAGGCGAGCAAAACTCAGGCTTCACGTTCAAATCAACAGTTGTTGGTGGTAGCGTTCCAAAAGAGTTTATGCCAGCAATCGAAAAAGGCTTTGCCTCTATGATGTCAACCGGTACTCTGGCTGGCTTCCCGGTATTAGACGTAGAAGTTGAAGTATTCGACGGTGGTTTCCACGCAGTTGACTCTTCAGCCATCGCGTTCGAAATCGCTGCTAAAGGTGCTTTCCGTCAAACCATGCCTAAAGCCGGTGCTCAGATGCTGGAACCAATCATGAAAGTTGACGTATTCACCCCAGAAGACCACGTAGGTGACGTGATCGGTGACTTAAACCGTCGTCGTGGCATGATCTCTGGTCAGGAAGCTGGTGTAACTGGCGTTCGTATCAAAGGTGATGTTCCACTGTCTGAGATGTTCGGTTATATCTCTACCCTGCGTACTATGACTTCTGGTCGTGGTCAGTTCTCTATGGAATTCTCGCACT
Source organism: Rheinheimera sp. 4Y26 (assembly GCF_025245835.1). Classification (GTDB taxonomy): domain Bacteria; phylum Pseudomonadota; class Gammaproteobacteria; order Enterobacterales; family Alteromonadaceae; genus Pararheinheimera. The sequence continues at coordinate 194,065 of NZ_JAOBWS010000001.1, forward strand.
ACTCACCATGTCCACAAAACGTGGCTGATGCAGTAATCGCCAAAGAGAAAGAAAAGAAAGCTGCCGCTGCTAAAAACTAATTAGCCGTTAGCTTTAAAAAGCCCCGCTGGTGAAAACCGTGGGGCTTTTTTTATGTACATGGAAGTACGGTATGCCGCTATTGCAGGGCTGGCGCCGGCTTTACACTTTGAGCAATAAACGAAAGCCGCGGGCGGCATAATAAGACTCAGCACCGTTGTGATACACAAATACTCTGTTGTAGCGCCTGTCGCCAAAAATAGCGCCACCTAAAGCACGGATCTCTGCCGGGGTGCTGAGCCAGCTGGAGGTTTTTTGGTCAAATTGACCGAGTTGCTGCAAAGCACGGTACTGCTGTTCTGTCAGTAGTTCAGCACCAAAGGCTGATGCCATGGCAACAGCGGCACCTGCTGGTTTGTTTTCTTTGCGTTTATCAAGCGCGGCCTGGTCATAACATAAGCTGCGCCGGCCTGCGGGGCTTTCGGCGGCACAATCACAAAACAAAAAAGTACTTTGCTCTGGATCCTGCCCTATCACATCGGGTTCACCACCACTTTGTTCCATCAACCACAAAGTCTGTAATTTGGCAGGCTGTGCTAATAAGCGCTCTGATACCTGCAACCAGTCGATGCCGGCATGACGCTGCATATGCTGCGCAAAACGCTGTTGTAACTTTAATAAAAATTCTTCTGCGGTAGCCTTATCCATAGCTGATATTTCCTGTTGTTTATTCAGGGCAAGCATAACCACCATTCCACGAACCATGCAACGCACTTTTGCGGGGCAAAGTTGTGGCCAAAGAGTTTTGTGGTAAGAGCTTTGTTGTGCAACAAGGCCTGGCTGTATTTTTCAGCTTAAAATAACCAGCTAATGGCTTTAAAAGGTCAGACCAGAAAAACTGAACTTCTGCTGAATTTTCACAGTCACACAAGCAGCGATTTCACCGGAATAGCCAGCGACAGTCGTATCGCCGCGGGGGGAATGGCATAATTTCTGGCCGAGGGGTGTGCCGGTTAGCTGTGTCAATTCTGGTGGTTGGTTGTGATGGTGAAACCGCGCTAACCCTATTGCAAACAAGAGGTGAAAAGCCCATGCCACACAATGCGCGACCCCGTATTCTGCAATTTCTGCAATTAGCCCGTTGTTCTTACCGTGTTGAAGGTCAGCAGATCATCACGCAAAACGCCGTGATCACGCTGGCAGAACAACACATCAGTATCGCCCGCCAGGGCAAACCGCTGCGCACTATGCCTTACCAGCGGCTTAATCTGGACAGATTGTTGTCTTTAATTACGGCGCAAGCCGAGCGTAAACATCTGGCCTGAATACTTGCCGCCATCTGGTATGGCGGCATTTTTATGCAACACAATTTCTTTTGTTAAAAATTGCACTGCGCCTTTAAGGCGGCGATATCGGTGGGTGTCAGAGCGGCCTGCTGACTGGTTAAACTGTGATACATAATAGAATCGTCAGCGTCTGTGTGACCCACGCCAAAAGCGTGGCCAAATTCATGTGCCAGCGTTGCCACTAAATCCTGATTTGATGCAAAAGCAAAGATCGTCATGGTTCTTTTGCCGGCTTTGATATTCATTAAACCCACTTCAAAAGGCGCCTGTTGTGTTGGCGTTTCTGCTGCTGTCAGCAGCTCGTTGCGTTGTTTAATAGTTTCATTTAAATAATCCTGATCACGCATCAGTTGCTGTTTTTGCTGATCAAGCCAGGCGGCTTCCTGTTGCAATTGTTGTTGGCGACGCATCAGCTGTTCCCGCTCAGAACCGGCATTAGGGCCATCGGCCCGGTATGCCGCTACGTCTTGCTGCAGCCGGGCATTTTGCTGGTTAAAGCTGTCAATTTGCTGCTGCAGCTCGGCAAACTTTTTCGGCAGCTGCTCGATGCCGGGTGAAATGGCCTGATCGTATCTGTCTAAATTACGTTTTAACAAATGTTGTTTCAGCAGTTGTTGCTGGCGCTCGTCATAACGAAAATCAATGCTGAATCCTTGTGTATCCTGCTGCAGCAAGGTACGGCCAAAAGCCTGGTTCCACATTTGGGCCGCCTGGTCTATGGCGGCCGTTGCCTCGGCTTCACTGAGGTTAAAAGCCGGATCCAGATAACCCAGTTTCCAGCCCAGTGGTGTGCTGCACAGGCCACTGCTGAGCACAGGCAAAGCCAGTGCAGGCTGTTCCTTTTGCCAAAAACTGTAACCCAGATAAATTAAAATGCCGGCAAACACCAGCTGTAATAAACGTTGCATAAAAAACTCCTTGTTTGGCTGCGATTAAACGGCAGCAACCTGCTTTTGGCAAGCTTTGTGCTGTTTTTGTGCAATCTGCTGCCAGTGAAGGGCCAAAGCGACAATGACGCTGGGCAAGCGCTGCAGCGCTGGCTACAATCGGCGCCAGTTTTGTAACGGAGTTCAACATGGAATTACAAGTGCAATATCAAGACAGCAGCCTGCAAGCCAAGGTGCTGCAGCTGGTGGAAAAAAACTGGTTTACCCGGTTGATTTTAACGCTGATCCTGCTGAATGCTGTGCTGCTTGGCATGGAAACTTCCACGGCATTAATGGCGCAGTATGGCCCTTTGCTGCATAGCCTGGACCGGCTGCTGCTCAGCGTTTTTGTACTGGAACTGCTACTGCGGATTTTTGCCTACCGGCTGTCGTTTTTTAAAGACGCCTGGAATTTATTTGATTTTGCCGTAATAGCCATAGCGCTGGTACCAGCGTCCGGGCCGCTTGCCGTGTTGCGCTCCTTAAGGGTGCTCCGGGTTTTGCGGGTGTTGTCGATGGTGCCTTCGATGAAAAGAGTGGTGTCGGCACTGCTTGGTTCTTTGCCTGGCCTGGCTTCTATTGCCATGGTGTTATTGCTGATTTATTACGTTTTTGCCGTGATTGCCACCAAGTTGTTTGGCGCGGCATTTCCGGAATGGTTTGGCAGTATAGGCCGGTCTTTATATACACTGTTTCAGGTGATGACTCTGGAAAGTTGGTCTATGGGCATAGCGCGGCCTGTAATGGAAACTTTCCCGCTGGCCTGGCTGTTTTTTGTGCCCTTTATTCTGATCGCCACCTTCACCATGCTGAATTTGTTTATTGCCATTATCGTCAATACCATGCAAACCTTCAGCGAAGAAGAGCATGCCGCTGAACGGGCCGAAGATAAACAGGCCGAAGCGCTGGAGCAACGACTGTTGCATGAAGAGCTGCGTGAAATCCGCCAGGAACTGAAATTATTGCGTGCTGAACTCAGTAAGGAGCAGGCACAGAAGTGAGCTTAAACCTTCGTTTTAGCAGCTTAAATTTGCAAAACTTTGCCGCGCCGCCGCTGGCAAGCTACGAGTTTGACAATATTTACAGTCAGGCGCAGTGGCAGCAAAAAACCAACTGGTTGCGCCGGACTATCAGCGCGGCAGCTCCCGATGTACTGCTGTTGCAGGAAGTCTTTAGTGTCAGTGAATTAAAGCAGTTGTTACTGGAGCTGGGGTATTCCCATTTTGCCGCTGCGGCTGAACCGCTGCTGGTGGATGGGCATTTTTATCTGCAGCCGGTGGTGGCTATAGCGTCGCGTTATCCGCTAAAACAACACCGCTTGCCGGAGCCTGATACGGCTTTATTAAAAGCACTGGGTCTTCATCATTTTCAGTTTAGCCGGACGCCACTGGCGGCTACTGTGTATTTACCCGGTATTGGTGCCTGTGATTTTTATGGCGTGCATCTGAAATCCCGCCGGGCTTTAACCGCTGTACTGGAGCAAGGCGGCAGCGATATGCTGGCGCGTTTTGCTGCTTGTGCCCAGCGCGGTTATGAAGCCGCTCTGCTGATGGAACTGGTGCAGCGGCAACAGCTGCTGCGGGGCCATCCTGTGGTGCTGGCCGGTGATTTTAATGACAAGCTGCAGTCTGATTTTTTACAGCCCCTCACATTGCCGGGGGCGGTATTGCAGCTGAAAGACAGCTGGGACTTGTGGCCGGATGCACCGCAGGCAAGGCCTGCAACCCACTATTATGGTGCTAAAGGTTCGGTACTGGATTACCTGTTGCTTTCGGCCGACTTTGACGCTTTGCAGGCGCACAGCCTGGCCAGGGTGTCTGAAGTGAATATTACAGACCAGCATTTGCTGCGCCCGGACTATCAACTGGACGCTTACAGCAGCGACCACGCTATGGTCACTGTCACTATTCAACTGCGGCATTAAAGCGCCGCAGCCCTTGATACAAACTCTGGTTTATGCGGATGGCTGATTGCTGTTGTCGCTGGCGGCACTTTCTTCTGCTGTTGGCTCAGCACTGGTGGCCTCAGCGGCCTGCTTGGCTTGTTTCAGCCGGATCGAGTTTTTCACCTGAATATTTTTTTTCTGTTTGGCTCTTTTACTGATTTTCTTTTTTAACGCTTTGATCGAACTCATATTGCCGCTCTGCCATTCACAAACTGGTGCTTAGTGTAACCCAGAAGCCTTATTCGGCCAAACTCCGAAACAAAGCGTCGCTGTGGCTTTTCAATGCCGGAGTTATTACACTGTCGGCCGTTTTGAAAGAGGCACCCTGATGCGAATCATACTGGCACCAATGGAAGGGGTGGTTGACCACCTGATGCGTGAAATGCTGACCGAAATTGGCGGTTTTGATTTATGCATCACCGAGTTTGTGCGGGTGGTGGATCAGCTGCTGCCCAAAAGAGTCTTTACCCGGCTTTGTCCTGAATTATTGCAGGACGGCAAAACCCGCTCCGGCACGCCGGTGCGGGTGCAATTGTTAGGGCAGGAGCCAGAATGGCTGGCCGAGAATGCCGCGCGTGCAGTAGAACTCGGCTCGCCCGGTGTGGACTTAAATTTTGGTTGTCCGGCGAAAACGGTGAATAAAAGCAAAGGTGGCGCTGTGCTGCTACGCGAAACCGAGCAGCTCTATGCCATTGTCAAAGCAGTGCGTGCAGCTGTGCCAAAAAACTTTCCGGTGACCGCCAAAATGCGGCTGGGCTATGACGACACCAGCCTGACCCTCGACAACGCCCGTGCTTTGTATGAAGCCGGCGCTTCTGAATTAACAGTACATGCCCGCACTAAAAGTGATGGTTACCGGCCACCGGCCTATTGGCCCTGGATTGCACAAATCCGCACTGTGGTGGATATTCCGGTGATTGCCAATGGCGAGATTTGGCAGCCGGCCGATGCCGCACTTTGTCGCGAACAATCGAACTGCAGCGACATTATGCTGGGCCGCGGTGCTTTAGCGCAGCCCAATCTGGCCGCCCGTATCGCTACAGGTGGCGACGCGATGCCCTGGCCTGTGGTATTGCGGCTGTTAATGCGTTATTCCGAGTTTGAAATTGCCGGTGATAAAGGCCTGTATTATGGCAACCGCATTAAACAGTGGTTTAGTTATTTAAAACTGCAATACCCCGAAGCGGCCGGGTTATTTGCCCAGCTGCGGTTGCTGCGCAAAAGTGCCGACATCGTCACATTATTAAACACTGAACTTCAGGCGCTGGACTGATCGACTGTCGCTGCTGCGGGCGCCTTAACGATAAAAAGCCGCGCCAGACTGATGGCCAGCACTCCGGATAACATCAAGAGTGCAAAGGGCAGGGTATTTTGTTGTGGCCACAAGGCTAATAAAGGCCCTGCTACAGCACCGGCGCCAAATCTTAAGGTGCCAATAACCGCTGTTGCTGTGCCGCTGTGGTTGGGAAAAGCCATTAAAATCAGCGCGTCGGCATTGGTGGCAATCAGGCCCAGACTTGCCATCAAAGGCGCTATCATCAGCACAGTAAAAGTCAGAGATAAATCCAGGCTACTCACCAGTACCAGGCCAGCGGCAAAACATAAAGCGCTGAGCCAGCCGGCTTTTAGCATGTTTTGGCTGCCAACACGACTCACCAACCTGCTGTTGATAAAGTTGGCGCTCATCAGCATCAGCACATTCAGGCCAAACAACAGGCTGAACATTTGTTCGCTGACGGCAAAATGCTCGATATAAACAAAAGGCACTGCGGTTAAAAAACAAAAAAAGCTGAAGGATGAAAACATCGAAATGGCAATCAGTGGTCGTGCTGTTTTGTTGGAAAACACCACCTGATAAGAGCCAAAAAAGTTTAGTTTTTGCCGTTCGGCTTTTTGGTTGATCTCAGGTAAATACCGCAGCGAAAATACCAGGATCAGCAGCGCATAGGCTGCCAGCACAATAAAAATCCAGGGCCAGCTACCCCAAAACAGCACCAGACTGCCAATAGCAGGTGCCAGTAAAGGGGCCAGCATCATCATCATCGACACATAAGACATGCCTTTGGCTGTGTGCTCCTGATACAGCGCGCGGATAATGCCAGGCACCACCACAGTCGCTGCGCTGCCAGAAAGCGCCTGCAGCGCACGCCAGCCTAAAAATGCGTTAATACTGCTGCTTTGACTGAGCAGAACACTGGCCACAATAAAACCGGTTAAACCCCAGAGTGCCAGTGGCCGGCGGCCAATAGCATCGGCCAGCGGGCCAAATAACAACATGCCGAGGCTGTAAAACGCCAGAAAAATACTAAGAGACTGCTGCACCAGCACTGAGTTGGTGTGCAGGCCGTCGGCCAGCTGCGGCATGGCCGGCAGGTACATATCAATGGCCAGCGGTGTGGTGGCAATAATGGCGGCAAATAACAGGATCAGAGCAAAAGAAGGGCTGGCGCGTGACATGCTGAAGTTCCGGCTTAAACAATGCCGCTATTGTAATGCCTTCACAGTTCGGAAAAAGCGCATAAAATTGGCTTTTATACGCTACAACCTGTCGATTTACTGCAATGATGGCCGGAGTTTCACCGCTTATTTGGCTTGTGATGCGCTGACCTGTCGCACTGGCCTGGCCGGATTGCCCTGCACCAGCATGCCGGCGGCCACGTCTTTGGTCACTATGCTGCCGGCGGCAATCACGGCTTCGTCGCCTATGGTCACCCCAGGCAGCACAATAGCTCCACCGCCAATCCATACTCTGTGCCCTATCACAATAGGTTTGGCCAGCTCCATACCTGTGGCTCTTTGTTGTGCATCAAGCGGGTGAGTGACGGTATACAGCTGCACACCAGGGCCAAACATCACATCGTCACCAATCTGCACTGGTGCTGCATCCAGAATGACACAATGATGGTTGGCGTAAAACCGCGCGCCCAGACTGATATTAAAACCATAATCACAATAAAAATCCGGTTCGATATAACAGGACTGCACTCTGCCAAAGAGTTGCCTGGCCAGCTGCTGATGTATTTTAAAAGGCTCTGGCCCCTGCTGATTTAACGCACGACAGCCCTGTTTGGCCAGGCTTCTGGCTTTGGCAAGTTCAGCATCACGCGGATTAAACCATTGCTGATTGAGCATTTTTTCTTTTTCAGTCATCAGGATCCTGTTGTTGCGGCAAATATCAGTTGTCCAACAGTTCAGTGCGGTTCCACAGATTCTGGTGGCGGGGGTCGGCAAAAAATTCATCCGGATGCCAATAACGCGGTAATAACCGCCGCAACCGGCCTGGCGCAAAATCTGACGACAGCTTTTTTAAAATTTCCTGTAAGCGTTGCTGTGGTACCACTTCCAGCTGCTCCCGTGCCGGTTTGAAATACAGGTTAGAGGCCACGCTGATATGGCAGTTGGGCAGGTTGTTCCGATAATGCAGGTTACGGGTGACGATGCGGCACAACGGTGCTTCCGGCTGAGGCGGGTATAACGAATTCACAATAGCAAACTCGTACCTTTCCTGCGGTTGACCGCTGGCATCTCGGGGTAAAAACACAATACCGTAGCCCTGCGGAAAAATGCCGGTAATGCTCAGCAGCGACTGCACCATACGTTCATCATACTGCCCGGCCGCTGCGCCGGCTTTTAGGATCAGCGCCACTTTAGGCAATGCCTGGTAATCAAATCTGTTGCGCCCTGGTAGCACGGCAGAAGCGTACACCTGAGGAATTTTCAGCAGATTACCTACGCCTGTGCCCGGGTTGCCGGCATTTCTCAGCAAAGTTGCGGCAAAAGCCAGTTTATCCTGCTCATTTTTATCAAAGTTGTCGCGTTCGGCTCTGGAGTTACCCCGGTATTTGGGCGCACCTATGCCCTGCAATAAAAACTGCAGGCTGGCCTGTAAACTAATGTCGAGAAAACGGCTGCGCTCTTCGCTGTCTAATTCGCGGCTGCGTGGTAGTTTAGCTTCGGGCCCGGTCAGAATATGCAATGCGTCGGGGTGAGAATGGCCGACATCCTGTAATAACAACGCCATCAGCAACGGGATTTGTACATCATCGCGGAACGGACAATAGTCGCCCATGCCAGCACCCTGATTGCGTGCTTTGACTTTTTGCAGAATGTAATTGCTGCTGATCATACCTTGTTTCAGCAAATCGTCTAACAACCTTAAACTCAGTGTGGCTTTGTAAAAAGGTTTGTATTTTTGCTGCACAGTGGCAATTTGTTCACCTTCGCTTGGTGCCAGTAATTGCAGGGTGCCGAGCATTTTGGACGAACGTAAAATAGTCTCAGCTCTGCTGCTGCCTTCGGTCATTTGCAAAAACTGCTGACATAACAAATACAGCTGGCTGTAGTTGTTCAGACGTTTCTGCTCTTGTTTATCCTGTTCAGCGCGCAGAGCCTGCTGACATTGCTGCGCTTGCTGCACCAGCCGGGCTTCGGTTTTGGCACTGGCACCGCTTAATTGGCGCTGCGCCTGATCACAGGCTTGTTGCAGCATCGCCAGCGCATTTTTGTTTTGCTGTTGTTGCTGGAAAAACTGACTGGCCTGACCATACACCGAATGTTGAAACCTGCTGACAGACAACAAACTGCTGATGAGTTTTTTCAGCTGACGCACATAAGACTTGTCGGCATGGGGATCTACAGTCAGCTGCATCTGAGCTATTTCCTCTGCAAATCATCTGGTTAAAAAACAATGCCAACACCTTAGCGCAACAGCGGCTTTTCGCAAAGTGCTGTTTTGTCGCCAAAGACAGGACAATTCAGCAACAAAGTTGCATGCGCTCTGGTGGTGGCTTAGTATTTGAAGATTACCGAGCCTTAAGCTAAGTCGTTCATGTGACTGTTGATCTATGATCTTACATTCATCATTGTTGTAATCCGGGCCAGTTGGGAGCCTACATGAAAAAAAATAAAATCATTACCACAGAAGAGATCCTGTTAACGCTGTGTTCTTCTGTGACTCAGGTGCTGGCGGCTGCCGGCAATGCGCAGGTGGCTTATTCGCCGATGGTGCAGAAAATTCATAAAACCTGTCTGCGGCCAGATCTGGGTTGTTTTGTGTTATTTGACGGTGGTTTTTCCGGCCTGGTGATTATTAACTTCACCTCCGAAGCGGCAATGGAAATTTACCGTAAATACATGATGAGTATGGGTATGCCGGAGTCTGAGCTGGCGCAGTTCCACACTTCTGATGAAGTGGGCAACGTGATGGGTGAGCTGATGAACCAAATCGTCGGCGACTTTACCAACAGAGTGCGGGTGGATTTACAAACCTCTATTAACCAAAGCCAGCCAAAAATGATGGCCATCAATAAGCAGGTGCAGATTTTAATTAACACCCAGCTTGATCAGCCACAGGCAAGGCGGGTGACCTTCAGTACGCCGTCACATAATATTTTTTATATGGAACTGGCGATGGATAAAACCGAGTTTATCCAGCTGCATGACTTTGAAAAAGCCGAACACGAAAATGTTGACGACATTCTGGCCAATGCCAATCAGCAAACGCAGCCGGAACAGGCTGATGCCGATAATCTGGTCGATGACGACTTTTTATCCAATCTGGGTTTATAACAAGCCGTTATTTGTTGGGCTGCGGTTGTTTGAGTGGCAACCGCAGTTCAAACAAAGCGCCGCCGAGTTTTGAATCGCCAATGCTGATCTGGCCCTGATGCCAGCTGACAATACGGCTGACAATAGCCAGCCCTAAACCAAAACCACCATGACCTTTACTACGGCTTTCATCAAGTCGCACAAATGGCTGCAGAATCTTATCTCTTTGTTCCGGCGCTATCCCTGGGCCGTCATCTTCCACCCGGATGAGCAGCTGATTTTGCTGCTGGCTGAGTGTGAGCAGCACCTGCTGTTTAGCGTATCTTTTGGCATTCACCAGCAAATTCTGCAACGCCCGCTCCAGATAATGGGCATCACAACATAACCACAAGGTGTCCGGCTTTTGCAGCTTGATGGCCGCGCCCGGTAAAGGCGTTAGTTTTTCCACCAGATTATCGGCCAGCTCCGCCAGATTCACCTGCTCTTTGGTGAGTTGTACTGTCTGCGATTCCAGCCTGGCGTAATCGAGCATCTCGTCGACCAGCTGATCCAGCTCTTTGACATCCTGCAGCATGGCCTGTTTGTCGGCGGCAGCAATATTCTGCATTTCCAACGCAAAACTCAGCCGGGCCAAAGGCGTGCGCAGTTCATGAGACACCGCATGGGTCATTTCACGTTGCAGTGCCACCAGCCGGCGGATTTGCTCTGCCATTTGCTGGGCGCTGTTGGCAATTGGGGCTAACAACGAATGGGCTGGTAGCTTTTGTTCCGGCAGCTGCATGCCCTGGCCAAACTGTTTGAGCTGGCGCTGCAGTTGCTGAATATCACGCGCCAGCGGCCATAACCACAAGGCCACTGCAATGGCCAACAAAGCAAAAAATAATAAAGTAAAAAAATACCCCTGATGGCTGCTGGCTTCAATTTCAACCGGACCAAATTGCAGCAGCTGCTGTTCGTCATGGCTGTGGCGGTAAAAATACACTGTATTGCCGCTAAACAGCGGCACCAGTTGGCCGCGGCCGAGCGCCTGTTGTTCAGGTTCAGACCAGGCGATAGAGTTGATGGCGAGGATTTGCAGTGGTAACTCTAACTGGCCGGCAATTTGCTCGGCGCTGGCGTCGGGTTGATTCAGCTGTGAAGCCAGACTCTGACCCAGCACACTGACCCAGCCCGGCTGTTGTTGTGGCTGGCTTTGTTGCCACAGCCTGTCGACACTCCAGCCGATACCCAGCAACACCAGCAACATAAACAGATAAAAATGTAAAAACAGCCGCCGCATCTCAGTTCCAGGCGTCGGCAACAAACAGGTAGCCTTTACCCCAGACAGTTTTTATCCGAAATGGCGTGTCGGCGTTGTCGCCCAGTTTGCGGCGGATATGCGACACCCGCACATCGACAGTGCGGTCCAAACCATCGTATTCGCGGCCGATGATCTGTTTATGAATGGCTTCACGGCGCACGGTCTGGCCAGCATTTTTTGCCAGCATCCACAATAAATCAAACTCGTAACTGGTCAGCTCGACCAGCTGGCCGGCAAAATAAGCTTCGCGCGCTGATTGGCTCAGTTTCAGCTGGCCAAATTCCAGTTCGGTACTTTCCTGACTGCCGCCAGGCTGGCTGCGACGTAATAACGCATGAATACGCGCCAGCAACACCCTGGGTTCGACCGGTTTGATGACATAGTCGTCGGCGCCAAGTTCCAGACCAAGCACTTGGTCAATATCACTTTCTTTGGCGGTTAACATCAAAATAGGCTGTTTAAACCAGGGGCGGATAGTACGGCAGATAGCAAAGCCATCCATACCGGGCAACATCAGATCCAGTACTATCAAATGCGGTGCAAAGTCGCGGCAAGCCGCTTCAACCGCCAAACCATTGCTTTCCAGTCGCACCTCAAAACCCTGCTGCACTAAAAAACTCTGCACCAGTTGAGCCAGGCGTTGATCATCTTCCACCAACAAAATTTTGTTCATCAGAATACACTCCAGGGGGCTACCAGTCTGCGTCGCCGTTCCGGCTGGCGGCTTAACACTGTTAATTGCTGTTGCAGCAATACTTGTTGTTGCATATTGCGTAATTCAAGATTGGCGGGCCCGGTTAATGGCAGTTGTTGCTGCAACTGGCCCTGCTGACTGGCGGACCAGCACTGAAGCTTACGCTCATTCAGATAAGCGCAGGCCGACAGAGGCTCGGCACTTTGCCAGTCAAGCTGCAATGGCAGTTGACAGCTATTCTGCTGTTGATCAAGCAAACAGACTGTCGGTGCTACCTGCCAGCACAATCTTTGCGCACAGGGCGACGCCGCCTGCGCAGCAAAGCTGCACAGGCTTAATAAGATCACAACAACAGTGGTACGTCCTTGCATCAGAAAAATCGGTAAGTTACTCCTACAAACCAGCTCCGGATATTGTCTTCATTGACCAGCGGGCTATTGGTCATCGCATCATCCAGAAAACGATGCCGGTAAAACGCCAAAGCCGACCATTCCGAAGTGAGTGGATAACTCCAGGACAGTTTCAGCTCGGGTTGCCAGCTTGAACCGGTTTGATAATAACTGGAAAAATACTGTTCTTCAGCAACACCATAATAGGTATTGATCAAATCTGCGTTTTTCCACAACAAACTGCTGCTCAGTTGCCAGTGGCCAAAGCTGCTTTGCCAGCCGGTACTCAGGCTGATACTGGCATGCTGGCCATGATATTGCCCTGAAATATCATGCCACCAGTTGGCTCTGAGCTGTAAATTGGGTAAAAACCAGTCCAGCTGCACGCCGCCATCAACGGCTGTCGGGCGTTTGGTCAGGTTATCAATAGAAAGTTCGGGGGCGGCTGCCATTTTTTGCACAGGCCCGGCCAGACCCATTTCGCTGACCAGCGACTGGCTGAATAGATTGCCGGCGTCGGCACGGCGGAAATAACCCCGTTCTTCATTCAGCCGGCTGACCAGACTCAGTTGCCATGTCGAATTCAGCTGCCAGTTATAACCCAGGGTGCCATTGTCAAAAAACCAGTGTTGGCCGTAATAACTCAGGTCGGGGATCAGCCAAAGCGGAAAATTATGACCGCCATTGAGTGGGTTGGATCTGTGACCTGCCCCTGCTGCCAGCGCAAAACGCCATTGCCCCGGCTCAGTGCATTGGCCGGCCGTGGCATTGGTTTCTTGTTGGCATTCGTTGCCCCAGGCCCATAAAGGTAAAGTACAGGCGAGAACTAACAGCAGACGCATAGACTACAGCTCATCTTAGGAATACTCAGGCACTTTAGCATTTGCGCATGCTGAGCTTAAGTGCCAATAACAATGTTTCACAAAATGCAGGCAGATTTGTCACAGAGCTGTCGCGCTGTTTTTTTTACACTGCAACTCTGTTTTGAATAACCGGAGAACAACATTGTCTGACATTGAGCCACAACCTTGGTTGGTGATCCGCAATCAGCTGCTGGCTTTTGCCTTGTTAACCCTGCTGGGTTCTTGTGTGCATCTGCCTGGTCAGCAGCCGTCAGAGCGACAGAAAGTTGTGTTAAAGCACGATGTTTCAACCGCTGCTGCAACAGATTCCGTGGTAAATCCGGCTAATTCCGGTCGCGATTACAACTCCAGATAACAAACGAAGCTCGTATCAGCCTTGCCTTTGGGGCTTGGGTTATGGCACCTTAGCACTCCTTATGAACAGGAGTTTGCGCCTGTTCTGCTCGCAGTTCGGCAAAGTCTGAGGTAAGTGCGGTGTCAGTCTCCATCATCAGCAGCATTCATCCCCTGTCAGCAGTGGGTTTTGACGGGGCACAGCCATGAAAGGTAAAGCCACATCATTTGATATTGCTTATCAGGCCGGAGTCTCTCAATCGACGGTTTCCCGTGCTTTACGTGATAGCCCGGCGGTGAATCAGGAAACCAAAGATCGTATTTTTGCCATTGCCAAACAGCTCAATTACAAAGTGGATAAAAACGCCAGCAACCTGCGTAAACAACGCAGTGGTACTTTAGCGTTATTGTTGTTTGAAGATCCTACAGTAGACGATTCACAAATTAATCCGTTTTTTTTGTCGATGCTCGGTAGCATTACCCGCGCCTGCACGAAAAGAGGCCACGATTTATTGGTGTCTTTTCAGCAGCTGTGTGACGACTGGCATGCTGAGTACGAAGACAGTAAAAAAGCCGACGGCATTATTTTGTTGGGGTACGGCGACTTTATTGATTACGAAGAAAAGCTCAACCAGCTGCTGGCGCAAAAAACCCATTTTGTCTGCTGGGGTGCCAAGGTGCAGGGCCATCCGGAATTTACCATCCGCAGTAATAATCAGCAGGGTGGCCGGTTGGCTGGTGAACATTTGCTCAAGCTTGGCCGCAGCTCTTTTGCGTTTATTGGCAATGCTTCTGAACATAGCCCGGAATTTTTTGAGCGTTATCAGGGTTTTATTCAGGCGTTATCAACGCAGGATATTAAACCGGAAGCAGTACCACAGTTTGATGCTATCTCCACTGAACAAGCCGGTTTTGACGCCACCTTAAAGCTGCTGGCGGCAGGCCATCAACCAGACGCCATTTTTGCCGCCAGTGATTTGATTGCCATTGGTGTGATGCGCGCTTTGCAGCAACAAGGTATGCAGGTGCCGGCTGATGTGGCTGTGGTGGGGTTTGACGATATTCCGGTGGCGTCTTTTGCTTCGCCGGCACTGACCACTATTCAGCAAAACACTACGTTGGCCGGTGAAATGCTGGTGGTGAATCTGCTCAAGCTGATTGCGCAGGAAAATATCGAACAAACCGAAATTGAACCTAAAATCATAGTGCGCCGCTCTTGTGGAGCCGCACCAACTGACTCAATCTGACCTGCCTTTTTATGAAAAAACATTCTGCCCCGCAGCGCGCCAAGGCCGCTGCGGCCAAATTGCATCCGGCTAATCCGCATCAGCAGGGTTATGATATGACGGCGCTGCGTGCCACTTTGCCGGCGTTAACGCCTTTTTTGCAAACCACACCGGCCGGTAAGCTCAGCATCAATTTTGCTGATCCCAAAGCGGTGAAAACCTTAAATCAGGCCTTGCTGGCGCATCATTATGGCCTGACACACTGGGATTTACCTGAAGGTTATTTATGCCCGCCTGTACCGGGGCGGCTGGATTATCTGCTGTACCTGGCTGATTTATTACAACAAAACAATCAGGGTAAAAAACCGAAATTCAGTAAATTAACACTGCTGGATATAGGTTGTGGTGCCAATTTAATTTATCCGCTGCTGGCGGTAAAAACTTTCGGCTGTCAGGTGTTGGCTTCTGATATCAATAGCACCGCACTGGCCCATGCGCAGCAGCTGATCGACGCCCACCAGCTGGGCAATAACATTAAACTGCGCCAGCAAACGTCAGATCAGCATATTTTTGATCATCTGCTTAAACCGGGTGAATATCTGGACGTCACCTTATGTAACCCGCCTTTTCATCAGAGTGCGGCAGATGCCAGTGCCGGCAGTGAACGCAAAAGACAGAATCTGGGGCTGGGTGACGATGCTGCGGCGCTTAACTTTGCCGGTCAGGCGCATGAACTCTGGTGTGAAGGCGGCGAGCTGGCGTTTATCCGCCGGATGATAGAGCAAAGCAAAGCTGTTGCTTCCCAGGTGTTCTGGTTTAGCTGTCTGGTGTCCAAACAACAGCATGTGGCGCCGTTACAAAATGCCTTACAACAAGCCGGTGTTACAGCCCAACATCTGGTGGAAATGGCTCAGGGCAATAAACAAAGCCGTTTTATTGCCTGGACCTTTTTAACTGAAGCACAGCAACAGCTGTGGCGGCAACATCGCTGGCGCTGAATTTCCTGCCTGTAACGGACAATTAAAGCCTGACGACTAAAACCTCACAACTAAAACCTGACAACTGAAGTCTGATCGCTGAAGGCACAAGCCAGATCGACTGCCCAGCCCACAAAGAAAAAACCCCCGATGTTTGCATCGCTGCAAGACACCGGGGGCGGGAGAGCCGGTTTTGTCGAATAACCGTTATGGTTTGCTGTAACGCTGCTCAACCGGCGGGTATCTGTCCCATACCTGTTGATCGTTAAGCGAACGTAACAGTTTGATATATTCAGCATGGCTCCAGGCCAGTGGGGTAGCACCATTGGTACCTTCACCGGCGCTGTATTGATACACCGAATTATTGCCAACGTTATCAAACACTTGCTCTGGCAACATCATGCCTTCATTGGCAAATTGTTCCATTGCCTGCACATAGTTGTGACGCAGTGGCTGCAGATTTTCAGCGCTCAGTGGCTGTTGTTGCTGTTGTAGTACAGCCAGTTCATAGTGACCACGTTCACCGGAGAAAATTGGCCAGACCCGGCCCCGTTGTCCGGCGGTATTGCTGTCGTTAGGACCTTTGGCATAACCCATGCCGGTGTTGGTGTCTTCACCATAACCATCCAGACCATAACGGCGCCAGCCCGGTAAGGTACCTTCGATGCCGGCAAAGCTGAACTCATATTTGACGCGCAGGGCATCCGGCAGATTCTGATCGTCCAGCTCACCTAAGGTGGCCAGCACGGCCGGGTGATTGGCACTACGTACGCCATAACGCACCAGTTCCAGGAAACCACCGTCGACCACATCACTTTCGTTGATATTGCTGATGCCATTGCGATCAGCCAGTTTGCTCTGATCGTTTGGATCATCATTGCTGTTAATACGCAGATAATACTGACCATCACTCGGTGCTTTGTTCAAAGTGCCTTTAGTGGTGAAAGTTTTGGCTTCCAGGCCGGCGCTGTATTCATCGGCTTTGGTTAAATACAGTTCGGCAGATGCAGCATCACCACTTGCTTTGGCAATATCAGCCGCCACTACCAAACCGCTGATCACAGCGGCAATAGTCGAAGGTGAATAACCGCCTTGTTCTTCCCAGCGTTCCTGTTGGGTGGACGGCGGTGTTAAGTGAATGTCATTCCAATCCAGTTTGACATTGCCGCCTTTGGCCAGAAAATCGGCGGCAGGTTTGAGCATGCGCTGATACCAGTCTTTAAGCTCAGTTTCCGACAGCAAACCTTGTTGCCATAAACGCCAGCCCAGCATAATTGGCATAGCGGTTTGATCCAGCTGAATACCGACCCATTCCAGGGTGCCGTCAACATGGGTTTTTTGTAAAAACCAGCCCGGCGCGCCGACATAAGCCGGCGTTTTATCGCTGACCTGTACCTTGGTTAAATATTCAAAAGCTACTTTTGGGCTTTGTTCATCACCCAAAGCCAGCATCGCCATCGCTACCTGATAAAAGTCGCGTGGCCATACCGCTTTATAACCGGTTTGGCTTTGTTCGGCCGACTTTACATCACCCCAGGGATTCGACAAAGAGGCGATTAAAGCACCGGCATGGGTTTTATCTTCCTGTGCTTTGAGTACCATTGCACTGGTAAACAGCAGTTTGCCGTTGTCCATTGCCGTACCCGCCAGGGTGTTGAGCTGCGGCAGGCTTTGCAGATAATCTTCCCAGCCGATGGCATCACCCAGGCCGTTATATTCGGCTAACACCTGGTCTAAACCACGTTTAAAAGTTGCTTCAGCGGCTTGCTGGCTTTGCTCAGTACTGTCGCCAAAACCCAGTACCAAATCAAACTGACCGCTTTCGCCTTTGTTTACCGCAGGTAATTGTGCCAGAGCAGCCACATTACCTGCTTTGTCGCCGGTACTTTGGTAAATGTTGTTAAAGCTCTGGCTGGTTTTCAGTTCAGTGAGACCGTCGGACACGCCAACAAAACCTGTGCTGGCCTGGATAAAGGCCGGTTGGCTGATCAATGTCAAGGCTGAGCTGCCTTCAACCGCATGGATCTGGTTGTTTTTAATATAGGCTTTATCATTGCTGCCGGTGTTGCCAAGGGCAGGATCCAGATACACAAACAGCTGCAGATTATCGGCAAAAGCACGGAAATAACTGCGCACGACCAGACTTTGGCCCGATGGGTCAGTAAAAATATGTTTTTCAATTTCGTATTGGCCGTTTTTTGCTTTATTCACCACTTTATAAGCCAAAGACAAAGGCCGGCCGGCGGCATCTTTGTATAAATAATCAATGCTGGACACTGTGGCGGTTTTTTCTTCATCCACAAAACCAGCCCCTTTAACCACAAACTGCATTTCCCGTAACTGCGCCTGATGAATCAGGCCTGCCATGGTTTCAGTTACAACCCCTTGTGCCAGTGAAAACCATACTTTGGACACAGTGCCTGTGGCTGCCTCATTGCTGTAGGCACCTTTGTGATACTGCTCGTAAGAGCTGCCAATGCCCTGTTTACCGGCATAAGCCCAGGTTGAGGCTGCGCCGGGTGCGCCAGGCGCTGTGCTGTTGGTGGCGGCTGAGTCAGCAGCAGGTTGGCAGGCACTGAGCAGCAGTGCTGCGCTTAGGGCGGCAAAAGGAAATATGGGTTTTATCAGCGATTTCATCAGAAAATTCCGTGTGTTGTGCGCAAATGCGTCAGTTTTACATTGAGTGCTGCTGGCGTTTTACTTTGATAGTCAGCACATACAAGGCGGCAATCACCAGACTGGCGGCACCCAAAGCGAGGGCATAAATGGCCTGGCCGTCAAAAAACAGCTTTAACAAAGTGCCGAGCACTGAAGCGGCCAGCAGCTGGGGCAGCACAATAAAAAAGTTAAACATGCCCATATAAACGCCCATTTTCTGGCTTGGCAAAGCATCGGCCAACAGTGCATAAGGCAAAGACAAAATTGAAGCCCAGGCCACGCCGACGCCAATCATTGACAACCACAACAACGCCGGGTCTTTGATCCATAAAAACGACACTAAACCCAGAGCACCACAGAGCAAATTGATGCAATGGCTGATTTGTAATGAGGTACGTTTAACCACCCAGGGAATGATAATGGCGGCAACAGCGGCAAAACCGTTATAAATGGCAAATAACAAACCGACCCAGTCAGCGCCGTCGTTATAGGCGGCTGAGGTTGGGTCATTACTTCCGTAATGTACTGAAGTGACAGCAGCTGTGGTGTAAATCCACATGGAAAACAGCGCAAACCAGGAAAAAAACTGCACCACGGCCAGATGACGCATGGTGTTTGGCATGGTAAATAAGTCGTCGACAATCTGCACTAACATGCCGTTGCCTTGTTGGTTTTTCTGCGCGCTGACCAGCCACTGCAATAAACCAAAAGCCAGCAAACAGCCGCCCAGCACATACAGCTGTTTATCCAGACTATAAAACCAGACCAAAGCCACAGCTGCAGCGCCTATCAGGCTGAATACTGCGCCACTTCGCCAATAACGGGCCTTATTTTCGCTGGCAGGGGTAACTTCCTCTTCGGCTTCACCAAAGGCCTGCAGCTGCGCCGGGCTGTATTCGGTGGAGCGCATCACTGTCCAGAGCACGGCAGCAAACAGCACCACACCACCGGCGTAAAACGAATATTTCACTGAGTCAGGAATTTCACCGGCCGGCGCTGTATTGGCCACATCAAACCAGTTGCTGAGCATATAAGGCAGAGCAGAAGCTACCACGGCGCCAATACCAATAAAAAAGCTCTGCATCGAAAAACCAAGCGGGCGCTGCTGCTGGTTCAGATTGTCGCCAACAAAAGCACGGAAAGGTTCCATCGTGATGTTAATGGAGGCATCTAAAATCCACAGCATGCCGGCCGCCATCCACAAAGTGGGTGAATTGGGCATAAAAAACAGCGCCAGGGTGGTGAGCACTGCACCATAAAAAAAGTACGGACGACGCCGGCCCAGTTTATTCCAGGTGCGATCGCTGAAATAACCCACTACAGGTTGTACCAATAAACCGGTCAGCGGACCGGCGATCCATAAAATAGGAATTTCATCAATGCTGGCGCCCAAAGTCTGGAAAATCCGGCTGACGTTGCCATTTTGCAGGGCAAAACCAAACTGAATGCCCAAAAAGCCAAAACACATGTTCCAGATTTGCCAAAAACTGAGATTGGGCTTGTGTTGTTGCATTATGATTCCCCGTCAAAGTGCTTTGAGTCCGTTTTTCGGACTGCTGTTTTTTTGTTGTAGCTAGCATAGCAGACAGATTTTGCGTGCAGCGTGCACAAAGCAGCGGAAAGGTCCAAACAACAATAAGGCGGGTTTTACCCGCCTTTGTTGCCAGCTTTTTCTGCAAAAACATGTTGTTATGAAGTCGACTGGCGCCTGGTTTGCGCTCTTGTCTTCAGTTGCAAAACTACGATGCCTGCTTTGATAACGTGAATTGACTGTGACAACAAGATGAATACGTATTCAGACAGCGGCTATTGCCCAATACTGGTGCAGCTTTGCACCCTGTTGTGCCGCTATCGCGCGCCGCTGCGCAACGAGAGTGCAACGGCTGATGGCTCTTTTGCACTCTCGCGGAATATCAGCAGGAGGGACTAACGGTGATAGTGGTTTTCAACGCCGTTTTGCAATAAATAATCACCTAAATCCGGCATTTGCATTTCATCCAGCTCCAGAATATCCAGCACAGCTTCACCATACTGCTGCCATTCCTGCTCCAGGGTTACATCAAACAGGCTGGCTTCTTCGCCGGTCAGGTGCTCGGCCAGTTTTAAAATGGCAAACAGTCGTTTTTCATATAAATCAGTGGATAACAACACTGCATCCGGATTGTGATGGTTGGCAATTACATTAATAATTTCCGGCGCCAGACCCCAGGCCTGCGCTATCAGATAACCCAGAGTTTCATGGTTGGTATGGAAATATCTTTGTTCAATCTCGGTGTAGAGCATCTGATTGCTCAAACCGACTTTCAGCACCTTGGCGTAGTCGGGAAACTGCGCCTGGATCAGGCTGATACCGGCATTGTGAAATAAACCCAGGCTATAACAGTCATCGGCACAATCACTGCCCAGGCGCAGCTGCTGCGCTATCAGCATGGCGGCGCTGCCCACATTCATCGCGCTGTTCCATAGTTTGAGCGTAAAGGGGTCGCTGCGGCCGTCGCTTAAGGTAAAACGCAGCACCACACTGGTGACCAGTTTAATCACCCGGTTTAAACCCAGAAATTTACAGGCATGTTCAATAGAGCTGATTTTGCGGCGCAGGCCAAAATAAGCCGAGTTCACCACTTTGAGCGTAAAACCGGCAATGCCGATGTCCATATTAATCAGCGCGGCTATGGTGTTGATATCCGGATCTTCCAGTTCAATTTCCTGTTTGATCCTGAGCAATACGTCGGGTTGGGGCGGAATGGTAAAACCGGCCAAAGCATTTTCAACCAACGACATATCAATAGGCTTTACCATACAGCAGCTCCAGAGGAAAAATAAAAAAACAGTATATCCGCTCGTGTGAAGAACTGCAGTGGGGCTTTTGACAGAAAAACAAAAATTGGCAGGAAAACGGCAGCGCCAAAACGCTGCCGTTGCTTATTAACCTTTTAATTGTTTTATAAAGGTTTTTAATTCGTTACGCAGAGTTTTCTGCGCCGGTTCTTTTGCCAGTAACGGCGCTATGGTTTGTTCTGCTGCGGCTTTGTTCTGGCTTTTTAACTGAATTTGCGCCAGCCGCAATAATGCCCAGGAATAAGACGGATGGTCGCTGTCGCGGAAAAACTCAATAAAACGACTCAGCGCCTGCGCGCCTTTGTCAGGCTCAATACCTTCCACTGCAGCCAGGCGGCCCACCTGATACAAACTTTCATATTGTTTGCCGGGTTCGGTAAATAAAGCAGCAGCTTGCTGATGATAACTGCTGGCTTGCAGATGTTGTTTATCCATGCTCAGCAAAGTGGCATAACTTTGCAATAACTCGGCTTGTTGGGGTTGCTGCTCAATAGCGGTTTTTAACAGCTGCAGCGCTTTTTTCACATCATCCTGCTGCAACACTTTGGCTTTGGCCAGAGTGCCCTGTACCGCATCTTTTTTGGCAATAGCTTCTGCCACTTTATTGGCTTCATCGATATCACCACCGGCGATGCCGGGCGCTGCCGCATAAAAACTGACCAGTGCCTGCTGATATTTTATTTCATCCGGTTGAAGCGCAATGGCTTGTTGTAACAAGGCCAAACCGGCTTTGGCGCGACCCGGTGCCGAGAACAAACTGCCGGCCTGGGCCAGATTAAATTTATTGGCGGCCGACAGGTAAAACAATTCAGCGTCGGCCGGATATTGTTTGCGCTGCGCTTCCAGCAGGGGCTCTAAAGCTTCATCTTCGCCCAGTGACAGCATGCTTTTGTAATGCAGCAGTTGCAGTTGCGGCTGGCTGGCAAAGTCGGGCACGGCAGACAGCTGTTGTTGTAGCTTGCGGTATTGCTGACGCTCGAGCAGTGGCTGATAGGGGCTGAGATCAGTCTCAGCAGCGACAGCGCCACTGAGCAGGGCAGACATCAGCAGACTCAGCAGTAAAGTGGTTTTCATCAGAAGCTTCCTTGTTTTGCAAATCAGGTTATTCGACGTTAACACAAAGTAAATTGTTATTGTCGGTACAATTTACTTTGTGTTGTCACGAGGGTGGCGATTTTTTCTGCAACGTTCTGAACAATATTTCACCTGCGGCCAGTCGCGTTGCCATTTTTTGCGCCAGGCAAAAGCTTTACCACAACATAAGCAGATTTTTTCCGGCAAATGCAGTTTGTGATGGGCCATCTGAATTGTGTCTGAATAATAAGAGATACAGCAGCTTACGGAAAAAGGGCGGGGTTGGATTGCGCCCGGCAGCAAAAGGCCGGGCCAGCAAGGCTTAGGAGTCGAGGTAAGGGCGGCCGGCCATCATTTGTTGTGCCAGCTGCAATTCGGCATCGCTGTCGGATAACTGCAACTCGCCAAACTGCACATCAAACTGAATTAAGTCGTCCTGCGGCATGTTTTGCGCAATCAGTTTATCCGGCACCTGACCGACCTGGCGGTAAGCATTAATGGCCACCTGAGCGGCTTGTTCCATCAACATAAAAAAGTAACCCAGCGGGAAAGTGCGGAACACTTCGTGATCCAGCTGCGCCCAGCCTAACAGGTCGCCACTGATGCTGCCGTCGGCATGATCGGTAAATAACAACGAAACCGCAGGAAAAGGTGGGTTTTCACCTGAGCGGTATTCTTCAACATCCTGTTCGGTAAATAACAACACATAACCAAATGCCGGGCAGCCTTCGGCGTCCATATCATCAAAGGCAGCGTCGTAAACTAAAAACAGGCGTTGATCGGACATCAGGATGGATCCACTAACTAAAGGGCGCACATTCTACCTAAGGCAAGGCCAGAGCTAAAGAATAAATTCGCCGGCTCTGGCGGTTTTTTCGACATGCTGCGGCCTTAACTACCGGCCTTTAGCTTGACCAGGCGCTGGGTACTTTTGGGATCTCCAGTACCATCAGCAAGAGTTGCAGCAGTAACGCCTCGTTTTCATTGGTGTTTTTATCGGCAAGTACAGCAGCTTCCAGCATCTCGGCCAGTTGTTTTTTTAACATTGGCGCAGTGTGAATTAAATCCGGCAGCAGCTCTGACAATTGTGCCGGGCTGACGTCGGGCTGAGCTGTGTGAGCGTCTAACGCTACAGCGGCCAAACCAGCCTGCCAGGCCGATGTTGGCTCAGCACTTTGTTCAGCGCACAGGCTCAGCAATTGTAATGCCGGTTGTTGTACCTGATGAAAACGGCTGGCTCTGTCTTTTTTGTGCAGCAGCGAGCTGTCAAAGTGCACACCAATCCACAGCTGCAGATAAGCCAGCACACAGGACTCCAGCAAGTCTTGCCGGCCATCCGCTTTCACCATAGCCTCACAGAGTTCACTGAGTTCCCGAAACTGCCAGGCGGTCAGTTGTTTCAGGCTGGGGGCTATTAACTGCAGCAGCTGCAGTTTTTGCAAAGGTTGCAGCAGCTGTACCTGGTCGTACAAAGTGTCCACATCCTGCAATAAACCGTCCTGCCCCAGTTCTTTGATCAGATGCCAGTGTTTGGCCAGTTGCTCTGGCTGCACCAGACAGGCACATAACAAGGCCGGGGCTGAAGGCGCGTGTTGACTGCTGTGTAATAACAAGGCGGGTAAGGCGCTTAACAGCGCTGCTGCCTGCGGCTGTGATGGCCTGGCAGGCTGTGCAGTGGAGCTTGTCGTTGTGCTGCTGGCCGTTGTACTGGTGTCATTGCCTTTGCGACGTTTTTGCAGTTGTTCGGCATTTGGAAACTGGCCAAGCCAGCTGGGCTCAATTTTTTTAATCCGTTCTGCCAAAGGCGGGTGAGTGGCAAATAAGCTGGTCCAGCGGCTGACGGCTTCACCAAAAAATAAATGGCTCATTTCATCGGCATTGGGGTTTTGTACCCTGCTGCCAATACTGACTGCGCCTATGGCTTTGAGTGCGCCTGCTATGCCTTGTGGGTTACGGGTAAACTGCACCGCACTGGCATCAGCCAGAAATTCACGTTGCCGGCTGACGGCGGCTTTAATCAGGTTACCAAAAAAAGACCCCAGATAACCCAGCACCATTAACCCCAAAGCCAGACCAAGCAATCCACCACCATTATTTTTGCTGCTGCGCCCTGAGCTCAATACGGAAGAACTGCGGCCACTGCTACGCAGCAGGTAATAACCGGCGTGGCCAATAAATAAGATGCCATGCAACAGTGCAATCAGCCGGATATTCATCCGCATATCACCGTTCAGAATATGGCTGAACTCGTGAGCGACCACCCCTTGTAATTCGTCGCGGCTGAGTAAATCCAGGCAGCCCTGGGTGATGCCAATGACAGCGTCAGCCGGTGAATAACCGGCGGCAAAAGCATTAATAGATTTTTCCGGCAATAAATACACCGGCGGCACTGGTACTCCGGCAGCAATGGCCATTTCAGACACCACATTAAGCAGCACTTTTTGTTGTTCATTGGCATTGGCTTTAATCAACAATTCGCCGCCAAGCGCCTGTGCTACTACTCTGCCGCCTTTACTGAGTTCGGCCTGTTTCGACAAAATAACAATACTGATCACCAAAATCAGCACCAGACTGGTGATGCTGATGGCTTTCCACGGCAGGGCCGACCAAAACTGCGGATGTTGTGGGTTCAGCAACAAAGCGCTTTGTTCAGGTTGCATCACGCCCAAAGTGATACAAAGCAACAGATTCGTTAGCACTAACAGTGACAGCACCGCCAGACCGAATAAAAACACCAGCAGTTTTGTGTTGCGTCTGGCCTGGTCCTGCGCCTGAAAAAAATCGACTGCCATCGAAACTAGAAGCTCACTTTAGGTGCGGCCTGAATGGCCACAGTGTCGGCAAATTCCAGCAGTTTGGCGTCCTGCTGATGACCAAATACACCTGCTAATAACACGGGCGGGAAACTTTGTTTGTAGCTGTTATAGGCGGTGACTGCGTCGTTAAAGGCCTGACGGGCAAACGACACTTTGTTTTCAGTGGAGGTGAGCTCTTCCGAAAGTTGCAGCATATTTTCGTTGGCTTTTAAGTCCGGGTAAGCTTCCATCACCATATTAAATTTGCTCATGGCGCCTTGCAGTGTGGCTTCGGCGCTGGCCAGATGGCTGATGGCACCGGCATCTGACGGATTGTTAGCAGCAACTTTTAATTCAGCAAAAGCTGCGTTACGCGCCTGGATCACCGCTTCCAGCGTTTCCCTTTCATGCGACATATATCCTTTGGCAGTTTCCACCAGATTGGGGATCAGGTCATAACGGCGTTTGAGCTGCACTTCAATCTGGGCAAAGGCATTTTGAAAACGGTTTTTTAGTTTGACCAGCTGGTTAAAGATGCTGATGACGTATAACAACAATAAGCCAATGATCAATAACGTAATAAGGCTGCTCATAAAGTCTCCCTGCACTGAGTGCGAATAGTTGCGGCGAACAAAAAAATTACTCTAGCACCGTTAACATTAAATTAATAGCAAAGTGGCAGCAAGGCGCAAAACCGCAAAACAACAGGGCTTTGGCTGCTATTTTTTTGTGGTTGGGCTACTATGGCGCTCAGTACTGCCGGCCTGTAGTGGCCCGAACCATCCGAAGTTTTTGAGGTTGTTATGTCTGATTTTAAACATATTTCTATTGCTGAAACCTTTGCCAGATTACAACAAAAGCAAGTGGTAATTGCCGATATCCGCGATGAACAAAGTTTTAATGCCGGTCATATTGAAGGTGCCTATCACCTGACCAATACCAGTCTGCATCAGTTTACCCAGCTGCACGACTACCATACCCCTGTTGTGGTGGTGTGTTACCACGGCAATTCCAGCCAGGGTGCGGCGCAATATCTGGCGCAGCAGGGTTTTGAAGAGGTGTACAGCATGGACGGTGGTTTTGAAGGCTGGCGCCATAATTACCCTTTTAGTCGTGGCGAGGAATAACAGTTGATGTTAAAACTGGCTGAGCTGAACTCTGCCAGCGCCGCGCAAACCTTTGCCGATTATTGTGTGGGCAAAGGCTGGCATGTCAGTGTGGTGGTGCAAAATCCACAGCGAGCGGAAATTTTCAGTGCGCCCGACTGTATTACGCAGGTGCAGCAGGAGCTGGAGCTGTTTTTACAAAACCCGGAACTGGACAAGTACAGTCAGGCAGCCTGGAGCCGGAATCAGCCTGCGCTAGCCAGCCAAAGCCTTGGCCTTGGCGACATCTGGCGGCGGATGCGGCTGATGTCGGGCCTGGTCACCCAAGCTATCGCTTTGTGTTGTGTGCTGGTGTTTGTGGCCCAGCAAATCTGGCCTTTGCCTTTGTATCAGACACTGACGTTTTTTCATAACAGCAGCGAGCTGCAACAGTGGTTCAGCTGGCGCTGGCTGACACCTGCGCTGCTGCATTTTTCGGCAGCCCATCTGATATTTAACCTGCTCGCCTGGTGGTTATTTGCAGGCCGGATAGAACGGCAGCTCGGCGGTTTTGTGCTGCTTTGGCTCAGTCTGGTGGCGGCAGTGCTCAGTAATACCGCGCAGTTTTTGTTTAAAGACGCCAACTTTGGTGGTTTGTCCGGTGTGGTTTACGCTGTGATCGGTTTTGTCTGGGTGTACGGCTGGCGTTTTAAGCAGCAGCCGCTGCGTCTGGGGCGTGCCGATATTGGCATGGCACTGCTGTTTTTACTGCTCGGTTTTGCCGACATGCTGTGGGTCAATACCGCCAACTGGGCGCATCTGTTTGGCCTTGGCAGTGGCATGTTGCTGGCGTTGGCGCAATCCGGGCCCGTAGCGCCTAAGCACAAGGCTGTTTAACTTTGGTGAAAGACAGGCTAAAACCAAACCATAAAAAAACGCCGGCATGCCGGCGTTTTTTTATGGTGGGAAGTACGACAGTTATTGATACAGGTACTTGGTAAAAAGCACATCCTGCACTGCTTCAACCCCTGTTTCTTTTTTTAGTAACTCATTGAGGTTGCGTAAAATTTTTAATCTGATTTCTTCGCGGCCGGTCAGCGACTTAATCATGTCTTCCGGCTCTTTGCCAAAAGTGGCCACTATGGCATTCAGGATCAGCGGTTCGTGGTGCTCAATAATCGGCAGATATTTTTCATCTTTAATCATCAGCTCCATGGTCACCCGCACATAACCCAGGCTTTTTTGCCCTGTGGTGACGTAATTGGTCACAATATCCGGATCAAAACCGTAATAAACCACTTTGGGTTTGGCTGGTGCCGCCTCTTGGGCCAGTGTCACCGAACTTACCAATAACAACAGCAGCGCAAATATGTTTTTCATCTAAACCACACTGAGATTTGTTGAACTCCTGAGGCTGACAAGTGTACCTGAGGCCGTCAGAGCTGGCTATCAGGAAACAACAATTGCCCCTGCCAATTCGCCACAAGCCGTAACCTGACTGATGCGGCTTGTTAACTATGTTCACGGCGCCGTCACTTTGCCAGAGCGCTTTAATATTTTTACGGTGAAGCCCAGTTGCACTGATCACCGGCTTTGCTGAAAAAGCCGGTTGAAGTTGTTATGATGCCGCCAGTTTTTGTTGTTGATCACCGGTTTATGCTGTTAAGTCCCGCACATTTGTTTGAATCTTTGCTCTGGCGTACGCTGGAATCGGCGCCTTGTCCGCCATTGTGGTTGCCCTGGTTGTCGGGACAGGGCTCGTTAACCCGCCAGTTAAAAGCCTATAAACCGGGTTTTTTGCTGCAGCTGTTGCAACAACAACATCAACCATTACCAGCGGCTTTGGCAAAACGCTGGGGTTGCAGCCATGGTTTGTGTCGTGAAGTGCTGATGTCGCTGGATGGTCAGCCTGCGGTTTTTGCCCAAAGCTGGTTACCCGACAACACCATAGCGGCGCTGCAACCGCTGGCGCAGTTGGGCGAACAACCGCTGGGGGAATATATTTTTACCCAGCCTGATTTAAGCCGGGGTGGTATTGAGGTGCTTTGTTTGTCACAAGGGCTGCAATTGCCGGCAGTACCTGGCGCGGCGCATACCGAACTCTGGGGACGGCGCTCGTATTTTTCGTTGCAACAACATGAATTTCTGGTGCAGGAAATATTTTTAACCGGATGGCTGGACTGATGAAATTAGCATTAACACTGCAAAACTGGCGCCCCTACAGCAGACTGATGCGGCTGGAAAAACCCATTGGCACTTTTTTATTGTTATGGCCGACTTATTGGGCTTTGTGGCTGGCCAGTGACGGCATGCCGGATGGGTCGATGTTGCTGGTGTTTACCCTGGGTGTGGTGCTGATGCGGGCCGCCGGTTGTGTCATTAACGACTATGCCGATCGCCACTTTGACGGCGCTGTGGAGCGCACCAAACAGCGTCCTCTGGCCACAGGGGAAGTGAGCGCCACTGAAGCCTTGCAGCTGTTTGTATTGTTATTAGTGTTGTCGGCTTCATTATTATTGTTTCTGGATTGGCGCAGTGCCGCTTTGTCGCTGGTGGCTGTGCTGCTGGCCGCCAGTTATCCCTTTATGAAAAGAATCACCCATTTACCACAGGTGGTGCTGGGCGCCGCCTTTAGCTGGGGCATGGTGATGAGTTTTATGGCAATTCAGGGGCAGTTGCCGCTGCTGGTCTGGCTGATTTATGCCGCCAATTTGTTGTGGACTGTGGCGTACGACACTTTTTACGCCATGGTCGATCAACAGGACGATGAAAAAATCGGCGTAAAATCGACCGCCCGGTTATTTGGCCGTTATAACCTGTGGATCATCGCCATACTGCAGCTTGGGGCGCTGGCGCTGTTAGAGTGGGCCGGTGCTATTGCCGGCTTGGGCTGGCCTTTTGGTGTGGCGCTGGTGGTGGCCTTGCTGCTGTTTATGCAGCAGCACCGGATGGCAAGACGTGGCCGCGACGGCTGTTTCCGCGCTTTTTTACACAATCATTATGTGGGCATGGTGATTTTTGCCGGCATCCTGGCCGGTCAAATCTGGCAGTAAATTCAGTTTTTTTCTTAAGGTTTTTCCTCTTCAGGCTGCGGCAGCTTTGCTGCGGCCTAGCCATGTGTTTTTGGCTGTTTGGCCCATAGCTAATCCAGTCAGTTTGTTGCTGCGTATACAATTCAGGTTCAGATTATCGCGAAGCGTAGTATGCGGTTATTACAAGCGCTGGGTTATGCCGGCTTAATTCCTTTTCTGTTATTAACCTTGCTGGTGTGGTGGCCGCTGCTGCCGGGCTTCGACCCGCTGGCAATGTTTCAGCGCTACAGCGCCATTATTCTGGCTTTTATGGCCGGTGTGCTCTGGCCGGTCTGGTCACAACAAGCGCCTTTTAAACCACTGGCTTTTTTTGCCGTCGCCTTGCCGATCCTGAGTTTTAGCGCCGGAGTGCTACCCGACAGTGCCTTGCTGGCGGTGGAGCTGCTGTTGTTTTTACTGTTAAGGCTGGGCGAGCGCTGGTTTGGGCTTGATATGCAATATCATCCGCTGTATTTGCAGCTGCGCAACAGGCTGACTTTGGTGGTGGTGTGTTGTCATTTACTGCTGATTTGGCATTTGCTGCAGCAATAACACAGTTGCGCTGAAATATTTTGCCAAAAGTGCCTGTCTTATCTTGCAGCAACAGCGACATAGCAACAGCAGGAGTGCAGATGAACAAGACAAAATTAAAATCAGGCTTGAAGGCAGTATTTCACTGCGGTGCCCTGTGCCTGACTTTGGCTGGTCTGCTGCTGAGCAGCCCAGCGGTCAGGGCAGAGCAAAACAAAGCTTCGCTGGAACAACTGGTGCTGGGTGCCGGCTGTTTTTGGGGAGTGGAAAAACGTTTTGAAGCTTTGCCAGGTGTGGTGGATGCGGTAGCCGGTTATGCCGATGGCCGTGGGGTGCGCCCAACTTATCAGGCCATCACTTCGCCGGAGCAGCGGATGAACCCGGATAATTTTGCCGAAGTGGTGCAGGTCACGTACAACCCTGCGCTTATCAGTAGCAGCACTTTGCTGCAGTTTTATTTTGAGCAGCACGACCCCACCCAAAAAAACCGGCAGGGCAATGATATTGGCACCCAATATCGCTCGATAGTGCTTTACAGCACACCAGAGCAACAACAAACCGCTTTGGCATTAACAGCACAATATCAGCAACTGCTGACAGCGGCAGGTTATGGTGAAATTCAAACCCAAATTAAAGCGTTAACACGTTTTTACCCGGCCGAAGATTATCATCAGGATTATCTGGCCAAAAATCCGGCTGGTTATTGCCCCGATCATGCCACAGGTGTGCGTTTTGCCGCTCAGTCTGAAGCCACACCCGATGCTAATCCCGACAACAGTGTAATGCTCAAAGGCCAGCATATTCTGGTGATAGACGCGCCGGATTGCCCTTATTGCGCCATTTTTAAACGTGAAGTGGCTGATCATTATCAGGGTTCTATTCCGATGCATTTTCGCCGGGCGCAGCAGTTGCAGGGGCTTAGCCTAAAAACGCCTACTTTTGCCACCCCAACCATTTTGTTTCTAGACAATGGTGTGGAACAGTTTGGCCGTCAGGGCGCCATGAGTGCCGCTGAGTTTTATCAGGCGCTGGGGTATTTTAAATTAGGTGATTCTGAGGCCTTTAAGGTGGCCTTTGATAAAGGCACCGACAACAGGTTTTGCCAGCAATATGAAATTTTTAAAAACACGCCGGATGGTGTTTTTACCGACAAACTCAGTGGCCAGCCCTTATTTGATACCCGTGACCGTTTTGACTCAGGCACCGGCTGGTTGTCGTTTCGCCGCGCGGTAAAAGGTGCTGTGATAGAAAAAACCGACAACAGTTATGGCATGCAGCGCACTGAAATCCGGGCGAAAAAGTCCGGCATTCATTTGGGACATTTGTTTTATGACGGCCCCAATGGCAGTGCCCGTTATTGTATTAATGCCACAGTGCTGGACTTTGTGCCGCGTGGCATCTGACAACAACGCGGGGGGTTAGCGGCTATCGCTTTTTGGTAACAGTTGAAGCTCAGGGCACAACAACCACTGTTGTTGTGTTGCCTGCCAGCGCATCTGCTGGCCCGGCTTGTGTGGCATGACGGCAATCGGAGAAAACTGCACCAATGCAGGCACCATAACAAGCTGATAAGCCTGAGTTAAATCCAGCCATTCGGTATGGGTTTCGCCCGGTGCTAACAACAATAAATCTTCTTCGGAAGGTTCCCCTCTTTTGGCTTTGGCGCCCTGATACAGCAGCTTTTGGCCATTTTGGCTCACCTGTAAAAATTCACTAAACCAGGCATCCAGCGGGCTGTGCCAACGCAGGATCAGCCAGGGGCTTGTGTCGTTATTCTGAATCTGTACCTGTAGCTGCCAGGCTTCAGTGCCGGCACTGGTGCTGCAATGCAACGGCAGCTGCTGGCTGTTCTGGCCGCCCTCTACTGCGTTTGGCATCACAACTCCCAGCAAAATATAAAGCAGAATGAATTTTGGCATTTGAAAAAAACGGGTGATGGTTTTGTCTTCACCATAACCCGTTCTTTGCCGCTATACCAGCCTGACCATCAGGCAAGGCCGGGGTTGCACTTGACGTTGCTGTTAGTTTTGCGCCGGGGTGTTTTCGGCGAAATATTCATGGCTGTCAGCATTTTGCACTGCTTGTGCCGGGTTGCTGATCGCCAGTGATTTGGCTGCGCTGTGACCATAAGCCAGATCGTCAGTGCCCGCCACCACGTTAAAGTGGCTCATCTCGTGCACTATGGTGCCGCCTTTAGAGTCGGTACCGCTGGTTGGTGCAGTCCAGAAGGCGTTACATAAATACACTTTGTACGGCTGGGTTGGGTACACATAAGCAAAATAAGATTTTTTGCAGCTGCAGTCGAACGTCAGTGGCTGGGTGTTCAGTGCACTGTCGATATTGCTGAAGTTGCCGCGTACTGTGCTCCAACGGCCAGCGTCGTAGTTACCAAACCAGGTTTTGTAACGTACCGAACTGCTTGGGCTTGAGTAGCTAGTCAGATAGCTTTTAGCATCAGCCGACATAGTTTTGGCCGCAGCTAAACCTGCCAGAATAGAAGTTTGTTGAGTGTTGCTGCAACGGCCGGTAAAAGTTACGCCGTTTACTGTAGTGCCGCCGCCGTCACCTGGCTTGGCCGTGGTGGTGATGCCCCCTTGTTTGGCTTCCAGATAAAAGCTGACAGGTGCAGAGCTGATGCCGGTGATACCCAGGCGGGCCAGTTTTTTGTCCTGGCCAGGGTTGTTGGTAAATAAGGTATAAGATTCAGCATGGTAGCTAATCTCATACTGGCCGGTTTTGCTTAAATCGTACAGTGAAGACAATTCCACTTCGTAACTGACACTTTGGCCACTTTTCAGCTGGATATAGTCTTTTTGTTGTGCGGCCGGTCTTTTGTAATGGGCGCCCAGATAGTCGGTTTCTACACCGTTGACCGACACTTTAAATAAAGCTTCTTCCACCCCTTCAGCCGGGGTGTACCATTTTAACACCCGCACCGGCACCGCTTCTTCGTTGGTCAGCGTGACCTGAACTTTAATGTCTTCGGCAGAGGTGAAGTTGGTTTTGCTTAATGCCAGACTGGCGCGAATGCCATCAGCCAGCGCCTGAGTGCTGAACAGTCCGGCCACCAACAGAGTACCAAGCAAATAATGAGCGTGTTTCATCATGTTCCCTTTTTATTAACTATTTTATTGTAATGTTGCATTTTTAATGCTTAACCATTAAAGGCTAATAAACGAAATTCTTCAATAAGGTTTTTACAGTTGTAATTTTCTGTAAAGGTGGCCTGGCGTAAAGCGGCTAAAAGGGGGTAAAGCTGTAGCAGATGAAATAATTCTTTTATATTCAATCATTTAATCATGGCTATGGCTGCGTCGGTTGCCATGGTTGTTGTGTTGAGACTGCAGCGGCGACTTTTTGGCCAACGGCGTATTTTTGTAAAAATGAAATTTATTTTATTTGGGCAATCAGAAACTTAACCTCAGTACCTTGCGAATGTTAGCTGTTGGTTAAAAAAAGAACTGTTCAGACCAGCTGGCAGTGTTTAAAATACGCGCCCTTTATCACCTGATGCTGTTAAAAACGGAGCACACATGAATTTTTTAACCACCGCAGTTTTGGTTGTTGGTTTATCACTCTGGTCTGTTGCGGCTCAGGCCACGTTGATCATTAACGGTGGTTTTGAAGCCAACACTGTGGCCAAAAACAACTGGAAGTATTTTAGTGCCACTCAGGTCGCTGGCTGGGAAGGCAGCAATATCGAAATCTGGCACGGCTTAAACGGCATTAAGGCAGCTGAAGGCAACCAGCATGCGGAATTAAATGCTGACGGCAGCAACAAAGGTGCCTGGGAGATTTATCAGAATTTTGCCACTGAAATGGGCAAAACTTATGATTTTTCATTTATGTACCGTGCCCGCGCCAACAATAAAGAAGCCTTTTTGTTCAGCATTGGTGATATCAAAACCACAGTGAACAACCACTCTTTAGGTCAGTGGCTGAAATTTAGCGGCAGTTTTACCGCCAACAGTCTGCTGAGCACCATTCGTTTTACCTCATTAAATAGCGGCACTATGGGCAACTTCCTGGACGATGTGCAGGTGAGCGCAGCGCCAGTGCAGCCGCAGGGTGTTCAGGTTGATGAAGCCTCCACGATTTCTGTATTGGCGTTAGGTTTGGTATTGCTGGCACTGCGTCGCCGCCGCGCTGCATAAGCAGCGGATTTGCAACTAAGCCCGGATTAAAGATAAAACCCAGTTAAAATAAGTTACCCCAATAAAAAACCGCCTGTTGGCGGTTTTTTATTGGCTCTTGCGCGGTCAGTGCCATTGTTGACAGCCCGGCAGCGCTGGCGGCTGATAAACCTTAGTGCATATGCCTGTGGCCATGTTTAGCACTGTTGCTGGCATTGCCCTGTGGCAAAGGCTCACGTTCAATCACAGGTTTGTCGCTGACAAAAGGTTTAATACCCAGCGCCTGATAAATATCGGTTGGGTACATGGCTTTGCCCTGGGTGATTACCAAAGCCAGCTTGCGGATATCGCCGATATTTTTCGTTGGGTCACCTTCCACCAGCAATAAGTCGGCGTCTTTGCCAACCGCAATCTGGCCTTTAGTGGCTTCAACTTTGCTGTAGCGGGCGCCATTTAAAGTAGCCACCTGCAGTGCCTGGGCCGGGGTTAAACCGGCTTTGACCAGTAGCTCCAGTTCACCCTGTAAGGTAAAACCGGCCAGCTCATCAGTGCCTGCCACCACCGGAATGCCGGCTTTGTACATCATGCCCACAAACTCCACCATTTTGGCGTAGGATTTGGCATAAAGTGCTGCTGTTGCTGCATCTGGAATATCCAGCTCGGCGGCGGCGTATCTGCGCTGCACATCAGGCGGTAAATGATCGACGATGGCTTGCCACGGCTCGCCAACAGTGCCGTCCACTTTTTTCAGAAAATCAAAGGTCGCCAAAGTTGGGTCTACTACTATGCCTTTGTTTTTCATCAGCTTGATATAGTCCTGCACCGCTTTACCTTGTAAATCCAGGCTGGCAACCTGTTTGGCTGGTAAATAAAACCGCTCTAAGGTGCGGGTGTCGGTGTCGGGTTTCACCAGGAAGTTCAGCAATAACTGGTTAATATGCTGAATTTCGTCATAACCTGCGGCTATCACGTCTTCCGCTTTTAAAAAGGCCGGCACATGGCCGCTCACCCTTAAACCCCGCTGATGCGCATAAGCCACAGTGTCTTTTAAAATGGCTTTGGGGAAAGAGTTATAAATTTTCAGCTGCGGGTAACCATGAGCAGCGTACCAGTCGATGGCTGACTTAGCGCCGGCTAAATCTTTGATCACAAAACCATTACGCGCTGAATAGGGGCTTTCGCCTTCGAGGAAACCGGTCGGCACTACAGTGGGCGCCAGCAGCTCGCCGGCGGCCGTTTCGCTGATCATCGCCTGAATGCTGGCATTGTCATTGCCCATATCACGCAAAGTGGTGACACCGGCCGCTAAATGCAGCGGGCCTTCCCAGCGTGACAAATGACCATGCATATCAAATAAACCCGGCAGCACAATACGGCCTTTGCCGTCGATGCTGTTTTGCGCCTTGGTGGCTAAAGTGCCGGTTGGTACTATGGCGGTAATTTTGCCGCGCAATATAAATAGATCCGACGGCGCACCAATTTCGGCTTTGACGCTGTCAAAGGGCCGCACATTACGCAGCACCGTCAGGCCTGGTAAATCTTTTGGAATGGCATTGGCAAGGTCGGTTAACAGCTTGGTTTCGGTTTGTTTTTGCAGCTGCGCCATTTTGCCGGCATTGTGCTGCCAGCCCTCTTCAATCAGCGTTAAATAACCAGGCGCTATGCTGGCGAATAAACGTGGGTTTTCACCGCTGGTGGCCCATACCAGATTGGGCTCCAGGCCAACGCCGGTTTGTACCAGCAGCTGTACCTGCTGTTTTTCACCGTCTTTTTCCACAATCAGCGAACCAACATTGTGTTGGGTCAGGGTGCCGGACGGTAATAACGACATGCTGTTACCGCCGCTTTTGGCAATGGCTGCAATGGCGACAGAACTCAGTTCAGGCGAGCCATCGACCGGCAAATACAGCGCAGAGCCTGTCACTTTGGCCTGGCCTTTTTTATCACCTGTGCTCCAGCTGGCGTTGTCGCCCTGGCGTTCAAATTTTTCGTTGATCACAGAGCCAAAAGTTGACTTACCCTGGCCGCTGTAGCTGGCGATGGTGCCGTCGGCGTTCAGTTTGATGCTTTCATTGAGCTCAGGCCCGCGGCCGTTGTCTTTAAAAATAAACCGTACTTTCAGTTCGCCATTGTCGGCTACATCGACAATTTGCTCACCGGCTTTCACGCCATTGTCGACCAGAATAGTGTAACGGCGCTGTTCGCCAGCCATGCTCTGCAGCGCGGTACTGGCCAGCAGCAGGGCGGCAAGGTAACGAAGACGCATAAAAATCCTTAAAAATTGCGGGTATAACACAGGACAATAACAAAGAGCACAGCAAAAACACAATGTAGCTTCAGCTGCTGTTTTTGCTGCCTGGGCGAATGTTGCCTGCGCTAGGGGGGCAGATTGACAGCTGTGTGAACCAGGCCTGGCCGTTGACCCGGCCAGAGATGGTGGCAGATCTGCTAAAGCATCGCAAAAAAAACGCTGCTAGCGCAGGTCAGACTTTGGCCTGCGGCCGATTTGCGGTAGCATAGGCACCCTTTGCCTGAAATTATTGAACTATTGCATGTCTGAAGTGGTGTTTCCTGTCAGCGCAGCCACGCTGCAACTATGGTTTGATCCCGGTACTTTTCAGCGCGCCCGCGCCTATTGGCAAGCCGGCAAGGTGATCAAGCTGGAATACAGCGAAGATCTGTCGCAAATCAGCGCTCAGGTATGGGGCGAGGCCTTGTCGCCTTATCGCCAGTTTTTGTCCTTAAAACCCCATGGCGCCGAATGGCGTTTAACCGATTCCTGCAGCTGCCCTGTGGGCGGTCGTTGCAAACATGTGCTGGCAGTGCTGCTGAAACTCAAACAAGTGTATGAGCAGCAGCAACTTGGCCTGCAGCAGCTGCCGCTGCGCCAGCTCAGTCAGTGGTTTAGCGACGTAGAACGGCTGGCCAAAACAGATCCCAGCCTGGAAAAACTCAAAGACGTAGTGCTGTATATTCTCAGTTATGGCCAGTCCGGGCTGCAGCTGTATCCACGCCGGGTAAAACAAAATAAAAAAGGCGGTTACAGCAAAGGCCAAACCATAGGTGCACAGGAATTTTCCGGTTATTTAGTGCCTTATTGGATAGAAGAAGCCGATTTTCGCTTAATTAATCAGTTCCGCTCACAAAATATCCGCGAACAGTCGTTGCTGGAAGACGAGTGGGGTTATCAGCTGCTGCAGCAGATTATGGCAACGGGCCGCTGTTATTTTGGTGAAGCCCGCCACGAGCTGCAGCAAGGGGACCCCAGGCCGTTAAAACTACAGTGGCTGGCCGGCAAAAACGGCCATCAGCTGGTATGGGATTTAGGCGACGACGCCGAACTGGAAGTGGTGTACACCACGCCGCCCTGTTATCTCGATACTACCCATTTTGTTATTGGATTGCTCGACACCGAGCTGACCGGCCGCGAGTTAAAACTGCTGGCAAAAATGCCGCCTGTGCCAAACGACGTAGTGCTGGACAGTGTGACTAAGCTGCAGAAATTATTCCAGAAAGTAACTTTGCCTGTGCCCAAAGGCGTGGCGCTGGAGCGGCTGGATGTGACCCCTGTGCCTGTGTTGCAACTGCTGATGCAGGCGCAGCAGGGCGGCGCGAAAAAACCAACAGCGCAACTGAGTTTTGCATATGGCGACTTTGTGTTGCCGCTGGATTTACAGCAGGCGCAGCACGAAGCGAAAGAGCCGCAGCGCACCGTATTTATTAAACGTAGCCGCACTGCGGAAATCAGCGCGCTGGAAAAACTGCTGGCGCTTGGCCTGGTGGCCTTGCCGGAGCAAAACCAGCCGGTGTTATTTGGTGTCGGTGAAGGCCCGGATAACCCGGAGTTGTGGCAGCCATTATTGCAGGCGCTGCCTGATCTTAGCGCCGAAGGCTGGCGTGTTATACAAGCAGCTGATTTTAATTTAGATATTCTGGCCGCTCAGCCTTATTTGCAGGTGCAGGATGGTAAACAAGGTGGTTTTGAGCTGGGTATTTCGGTGGATATCGACGGCCAGCAGGTGCCCTTGCTGCCACTTATTACCCAATGGCTGCGCCAATATGGCTTGCCCACCGCAGGCCAGCAAATCTGGCTGAGTTTACCGCAGGGCAAGCTGGCGCTGCCGGTCAGTTTAATTCAGCCTTTGATTGACACCATTATTGAGCTGCTGAACCTGAGTAAATCACCGCTGATGCTGGAGCTGCCCGACTTTAAAGCAGCGTTGTTGCCACCGCCTGGCGCCGCCGAAATTCAGTATCTGAACGCCGGCCGGCTGGAGCGCTTAACCAGCCAGTTGCATAACTTTGCCGGTATCAGCGAAGTGGCTAAACCCAAAGGTTTGCAGGCCGAACTGCGGCCTTATCAGCAGCAGGGTCTGAACTGGCTGAGCTTTTTACGCCAGTATGGCCTGGGCGGTATTCTGGCCGACGATATGGGCCTGGGTAAAACCTTACAGGCGTTAAGCTTTTTACAAAACGAAAAGGAAGCCGGAAGGTTAACCGCGCCTGTGCTGATTGTTTGCCCTACCAGTTTGCTGGGGAACTGGCAGCAGGAAGCGGCACGCTTTACGCCTGAGCTTACAGTGTTGCAGCTCTATGGTGCCAAACGTCAGCATTTATTTGAGCAGCTGAATGACTACAACATTATTGTCACCAGTTATCCGCTGCTGGTGCGTGATATTGCGTTTTATCAGCGCAGCCGTTTTAGCGCTGTGATTCTGGATGAAGCCCAGCATATTAAAAATGCCGGCAGTCAGGCAGCGCAGTCGGTGCGCTTGTTAAAAGCCGATTTTCGTGTAGCGCTGTCGGGCACACCTTTGGAAAACCATCTGGGTGAGCTCAAATCCTTATTTGATTTTGTGCTGCCGGGTTTACTGGGGACAGAACAACATTTCCTGCAGGTGTATCGCCGCCCTATTGAAAAACAAGGGGATAGCGAGCGTGCTTATGCGCTGAAGCAAAAAATTGCGCCTTTTATGCTGCGCCGTACCAAGTCGCAGGTTGCCACCGAATTGCCGGATAAAACCGAAATTCTGCAATTGCTGGAGCTGGAAAGCGACCAGCGTAATTTATACGAAAGTATCCGGCTGGTGATGGAAACCAAGGTGCGGGAGTTATTTCTGCGCAAAGGTGTGGCCGCCAGTCAGATTGAGTTTTTAGATGCTTTGTTAAAACTGCGGCAGGCCTGTTGTGACGCCCGTCTGGTACCAATAGAACAGGCGCAGTCGGTAAAACATAACGCAAAGTTGCAGTGGTTACGCGACAATTTGCCGGAGATGCTGGAAGAAGGCCGCAAAATTCTGTTATTTAGCCAGTTTGCCAGCATGTTGCATCTGATTGAGCAGGAGCTGGAATATCTGGGCATTTCTTACAGCAAACTAACAGGCCAAACCAAAAAACGCCAGGATCAGATTGATGCTTTTCAGCGTGGTGAAACTTCGGTGTTTTTAATCAGCTTAAAAGCCGGTGGTACAGGCTTAAACCTGACCGCAGCCGACACCGTGATCCACTACGACCCCTGGTGGAACCCGGCGGCGGAAAATCAGGCAACAGACCGTGCACACCGTATTGGTCAGGACAAAGCAGTCTTTGTGTATAAGCTGATAGCCCGCAACACTGTTGAAGAAAAAGTACAGAAATTACAGCAGTTTAAGCAAGGTTTGGCCGACCAGCTATTTGCCGGCGGCAAAGGCCAGTTATGGCAGGGCAATGCGCAGGATTTATTGTCGTTATTTGCTGAAACTGAAGTGGTGGTGGCCGAAGCCGGTACAAAAACCCTGCCGGGCGCCAGGGCTTAATTTCGCTGTCACGAATTGCCAGGGAACCAGCGCTTGGCCAAATCTGCTTGTGTTGGTGAAATGGAAATATGGCTGTTCCATGCGGGCAAAGCCTTTTGCCGCCGCTGCTGTGAACTGCGTTTTATTGACCTGTTGGGTTGGCTTTAGCGTCGCCGGCTGGTGCTGATGTTTTGGCTGGGTCATCCACTAAATGCTGCTGAATATGGCCAATCAGCTGCTGCAACTGTTGTTTGCTTTCGTCGTCATGCCAGCTCAGCATATGTTTCTGATACAGCGGGTCTGGCCATAACTGCAGCAACTGCTGATTCACCGCTGTAATCACTTCAGCGGCTTTAGGGTGTTTACTGCAGGCAACATAAGTGGCGGCACGGCCTTCGGCGCCTGCTATCTGGTAATACTCTAACTGCTGCAGCGGCTGGTGTGAGCGGCTTTGCAGATAGCCTATGCGGTGCGGGTAATCAATTAAAAAGTCGACACGGCCGGCCAGCAATAAATCCACCGGGTTATTTTCCATAAAACTGCGCTCTGCCAATAAACCACTGGAGCTTTGCTGCGCCTGTTCTATCACAGGCGCATAACTGCGGCCTTTTTCCAATAAACCGGTAAATTTGCCCTGACTGAGCAACTGGTTTAAGTCGGCCAGGCCGCCTTGTTGTTGCAGGTACTGGCTAAGCTCGCTGCCGCTGACAGTGGCCAATGCAATATGCATCACCACACCAGCCGGAATAGACAGCTGCATTTTGGCTTTGCGTTCGGGACTGGCCAGCACACCAAAGCTGCAATATAAAGCGGATGGGTCGGCATGCAGCAGTTCGCGCCGTTCAAAACTGACAAAACGGCTTTGGTGCTGATATTGCGGCAACAGTTTGATCAACATTTGTTCCATCTGATCACTGGAGCCTTTACCCTGTTCCGGGCCATGCATCAGCCGAAAAGGCGCTAAATCCACCATCAGCCAGTGAATGGTGGTTGGGGTATTCGCCAGACTGGCGCTGCTGGCGAACAACAACAAAATGGCGTAGAACTGGCGCATTTGGGTGTTCCGTAAATAGGAGTGCGGTTAACATAACAAGACTCAACTGCAGCCGCAAGCTGCTACTGAGTTGGGAACAAATGTCGCGGGCTGAGCGGCTGACCCACAGCAGTTACTCTTGCTGTGATAAAGTTAAAGTTCTGAATTTATTTGTAAAAAACGCTGGAGCCTTATGAAATCTTTGCTGCAGGCCTTTGCCGGCCAACAACAATGGCTGGACCCGCTGCTGGCCTATTATGGTCTGGTGCTGCTGTTTATTCTGTTGTTGTCGCTGGGGCTGCATCTGCTGTTACATCATGGTTTGCTGAAGCTGATTGCTGCCCGCTCTCAGGCTCAGGCACAGTGGCGGCAAAGCCATTTATTAAGCCGGCTGGCCTTCACCCTGCAGGGTTTTGTGCTGATGTGGCAGGCCAATTTCTGGCTGGAACCAGGCTCTGAAACCCTGCATTTATTAAACCTGCTCACCCAGCTTTGGGTGTTAGGTTTTGGTACCGCCAGTTTTTTTGCCCTGCTCAATACACTGGAAGCTTTGTTGCAGCACAAGGGGCTGGGCAAACAGGCTCCCATTCGGGGTTTGTTTCAGAGTCTGAAACTGCTGACGTCGGTATTGGTGCTGATTCTGGCCTTGTCTTTATTGCTGGGTAAATCACCGCTGTTGTTACTCAGTGGCCTGGGCGCCATGACCGCCATTTTATTGCTGGTATTTAAAGACCCGATTTTAGGTTTTGTCGCCGGTATTCAGCTCTCCGCCAACCGCATGCTGGCCTTAGGCGACTGGCTGGAAATGCCCAAATACGGCGCCGACGGTGAAGTGATAGAAATGAGCCTGACCACAGTCAAGGTGCGCAACTGGGACAATACCATTACCAGCATTCCGGCTTATGCGCTGATTTCGGATTCGTTTAAAAACTGGCGTGGTATGAGCGAGTCGGGCGGGCGGCGCATTAAAAGGTCGGTATTTATTGAAGCCAGCAGTGTGCGATTTTTAACAGAAGAAGATATCAACCGTTTGCAACGCTCAACCTTGTTGCAGCCTTATCTGCAGAAAAAACTTTCGGAAATCACCGCTTATAACGCCCAGTGTGATATGAGTTCAGTACTGAACGGCCGACGCTTAACCAACCTTGGCACCTTGCGCGCTTACCTCACCGAGTTTTTGCAGCAACACCCTGATATTCATAAAAATATGACGCGGATGGTACGGCAGCTGCCCTCAGGCCCAACCGGTATTCCGCTGGAAATTTACGCTTTTTGCAGCAACACCGCCTGGCTGCATTACGAGGCGGTGCAAGGGGATATTTTTGACCATATTTTTGCTGTGATTAGTGAGTTTGATTTGCGGGTTTATCAGCAGCCTTCTGGGTATGATTTACGGCAGATTAAGATTGGTTAGTTTTGGCTGGCGCTAATGCTTTTTTGCTTGCAGCTGATGGCGCTGTTGAGGCGGAGACTCGCCTCCGCGGGCGAGTCACTATTCACTCTGATAGGTGACGGAGCCATTCAACTACATAGGTTACAGTTTATTGAACCGGCTTGGTTGATGCCTGCGGCGCGGCGTTTTAACAGCGGTTTCGCCGCAAGGGCGAGCTACTTTCTTTGCTGACAAAGAAAGTAGCCAAAGAAATCACCCCGGTAAGCCTTCGAAAGCCCGCTAAAAATCAAAAGTTTGAGGCGCCGCCAAAACTCGGCAAGCGCTACCGTCGCTCGCCTCAAACAGTTGTCGGCTTAAAACCTCAAACTTTCAATTTTTATCGGCTTGGCTAAACGGGGGAGGGAAAAGCGCTGGCTGGGTGATTGGGGTTTTCTTATTTTGATAGTTTCAGTTTACCTGCTTTACTGTGAGCAATTTGTTGCAAATTAACTATGCGGGTTTAACCGCGCTTTTACGCCCGTCAAAAACTGGTGCTATTGTAACTACTTGTCCTGACTCATAGTTCTGTGTAACTTCAACACATTGTTAAAAGAAAGAAGGGATAAACCATGATTTAAAGCGTGGTTTATCCCGTTGATTAAGTTGTTATGCATAAATGGTGGTCTATTTGAAGCTGGCTCTGACCGTTATATTAATGATTTTTGCTGCTCAAGTAGCAGCAGAAGACTTATGCCCCATAAACGAAGATATTGAACCTGACATGCGGATGACGGAAAGTCATTTTACAAAAGAGAATGCTGAAGCAGCTGCAGATAAAATTAAAGCCATTGTCTCCGGCGTGGATAAAAAGTATGAGTGGTTCACAGTGCCAAATAATCTGAAAGTTATTGAAGGTTTTATTTTGAAACGTGATGCTATGAATGCTAAAGGTGAAATGCAGTCATATCATAAAGAGCAATTTTGTGAATTTATGAAAAATAAAGCTTGGTGGTACGACTAAATGCATAACAAGGCGCGGCACTTTGCGGCCTTCGGCCGCTGCGACGCTCACCAAGGTTCGCGCGCGTGCGCTTATAGTTATGCATCAAAAGGAGTTTGAGATTGGAACATTTTTTAAAAAAGTATGGAGATAAGTCGTTCTTGCTGTTTATGGTTATATCGATAGTTCCCCTACTGATGTATGAAACAGTGTTAAATTCGTCATTTGTATGGGCGTTTAAGTATTTGACCGCTCCTATCGTAATTATTTGCTTCTATGTTTACTTTAAAAGAATCCCAAACCTACGCCGCGAATCTGGAGAATTGAAAGGAATTACAATAACAACTGTTGTTGCTGCAATGATCTTCCTTATGAGTGGAGGCTTTGTCCTGGGGGTTAACAATTTTATTGGTCCCCAGTCAGATTTTCAGTTAAGCGGCTCTGTCGTAAAACTAGACACTTATGAAAGCACCAAAGCTGGCACAAGTTATTATGTCTTTATAAAAACAGCGGATAGCGGAGAGACTCTTAAACTCGATGTATCAAAGAAAAATTATACAGCGTTAAAAGTTGGAGATTTTTACTCCGAGCCTTGGAAAAAGGGCTCGTTGGGGTTGTTGTATAAACGCAAGTAGATACATAACAAGTCGCTCAATAGGATGCAAAACAGTTGTTCTGCACTCCAAAAACATTAGGTTCAGATCTTTCGTTTTGCCTTAGTCTTGATGAATTTGGTTGTTGATCTCCGATGCACTGCAGTTGAGTTCCCTGGTCTAAATCGGGTTAGGTACAACATAAGGCGTGACCCTCTAGGCCTTTTCTGTTTTGGTAGTTGGCCGCTTCACAAAAGGTCGATGGAAGTTGTGTTCGCGGGTTTTGATTGTTCGTTCTTGCAGATGCGCGCTGTTGTCTGAGAGTTGTGCTGATATCGGCTTGCCGCTTTGTTGTAGGCATCGTAGAGCCACTCGCCGGCTTTTGCGCTGATGTGTTTCTAATGGTCAGGTGGTTGCCACCGGTACAGGAAGTGCTTATGAAATCTATCGCTTTTGTCAGAATCACAATGTTTATCACAGTTCTGTTGTTCCAATCTTTCGGTGCTTTGGCCCAGGGGGTTGTAGTTAAGGACATCTCCGCCAGGCCTGGGGATGTCAGTACGCCGGATGGGCTGATGGATGCTTTTTATGCGGTGGTGAATATTGCACCGAATGAAGCTCGGCAGTGGGATAGAGACAAAACTCTCTACGCACCCTGGATCCGGTTTGTGGCGACATCGACAGACGCTAAAGGACAGGTAAAAACACGTGTCTGGACACACCAACAGTATGTTGAGGCCACTGAACCGCTGGTAAAAAGCGGCTTTAAAGAATGGGAAATTGCCAGAAAAATCAAAGTGTACGGCAACATTGCTCATATTGATTCAACCTATATGGGTGAGCTCACTGCTGATGGCAAAGTTGAGAGATTTCGCGGCGTTAACAGCATTGAAGCTTACTTTGATGGCACTCGTTGGTGGATTAGCAGTGTGATCTGGATGTCAGAGTCGCCGAACCATCCTATTCCACCAGAGTATCTGGCGCAGCAATAGCGCCAGAGCATAACTCTCAGCGAAGGACTGGCGCTATTGTAATGGCTTTGAATTTACAATATTCCTGAGTCCTTTTCTGTTTTGACGGTGACCAGCTTAGACGCATCAGCAATAAAATTTTCCAGGCTATTTTCAGTTTTATAGCCTGAGCCAGAGACCCAGAAAATGTTGTTTTTATAAGAAAGGCAAATTTTAAAACCAGAGCTTTTCTTTTTTATGATGATTTCATCATATGAAAGTTTTTTACCATCAATGATTGCAAAATCTTGTTGTAATTCTAATTCGCAAGATGCCTTTTTTATAAAAAGTGCCAACAGATCAAATAAAATATAAATGGAGGCGACACTGCCGGCGAGCAAAATAAAATAATTCATTCTATATATGCCGCTATCCCCAGTGGGGCCCCAAACAAATATACGAAAATA
This sequence comes from Rheinheimera sp. 4Y26, assembly GCF_025245835.1. Lineage (GTDB taxonomy): Bacteria > Pseudomonadota > Gammaproteobacteria > Enterobacterales > Alteromonadaceae > Pararheinheimera. Next base: position 239,003 of record NZ_JAOBWS010000001.1, read on the forward strand.
TGCATAAAGGGTTGCCAATGGAAACAACAATATAGGCCCCTTCTGGGCCATCCAGTAAAAAAAAGACTTCTTTAAACACAATTTCATCTAAATAACTGTTCCAATTAGTTCTCGTTTATCTAATAAAATGAGTAAGTTAGCTAAAGCTCAGCCCATGGTTTTGTATTTTGCCTGATGCTCCCCACTTAAAAACAACCAAAGGCGTAACTTTTACGGCAATAACCACCGGCAGCTGCAATTATCAACCGCCGGTTTCTTTAGTCTGGCTTTTATCAAGGGCGCGCATAATGTCGCGCCAGCTTAAAATGCCGATGGGGGCACAGCGGGCATTTACGACCGGAATACAGGACACGCCTTGCTGGTTAAACAGCGCTACTGCATCCATCACACTGTGTTGAGCCGTTAAGCTCACGGGTTTGCGGTGCATCAGCTGATGCACTTTTTTATTTAAGGTGGCTAAGTCGCGGCTGGTTTCGGCGGCGGTGCCTCAGGCCTTTAAATAAATCCCGGTCGGAAATCACCCCCACCAAGACACCTTGTTCCACCACCAGAATATGGTGAAATTTTACTTTATCAAAAATGCTTTTTACCACTGCCAGGGTGTCGTCGGGTGACACACATACCGGGTTGGTACTCATTAATTTTGCCACTGTCAGCATCGGCGCCCCCGTGTCACTTGGGTCATTCTGTATTGCACCATAATACAAAACCACGGTTTTTTGTACGCCAGCCCCGCTGCAGCTATGCTGTTGGAGCTGCGTTTTTGGGCTTTAGGCTGAGCCTCTTTGCCAAAAACTGAGAATATTGGCGCTGCGTGGTGGCGAATGATGTAGAATGCCGCGCTTGTAGCCGCTTGTGCTTTGCCATCATATCCTGAGAATTCCGATGAAAAAAACTTTCGCTTTAAGTCACGACAAACACCAGCCTGCCCGTTTGGTGGATTTAATCAAACATGAGATTAAAAAATACCTGAACCGCGAGCGGCGCAAAACTTTGCCACAAGGCGCAGACTACTGGACTTTTGATTGTCGTTTTGGCGCGTCAAAAGATGTGGCCGAAAAGGTGTTTACCTCGGAAATTAATAAACATATCGACGCCGCGCTCAATGCACAGTGGCCGTCTTTTTATATCGAAATTCTGGCCCGTGCCGCCAATCATCAGCCACGCGCAGCCTTTGACGCTGACGACAACGAATAACAGCTGACAAAAAACGCTGGTGTTTTTTATAGTAGTGCCGGAATTTTTTGCTGATTTGCCAAGGCTTTAGCTGCTTTTTCCTGTGGAAAAACGCTGGCAGGTAAAAACAAAACTCTGCTCGGCGCGCAAAATGCTGTATATTTCGCCCCCAACTTTTGGACTGTAGCCATTTCTACAGAGGATTTTTTATGCAATTTTCATCTTTAGATTTAGCACCAGACTTACAGCGTGCGCTGCAAGAGTGCGGCTACAGTGACATGACTCCGGTGCAGGAAAAGGCCATAGTGCCGGCGCGCCGTGGTAAAGATTTACAGGTAACAGCGCAAACCGGCACCGGCAAAACCGCCGCTTTTGCCGTGCCGCTGTTACAACGTATGTTAGATAATCCCAAAGCCACAGTGGAAAAACGGCCACGTGCGCTGATTTTAACGCCCACCCGCGAACTGGCCGAGCAAATTGCTGAAGCGGTAAAAGCTTACGCCAAATATGTGCCGCTGAGCGTCACTGCTTTATATGGCGGCGTGAAAATGGGCGGTCAGGCCAATAAGTTAACTGCCGGTGTGGATATGGTGATCAGCACGCCAGGCCGTTTGTTAGAGCATATGGCGCTTGGCAATGTCATTTTAAGCGACGTGGAATTTGTGGTACTGGACGAAGCCGACCGTATGCTGGATATGGGTTTTAGCGCCGATGTGCTGAAACTTATTCAAATGACCGCCAACAAACGCCAGACGCTGCTGTTTTCTGCCACCACTTCGCCTGCGGTGAACGAGTTATCACACAAAATTTTGCATAACCATCAGCAAATTAAAGTGACCAAGGTGAACAGCACCGCCGACACTGTGCACCATGTGGTGTATGCAGTGGAAGAAAGCCGCAAAATTGAATTGTTTGAGCTGTTGCTGAACGAACAAAACTGGTTCCAGGTGCTGGTATTTACCAGTACCAAAGAGCAGGCCGACCGGTTATTGGCAGGGTTGCAACAACGCAAAATTAATGCCGCTGTGTGCCACGGTGATAAAAGCCAGGGCGCACGCCGCCGTGCCATTGCTGATTTTAAATCGGCCAAGTTACAGGTGCTGATTGCCACAGAAGTTGCCGCCCGTGGTTTAGATATTCAGGGCCTGGATTACGTAGTGAATTTTAACCTGCCGTATTTGCCGGAAGATTATGTGCACCGTATTGGCCGTACCGGTCGTGCCGGTGCTGCCGGTAAGGCGCTGTCTTTTGTCAGCCGTGAAGAAGAGCTGACCTTAGAGCGGATTCAAAAGCTGATTGGCAGCAAAATTGAACGTATTATCCAGCCGGGTTTTGAAGTCAGTAACCGTGAATCTTTATTAAAAAGCATCTCGCGCAAAATAGTGCCGGGCCGCGCCAATAAAAAGTCGGAAACTGTGATTGAAGCACCGGCAGCAAAAAGCAAAGCCCAGCCAAAAAGCCAGCCAAAACAACCTAAAGCCACAGCGGGCCGCGCTAAGGTTTTAAAGGGTTAAGAGCGCATTTTAGCTTTGAGTGTTGTTGCAAAGAGCCAGGTTAGCCTGGCTTTTTTTATGGCTGATGGTGACCTTGTGTTATGACATTTCAGCTTGCAGCTGATGGTGCTGTAGAAGCGGAGACTCGCCTCCGCGGGCGAGTCACTTTTTGTGTCGACAAAAAGTGACATAAAAAGCGACCCCGGTAAGCCTTCGAAAGCCCGCTAAAAATCAAAAGTTTGAGGCGCCGCCAAAACTCGACGGCTGCTAACGTCAGCCGTCTCAAACAGTTGGCGTCTTAAAACCTCAAACTTCCAATTTTTATCGGCTTGGCTTAACGGGGAGGGAAAAGCGCTGGTTTGATGATTGGGTTCTTTGCTGCATTTTGAAGTATCGGAATGTCCCAACACCTTCAGCTCATCAAAACCTGATAATGCTCCAAGCCCTTGTCGTGATTAATATTTCTGTGTAACTTCAGTGTGTATTTAATAGAGAGACTGTACGAACCACGGTTTAACAAGGTAGTTTTTTACGTTGGTGACTTCATTATTAAAAGGAAAATCACATGCCTCAAGTGAATGTAGCATTCATTGAAAAACTGAAAAACGGCTTTAAACATACTCGATTTTCGCAAAAAGACTTTAATTTATATTTCCCTGATACTGGGAAAGTTCTGGTTCAAATTGAATTCAAATATCATAAAAATTATACATTTCAGATTAGTGAAGAAGTGGAAATTGATACAGTTACACAACGAGACTCTTTAGCGTCAGTTATATCAGGGGTTTCTGAAAGAAAAAGCAAATCTATTGTTCATTACGCAATATTTTCTCCGGGGGAATGCAAACGTGTGGATAAAATTCATCTTTATGAACTAAGTAATGCTCCTGATTATATTGAAAAATGGTGTCGCTATCTTTTTTCTGAGATTTCTATAATTAAGTTAGAGGATTCTTTATTTGACGATCTTAGAGAACAAATAGAAGATCAGTTAAAAAATAACGCCGTCAACGAGAATGAACAATTTAGCGATGAAGAATTATCGAAAATTAATGTTAAATTTGACGAGCTACTGAAAAATTTTGAAAAGTTGGAAGAAGAAAGCAAAATAACCAAGAGTAATCTTGAACAAGTCAAAAAGGAATTTAGTGAATTTAAAGAATCTGCAAAGGTAATGCCAAAAGGCCTTTGGGCTAGAGTTACCAATAATAGGCTTGTAGATATAGTGGTAGAATTCGCGAAATCTAAAGAAGGAAGAGAGTTTATAATATCTGAAATAAAAAAATTAATGACTGGTAGTTAACTGTGTGACAAAGCACAAGTACATCATCCAATTTCAATGCAATTGGGGTCATGTAATGAGGGGCACATCTCGTGCTACTGATTAATTTAATAAACTCAAACCTCATCCTGATAACTTTTGTTTATCGTGTTGCTTGATAAGGAATATTGATGCTGCAGGGCTTAAACCATATCACCATTGCTGTCAGTGATTTAGATAGTTCGCTGCTTTTTTACACTGAGTTTGTTGGTATGAAAGCCGTGGTGCGTTGGGATGCTGGCGCCTATTTAACGCTGGGTGATAGTTGGTTTTGCTTGTCCTGCGATCAGGTGCAGCCTGCTCAGGATTATTCACATATTGCCTTTAGTATCGCTGCAGAGGATTTTGGCCCATATGTGCAGAAACTCAAAGACGCCGGCATTATGGAGTGGAAACAAAACAGCAGTGAAGGCAACTCGGTGTATTTTTTAGACCCGGACGGCCATAAGCTGGAAGTGCATTGTGGCAATTTACAAAGCCGGTTAAGCGCATTAAAAGCTAAACCTTATGCAGGTTTAGTCTGGTTATAACTAACAAAACCCCAAATTTATCCGCTGCAAATCGCGCTGGCTACAACACCAGGTTTTTCCTGTGTTTGAGTGGTAAAAACCAGCCCTGATGGCGCTGATGTGTGCCTGAAAATATCGAACCAGACTTTATCAGAGAATTATCAGCTTTTCCTCTTCTGGAACTCTGGCTTTTGTGGTGGTGCCAACTAGGCTCTGGACGCTGTGAGTGACCACAGCAACCTAAGTTGGCAAACCAAGCCGGCAAACCGCAGGAGAGCAAGATGCCCATAGCAATGTTGAACTTAGCTGATCACAGATCAGTAGATAAAACAGCAATTTATAGAACAGAACACAACAGTGTCGAAAATTACAGCGCAGCCATTGCTAACTTCAGCCTGCGCAAAGCAATTGCGCTGACGCTGCCGCTGTTATTTTGCAGTGGTCTTAGTGCTGCAGATGCCAAACCCACAGCGATAGATTCCGCCATGTACTTTCAGGCGGATGTGCGGGACGCCGGTTATTGCAGCATGAGGTTGGTCAATGGTCAGTTGCAGGCGTTTAACCGCGACAATGGCAAGCCCATTTCAAACCCGGCCATGACTTGCCCTGATATGTTTTCCTGGAAGTTGTTTGCTGAGGTGGTGCAGGACAAGTTCTGGTCGAACTGGGCTGACGAGCAGCAAAACTGGCCAGCTCAACCTTACCCATTGTGCCAGAGTGGGCAAACACCAGCGGCCAATGCCTGTTGCCGCCCAGGGGATGCCACCAACAGCACCAGTCATTGCCCGGTTTTTCCTGGCCAGCGTTTTGCGCCACAACTCAAAGCTTTTGCCAGCGCAGTGGGTGAAAAAGCCACAGCACAAGCGCGCAGCAAAGAGCTAAACCGCCATACCCGTATTCCTTTTCATCATCAGCTGAATTCGTTACATCAGCCGGCGCCTGCGGACATGCTAAAAGCGGATGGCTCCGGTACGCCGTCCTGCAACGCTGTGCCACAAAATGGCCGGCAAGTAGATTTGGTACCGGCTATTCTGAAAAACTTTAAACCTGCCGATGCACAAAGTGTGGGCCGTATTATCCGCCAGACCAATGCCGAACTGACCATTCGCAATCAGGCGTTTCACGACTATTTGTTCCGCAATAATTTGTATAACGCCGATGGTGCGCTGGAGGTGTTTTTTGCCAATCAGGCCAATTTGCAACAACAAGCGCCTTATCATGGTGCTGAAGTTGCGGCCGGAGCAGGCAAGAAAGGCCAGTTGTTCAAAATAGATTTTCCTTTTGATGCCGTGATGATCAAAAGCAACTGGGTGCATTATCAGTTGATCAATGCCCTGGGTTTGCCAGCAGATTCAACCGCTTACGCCAGTAAATATTTGTCGACGCAAATTAATCTGGCCGCTATTGGTTTGAGTGACGACCCAAAAGCCCAGTGTAATCTGCAAGGTCCGCATTATCTGGTGGCCTTTCATATCTCGTCTAAAGACACGCCAAACTGGGTCTGGACCACCTTTGAGCACATTAATCTGCCGGGGCGTTGTGACACCACCGGCTGTAACGACGCTTATGGTTATCGAAGTGCCGACGTGCGCCCATCAGGCACAGCTGACAATTATGTAAAACCCAATCAGCAGTCGGATAAGCTTAATGACAGCAGCATAGTGTTCCGGCCTGATGCCGGTTACCCGCTGGAAAAACCAAGACCGGAGTGGCAGCAGTTATTGGCGCAACTGAAAATTGGTACCACGGCGGACCAAGATCAGCATGAGCCGTCACCCGCCGACAGCGCCTGGTTAAATTACCGGCTGAAGGGCTCACAGGTGGATTTTGTCACTGCCACAGGGCGGCCAACCATGCTGGGCAATTCGGTGACTGAAGCCGGTTTTATGGACGGTTCCAGCTGTGTCAGCTGTCATGCCAGAGCTGGTGTGGCAGGCCTTGGGCAAAAACCGGGCGACAAAATACCGGACGGCACTGCCACCAAACATTTCCTGGCGTTGTCGGTGTTTGAAACCAGCCTGAGTGATTTTGGATATTTTCGCAGTCACCATGGTATTCCGCGTTCAGAATGGTATCACCGCGACAATAATTCCAGGCCGGAACTTGAAGTGCTGCAGCTTGATTTTGTCTGGGGTTTTCTGAATGCCCAGCCTGTGGTGACAAATAAATAATTGGTTGTCTGGTGGCGCTGAATGCAGCTAATGAAGTTGCTTGAAGTTCAGTTGCGCTAACTGCACAGGCACACTCAGGCACACTAAAGCAGTTATTAACCCCTGGCATGGCCGCTGAAATGCTTAGCGGCCATGCTACTTTCTCAACTCAACTCAACTCAACTCAACTCAACTCAACTCAACTCAATGCAGCTCGGCTTAACTCAATTCAACGCAGGCCTGAGCAGCGCCACTTTTATGCAGTGACAGTTGTTGTGGTAGCGATCTGCATAAAACTTGCGCTCAATTAATATCTTTCTAATTTAAGGCACTACACTGATCCAGTATGAATCAGTACGGTAAAAGGCCAATGCATGGATAACGCCTGCAGTCTTATCGCTTCAGCACCTGCCAGACATTTATTTGCCAGTCAGCCGGAACATGCCGACCGGGTTACCGGCCACTCCTTCCCGACACAGGCTGCTGCACAACGTATTTTGCAACTACTGCCCGACATTGCACCGCAGCAACTGGTGATGCATGTCGGGGCAGGCTCAGGTTATTTCAGTGCCATTCTGGCAAAAATGGCGGCACGGGTTTTTGCCATAGAACGCAACGACTTGCTGGCTCGTACCACCTGCGAGCATTTTCATGCATTAAATATCAGTAATATTGAGGTGATTCAGCTCGATGCCAACCTGAGTACGCCTTTATGCGGCCAGTGCCAGCTGATTATGACCACCTGCATCTTAACCAGTTTTGAGCATCTGCTCCCCGTGCTGGCCGAAGGGGGTTACCTGGCGACACTGGAAGATGACAAAGATCATGTGTCAAATCTGGTGTTGTACCAGAAGCAACAAGGTCAGTTGCAGCGGTTAAATAATCTGGGCTGGGTCGATTTCAGCCGCCGTTTAGCCGATATGGTGATTGATTTAGGTTATGTCGACGAAACAACCTTGCAGGCCGCTAAAGCTGACGCCCAGAAAAATGCCGAACCTTTAATTAATGCAATTAACCGCATTAAACAACTGAAAAACCGTAGCCTGTTTGAAGCTGTCGCTAAAGAGCGGCAGTTCCCCTTTTTGGATTACGAAAGCCTGATCCAGCAGGTTGATGCCTCGTTATTTCGCCAGTTCTCGCGGATTTTTCTCGATCGCAGTCATGCGTTACCGGTCAATATTACCGACAACAAACTGCTGGTGGTTACAGACGACCCGGATGCAGACTATGCCGAGCTTGCCATGATGAATGGCAACGGCCATATCAGCCTGGCCTTGCTGACCCCGGAAGACTTTAACCGCTTGTGGACTCAGCTGGATGTCAGCACCAAGGCGCAGTACCGCGCCCAGTCGGAACAAATCAAAAGTACTGAAGAAGCAAACGCCGAGAGCAAACCCAACCCGGTCAATCCTTATCTGGTGTCTTTGTACGATGCGTTATTAATGGAAGCCATCAGCGAGCATGCCAGTGACATTCATATTGAGTGTTATCAGCAACATACCAGGCTGCGACTGCGCATTGACGGTGACTTGCAGGACATGACGCAGTTTCAGGTGTCGATGACGGATTTAGCCGGCCTGATTAATGTGATTAAAATCCGCGCCGAACTGGATATTGGTGAACGGCGTTTACCGCAGGGGGGCCGTAGTCAGGTTAAACATAGCCAGCATCAATATGATTTGCGCATTCAAACCCAGCCTTCATTACATGCCGAACATATTGTGATCCGGCTGTTAAAACAAACCGGGCGCGCCCTGAGCATGACGGATTTGGGCATGTCGGCGCGTGTCACCGGCATGTATCAGCGCTTACTAAATAACCCGGCCGGGCTGGTGCTGGTGGTTGGGCCCACAGGCTCGGGCAAATCCACCACCTTATACGCCGGTTTGCAATTGCTGGCAGAAGATGGCAAACGCAAAGTGATCACGGTCGAAGATCCGATTGAATATTCAATAGATAACATTCAGCAAACCCGGGTCAGAGCTGATATAGGTTTTGATTTTCCGGATGCATTACGTGCTTTTGTGCGCGAAGACCCGGACGTGATTCTGGTGGGGGAAATCCGTGACCACGCTACAGCGCTGGAGGCGGCGAGAGCCTCACAAACCGGCCATCTGGTGTTATCCACCTTGCACTGCAACGATGCAGTAGATGCGATTCAGCGCTTGCGCGATCTGGAAATTCATCCCAATTCGATTGCCAGTGAATTATTGGCGGTGATGGCGCAGCGGTTGGCAAAACGCATTTGCCCGCATTGCAAAAAGCAGGTAGAACCCGATGCGGCTATAGTTGCAGAGTTATTTCCCGATGAAATTCCGGCTAACTTTCGTTGTTTTGCAGGCCAGGGTTGTCCGCGCTGTAACGGCAGAGGCACCCATGGTCAGGTGGCCGTGTTTGAATTTATGCTGGTGAATACCGACATCCGTAATGCCATTTCACAACAAAAAACTGCCACTGAACTACGCTGGCAGGCGCTGGATGCCGGCATGATTACCATGCGAGACAGTGCGCTGAATCTGGTAGTTGAAGGTGTGATCCCGCTCAGCGAGTTACCCAAAGTGCTGCTGCAGGAGCGGATGGCTCCGGAAAACCGCGGTGGAGTGAGGCCATCCGTATGACAAAAACGGCACAAAAATTATCAGCAGAGCAGGCTTTTGCGGCTGAGCTGGAACAACTGCAGCAGCAGGACACAGCGCCTGTGCCACCTGGCTGGGCTATGTCGGCCATTGCGGTGGAACGTTTTATCTGTGGCGACAGTGCGCTTGGCATCAGCCGCAAATTTGTCGCCGAAGCTGGGGTTGTCACACGCATTATTCTGTCCTTATGCACCCAGCGTGGTATTTTGCTGACCGGCTCCCCTGGTACCGCCAAATCCTGGCTATCAGAATTGCTGGCGGCCGCTATTAGCCGTGATTCAACCCAGGTGATCCAGGGCGGCGCCATCAGCAACCTGAGCCAGCTGCTTTACAGCTGGAATCCACAACTGATGCAGCTGCAGGGCCCAAGCCAGCAAGCACTGGTCAGCACCCCGCTGTACAGAGCCATGCGCGATGGCAAAATTTTACGTTTTGAAGAAATTACCCGCTGTCCGCAACCTTTGCAGGACGCTGTGTTGTCCATTTTATCTGAGCGTATTCTGGTGGTGCCGGAATTGCCTTCAGCCCAAAGTACCCTGTATGCCACGGCCGGTTTTAATATTGTGGCCACCGCCAACAGCGTGGACGAAGGCATTCAGCGCATGAGTTCTGCGCTAAAACGGCGGCTGAGTTTTGAGCATATAAAACCTATCCGTCATCTGGATGATGAAGCGCAAGTGATACTGCAGGAGTGCAATAAACTGATGGCGGCCAACCACATTATGGTGGAACCGGCGCACGAGCTTATCCAGGTGCTGGCCACTATTTTTCACGAACTGCGCAATGGCCAGACGCTGGATGGCCGCAGTACCGACCGGCTGGCGGGCGCCACTATGTCAACCGCCGAAGCTGTCAGTGTTGCCCATGCCATTTATACCCACGCTTATTATTATCAGCAAAGCCGCCCTGATGCGACATTGTTGCTGCACGTGTTGTTGGGGTCCGCGTTAAAAGACCAGCCAAAAGACCGGCGGCGGCTGCGACATTATGTTGAAACCGAATGTGCCGAACGTCAGGGCGAATACTGGCAAAGTTTATATCAACAAAGACACTTGATTTAATTGGAGATTTTTATGCTGAAAAACAACGACAAGCTGTTGGTTTGTTATCGCAGACTATTCATTAACGATGAAAATCGCTTTTTCCTCGGCACCGTTGATGAATACGACAATGGTCTGGTCAAGATCACCGGGCACAGTTTTCTGCGTGACGGCATTACCGGGCAAATAGCGGAAAAATCCAGCCAGGCGACTAAAATTTTGTCAATCAGTGCAGGTTCGCTGATTGTTTATCTGTTACCGGATAGCGTCGATATAGACAAGCTGCACTTTTCTCAGCAAAAGTTGAAGATCTGTCTGACGGATGGTCAGGATTTTAGTCTGGATTTAACGGAAAAGTCGTTGCGCCCCAGCTAAGTCTGCGGCGTTAAAACACAACCTTATGTAGATTTAGTCTGGCTGTAACAGGCTTTGCCATTGCCGGCACGGGCTGGTTACAGCCTGATACTGAATAACCTGGTTGCTGAGCCTGAATAAGGAACGAGCTTGCGTTGCCTGCGCCCTGAAGTTAAGGTGGATTTTTCTAAATCGCGTTTGTTCAGCACAAACAAAAGTTAGGATGAAGTGTTGGTGCAGGTTGAATATGTAGCATTATTGGTCACTGGCACTTCGATGAACGAGGCTGTGCATCGGGTTTTGCCTGCCAACAGTCAGGTGCAGATTATCCGGGTCGATAACAGCCTTGACGCTATTGCTGTGCTAAAGCAACAGGCTGTGCAGCTGATTATTTCTGAAATTGATATTGGTTCAATCGACGGCTGGCGCCTGGCCAGACTGGTTCGCGCCAATGTGCTCAAGTGTGATGAACACACGCCTTTTATTCTGCTCAGTTCTACCTATTGTGAACGGATCACCGAAACCACGGCCCGGGCTTATGGCATCAACCTGGTGGTGGCAAAACAACAGCTGGCGGAGTTACCCCGGCATATCAATCATTTATTGCAAAAAGCTGCACACAGCCAAAACCGGCAATGCATTCTGGTGGTGGAAGATGAACCTGATATTGCTGAACTGGCCCGCCGTATTCTGCAGCCCAATTATGATGTGGTGATTGCAGCCACAGGCCCTCAAGCGCTGGTTTGTTTTGCGGAGCGGGAATTCGCGCTGGTATTGCTGGACGTGATGTTGCCAGGCCTGAATGGTCAGCAAGTGCTGGCAGAAATGATGCGCCAGCGGCCTCAGCAGTCTGTGGTGGTGATGACAGCACATGGTGGTATTGAGATTGCCGAGCAGATGATGCTGCAGGGCGCTGCCGATTTTGTCAGTAAACCCTTCAGGGCAGAGCAACTGCGGCGGGTGATTGATGTTGCCACCCAACGCGAAGATTTTCTGGTCAGTAACGAGCAGTTTAAACAAAAAGTTGAACAACTGGCGGGCAGCGAAGAGCGCTACCGGGCCTTATCTCTGGTTCATCAGCGGGTATTGGACCATGTATCTACAGTGCTGATGGAGTTAGATCCAGACGGAAACATCCGCTTTGCCAATAAAGCCTGGTTCGATTTGGTAGCTGGCAGCAGTCTGCAGCATACCGGCAAGCTTGGCAGTTTTTTCCATCCGGCCGATCGGGTGCTGTTTGAACAGCAATTACAGGCCTTGTGTCAGGGCAAGGCGCAGCAATGGCATATTGAACTGCAATTGATGATGCCGCAGTGCTGGGTTGCGCTGAATATGGCGCAGCTGCCGGACCAAATGTCAGGTGTCACTGTTACGCTCGAAAATATAGAAGAGCGCAAACGAGCCGAGCAGGAGTTACAGCATCTGGCGATGCACGATCCGCTGACCAGTTTATATAACCGCCACTTTTTTGACCGGGAATTGATCCGGCTGGCAGGACTTGCTTCTGCTGAACGGACACACGCTTTACTCTATATCGATCTGGATCATTTTAAGGTCATTAACGATTCCCATGGTCATTCGCATGGTGATGCCATATTGCGTGAGGTGGCGCTGCGGCTGGCAAAAGAGCTCAGTGCAACAGATTTGCTGTGCCGGGTTGGCGGAGATGAGTTTGTGGTGCTCACCCAGGATAAATCCATGCAACAAGCAGTAGAGCTGGCGGAGCAGTTATGCCAGCAACTGCAAAACCGGCCTTACACTTTAAAAGATAAAGTCTATTCACTCAGTTGCAGTATTGGTATCAGCCTGATTGACGGCAGTATGCCGGATGCACAAATTTATCTGCAACAATCTGATATTGCTTTGTATGTTGCCAAAGACAAAGGCCGGAACAGGGCACACTGTTACAGTGTGCAGGATGCGGCAAGCCATACGCTGCAAAATTCATTGCAATGGTCACAACAACTGCGCGAAGCCATAGTGCGTGACCAGATTGTGCTGCATTTTCAGCCTGTGGTTTGTGTCAAAACCAACGCAGTGGTTTATTTTGAAGCTCTGGTGCGCTTGAGTCTGGCCGACCGGCTGGTTTATCCGGGTGATTTTATTCAGGCATTGGAGCAGGTAGAAGACATTAACCTGTTGGATCATCAGGTGATTGCCAAGACCATCGCCATGATGAGCCGGCATCCGGTGCTGAAAAAAGTGGCCATTAATTTGTCGGCCCAGGCATTCAGAGATGAGCGGTTGGTGCCTCTGATTGAACAAAAACTGCAGCAATATCAGGTGTCACCACATCGTATTGTGTTTGAGCTGACCGAAACGGCCAGTTTAAATAATATCAGCGGCACCTATGCCATGATTGAACAGTTAACCAGTTTAGGTTGTGAGTTTTCGATCGACGATTTTGGCACAGGTTTCAGTACCTTCAGTTACCTGAAACAGTTGCCGTCCGGCAGTATTAAAATTGACGGCTCTTTTGTTAAAAATATGCACCGCGACAAAATGGATTTCACTTTAGTGAAATCTATGGCGGAAATAGCCACCGCACTTGGCCGTAAAACAGTGGCCGAATTTGTCGAAAATGCGGACATTTTTGCCATGCTGGCACCGCTGGGTATCGATTATGCCCAGGGTTACCACATCAGCAAACCGCTGCCGATCGAACAAATCGAAAAAACATTCTAATACAAGATCTTAGACATCTTGTCTGCTGTTGTTTTAACCAACCCTGTGATATACCCATGGCTGGGGGAAATGAACTCCCATGGCTTTTTAAAAGGTATATCAAATGCACGATCAATTGATTGAGCATGGACAGCAGATGGACAAGGAGCAAGTGACGTATGCAGATCTCGTCGTTGAGTATCTGAATTTATTAGGTGTTGAATATGTTTTTGGCGTACCGGGCGGTGCCATTGAACCACTGTTTAACGCACTGGCGCGCAGTGAGCGCCGCGGTGGTGTGCGGGCAGTGGTGGCACGGCATGAAGCCGGTGCTGCTTTTATGGCGGATGGTTATGCCAGAGAAACCGGAAAACTCGGCGTTTGTTGCGCCACCACAGGCCCTGGCGCGACCAATCTGCTGACCGGCGTTGCCAGCGCTTACGCCGACAATGTGCCTATCTTAGTAATCACCGCACAAACCCCTTTACCCAAGTTCGGCCGGCGAGCCTTGCAGGATTCTTCCTGTGCCGCCATTGATATTGTTGGCATTTTTCGCCATTGCACCCGTTATAACTCCTTGGTCAGCCATCAGGAACAACTGGAAAACAAACTGATAGCCGCTGTGATGGCGAGCAGCCGTATTCCGGCCGGCCCTGTGCATATTTCGATTCCATCCGATATTTTACGCACCGAAGCAGGTTACCTGCCCAAAGTCAGGCCTGAATTATTAACCCAGCAATTTCAGCTCTCCGACAGAGTCGCGCTGGAAAAGCTGATTCAGGAGCTGTCACAGGCTAAACATATCGCGCTTTTTATTGGTGACGGTTGTAAGGATGCGTCCGGCAGCATTATGCAGCTGGCCACTTTGCTGAATGCGCCTTTTGTCTCCGGCCCTATGGGCAAACGCTGGGTGGATGAAACTCATCCGTTGTATCGGGGGGTTTTTGGTTTTGCCGGACACAGCAGTGCGGCTGAGTTATTGGCTGACAAAGACGATAAGCTGGATTTGGTGCTGGCCATAGGTGCTGCGCTGGGGGAGCTTGGCACCAGTGGCTGGGCCGAAGAGTTAATCAATCATAAGCTGATCCATATTGACTCCAGCGTTGAGCATTTCACCCGCTCGCCTATGGCCAGACTGCATGTCTGTGGTTCTTTGCCGGTGATCTTTAAAAAGCTGGTGGACGAAGTGCGGCAAGCTCAGCTGAAGTGGGGCAAATGCTGGCCTGAATTTGGTTCTGTACCTCCACTCAATGCGCTGGGTGGTCGTAGTCTGTGGCGCGATAGTATGGCGATGGAACATCGTCAGCTGCCATTCAAACCACAAAGCCTGTTTTGTTTGCTGGCCCGCATATTGCCCGAAGGAACGCGGTTTTTTGCCGACGCCGGCAATGCATGGGCCTGGGCAATTCATTATTACCAGCGTGCTGAATCCAACGGCAAATTCCATATTGCGATGGGGTTAGGCGCTATGGCCTGGGCTATAGGTGCTGTCATTGGCTCTGCGCTTGGTGATAGCAGCGGCGCGGCGCACGTTTGTGTGACCGGTGACGGCGCTTATCTGATGAGTGCGCAGGAGATCACTGTCGCCAAACAACAGCAGTTGCCCATTTTGTTTATTGTGCTGAACGATGGCGTGCTTGGTATGGTGATGCATGGCCAGCGGCTGGGGAATGCAGAAAAAATAGGTTTTGAACTGGGCGCTGTGGATTATGCTGCGCTGGCATTGGCGCTTGGGGTGGATGCTGCGGTGATCACCGCTGCAGAACAACTGCTGGCGCTGGATTTTTCCGCGATTTTTCAGAAACAAGGGCCCACGCTGTTGGATATCCGTATAGATCCGGAGGAAATCCCACCGATGTTATCCCGTATCCAAAGTCTGCAGAACCAATCGATGACGCCGGGCGGTTAGCTTGTTCAGAAAAAGCCAGCGCTGTTAAAACACATCATTAGTCAATCACAGGAACACTTCGGGCAGGATGCCCCTGATAGCTGATATCGGCACATTGCAAAGCCAGAAAACTACGTTCAGTCTGATCAAGTTGGTCAACGTAACAAGCCATCACACCGCTGGCAACACAGAGGTTTTTAATACGGTACACTTCGTCCGGGCTAAAACCCTGATCTGACATAAAGGCGGCGGTGTAACCGCCAATATTAATGCCCATGCCAAAGGTCGCCAGTAAGTAGTCAGACAGCTGATTGGCCAGCGTCAGGTGCGGGCCATCGGTAAAACCCAAAGCTGCCGTCATACGCCTGTGAGGTTCAATACGTTCGTCGTGGCGGGCCACAGGACGGGCAAAACCAATAATGGCGGGTTTGCCGTGTTTGAGCGGCACTCTGGCCACCAGTTGCTCAATGCTTAAGCCTTGCTCAACCTCAAGCCGCGCCCGTTGAATAAATTCCATCGCCAGTTTTGAGGTAAGGCTACCGCCATAAGCGCGGGAATCAGCTGCCAGACAACCAGCGGCAGTGGCTGCGGTCGGGCTGCTGTGCAATTCACCGGCGAAGGCGCCAATCTGGTTACACCAGATACGGGCATCCGGATAGCTCATCACCATAAAATTGTTTTCCAGCCAGCAGCCAAGCTCAGCGCTAATCAAACGACCTGTAGCATTGAGCACCAGCACCTGCATATAACTTTTTTGCAGGAACAAGTCATTGAGCAGGGAATATTGCCGGATTTGCACATCCTGGCCGCCAACCCATTTACCAATGCGGCTGACAATACGGCCACGGCGGGAATCCCACAACGCCAGCTTATTCGACTTGTTGGTATTCATAATCTTCGTCCGCGAGTAAAGGTGAGGCGGTGATGGGTCTGTGAGTTTGTTCCATACCATGGGCCAACAGCCCCGGGGCACGCAGCAGCTGAAATAAACCAATGCTTTCGCGCTGGCCAATGCCAAGGTCGAGACAGGCTGCAGCACAAAGCCCTACATCCAGCACACCCTGTTGCTGTGGTTGCCACTGTTGTTGTAATTGCCGGCATAACGCCAGTGCCGGGCCTGCCGCCGGAAGCCGGGCAAGCTGGTTGAGTATGTCAGCCATCAGCGGATCCGCTTCCCCATAGAGCTGGCCAAATCCTGCCGGCGGCAGTTGATTGTCTGTGCTGATCCCGTCCAGTTGCTGTTTCAGCGCTTGCCAGGCGCTTGCCACCGCTACAGCACCCTGACGTTCGCCGCCCAGGACCTGTAAGCCAATAGGTAATAAATGTTCCGGCCGCGCTTTACTGACTGCGGCCGTCATCACAGCTCTGGTGGCCGGATGGCGCGGGCCGGCGTTACATAAAGCAATTTGCAGCTGTTGCAGTAGTTGGGCCTGGGCTGCATCTGGCAATTCGCCGGTCAGCAGCAAAAACAACAGATCGGTAAAACTGCGTTTTTGCATCAGTTCCAGCAAGTCATAACCACAGATGCGTTGTTGTACTGTCAGATAAGGATTATCCGTTGCCGCAACTTCCTCAGTAATGCGGCTGCTGCTTTGTGCGGCATAAACAAAATCTTTGTTCATGTTATGGCTGCCAGTTGTAGCTGATTTGTAAGGTCAGGCTGCGACCTTCCAGCAGGAAATCATTGCTGATGGCGGTACCGCTGGGTTCATAGGCTTTTTTATTCAGCAAGTTGCGAATGGCGGTTTTTACTTGCCACGGACTTTGATCAGGCCGGTAATTCAGCGACAGATTCCACAGTTGATAATCGGGCAGCGGAGCGCGGTTGTCATTTGCCGCCCGCTGGCGGTCTGCTATCCAGTGGGCCCAACCCGACACTTGCCAGTTGCTGTTAATGTCGTAATACAACCGCAACGAAGCGGATTGTCCGGGCGCATTGGCCACCTGTAAATCAGTGGCTCTGTTGGTGGTGTCCTGATAAGCAAAATTAAAGTCGGCACGCCAGTGCGCGGCAGGGCGCCAGTTCCATTCAAACTCGGCACCCTGGCCATCCAGGTTGTACAGGTTGGCGGTTTGTAATGAAGATGTTCCTGGCACTGCTGTTTTGTCGATTAAATCCTTGGCTCTGTACTGATACAGGTTAAATACCAGATGATTGTCAAAGTTGATCTGGTAGTCAAATACCAATTCAACGGTATCTATGGTTTCCGGATCCAGATTGGGGTTGCCAAGCGCTGACGGATTATTTTGTAAAAACAATTCGTTAAAAGAAGGTGCCCTAAAAGCGCTGCCATACAGCAGTTTAGTGGTCAGATTATGCGCCGTGTCCCACACCACAGCGAGGCGTGGGTTCACTGTGCTGCCAAAATCGGAAAAGTGGTCGTAGCGCACACCATAAGTGAGGGCCCAGTCGGCGGCAATCTGCCAGATATCCTGCACACTCAGATGTACATTGGTGCGGCTGACCGGTTTGACATAGATATAGTCAGTGCCTGTCACATCCGTCAGTTGACCGTCGATTTGCGCCACAGTGCCATCAATAACACCAGGGCCAAAGTTTTTCAGTTCTCTGGGGCTGAGTTTTTGTTCAAAGGCACCAAACTCCAGGCGCAGTTCATGCTCGTTCACGCCCTGATAGTTCAGGATACTGTTAAAGCGGCTGTCCTGATGGTTGCTGCGCGGACTGCCGATATAACCCTCAGTAAAGGTGACCCGTCCGACCGGTTTGGTAAAATTGGCATTGCCATCGGCACCGATGGGGAGGCGGGTTCCGGCCGGAAACAACACAAAATAAGTTTCGCTGCGGGCATCCAGATACGACAAATCATTGGTCCAGGACAAATTGTCATTGAGCTGATGCACATGGCTGAGTTTAGTGCGGTAATCACGGAATTTTTGGTAGCCAGCCGGATCCAGCGCCTGAGCGCCGCCAGGGCCTAGACCACCATCTCGTTGCTGCCACCACCAGTGCTCCCAGGTAAAACCCTGATATTGCACTGTGGCGTGTGCATTCAGAATATCGTAGCGGGTTGCCAGTGCGCCGGGGGCTCTTGATGCTTTGGTGCCAAAAATGCGGTCAAACACAGTTTGCTGGTCAGCGTTGACCACACGATCGGTATCTCCATCCGATTGCTGATGTTCCAGCGCAAAACCCAGCGCCAGCTCTTGCCAGTTTCCGCCTGTTTGCAGCCATAAATCGCGGCTGCCAAAACTGCCAATGCGCGCGCCCGCGCTATTGGCGCTGGAGCTCAGGTTTTTGGTGACGATATTAATCACACCGGAATAAGCGTCAGCACCATAGACTGCAGTGCCGGGGCCGCGGATCACTTCAATACGCTCAATAATATTGGCCGGAAAACGAAAGGTATAAGGTAAGCCGCCGGAAAAACTGTTTTTAAATTCGGTGCCGTTGAGCAGCACCAGCACCTGAGGGTTAAATCCGGTCTGAAGGCCGCGGATGGAATACACAGAGTCCAGCCGGCTGATGGTCGAAGGGGCAACATGTAAACCCGGTACCATTTCCAGCACTTCATCCAGATGGCTGGCTCCGCTGCGGGCAATGTCTTCGGCTGTGATTAAAGTGGTTACTGCAGGTGCTTTATCAATACGTTTGCTGGTGCCGGTGGCAATACTCACCATGTCCAGTTCACCATAAAAATCGGCAACTTCTTCTTCGATGGTGTTTTGCCGCGCAGCCCAGCTGGCCGCGCTATGCAATGATGCCAGCAGCAGGATAGCACGAACAAACGGATTAAATTTCATATGCAGTGATCTCCAAGGTGACTTTTGCGCAAATTACCTGCCCGGCGTTTCTACAACATAGCAGTATTTTGTATAGAAGCTATTGATTTTTATACAGTTAAGTTTTTAATATCGGAACGTATACCACAAATTCAGAGCCTGCGCCCGGTTTGCTTGAAACCTGAATTTTGCCATTCATCAGGCGGACAAATTGTTGGGTAATGGCCAGTCCGAGACCGGTGCCGCCGCTCTGTCTGCTCTGACTGCCATCAGCCTGATAAAAGGGAGTAAAAATTTTATTCAGTTCAGCCTCTGTCATGCCGATTCCGGTGTCGGCAATGCTGAATTCACAGCCTGTTTCCTGATAGCGCACTGTTAAGCTAATAATGCCACCCCGGGTAAATTTGCAGGCATTACTGAGTAAATTCACCAGAATTTGCAGCAGTTTTTCACCGTCCAGATAAAGTTCAGGCGAGTGTTCCGGCAGCTGCAGTTGTAGCTGGTTTTGCTGTAATAAAGGACGGATCAGTTCCACCGCCTGGGTCACTACCGAATTCAGCCGGACAAAACTACAATGCAGTTCCATTTTTCCCGCTTCTATTTTTGCTAAATCAAGCAGGCTGTTGATCATCTTCAGCAGGTTCTCTGCATTCTGTTGCGCCCGGTTTAAGTCGGTGGTCAAGTCGGCATAGTCACTAAATTCCAGCTGCTCGTTCACCAAATCGATATAACCAATCACCGACTGCAATGGGGTGCGTAGTTCGTGGCTGATATTGGCCAGAAATTCGGATTTGTGGCGACTGGCCGTTAGTGCCGCATCGCGGGCTGTGGTCAGTTCCCTGGTACGGATTTGCACCAGAGACTCTAATTTTTGCTGGTGTAATTTCAGTGCTTCGTCGCGTTCGGCAATGGCGGCAGCCATCTGCTGATAAGACTGGCTGATGTCCTGGATTTCAGAGCTGCCGGCCAAGACAGGTTCAGTGGCTTGCTGTAAAAAGTCTTCACTTTTCATCCGTTCAGACAATTGATGCAGTGGCTGGATGATTTTTTGCAGCCAGTTGCTGAGAAACAAAAAAATACTGACCACTGCCACAGAGAGCACCAGCAAACTTAACATCATCAGGTCTCGGTTTTGTTGTTGCAGCCGCTCTTTGCTAAAGACCAGCAGCGCATAACCCAGGTTTTGCATCTTGGCGGTGTCCAGCGACAATTCCGATTCGCTGTGCTCTGCCTGCGACTGCACCTGCACCGGTGCGGCCAGATAGATAAATTGATCGTTTTGCCAGATAAACATCTGGTCTGGATTATTGGCTAAGTTGTCGCGAAACTGACGGGCATGGATGTCATCACCGCGCCAGACCAGCATGGTATTTTCGTTGCTCCACAGGCCGGCACCAATCAGATCCGGAAAAGCCTGCATCTGCTGCAATACGGCATCGGCATTTTCTGCACTGGCGGTTAACAGCGCTAAGACCGATTGTTGTGAAAAAGACAAAGCCAGTTGTTGTGCGTTAGACAACATTTGTTGATTACTGGAGCGGGAGGTCAGGGCAATCAGCAGTATGCCAAGGGTGGCGACCAGCACAAACAGGCTGGGAAGCAACAGATTAAGGAGTTGGCGCTTCAGTGTTGGAGTGTTTTTTATTGCCATCTGATTTTTTAATTATTTGAATGTAATGGCAATTTGTCGTAATACTTCCGGTTTGTATTCCATGCCAAGGTGTGCGGCCGTGCGTAGATTGACTGCCAGCTGAACTTGTTGCAGTGGTATTACGGTAGCTGCGATTTTGGTCTGGTGCAACTGTTCAACCATCAACACCAACTCGCGACCCAGCTCAAAATGATCCGGAAAAGTGGAAAATAATACGCCTCTTTTGGCATGTTCGGGTTTACTGGAAAACAACACTATATTGCGCTCCCAGGCAACTTCCAGAATTTTTGGCAGAATGACCTGTTCATTGACTGACACCGGGTCGAGCGGCAACCAGACGGCCGTGGTTTTGGCATCGATGTTTTGCCATAACTCCTGGTATTGTCTGATTGCATCTTTAAGATCAGTCACCTTTTGCGCAATAACTTCAATACCTTGCTGCTGGCCCTGTTCTATCGCGATTTGAATGAGCCAGCGGCTTGATTCGGAATACAACACATGGACTTTATCCACCGCAGGCGCCAGCATTTTTAATGAGCTGAATAACACTTTGGGATCGGTTAATAAACTGATGCCAGCCAGACCGGCCGGCTGAACAGGCAAGGCACCAACCACCACACTATTGCTGCTGTGGATTTGTTGTGCCACCTGATAACCACTTTTACCCAGTGCAATCACCATGGTCGTGCTGTCGGCGCGCAGCTCTTTGGCAAGTTGTGGCAATGAAGTCGCAGCGTCTAATTGTTGCAGGCGCATCTCACCCTGATGCTGATGTTCAATGCCGCGGATGATTTGTTTAAAAATGTCGTCATAAGGTGCTTTGACCTGAGGGTACAACACTGTTAAAGGTGCAGCCGCCCATGCTTGCCATGCGGTCACTATCCACAGCAAAAAACAGCAGAAGATGACGGGGCTGGTGCGCATGGACATCCTTATTTACAAGCCGGGACGGACTGCATCGGTTGCCGATGCAGGAGTGGCATAAAAAGCCAAACCATAGTGGTACACACTATAACCATTTGTCAAAAAAGCAAATTCCACTTTATTGACACAGCTCAGGTACAGTTGTTTTTTCAGGCCTGAGCATTGGGTTTGACTGTTTCAGATAACCATAACATTGCCGGTTGGTTTCGCCCAGCCCCTTGTGTTGGCAGCATCACCAGACCAAGGCGGGTGTAAAGTCAAAACTGGCGTCTGGCCGGCACAGAGCACTGCTTTGCAAGGTTAGCAGAGCGAATGCGGGTGATGCTGTAGTTTAGGGGATCAGCCAGAACTGTAAGCCTTGTTGCTGTAAAAAGGCTTCAGCATCAGCACCTTGCAACAGCGCTGTGGTGGCTAATAAACCAGCCATCACGCAGCTTGGCGCCGACACTGTGACAGAGCGCGGCGCATTGGGCACTGGCCAGCCGGTTTTGGGGTTTAAGATATGGCTGTAGCGGATGCCGTCTTTTTGTAAAAAACGCCTGGCATCACCGCTGGTGGCCAAAGCGCCGGCTCTGAGTGCAACCAGCATGGCTGGCTCGTCCGGTTTGCCCGGATGTTCAATACCTATGCGCCAGGGCTGCTGGTCGGCTTTGCTTCGCACTGCCAGCATATCGCCGCCAAAGTTCACCACCATGGCCGTGTTTTGTGCTGTGGTTGCTGTTGTCAGCAACTGCGCCACTTTATCCACCGCATATTCTTTGGCAATACCGCCTAAATCAAGCTCCATACCCTTTGGCAGCCAAAGTTTATCGCCGGTAAATTTCAGTTGGTTAAAACCAACCAGAGGTAATAAAGCTCTGACTGCTGCTGCGTCCGGAATTTGGTCCGAACCATCAAAACGCCAGACTTTTCTCAGCACCCCAGAGGTGATATCAAATAAGCCGTCGGACAGCTGATAACAGGTTTTGGCAAATTGCATTAAAGCAGCGGTTTCATCGTCCAGCTGTTGCCAGCAATCAACTTGTTGATTGATTTGGCTTAACACTGAGTCGGGTTGATACCTGCTGTATTTTTGTTCAATACGCCAGGTTTCATTGGCTGCCAGCTGAGTAAGTTCAGTTGCTTTGGCTTCGGTGACACCCTCAAGCAGAATTTCGCAGGGGCTTGCCATGGCACGAAACTGGCCGAGCCAGCCATAACTGGTGGCTTCCAGACTGATGTTGCTGGGGGCAGTATGTAAGGTCATGGGTTTATCCGCGTAAAATCAGCTGTTTAGCAAAGCTTATTGCCATAATACCGCTATTGCAGCCTTAAGGCAGAAAAAAAGCGGGCTTTGCGGGCCCGCTTGAGTGACTGTTAATAGCCAGGGATTTAGTGTTTAGCAAGCCACAGCTGCGGCCCGCTAGGCAGGTCACAGCTATGACCAAGCCTTTAAAACGAATAACTGACCTGCAGCATCACCGCTTTAACGTCGCCAAACAGTTCCAGATCTTGCAGCACGCCCGGCAGTTCAACGCCCGGGTTATTTGGATTTTGCTGATAATATTCCAGCCGCACGGCAAAATCATGGCCGCCTTCAAGCACAGTGCCCACTTTGGCGCCCACAGTGTAAGCATCCATCTGGCCAATGCGGTAGTCGGCGCTGGCAAAAGCCGGCAGCGGCATGCCTTCACTTAAAAACGGCTGGTAAAACTCTGCTTCATCCTGAGTGTAATAACGGGCATGAGGTTCGATATACCAGTTGCCAGCCACCGGGAAACGCCAGCGTGCATCGGCGGTATGTGAATTCAGGCTCCAGTCGTCCCACATATAGCGGTAGGACAAATCCAGATAACTGCCGCTTAAGTGCCATTTATTCTGCCAGTACAAACTTTGTTTGGTGCGCGAATCTGGCCTTTGTTCGTAAAGGTTCTGTTGGGTAATGCCATTGCTGTTCACCACACTCAGCACTTTAAAGGGATCAGATAAATAACCGTCGGCTTTGGCAATCGAATAATTCAGTTGCATCAGCCAGTCAGGATTGATCACCTGAGTGACGCCAAACAAAAGCTCAGCCGTGGTTTTGGTGTCGCTGTCGGTGCGGCGGCTGCCATCAAAAGCCTGCTGATAAGCCCCTTCACTGGCAAAATTGCTGCGAAACAGCATAGGGGTAAAAGCAGACGGAATGCCGCCTTCCGGGTTAATGCTGTCGTGGCTGAATGAAGTGCCCACAGATAAAGTGGTATTTTTATGGTTAAAGTCGCGGCTGATATTGCCGTTGATACCCAAAGATAAATAATCATATTCTTTGGAGAAATGACCGCCCACAGTACCCCGGTAATTGGCGGTGAGCGGCTGCTCCCAGCTGGCATCAAGCTGCACCCTGGTGTCGTGGAAAGTATCGTCAAGCGGTGTGGCACCTGCCGCTGTGGTATAGCTGCCGGCACCGGATGGCCGGGTAAAAGTCTGGGCGTCAGGCTGAGCAACTGCACCAGTGGCTGAGGCGCCGGTCAGGCTGTCGAGTACCAGATTTAAGTTCAGAAATTTATCGTCACCAAAGTCACCGCGTGCACTTAAAATAGCTTCGGCTGCTTTGACTCGGTCGGTTTCGCCGTAATACAGCAAAGCTGAATTAAACTGCCAGCCTTCGATCAAGCTGTCGGTACTGTTACCGGTATTGCTGTCGGCCGCTATCGCATTGGCAGACAATAAGGTGCAGGTGGCGGCCGCTAAAGCCGCGCTGATACTGCCGGTTTTAGTTAATTGCATCCACAACCTCCGCCTGCAAAACTACGGCCGCCGCTGGAGCCTTCTTTACTGAAATAAATGTGATCATCTAACGCATTGTCGAGACCGGCAGAATTAAGCTGCATCTCTTTTTTGGCTAAAGTGCCGCGTTGCCAGGGTTTGACCGTATCAAGGCTGGCGCAGGCGGCCAGTTGTGACAACGCCAAAGCGGTGATTAATATCCTGATTTTGTTATTCATTTTGTGTCCTCTTGCAGCAGCTGCTGAATTTCGTGTTCGTAATCCTGGGTTTTTGCAGTAAAAAAGCCGGCGTGGCTAAAGCGGATCTGGCCTGTTCTGTCGAGAAAAATGCTGGTTGGCATGCCCTGCAACTGATAATGCGAGGCCAGCTCGCCTTGTGGGTCAAATACCAGCGAAAATTGCGCAGGGTACTTTTGCAAAAACTGCATTGCGTCCGCGCGTTCTTCGTCTTCATTAATGGCAATAATGACTAAACCCTGCTCGCGGTATTTTTGCTGCATCTGATTCAGCCAGGGAAAAGACTGTCGGCAAGGGCCACACCAGGACGCCCAAAAGTCCAGTAGCACCACTTTGCCCTGATATTGCGCCAGGTTCAGCGCCTGGGCTGGGGTTGGGGCTGTTTCGCTGGCAAAGGTTGAAAAAGTGAATAAAAACAGAAAGCTGTACAGCAGTTTCATGGAGACTCCTTGTTCATCTGACAGGAGCTTAAAAGGCTTTACTTAAGGCAATCTTAAGACTTGGGGGAGACAAGCAGCTGATGTTGTACGCAAGCTCCGGCAAACTGAAGGCCGGGAATATGAAGTTTCAGTTGGGCGGGGCTAAAAACAGGCGGCTACTCAGTGGCAACCTACCACCTCGCTGGTTGCCCGCTGAAACTGCCATAACGATAAAGAGATTAAGGTGTCGCTGTGACATCCTGAATGGTGACTGTGCCACGCAACTGACGTTCTGTTGGTTCCAGCAGTTTCACGACTTTGACTGCCTGTTCTGCACGCGCAAAGTCCATCAGCGGCTGGCCGTTACACACCACTTTTTCCACCACAGCTTTGCGTTGAATACGGTGTTCTTTGATGGTTTTTAATAACGCCAGCTTATCGTCAGCCTGGGTATTCAGGCAGATTTGCCGGGCTGTGTCTTCGGCATAAGTAAAGCTGCTGACACTGGCAGTTGCCGGTTGTTGCAAACTCAGGGTGAATAAAGCGCTGGTGATCAATAAAGCAGTTTTCATGGTCAGTTTCCTTGTGTTTCAGTTGTGGTATGGCTTGTTGTCAAACGGGCTTGAACCTTGCCATAACGATATTTTGGGCAATACAGCGCGGAAAAAACTGCTGGATGTGGTTAGCGGAAGCTACTTTGGGGCGAAGTGATAACAGGTAGAAAAGCAGGGACAAATCAGTAGTGTGTCATGGGCAAGAGCCTTGCTGAGTCAGGCTCTTGCTGCCAGTTGTGAAGGGGTTTTAGTTATTTTCCAAAAGATCACCGGTATCGACCGGGCCTGAGGTTACCGGCAGCGCTTTGCTGCCCAAATGACGCCGGTACTGGCTAAAGTTGGCCGGTAAACCCTCGACATTTAAACCGGCGCCGGTGCGCAGCTCATAATGTAAATGGGGGTTATTGGAACTGCCGGAGTTGCCCATCTTGGCCAGCATCTGACCCGTAGTGACTGTGTCACCGGGCCTGACCTGCAGGCTGCCCTGTTGCAAATGGCCCAGCATGCTAAATTCACCGTTGCCGTGGTCAATCAATACATAATTACCATAAAAGTGCATGGCGTCGGTTTTTACCTGCTCTGGCCGGAAAAAACTTTGACCCCCTCTGATATTATCCGGCACATTGCCAACGGCTTCAGCCACCACACCTGCACCACTGGCATACACAGGCGCGCCCCAGGCATACCAGTCTTCATTGTGCTCACCTGTGCCGCGAAACAACTCAAAGTGCTGATTGGTGCTGTTTAAATCCAGACTAAAACGCATAAAGTTTTGCGTCAGACCGAGCTCTCTGGCGGCCGGATGTTCGGTATTCAGCCTGCGGTGATGGGCATAATAATCGTGGCCATCGTGCACCATCATTTTGCCTTTAAGCGGCAATAACAAGGTGGTTTTGCCCTGATATAGTCTGGGTTCAATGGTGATACTGGTTTTGGTTTCGGGCGCTTCATTGACAATGCTCAGACTAAAATCGAACTGCAGCCGGTGTAACTCAATGTCAGGCCTGAAACTGTGAAAAGGGTTAAATACCAGGCTGCGACTGCCTGGTGCCAGCACCCGGCCTGGCAGAGTTTCGATACTGGGGGCAAAACCATTGCTGTCGATACTGCGGCGCAGCACCAGTCTGTTGTTGCTGTCATAGGCTTTCAGTTCAATGCTGTCGACGCCAACCGGAGTTGTGCCCTGATTCTCCAGCAAAAAATCGAAATTAAGCGTTTGATGATGCTCACCTGCTTCCAGGTAGATTTGTTGTGGCAAAGCACTGATGTTTACCGGGCCGGCAATCTTTGGCTGTTGCAGCAGCGGGTAAAGATAAAACCAGCCTGCGCCACATAACGCCGTTACAGCAAATAGCGGCACCAGGATGCGGCGCCTGAAAATAACCAGGGTCATAAAGTAAAGTCTGTTGGATTCGGATCAGCTGACTCTAGCACGACGATGAGGCAAGCAGCATAAAGGGCAACAGTTGCTTACAATTGAAGCAGTTAACACTCAGAGAGCATTTTGCTCCAGTTTTGTTTATAACGCCTGGACGCATTCACTATTTTGCCGTCGGACAAAGTGAACTGATAGTCGTTGTTATGCGGCTGCACTTTATGCACATGATGCAAATTCACCAGGGTAGAGCGATGCACCTGCACAAAATGGCCGGGCAGGCGCTGCAGCAGTTCTTTGAGCGTTTCGCGGATCACCAGGCTTTCGCTTAAGGTTTGAATACACATATAGTTGCCGGCTGCTTCAATCAGCACTATGTCAATGTCATCGAGCAACAGGGTGGAAGCGCCGGTGCGAAACGACAGTTTATGATGGGTACTGGGCGGCAATTCAGGTTGTTTATCCAGCGCGGTGCGGGCGTCCAGCAGACATTGCGCCAGGCGCTGGCGCGACACGGGTTTGAGTAAATAATCAAAAGCAAAATGTTCAAAAGCGGAAAAAGCATATTGTTCATAAGCAGTTACCAGAATCAGCAAAGGTGCCGCCATGGCTGAGGCTTTATTCAGCTGCTTTAAAATATCAATGCCTTTTAAGCCCGGCATCTGAATATCCAGAAACACTAAATCCACTTCGTGCTGATGTTGTTGCAGGTATTGCAGCGTGTCATCGCCGTTGTCAAAACAAGCTTTGATGTTCAGGTTCGGATAATTGGCCAGCTTGGCTTTTAAATTGCTGATGGCCAGGGGTTCGTCATCGGCAATCACCAGATTAATGGTCGACATATAAAGACTCCAGAGGTAAACAGAGTTCGGTGTAAAAAACACCGGCTGATAACTTCAGTTGCAGCCTGGCTTTTTGCCCAAACATCAAATCCAGCCGCTCTGCCAGCTGACTGAGACCAGCGGGCCATACCGTGGCTTCGGCGTTGTCCTGTTCCGGCTGTGGTACCCGGCACAGAATAATTTTTAGTTGCTTGTCGTCACAGTGCAATTGAATATCCAGCTGCACCGGGCCTGAAATTTCTGCCACTGTGTATAACACGGCATTTTCGGCCAAAGGCTGTAATAACAAAGGCGGGATCTGTAGTTTGGGTAAAGGCTGCAGTTGCCAGTTCAGCACCAATCGCTCACCAAAACGCAGTTGCTGAATGGCAAGATAAGCCGACAATGCGTCCAGTTCCTGGGGGAGCGGTACCAGATTGTCGTCTTTGTTTTTCAGCGAATGGCGCAGGAAAGTGGACAAATGCTGAATCAGCTCTTCGGCCTGCAACCCCTGACGGCTGACAATCAGTGAATTGAGGGCATTTAAGGTATTAAACATAAAATGCGGATTGAGCTGGTAACGCAGCACCTTCAGCCGGGCCGCTCTAGCCTGATTTAACAGTGCCTGCTGGGCAATAAACTCCCGCTGATACAGCTGATTGGCTTTGATCAGCATATAAACCGCAGTCCAGCCGGCCAAAGGTAAAATAATGAGTTGCGAAGTGGCAAAGATCAGGTCAAACCACCCCATCACTTTGGTATTTTCCAGCGCATAAAATTCAAGCAGGCGCTGGCGCAGCACTAACAGCACAAAAAATAGCGGAATTAACCAATACAACAGCCGTTTGAGTTGTTGCATCAGACTTAAACTTGCCATCAGATAACGCTGACCAAGTAGGCCTGTCACTAATAAAGCCAGGCTGGTTACGCTGGTGTAACTGACCAGAAAAGGCCAGACCTGATCGCCCTGGCGCGGCACCAGCACAGCTAAATGGGTATATTTCAGTAGCAAATACAGCAGCCAGTACAGCAGGTGGAAATACCAGAATCTGTGTTGGGGTTGGGTAGACCAAAGCGTCATGGTTATCCTCTTTAGCCTTGCCACGGCAAACAGATATTCACCTGAAAACCAGTGGGCAGCGCTTTGATCACCAAACTTGCTTTGTCACCAAAATGCTGTTGTAACCGGTTTTTGATATTGCTCAGGCCAACCCCTGAGCTGTGATTCTTGTCCTGATGCAAACTGCAGCCCGGGCCATCGTCGGTGACAGCCAGCAACAGTTGTTCGTTCTGATGGCAGCCCTGAATGCGGATAGTTGCGCCCTGAGAGCGGCCGGCCACAGCATATTTCACCGCATTTTCCACCAGAGGTTGCAGCAATAACGCCGGGATCTTTTGCGCTTTCAGACTGTCATCGACTTCCCAGATGACCTTGAGTTTGTCGCCAAAACGGGTTTTTTGTAAGGTCAGATAAGCTTCTATTGCCGCCAGTTCGTCGGCGAGCTGTACCAGGCTTTGCGGTGACTTACTTAACGAATAACGTAAAAAAGTGGCCAGCTGCTCTGACATTAGTTCAGCATCTTCATAACGCTCCGCTTCGAGCAAAGCACAAACAGAGTTCAGCGCGTTAAAAGTGAAGTGAGGATTGAGCTGGTGCTGCAGCGCCTGTAATTCCAGCTGCTGGATATTCTGGTGTAATTGTGCCGATTGGCGCAGCTGCTGCTGCTGTTGTTGATAACGCCAGAAGGTCAGATAACACATGGCCCAGATAAAAAGTGGCAAACTGGTGGTATCGAGCTGATTTAACAGCATGGCGGCTTTAAATTTTTCTTCGTCCATCAACACCATCCAGCTCAGATTGCTGACCGGGGCGTATAAACACAACATCACAAAAGCGGCCAGCACCACCTGCAATTGCGGTAGCTGACGGGAAAAAGACCAGTTGATAAAACGTTGGGAAATAGCAATCTCCAGCACCAGCAGCAGCAGCCTGGAAATCACATAAGGTGGGTGAAACTCGTATTCTTCATAGGTCAGCAACATCAGCAAACCGTTCAGACCATCAAAGGTCGCTAATGCCAGCCAATAATACAGGTTGTAGCGAAGTAACTGACGTAGTTCAAGATTTGGCATGGGGTGTTATCCAATTGAAGCTTGCCAGAGTATAAAGACAAACCACAGAGGATGCCGCTGTTGTGATGACAAAAGGATGAAAATTTGTGACGGCGTGCCGACAGTTTTGTTGCCGTTGTTGGTTTGAGCAGGTTCACCGTCAGGGCGGGGGACTGTACCAGAGCAGCCCATGAGCTCAGGGTAAGTTTATGTTGTTATTGCTGTAAATATTGCAGCAGCCGGTCAAAAGCGCGGTAACTTAGGGCTTCCAGTAACTGTGGCTTTTCAATGTTGTTTTGTTGTTGTAAATCGGCAATGGTACGGGCCACTTTCAGCAATTTATGGTAACTGCGGGCCGAGAGTTTCAGCTGCTGCAGGCAATGTTCAAAAAAGTCAGCGTCCTGCTGGCTTAACCGGCAATACTGGTTCACTTCACGGGCACTGAGTCTGGCATTGGCTTTGCCCTGACGCTGCAGCTGCAGGGTGCGGGCGGCGGCAACCCGGGCGGCAATAGTGGCTGAACTTTCGTCCTGATGTTGTTGCTGGCTCAGCACACCTTTGGGCAGCAGCGGCACTTCAATCTGTAAATCGATACGATCCAGCAAAGGCCCCGAGATACGGCTTAAATAACGCAAAATTTGCTCACGGCTGGCGCGGCCATCCTGATGATGGCCGCTCGGGCTTGGATTTAATGCCGCCACCAGCTGGAACTGCGCCGGAAACTGTGCCTGATGACCGGCACGGGCAATATGCACAAAACCGTTTTCTAAAGGTTCCCGCAGCACATCCAGCACTTTACGCTCGTATTGCGGCAGCTCATCAAGGAACAATACACCCTGATGGGCCAGCGAAATTTCACCGGGTTTAGGCACTGAACCACCGCCCACCAGTGCTATGGCAGAACTGGTATGATGCGGTTGGCGAAAAGGTGGCAGATGCCAGTCCTGCAAAGCGCGCGGCCTGGCCAGAATGGAATACACAGCGGCACTTTGCAGCGCTTCGTCTTTGCTCAGTGGGGGTAATAAACCGGGTAAACGCTGCGCCAGCATCGACTTGCCGGTGCCTGGCGGGCCAAATAACAACAGGTTGTGTTGCCCTGCGGCTGCCAGTTCCAGTGCTCTTTTGGCGCTATGTTGGCCTTTGACTTCAGAGCAGCACAGCAGTTCAGCGGCTTGTTCCGGGGCTGGTAAGGCCGGAATGGCCGGCAGCGGCTGCTGGCCGGATAAAAAACTGTGTACTTGTAGTAAGTGGCTGGCGCCATAAATACTGGCCCCCGGCACTTGCTTGGCCTGACTGGCGTTGGCCATCGGCAGTACTGCGCCGCGCTTTGCGGCCTGACAGGCGATAGCAAGCGGGATTTCGCCCACTATGGCGCGGATCTCACCGGATAAAGCTAATTCACCATAAAATTCAAAACCCTGGCTATGTTCTGCCGCCAGCTGACCACTGGCCACCAGAATGCCGATGGCAATAGGTAAATCAAAACGGCCACCTTCTTTAGGCAGGTCGGCCGGGGCTAAATTGACAGTAATTTTGCGGTCCGGAAATTCAAAACCGCTGTTGAGTAAAGCGCTGCGAACTCTGTCGCGGGCTTCTTTGACTGAAGTTTCAGGCAAACCCACCAGCAAAAAACCAGGCAAACCCTGACTTAAATGCACTTCAACACATACCTGGGGCGCTTCCAGCCCTAAGCGGGCCCTGCTGTAAACAATGGCGAGTGACATGCGACATCCCTGACGCTTGACCTTTGCTTTAGGTGTAGCAAGATGTAAATAAAATGCAAATAAACTGATGCTCAGTGCAGCCTGCTGCTGCCCTTACTTTCTAAATGCCGGATAAGTCGCTACACTGCAACCAGATTTTTCAGGTGGGGCAGCAGCGTTTTGCCCCAAATTTCCGGCAGTCCTGCCGCTGATTTGAGAGAGAAGCAGTGCGCTCAGCAACAAGTCGGTTTTTGTTTTATCGGGTGATTGGTTATTTGCTGGTGATGCTGGCAGGCGCCATGTTAATTACCACAGCTGTTGCTGTGTATTACGACGAAAAAAGTTTCTGGAGTTATCTGGTTTCGGCTTTTATCACCGCAAGTTCCGGTTATTTTCTGGTGTACAAAGGCCGACACGATTTTACCCTGGTAAAACGCCATCTGTTTTTACTCACTACTTTGTGTTGGCTCTCCATTTGTTTGTTTTCTACTTTACCTGTGGTGCTGGTGTTGCCCAATATCAGTTATGTCGACGCTGCTTTTGAAACTGTATCTGCTATTACCACCACAGGCGCCACAGTGCTGACAGGCCTGGATTCGATGCCGAAGGGGTTGTTATTCTGGCGGGCTATTTTGCAGTGGATTGGCGGGGTCGGTATTATCGTGATGGCCATCGCCATTTTGCCGGCGTTAAAAATCGGTGGTATGAAGTTATTTAAAACCGAAAACTCTGACATTTCCGAAAAAATTCTGCCGCGAAGCTCCAGCCTGTCGATGTATATAGGCGTGGTGTACCTGATTTTAAGCGCCAGCTGTATGTTGTTGTTTTATTTAGGTGGAATGAGCGGTTTTGATGCTATTACCCATGGTATGACCACAGTAGCCACCGGCGGCTTTGCCAACTATGACGCCTCTTTTGGCCACTTTAACGATAAACCACATCTGCTCTGGATCTCGGGTGTGTTTATGTTGTTATCGGCGTTGCCGCTGGTATTGCTGGTTGGCACTATCAGGGGACATAAATGGATTTTGTTTAAAGATCCGCAGGTAAGGGCATTTTTTGCAATCACCGCTTTTTGTGTGTTGCTGCTTACCTGGTATCAGCATGAACATAATGCCAGGCCCTGGTTGGACGGTCTGACCCACAGCTTTTTTAATGTGGTGTCGGTGATCACCACCTGTGGTTATGCCTCGGAAAATTATTCAGCCTGGGGCGGGCTTGCAGTGATCCTGTTTTTTTATATCACTTTTTCAGGCGCCTGCTCGGGTTCTACTTCGGGCGGTTTAAAAATCTTCCGGACTCAGCTGGCGGGTTTGTTACTGATCAAACAATTTAAATTGCTGGTGCACCCCAACGCAGTCTGGGTACAAAAATATGGCAGCAAACCGGTGAATGACCAGTTGTTAGGCTCGGTGCTGGCGTTTTGTTTTGTTTATTTTGCTTCTATCGGCGCTTTGGCTTTGGGGCTGTCGATGTTTGAACTGGATTTTGTCACTGCGTTAACAGGCGCTGCCACGGCCATCAGTAACGTTGGTCCTGGTCTTGGCCCGGTGATTGGCCCTGATGGCAATTTCAGCAGTTTGCCCGATGGTGCCAAGTGGTTGATTAGCTTTGGCATGATTATCGGCCGGCTGGAAATTCTGACGGTGCTGTTGTTGTTTACCCCTATGTACTGGCGTTATTAAAACGCCGGTATTTGTCCGCTGTAACTCAGTTAAAATTGCTGCTGCCACATAAAAGCCAGTGCTGTTTTGCCTTCTTTCTGCAGGTGATGGTTGTTTAAAGTGCCTTTTCCTGCTGCGCAACTATCTGCAACCAACTCAGATGAGTCCTTGTTTTATCAGCAAAAAAACTGTCTTATTTTGCAATTGCAGAAAAAATAACCTTGAGTTCTGCGTTTGATTGACTATTATGACGATTCGTCAATTTACTCGGTGAGCTCAGGTTCCTGCCCCCAATGAAAGCACAACAGCCTGCCGTCAGCATAACCACGCAAAATTCTGGCAACCGTGCCCGCCACAAGCAGCAGCGCGAGCAACTTTTATTACAGCTGGCGCAGCAAATTCTGCAGCAGGAAGGTTTTGCCGGTTTAACCATGGACAGGCTGACTGCAGCGTCTGAGGTGTCCAAAGGCACCATTTATAATCATTTTTGCAGTAAAGAAGACTTAATCACTGCACTGAGTGTCGACAGTTTAGAGCGGCAGCTGTTGTTGTTTCAGCAGGCACTGAGTGTCAGCGGCCATAGCCGGGAGCGGGCGCTGGCGCTGCATTACGCCTATTTTTTATTTTCGACCACTGAACCTACGTTATTTTTATGTTTGTTAAGTGCCGCCACCCCGGCCGTGGTGGAAAAAAGCTCAGCCAGCCGGTTGGCGCAACGTCAGGCGCTGGAGCAGCAGCTGCTGGAGTTCTGTCAGCAGGTGATCAGGCAGGCCTTGGCGGAAAATGCTATCAGTTTGCAGGACGGATGCAGTATTGAAGAGCTGACCTATCTGCAATGGGCTCAGGCTTTTGGCGCTAATGCGTTATACCGGCCCGCGCAGCAGATGGGCTTTTTTCAGGGGCTGGCGCAGCAGCAATTGGTGTTAGCCGGCGTCAATTTAATGCTGGATGGATTAGGCTGGCGGCCTTTATCTGCCGATTTTGATTATCAGAGCTGCTGGCAGCGTATTGCGTTGGCTTTGCAGCAACAAACACCACAAGCGCAGTCTTAAACAGCGGCTTGCACAACATCAGTTTTTACAACTCCGGATAACAGGGAATGCAAATGAAACAATTTTGGCTAAACGGGGCCGTACGCCACCCCTGGTGGAGTATGGCCTGGGTCATGCTGCTGGTGGTGTTGTTTAGTATTGGCGCAAAAAACCTGTATTTCCGCGGTGATTTCCGCATTTTCTTTTCAGCCGATAACCCGCAAATGCAGGCTTTTGAACGGATGCAGGCGCGTTTTAATAAAAGTGACAATATGCTGGTGGCCATAGCGCCGGCATCTGGCACTGTGTTTGATGCCAAAGTGCTGAAGGTAGTGAAAGAGTTAACCGACGCCGCCTGGCAAACGCCTCATTCGCTGCGCGTCGACTCCATCACCAACTTTCAGCACACCGAAGCGGCAGAAGATGACTTGCTGGTGGAGGATTTGCTGTTGGACAGCAACAGCCTGGACGACAACAAAATTGCCAAAATCAAACAGGTGGCGCTGAACGAACCGGCGCTGGTTGACCGGCTGGTGGCCAGAGACGGCAGTATTACCGCAGTGAACATTACAGTGCAGTTGCCGGAAAAAAATCAGAATCAGGAAGTGTCTGATGTGTATAACTCGGTGCGCTCTTTAACCGACAAACTGGCGGCCGAACACCCTGAACTGACCTTTTACCATGCCGGCGTGATGTCGTTGAATAATGCTTTTAGTGTGGAAGCACAGCACGATGCCAGCACCCTGGTGCCGTTGATGTTTGTGGTGATTATTCTGATGCTGGCGGTGATGCTGCGCTCGGCGCTGGCGGCGCTGACAGTGGTGGTGATCATTCTGGTTACCATCAGCAGCACTATGGGGATTTCTGGTTGGGCCGGTATCTTTTTAAGCACAGCAACGGTCAACGTGCCCACTCTGGTAATGACACTGGCAGTGGCCGACAGTGTGCATCTGATTGCCTCCACCCAGTTTTTTATGCGGCAGGGCCTTAGCAAAGAGCAGGCTATCGAAAAATCTGTGCAAATTAATATGATGCCGGTATTTATTACCAGCGCCACTACGGCGGTTGGCTTTTTAACTTTGAATTTTTCCGAAGTACCGATTTTACGGGATTTTGGCAATCTGACCGCTTTAGGTGTGATGCTGGCCTGGTTTTTTACTGTCACCTTATTACCGGCTTTATTGTTATTAATGCCTATTAGCCAGGGTTATGTCGAAGCTGAAGATGGCTCTTCGATGATGGACAGGCTGGCCGATTGGGTGATTCGTCACCACAAAGCTATTTTGCCGGTTACCGCAGTGCTGACGCTGGCCGGTGGTTATTTAACACTGCAAAACAACGTTAATGACGAAGCTGTGAAGTATTTTTCCACTGACACTGAATACCGTCAGTCGGTGGATTATCTTGAAGAGCGGCTGGGTGGGGTGGCTATGCTGGATATTGCCATAGACAGCGGCAGCCCGTCCGGTGTCAACGACCCCGCATTTATCAAAGCTGTCGATGAATTTGCCAGTTATTTGCAAACTTTGCCCGAAGTGACCCATGTCAGCAGTATCAGTGACGTGTTTAAGCGGCTGAATAAAAACATGAATGGCGACGACCCGGCCTTTTACACTCTGCCGGCGTCACAGGAGCTGGCGGCACAATATTTACTGATGTACGAAATGTCTTTGCCTTTTGGTCTGGATCTGAACAATCAGCTGAATCAGGATAAAAGCGCCACCAAAGTGGCGATAGCACTGAAAAACCTCGGCAGTAAAGAGATGCTGGCGCTGGAGCAACAAACCATGAGCTGGCTGGCCGAACATTACCCACAATATAAAGCCGAAGCGTCCAGCACTGCGCTGATGTTTGGTCATATTGGCGAACGGAATATGGCCAGTATGCTGAAAAGCTTACCGCTGGCGATGCTGCTGATTTCCTTGTTGCTGGTGTTCAGTTTGCGGTCGTGGCGCCTGGGGGCCATCAGTTTATTACCCAATATGATTCCGGCTTTTTTGGGGTTTGGTTTATGGCAGTTATGGTCGGGAGAAATTAACCTGGGGTTATCTGTGGTAGCGTCGATGAGCCTCGGTATTATTGTCGATGACACCGTGCATTTTCTGGCGAAATATCAGCATGCCTGCAAAGAAGGCCGCAGCACAGAGCAGGCCATTCGTTATGCCTTTCACAGTGTCGGCCGCGCCCTGATGATCACCACAGTGGTGCTGGTGATAGGTTTTGCCGTGTTGTTATTGTCAAACTTCAGGCTAAATTCCGACATGGGGTTATTAACCCTGCTGATTATTGCCATAGCGCTGATTGTCGACTTTTTGTTTTTACCGGCTTTTTTACTTTTATGCGACCGGCAGCCGAAAACAGCGGTTGCTGCAACAGGAGAACAAACAAATGAACCTGCTTAAACTCAAAGGCGCTGCAACTATTGCCGTGTTGTTATTTGGTTTTACCGCACCTGTATGGGCTGATGCCGCCAAAGGTTTGCAAATTGCCACAGAACGAAAGGCCCGTGATGAAGGCTGGAAAGACAGTGAAGCCAAAACCACTATGATACTGAGAAATGCCCAGGGTGAAGAAAGCACGCGGCAGATCCGCTCTATTGCCCTTGAAGTAGCTAACGACGGTGACAAAGGCCTGACCATTTTTGATGAACCAAAAGATGTGCGCGGCACCGCTTTTTTAAACCATTCGCATACCGGCAAACCTGATGACCAATGGTTATATTTACCTGCTTTAAAAAGAGTAAAACGTATTGCATCCCGCAATAAATCCGGCCCTTTTATGGGCAGCGAATTTGCCTATGAAGACTTAAGTTCGTTTGAGCTGGAAAAATTCCGTTTTAATTACCTCAAAGATGAGACTCTGAACGGCGTGAATACCTTTGTGGTGGAGCAAGTGCCGACAGATGAGTTTTCCGGTTACAGCAAAACCCTGGTCTGGGTTGACCAGCAAGACTACAAAGTGCTGAAGATTGAATTTTATGACAAGAAAAACAGCCTGTTAAAAACCCTGTTGTTGCAGGATTATCAGCAGTATCTGGGCAAATACTGGCGGGCATTAAAAATGACCATGCACAATCATCAGACCGGCAAAAGCACAGATTTACTGACCCAGGACATTCAGTTTGGCAAAGGCCGTACTGATGCGGATTTTGATACCAATGCGCTGCAACGCAGTAAATAAAAAGCGCAGTAAATAAAAAATGATTCTGGCAAGCTGGCGCGACATTTGCCTGTCAAAAGTCTGCGCCAATATATTGCCGGCGCGCTGCGAAGGAACTGATATGCGTCTGACTCCTCTGTTACCCCTGCTCTGTGGTGGTCTGCTATGGCCACTTGCTGCGGCAGAACTTGGCCCTGTCACCGGTAAAGATACCTTATGGAGTCTTGCCAAAGCGGCGCGGGGTGATGCGCCTTACAGCATGTATCAGGTGATTATTGCCTTGCAGCAGAAAAACCCACGCGCTTTTATCGGCAACAATGTGCACCATGTGCAACATGGCGCCCGGTTGCAAATTCCTACAGCGGCTGAAATTGCCGCCGTTGATGTGGAACAGGCGCGGCAAAAAGTAGAAGCCGACGAGCAGTTATGGCGACAGTTGCAAAAACGCGGAGCAAATAGCAAAGGCCGTGTTATTTCGGCTACCGATCGGCTGATTGCCGCTCAATCAAAGTTTTCTACAGCGCCAGAACAGTTTCAGACTGTGCTGCCAGCAGCACCAGCAGCACCAGCAGCACCAGCAGCACCAGCAGCACCAGCAGCACCAGCAGCACCAGCGCTTGCTGCGGCTCCGGCTGTACCTTTTGCCCCTTCTGCACCTCCTGTACCGGATAAAACACCCCCTCAGACAGTGGCGATAGTGCCAGGGCAGAGCCGGAACACCAGCCCTGCCTCCGGCAGCGCCAGCTGGACCGACCGGCTACAAAGTAATAGTACCCTGGGGTTGGAAAGCCGTGTTTTTGCCAGACAGGGTTTGCAGCAACAGGCTAAGTTACACAACAGTGTGAATTTTTTACAGGAATGGTATTGGCAGTCTGAGGATGAAAGCCATAGCTGGACCCTGAGTCCTTATCTGCGCTGGGATCAACGGGATGCCGAGCGGCATTTGCTCGATATCCGCCAGGCCTTTTGGTTAACAGTCGGCAGTGGCTGGGAGTTGAAGCTCGGGGTTGATCAAATCTTCTGGGGTGTGACTGAATCCCAGCATCTGGTGGACATTATTAACCAGACTGATTTTGCCGATAATATTGATGGTGAAAGCAAACTGGGTCAGCCGATGCTGCAGTTCAACTGGTTTGGCGATTTTGGTAATCTGCAGACTTTGGTGTTGCCGTATTTTCGCGAGCGGACTTTAGCAGGGTTCAATGGCCGGCTGCGTTTACCTTTGCTGGTAGAGCAGGACAAAGCCGTTTTTGCTTCAGACAAAGAACAGCGTCATATCGACTGGGCGCTGCGTTACAGTAAACAGCTGGACCAGCTGGATATTGGTTTGTCCTATTTCAGCGGCACCTCCAGAGAGCCGGGTTTTGTGCCAACAGCGCAGGGCACTTTGTTGCCTTATTACGGCCAAATCAAACAGTTGGGCCTTGATGCACAGTGGATAGTGGACAGCTGGATCTGGAAGCTGGAAACCATCAGACGCTCTGATGGTCAGAGCCATTACCAGGCCTTGACCGGCGGTTTTGAATACAGCATGGTAGGGGTGTTTGATTCAGATTTTGACCTTGGCTGGCTGATGGAGTATCAATACGACAGCAGAGGCATGTTTGCCAGCACGCCGGGTCAACGTGATTTATTTTTCGGCACCCGGCTGGCTTGGAACGATGCGGCCGGAACTGAGCTATTATTTGGTATCACGCAGGATCTGGATGACAGCGGCAGTCGTAGTGGTTTATTGGAAGCGTCAACAAGGTATAACAATAATGTGCGGTTGCGGCTGGACGCCTGGTTTTTTCAAACCCGTTCGCCGGAGCAACAGATTTGGTGGTTACGTCAGGATGATTATCTGCAATTTGGGATAGACTACTACTTCTGATTGCAGTACGCAGTTAAATCCAGAGGTATATCAATGAAGTTGTGGTGTTTGCTGTGGGTATTCTGTAGTTACAGCGCGCTGACGCAGGCCGGCAACTATGTGATCGGCATTGAAGAAATTGACTATTATCCGCATTACGATTTCAGCCGTGGGCAAAAACGCGGCTACTTTGTTGATCTGATGAAGTTATTTGAAAATCACAGCGGTCATACCTTTAAATTCGAACCCTTGCCGGTCAAACGGCTGTATCACTCTTCCACCTCAGGTATCGACCTGATTTATCCCGACAATCCGAAGTGGCAACAATATCTGGAAGCCGGAGTGGAAAAACATTACAGCGACCCGGTGATTTATACCCTGGGCAGCACTCTGGTGCGGCCTGAGCAACAACATATTCATCTAAACCAGTTCCGCACTCTGGCGGTGATCCATGGTTTTGCCCCGACCAAGTGGCTGGCGCTGCAGTCGCGTTACAACTACCGTATTGTGGATGTGCCGGATGTGGCTTCGGCGCTTGGGTTGGTGCTCAAAGGCCGGCTGGACGGCGCCAATATTGAATACAACGTGGCGCAACATTATTTAAGGGGAATTCAGCAGCAGGACAAGTTGGTGATAGGGGAGTTTTTACCTTTTACCCAACTGCCGTTTTTAATATCCACAGCAAAATATCCTGAGCTTATTCAAGAGTTTAACCTGTTTTTGCAGGAGAAAGCCGCTGAAGTGGCGGCGTTAAAACGTTTGTATCAGCTGCAGGAGCAAAGACCGACTCCTGTGGCACAGCAACTGCCCGAAACCCAGCCCGACAGCTGAGTGTCACCACAAAGGTGCGCCCAGTGCCGGTCTGACCATAGCGTTATATCAGCCGGCTTTGGCCGGCATTAGCTCTTGCAGTGCCCGCACTGTGGCTTCAACACCGGTGCGGATGGCAGGTTCAGGTTCAATCTTAAAAAGCGGACTATGATGGCTTGGTACTGCCGGCCCGCCATTTTTTTCGGCAATAAAAGCAGCTTTGGGTGTGCCGCCCACCGCAAAATACAAACTTGGAATATAAGGTTTGGTGGTTAAAAACGGGAAGTCTTCAGCGCCCATGCCCAACCTTTTGTAATTCTGATCAAAAATATCCTCGCCCATAGATTTACGCCAGCTGGCTTTAATACGCTGGGTTAGCGGAATGTCGTTCACTGTCGGTGGTGTGGTTTGTGGGTCTACTTTCACTTCCGGCAGCTTATCTTCCGGTAAACCGGCGGCGCGACCGAGGTTTTTGGCCACTCTTTCAATGGCGCTGATCAGATAATTGCGCGTTTCCATATTGTCGTTGCGCACTGTCAGCTGTAAATGCGCCTGATCCGGAATTATGTTGTGTTTAGAGCCTGCATGAAAAGCCCCAACGGTAATCACGCCCGGCTCTTTGGGCGCCAGCTCGCGGCTGATAATGGTTTGCAGTGCCAGCACTATTTGCGCGCCCAAAACGATTGGATCTTTACCCCGGTGTGGGCTGGCACCATGAGCGCCAATACCGTGAATAATAATATCAACGCTGTCGACACCCGAATAAGGCGAACCTTCGACCGCTACCAGTTTGCCGGCTTCAATTTCACTGGACACATGCAGCGCCATGGCATAATCAGGCTGGCCAAATTTTTGATATAAACCATCGTCCATCATGCCCTGGGCACCACCGGTGCGCTCTTCTGCCGGCTGGCCTATCAGCATCAGGGTGCCGGACCAGTCTTTTTTTCGCGCCGCCATTTGCCGGGCTGTGCCTACCAGGCTGGTGATATGCACATCATGGCCACAGGCATGCATCACCGGCACTTCATTGCCA
This sequence comes from Rheinheimera sp. 4Y26, assembly GCF_025245835.1. GTDB lineage: Bacteria > Pseudomonadota > Gammaproteobacteria > Enterobacterales > Alteromonadaceae > Pararheinheimera. Next base: position 280,070 of record NZ_JAOBWS010000001.1, read on the forward strand.
TCCCAGTCTTTGCTGCGCACCTTTGATGCATAAGCTAAACCGGATTTTTCCTCTACTGGCAGCGCGTCCATATCGGCGCGCATCATCACCATAGGGCCAGCGCCATTTTTTAAAATAGCCACCACACCGGTTTTACCAATACCGCTATAGACGTCAAAGCCTGCATCTTTTAGCTCGGCGGCCAGGCGTTTGGCGGTATTCACCTCCATATGCGACAGTTCAGGATTCTGGTGAAAATGGCGGAACAGTGGTGCCAGATGTTGTTGGTAATCCTGAGCTACGGCTTCAGGCAGCGCAGAGGTGGCGGCATAGGTCAAAGTGCTGGCGCACCACAGCGGCAGCAGCAAGGCAATTTTATGAAGTTTCATCAGAAGGTCCGGGTAGCAAGGTTGATTTTTGAGCATAACAGCCATCTGTTGTCGGCGGCCAGCACCAATAAACGCAGATTTTATTGTGCTGGTCGAAAGCCTGTCACAGAGCAGGGGTGTTGAGGAACTGTGCAGTTAAACATAATTTCTATTTGCAACTAGTGGCGGCATCAGCAAGCACTGGTACACTAGGCGGTAATTGTTCATTTTAATCAACAGGAATTATATGTTTGAGTGGATTGCAAGTCCTGAAGCCTGGATTGCCCTAGGTACCCTTGCTGCGCTGGAAATTGTATTAGGTATTGATAACATTATCTTTTTGTCAATTTTAGTCGGCCGTTTACCAGAAAAACAACGCGCCTTTGCCCGCCGTCTGGGTTTAGGTTTAGCGATGTTTGCCCGTCTGGCGTTGTTATTTTCTATTTCCTGGGTCATGGGTTTAACCGAAACCTGGTTTACTGTGCTTGGCAACGACATCTCAGGTCGCGATGTGATTCTGATAGGCGGTGGTTTATTCCTGCTGGCCAAATCCACCCAGGAAATTCACCATAGCCTGGAAGGGGCTGATGATGACGAAACTTCAGCACCTAAGGTAGTGGGCAATAACCTGATGATGATTCTGATCCAGATTATGATCCTGGACATTGTGTTCTCACTGGATTCGGTGATCACTGCTGTGGGCCTGGTGAACAACATTGAAATTATGGCTATCGCTATTGTTGCTGCTGTGTTGGTGATGATGTTTGCCGCCAAGTCGATTGGTGATTTTGTTGATGCACACCCTTCAATTAAAATTCTGGCGTTGTCTTTCCTGATTATGGTTGGCGCTATGCTGATTATTGAAGGTTTTGATGTGCATGTACCAAAAGGTTACATCTATTTTGCGATGGCGTTCTCAGTGACAGTCGAGATGATCAACATCCGCATGCGCAAGAAAAAATCTGTGCCTGTGAAGCTGCATAAAGAGCTGTCGGAATAAGCGCCTGAAGCCGCTGTAAGCTGAAACACAAAAAACAAAGGCCGCATAGCGGCCTTTGTTTTTACACAGTTTTTGCTCAGGATTTTGTCCAGAGTTTTGCCCCGCTTTAAGGGTCTATTTTACTGCTGCGGCTAAACACCGGAATGGTCAGATGCCAGCGGATAGCGGCAAGGCGCAGCAATAATAACGCCAGCATACCGGCAAACATGGCCGGCATTTTTTCCACGCCCAGTTGTAATAACCCTGTGTACACCAAACCGCCAAAAATGCAGGTTACGGCATATAGCTCACCGCGGAACACCAGCGGTATCTCCCGGCACAATACGTCGCGGATCATACCGCCACAAACCCCGCTCATGGTGCCGAGCATAATAGCCACTAAGGTGGACGTGCCATGATCCAGCGCTTTTTGTGTACCCATCACCACAAAAAACGCCAGACCCAGCGCGTCTGCAACTTGTAAGGTGTTATTGGGAATAGTCAGACGTTTGCGCACCAGCAGAATAGTCAGCGCTGTGGCGGCAAAAATGGCATAAAAAAAGCTGTCGTTGCGCAGCCAGATCACCGGCACATCGAGAATTAAATCACGCAAAGTACCGCCACCAATCGCAGTGACAGAGGCCAGCACTATCACGCCAAAGCCATCCATTTGCTTGCGCCAGGCGGCCAGCGTGCCCGACACCGCAAAAACCGCTATACCCAACAAATCAAACCATTGAAAATACAGCTCCATACCTGACTCCGGCGAAATAAATTTATCATATCAACGGTACGCCGCTTTGTGATAACTTCAGCAAAAAAATAGCTGTGATAGCGTGTACTTAGCTGATGTTATTACTGGTGTGGAGTTAAGAATGCCGCGGTTATTTTCAGCAAAATATCAGGCACTGTTGTGGCTGATCCTGAATCTGTTGTTGCTGTGGCTGCTGCTGCAGTTGTATGCCCGGCACCTGGTGCAGCAGCAGTTGGCAGCGTTTAATCAGCAATATCAGCAGTATGCCCGTGCTGAAGGCTGGCCCTTGTGGCAGCTGCAGGCCTTTGAGGTGCGTGTTTTACCCTGGCGTGATGAGCTGCAGGTGCAACAGCTGCAACTGAGCCTGCCGTCCGGTGCAGTGCTGGCTGAAGTCTCAGGCATCACCTTGCGCGGGCTCATTAGCTCTGTATTTGATCAAAACCCTCGTTATCAGCTGCACTGGCAGCAGTTGCAGCCTTCTGCTGCCGTCCTTGCCTTGCTTGGGCCGCAATGGCAGACGCTATTAAAACCGTTGTCGGGTTCAATACAGTGGCAACAATTGCCAGGGCAACAGCAGCAAAATCAGTGGCAAATTGAGAGTGGACTCGTCATGGCGGATTTGGCTGCCGTTTTGTTACAACTCAGGTTGCAGTCGCTGCAGGATCCACAACTTGGCACAGGACTAAAAGTCGATCAGCTGACTCTCGGGCTGCAGCAACAAGGGTTGGTTGACATGCTGTCTGGTATGAGCGAAACACAAAGTGCCGTGATACAACAGCAACTACAACAATGGCAGCAGCAGTTAGCCATGCCATTACCACCACAGCAACAACAGTGCGAAATCGTCAGGTTGCAGTTGGCCGCTGTTTTGCCGCTATGGCCACTACAACCACAGTTGCAATTTCAGCTGCAAAAGCCGGTGATCTGGTGGTTGCCCGGGGCAAAAAACCGTTTAACTGTGCCTTTGATGAGTTGTGACAGCGCGGGTTAGTCCACAGTTGTGGTCACATAGATGCGTAAATGCTGATAAAGATCTGATAAAAAAGCTGAGCCTTGCGAAGGTGTCGTTGTCTCTATTATGCTTCCAACGTGGCAGGCGGGTTCTTTGAGCTGCCGGTCACAACCATCTTAAGCTTCAGGTTGTTGTCACTTCTGCGAAGCGGAGTCTTCCGTGGTGTTGGTACCTGTGTTGTGGCGTTTGGGTGGCGGAGGTGATGGCATCAGGCTCTGTGCAATACAGCGCCTGATGTCAGCCTGATGACAGATGTTTTATAAAAATCTTATATTAAATTGATGCTGATTTGCCGGAGTTTTAATCCGCTATGGTTGCTGGGCTGTGTGCAAAAGCACGCAGTAAAACCAGGAACATAAGATTAAATACAAGAGGCAAACCTCAATGAAACATCAACATTTATCCCGTTTAACTGTCGCCATGCTGATGGCTGGTTGTGGCTCTGTGATGGCGGCTGATGTCGTGCCGGCTGAACAGGTGTTAAACGGACAAAACCTGCAAACCCTGACCCAATCTGCTGCCGGTGATCGCCAGTCTGAGCTGATGAAATTTGTTGCCAAACAGCAAATTAAAAGGGCTGATGGCAAAATGAAAGTGCGTTACCAGCAAATGTACCGTGGCATACCAGTGTGGGGCCACAGTGCAGCGGCCAGTAAAGCAGGCAACACTTATTCCGATATCAGCGGTTCAGTGGTAACGGGGATTGAACAGGATTTACCGGACGTTAGCCCTCAATATAAAGCCATTGAAGCCATAGCCCTGGCTCAGGGCAGCCTTTCGGCGGATCAGCAGCTGTTGTCGGCGTCCGATGAAACTGCGTTACTCGCCAATCAGAGTGCGCAGGCCGCCAAAGCAAAACTCTGGGTTTATCTGGACGAACAAAACCAGGCGCGGTTGGTGTATATCACCGATTACGTGACCACTCAGAACGGTAAACCGAGCCGGCCTTATTCCATTATTGATGCCAACAGTGGCCGTTTATTACAAAGCTGGGAAGGTATTAACCATGCCAATGCCACAGGTCCTGGCGGTAACAGCAAAACCGGTCAGTATTTTTATGGCACCGACTATGGCTACCTGAATGTGGACAGCAGCTGCCGTATGACGAACGCCAATGTGGACACCATCAATTTAAATGGTGCCACTTCAGGCGGCAGCATTCACCAGTTCACTTGCCCGAATAACACTTTTAAAGCCATTAACGGTGCTTATTCACCACTGAACGATGCGCATTATTTTGGTGGTGTGGTGTTTGATATGTTCCAGAGCTGGTTTGGCGTGAATCCGCTGAACACTAAACTGAGAATGCGGGTGCATTATGGCTCCAACTATGAAAATGCCTTCTGGGATGGCAGCCAGATGACCTTTGGTGACGGCGCCACCCGCTTTTATCCGCTGGTGAGTCTGGATGTGTCCGCCCACGAAGTCAGCCATGGTTTTACCGAGTTTAACTCTGGTCTGGTGTACAGCGGCCAGTCAGGCGGTATGAACGAAGCGTATTCGGATATGGCCGGTGAGGCCGCTGAATATTTTATGAAAGGCAGCAATGACTGGATGGTGGGCGCTGATATTTTTAAAAGTACCGGTGCTTTAAGGTATATGGATGACCCAACCAAAGACGGCCGCTCTATTGGTCATGCCAGCGATTACACCAGTGGCATGGACGTACATTACAGCTCTGGTGTGTTTAACAAAGCCTTTTACCTGTTAGCCAATAAATCCGGCTGGAATACCCGCAAGGCGTTTGAAATTTTCACCATTGCCAATCAAATCTACTGGACCAGCAGCAGCACCTTTGTTGCCGGCGCCAATGGTGTTTGTAAAGCAGCCAAAGACAAAGCCTACAATCTGACCGATGTGGCTGCGGCCTTTAGCAGCGTGGGTATTACCGCCACTGAGTGTGGTGGCGTGACCAACCCGGGCAATTCCGGCACTCTGACCAATCTGGCGGCCACCAAAGGCAACTGGACACGTAATACCATCACAGTGCCTGCCGGTATGACCAAACTGACGGTCACTATCTCTGGTGGTACCGGCGATGCTGATTTGTACCTGCGTTTTGGCTCACAACCAACCACCACCAGTTACACTTGCCGCCCTTACAAAAACGGCAACAATGAAAGCTGTGTGATCAATAACCCAAGTGCCGGTACCTGGCATGTGGGCATACGCGCTTACAGCACTTTCAGTGGTGTCACGCAAAACTGGAATTATCAATAACGGCGCAACTGATCGCCTTATTGCTCCCTGAAGTAACAACAGCCCCACCATGTTGGTGGGGTTGTTTTTAAAAACAGTTTAAAACCTGAAACTCAGTTCAACACCGGCAAACCACTGATAAGGCTCGGGGTTTGGCAGATAACCCTGTTGCCATAAAGGCTCGCGATAATATTGTTGCTCCAGGCTACGCAGGTAACGATAACGGGCAAAGGCATTAATTTGCAGAAACTCCAGTTGAAAACCGCCACCTAAACCAGCAAACCAGTCGATCGGGCCTGAGCTGCGGTGCCGGTAACCGAAGTTGTCATAATAGTCCGTTTCTTCTTCATCAAAGGCCAGCTCGTCCAGCGCTACGCCAATTTCGCCATACAGGCTGAAGTCGTCAAAACGGCCTAAACGCAAAGAGGTATCAAAGTTGGTAAAGCCGATATCGCTGCCACCCCACTCCTGGTTGGCACGATAAAAACTAAAACTGGTGACTACTGCCACCGATTGGCCCGGCAAACCGCCCCACTGCAAACCAACACTGCTGATTTGGCCTGCTTCGGAACTTTCAAAAGCCAGCAGGGGCCTGACACTCCATAACTCAGATTCGGTCTGGCGCGGGTAATAATGCCGGTAATCCAAAGGCTGAGCCTGCAGCGAGGTTGCCGGGAGCAGAAATAACATCGCAGTTATAACAGCGCTGCAACTGAGTTTTTTGCAGATTGAAGCTGACAAAATGAAGTTACGCATTGCAAAATTGCCTGTGGCTGATGGATTAGATCTGAGCCTAAAGCTCCGGATCTGAACATATTCTTAACATCAACCCTTGTTGTGCAATTACAATGGCTTTAAGGTATTGCCAGCTGAACCAAAACAGCGCTGGCCCAGTATTATTTTTAAACAGGCAGCACAGTACAATTTGTCGTGCCGGGCCGCCGGAACGTGGATAAACAGTCGCAGCAGCGATGCTTTTCTGGAGTGACTTCTGATGGATCAAACCCAAAAACAACAACGCAGCAAGGTCAGGCTGATCTGTTCAGCCCTGACTATGCTGGTCCTCACGGCCTGCGGTGGCGGTGGTGACTCAGGTAACACCACAACACCAGGTGGTGGTACTGGCAATCCACCGGCAACAACGCCGGTGTGGCAAGCCGGTGTTTATGCGCCGGAAAGCCAGTATCAGGCGCAATGTGCGGCGCCACGTTCAGGCATAGATCCATACAGTCAGCAACCATACCCGGATAAAGCCGGCAGCGCTTTACATGAAAAGCTCTGGTTAAGGTCCTGGAGCAACCGCACCTATTTGTGGTATCGCGAACTGCCGGATCCGGATCCGGCCAGTTATAGCGTCGCGGATTATTTTAAGTTATTACGTACCACAGCCTTAACGGATTCAGGTGCCGCCAAAGACAACTACCATTTTTCCGAAGCAACGGCCAGTTATCTGCAGCGCACTCAGGGTGGGGTGGAAGCTGGTTATGGTATTACCTGGGCTATCGCAGCAGCTGCGCCGCCAAGACAAATTTATATTGCTTACACTGAACCAGGCTCTGCAGCCGCACAACAAGGGCTGAGCCGTGGTGCTTTGTTGCTGGAGGTGGATGGCATTGACGTAGTGAACGCCAATACTGAGAGTGCAGTTGCCCGCATCAACGACTTCTTGTATCCGGATAATGTTGGCCTGAGTCATCAGCTGACGTTCCAAAACAGCGATGGCAGCAGACGCAACCTGACGCTGGTGTCGGCCAATACCAACAAAACGCCGGTGCAGAATGTCAAAGTGCTGCAGACCCCGGCCGGCAAAGTAGGTTATCTGCAATTTAACAGTCATATTGCTTTGGCTCAGCCGCAGCTGATTGACGCTTTTACCCAGTTCCGTGATCAGGGCGTGCAGGAGCTGGTGCTTGATATGCGTTATAACGGCGGTGGTTTGCTGGCGCTGGCGTCACAGCTGGCTTATATGGTGGCCGGACCTAATGTAATTCAGGGCCGCATTTTTGAAAAAACCACTTTTAACGACAAGTATCCGAACACAGATCCGGTGACCGGGCGGGCATTACAGCCCATGCCGTTTTACAACAGAGGCATAGACTACCAGCAGGGTCAGTTTACTAACCAGACTTTGCCAAATCTTACGCTCAAAAGAGTGTTTGTACTGACGACGGGGCGCACTTGTTCTGCCAGCGAAGCTGTCATCAATGGTCTGCGCGGGGTAGATTTAGAAGTCATTCTGATTGGTAATAAAACCTGTGGTAAACCCTATGGTTTTTACCCAACAGACAATTGTGGTACCACTTATTCCACCATTCAGTTTAGTGGTGTGAATGCGAAAAACTTTGGTGAATTTGCCGATGGCTTCCGGCCAACGCCTGCGCCACAGTTTGGCGCTGATGTCAAAGGTTGTCCTTTGGCTGACGACTTTAGCAACCAGCTTGGCGATCCAAAAGAGAGATTATTGGGCGCTGCGCTGAACTATATGACGAGTTTAAGTTGCCCGCCGGCCAGTTTGTCAACGGCAACTGCAGAGACTACGCAGGCACAACAACAAAACGGCTTGCCGGTGCTGACCAAAGACCCAAGACATGAAGCAGTGATCCTGGAAAACAAACTGCGGCAACCCTTACTGCCAGAGCAGTTATAACAAAGTCGTTTTAACCACAAAAAACAAAAAGGCGCAGGATTTGCGCCTTTTTGCTGTTTACGATTGACTCAGTTAAGGCTGTCGCTTCATGCCAGATGGTAATCACCACCATCTTTGGCGCGGTAGCAGGCGCTGCTCTGGCAACTGTTGGTTTCTTGTTGCAGCTGACCGCGGATCATACTAAACCAGCGTTGTGGCTGACCTGCTGCCGATAATTCCAGTAATACATCCTCAATACCGGCGCTGTCGTGTGAGCCGTGTTCACCCTGTTTGCTGATCACCAGCTCAATATGGCGGCCGGCATTACATAATAAAATCGACTGAGGTTTTTCTTTACTGCCGCACAGCGCCACAAATTGGGTTGGATTGGCTAAACCACTGTTGCTGCCATCGGCAAAAAACGCCAATAAATGCTGGTAATACACCACGTAACTTTTCACATCCTGATGTGAGCCTTGCGCCAGTGGGAAGACTTTATCGAGAAAACCTTTGGAATAATTCAGCACTTGTTTCAGATGGCTGTCGTTTAATGCACTGATGGCATTCATTTGCTGACGGATGATCTGATCCAAAGGTTGTTCATGTGTGTTAGTCGCGGTCATATGCATTTTAAATTCCTCGCTCACTCTTTTTATCTGCGCTGACTTCCTTGTGCTGCATTGGCAGCTGGCGTCGTCGTTGCTTCCTGTCATTGGTTGAGCCCGGTAGGGTGGCGGGCGTTGTTTCGCAGTCAGTCATTGCTGTTGCTTAGAAACTAGTCTATGTTGTTTTTGTGCATAATTTGACAATTAAAACTTCACAGTGTGAATTTTACAAAATGACAACACCCAAAAGCCTGATCCGCAAATCACATTTTCTCGGCACTAAAATCAGAAACCTGAGAAAACGCAATAACTTAACTATGGAAGACTTGTCGACCCGCTGTATCCGCATCGACCCGGAATACGCACCTTCGGTGTCTTATTTGTCGATGATTGAACGCGGCAAAAGAGTGCCCAGTGTTGAAATGTTGACCGTCATTGCCGCTGTTTTTCAAAAAGAGCTGGACTGGTTTTTAGACGGTGAAGAGCAGCAGCTGGATATTACCCCGGCCAAAGGCAGCAGAGGCGGCATCAGCGGTATGGCGCTGGAGCCTGGCTTTTTGTTTTCCAACGATATTTTGCAAATTGCTATTCCGGAAATGTTGTCGCAAACCGGTATCAGCGGTAAACAGTTTGCCCAGCTTTTAATCCGCGCCCATCAGGAACATCACCAGAACCATTTCCCTGAGCTGGAAAGAGCCGCCGAAGAAGTGGGGCAAAAACGCATGCCGCTTAGTGTCGACGAGCTGCTGCAGATTGTGAAACAACTGGGGCTTAGCATCAGCTGGTTTGATGAAACCCCAAAAGAAGTGCTGGATGAGCTTGGTGTGTTTAGTAAAAACGTCTCCACTTCGTATTTTTTACCGCCCAAAACCCTGCATTTAAACCGCATTCTAAAAAACCATCCAACCCGGCTGAAGTACGAGCTGGCGGTGCACATTGGTCATGCCGTTTTGCACAACAAAGATGGGGTAAAAAGCGGCATGACAGTGGGCGGTGCTTATGAAACTGTGGAGGCGGATTCGGGTTTAGTGGCGCCGCAGGATATTCTGCATGCCTGGCGCGACTTTGAATCCAGTTTTTTTGCCGGCGCTTTGCTCTGTCCTAAATTGCCGTTTCGCCAGTTGCTGGACCGCAATGGGTATGAAATCAGCTCCCATCAGCTGGCCGGTGTGTCCGCTTCTGTCGCCATGCGCCGTATGACGGCAGTGTCGCCTTATAGCCACTGGCATTATTTTGATGCTTATACGCCGGGTAAACTGAAAGCTGTCTATCGGGGCAATGGTATTCCGCTGCCCTGGGGCAATATGCGAAAAGTGGAAGACCCATGCCAGCACTGGGCTGTGTTCCGTATGTTTGATGTGCAGGGCGAACAAAGTTCGGCGCAATTGTCGTTGCTGGATGTGCAGGGCCAACCACGGATCTATTGTTGTGAGTCGGTCAAGGTGCAGGATTTAGCCGGCAACGCCCATGTGCTTTGTGCCGGTATCGACTTAAATCCGGCCATTGCCGCCCAGGGCATGGATGCAGATGCGATGGCGCAGGAGCTGAAGTTTTTGTGTAACAGCCAGGGCGGCGCCGGCAAGATTCCGGCGGCGATGAAAAGCACCTTAAGCACTGTTGCCAATATTCTGAATATTAACTGGGTGGCACGCAGTTTAGAAAAACCTGCGCAGCTGATTTGCGCCCGCGGCAATCATTGCCCGCGCAGTCCGGCCTGTTATCAAAGTTGCGGTGGCTAAATTGATGAATTACATCAGCTTTCAGACAAGAAGCTGACAGATTGCGATAAAAGGCCAGCGCGCAGTTTTAAGCGGGCGGAACTTTGTGCAAAGAGCTGCAGCCAATGCAAAGGTTATGTAAATTGTTTTTTCTGGTACCGGCCCAGCTGGTACATTCTTTTCAGTTTGAAAAAAGGACAACAGCATGTTTCAGGTGGTTGCGGTAAGTCTGAATCCGGCATTATTAAGTTATCTGCGTAAATATTGTGAGCTGAATGACCCTCGCTGGCAGCTGAAAATTTTTCCGACTGTGGGCAGTTTTGCCACAGCCCCCCGCAATAACGACAGTATCGATTTGTTGTTTTTTGACGCTTTGGGTTTAACCAGTTCGCAGGAAGAAAAGCGGCTGGTGTGTTTTATGGCGCCGCTGGCGCTCAGAGTGGTGGTGACCAACCCTGAGCATGATGATGTGGTGTTGTCGCATCTGGACCACTTTCATAGTTTTATCGGCGCTTCGGTTGAATTTGATCATCTGACGCAGTTGTTCCGTAATGCTGAAAGAGTCAAACAGCTGCCACAAACGGCGCTCAGTAAAAGGTTGTTGTCGTCGTTTTTGCATTACCCGGTGTTTCCAAGGTTAAGCGAGCAGCTGCAGCGCCAGTTGCAGGATCCCAAAGTGGAAATCAGTCAGGTGGCACGTTTGCTGGAGCAAGACCCTGTGGTGGTGTCCAGGCTGATGCAGCTGGTGAATTCACCTTATATGGGTTTTGTCAGTGAAACCCTGTCGCTGGACATTGCCATCAGCCGGCTGGGGTTACAGGTGGTGAACGCGCTGGTGCTGATGTTATCGCTCAGAAGTCAGCTGCAGGGGCTGGATCAGGCGGAGCACAATAAGGTACTGGACAACGCCATGCAATTTGCCAATCAGTGCCGTGAACTGGCCAAAACCGCCAAATTGCGGCGCAGCCAGCAGGACCATGTGTTTATTGCTGCCATGTTCAGCTGTTTTGGCCAGTTATTGTTATTACAAAATGGGTTTGTGCTGGACGACCCGCAGTTACAAAACAGCGAGCCGGGTGAAGTGCGCGCCGATGTGGCGGTAACAGCCCATTTGTTGTGTTTATGGGGTTTTGACAACCGCATGTTGCAGCCGCTGTTAAACCAGCATCAGTTTGTCGCCAGTGACGCGCCTGATGCCGACGTCAGCAATTGTTTATATCTCGCCAGGTTAAGCAGGGGCGAATTGCAGGCTTTACCAGCGGCGGAAAAAGAGCTGATTGCCGCTTCGGTGTTTGCCGGTGCCTTAGGGCTTAAACCCTGATTATCGCTGCAAAATGGCAGCAAATCGCAGCAAGACTGGCCATTTTTCTGCAAGTGGGCACAATGAGCCGCAAAACGGATAGGCATTGTCGGGCCGCCATAACAGCCCTGGCCGGATAAAAAATTCAGCCAGGGCAAAATATCACCACAAGGTCGCAGCTGCTGCGGCTACAGGTTTTACACAATAAGAGTACAGGGGCATTAACAGCGCCTGTCACACAGCATTTTGCAGGGATCACAACAGCATGCCGAAATTTACCAAACCCACCTTTTTGATTGTTGCCGGTGTTTTATCCATTGCGGCCGGAGCCTGGTGGTATCAGCAGAGTCAGTCAGAGCCGCAGGCTGGTGTGGCGGGCAAAGCACAAAACGGCGCTGCAGCTAAAGCAGGTGGCGCTCAGGCCGGACAAAGACCACAAGCAGCCCGGCCTGGCGGAGGTGCAGGTGGTGTTAACCCCTGGAATGCACCAGTGCCGGTGCGGGTGATTGCCGCTCAAACCAGCGATTTAAAAGTACAAATTAAAGCCATAGGCACAGTGACGCCGCTGCAAACCGTGCTGGTACAAAGCCGGGTCAGTGGCCCGCTGCAGCAGGTGTTTTTTACCGAAGGTGAAAAAGTACAGGCTGGCCAATTATTGGCACAAATTGACCCGGCGCCTTATCAGGTGAAGCTGGCACAGGCGCAAGGCACCCAAGAACAAAATGTGGCGCAGTTGCAAAATGCCGAAGCCGACCTTGCGCTTTATCAAAAGTTAAAACAGCAAAATTCTATTTCAGCGCAGCAATATAACGCCCAGCAGGCGTTAGTAAACCAACTCAAAGGCACGCTGAAATCAAATCAGGCGCAAATTGACGCAGCTCAGCTGGAGCTCGGGTATACCCAAATTACAGCGCCGATCAGCGGCCGTTTAGGTTTACGCAAAGTGGACGCAGGCAACTTAGTGCAGGCCAATAGCGCCGAAGGCCTGGTCACTATCACCCAAAGCTCACCCATTGCAGTGCAATTTACTATTCCGGAAACCCAGCTGCAGGCCGTGCGTGCGGCAGTGCAGGCCGGCAAAGAGCTTACAGTCGAAGCCTGGGACAGAGCGGAACAACAAAAAATCAGTGATGGTCTGTTAACCACACTGGATAACCAGATTGATCTGGCCACCGGCACCTTAAAACTCAAAGCGCAGTTTGCCAATCAGAACGAAGAGTTATTCCCCAACCAGTTTGTCAACGTCAGGCTGAATGTGGCGGTGCAGCAAGGTGCTGTCACTATTCCGCAGGATGCGGTGCAATACGGCTCTCAAGGCACTTATGTTTATACAGTGGATGACAAAAACAAAGCGCAGTTAAAGATGTTGAAGCTGGGGGCTGTGGATAATGGTTTGATTGCGGTGGAAGAAGGTTTAAAGGCCGGCGATCTGGTGATTTTAGAAGGTCTGGACAGGTTAAGACCGGGCCGCGACGTTGAAGTAGTGCAAGCACCGGCGCAGGGTTAAAGCATGAATATGTCCAAACCCTTTATTCTGCGCCCTGTTGCCACGTCTTTGCTGATGCTGGCGCTGTTAATCGCCGGCATGCTGAGCTGGCGCTTATTGCCGGTGGCTGCTTTACCTCAGGTCGATTACCCGATTATTCAGGTATTTACCTTTCAGCCAGGCGCCAGCGCCGACATTGTGGCCCGTACCATTACTGCGCCTCTGGAGCGGCGGCTAGGCCAAATTCCCGGTTTAAAGCAAATGTCGTCGGCAAGTTCCAACGGTGCTTCTGTCATCACTTTGCAGTTTGCGCTGGTGGTGGATATGGGCGTGGCCGAGCAGGAAGTGCAGTCGGCGATGAATACCGCAGGCTCGTTATTGCCCAATGATTTGCCGGCGCCACCTGTATATCGCAAAGTAAACCCGGCCGATGCGCCTATTCTGACCTTAGCCGTCAGTTCCGATACCTTGCCTTTGCCGCAGGTATACGATTTAGTCGACACCCGCATGGCGCAAAAACTGGCGCAATTAACAGGGGTAGGCATGGTGAGTCTGGCTGGCGGGCAGCGCCCGGCCATTCGGGTCAAAGCCAATCCGGCGGCGCTGGCGTCGTTGGATTTAAGCCTGGAGCAGCTTCGCACTGCCATTACCGGCGCCAATACCAATCAGCCCAAAGGCAGTTTTGACGGTCCCTTCCGCTCGACCATGCTGGACGCCAACGACCAAATCCGCGACACCAAAGAATATGAAGAGCTGATAGTGGCCTGGCGCGCTGGCGCACCCATTCGCCTCAAAGATGTGGCTGCGGTAGCACAAGGCGCAGAAGACAGATTTTTAGCAGCCTGGGCCAATCAGCAAGCGGCAGTGCTGGTGAATATTCAGCGTCAGCCGGGCGCCAACGTTATTGAAGTGGCCGACCGAGTACAACAACTGCTGCCACAACTGACCGCCACTATGCCGGCCGCGGTAAAAGTAGAAGTGCTGACAGACCGCACCCAGAGCATCCGCGCTTCGGTGCATGACGTGCAAATGGAGCTGATTTTTGCTATCGGCCTGGTGGTTGCTGTGACCTTTGTGTTTTTACGTACTATTCCGGCCACTATTATTCCCAGTCTGGCGGTGCCACTGAGCCTGGTCGGCACCTTTGCTGTGATGTATCTGCTTGAATTTTCAGTCAATAACCTCACTTTAATGGCGCTGACCATAGCCACAGGTTTTGTGGTGGATGATGCTATTGTGATGCTGGAAAACGTAGCACGCCACCGAGAGCAAGGCGCCAGCCCACTCGATGCTGCGCTTAAAGGCGCCAAAGAAATTGGTTTTACGCTGATCTCTTTAACCTTTTCGTTAATTGCGGTGCTGATACCACTGCTGTTTATGGCCGATGTGGTAGGCCGGTTATTCTTTGAATTTGCCGTCACTTTGGCGGTGGCGATTTTAATTTCGCTTGTGGTGTCACTTACTTTAACGCCCATGCTGTGCGCTAAGTTACTGACTAAACTGCCAAAACATGATGATGAAACCGACTGGATGTCACGCGTTATCCGCCGTTATGGCCGCATGCTGCAGTGGGTGTTACAGCATCAAAGGCTGGCCATGCTGACCATGCTTGGCACTGTGGCCTTAACTGCGCTGCTTTATCTGGCTGTGCCCAAAGGCTTTTTCCCGGTGCAGGATAGCGGGGTGATTCAGGTGGTAACAGAAGCACCGCAGGATATTTCTTTTGCCGCTATGGCAGAGCGCCAGCAGCAGCTGGCCGCCACTTTGCTCGGGCATCCGGCGGTGGCCAGTTTAAGTTCTTTTATCGGCGTGGATGGCAGTAACAGCAGTATCAATAGCGGCCGTATTTTGCTGAACTTAAAAGCGCACGGCGAGCGCGAGCTAAGCGCCAGCGAAATTATCCGTGAGCTGGAGCAACAGGCCGGCACTGTCAGTGGCATTAAAGGCTGGTTTCAGCCGGTGCAGGAACTCAGTATCGAAGATAAAGTCAGCCGCACCCAATACCAGTTCAGCATCACCACGCCCGACAGCGAAGTGTTGGCGCAGTGGCTGCCGGATCTGATGGCAGCGCTGAACGCCAGGCCAGAGCTTTCTGAAGTGGCACACGACTTACAACAACAAGGGCTGCAGGCTTTTATCGATATAGACCGCACTGCGGCAGCGCGCCTGGGCATTAGTGTCAGTCAGGTTGGCGCTGCGCTGCAAAGTGCTTATAGCCAGCGTCAAATCAGCACTTTGTTTACTCAGGCCAACCAGTACCGCGTCATTCTGGAAGTGGATCCGGCGCAAGCCCAGGGCATAGCGGCGCTGGATAAACTTTATCTGACCACAGCTGCCGGCACAGCAGTGCCGCTTTCGGCTGTGGCTAAAGTCAGCCAGCGTCCGGCCAAACTTTTAATTAACCATCAGGGGCAGTTCCCGGCCGTCACTTTGTCTTTTAACCTGGCACCAGGTTATTCGCTGGGTGAAGCCGTTGCCGCAATTGAAGAAGTGCAACAACAGCTGCAACTGCCGGCCGAAATTGAGCTCAGTTTTCAGGGCGCAGCTGAAGCTTTTCGGGCCTCCTTGAGCAACACCTTATGGCTGGTGCTGGCGGCTGTGCTCACCATGTACATAGTGCTGGGCATTTTGTATGAAAGTTTAATTCACCCTGTGACCATTTTATCCACTTTACCTTCGGCCACTGTTGGCGCTTTATTGGCGTTGCTGTTGATGAACCAGCCGCTCGATTTAATAGCCGTCATCGGCATAGTGCTGCTGATTGGTCTGGTGAAGAAAAACGGCATTATGATGGTGGATTTTGCGCTCGAAGCGCAGCGCAATCAGGGTTTAACACCTCGCGAAGCCATTTATCAGGCGGCCTTATTGCGTTTCAGGCCTATTTTAATGACCACGCTGGCGGCGCTGTTTGGCGCAGTGCCTTTGCTGCTTGCCAGTGGCTCAGGCGCCGAGCTGCGTCAGCCTTTGGGTTTGGTGATGGTCGGTGGCTTGATTGTCAGTCAGGTGCTGACGTTATTTACCACGCCTGTGGTGTATTTATGGTTTGACCGTTATTTCAGCAGTCAAAGCAGCCAGGACAAAACGGCTGAAAAGGCGGTGGTGCTATGAATCTGGCGGCGCCTTTTATTCAAAGGCCGGTGGCCAGCGGTTTAATTGCCAGCGCCATTTTGCTGCTGGGGCTGTTGTGCTGGCGTTTATTGCCGGTGTCGCCGCTGCCGGCGGTGGATTTTCCGATGATAGTCGTCAGCGCCAGCTTACCGGGCGCCAGCCCTGAAAGCATGGCGGCCACAGTGGCCACACCGCTGGAGCGGGCGCTTGGCAGTATTGCCGGCATTCGCCGCATCAGTTCCAACAGCAATCAGGGCTCTGCTCAGGTGCGGCTGGAGTTTGAGCTGGACCGTAACGTCGACGAAGCCGCCCGTGATGTGCAGGCCGCCATTAACGCTGTGCGTGGTCAGTTACCGTCTGGTATGCCGGGCAATCCGTCGTATCGTAAATTTAACCCGTCACAAGCGCCGGTAATGGCTTTGGCGCTCAGCTCCGACAACCTGGCTTCCAGTGTGTTATACGACGCCGCCGCCACTGTGATTGCGCAGAAGTTACTGCAAATTCAAGGGGTTGGTGAAGTTGAAGTCACGGGCGCTTCTCTGCCTGCGGTGCGGGTGCAGCTGAATCCGGCCATGCTCAGCCATTTTGGTGTGGCGTTGGATGAAGTGCGCAGCGCCATTGCCAGCGCCAATGCCACAGTGCCTGTGGGTGTGGTGGAGCACAACGAACAACGTTGGCAGCTGGCTACTAACCAGACCATGCGCCGTGCCAGTGATTATCAGAAGCTGGTGGTGAAGTATGTCAATGGTGCGCCTATTTATCTGTCCGATGTGGCCACAGTGTCAGACTCCACCGAAAACCGTTACAGCGCGGGTTTTCACAATGAAAAAAGCGCCGTTATTTTACAAATCAGCAGACGCAGCGGCGCCAATATAGTCGCCACTATCGATGCCATTTCCGCTGCTTTACCTCAGTTGCAGGCCTTGGTGCCGGCCGACGCCGAGCTTGCAGTGGTGATGGACAGGTCGCCTGTGATCCGCGCCACTTTAGCTGAAGCGCAAATCAGTTTAATGCTGTCGGTGCTGTTGGTGGTGCTGGTGGTGTGGTTGTTTTTGGGCAAACTCCGCAGTGCGCTTATTCCAAGCCTGGCCATTCCAGTGTCGTTAATCGGCGCTTTTGTCGTGATGTATCTGTGTGATTTTTCGCTGAATAATTTATCGGTGATGGCGCTTATCGTTGCTGCTGGTTTAGTGGTGGACGACGCCATAGTGGTGTTGGAAAACATTAAACGTCATATCGAAACCGGCTTAAGCCCGCTGGAGGCGGCGAAAAAAGGCGCGGCCGAAGTGGGTTTTACTTTGGTGGCGATGAACTCGGCGCTGATTGTGGTGTTTTTATCCATTTTATTTATGGGCGGTTTAGTGGAGCGGTTGTTCCGCGAGTTTTCCATTACGCTGTGCGCCGCCATGCTGATTTCGTTGTTTATTTCGCTGACGTTAACCCCCAGTTTGTCGGCGCTGCTGTTGCAAAAACAGCCCGGCAAATCGGCTGCATCTTTAGCGCAGCAAGCCACAACCACAAGCGGTATACAAAAGTTTGGTCAGCGTTTTGCTCAGAAATATCAGGCCAGCCTGGCTTGGGTACTGCAGTTTAAAAAGTCGGTGCTGACGCTGATGTTGCTGGTGTTTGGCGCCAATATCTGGCTGTACAGCCAATTGCCGGGCGGTATGTTGCCGGATCAGGATACAGGCCAGCTCAGTGGTTTTGTGCGCGGTGACGATGGTTTTTCTTATCAGGTGATGCAGCCAAAAATTGAAGAATTCCGCCAGTTGCTGCTCAAAGACCCGGCCGTTGCTGATGTGACAGGCGCCAGCGGTGGTGCTATGGGCCTCAGTAATTCCTGGATGCGGGTGCGGTTAAAGCCGCTCAGTGAGCGCGGTGTTTCAGCGCAGCAGGTGGTCAACAGGGTGCGGATGAGCGCGCCTAAGGTGCCTGGCGCTATGTTGTTTTTAAGTGTGGAGCAGGATATCCGCTTAAGCTCACCCTGGAACAGCAGTGACTATGAGCTGTTGTTATTGTCAGGCGAGCTGAAACCACTGCGCGAATGGGGTAAAAAAGCCGCCGAAGCGATGAAAGAGCTGCCTGAATTAGTGGATGTAGACGCGCCGGGCGGCGAAGACGCGCAGCAGGTGGTGCTGAGCATTGACCGCGAAGCGGCGCAGCGCCTCGGGGTGGATATGCGCACTGTGGCCACTATGCTGAACAACTCGTTTTCGCAGCGTCAGGTGGCCACGCTGTACGATGAAATGAACCAATACAGAGTGGTGATGGAACTGGCGCCAGGTTATACCGCTCAGCCGGAAGTACTGAAACAGCTGATGTTAATTTCCAAAGACGGCAGCCGGGTGCCGCTCAGTGCCATTGCCAGTTACGACTATGGCCTGGTCAGCGACAGGGTGCGTCACGACGGCCAGTTTGCCTCTATGGGGATAGGTTATGGCCTGGCGCCCGATGTCACTGCAGAGCAGGCGGCAGCGGCGATAGACCGGATGCTGGCCAAACTGATGATCCCGTCTGTGGTACATACGGTCAATGGTGAAGATCAGCGTAATGCTATGTTTCAGAACGAAGATAATTTCTGGTTGATGGTGGGCGTGGTGCTGGCGGTGTATCTGGTGCTTGGCGTGCTGTATGAAAGTGTGGTGCAGCCGCTGACTATTATCTCCACTTTACCTTGTGCCGGCATTGGCGCTTTGCTGGCGCTGTATCTGACCGGCTCTGCCTTTAGTTTGATTGCTTTGCTTGGGCTGTTTTTACTCATTGGTATTGTGATGAAAAACGCCATTTTGCTGATTGATTTTGCCCTGGCGGCTGAGCGGCGGGGTTTAACCCCACAGCAAGCCATATTGCAGGCAGCCAGTCAGCGTCTGCGGCCAATTTTAATGACTAATTGCGCGGCCGTGCTGGGCGCTGTGCCTTTGCTGCTTGGCATGGGTGAAGGCTCTGAGCTGCGCCAGCCGCTTGGTATTACCATAGTGGGTGGTTTGCTGGTGAGTCAGTTGCTGACCTTATACAGCACGCCAGTGGTGTATTTGTTATTAAGCCGCTTTCGGCGCAACACAGCCAGTGTGGCAGACACTCTGGCTGCCGGGCGCTAACACAACAACATCATCAGCCTGGTTACCCAGCCAATAAAAAAACCACCTTAAGGTGGTTTTTTTATATCAGGCGTTTAACAGCAAACTGCAAGCTGCCGATTAACGGAATACGTCGGTCAGAATATCGGCCACCACCATAGTGGCAATAGACACCAGCACTAAGTCGGTGCCACAGACCTGCCACTGATAACCTTCATGTTGTGGCAGTTGGCTCAGCATTTGTGAATGGCCGAGTTTTTTTGCAATACCAGGTGGCAGTGGTTTGCCCCGCGCCAGATTTTTGCGGATGCCTGGTGGCAGTTGCTGATAACCGGTTTGCTGGTAGCTCACCGCCAGTTCGCGCGCCTGACCAAAACTGATACCGGCCGTAACATTGACACCACCAATCTGGCTGTTAATAGCCACAGTGCCACCACCCAGGGCTGCGCCCGCCACAGCAGCGCCTGTCAGCACTGCGGTGTCGCTACTGTAGCCGGCCTGGGCAGATTTCTGACCTTTTTGCCCGGCTTTTTGCGCTTTCTGCGCTTTTTGTTCGGCGGCCTGGCCTTTATTGCCTTTGCCTGGTTTGGGGTCGGCCTGCACAGCGCTGGCACTTAGCGCAACTGCGGCGGCCACTAACAGGTGCAACAGGGTGTGTTTTTGCATGGGTAACTCCTTGCGCGCAAAGGCGGCTGCTGTTTTAAGTTGTCGGGCTTTTGGTTTTAGCCCTTACCATCATGGCAATCATCGCCTGAGTGTAGCGCTCTGGGCGCCACAAACCAAGGCTTAAAAATCACGGAAAATTTGCCGGAAAAGCCTTACAAATCTGAGCATGGCTGTTATGCTGCGCGCCATTTTTTCAGGCGGGTTTATTTGTATGTTTAATAGTCAATTCAGTCAGTTAGAGCAGTCTATTCAGCGTTTAGTGCTGGACAATCAACAATTACAGCAAGCGCTGCTGCAAAAAGAAGCGGCTTTAAAAGCGCAGCAAGACGAACTGGAGTTATTACAACTGAGCATGATGGAGTCGGAAGAGCAGGCGCAGCATGCAGCACAGCGGTTGGACGCGCTGCTGGCGTTATTTCCAAAAGCTGCAGCGCAGCCATAACGCGGGGCTGCAGCCATGATTCACGCCGAATATACCGAACTGACGCTGGAGATAGCAGGGCGCGACTACAAACTAAAAACCCTGGCGCAGCAGCAAGAAGGTTTGCAGGAAGCTGCCTCTTTGTTAAATCAGAAAATTTTTGAGCTGAAAAACCGCGGCCGGCATTTAAGCAACGAGCAGGCCGCTATTCTGGCGGCTTTGCATTTAAGTTACGACCTGCTGACCGAACGCGAGCTGCTGGCGCAAGACCGGCAACGCATTGAAGAGCGGCTGACACAGCTGCAACAGGCTATTGCAGGGGCTTTGCCGCAGGGGTAAAGCTCACTGAACTGGTAATCGGGCGCCGCAGCTTTGCAGGCTAGTGTTGCGGTCAGATATTGCCTGAGGCGCTGTGGCATTCATACCGGCGTTGCATAGGCAGCCAAAGCCTGTTACGCCGTTCGCCCGCGAATCGCTCCCCGATTCGCTGTTGAATGCTCACTCTGCAACAAACCCAGGCTGCTGACGAATCTATAGATGCGGCTTTTCAGGCAACAAAAAAGCCAGCATCAGCTGGCTTTTGCTGTCACACAGAATGATTGGCTTATTTATAAAAAGCTTCAACCTTGCCTTTGACTGTCATTAACAGTGGCTGGCCGCGGCGGTCCAGCGCTTTTGGTGCCGGGAATTTTACCCAGCCTTCGCTGATGCAATATTCTTCTACGTCAAAACGTTCTTTGCCGTTAAACAGAATGCCAATTTCATGTTCAAAAATTTCTGCCACATAAAACGGGCTGCGTGGGTGAACACTCAAACGGTCTGGTAAAGCTGGGCGTGTGCTGGTATCGGTCATGATAAAAATCTTTGCTGAATAAAAAGTGCGCCATTGTAGGCAAAGCACGCTTTAGGCTCAAGAGTGGCGGGTGGAAATATGAATAGCCGTGCCAGGCGTTTGACTAATGAGTTGCTTTCATGAGGGTTGAATTTATGCCATAAGCGGACGAGATACACGCGCATTTTCTTCACTTAGTCCAGACAACGACAGCAGATCATAACAGGCTAAATCATCAGTGATTGGCGATGAGTTTTTTCAGAACAACTTGCGTACCGGATATATAAGTTTTGTTGGGTTAGTTTTTATCGGATTTAGAAAAATAAGTTGAAAAATAGTAACTGAGTATTTAGCTTGGTATAAGTAAAAATCATCAAAGAAGGCGGAGAAATGTTCGACTTGCGAGCAGAGTACCTTCTATGAATTTGTTAGGTATTTGATGGATATCGAAAAACAACCAATCCATGTATTTATTCGAGAGGTAGTCTTAAAAACTCCTCAAGGCTGGGTTCTTGCAGCGAGCTTTATTATTAATTGGCTGATAGTTCTATTGGTTTCAGTAACATCGTCATCCATTTTTGTACCTGAAAGCGGAGTTACTTCAATATATTTATTGCTTTTACCTTGGCCATTTGTTGTCTTAATGATCTTCGTCAAAGCATCGTCGCCTCATTACAATTCAAGTATATGGGCTACGTTTTTGACACTATGGATAGCTGGCGCCCCGTATTGGTGGGTTTATGTCTAACAATACACGCATTTGCGGCATTCGGCCGCAGCGAAGCTCACAAGTTCGCGCGCGTGCGCTAATAGTTAGGGCTAAATAAAGGAGCTAGTTCAATGACCAAAACTTGGATTTTTGTTTTAACGATGCTTTTTGCAAATTGCACATTTGTAAATGCTCAACATGAATATGACTCTGATACAGCGGAGAACATAAAATCTATTTATTGGCTAACGAAAACCGAAGATGGCGCTATTGTGTACGCTCGATTGGAAGGTTTTTACTCGATCAGGGATTTAATCGATCAGACAATATTGACAGGCCATATCTCTCAGGATGCAGTAGTAAACTCAGATAGCGCAGATAAACTTCTTCTGATGATGCCAGAGCAGGAAAGTATTCTGGAAATCCTCATAACTGATAATCACCTAATTTTTAACGGTTTAAATTATCAGTTGGATAGTAATTTGATAAATAAACTAAAAGCTATGAATGACTATCGGATTGATAAAGGTGATTTAATCTCACCAAGCATGTTATCAATTGCCAAGGAAAGGTTTGGCAGTCACCTCTAAATGGCCCTGACGAACAAATATTATCGCCAAAAAACAGCGCTGGCTGCTACTTCAACCCGCTGCGCGGCTTTTCGCGCTAAATTTGGGCGTTATATTTTATTTACTTAACAATCATAGAGTCTGCCATGCGTATCTTAATTACCTGGGTTTTTCTGTTTTTTACAGCTGTTCCGGTGCTGGCGGCCGATCCTGGTGAACTGGTTGTTATTGCAAAATCCTATAAACTTCACTCAAAAATTCTTAAAGATACTCGTCGTTATAACGTTATGTTGCCGGCAGGGTATGAGGAAGGGAAAGCTGATTATCCGCTTTTGATTTTGCTTGATGGTGGCGCCAATGAAGACTTCCATCATTTATCAGACATAGTGCAAGTGTCTGTCGGTAATGGCTCAATGCGTCCTTTTATTGTTGTGGGTATCGAAAAAACACAACGCCGCCGTGATTTTACGCCGGCAACGGATGACCCACGAGATAAGGAAGTTGCCCCCATCGTTGGCGGTGCTAACGAGTTTCGTCGTTTTCTTGCAGAAGAACTGCTGCCGAATGCAAAACGTCACCCCAACTTACCTGCACGATCACTGGCTGCTTATCACCCGTTGCACTTTCATGTAACCACCAGTTTCAGCAATCATCCAGTTAATTGACCGTCAGATATGAGCGCAGGCTGTGTGAAAACTATCTCGAATTCGCGTAATTGGACAATTTCAACTGAAAAAGGCTCATAGATTAAATTCTGCAGGACGTTGGAGCTAAAACCACCTGATACTTCACGTAGCATCGCGTTAAAAATTTACTCTGAGAGTTTTCACATAGCCTGAGCGAGTTGCAGCTGTTCAGATCAAGCGCTCTTAGTAACGTCCGCTTTCAGTGAAAACCTGCGATTAGAGCGCCCCAGACCCTACGACAGCAACTGGCACAAGGAAGCTGATGGCCATTCAATGCCCTGGTCTGAATAAAACAAACACGACAGACTACTTCGTTAGCACTCCGGTGCTGGTGAAGCAAGCGGTAATGACGACCAGAACCAACACCAGTGCACTTGCCATGCTGAACTGTCCTCCCGACCAGTCTCGGGCGACATGACTAAACATGGGATTATCCTGTAATTGCCAGGCCGCTAATCCAACACCTGAGACCAGGCCCAACCACACTGCGCGGTTAGAGCGCCGGCGTGGAGCTGGTAAGCGCGACATGACGGTATCGACAAAACCGTCATCCGGGACTGCATCTGCTGCACTGTCGCGAAGCAGCTGGTTCAACAGGTCATCGATTTGCTCTTCCTTGCTTAAACTCATGTGGTCACTCCTGTATTCTCGTTGCTTTGGTAGTCTTTCAGCCATTGACGCAAACGTGCACTGCCGCGTGTCGCGTGCGTTTTTACCGTGCCAAGGGGCAACCCGGTGATGTCGGCCGTTTCCTCATGACTCAGTCCCATCTGCGTGTGATACAGCATCACCAGCCGTTCGCCTTCAGGCAGTGCCTGCAGTGCCTTTTGCAAATCATGTTGCAAACCTGCGCGCTGTCGAGGTCCTGTGGCCTGGTCAAGCAGAGTTTCTTCCTGCATTTCATCAATGGGTTGCTGCCGATACGCCTGCAGGAAGCAATTGTGTGCGATGCGATACAACCAGGTTGAAAATCGCGCTTCGCTGCGAAATTGCGACAATTTCCGCCACGCCTGCAGGAAGGTGTCTTGCGCTAAATCATCTGCCCAGGCGTTATCATTCCGGCACAGGCGACGTAATTGCGCCCGCACGTTGCTTTGATGCCTGCGAACCAGCTGATTAAACGCCTGCCGGTCTTCATTCAGCAGGACACGCTTCACCAGCGCCAAATCAAGGCGCGATTCGACATCAGGAACCACGCATGTCGCCTGCGCGCTGATCGAGCCACCAATTACCGAGATAGCCAAGGCCCAACATGACGGGCAATAGCCCCAGGCCCCAAAGGTCCGCAAGACGCTGGCCCTCGTCACTTTGCACCGGCAACACCAGTAGGGTCAACATCAGACCGACGCCGCCGCACAATAAGACCAGACCACGTCGCCGATCAGCATGGGGTTGATGCTGCTCGGCCAAAACCGTCAAGGGCAAGTCCACGCCTTTGTCGGCCAGTTGCAGCAAGGTGCGATAACGCGCCTCGGTTTGCTGGCGAACAAAGCGCAGGGCCAGTGCTACCAGGGCAACAGGCGTTGCCAGTACTAAAAGCGGTATCATCATTTCGATGGTCATTTGCAAACACCTACTGTTTTATGAGGGTCTATTGGGATTTGGTGGCAACAGGCGTTACCAGTGGCATCCGGTTACCATAGTATTCAACCAGCGATTCTGCCGCGGGTGGGCCCATGTTGGAAAGGGCAATCACCACATCACCAGTCGCCGGATAAATTCGTAAAGCGCCGTTCATGCCCTCTGCACCACCAACATGTCCGAAGTGACGTGCTGTGCCTTCACCGCCCAACTGGAAACCGTAGCCGTACAAGCCGCTGGGCGTCTGACTGCGGGTCGCGGCTGCCAGTGTTTGTGCTGATATCAACTTGCCGCTTAATAATGCCTGTACAAAGAGTTGCAGATCGCCGGTAGTTGAATAGCCCCCGCCTGCGGCAGTGCCGCGCCACGGCAAGGTGTCCCGATTATTCACCAGACCTTTTTCTGAATGCATATAACCGACCGATAGCTGTGTGCGTACCTGTTCTTCCGGTTCAGCGCCAGTGGCGCGCATCCCGGCAGGTTTGAAGATATGGTCGTGGACATACCTGTGGTAAGACTGGCCGCTAACCCGTTCAATCACGCGTCCCAACAGGACATAACCGTAGTTGGAATATGCCTCGCGGCTACCGGGGGTAAACTCTGACGCGCGCTGGCCAAACAACCGGATATAATCGGCGTGCTCACGGGTATTTAGTCTTTGTTGCTGATATTCATCAGTAAAAATGTCGCCTGTGCCACCGGTATGGGTCAGCAAGTGCCGCAGAGTTGTGTGTTTGGCGAGCGTGGTATTTGGATAATCGGATAAATAAGTGATCAGTGGTGCATCCAGCTGTAACTGGCCGCGTTCAACCAGTTGCAGCACAGCAATCGCCGTAAACATTTTATACATAGAGCCGAGGCGGAATTGTGTGTTAGCAGTGTGCTTTTGCGCGGTGTCGCGACGCGCGTCACCAAAATGTTGTTGCAGCCGAATGTCGCCGCCACGAGCGACCAAAAGATTGCCGGCGAATTGATCCTCTGCCAGCAGTTTCTGCGCTTTGCGTTGCAGCCGCTGCTGTGCATCGTGCTCGGACAACCGTGTGGGCATCAAATCCGCGGGCACAATTGCCATCGGTTTTAGGCTAACCGATTTGACCCGCTTTGAGTCGTTGCCATCCAATTGCAGCGTCATGCTGCCGACCCGGTCGCCATCATGTTCGCGAATAATCACCGTGACCTGGCCGGCATCATCCTGCGTCACACGCAACGCCTCAAATCCGCCCGTCATCTGCCGGAAAGCCAGTTCACGCTCCAGTTGCATATCCGGTTCATGTGCTGTTTTAAACGCCTGCAGCTTGGCCGCATCGCCGGTGTTAAAAGCCTGCAGCCGCTGTTTGGCGAGTTGCGCTGCCGGCGTCTCTGGCCAACTGATTTCAGCCAAAGTCGTTGCAGAGGCGAATGCCGCACAAAACAAAGCCAGCAGGGAAATCTTCTTATTGAATAAAAGCATGTGATGTCTCCGTCCAGTCCAATACTGGTTGCAAAGACTCTGATGCAAAGGGATGCGGTTTTAGATTCAATGCCCGGAAAATTTTTTCCAGGGCTCCGGCGGCCTCAGTGAGTTGGCTGCAATCTTCTATCGACTTTCGGTTGAACCAGCATTAGCCGAAGTTGATGAGCAGCCCCTGACTGACAACATCATGGTCAGCAGAAAACCCGAAAGGGCACACTTTTGATCGCTCACTCTTGGGATGCCGGTGTTGGCTTTGATAGGGTTTGGTGATAGTGGCTTTGACCAATGTAGGGGGATGGCCTACCCCTACGCACCGTCAAACGTCGGCAACTGGCACAAAACTGCGATCCGACGAAGTCGTTACTTTCCGTGGAGCTGGTGGTGCGATTAATTTGCAACAGGTGGTAAGGAGCGGTTGCAATAAGGTGGTCAATAAAATGCAATTAATCAGTGCAACTTCAGGTCGACAATATGCGAAAAGTAACAGGCAAAAAACGGAACTGCATTTTTGAATATTAGGTCTGGATTTGTACTGCCCCTAGGCAGAAAAACGCTGATAAATTTCAGCCTGGTTGGCTTTTTCAGCTCACTGTTGGTATAGTTTTCCGGTTTCGGTCACACCAAGAAGGAGAGTTTGATGATTGCAGTAATGACCCACCCGGCGAAGGCTGCGGCGTAAGTTAAACTTTTCCCTTTTTAATTTAACCTGCCTTTGCCCGGTGTTTGCTTACCGGGATCTCTGAAAACCAATTTATACGGTTTACATTTGCTTTGTTCCAGAGTTCCTAACCATTTTTACTGTACGTACAGTTTTTAACTGTATGTGAAAGGAAATGACATGAACTTACCCTCAACGTTACAACAACTGGGGTGGCAGGCTTTTTTTCAACAACAACTTAATCTGCAAGAATTTGAAAATGCAGTTATTGCCAGGGTCACAGCACATCACAGAAGTAGCTATGAGCTGATGACAGTAGGCGGGGCTTGCAGTTTAATTGCTAACCCGACTTTACCGCAGATAACGATTGGCGACTGGTTGCTGTTGGATACAGCTGGCCGTTTTATTCGTTTGTTAGCAAGAAAATCGTTATTCAAACGCAAAGCGGCTGGCAGCCAACTTGCTGAACAACTGATTGCTGCTAACGTCGATACGCTGATTATTGTCTGCTCGTTAAACCACGACTTTAATTTAAGTCGGATAGAGCGCTACCTGACATTGGCTCATGAGGCTGGTGCGGAGCCTTTACTGGTATTAACCAAGATGGATCTATGTTCAGATGTTGAAGCCTATTTGCAACAGGTAAAACAACTGGATCCAATGCTGATGGTTGAAACGGTCAATGCGCTCGACAGCAGTTGTAGTCATATCTTGCAACCTTGGTGTAAAGCAGGCAGCACACTAGCAGTAGTGGGTTCTTCTGGTGTTGGTAAGTCTACGTTAGTCAATACTCTGACTGACAATTCGGAACAAAAAACAGCAGAAGTACGAAGTGATGATAGTAAAGGCAGGCACACGACTACTGCACGCTCAATGCATTTTATTGCTGCGGGGGCGGTAGTGATAGATACGCCAGGTATGCGCGAACTGCAACTGACAGACTGTGATGACGGCATTCGTCGCACTTTTGCAGACATAGAGTCGTTAGCCAGGCAGTGCCGCTTTAATGACTGTCAGCATTTTGCTGAACCAGATTGTGCTGTGCAACAGGCTATTGCACAAGGCAATTTAGACGCAAGGCGATTGACGAACTATCAGAAGCTAAATGCTGAACAGGCACGAAACACTGCATCTTTGCAGGTAAGGCGTGCACAGGAGCGGCAATTTAGTAAAATGGTTAAGTCAGCGAAATCATTAAAAACCAGAAAATATACTGATTAGTAAGATTCACGCCGCCGAAGGGCGGCGTTTTCTAAAGGCATATCTCCGATCCACACTACAGATGGCTATCGCTATGAGAAACTGTGGCACAAACTGCCATCAAATCCCAATATGCGCCTTACATCTCAATATACTGCGGCCAACCCAGTAACGGGTTTTGCATACCTTGTTTATGTTCAAAAGCATCCAGTTGTTCTGGTGAAGCGTTTGCCAGCGCCTTTTCGCGGTATTTCACCGCAAAGTTCATAGTTTTTAACAGCGCTTGAGCGAAGTTTTGCCCTATATCGGGGCGGATGGCCTCGCTGATGCCGGGCGGCAGTTCGGCCAGGGCCACTTCGGTTTGCAGCTGCAAATAAGCCACGTCAAACCAACGATCCTGTAATTCCACCTGACGGATACGTTGTTTTAAATCCTGTTTTACTTTGCTGTGGCCACAGAACACACGGTAAATCACCACTTCGGCCAGCATGCCTTCGAGGTTAAAGTGCTCAAAAGGGTCGAGCACAGTTTGCTGGAAAAACTGCTGTTTTAACACCGTAATGGCGTTGCGGCGGTTGGCTTCCAAAAGCGCATTTTGATAAATCTGCCAGCCTTGCCACTCTTCGGCGTCCGGCGGGCTGGAAATATCATTGAGCAGCTGCTCGTCCACCTCACCAAACAGCGATTTACGGTTGGGCTGTTTATGGCTGACTGTTACCAGCATGCTCCAGCCTTTTTGAAACGGCTTCATCACGCTGTCGGCGCTGGTCAGCAGTTGCAGCGCTTTTTGCTCGTCCTGACCGCTGAGCTCAGCCAAACCTAAACTAATCACGCCAATGACATCGTGAGCGGCCTGCTCCAGCAGGTGCATTTTGTATTTGTTGTAAAACTTATCGGCAAACTTCAGGCTCATCAGCACGGCTTTGCTTTTAATTTGCGCCAGTTCAGCATTGCTTAGTTGCTGCTGTTCCTGCGCCTGTCGCAGCACTTTGCTGAAAAACGGGCCCTGATTGCTATCGCGTATGGCTAACTGCATGGCAAACCTTAATCCAGAAAACTAAACATCTCGTCCACTTCGGCGTATTCGTCGGTGGCCTGATTTTTCTCTTTGGCTTGCATCACCAGCTCAGTGGCAAACTTATTGATAATATTTTCCCAGCCTGAATTCTCGTTGCGGATCAGGCTCTTAATCGACTGTTCCACTTCGGGTGTCAGCTGGCGAATCAGCGCCAGTAAACTGCGTGGATCGTCAAAACCCAAACCATGCACTTCTTCGTTTAAATGGCGTTCGGTAAAGCTGACCGCTTCTTCTAAATCCTGTTCTTCTTCGTGCAGGATGTCGTGAATTTCGTCTTCATCTTCAATCACTTCGCCACGGTATAACTCAATAAAGGGAATAGACAGATAAAACAAACCGGCCGGATCTTCGGCAATACACTCGAGAATTTCGGCTTGTTTTTCTTCGGTTTCCTGAGTGCGGATCAGGTAAGTTAAAAAATCAAAAGTGTGCTGTTTTAACTCTTCAGCGTTATTTTTGATTTTTTCTTCCCAATACAACGGCTGCTGACACACGATGTCGCGGATTTTTTCCACTGTCATCAGCTCAGAAATAATCGAAGGGAAGGAAATATCATGTTGGCTGTTAATTTGCGTCAGCGTCACAATATCAATATTTTCAATCACTTCAACCAGCTGGGCGTCTGACATGGTATTGGCCATCAGCTCAAATCTTTTGCTGGCTTGCTTGGGTTCAACCACAGCCAGTTCTTTAATTTCTGCAACTGCAATCTCAATCAGACTATTCATCAGCGACCTTCCCGTTTAAAGGTAATTTCATCATATTGATCATCATAACCTTCTTCGTCTTCATCATCAGTGCCGTCGTAATCGTCAGCGGCTTGGTCACGCTCGTCACTGTAGTCTTCTTCTTCTTCTTCTTCTTCTTCGTAATCGTCACCATCGTCATGGCCCCCCTTGCTGCGTTGCACAGGGCTGGATGTTTCATTCGACAATAGAAAAAGCACGGCACAGGCTTCAATTAACAGGCTTTCGTTATAAGCGCGGATGGTTTTTACCAGCGGTAAATCGGCGTTGTTAAAGGCCACTGTGGTTTTAAAATCGTCCCATGCCGGAGCATTGCCGCTTTTTAACCACTGCGACCATTTGAGTTTGGCTTCACCCGGAAACTTCACCCGGCCATAAAGTGCCACCGGTAGATATTCCGGCACCGACTGCAGCATATCAGGCGCTGCCTGCAAAATGCCTTTGATTTGTTCAGTAAAAGCGGCCAGCGCTTTTGGGGTGTCCGGGTCGTTATAAGAATCAATGTTTTCAAAGGCATCGGTTTTCAGTTGTTCTAACCGTGCTGCGTTAAATTTCTGGCTCATGGTGGGTCCTGCTGTATTTTATTGCCAACTGAATGGCATGGTTCCCGCTGTACTTTTTGTTTTGGGCCGCTTTTTTGCCCGCAGCTCTGTGCTGTGGTCTTTGCAGAGCTGGTCGCTTTAACTGCTTGTGGTCTGCAGCGCCGGGTTAGCGCGGCGGATAATATTGCTCCCACAGCTCCTGCATGGCTGCAGTTGGGTCCGGCACTATCACGTTATTAAAATCTTTAATAAAAGCAGCACGTTGCTTTGGGTCTGACAACACATCATAGGCTTCTTTGACGCGCTGCAGCTGCACTGCGGCCTGCTCTTTGTCATCTTCAGAGCTGCCCTGTAATTTGTCCGGGTGGTATTTATTGGCAAGCCTTTTATAGGCTTTTTTAATCTCTTCTTCGCTGGCGCTGGCTTTTACGCCAAGCACACGGAAATAGTTGATCATACAAGGTTCCTGCAGGTGGCGGCCTGTTGATTGACTGTTGCAGTCGCAGGTCGGTGAATGGCGCGATCATAGCAGAAAACCGGCCCTTATCAGCAGGCTAATCTGCGTCCATTAAACATTGTTGTAGCTGACTGACCGTTTCGACCACTTGCCAGGCACCGGCAAAATCGTAATGGCGGCAAAAGCTGTGTTTGATCACCACACAACGCAAACCGGCGGCGATGGCGGCCTGCAGGCCGCGCGGCGAGTCTTCCACCACGATAACCTGCTCTGCTGGCTGGCCGCTTTGCGCCAAACCGCGTAAATAAGGCTCAGGATGGGGTTTGCCTTGCTTTACTTCATCGCCGGTCAGTACAAACTGAAAATGCGCCAATAGGTTAGTGTGTCTGTGGATCAGCTCAAAATGCTGACGATGTGCGCTGGTGACAATGCCATGCTGATAACGGGGTTTAAGCTGTGCCAGCAGCGCCGCCATGCCGGGCACAGGGGCAATGTTAACTTCACTGAGCATACTGGCGTAACGGCGGTTGCGCTCCAGGCGCAGCGCGGCAATTGCTGTTTCAGTCAGCTGCTCTGGCAATAAATGCCAGGCGCCGATGTTATCCAGTAAAAAACACTGAAAAAACTGCTGTTCGGTCAGCTCCAGCCCCAGTGTTTGATAAAAGTCGCGGTTGCACTGGTAATACAGTGCTTCGGTGTCAACCAGTACTCCATCGTTGTCCCACAAAATAAAATTAGCCATGCTGCTGCCTGTGGCATAAAAAGTTGCGGCGATTATTCACAGCAGCTTACAACAGCGCAAGTTGAATGCGGCCGGCGAACAGCATTTGCTGCTGTGTCCTGCTCTGGGCGGCTGACTTGCGTTTTTCTGAAAATCACCGACAATGCCGCCATTGCGGCATTTTTGCCTGCAACAAGTTCTGAAAGGCCGCTTTATGCAGATGATCCCAACCCAAATTCCTGATGTGGTGATATTACAACCGCGCGTTTTTACCGACGAACGGGGTTATTTTTTGCAGAGTTTTCAGCAGCAACAATATCAGCAGTTGCTGGGGCGAACGCTGAATTTTGTGCAGGACAACCATTCTCATTCCAAAGCCGGAGTGCTGCGCGGTTTGCATTATCAGTTGCAACAGCCGCAGGGCAAACTGATCCGGGTGGTGCAGGGCGAAATTTTTGATGTGGCAGTGGATTTGCGGCGCTCGTCGCCTACTTTTGGTCAGTGGGTGGGGCAGCTGTTATCGGCGGAGAATCAGCAGCAGCTGTGGATCCCGGAAGGTTTTGCCCATGGTTTTCTGGTGTTGTCAGAAAGTGCTGATGTGCATTACAAAACTACAGATTATTACCAGCCGGCAGCCGAGCGCAGTATCAGATTTGATGATGTACAGCTTGCCATTGACTGGCCGCTCAAAGGCACGCCGTTATTGTCGGCCAAAGATGCCGCAGCGCCGGCTTTTGCCGACGCTGCCTATTTTGCTTAACGGCTTTATCCGCTTCTTTCAGGGCTGATAAGTGACGGTAAATAAGGTTTGGGCGCCCGGCAAATGCCGTTGTGTTTCTTGATTGGCGGCCGTGATAAACACATGCGGAATACCGGGTAACTGCGGTAATACCTGCATATAATCAAAAGGTTCCGGTGCTTTTTTCAGCAGCAGGTGATCAGGCGTGCCGCCCAGTTCAATTTTCCGGTATTGATAAGCTGGGTATTGTTGTTGATACCAGGCCAGGATCTCAGTGGCGGATGCCGTTGAAGCAAAAGATACGCCGGGTAAACTTTTTACACTCTGATCGCCAAATTGCACCATGCCCTGCGCCGGTAAATGCACCAGCACTTTACTGCCCGGATACATAGGCGCCGGAATACCGGCCGTAGTGCCCTGGCTGGCGTTCACCAGCATATCCACGTTCGAGCGCAGTTGTGCTATGCCTTCCTGCTGCAATTTATTGGTTAACTGTTCAATTTGCATTTGTTCGGCGGCAGTTGGCTCTCTGTCGCCAATTTTGTCAAACAGCGCGTCCAGCTGAGTTGCGGCCGAAGTTTGCTGTTGTTGCTGCTGTGCCTGTGCTGCCAGTTGTTCACACTTTTTCACCGCCGCGGGTGATACGCCAGTGCTTTGGATCAGTTTGGTTTTGACACATTGTTCGCTTGGCATGCCATTGGCGGCGAGCGGACATTGTTGTAAAGCGCGGGCTAAATGTTGTTTTAAGCTGGCGTTGCTCACCCCACTACAATTGGCCGCCTGTTGTAATAAGCCTGACTGCTCAGCCATTTGCAGTAACAATTGTTGTTGCGCCGGGGGGATAGTTTGCGCGCTGACTGTGGTTGCAAAAAGCACCACAGTGGTCAGGCATAATACTGGGGTTAACAACGGTTTGAACTGATACATATCGCTATTTCCTTGCTGTAAAAGTTAAAAATACAGTATCTGGCTGTTCGCTGACTATCGGATGAACAAAGCCAATCAAATTATCATCGCTTACAAATTGCAGCGCAGCATCTGAGCCTGACGGTTATACCAGCAACATTGTTTTTGCATGGTTCAACAAGGCATGAATAAATGATGAAAAAAACTTTCCCGGTTGCTGCTTGTGTGGTTACTGCGGGTGCAAGTGCAAGTGCAAGTGCAACGCTAAGAAAACCTATTGATGCCCAACAGCGGCTATGACGGTAAATACAATGCAGCATTGCATATTGCCGAACACGAAAAAACGGTAAGGCTTTTGAACTCAACTGAAGCTTTAGTCTGGCTGGGGGCGGCAACTTTGGGCTAGCCATTGGGTGTGTTTTACACCAGAAGTACAAAGTGTGGCGACGCAAAAATTCTGCAGTTTAAACCTGCAGTGCCAGTTATACTGTCGCCCCATCGCCTGACGTTCAGGCGAATAGTTTGGAAAATCAAGTGCATAGTCAGGCCTGCAGCCCGACAAACAGAGTAACCCATATCAAGGACGACGCCGCAGTTGCGGTAGTCACAGGAGTAACAATATGAACAACAGAATCTGGTTATTTCTGCTGGTTATCATTGCTTTAACGGGCTGTGGTGGCGGTAGTGGTGATGACAGTACTGTCACAGAGAAGCCGGTTGTATCAGAGACCTCAAACTTTCTGATAAGTACCGAAGCAGGTTCAGGTGGTACGATCAGCCCGGCGAGCGCTCAGGTAAAAGCCGGGCAAACTGCAACTTTTAGCGTATTACCACAAACCGGTTTTGTTATTGATAGCGCTACGGGTTGTAATGGCACACTCGATGGCTTGAGTTATAGCACTGCTGCGGTCAATGCAGCTTGTACCGTTAAAGTCAGCTTTAAAAAACAAATTTTGTTATTAACTGCAACTGCCAGTAGTGGCGGCAGTATTTCGCCCAGTGAGCAAAATATTGCTTATGGCGAGCCGGCAGAGTGGACTTTGTCGCCATCTCAAGGTTATTTAATTGACAGTGTCACGGGTTGTCATGGCAGCCTGAATGGCAATCTGTACAAAGTCGCGGCTGTAACAACGGCCTGTCAGGTGCGTGCTGTTTTTAAATTGCAAACATTTGTGGTGAGTGCGAGCTGGGGCTTGGGCGGGCGCTTAACACCTGTGAGTCAGGTTGCTGAGTTGGGGGCTACCGCTCGGTTAAATGTGCTCCCTGACAAAGGGTATATGCTGGATCAAATTAGTGGTTGTGGCGGCAATATGATGGGTGATCTGTACCAAACGGCACCCATGAAGGCTGATTGTCAGGTGGCCGCCACTTTCTCCCCCATCAGTTATCAGGTCAGTGCCAGCAGCAGCGAAGGTGGACGCATCAGTCCAGCCAGCCAGCAAGTGCAACATGGTGATCAAGTACGATTCACTCTAACAGCCGACAGTGGCTTTGATATCACTACGGCCAGCGGCTGTAATGGAGTGCTGAATGGCAATATTTACACCACAGGCCCTGTCACTGCACCTTGTGCTGTTACTGCCAGTTTTAACCCCGATTCTGTGGTGGTGTTCCCTGATCCAAATCTGGACTCAGCTATTCGGGGGTGGTTAAAAATTGATGCCGGCGCAGCTATTCCCAAGAGCCGGTTGGCAGCTTTAACTGAGCTGGATATTTTTTTGCAAAACGTTGTCGATTTGCAGGGGTTGCAACATGCGGTAAACCTAGTTTACCTGAACTTAAGTTACAATAAAATTGAACGGCTGGAACCGCTGCAGAATTTAAGTAAACTGCGTAATCTTTTTTTGGAATACAACCCCATCGTGGATTTTTCGCCGCTAAAAGACCTGTCGGCACTTCGTCAATTAAGGATTCGTCAGCCGAAGACGACGGATTTGTCACCACTGCAAGGTTTAGCGCTGACTAGCCTTGAATTGTCTCACCCGGCCGCGATGGATTTAACGCCGTTGCGTGGTATGCCTCTGAAATACTTTTCGCTATTGTGGAGTGCTACTTCGGATATTAGCCCTTTAGCCGACGCACCTTTAAAGTCTTTGGATCTGCACGGCAGTAAAGTGCAGGATATTTCTGCGCTGCGTAATTTAGGGCAGTTAGAGCGTGTTGATCTCGGCGGAAGCGAAATAACTGATTTAAATCCGTTGTTGCAGGCGGACACTTTGCTTTCAGTGAGTCTTTACCGCAGTTTGTTAACTGACTTTTCAGTGCTGAAAAATCTCAATTTTGCCCAAAATGCTTCGTTGTCAGTGTCTGGATGTATTGATCAACAAGGTTATTCACTGCATCTCGACGAACTGAATGCGCTTAAAGCCAAATACAATTTAAATTTGTCCTTGTACGATGACAAACGTGATGATTGCCCTGATACCTTTGCTGGCGTGACGCTGAATGCACAAGGGCAAGTGCAAAACCGTCAGCTCAGTTACAACTGGCAGGCCAGTGGCAGTAGCACAACTTTGCATTGTGCCTTGTATCTGGACTTGGATGATCAGATGCCAGGAACCCCTGTTAGTCCAATGCAAGCCTGTGGTAACGGTGGTCAGCGGTTGTTTAGCGGTTATCAGGCCGACCAGTTCAGGCCTGCCATTTTGTTTGACAACGGCATTGGCGGTGAAAAGCTGGTGCGGATGGCTGAAGTGGGGGCAGCACCTGCTGTTGCTGCGTTGCAATCAGTGGATTTAAGTCAGGTCACGTTGTCGAAAAAACCTTTGTTAACACAACAACGTGATGGCTTGTTACGACTGCACGTCACCGCAGCGACAGCCCCGGCAGTGCTGCCGAAGTTACAGGTGCAATTGAGTTTAAATGGCAGCACCACTTTGCTGGATGCCATAGCACCGACTCAGCCTTTACCTGCCAGTAAAGTGCATAGCAGTCTGAATCACAGTTATAAACTGACAGTGCCGGCCAGCTGGATGAAAACCGGTGTAGTGTTGAAAGTATTACAGGATGGCGTACAAGTCAGAGAGCTTACGCCGGCATTTGCTGCGGAACGGCCCTTAGCCATTCGGATAGTGCCTTTCCAGCTGGGTGACAGCGTGGCGACATTGCCTGCAGTGGACTTTGTGCAGCACACTGTGCAGAAGTTCTGGCCTTTTACCGCTGTGGATGTACGACCCCGTGCGCCTTATCAGTTGCAGGTGGATGGAACAAAAACAACGGCTTACGTGATGCTGGACCAGTTGTCTGACCTGCGTTCTATCGAAAACGAACAGGTTTATTATTATGGATATTTTAAACCTGAGATGGGAGATGGCTGTTGTGCTGGTCTGGGGTATATCGCCTTTCCGGCCGCTGTTGGTTTTGATACCGACAATGACGGCAACACGTTGGCGCATGAACTTGGTCACAATTTTGGTCGTCCGCATGTTGATTGCGGCAATCCTTCCGGCACTGATCCAATGTATCCCTACAACCCCAAATCAATTGGCTCTTATGGTTTGGCGCCGGATTTTAGCAGTACCTTTTCGCCCGGAACTTACAGTGATGTGATGTCTTATTGCCGCCCCAGGCATGTATCCGATTACAACGTGGCAGCGGTACAGGATTTTGTGCTTAAAAACCCACCAGCCTCTTTTCCTGCCGCTTTGACAGCACCAACGCAGCAACAAAGTTTAACCGCGGCAAGCGCACAAGGCGCTGGCGCTTTGTATCTGAGTGGCAGTTT
The DNA here is from genome assembly GCF_025245835.1 of Rheinheimera sp. 4Y26. Classification (GTDB taxonomy): domain Bacteria; phylum Pseudomonadota; class Gammaproteobacteria; order Enterobacterales; family Alteromonadaceae; genus Pararheinheimera. The sequence goes on from NZ_JAOBWS010000001.1 coordinate 316,969, forward strand.
TAGTCAGGGAAAAATGAATATCCGTAGTTTAGTGCCGTTATCGCGCGCGCCCAATGACATAGCGCAAAGTGATGTCGTGCTTCGGCTACTGGATGCACAGGGGCGCTGGCATCAGTTTAATGTGCTGCTGCAACAATATGACCATGCCGAGGGGCAAGTGGAGCAACGTTTCCAGCTGGAAATCCCGGCGTTAACCATTAGAAAAATGCAAATATGGCGGGCGAATGAGCAGCTGGCGGAGTTATCTCAGGATGCTCAGTTATTGGCTCAATCGCAACAACAGCTACAAAGCCTTGCTCGCAATATCAAAGTGCAGGAAAAGTCCAATGAAGTTTGCGTCAGTTGGCCTGCTGATGGTGCTGCCAGTGTCACTTTATTACATCGGCAGAATGGTCAGGATTTTGTGTTGGCGCTTAATGAAAAATCTGCCGATTTCTGCCGTGACAGCAGCACATTACCGCCAGGCGGGGAATGGCGGCTGAGCTGGCGGCAGCAATTGTTGCTTCGAGAGTTTGTACAACAACGTTAAAAAAACAGGGCGCCGCTAGTTGGGCGCCCTTTGTTTTTCCCGCTTTTGTGCCAAAAGACAGCCTTGTTGCAGATGCCGCACAACGGCATCGCACCTTGCTGCAACAACGATGTGTTGCAGCCTTGTCGCTGGAACTGTTGTTACCCATGTTGTTCCGTCAGCTGTTTGTGACATCAGGCTGACAAATTTGTGATATTTATTTTTCGTCGCTTTTACCCTTATCTGCTGCGGCTAGAGTGAAGATTGGCTGCATAGGGCCAGACTCAAACCTCAGAAGGACGAACCGATGAAAATCAGGAATATCAGCATTTGTGTTATTTGTGCGCTTAGTCTCCAGGCCATGGCAACAGGCGTTTTGCTGGCGGCAGAACCTATCCGGCCACCGGAATCTGTCGAGCTGGTGCATCCGCTGGTGTACAGCTACGACGAAATGTTTAATTTTGATATCGAAGCTTATCTGGCTAGTCAGGCGCCGCATTTGTTGCCTTACGCTGAGCATATTTCCCACTGGGCCGGTTACAGCAGTATCAGCCCGCGGGTGCTCATTACATTAATCGAGCAGCACAGCGGCATAGTGACAGACGGCAAAGCCGATGAAGCCAGAATGCAGCGTCCTTTTGCTTCCTTGTCGGCAAAACTTGGTTTTAATGCACAGCTGCAGGACGTGAGTCATCAGCTGGCCGAGCGTATATACAGCGGTCAGAAGTTGCCGGAAGCCAGAGAGTTTTTACAAAATCAAGACGCCGATCCGCTGGGTTATCTGTTTAGCCAGAACTCAGAGTTCGCCAGACCTGTGGTGCAACAGGTACGATTTAACCAGTTGTATCAAAAGCTGTTTGCCGAAGATTTTAAAGCGGCTCAGGTGAAAATACGCCAGCCGGAGTCGAGGTTACTGGCTGGGCCTGCCAATGGTTTTTTACAGTTTCCGTTCCCTACCGGTCAGTCCTGGCATGTCGGTGGCGCTCATACCAATACCGGATCCGGCAGTTATCCGATGTCGTCGCTGGATATGAGTCAGGGCGGCGGTTGGGGCAGCAATCAGTCCGGTGTCTGGGTGGCGGCTTCTGCAGCTGGCAGTTTTAAACGGCATTCGTCCTGTTTTGCCGAAGTGGTGCACAGTGGCGGCTGGTCGACTACCTATTACCATCTGATGAATATTCAGTACGGCACAGGGGCCACAGTGTATAAAAACACCCGCATTGCCAATCCGGCTAACAGCAAAGCGCAGGCCTTGTGTAATGGTGGTTCTTCCACCGGTCCCCATCAGCACTGGAGTTTAAAACAAAATGGCAGCTGGACCCATTTGCATGGGGTGTATTTGTCGGGCTGGCAAATCAGTGCAACCGGCAGCAGCTACGACACCAATTGCAGCCGTTATTACCTGACCAAAAACGGGGTAAAACGTTGTGCCGGTTATTTTAGTCATTAACTGACAGCGGCTGCAGCTGTTGGTTTTTCAGCCTGACCAGAAATACCTGGGTTGAAGCCTGATGGCGTTTTTGATCGTAATTGAGTTCAAAATCATAGAGCTTCTGAGCCGGTAATGTTTTTAATAAACAGCTCCGGCTGATATCTTCGGAACATTGCTGCAGCGCCTGCACCAGCAGTGTGGCTGCAGCAAAACCTTCGAAGGCAATATCTGTTAACGGCACCTTGTCGCCGGCTGCTTTGCGGTAAGCCTTTGCCAAAGCTAATGGGCTGCTTAGCGGATCTGGCATCACCATAGAGGCCACCACTTTGTCCTGGCTGCTGAGCATCAGTGCCAGCTCCGACACCCCGGTAAAAGACACCACACTGTACATAGGACGGAATTTTTTCAGATTGGCCAGTTTAATCGCCTGGGCCAGTACCTGATAAGTGCCAACTGTCAGCACCAGCTCCGGTTGGTATTGCACCAGTTGTTTCACCGCAAGGCTTAAGTCGCCGCTGTTGCGCTGAAATCTGCTGATCACCAAGGGTTTAATGCCACGATAACTTAGCTCGGTTAAAAAGCTTTGCTCCAGCGTGGCACCAAATTCATCGGCCTGGATCAACAACGCCACTTTACGTAATTTTTGTTTATCGACCAGATAGGCAATCTGGGCTTTGGCTTCTTCAGCATAACTGGCGCGGAAGTTATAAATAAAATGGTCTTCGCTCTGGCGTAATAAGTCGGCACCGCTAAATGGCGCCAGATAAGGCACCTGTTCATGCCTGAGCATCGGCAGCACAGCGCTGGAGGTTGGTGTACCTATATAACCAAATAATGCCATCACTTGATGAGAAAACAGCAGTTGCCTGGTATTAGCGACAGTGCGCAGCGGCTCATAACCATCATCCAGCGCCACCAGTTGCAGCGGCCGGCCGGCAATGCCACCCAGTTGATTTTGCTTTTGAAACACCAGTTCGGCGCCATGACGGTAACTTAAACCCAGTTGCGCCGCCGGGCCGGAGAAAGGGGCAGACATCCCCAGGATAATCGGCAGTTTATCTTCTGCGCTGACCAGGGTGCTGCAACACCATAACAACAGGGACCATAATCGCCACATCAATACAAATGCCCACCCTGATATATCTAAGCTGAAGTAAAAGCTGAACTCATTCGTACTATAGCCTAGATCCTTCAGAGCCTGTCTGTTTTGATACAGGTCAGGGGATCTGCAGCAAACAACGGTTCAGATCCAACAATAAAGTCTGATACGGCTTGCTGTATGGCAAGGATCAATGCCTTTTTGCCGGTATGACCTGATCCCAGGCTTTGCCAGCTGTGTTTTTGCCAGAGTTTTTTCACAAAGATGGCGGCAGTCGCCGCCGGAAGATGTTGATAATTCAGGTTAAACCAGTGCAATAACCAGACTTCCACCAACTCATAAGGCCTGTGCCCGGCGCTGAATAACTGCAGTTGCTCATGTGCGGTGGCCGGCAAGGGGATTGCAGGAGGTATTGCCAGTTTTACTGCCAGAGCCGGACACAGTTGGCGCTGGCTGTCGGCCAGTTGCCAGTACAGCTGCTGGCTAAATTGTTGCTGCAGCGCCTGAATGCTGGCCTGCCACTTGGGTTGTACAGCTTTGAGCATCAGTATCGACGCTTCACTGCTGGCTTGTTCGGTTTGCTGACTGAGTTTGACCGGCAGATAACCGGCGCGCTGCCAGAAATGCAGCAAAGCGCTGGTGCAGCCAAAGCTGCTGCCCAGCAGCGCCACATCAGTGCTGGCAAAATATTGTTGCAGAAGCGCTAACATCCTTGTGCCAAGCCCCTGCGACTGCAACACAGGGCTGACGGCAATCCGCTGAATGCGTGCCATTTTCAGCCGGGCAAGTTCCGGGCTTGCCAAATGAAATGCCAGACTTTGCGCCATTAAATGGCCTTGCACCCGGCGCTCGCCCCGATAAATCTGCTTAGTTAAAGCATCGGGTAAAGCTCCTTCCAGACTGATCACAGCACAAGCTAATAGCTCATGCTGCTGCCACAGCGTAAAAAGTTGCAGTGCCGGATTATCCAACAGTGCCCATAAATCTGTGGTACTGGTTTGATAATGCGCCAGGCTCAGCAGTGCCATCATTTGTGCAAAACGGGGATATTGCGCCAGTTCTGTCTGTGGTATCAGCTTCAGCTGCAGCGGCTGTGTGGGCTGATATTGTGGCAACTGATACTCGGTGGCTAGTAAAAAACTTTGGAAAATAAGCTGTTCCAGCGGGCAGTCGGCGGCGTATCGAATAGCTTGTTGTAACTGAAATTTTTGCCAGCCCGGGCAGTGGGCATCAAGATAAGGCTGAAACTTTAATAAAAAACCACGGCCTGTGCCTTCGTAACCATGTTCTGTGCTGGCCAGCACCACGCGGCTGTAATGCGCCACCAGTTGTTGCAGCTGTGGAGTGGGAATGGCCGCCGCTTCGTCAATCAGCAATAAATCAAGTTTGGGTTTTTCCGCCAGTAACACATCAACAGGCCAGAAGCTAAGCGCCAGCTCAGTGTCTGGTGCCAGCTGTTGCAGCTGTTGTTTTGCCATCTGAAGCGCCACGGCGGCATTGTCGGGGTGGGGCGCACAAATGGCCAGCCGGTTTTTGCCTTGTTGCTGCAACAACGCTGCTGCTATACCGAGCGCTGCCGATTTTCCGCGCCCGCGGTGTGCTGTTAACAGTAAAGGCCGGCGTCTGTGGCCTGCAAGCAGTTGAAAAATAGCGGCCACCGCCTGTTGCTGGTGCTGACTTAAATAAGGTGGCTCTGGCTGTTGCGATTGAACATCTGCATCTGTTGCCGCTGCAGGCAAGGTTAAATCCTGCAGCAGCAGATTGTTGTGGTATACCAACCAGTTGTGATGCGGGCTTTTATTAAGCCAGCTTTGTAAAAATGCCGAGGGGCCGGCTTCATAAGGATAAGAGCGCAGTTTACCGGCTTTGGGGTTAGGCAACTTCAACCAAAACTCAGCAACCGGGCTATACAACAGCCACAAACCACCGGCTTTGACACAACCAGCGCTGGCGGCCACTAAATCCCAGTCGATGCCTTGCCAGGTGTTAATCACCAGCACGTCACATTCAGCGCCCAGCAGCTGGGATTTTCGCTCTATCTGCTGAATTTGCCACCAAGGACAAGCCTGTTGCACTTCAGGCAAAACATCACCCAACCAAAATACTGTGGCCTGTGGTGGCTGGGTTTTTAGTAAAGCCAGCAGCAATGGATGAGTTGCGGCTGTTTGCTCAGCGGCTTCGGTGCTGTGCTCAGTTGCCGCAGTGCTTGTTTGTAACCAAAGCGGTAAACGCCAGCCCAGCGCCCGGCATTGCTGCTGGCGCTGTAACAGCAGCGCTGGCAAAGAAACAACAGCTGCCCCGGCAGTCATGTTAAATTGCCTCTAACCTGGCATAAGCAGTGACCAGCCATTTGCTGCCTAAGTCGTCAAAATTCACCTGAATTCTCGACTGATTGCCTGTGCCTTCGTAGTTCAGCACTGTGCCTTCACCAAATTTTTCGTGAAATACACGCTGGCCCAGTTTAAAACCGGTGTTTTCAAAAGCGCTGTGGGTAGCGGCGCTGCCAAAACGGTTAAATTGGGTCGGACGGCTGACGCTGGTGGTCAGGCGGATTTCTTCGACATATTCGGCCGGAATTTCGCGTAAAAAGCGCGATGGTTTGTTGTATTGCTCCTGGCCATATAAACGCCGGCTTTCAGCGTGGCACAAATACAGTTTTTGCATGGCACGGGTCATGCCAACATAACAAAGCCGGCGTTCTTCTTCGAGCCTTGTTGGGTCGTCGCCCGACTGCTGGCTTGGGAACATGCCTTCTTCCAGACCACAGACAAATACCAGCGGGAATTCCAGACCTTTGGCAGTGTGCAGTGTCATCAGCTGCACAGCGTCTGAATGTTCTTCTGCCTGATATTCACCGGCTTCCAGTGCCGCCTGGGATAAAAAGGCCGACAGCGGGCTCATTTCTTCATTGGCGGCAAAATTCTGGTTGGCGCAGGCGTTCACCAGTTCGTTTAAGTTTTCAATGCGGGTCTGGGCTTTTTCGCCTTTTTCCGCCTGGTACATGGCATAAAGACCAGATTGATGAATGACATGGTCGGCTTGTTCATCCAGCGGTAAATCGCGGATGTCGTCGTCCAGTTTATTAATCAGCTCCATAAAAGCCGACACCGCATTGGCGGCGCGGCCGGTCAGCTCTTTCTGGAACAACATCTGCTGCAGACTTTGCCATAAAGTTTGTTGTTCACGGCGGGCAAATTCACGCACTTTATCCAGGCTGGAATCACCAATACCGCGGGTTGGGGTATTGATAATACGCTCCAGTGCCGCATCGTCCTGCCTGTTGTTAATCAGCCGCAAATAAGCCAGCGAGTCTTTAATTTCCTGACGTTCATAAAAGCGCAGGCCACCATAAATGCGGTAGTTCATGCCGTCCTGTATCAGCGCTTCTTCCAGCACGCGCGACTGGGCGTTGTTACGGTACAACACTGCAGCCTCAACAAGTTTACCGCCCTGACGGCGCCACTCGCGGATACGGCTGACAATAAAACGCGCTTCATCCAGCTCGTTAAAGGCGGTGTATAACGAAATGGCTTCGCCATCGTCGCCATCTGTCCATAAGTCTTTGCCTAAGCGACTGTTGTTATTGGCAATCACTGCATTGGCAGCTTTGAGGATAGTGCCGGTAGAGCGGTAGTTTTGTTCCAAACGGATAGTGACAGGGTCCGGAAAGTCTTTTAAAAAAGTCTGGATATTTTCTACCCTGGCACCACGCCAGCCGTAAATGGACTGGTCGTCGTCACCCACTATCATCACGCGGGCATGGTTACCGGCCAACAAGCGTAACCACTGATACTGAATAGCGTTGGTGTCCTGAAACTCATCGACCAGAATTTGCCGGAACCGCTGCTGATAATGGCTGCGGATTTCGCTGTTGTTTTTCAAAAGCTCAAAACTTCTGAGTAATATTTCAGCAAAATCGACCAAGCCGGCGCGGTCGCACAGGTCCTGATAAGCGGCGTAAATTTTAATCATGGTCTCAAGGTTATAATCGCCACCATGCGCCATTTGGTTCGGGCGCTCGCCTTCGTCTTTACGGCCATTAATAAACCATTGAATTTGTTTCGGTGGCCAGTGCTTTTCATCCAGATTTAAAGCTTTGAGCACCCGGCGCACTAAACGGTATTGGTCGTCTGAATCGATGATCTGAAAACCCTGTGGCAAATTAGCTTCGGCATAATGGGCACGCAACATGCGGTGCGACAAGCCGTGGAAAGTGCCCATCCATAAGTTGTTTAAACTGACACCGACTGTTTGCTCTATACGGGCGCGCATTTCCTGGGCTGCTTTATTGGTAAAGGTCACTGCCAGCAAACTATAAGGGGCCACACGTTCAACTTGCATCAGCCAGGCCAGCCGGTGCACCAGCACCCGGGTTTTGCCCGAGCCGGCGCCGGCCAGAATCAGCATATGCTGGCTGGGCGCTGCCACCGCATCACGCTGTTTGTCGTTTAAACCATCAAGTAATAAAGAAACGTCCATTGAGCTCGCCTATGGATAAATGTACAGGGGTACTGAGATAACGGCAGTATATCAGGGCTTGCCAATGGGCTAAACCCGTTTGTTTTTTGTTGGGCAGCTTGATAGCTGCATGAGTTTTGTGCGAAGGGGCACAGTCTTCAGGCGGCAAGTATCCGGATAGCACAGGCCGGCGCTTTTGGTTATGCTGCAAAAAAAATTTTTTCAGGTGCAGGATGCGGGCAAAAGGCAAAATCAGCGAGTGGCAGGACGCAAAAGGATTTGGTTTTATCCGGCCTATGCTGGGTGGTTCAGATGTTTTTTTGCATATTTCAGCGCTGCAAAATAAACAACGCCGGCCGATACCGGGCGATCTGGTGACTTATCGTAAAACGACGGACAGAGCAGGCCGGTCGCAGGCCAAAGAAGTGACTTTTTCCGGTGAAAAACTGCAAGCTACAGGCGAAAAACCCGCGACAATACCGGACTTTCTGGCGTGGAGTTTTTTGTTGTTGCTGGGCGCTGCTGCAGTGTTCCGGCTGCTACCCTGGCAAATCGCCTGTTATTATCTCGGGTGGTCGGCGCTGACTTTTGTCAGCTATGCCAGCGATAAAAAAGCGGCAAAACAACGGCGTTGGCGCACGGCAGAATCCACTTTACAGTTATTGGCAGCGCTTGGCGGCTGGCCGGGCGCTGTGCTGGCGCAAAACAAGCTCAGACATAAATCCAGTAAACACAGCTTTTTATGGTTATTCCGTCTGATGATCCTGCTGAATTTGGCGGCTTTTTTTTGGTTGATGCTGGCGGATAGTGCTTTGCCGCTGCGTCAGCTTCTGGGGTGATGATGAACGGCAATACACTGCTGTTGGTGCCAGGCACCTTATGTGATGAAAGGTTGTGGTTGCCTATGCTCAGTACCCCGGCCGGGCAGCAACTGCAAACAACTTTTGCAATGCAGCATGCCCATATCTGGCAGGCACAAAACCACGCTTTGATGATGGATGCTATTGCCACTGCGGATGCAGAACATCTGGTTGGTTTTTCGCTGGGCGGTTATTTGTTGTTATCCCATCTATTGTCACTCACGCCAGAAAAAGCCAGTCAAATCAAATCGCTGGTATTAATAGCCGCAAGCGCCGGAGCTTTAACGGCAGCAGAGCAAAAAATACGGCAACAAACGCTGAGTTGGTTACAGCATCATCAATATCAGGGCATGTCGCAAAAAAGGCTCAGTGAATTTGTGCACCCGTCCAGGCTTAATGATCCAACAGTCACTGCATCCATTCGGCAGATGGATAAAGAGCTTGGCCATCCAGTGTTACTGAATCAGCTGATACAAACCAGCAACAGGCCCTCGTTGCTGGACGAGATTTATCAGATCCAGTGCCCCGTGCTGATTATTGGCGCCGCTGAGGATCAAAAAGTGCCTTTGACCGCTTTGGAGCAGATCGCTAAGCGTTTGCCGGATGCGCGCTTAGTGGTGCTGCCGCATTGTGGCCATATGCTGCCTTTGGAACAGCCAAAGCAACTGGCCAGCCTGTTGTTGTCGTTTTATCAGCACTGTGGTGTTGTCACCGCTTTGGCATAATAGAGGCGGTGTCTGCTTTTCACCTGGCAAAACGGCACTATCAGAAAAAGTCGTGGATAAATCTGCGTTTCCTTTGATGTAAATCCTTGCCTAAGCGTTTGATAATTTGCTGAATATGTTTACACTGGTTTTCTTCGCTTTTGGACGGATGTGATATGCCAGGTTGTAAACCCTACCTCTTATTATTCAGCCTTACCGGCTTTGTCATCAGCCCTTTCGCATGGTCTGCTAATTCAGTGGAAAAAATGTTGTGGGAAAATGGCCTGGCGAGCTACGAAGCCACAAAAGCCAGCCTGAAAAACAACATGGACTTAAGTGATGTTTCCAGAATTTTATCGTCCCGTTGTGATGCAAAATGGTCCAATACTGATGAAGTTCATGCTTTAGAGCAACAATCGGCGGCTTATAACAGTGATGTTGGTCTGGAGTTTCGCGCCGGTTATACCTCTAAGGATATTCAACGGAATCCGGACGAAAACGAAGGCAATACCTATATGGAGTTGTCCTGGGAGTTGCTGGACAGTGGTTATCTCGATAATCAGTATCAGGCCACCGATTATAAAAGACAGGCCGCCATCAAAGCCGTGCACGGCAAATTAAAACAACACGAAATTAACTACCAATGTCGTCGTTTTAATTTAAACCGGCATTTTGCCGGTTTAGAGCTGCATCTGAATTCAATCAAATTAAAGTTTATGGAAGCAGTTTACGGTGTTGAAAAACAAGCTTATTTTTCCGGCGCCAGTTATCTGGATGAATTGATGATCCCGGAAGAGGACATCATGCTGGCGCGCCAGACACTGGCCCGTTTACATGCAGATCCTACTCTGGCGACCAGCGAGCTGGAGTTGATCAACCCGCCGGTCATTGATGTTGATTTAGCCGCCATACTGCAACAAATCGGGCAAAATAAAGACTTTGCGGAGTCGCATCGTCTGCAGCGGCTAAGGATTGAAGATCAGGCACAACAAGAAGACTCTTTTTTACAGGGCAGCCGTTTTCGTTTGTTTTTAAGAAAAGAGTTTGATGTGTTCAACAGTGGCCAGGAAGACCTGGTGGCCGGTGCCCGCTTGCAGATGCCCATCACTTTTGGCGAAAAAGGATCACAATCTGAAGCAAAGTTAAATCAGCTTGAGCAGGATTTTAGCCACGAACAGTGGGAAATCATGACCCGCACCCGCGTTGCCTATGTGGCTTTGCAGGAGCAGCTGGAACGCACCACCAGGCAGCAATACAGAGTGCTGCGGGCACAGGAAGCGATGCGCCGGGTACAAAGTTATACGGCGCTTGATATGCCGCTGGATATAGCAGCTGTGAATGTGCGTGTTAAATCCTATATTGACGCTGCCATTGAGTTGGGCAACGCCAAACAGGAACTGTACCGCAGAGTGAATGAAATATTTCTGGTCGCGCGGGTGGAATACAACGAGAAGTTTATCAAAGTGAACTCTTTGAATGAGACTGAACACAGGGCTCGCCCCGGTGAGCGTTCTGTGTATATCTGGTCGGAGCAATTTAACCGTTATTCTAACGCAGAGCTCTTTGCGTTATTTGAAACCAAAGGGCTGAAGCATGCATTAGTCAGCGTTGGCAAAAAAGTAGACGCAAAAAAATTATTTGAATTTATGCAAGAGGCTGCTCAGCATCAGGTTCGCGTCAGTCAGTTATTAGGTGAAGCAAAATGGGCGCTGCAAGAACACCACAACGAGGCGCTGGCAGCCGTTGAAGCCAGAGTGCGATATGGGGATGGCATTCATCTGGATATAGAACCGCATGCCCTGGCAGAGTACAAAGCCAATCCAAAGCAGGTGCTGCAGGATTTAACTAAGTTGGTTACTGCCATACGCCAGCGGCATCCGGATATCAATTTAACCCTGTCTGTGCCGCATCATTGGCCGGCTGAAGTGTTGCGCACCCTCGGCAATGATGTCGACCGCGTGTATTTAATGGCCTATGAAACCAGCGACGCTGAAGTGATTAGCCGCCGGATTAAAACCGTGCTGGCTTCAGTACCCCGGGAAAAGCTGGTGGTCGCGCTTCGAAAGCAGGATTTTAATACCGAGTTGCAATTAGAAGCGGCGATAGAGTTATTAGGTCAGGCGACAGGCGTCACCCAATTTGCCGTTCACAAGCTTGATATTTATACACAGGAGTAACCGGTGAATTTATATAACCGCAAAAGTCTGATCACTGCGGCACCGGAAGGTACACCGGTGACGTCATATAAACCCAGTATTACCAAGTGGATTTATTTTAGCCTGGTGATTTTGCTGGTTGCTTATCTTATCTACCTGTTGATAAAACCTTATTACCTGATTGAAGCACAAGGCTTGGTTGATGTTGAGGTTCGTGATGTGCTGGCTGAGCGGGATGGCATCATGCTGCAACTGGCAGTAAAACAAGGCCAGAGCTTTAAAAAGGGTGAGCTGTTAGCGAGCTTTGCCGCAGAAAAACGCTGCACTGCCGAGCCCGATCCGGTGCTGGAGAAGCTGTCATTTGATATGCAGCTTGTTAATAATGACATTCAGGCATTACAACGTGAAAAAGCCGCTTTAGCTGCGATGCCAGCGACTACAGATAGTATGCAACGGGCTCTGGAGGTGAATGCTTCCTTGTTCCGTCAGCAGCAACAACAACAGCAAAAACAGCAGCAAGAGCTGGATAAGCTAAATCTGGATATTAACAAGGAACAAGAGCGGCTGGCCATTATGGTCGGGCGGCACAGTCGTCTGCTTGAGGCAAAACGGCAACAACCTGTCGATGAAGCTTGTCTGGAAAAACACATTTATGCCGGCGAAGATGGGCAGGTCAGGGAAGTCAAAGTATTAGCGCAGGATTTTGCGGTGAAAGGCCGGCCCATTTTGAAATACAGCCCGGCAGAAGCTCAGGTGCGTGTGGTGTTTCTGGCGGATGCCAAGTTGTATCGTTCTTTTGCTCAGCAATCACAGCTGGTGGTGTCCTTCCCGGATGGTTCCGAAAGTTTTGGCCGTGTTGAGCAGATTGAATCTGTGGCGAGTCAAATCAGCGGTAATCTGAATGATTTACTTGCGAAGGACAAGGTGCAATTACGCATGACGCTGGTGCCGGTCAACCCCGCCGATAACAGTTTGTGGCGCATGTTTGAGAGACTACCGGTAGCAGTGAGAGGGTCATTATGATGAAGCAGCCGTTGCAATTGGTGTTTGCACAAAACAATAAACCTCTCCTGCAAGCGACAACAACATTTGAAAGCCTGGATAAGGTCGACTGGCAGCAGGTATCCTGTTTGTTGCTTGACGCTGCTGACATCAGCACAGCTTATGCGGCACTGGTGAAGTTGCGGCAACATAGTTCGCCACATTGCTATTTAAGGCCGGTGGTGTTTGTTGCTGATACAGAGCGTCAGAGCGGTTGGCAATGGCATTCTGCTGATGCGGTGTTAGTGCTGCAGGGTGACCAGCTGTTTGAGCAGGTTGCAGTGCCGGATCAGCTGGAAATGATTAACCGCTGGATTGACAATCTGCCGCAGCAGGAAAGAGGCGCAGATGGTCATTTACAGGTCAAAGTGCTGCGGTTGTTAGCCAGCCGTCAGTCAACTGCCGAACCCCAGGCAACACCAACAAATTACAACGGTTATGTTTATCCGCTGTTACAGCCGGTGTTTTCAATACAAGACATGGGCGTGATGCAAACGCTGGGTTTTCTGGAACAGCAGAATTTATTATCAGCGACCTTGTTTGATCGGGCACATTTTTGTATTCACTGTGACAGCGCCTTTCTCAATTTTAAAGAAACTTGTGTGGCCTGTGGCTCCCACGACCTGGATGTGGTTGAGTTGGTGCACCATTTTAGTTGTGGTTTCACCGCTGACATAACCCGTTTTAAAGCTGGCGGCGACGCATTAATCTGCCCAAAATGTGATAAACATCTGCGCCATATCGGTGTCGATTATGACAAACCATCGACGGTGAATAAGTGCCGCCTTTGTCAGCATGTCAGCCAGGAAGGCAATGTGGTGGCGAAGTGTTTTAACTGCAACTGCACGACTGAAGCAAAGTTTCTCGATTTGCGACGCATTAATAGTTACAAGCTGACTTCTGTTGGTTTAAATGCCGCTTTTTATGGTCTGAAGACCTATTTTACCGATATTCTGGAAAATGAACTGCAACTGCTGTCGTTGCGCGAGTTTGAGTTGTTTGCCAATGTTGAAGCTGCCCGCATCGCCCGTTACGGCAAGTCACAAAGCGCGTTGGCGATAGTCCGGTTTGTCGGACTGGATAAAATACATCTGGAACTGGGGAGCAAAGCCAAACAAATTTTTACTGAGCTGGCAGGGATATTTAAAACCATATTGCGTGAAACCGATATTATCACCGCCTACAACGAAAGTATGTTTGCGATTTTAATGCCGGAAACCAGTCAGGATAACGCTGCATTAGCTCTTTCCAGGCTGCAAAAATCTGTTGAGCAGTTATTTACCGAAAACTTTGACCGCTCGTTGGACATCCAACAGCATGCGCTGGCTGTGACGTCAGAATTGCAGGTACGGGATGCATTAGAGCGGTTTTTAAATCAATGAGACTTTACTCTTGATTGAACAAGCCTTTGTATTCTTTATCAATCTGAGTGGCTGGCAACTGTTGGGTTACTTTTGGCCGTTTTTTATGATTGATATGGTGCGCTACGTGCTGCTGGAAGGCGTGGTGTTACTGCAATATTTACCGCAGCGTAAGCGAAAGGCGGCATTATACGCAGCGGCAAGGCAGCAGCTGTTCAGTCAAAAGCCTCTGATCTCAGTGATAGTGCCGGGTAAAAACGAAGGCCGGTATATTCCGAAACTGGTGCAAACCTTGCGTCAGCAAAGTTACCCTTTTTACGAGCTGATTGTGGTGGATGATGGTTCAGATGATGCCACGCCTGAAATTTGCCGGGAATTAGAGCGTAATGGCTTGATTGACTGTTTTATCCGCAACGAAATTCGTGGTGGAAAAGCATCGGCCGCCAATACGGCCCTGCAGTTTGCGAAGGGCCGTTATATTGTGCATATCGACGCTGATTCACACATGGAGCGGGATGCGCTGGAAACAATTTTATTGCCTTTTTTAATGGATGCCGACGTTGGCTGTGTGGGTGGTGATGTGCGGGTGGCGAATTATGAGGATAGTTTTGCCGCCCAGATTCAGCGGATTGAGTACAGCAAAAGCATCATGGTGGGTCGTACCGTGGCTTCCCATCTGGGTCTTCTGCGTATAGTGTCGGGCGCTTATGGTGCATTTCGCCGGGATATTCTCGAGGCCATTCATGGCTGGGACGTTGGTCCTGGATTAGATGGTGATATTACGCTGAAGATCCGCAAAATGGGTTTTAAAGTGGTGCATGAACCGGCCAGTGTTTGTTATACCAATGTGCCAACCAGTTACACTAAGTTAGCCAAACAGCGCTACCGTTGGGATAAATCCATGATTAGGTTTCGTCTGCGCAAACACCGCGACATCCTGTGGCCGTCTGAATCCTTTCGCTGGCGCAACTTTATAACAGTGGCTGACAATTTATTTTTTAATTTGCTGCTCGACATTAAGTGGGTGATTTACTTTTTCCAGATTATTCAACTCAGCTCTGGTTATATTGCTTTTTTAATCATCCTCAATTATTTCTTTTATGTGTGTGCAAATTTGGTGCAGTGGTTGTTCTCGGCAATGATGCTACGGAGCCTCAACCAAAAACCAATGTATCAATCGGTCATGTTTATTCCACTGATGCCGATATATACAGGAACCTATTTAAGGTTGATTCGCACCTTTGCCTATGTGATGGAATTGCTGCATAAACGTTCTTATGTTGACAGGTGGAATCCGTGGAAAGTTTCGAAGATTGCAAAGCGGAATAAACTGTAAGATAATTGTCGAAATTTTGCTCTCCTTTATTCGCTAACAAGTGAAGGTCATGATGAAGAAGTATGTTGTAGGACTTTTGTTGTCTGTTATCTCAGCAACTGCAAGCGCGGGTATTATCAAGATTGATACCGCTCAATGGTCACACCAGGCTGGCCCATCGAATGACCTCACCACGGGGAATTGGGTTGGCGTAAAAGGTCAGGCACCGGAAAAACACAGTAATTCTTCCGGCGCCTTGGTCAGTGACTTCCGGGTTTTTGGCGATTTCCTGTTCAGTGGTTTTTTTTCACCGACCAAACGAGAGTACGATGACAATGACATCGTTGGTCTGGTATTTGGCTGGCAGGATCCAAAAAACCACTACCGTTTAGGCTGGACTCAAACCCAGCGCCCGGGCACAGACGATGATAAATCCTTTGCCGATATTACCGGTCGTACCGGGTTGTTTTTGATTCGCGAAGTGAACGGTAAGTCAGAAACTTTATTTAATATCAAAGATTTGTTCTGGGAAGATAACGCAAGTTACAGCTTTAACGTTAAACGTGAAGCGAACCAGTTAAAGCTGGATTTTGCCGGCAACGTATTTGCTGTGACAGATTCAACCTTCCTCAGTGGCCATCTTGGTGTTTACACTGAAAGCCAAACAGCCAAATTCTGGAATTTAAAGGCCGAAGATAAAACAACATTAAAACCACCACTATCAGTCCCTGTATCTGAGCCGGGAGCTGTGATGTTTTTTTCAGGTTTAGTGATAGCTGCAGCAGTTCGTCGCAGACGTGAGCAGAATGCCTGAAGCTCGTTAAATCACCCGTCGAAACGCCGCTTAAATAGCGGCGTTTTTATTTGCGTTTTGCCGCCTGCTGCCTGAATCCATCTATCCCCTGGTAAACAACAGTCTCAGCCAAATGTGGCCAAATCGTCCAATTGATGCAATTCAACATGGGGCAATGTTTTAAGCTTTGCTGTTGTGTCAGGTGTCAGATTCAGCCAGGCCGCCTGACAACCGGCGCTCAGCGCGCCTAATACATCAGATTTAACATGGTCACCAATATGCAAAATATGTTGTGCTGGCAACGCTAAGCGCTCAGCGGCCGTTAAAAACATATCCGGATAAGGTTTCATCCGGCCATCTGGCCCGGCGCGCAGCGAAAACTGAAATAAATCGGCAATGCCCATTTTTTCAATGTCGGCATTGCCATTGGTAATGGCTACCAAAGGAAAACGTTCTGCCAGCTGCTGCAACAACGGCCGTACATGGGGCGCTAACTGAATATCGGTGCGCGCCTGCAAAAATGCCGACATGGCAAGTTCAGCAATTTCCGTGGCCTGCGCCGGGCGCATGCCCTGAGCTGTTAAACCGCGTTGCAGCGCCAATAAACGCCAGCGGCTGACGTCGTGGCGTACCTCTGCATCCTCTGTTGCCAGAATTTTACGCTGCTCAAACCAATAAACAGTGTTGTTATGAAAAGATACCGGTAATAACTGCGCCAGCTGCTGCTGCATCGCAACTTCAGCTTTGGCAATCACTGCCGTATTGGCGTACAGCGTATCGTCCAGGTCAAAGGAAAGGGCTTTGACCGGGGCAAGGGCTTTGTATATCCGCATTAATTTTCAGGTCCTGATTCGAAACGGCAGGTTGGATTATCCGGCGGCCGCATATTTTTGACCAGCGGCAAGCTGATTTTAATTCAGGAAATTATGTTATTCAGATGTTTCTTTTGTTATGCTCCAACCGCCTTTTTGGCGGCGGTATAGCCAATATTATTAATCTAACTACAAGGAATGACTGTGATTTTTCGTGGACTTATTTTAACCCTTATGTTGCTGCTCGGTGGTTGTGCTTCATCTTCAATGGTCAAAGCTCCCAATCAACAACTGGCGGCGGTACCTGCTGATAAAGCGCAGGTTGTGTTTTTGCGTTCGTCGTTGTTCGGCGCCGCAATTAGCGCACCTATGTTTGATGTCACTCAATCAGAACCGGCTTTTATTGGTATTCTCGACAACTCCAGCAAATTGATGGTGGAAGTTCCGGCGGGCAAAAATACCTTTATGGTGGTTTCCGAAGCTGCGGATTTCCTGGAGGCCGATCTGGTGGCAGGGAAAAGGTATTATGCGGTGGTCACACCAAGAATGGGGGCCTGGAAAGCCCGTTTTTCCATTTGGCCGGTCCGTGCCGACGGCAATGCTGAATTTAAAAAAGCAGATCCAAAGGTGCAAAAAATAATCAGCAATACAGTGCTGATGCAAAATTCCCCGAAATCTGAAGCCTGGTTTGAAAAAAACAAAACCGACATCAAGAGCAAACAAGCTGAATACTGGCCGGTATGGCAGCAAAAAGCACCGGGTGAATTGTTAGAGCGCACGCTGTTACCAACAGACGGCGAATAAGCTTAAGGAAGCTGCAGCAGCTGTTGTTGCTGCAGTGATATAAGACGTTGCTGGCTGGCAACACAAAACTGATAGCCCAGTTGTTGCCAGCACTTTAGCTCTGGGGCAAGTTCAGGCTCTGGTTGTGCCAGCAGTGCAAATAAATCACCGCCACTGAGTTTGAGAGTCGCTTCCAGCGCCGTCCAGCGCAGATAAAACTGCTCATCTGAAGCACAATAATTGCCAAGCGCCGGATATAAAGTGGCATAAGGTTGTTTATCCCGCTGCGGGCAAATGTACTCAACATCCAGGCCAACAGCACCAATGCTGCTCAGCACGACAGCCACCATATCTTTGCTGTGGCTGACAGAACAATAATATTTTGTACCTGCCACCCACAGTTCCGGCTTT
The DNA here is from genome assembly GCF_025245835.1 of Rheinheimera sp. 4Y26. GTDB lineage: Bacteria > Pseudomonadota > Gammaproteobacteria > Enterobacterales > Alteromonadaceae > Pararheinheimera. The sequence goes on from NZ_JAOBWS010000001.1 coordinate 334,702, forward strand.
TGCTCTGCCGGCAGGCTGATCAACACTTGCTGCTGAGTCACGTTCAATTGCTGGCAGCATAACTGTCGTAATAAAGCCCTGGACCAGACAAAACTCTGAGTGCGCTTGGCTGATTTGCCGTTTAACCATTGTAATTCTGTGTGATTTAACCAGTGCAAAGGCAGAGGTTGTGCTGACTTTAACAGCACAAAATGCAGTGATAATGCATGAACTTGGGCTGAATCTGGCTTGGTTGTTGGCATAATAAGGCGCTCGGCTTTGTATTCTTGGGTTTACAAATTTGCTGCGATTTGGGTATGATGTGGCGATTGCATGCAGCTATTGTCGGCGAAGCCGCGTTGTTTTAGAAGAGCTTCATGAACATGTTTTGGTTGAGTAGTTTTTATGGATTTTTTTATCAAAGGCTGGCAATTCTGGCCAGCTGAACCCGGCCCGGACGCCGGCGCTTTCGACCAGACATCTGCAGAGCCGGCATGGCCAGCCTTACCTCAGGTTCCCGCCATGCAAAGGCGAAGATTAAGTCCCTTGACCAAAATTGCCTTTGATGTTGCCTTTAGTCAGGCGATTGATGCCGGCACACCGCTGGTATTTGCCTCCCGTCATGGTGATTTGCCTAAAACAGCAGAATTGTTGTTTGATGTGGCGCAGCAACAGCCCTTGTCACCCACCCAGTTTGCTTTGTCGGTGCATAACGCCATTGTTGGTCAATACAGTATTTTTCAGCAGCATCAGGCGGCACATTCATCAGTGGCCGGCGGCGACAGTAGCTTGCATTACGCTGTGCTTGAGGCTTTTGGCCTGATGTCTGATGCCCAGGTGACTGAAGTGCTGGTGGTTTATGCCGACCAGCCGGTGCCTGAGTTATACCAGAGTTTTTGCCCGCAGCCAGTCAGTGCCAGAGCCGCAGCTTTGTTATTGTCCAAAACCGAAGGTGAAGCGATGCGGCTGAATTATCTGCCTGCTGCAGCTGAGCCGGCGCAGGATGAAGTGGCAGCCTTGCAGGCATTTTTGCAGTCGGCGCAATCAGGCTGTGCCATTCAGACCCAAAGTGCGCTCTGGCAGTGGCAGCGGAGGCATCATGTGGCAGAAGCTTAATCACCTCTACCGCATTCTGGCCACGGGTTTTTGTTTTAGTGTTTTTGGGCTCGGTGGTCTGGTGTTGTCGCTGCTGGTGTTTCCGGTGCAACGCTTGTTAATTCCGGATCAGCATAAACGCCGTCAGGTTGCCCGTTATACAGTGCATCGCAGTTTCAGGTTTTTTATTGGCCTGATGCGTGGCCTCGGGGTATTTAATTTTGATTTTCCGGCCAAAGCTGAGCTGGAACAAAGTAAAGGTAAAATTCTGATCGCCAATCACCCCAGCCTGATTGATGTGGTGGCGCTGATTTCAATGTTGCCGCAGGCAGATTGTGTGGTGAAAGCGCAGTTGTTTCGCAACCCTTTTATGCGCGGGGTGATTCAGTCCACCGGTTATCTGACCAATGCCGACCCGGATTTGTTATTGCACGACTGCGCCGCTTCGTTAAAAAGTGGCAATACGCTGATTATTTTTCCGGAAGGCACCCGCACCACACCAGGGCTGGCACAGCATTTTCAGCGCGGCGCGGCCAATATAGCGCTGCGCAGTGGTTGCAATTTTTTTGCTTGTTTTATTCAATGCAAACCAAGCACTTTAACCAAAGATGAAGCCTGGTATCAGGTACCGGCGCAAAAGCCGACGTTAAAAATCCGGGTATTGCGTGAAATTGATATCCAGCCATTTTTACAACTGGAATCGGCGTCTCTGGCTGCACGGCAGCTCAGCCGCGAATTAGAAACTTTTTATCATCAGGTAATGACAACTCATGGAACAACTGAAAACCGAACTTAAACAGCTGATTATCAGCAGTCTGGAATTAGAGGATATCAGTGTGGATGATATTGACGATGCCGCCCCGCTTTTTGTTGACGGGCTTGGGCTGGATTCAATCGACGCACTGGAGCTGGGTCTGGCAATTAAAAAACGTTACAACATCAAAATAGATGCCAACGAAAAACAAACCCAACAACATTTTGCCAGCATTAACAATCTGGCGGCTTATGTCAAACAGCAAGCAGTACTGGAGAACTGACATGAAAACTAAAGAAGACGTACTCAAGCTGTTAACCAACATTCTGGTTGAAGAGTTTGAACTGGATGCAGGACAAATTCATCCGGACGCGCATTTATATCAGGATCTGGATTTAGACAGCATTGATGCTGTGGATCTGGTGGTGAAGCTGCGCGAGCTGACAGGACGCAAAATAGAGCCTGACGCTTTTAAACAGGTTCGCACCGTTGGCCATGTGGTTGACGAAGTTTATCAGTTAACTCAAGCCTGATTCATCTGAAGTGAAATCATTGCTGCTTGGACTTGGCACACTGTTGTATCCGGTGTGGGTGTATGCCTCCGTCAGTTATGGCTGGTTATGGCTGGCCCCTGTGCCTTTATTGCTGTTGTTATTGGCCAGGTTATGGCAGCACAAAGATCCGCAGCAACGCGGTTTTGCCGCTCTGACTCTGCTGGTGCTGCTGCTTGCACTGCTGGCCGGTCAGACCGAGCTGGCGCTGCTGTATTATCCGGTGTGGATCAACGCCGGTTTGTTGCTGATATTTGCCTGGTCGTTATATTTCCCGCCAACAGTGATTGAACGGCTTGCCCGGCTGATGGAAGGTGAATTGCCCGAATCCGGCATACGCTACACCCGCAAGGTGACTCAGGTCTGGTGTCTGTTTTTTTTCGGCAATGGCAGTGTTGCTGCCTGGTTGGCCTGGTACGGCAACTGGCAGTGGTGGCTGTGGTACAACGGCGCACTGTCTTATCTGCTGATGGGTTTGCTGTTTGGGGCTGAATATCTGGTGCGCCGTCGGGTGAGACAACATGGCTGAGTTCTGGCATTTTGCCTGGCCTTCGTTTGCCGAGCCGTTGTTTCTGGCCGGTGATGCCGACCTGACTGACAGCGTTGCAGCAGGCCTGCATCCGGGGCAGGCCACAGTCACAGCAGGAGATTTCCTGCTGCTGTTACAGCAGGCCACACAACAAGCTTTGCAATTACCCGGACAGCGCGTGATGCTGTATCAGCCAGACAGTTATCTGTTTGTGGTGTCATTATTTGCATTATTGCAAGCCGGTAAAACAGTGTTGCTGGCGCCTAATGGTTTGCCGGACACGCTGGCGCAGGCCGCTGTATTTACCGACGTTCAGCTTGCTGCAGATTGGCTGGCGGAAGCTGCTCAGTCTGGCGGCAGTCTGGTCAGTTCTGCTGCCGGCTGTCAGTTGCCGCTTGCTGGCGAGCTGGTGTTTTTTACCTCAGGCTCCAGCGGCGCACCCAAGCTGGTCAGTAAAAAACTGTGGCAATTGCAGCGGGAAATTGACGTCTTGTCGCAAACCTTTGCTCAGTTTGGCGCAACAACCAAGCCGTTGGTCGCCGCCACTGTGCCACCTCAGCATATTTATGGTTTGTTATTCCGGTTGTTATGGCCGCTGAGCCGTGGCTGGACACTGGCGCGCGGCACAGTGCATTTTGTCGGGCAATGGCTGGCGCTGTGCCGTTATCAGCAGCCTGTGCTGTTGATCAGCAGTCCGGCGCATTTGTGCCGTTATCAGGATGCGGCTGAGTTATTACAACAACAACCAGCACTGCGCCAACAGTTACTGGCGGTGTTCAGTTCCGGCGGCCCGCTGGCAAGTCAGGACGCCGCCCGTTTTTATCAGCAGACAGGGCTGGCACCTCTGGAAATTTATGGCAGCACTGAAACCGGTGGCATAGGCTGGCGCCAATACCAGCCTGAGCAACCTGAGCCGGCCTGGCAGGCTTTTGCGGCCATCAAGCTGCGACAGGATGAACAGGGCTGTTTAGAGTTAATCTCACCTTATTTGCCGGATGACACCTGGTTTCAAACGGCCGATCTGGTGAGCTTAGAGTCGCCGCGGCATTTTCGTTTGCATGGCAGAGCCGACCGTATTGTGAAACTGGCAGAAAAACGCCTGGCGCTTGGCGAAGTTGAACGCTGTTGTGCTGAATTGCCTTATGTTGAGCAGGCGGTCGCTTTGGTGTTGCCAGGGCGCAGCGCTACATCAAGGCCGCAGCTGGCGCTGGTGGTGCTGTTAAATCAGCAGGGCCGGCTGTTGCTGGCACAACTTGGTAAATTGCAGCTGAATCAGCAGATAAAGCAGAAGCTGGCCGCCCGTTTTGAAACTGTGTTATTGCCACGACGTTTTAGTTATCCGGCTCAGTTGCCATTTAATGCGCAGGGCAAATTACCACGCCAGGCGCTGGAGTTATTGTTTTTATCATGAATAAACTGTTCCCGACTATTGTGCAGCAACAGCAAACAGAGCAGGGCGTGACCCTGCTGCTGGCTATCGACGCTGATTTACATTATTTCCAGGGCCATTTTCCGGGCGCGCCTGTGCTGGCAGGTGTGGCGCAGCTGGATTGGGCTGTGCAATTTAGTCAGCAGTTACTGATGGGACCACGTGCAGTGCAGGCGGTGGAAGTGCTGAAGTTTCAGGTGATGGTGCAGCCGGGTTGCCAGCTGAGTCTGGAATTACAACAACAAAAAACCGACACCAGCACTTTTTGTTATTGGCTTGATGGCAACAAAGTGGCGTCAGGCCGGTTAAAGTGGGAGACGTCGGTTTGAAACGTTGTTTTGTGATTCCGGTTTACAACCACCCCGACACTATTGCCGCTACTGTCCGTTCTTTATTGCAGTTTGAGCTGCCCATTATTGTGGTGGATGACGGCTCTGATGAGCGCACCAAAGCTGAACTTTCCAAACTGGCAGCAGAGCTTTCTACACTTGAGCTGGTGACTTTGCCAGAAAACCTCGGCAAAGGTGGTGCTGTGATGGCTGGTTTAAGCCGGGCCTTTGCGCGTGGTTTTAGCCATGCGCTGCAGGTGGATGCCGATGGCCAGCATAATCTGGCTGATATTCCGCTGTTGTGGCAACGTTCTGTCGAGCAGCCGCTGGCGCTGATCAGCGGTGCGCCTGTCTATGACAACTCAATTCCAACGGGCCGCAAAATTGGCCGCTATATCACCCACTTCTGGGTCTGGGTTGAAACCTTAAGTTTTAGTGTGAAAGACACTATGTGTGGTTTTCGGGTTTATCCACTGGCGTCCTGCATGCAGTTATTTGCCAAAAAACGGCCGGGCCTGCGGATGGACTTTGATATTGAAGTGATGGTGCGGCTTTATTGGCAGCAGGTGCCGCTGCTGTTTGTACCGACCAAAGTGATTTACCCCGAAGGTGGCCGTTCGCATTTTATGGTGGTGCGGGATAACTGGCTGATCAGCAAAATGCACAGCAGATTGTTTTTTGGCATGTTATGGCGCCTGCCGCAGTTGTTATGGCGAAAATGCAGGAAATCCGGTTAATGCAGCAGCAAGAACACTGGGCCAAACAACAGGAAAGCGGCAGTTACAGCGGTATCCGCTTTTTGCTGTTTTGCTACCGTATTGGCGGTAAATTTTTGATTTTGTTGGTGCTTGCTCCGGTGCTTTGGTATTTCGTCTGCAGCAACAGCCGTGCCCGTCAGTCGTCGTTAAAATTTTTGCAAAAAGTCCATCAGCAGCTGGGGGCGGCGAGCCCTTTTCAAAGTACGCCGGGTTATCAACAGGCTTATCTGCACTTTCGCAGTTTTGCGCTGGAAGCGCTGGCCAAAATTGATGGCTGGCTTGGGCGTATTCCCGCTGACCACATTCAGCAACAAGGCCAGGTACAGTTTGCCGATTTAGTGGCGGGCGGCAAAGGCGGCATTTTAATGGGCAGCCATCTGGGTAACCTGGAATTGTGCCGTGCTATGTCAGCCGGCAAATACCATACCCGTATTCATGTGTTGGTATTTACCCGCCATGCTGCGGCTTTTAATAAAGCTTTGCGCCAGACCAACCCGCAGGTGGAAGTGAATTTAATTCAGGTCGACAGCATCAACCCTGTGCTGGTGATGCAACTGAAAGAGTGGGTTGAACAAAACGAATTTATTGTCATTGTGGGTGACCGGATTTCGGTGACTGCACCGGAACGAATGGTATTTGCGCCCTTTTTGGGCGAGCCTGCGCCTTTTGCCATAGGGCCCTGGGTGCTGGCCAGTGTGCTGGAGTGTCCGGTGTACCTGATGTTTTGCATGCGTGAGGGGGACCGTTATCAGCTGACGCTGGAAGAAGTGGCAGATCAGGTGGTGTTACCCCGGAAAAACCGGCAGCAGGCGCTGGAAGGCTATATCCGGCAATACGCCAGTGCGCTGGAGCAGTACGCGCTGCGTTACCCGCTGCAATGGTTTAATTTTTATGATTTCTGGCAGCTGCCCGCTGCTGCCAATAACAAGGATCCACAATAGTGACGTCAGTGACCTCTGCAGTTTTTACACCGGCTGAATTCTCCACTACTGAGGCTGGCCCCAGGCGCCAGCATAAGGCACAGGTATGTTTTGGTCAGGGCCGGATTTCTTTGTACGACATCACGGCGCTGGCCCGCGCCCAATGCAGCGCCACTTTAACCGGCGACAGCAGCTTCTGGCAGCGCATTGATGCCGGTGTGGCATTTCTGGACAAGCTGCTCAAAGAAGACGGTGTGATTTATGGCGTAACCACAGGCTATGGCGACAGTGTCACTGTAAAAGTGCCTTTGTCGCAAGTGTATGAATTACCAATGCATTTAACCCGTTTTCATGGGTGTGGTTTAGGCGATGAATTCAGCAAAGAACAAAGCAGGGCCGTACTGGCCACCCGTTTGTGCTCACTAAGTCAGGGTTATTCCGGGGTCAGCCGCGATTTATTAAGCCTGCTGCAAGACTTTTTAAACCACGACATAGTGCCTTGTATTCCACAGGAAGGCAGTGTGGGCGCCAGCGGGGATTTAACGCCGTTATCTTATGTGGCAGGTGCCCTGATTGGCGAACGTGAGGTGATGTTCCGTGGTGAACGCCGTTGTTCTTTGGATGTGATGAGCGAGCTTGGTTTAACGCCTTTAACTTTAAGGCCGAAAGAAGGGCTGGCGGTGATGAACGGCACCGCAGTGATGACAGCTTTGGCTTGTCTGGCCTATGAAAGAGCCGAATATCTGACCCGGTTGTCCAGCCGCATCACAGCGCTGATGAGTCTGGCGCTCAAAGGCAACAGCCATCATTTTGATGACATTTTGTTTAGCGTCAAACCGCATCAGGGCCAGAATCAGGTCGCGGCCTGGATCCGTCACGATTTAAATCATTACGAACATCCGCGTAACGCCGACCGCTTGCAGGACAGATATTCCATTCGTTGTGCGCCTCATATTATCGGCGTGCTGCGCGACGCTTTACCCTGGTTTCGTCACACCATCGAAAATGAATTAAACAGCGCCAACGACAACCCGATAGTGGATGGCATAGGTGAGCATGTGCTGCATGGCGGGCATTTTTATGGTGGCCACATTGCCATGGTGATGGACAGTATGAAAACCGCTGTTGCCAACCTGGCCGATTTACATGACCGGCAAATGGCGCTGCTGATGGACACTAAATACAACAACGGGTTGCCGGCTAATCTGAGTGCAGCTGCGCCGGAGCGTCGTTTTATCAATCATGGTTTTAAAGCGGTGCAGATTGGTTGTTCAGCCTGGACAGCGGAAGCGTTAAAACTGACGATGCCGGCCAGTGTATTTTCCCGCTCTACCGAATGCCATAACCAGGACAAAGTGAGTATGGGCACTATTGCCGCCCGCGACTGTTTGCGGGTGTTGCAGCTGACAGAACAAGTGATGGCTGCTGCTTTGCTGGCGGTGCAGCAGGGGGTACAACTGCGTATTCAGCAACAGGAACTGGCAGAGCAGAGTTTAGTGCCCGAGCTGCAGCGGATGCTGGCGCAATTACAGCAGGATTATGGCCTGGTGACCGAAGACAGGCCGCTGGAAGGCAGTTTAAGGTCGCTGGTGAATGCTATTCAACAGCAGCAATGGCCTTTGTATCAGGAGTAAATGATGAAAAAGGCCAGTGTCATTATTGAAGTGCCGTTTTTTGATGTGGATGCCATGCAGATTGTCTGGCATGGCCATTATGTCAAATATCTGGAAATTGCCCGTTGTGCTTTGCTGCGCACTTTTGACTACGACTATCCACAAATGCAGCAGTCGGGTTATTTGTGGCCCATTGTGGATTTAAACCTGAAATACCGCGGTTCAGCCCGTTTTGGCAAACAAATTGAAGTAACTGCCACTTTGGTGGAGTGGGAACACAGGCTGAAAATTAACTACCGTATTGTTGATATCGAATCCGGCCAAACCTTAACCAAAGCCAGCAGTATTCAGGTGGCGGTTGATATACAAAGCCAGCAAATGTGTTATGAATCGCCGGCGGTATTGCTGCAAAAGTTGGGGCTGACCGCTGATGAATAACAAAAAACCTTCCCTGCTGTTTGTGCTGGCGCTATTGATCTCTAGCCTGCCGGTTGCAGGTATGGGCACTGTACTGGCGCAGACAAGCCAGCAACAGGCATTGACCGCTCAGGCTCAGCTGGCGTTATGGCAGCTGCCGGCAGGGCGTTTTGAGTTTCAGCAACAAAAATGGATCCGTGGTTTAAAGCGACCCTTACAGAGCAGTGGTTATCTGCAACTGGCGCAGGATAGTGTGCAATGGGTGACAGAAAAACCGGTGCAGCAGCAGGTGTTACTGAATAAACAGGGTGTACAGCAGCAGCTGGGCACTGAGCTTAAACTGCAACCGGGCAGTGAGTTGATTGGCCAGCTGATGCTGGCGGTGATGCAGCAGGACTTAGCCTTTTTGCAGCAACATTTTGTGTTAAAAACCGCCGAAGATTCTTGTGTGCAGTTACAGCCACTGAAAGCACCGCTGACCGGTTTTTACCGTTATATCGCACTTTGTGGCAAAGAGCGGCTACAGCAAATAGAGCTGCTGGAAGTCTCCGGCAATCGCAGTGAAATTAAGCTCAGCCCCCCACAGGCTGCGAACACCAATCAAGTTGCAGGCAAAACACAGTGAGCCGGTTTTTGTCCCCTGGTCGCTGGCTGAAATGGGGCTGCTGGCTGGGTACCCTCTTTATGCTGTTGGCGTATTTAGCCTGGCAGCTGCCACAGCGGCACTGGAGCAGCAGTATCACAGCGGCTTTTCCGGCCGCAGCGGATTGGCAACGGGATGTGCTGGCCGACCACAACGCCAGCCGTCAGTTGCGACTGGTGCTGACCGGCCTTGATGCCGAAACTCTTGCCCAGGTGGCGACAGCCTTACAACAAAACATGTTATTGCCATCAGATGGTGTGGCCCCGGCCGTGCTGAGCTGGATCACGCCGGAGCAGCAGCTGGCGCAGCTGCAGGCTTATATTAGCCGCACTGCCGGTTTACTGATAAGCCCTACAGCACAACAACAATTGGCTAATGGCCAGTACGCTCAGCTGACTGAGGCCGGCTGGCAAAGGTTGTTCAGCCCGGTGCCTTTTCAGGAGACGGCATTGCCACAGGATCCGCTGTTATTGTCGCAGCAGGCCATTGAAACCCTGCTGGCTTCGTTGCAGCAACCAGGGCAGCAGTTAACGGCCGCCGGCGGTTTTTTGACCGGCAACAGCAATGGCCAGCATTTTGTGTTGTTACACGCACAAATGTCGATTGACCCCTTTGATACTGCGCTGGCTGTGCCGCTGCATGCTGCTTTACAGCAGCAACTGACGAAGTTGCAACAGCAATATCCGGCTTTGCGCTGGTATCACAGTGGGGTGTTATTTCATGCAGTGAAAGCCGCGCAAAGGGCGCAGGCAGAAATGAGCTGGTACGGTGGTTTGTCGTTACTGGCCATTGTACTGTTGCTTGGGCTGGTGTTTGCCAGTGCCACGCCTTTGTTGCTGGCGCTTGCCACTTTAACCACAGCTGCGCTGGCAGGGCTTGCTGCTGTGGTCTGGTTATTTCCGGCGCCTCATGTGCTGGCTTTTGTATTTGCCACCACGCTGATTGGCGTTGCCATTGATTATTCGTTTCATGGTTTATTGGCAGTGCAGCAGGGCGCCGCTTTTTTCCGCCGCATGTTGCCCGGGTTGAGTCTGAGTTTGTTGTCCACTTTATTGGGTTATGCCGCTTTATTGTTATTACCTATGACCATTCTGAATCAGGTGGCGGTGTTTATGCTGACCGGCCTGACAGTGGCTTACCTGATGGTGCGTTGGTTATATCCGGCTGTGTTGCAACAGGGGGGGCTGCCGGTGTCGGCTGTGGCCAGACGCTGTGCAACTGCCATCATTCGTTGCTGGCAGCGGCTGACGCTGCGCCAGAGCTGGAGCTTGCTGCTGGGCGCCGCTGGCTGCTCCGGGCTGGTTTTTCTGTCGGTGTATCAGTTCAGTGATGATGTGCGTGCTTTTAATCAGCCCGATCCACAACTGAAAATACATGAACAACAAGTGCAGCTGTATAGCGGCCAGAGCTTTGACAACAAATTTCTGCTGGTATCGGCCGACAATCCACAAACCTTATTACAGCGCGAAAGCCTGTTAAAGCCATTGTTGCAAAGCTGGCAACAACAGGGTGTGTTGGCGGGCTGGCAAGCGGTATCCGACTGGCTACCGTCACAGCAGGCGCAGCAGCAACTGCAACAGCAGTTACAGCAGGCTTATCAGTCGGTGGTATTCAGTCGTTATTTCAGTGAGCTGGGTTTGGCCGTGCCGGCGCCGATCAGCCAATGGCTGAGTACGGCAGATCTGCCGGATTTTCTGGCGCAGCAGTTGTTTCAGCCAAAAGCCGGGCTTGGTGCACCGCCTTATGTCAGTGTGATTTTATTGCGTGATGCCAGGTTGGATGCAGCGCAGTTAACACAGCTGCCCGCCAGTGCCAACGCCATGTATTTTGACCCCGTGGCTGATGCATCGGCCCGGGTGGCTGCGGTGCGGCAGTTATTGCTGCAAGGCTTGATGCTGGCGGTAGCTGCGGCTTTATTGTTGTTGTGCTGGCGGTACGGTTTGCGCCAGAGTGCCGCTATTGCGTTGTTTTTGCTGGTGGCTGTGCTCAGTGCGCTGAATGTCAGTCTGCTGCTGGGTCAGGCGCTGACTTTGTTCCACCTGGTGGGGGTGCTGCTGGTGGTGGCGCTGGCTTTTGATTACGCCATCTTTTTTGTATCGGGGCTCGATACGGAAGAAGTGCAGCTCGCCGTTGGTCTGTCGGCGCTGACCAGTATGCTGGCTTTTGGCATGCTGGCGTTTAGCCAGACGCCGGTGATCGCAGGTTTTGGCCTGACAGTGTTAACGGGCATCCTGGTAGCTGTGTTGACAGCGCCAGTATTAATAAAAATCGGGGTTAAGGAGTAATCAACCGATGTCGACCACATTTTTACCTTTATACGATGTGATTATTATTGGTGCCGGGCCTGCCGGCGCCTGTGCCGGTGCTTTATTAAGCCGCGCCGGAAAAACCGTGCTTTGTCTGGAAAAATCCCATTTCCCGCGGTTTTCTATTGGCGAAAGTTTATTGCCTCATTGTATGGAGTTTTTAGCCGAAGCGGGTTTGCTGGAAGGTCTGGAGCAACAGGCGCAAACTTTAGGTTTTCAGTTTAAAAATGGCGCCGCTTTTTTAAAAAATGGCATGCGCACTGAATTTGATTTTACCCGCAAGTTTTCCCAGGGCCCTGGCACTACTTATCAGGTAAAAAGAGCGCCTTTTGATGCTTTGCTGGCCGATGGTGCTGCAGCGCAGGGGGTGGACATCCGTTACGGGCTGGAAGTGACAGATTTTGTTTATCCGGATGCTGATTCGGTGCAACTGACAGTGCAGGATGAGCAAGGTGTACAACACAGCTTAGCCTGCAAATTTGTGCTGGACGCTTCAGGTTTTGGCCGGGTGTTGCCGCGGTTATTAGACTTAGAAACACCGTCTGGTTTTCCGGTGCGTCAGGCCTGTTTTTGCCATATCCGTGATGGCATCACAGATCCGGAATTTGATCGCAATAAAATTTTAATTACCGTACACCCCACTTTGCATGATGTCTGGTACTGGTTGATTCCATTCAGTGATGGTACTGCCAGCTTGGGTGTGGTTGGCGCAACAAATCGTTTTGCTGCAGATGCCAAAGCGTCGGACTCGTTATGGCAAAAAGTAGCGGATGAAGCGGATTTAGCGCTGTTATTGGCCAATGCCGAAGCTATTAATGACGTCCGCAGTCTGGTGGGTTATTCCGCCAATGTGGGCGCTCTGGCCGGTGACAGGTACGCCCTCCTTGGCAATGCCGGTGAGTTTCTCGACCCGGTATTTTCCTCAGGTGTCACTATTGCACTGCGTTCGGCCAGCACTGCAGTACCGCTGGTGCTGAAGCAGCTGGAGGGTGGAGAAGTGGATTGGGATAAAGCATACACCCAGCCACTGCGTCAGGGCATCAGTACCTTCCGGCAGTTTGTGGAGGCCTGGTATGACGGTCGGTTCCAGAACATTATTTTTAATGAACAGCGTCAGGAGCAGGTCAGTCAGATGATTTCAGCCATTCTGGCCGGTTATGCCTGGGATCAAAAAAATCCTTATGTGGCAGAAACGAAAAAACGTTTACAAACCCTGAGTGAAATATGCGCTTAACCCTGCTGTTGCTGCTGACGCTGACCTTAAGCGCCTGCCAGTTATGGCAACAAGGCCCTTTGTATTACCCCTACGCTGGCGGCGGTTATCAGTTACAGACCCGCTGGCCCGGCCCTTCCCAGCAGTTGTTGCAGCAGGTGCAGTTTGAGGCCGGTTCGCACCAGCAGGAGTTTTTACTCAGTGTGCAGTTATTGCCGGAGCAAATTTTGCTGGTGGCTTTGTCGCCACTGGGTCATGAGCTGGGCCGGGTGGAATTAACAGCGCAAGGCAGGTTACAGCAGCAGGGGCAGGCGCCTTTTTCTGAGCGCTCTTTTGCCGTGCAGTTGCTGGCGCAGATGCAGTGGACTTTGTGGCCGCTGGCGCAAATTCAGCCAGGGCTTGATGATTTACAGATAAAACAGCAGCAACAGCAAAGGTTATTGCTGGATAAAAATGCTCAGGCTGTATTAACCATCAACGGGGCCGGAGTGCTGATGACAGGGCAGGTGACCGAAATCAGCCAGCCAGAATACCGGCTCAGGCTGACGACAGTGCAACAGGATTTTTTATGAGCGCAGAGTTAACCACAACGACTGCAGCGCCGGTGTTGTCGGCACTGGGGATCTGTTGTGCTTTGGGCACTTCCAAAAGTGAGGTGTGGCAGGCCGCCGTTGCCGGCAGCAGAGCCGGCATGTTGTGGCGTGATGATTTATTACAGGCAGCGCAGCCCGTCGTGGTGGGTGCTGTCAGTGGCGAATTGCCAAAGCTGCCTGCGGCCTTGTTGTCGCAGCAAAGCCGCAATAACAGCCTGGCCTATTGTGCTTATCTGCAAATTGCAGCAGAAGTGGCGCAGCTGAAACAACAATATGGTGCACACCGTATTGCCGTGGTGATTGGCAGCAGTACCTCCGGCATTGCCGAGGGTGAACAGGCATTACAACAGCGTTTGCAAAATGGCGACTGGCCGGCGGATTATCATTATCAAAAACAGGAAATGGTGGCGCCTGCTCATTTTATTGCCGCCGCCGCCGGTGTGACCGGGCCTGCTTATGTGATTTCCACCGCCTGTTCGTCCAGTGCCAGGGCTTTAATCAGCGCCGCCAATTTATTAACCACAGGTTTGGCCGATGCCGTGATTGTCGGTGGCGTCGATTCGTTATGCCGTATGACGCTGCAAGGGTTTGCTGCGCTGGAGTCTGTGGCCGCAGGTTTTTGTCAGCCTTTTGCGGCAGGTCGGGACGGCATTAATATTGGTGAAGGGGCCGCACTTTTTGTGATGCAACGAAAGGCCGATACAGAGGCTTGTGGTAAATCGCAGCAACTGATTGAACTGGCCGGAGCCGGCGCTGCTGCTGATGCTTATCATATGTCAGCGCCGCATCCAGAAGGGCGGGGGGCAGAAGCGGCTATCCGTAAGGCGTTGGCGCAGGCCGGGCTCAACGCCGCTGAGCTTGGTTATATCAATTTGCACGGCACTGCGACACCGCTCAATGATGCGATGGAAAGTGCGGTGCTGCAGCGCCTTGGTGCAGATCAGGTACCGGCCAGCTCCACTAAAAGTCTGACCGGTCATACGCTTGGGGCCGCAGGCGCTATTGAAGCCGCCTTATGCTGGTTGTTATTGTCGGACTATAATGCGGCTTTTGATTTATTGCCGCAGGTGCGGGACAAAGCGCCAGACCCTGAATTGCCAGCGCTGAATTTTGTTCAGCCAGGTCAGCGCCAGCTGGTATCGGCATGCCTGAGTAATTCTTTTGCTTTTGGTGGCAACAATGCTGCCGTGATTTTGAGAAGACAACGATGATAAGCGGTTATTCGCTGGAGCAATTATTGCCCCATGATCACCCGATGATTTTACTGAGCCGTTTTATCGGGGCCGATGAAAACTCAGTGTACACCGAAGTGGATATCAGCAGTGCCAGCCCTTTTTATCAGGCTGAGTTACAGGCTGTACCTGCTTATGTCGGGCTTGAGTATATGGCGCAAACCATTGCCTGTTATGCCGGCGCCAAAGCGCTGGCAGAGGGCGGTTCTGTGAAAATTGGTTTTTTGCTTGGCTGTCGCAAATATGCACCTGCCATCAGCCATTTTGCCACAGGTACAGTGTTACAGCTGAAAGCCGAACAGCTGGTCACTGAAGACTCAGGCCTGAGTGTGTTTTTATGTGAAATTTCGGCCAACGGCAATTTGCTGGTGCAGGCCAATTTAAATGTGTTTCAGCCAGAAAATCATCTGGACTGGTTAAAGGAGTCTTAAATGCAACGTTGTTTAGTGACAGGCTCGGGCCGCGGAATTGGCCGGGCCATTGCATTGCAGTTAGCCAAAGATGGTTTTGATGTCACAGTGCATTGCCGCAGTGATGTGGCAAGTGCGCAAGAGGTGGCAGCGCAAATCCGCGCTATGGGGCGCCAGTCTCATGTATTGCAGTTTGATGTGGCTGATCGCGCCACTGCCAAAAGCGTGCTGGAGCAGGATGTAGCAAGTCACGGTGCTTTTTATGCTGTGGTCTGCAATGCCGGTATCAGCCGCGACGGCGCTTTCCCGGCTTTAACAGAACAAGACTGGGATCAGGTGATCCACACCAATCTGGACGGTTTTTACAATGTGTTGCACCCGCTGGTGATGCCGATGATCCAGCTGAGAAAAGGCGGTCGTATCGTCACTATTGCTTCTGTGTCCGGTATTGCTGGCAACAGAGGCCAGGTGAATTATTCCGCGGCGAAAGCCGGTTTAATGGGGGCCACCAAGGCGCTGGCACTGGAGCTTGCCAAACGCAAAATTACCGTCAATTGTGTGGCGCCTGGTCTGATTGAAACTGAGATGGTCAGCGACCTGCCTATTGATGACATGTTGCAGCTGGTGCCGCTGCGCCGCATGGGTACAGCCGAAGAAGTGGCGGCTACTGTCAGCTTTTTATGTTCAGAGCCTGCGGCTTATATTACCCGGCAGGTTATTTCAGTAAACGGCGGGATGATCTGATGAAAAGAGTGGTTGTGACCGGCATGTCGGCCATTACGGCTTTAGGTCAGGATTGGGCCAGTTTCCGGCAGAATCTGGCGCTTGGCAAAAGTGCCACCCGTTATATGCCAGAGTGGGATTGTTATAGCGACTTAAGCACCCGGCTGGCCGCACCTGTTACCGATTTTGAACGGCCGGCGCATTATTCCCGTAAATTAACCCGCTCTATGGGGCGGGTGTCGCTGATGGCCACCCGGGCGACCGAAGTGGCGCTACTGGACGCTGGATTAACTGAGCATCCGGCGCTCACGGACGGCCGTTGTGGTATTGCCTATGGCTCTTCCACCGGCAGTACCGAGCCTATCAGTGCCTTTGGCCGTATGCTGGAACAACACAGCATGGCCGGGGTGACAGCCACCAGTTATATCCAGATGATGGCCCATACCACAGCGGTGAATCTGGGGGTATTTTTTGGCATTAAAGGCCGGATCTATACCACAAGCTCAGCCTGTACCTCGGCATCCCAGGGCATTGGTTATGCGTATGAAGCCATTAAATTTGGCCGTCAGACGCTGATGGTGGCCGGTGGTGCCGAAGAGCTTTGTGTTACCGAAGCTGCAGTGTTCGACACCCTGTACGCCACCAGCACCCGTAATCAGCAGCCTGAGCTCACCCCCAGACCATTTGACCGCAACAGGGATGGTCTGGTGATAGGCGAAGGGGCTGGTACTTTAATTCTGGAAGAGCTGGAACATGCCTTAGCCCGTGGCGCCAAAATTTACGCTGAAGTGGTCGGTTTTGGCACCAACTCCGACGGTTTGCACGTGACCCAGCCGTCGGCGCCGACCATGGAGCAGGCGATGCGACTGGCACTGCAGGACGCCGCTTTAGCGCCAGGCGCTATTGGTTATGTCAATGCCCATGGCACCGCAACCGACAGAGGGGATGTGGCAGAAACCGAAGCCACGGCCAGGGTGTTTGGCTCCGCCATGCCGATCAGTTCGCTGAAAAGTTATCTTGGCCATACACTGGGCGCTTGTGGTGCTATTGAAAGCTGGGCCAGCATCAATATGATGCGTGATAACTGGTATGCACCCACGCTGAATCTGACTGAGGTGGATAACGCCTGTGCACAACTTGACTATATCAGGGGCACAGGCCGCGAATTTCAGTCTGCGTATGTGATGAGCAATAACTTTGCGTTTGGCGGCATCAATACCTCCTTGATTTTCCGCAACTGGAACGACACCACCTCAGCGCAGGGCAACGACTGATGCAACAGCTGTTGCCGCGCATATTGTGTAGCACATTGCTGCTGGCCACCGGCGTTGTTTTGGCGGCGCAGGGTGAATATCAGCTCGGAGTAGGCACGCTGGTGGCGACTCAGCCGCATTATCCGGGCTCAGCGCAGTCGGCGAATTTTGTCTGGCCTGTACCTTATTTTACTTACCGCAGTGCGCAGCTGCAGATTGACCGGCAGGGCGCCACAGGTTTATTGGCGCAAGGTGAGCACTGGGCGCTCAACCTGAGTCTGGCCGGAGCTTTGGCTGTCGACAGTGACAAAAACCAGTTGCGTCAGGGCATGCCGGCGCTCGACTGGATCGCAGAAATTGGCCCTGCACTGGATATTCAGCTGACGCCCAAGCTGCAATTACGCTTACCGGTCAGAGCTGCTTTTGCCACAGATTTTAAACAAGGCTCAGCTATTGGCTGGCGGTTTGAACCTCAGCTACGTTACCAACAGGAAGTGGCGACAGGCTTGCAGTGGGAGTCGGTGTTGTCGCTGGCGGCAAGCAGCAAAGCTTTTCATCAGTATTTTTATGGGGTTGCACCAGAGTACAGCCTGGCCACCAGGCCTGAATACAGCGCCAGCGGTGGTTTTAGTGGTTGGCGTTTTGCCAATGGTCTGAGTTTGCGACAAGGCGACTGGTGGTTTGCTGTGTACAGCAGATATGACTATCTGGCCGATGCTACTGTTGCCGATAGCCCATTATTGGTGAAAGAACATCAGCTCAGTGCCGGTTTTGTCGTGGTAAAAATTCTCAAAACCGGCCTCTGGTAACACTATCAGGCGAAGCGGCTTATTTAGCTAAGCTCAGCTGATTCATCCGAACCCGGATATCCTGGCGCAGATTGGTCACCCAATTGACGTACTGGCGATGAATTTTGCCTTTTTTCGCGTCCATATTAACCGAGTCGACATAGGTAATAGAAAAAGACTGCGGGTTGTAAGTCACGCTGGTGATGACCTTATGAGAGCGGATGTTCAGCTCGGCGTGAATTTTGCCAGGCCCCTGAGGCGTCATCAGCCAGCCGCGGCCTGCACCAGCTTGCAGAATCGCCTGTTCCAGTTGTGGCTCTGTCAGGTTATAAGGCACAGGATCTGTGTACACTTGTTGTAACGGGGTAGACTGACAGGCGGTTAAAGCCAAAGCCAATGCGGCTGCGCTGATCAACTTCCAAAATTGCATGGTGCTCTCCTTGTGGTAAAAAGGGCGCCATTGTTAAAGATTTAGCCGGAAAATTCCAGTATTTGTTAGCTTGCAATGGTGCTCTGGCTAACAATTTCTCCGGGTTGTCTGAGCCAGCAACCTTTGGCCTGTTATTCAGCTCTGTGTGCAGCTCAGGCTGTCAGCGCTATTTTTTTGCCCTTGGATGTGCGGCATCATACACCTTGGCCAGATGCTGAAAATCCAGATGGGTATACACCTGAGTGGTGCTGAGGTTGGCGTGGCCTAAAAGTTCCTGCACGGCGCGCAGGTCGCCGCTTGATTCGAGCATATGGCTGGCAAAAGAGTGGCGCAGCATATGCGGGTGTACGTTTTGCTCCAGGCCCTGGCGTGCCGCCCAGAGTTTGACTCTGCTACGCACATGGCGCGCACTGATGCGGCTTTTTTGCCGGCTTAAAAAGAGCGCATCCGGCTCAGGTCCGACAAAAGCCGGCCGCAGCGCGAGCCAGCGCTGCAGTGCCTGCATCGCCAGCCGGCCAATAGGTAAAATGCGTTCTTTATTGCCTTTACCCCGCACGCGAATTTGTTGTTCGCTAAACGAAATATCCTGCAGATTGGCATTCACCAGCTCTTCAAGGCGCAAGCCAGAGCTGTAAAACAGTTCCATCATGGCCTGATCGCGACAGGCTAAATCATCATCCGGTTCCTGAATATCCAGCAGCCGGTTCATCTGATCAACATCAAGGTTTTTTGGCAAAGGCCGCGCCGATTTGGGCACTTTTAAATAAGCCGCCGGATTATCCTGCAGCTGTTTTAACGCAACAAAATAACGATAAAAACTGCGCAGCGCTGCAGCCCGCAGTGCCAGACTGCGTGGTTTTAAACTGGTGCGGCAGGATAACAAATGTTGTTGCAGCTGTTGCTGGCTGAGATAACGCCAGTGACTGGCCTGGCTTTGCAGCTGACTGGCCACAGCGCTCAGTTGTTGCTGATAACTGGCCAGGGTTTGTTTGCTATAACCGCGTTCAAACTGCAGATAAGCCAGAAACTGGCTAAGCCAGGGCTGGAAATCGGCCAGTTCAGTTTTTGTCATAACGTGGCAACACCACGGCCAGTAATTTGGCGATATGGTCGAGAAACAGCGTGTCCATGCTGGGCTGGAAATGGTCGTCCAGCTCACTGCCAAAGGCCAGCAGCGCCAATGGTTTATCCACCTGACTGATTTGCAGCAGCGCCACCGAATGGATGGTGGGCGGGAATAAGGTGGCCATTTCGTCTTTATTGAGCCTGCCAAAATAATAACTGCGGTGTTGCAGCCGGTGCTGCAGCACCAGTTGCAGGCCGCTGAAATGTTCGCCCATGGCTTCATGATTAAAGTCGAGCAGGGTGCAGGCATGCACCTGGGGCATTTTATTGGCAAAAGCGCTGAGCGCTATGGTGATATCGGTGCGTTGACGGGCTGACAATAAATCCAGATGCAGCTGATTCAGCGCAAAAAAGATATGTTCGTTTTGCCGGGCCACACTCATCAGCCGGGTGATGTCTTCTTCCAGGCCACGGATGCGTTCGCGCTGCATTTCCAGCTGGCGTTCCACCAGGGAGACGGCACCACGCTGGGCATGCGGCAGCCTTAACCTGTTCAGCAATTCGGGGTGATGCTGAAAAAACGCCGGATGTTCCAGTAAATACTGATAGACCAGCTCGTCCTGCAGCATGGCTTTATCCTGGTCGTTCAGTTCGTTTAACCCGGTTTGGGCACCGGTTATTCCATCCGTCATAACACCAGCTGTCCGTCAAATACATGTTCTGCCGGGCCTGTCATTTTGACCGGCTGGCCTGGACCGTTCCAACGAATATGCAAGGTTCCGCCGGGTAAATCAACCCTGACATTGTTGCCTAAGGTTTTTTGCAATTGCCCCACCACAGCAGCAGCGCAGGCGCCAGTGCCACAAGCCAGGGTTTCACCGGCACCACGCTCCCACACCCGCAATTTAATATGCGATGGGCTTAACACCTGCATAAAACCAATATTGGCGCGTTCGGGGAAACGTTCGTGATTTTCAAACTCCGGCCCCCAGCTATGCACCGGCGCTTTGTCGATATCATCCACTGTGATCACCGCATGCGGGTTGCCCATCGACACCACACCACACAAAGTGGTGGCATTTTCGGCGTGCAGAATGTAATTCACTTCCTGTTTTTGCGCTTTAAACGGCACTTTGGCAGGTTCAAACTGGGGCACACCCATATTGACTGTGACCTGACCGTCCTGCTCCACATAAAGCACAATTTTGCCGGATTTGGTGCTGACATTAATTTTGTATTTGTTGGTCAGGCCCTTAGTGCGGACAAACTTGGCAAAACAGCGGGCGCCGTTGCCACATTGTTCTACTTCAGAGCCGTCGGCATTAAAAATCCGGTAATGAAAATCCAAATCCGGATCATAAGGCGGTTCCACCATTAATAACTGGTCAAAACCAACGCCAAAATTACGGTCGGCCAGCGCTTTGATTTGCTCTTTAGTCAGAAACACGTTCTGACTGACGGCATCGACCATCATAAAGTCGTTGCCAAGTCCGTGCATTTTAGAAAACTGTAATAACATGCCAACCTTATCTGTTGCTGCCTGATTGCAGTTATTGTTGCCGTTATTCCGGCAACAATTGTTCACCTTGCCACAGGTCCTGCCATTGTTCACGGCGGCGCACCAGATAAGTGCTGCTGCCGTCCACCAGTACTTCAGCGGCGCGTGGCCTGCTGTTGTAGTTGGAACTCATGGTAAAACCATAAGCGCCGGCTGAACGCACCGCCAGTAAATCACCCGGTGCTATGGCTAAATCGCGGTCTTTGCCAAGGAAATCGCCGGTTTCACAGACCGGGCCTACCACATCATAACGTTGGGCCTTGAGTTCTGCTTTCAACTGCACAGGCACAATATTCATCCAGGCACTGTACAGCGCCGGACGAATCAGGTCGTTCATGGCGGCATCAACAATAGCAAAATTCTTTTCCTGGCCCGGTTTTAAGTATTCCACTTTTGTTAATAACACACCGGCGTTGGCCATAATGGCACGGCCTGGTTCAAACAGCAGCGTTAAATGTGGATATTTGGCCAGACGTTTGACCACTTCAGCGGCATATTCGGCCGGATGCGGCGGCGTTTCATCCAGATAAGTCACGCCTAAACCACCGCCAATATCAATATGGGACAACATAATGCCGAGACTGGAGAGTTTATCAATCAACAGCAGCAGTTTATCCAGCGCATCTAAAAACGGCTGGGTTTCAGTAAGCTGTGAGCCAATATGACAATCCACACCACAAACTTTTAAGTGGCTGGCCTGTGCCGCCACCTGATACATGGCCACAGCGTCGTTAATATCAATACCAAACTTATTGGCCTTCAGGCCGGTAGAAATATAAGGATGGGTTTTGGCGTCGATATCCGGATTGACCCTGATGGAAACCGGGGCAATTTTATTCAGGCGGCTTGCCACCTGCTGAATACGGTAAAGCTCGGCTTCGGATTCAACATTAAAACATTTAATGCCGGTATTAAGCGCAAACTCAATCTCAGACTCAGCTTTACCTACACCGGAAAACACCACTTTGCCAGGGTCGCCACCGGCTTGTAACACCCGGCGTAATTCACCTTCAGACACAATGTCAAAACCACTGCCAAGCCGAGCCAGCAAATTTAACAAGGCAATATTGCTGTTGGCTTTGACCGCATAACATACCAGGTGCGGATGTGCACCCGCCGCATTGGCAAATGCCTGATAATGCCGCTCTAAAGTGGCGCGGGAATAAACATAAGTGGGAGTGCCGTATTGGGCGGCGATATCGGCCAGTTTGACCTGTTCGGCCAGCAGCTCTGGCCCCTGATAATTAAAATAATCCACCAAATTTACCTTTGCGATTGGCCGGGCTGTTGGGTTGCTTCTTGCTGCGCAGATTCAGCTGCAGTTGCACTGGTCTGTTGTTGTGATTGTGGCGTATTGCTGGCTGCTTTGGTTTTTGGCAGGGTTAAATCCCCTTTTTGGCCACAACCGGTGAGCAACAGACAAAGCGCCAGCAGGCAGAACATAGATTGAGTCACAGCTTTCATCGTTTCTGTTTCTTTAATTTTTCAGCGCTCTATAATCGCATCCTTAGCAGCAAAAGCAAACAGGTGAAGCCGATGAATGACGTAGAATATGATGAGTTGACCGACAGCGTTTTGCTGGCGGTGGAAGAAGCCATCGAAAATATGGATCTGGATTTGGATTATGAGAACCATGGTGGTTTGCTCAGCATCACTTTTCCGGACAAAAGCAAAATAATCATTAATAAACAACCACCGCTGCACCAGCTGTGGGTGGCGACCAAATTTAACGGTCACCATTTTGAATATCAGAACGGCCAATGGATTGATAACAGAACCGGCACTGAGTTCTGGACTTTATTAAATGACGCAGCCTCGCGTCAGGCCGGGCAGAGTGTGGAGTTTGTGCGTTAAATGAATCAGTTACCTTTTGTAGATGTAAAGTCCCCGGGCCCAACCACAGCGGCCGTGATTTGGTTACATGGCCTGGGCGATTCCGGCCATGGTTTTGCCCCTATCGTGCCTGAGCTGCGCCTGCCAGCCGGTCATGGGGTGCGGTTTTTGTTCCCACACGCACCTGAGCGCCCGGTCACCATCAACAATGGTTATGTAATGCGCGCCTGGTACGACATTAAAACCATGGACTTACAAAACCGCGCTGATGAAGAAGGCGTGCGTCAGTCGGCTACTTTAGTGCAGGCGCTGATAGACAAAGTGATTGCATCAGGTGTGCCGGCAGAAAAAATTATGCTGGCCGGTTTTAGTCAGGGTGGGGTCATAGCGCTGCATCTGTTACCGCGCTTGCCTTATAAAATTGCCGGTGTGATGGCGCTTTCTACCTATATGGCGGTGCCGGATAAACTCAAAGATGAAATGAATACGCTGAATAAAACCACGCCGGTATTTTGTGCCCATGGTGTGGCCGACCCTGTGGTGCCATTGCAGGCTGGTCAGGCGGCATTTAACAACCTAAAATATGCAGGCTTTAATGTGCGCTGGCAGGACTACCGGATGGAGCACAGCGTCTGCGCTCAGGAGGTGGATGATATCAGCCGCTTTATTCAGCAGCTGTTTTGTGTGTAACAGCACTTTGTGCCAGCAAACAAGCGATAACCTATAACCAACAGCCGGTCTGAACCACCGGCTTTTGATGACGCCAGAGAAAAGACGTGTCCGAACAATCTGCCAAACTCAGGGTAAAAGTCACTTTGCACCGCGACTTGCCAGTGCCGCCGCCGGCAAAGTTGCAATATGCCAAAGCCCCGCTGTCAAAAACCAGGCTGCTGTTTGCTACTGGCTTGTTGCTGCTGGCCGCTTTGGGGTTTTGGCAATACTGGGTTTCTGGCACTCAGAGCGAGCAATCAGCGGATACGAAGCTAAGTGCTGAGCTGAATGCTGAGGTCGTGCCGCAAGCGGATCTGTTAAACAACACCGCGCATGTTTCCGAAGCGGAGCAGGCCGCTTTGGCAAACAAGGCCGACACAGAAACGACTGAAACTGCAGCCGTAGGTGCAAGCACAGCGCAAAACAGTCCTGCTAAAGACGACAGTACAGCGCCGGCTACAGAAGACTTGACCGAAAACACTGCAGAAAACTCTCCAGAAAATACGGCGCAGTTGTCGCCTGCAGCACAAAGCAACAATAGCGACATTAAAAACAGCGCTGTTTTGCTGGCAACTTCAGCTCAGGCCATGCCAAAAAGCAGCAATGCAACTGGCACACTTGCGCCACAATCTGCGGCAGAACCTCAAACAACCGCTGTTGCAACCGACAATTTGCCCAAACTGCCGGACGGTTTTAGCCGTATTGTGCTGGCGGCCGATATGGAACAGTTAGAGCCGGGCCGTCCGGTAGCGCAGTTGGTGGCGAAAAAAGACATTCAGCGGCTGTATCTATTTACTGAACTCAAAGGTTATGCCGGACAACAACTGAAACATCGCTGGTCTTTTAATGGGGTAGTGCAAACCGAAGCCTTGCTCACTATCGAAGACTCCCCCTGGCGTACCTACAGTGAAAAATGGCTGTTACCGGACCAACTGGGCGCCTGGCGGGTCGAAATTATTGATCAGCAGCAAAATGTCCTCTACTCACACGACTTTCAATATCAATAGCAGTTATACTAGCGCCAGTTTTTTAACCGGCAGTGTGACCTGACACACAGCCGTGTTTAGCCTTCAGACACAGGTTTTTTTGCATGACTTCATTGATCCGTATCGCCACCCGTAAAAGTGCGCTTGCGTTATGGCAGGCCGAATTTGTCAAAGCACAGCTGCAGCATTTTCATCCGGGCTTGCAGGTGGAGCTGGTGCCGATGTCTACCCAGGGCGACAAAATTCTCGACACGCCTTTAGCGAAGATTGGCGGTAAAGGTTTGTTTGTGAAAGAGTTAGAAACTGCCATTTTAGAAGGTCGTGCCGATATTGCCGTGCACAGTATGAAAGATGTGCCGGTGGAATTCCCTGAAGGTTTGCAGTTGCAAACCATTTGTGAGCGCGAAGATCCGCGCGACGCTTTTGTGTCGAACAACTTTGCCAGCCTGGATGAACTGCCGGCTGGTGCTGTGGTGGGGACTTCCAGTTTACGCCGTCAGTGTCAGCTTAAAGCCAAGAGGCCGGACCTGCAGATCCGCGACCTGCGCGGCAACGTCAACACCCGTTTAGCCAAATTAGATGCCGGTGAATATGACGCTATTATTCTGGCGGCAGCTGGTCTTATCCGCCTTGGTTTTGCAGATCGTATCCGTACCCATTTAGCTGTGGAGCAAAGCCTGCCGGCCAATGGTCAGGGTGCTGTAGGTATTGAATGTCGCAGCAACGACAGCGCTATTCATGCCTTACTGGCGCCGCTGGAACATCTGGCCACCCGTCAGGCAGTGCTGGCCGAACGGGCAATGAACCGCCGTTTACAAGGTGGCTGCCAGGTGCCTATTGGTGCTTTTGCCGTGCATCAGAGCGATGAGCTTTGGTTACGCGGTTTGGTGGGCTCTTTGGATGGCCAGCAAATTTTACATGCAGAGGTCAAAGGCCCGGCCAGCGAAGCAGAAGCTTTGGGTTTACAACTGGCGGAACAGCTGCTGCAACAAGGTGCAGCTGCTATTCTCAAAGCTGTTTATCAGACGGCCCCATAATTGATGAACAACCCGGCACCATTTCAGCCTAGCCAGATACCTCAGCTTACCGGCGCAACAGATTTTCCGGTGCTGATCACCAGACCTGCCGGCAAAGCAGACAACTTGCTGGCTGGCCTGGATGAACTGGGCATTGGTTATACCTATCAGCCGCTGATCACCACACAGCTGATGCCATTACGTGCCCGGGATATCCAGCATCTGCAACAGGCGGAGCTGGTGATTTTTGTGTCTGTGTCGGCTGTAACTTGTCTGGAACAACAATTTGATTTAACCAGCCTGACCCAGCCGCTGCTGGCGGTGGGCGCAACCACAGCTTCTGTGCTGGAGCGCAGCTGTGGCCGTGCTGTGACTGCGCCTTTGGATCAGCGCAGTGAAGGGGTGTTGGCACTGCCGCAACTGCAGGATGTGGCCGGCCGCGACATAGTGATAGTGCGCGGAAATGGTGGCCGCGAGCTGATTAAACAGGGTTTATTGGCCCGCGGCGCCAAAGTTACTTATGTGCAAAGTTATAAAAGAGTGCCCTTGCCGCTGGATGGTCAGCGCTTGTCAGACCAGTGGCGCCAGCAACAAATTCAATGTATCGTAGTGACCAGTAACGAAATTTTATCCCTGCTGCTACAATCCCTGCCCGAAACTGCCCGGCCCTGGCTGGCACAGCGGCAATGGATTATGGTCAGCCAGCGCATGGCCGAAACGGCCGTTGCCAGCGGGATCCCGATGACCAACATTTTTCTGGCAGCCAGTGCCAACGATCAGGCGTTGTTGGAAGCTATTTGTCAGTTAAGAAGGAAATTCCATGAGCGAGCTCAGTCCAATGCTGAATAACGAATCTGCAGCCCCTGCTGCTGTGGCAGCAACGCCGGCAAAACCGGCCGCCAAAACAGGTTCCGGCGTGATGCTGGGCATGATGGCTCTGCTGATCGCCTTGGCTTCAGCGGCGTTGGTGGGCTGGTTTTTTTATGTCTGGCAACCGCAACTCGTTGCGCTGCAACAACAGCAACAAAGTTTGCAAAATCAGCAACAAAGCCAGACAGCACTGTTTCAGAGCAAGCAGGAAGAATTGCAGCAGGAAATGCAGCAACAGCTGGTGAATGTGGTGGCGGACTGGAATAACAAACAACAGGAACAGCTGCAAAGCACCCAACAGGAAATCGCCAGGCTGCAAACCCAGCTGGACCAGCAAAGTGGCAACGTCAAAGGCTGGCAACTGCTGGAAGTTGAGTATTTTCTGCGTTTGGCCGAGCAAAAACTGTTTTTAGAACAGAATGTCAGCGGTGTGGTGCAGGTGCTGGAGCTGGCGGAACAACGCTTAAAACAAATGCAGGATGCCAGTCTGGTGGCGGTGCGTGAGGCTATAGGTCAGGACAAACATATGTTGTCTGAGCTGAACACGCCGGATATGCATCAGTTACACCTGACCTTGTCGGCACTGCGTCAGCAAAGCCTGACTTTACCGCTGCGCCAGTCTGAGCGGGCGATGGATAATCAGGCCGAAGAAGAAATTACCGAAGATGCTGCTGACTGGCAGTCGAATCTGGGGCTGTACTGGCGCAATTTCTGGCGTGGTCTGGTGCAGGTGCGTGCCAGTTTGCCGGAAGATGGAGTCAGTTTAACGGCCGAACAACAAATCAGTGTGCGTAATACCTTAACTCAGCAGTTGCTGCTGGCCGAGCTTGCTGCCATGCAGCACAATCAGGCGGTGTATGCGGCGGCCATTCAGCAAAGTGCTGACAGTTTACAGCGGTATTTTGCCGCCACTGAACCTGCAGTACAGCAGATGGCCGATGACTTAGTTGCGCTGTCGGCGCTGCAGGTAAGTTTACCGTTATTGGCACCGTTAAAAAGCCCACAACTGTTTGAAGCTTACCGTCAGGGCACGGCAGAAGCGGAGCTTAGTTTATGATTAGGCTGGCATTTTTTATCCTGGTGTTTGGCCTGGCCATGCTGCTGGGGCCCATCCTTGCCAACCATCCGGGTTATGTGATGCTGGTGGTGGCCGGTGTCACTATTGAAGCCACTTTTATTGGCCTGATGCTGGTGCTGTTTGGCACTATTCTGGCCTGCTGGTTATTGTGGTGGGTGTTAAAACGGTTATTCCATTTGCCCCGGCTCAGTTTTAGCTTTTTGCGTTCGCGCAAAGAGCGCCGCGCCCGTCAGGCGATGCAACATGCGCTGCTCTCTTTTGCCCGGCAAGACTGGCAACAGGCCGATCAATACTTTGACCTGGCTAAAGCGGACTCTGACTGGGACAAAATCAAACAGATCATGGCCTGTTATGCGGCGCAGCGTGCCGGTGACAGCCAAAAAGCCAATCAAAAAGCGGCGCAGCTCGACAGCGATGACAACGACAGTGCAGTTGTGGTGGCTGATTTGTTATTGCAGCAGGGAGATGCAGCAAAAGCTGTGGCTTACCTGGCACCTCGTATTGAACAAAATCAAAAAGATGGTGCGCTCGGCCGCCTTTGGCTTGCGGCTTTATTGCAGGCTGGCCAGTGGCAAACTTTGCTGGAGCAGGTGCCTGTTGCCATTAAACAACAATGGCTGAATAAAGCGCAGTGGCAGCAGTATCGTTATCAGCTGTACCCGGCAGCTGTGGCGGGTTTAGCGCAGGCCGGTCAGTTTGATGAAAACCTGCCGTACTGGAGCAATTTACCAGCCAAAGAACGCAAATCTGTGGCGGCCATTTTAGGCAAAGCCAGAGCAAAAGCGGTTAGTGGTGATGCCGAGCAAGCGGAAAAACTGCTGCTCGATAGTCTGGCGCTGGCGGATGTGCCGCTGGCTTATGCTGCTATCCGGCAAATTCCGTTAGGGCGTTCTGTGCTGGCGCTGCGCAAACAGGTGCAGCACTGGTTACGCGACCATAATAACAATGGTTATTTATATGCCCTGCTGAGTTATTGTGCCGAGCAGGAAGGTGAACAGGATCAGGCGCGCCATGCCTGGGAAAAAGCGCTGCAGTACCAGCCTGAACTGGCCAACGCTGCCGCTTTCGCTAAATAATATCTGGCTTGTGACTATCTTTTTACCGCTGTTATCGGGGCTGGCGCCTGTGGCCCGGCCCGATGCCAAAATCCTGATCCTCGGCAGTATGCCGGGTCAGGCGTCGCTGGAT
The DNA here is from genome assembly GCF_025245835.1 of Rheinheimera sp. 4Y26. GTDB lineage: Bacteria > Pseudomonadota > Gammaproteobacteria > Enterobacterales > Alteromonadaceae > Pararheinheimera. The sequence continues at coordinate 362,972 of NZ_JAOBWS010000001.1, forward strand.
GCGCAGCAATATTACGGACATCCGCGCAATCAGTTCTGGCCTTTGATGCAGCAGCTGTTTGTGGTCGATGCCAGCCTGCCTTATCCACAGCGGTTGCTGGCACTGCAAAACGCCGGTGTTGCCCTGTGGGATGTGATTGGCCTTTGCCAGCGTCAGGGCAGTCTCGACAGTGCTATCCGCCCTGATTCAGTGCAGTTTAATGATATTGCCGGCTTGCTGACACAATTGCCAAAGCTTAAGGCTGTATGGCTCAATGGCGGCACAGCGGCCAAAAGCTGGCAAAAACTGCAAAAATCCGGTGTCACTATTCCTGCCGGCATCAAAATCTGCTCTTTGCCTTCCAGCAGCCCGGCGCATGCCGCCCGCAGTTTCAGCGATAAACTGTTGCAATGGCAACAGGCCTGGCTGCAAAGTTTAAGCTAAACCCCAAAGCGGAGCGCACAGATGGACCTTATCAGCTGGGATGATTTTATGCAGGTGGAGCTGCGGGTTGGCACTATAGTGGCGGCAGAAGTTTTTCCAGAGGCGCGTAAACCGGCCTGGAAGCTGACGGTTGATTTTGGCCCTGACATTGGCCAGCGTCGTTCCAGTGCCCAGTTAACCGCTTTGTATCAGCCGGAGCAGCTCATTGGCAAACAAGTGCTGGCGGTGCTGAATTTTCCGCCAAAACAAATCGGCCCTTTTGTGTCTGAATGTCTGGTGACGGGGTTTTACCGCGACGATGGCGCTGTGGTGCTGGCAGTGCCGGACCAGCCGGTCCCCAATGGCGCCCGGCTGGCTTGAGTTGCAGTTATAACGCAGCTTTTAGCTCTTTGGCTGTGGCGTGACCTTTGGCAATAGCTGCATCCAGCAGTTTTTCCCCTTCGGCTTTTTGTCCGCTTAGAATCAGTGCTGTACCAGTCCAGGATTGCACCACAGGGTCCTGTTGTTCCAGCAGATACATCTCCCATTGTGGCTGTAAGGCAGCAAGCGCTCTTTGTGCTTCGATGCTACCGCCACGGGCGGCCTGTTCCAGCCAGTAGCTGTTGGAATAAGTTTGTGGGATACGTTGTGCACTCAGTAGTCTTGGGCTTTTATTGCCATCCTGATTTTGCAGTTTATAAAAACCAGCTGGCACCTGCTCTTTGGTCAGGCGTTTGCCCAGCAATTGCGCTGCCAGTTTGGCCTGATGTTCAGCATCATTGTCATGCACTGCCAGCACTACCGCCTGGTCATCCAGGGTGACAAAAGCATTGTGTGTAAAACCTTCAGGCAGCTGCAGATCTTTGCTGACCACTTTGCCATTTTTCACAAGTTCCGCCGTGATAGGCCCGAGCGCCGGTGGCAGTGAATCATCAATAAATTGTGTGTAGTCACTCTGGTTACGTGCCAGGTCGAGAATATGTGCCAGGGCATTCTGGTGCGCCGGCGAACCCAGGGCAGCGTATTGCCACATGTTGTGTTCGCTAACCAGCTGTTCAACTTTCCGGTGATCAACCTCACCGATATTAAAGGTCAGCATGACCCGGCTGATAAATTTGCTGTTGCCGGGTTCATATTTCCAGCGTTTTAAGGCGCGGATGGCTGCGCGGTCGAATACGTCCCTGGGGAAAGCATTCAGCACATCAACGGCTTCCACATCACCTTTTTCGTTCACCAGCAGGCGCATGATGACAGAGCCAAAAAGGCCCCGGGCCGCTGCATCTTTTGGATACTCCGGCGCAATACGTTTTATTGCTTTGCGATCGCTGCCAAAAAGCGCCATCAGTTCAGGTTTGGCTTTGTCTTTGACCTTGACTTGTTGCTGCAGCTGCGCCAGCAGGGTAGCCGCCTGTTGTTGTTCTGCCTCTGACAGCTTGCTGCGGATTTTATCGGCGGTTTGTCTGGCGCTTGGGTGTGTATTGCTGGCGGCAAATTCAAAATAAGCCAGGGCTTTGACCAAATCACGGCTCTGACCTTCAGCATTAGCTGCCATGGCGCCTAAATTAAAAGCGGCTTGCTCATTGGCCAAAGGTAATAATGCCGCAAACTCTTGCGCTGCTTTGGTAAAATCTTTGTTTTCATACGCTTTCATTGCATCCAGCAGGTCGGCCCGACTGGCAAAGGTGCTGCATAACAACAAAAGCATCGCGAGTTGACGCATAAGAATTCCCTCTCCGGTTTTGTTCGTTTTAAGTCGGCGTTATTGTTACATAAAAAGCAAAAATAATTGATGTTTTGTTTTCTAAATTCCCGTTTTTCGTTGGTTGACAGCGCTTTAGCTGTGCCGCATATTAAAACTCCGCTGATAAATTTTTATGCAGAGTATTTGTGAAAAAGCTGATGCCACTTTCAGGGTTACCGCTGTCACAACAGGTGCACAAACCTGCCAATCTGCACGCCTGCGCCACCGACTACCACTTATCGGAGTGGTTTGATCTATAAGTTTTTCCCCCGCTGAAATACCCGGAATTCCGGAGTTATGCCGTTTTGCGCCGGCATAACGCCTGAAACCATGGGCCATTCTGGCCTTTCACCACGATCGTCAAAACAACAAAAACAGGAAAGCAACAATGAAAGCAATGATAAAAGCTGTCGCTATGGCGACGCTGTTGTCAGCGGCTGGCCATGCCAGTGCCGCTTGTCTGCAGCAGGAAACAGAAAATAACAACACTGAAGCAAAAGCCAATAGCGGCCTGTGCAGCGGCCAGACTGTGAATGGCAGTATCGGTAGCAGCAGTGATATTGACTGGTACAAATTTGATACCACCAGCAGCGGCGATATCAGCGTCAGCCTCAACCATGGCAGCGGCGCCGATTTTGATTTTTATCTGTATCGCAGCAGCGGCAGTTATATTTTGTCCGGTCAAAGCAGCGCCCGGCCTGAAACCGGCACTTACCGCGCCGCCAGTGCTGGTACGCATTTTATTAAAGTCAGCCGTTACAGCGGCACCGGCAGTTACACCCTGAATGTCACTTTTAACGGTGATGGCGGCGGTAGCACACCACCGGCCAGTTGCAGTTATGGTGTAAGGCCGGCCAAACCCAGTAACCTGACCAGCTATCTGTTGGGCGGCAGCAGTGATGTTTGCCCGGTGTTAACCTCGGGTCAGGGCTCATTGTTATTGATGGGCGGTGGCACCGATGTCGACGCAGCCTTTAGTAACCGCATGGCACCACAAATCAAAGGTGGCAATATAGTGGTGCTGCGCGCAGCCGGCACCGACGCATACAACAGCTATTTGCAGGGGCTGACAGGTGCAGCTTCAGTGGAAACCCTGATTGTGGATACCCAGACCAAAGCAAATTCCGCTTATGTGGAGTGGGCCATTAAAAGTGCGGAGGCGGTATTTATTGCCGGCGGTGACCAGTCGGCTTATCTGAATGCCTGGCAGGGCACGCTGGTGCAAAGTGCTATAGCGCATGTGTATGCCAAAGGTGGTGTGGTTGGTGGCACTTCGGCAGGTGACCATGTGCTGAGCCAGTATGTCTATGATCCGGATGGGGTTAATGGTGCCATCAGTTCTGAAGTGGTGACAGATTATTGCCATAACACTATTAACATCAGCAGCAATTTCCTGAGCTTCCCACTGCTGGCCAATACGCTGAATGACACCCATTTCCGCCAGAGGGATCGGATGGGCCGCTCTGCCGTGTTTCAGGCCAAACTGGGACAAAATGGCCGGGTGATTGCGGTATCTGAAGCAACGTCTTTGTTTGTGACCGCAGACGGACAGGGCATAGTGGATGGCACTAACGAAGTCTATGTGCTGCGTGCCGACAGCCAAACCCAATACACCCAGACCAGCTGTGGTCAGCCGGTGATCATTAAAGACTTATTACGCTTTAAGCTGTTGCCGGGCGACAGATTTAATCTGCTGGATAACAGCACCACAGTGACGCCCATCCGTATTGGCATTGATGGTCGCAACACATCGTTTTATAGCCCGGTCAGTCCGTACTAACAGCGCCGAACAACAGGTTGTAAAGCCTGCCACAGGTTTTACAACCGTTGTGCTGTTATTAGGCTGTTTAAAATCGAGGCAAATAAAGGATAAAACCGGCTGGTTCAGGCCAGGCGCTGATAGGGGGTGGTGTTTTTGCTGGTCATCACCTGCAAGCGGCGTGAATGGCGTTCAAAACTGCGGGCCGGAAATGCATCCTGGCGTGCCGCTGCGTCTGCGGCGGCATTTTCTTTCATCAGATAATGAAACTGTACTGCACTCACAGGTTGGGATAACGGCAGTTTTTTCCCATTGTGGGCGGAGAGTTCGCTGTTTGGTTTATTCAGGCTAACGCCAAGGCCGGTGATCAGCAGCACAAATAAAGAGCGCCGCCAGAAGGCACTGTGAAGCTTGTGATTTTTGCTGCTTTGGTGTGGCATCTTTGTTTCATCACCATCAAATATAACAGGCTTGAGCCTAACCCAAGCCTTGGCAATGTGCAATCACCCTGGGCTTTTTTGCGGCAAAGACTTGCCGTTTTACTGCCAAATACCCAGATGAATCAAACGGATGGCAAACTCAGTCGTTCAGGTGTTGTTCCAGTCGTTCTTTCAGCGCACCTTCAATTAAAGCGGCTTTGCCGGTGCTGCGGTTCAGGCAAACAAAGGTAATATCGGCATCGGCCACCACAGTGTCAGTGCCCTGAATTTTAATCACCTGATGGATCACTGCACTTTTACTGCCGATCTGGCTAAATTGGGTGGCGATTTCCAAAGTCTGGCCATTGGTGGCGGCAAAGCGGTAATTGATATTGATGTTAACAATCACCCAGGCCAGGTTCAGTTGCTCAAAATAAGCCACATCACCGCTGTCTTCCAGATAACTCCAGCGTGCTTCTTCTAAAAACTCCAGATAACGGGCGTTATTGACATGCTGATAAATATCTAAGTGGTATCCACGAACTTTAATCTGGGTCAGGTGTGGCATATTGCTCTCTCTGGTTAGACCTGTTGGGGCGAGATTGTGCCGCAAATTGCCACTGACGACAACCACAAGGGCGTCAGTGGCAGCTGGCAATCAGAGCCAGGCAAAAGCGTCGGCGTACATCTGCTCGCGTTTGGCGCCCTGAGCTAAAAAGGCGTCGCGCACCACACCCACCATGGCAAAAGGCCCGGCGATGTAAATATCATAAGCGGCTAAATCGGCATGGTCATCCAGCACCGCCTGATGGACAAAACCTGTGCGGCCCTGCCAGTTGGCATCCGGCTCCTGCACCACCAGATTCAGCTGATACTGCACGTTTGATGCTTGCCAGGCGGCCAGTTCATCAGCAGCATATAACGCCTGAGGGTTTCTTAAACCCCAGTACAGCTGCACGCTGCGGTTCAGATTGGCATTGGCAATAGCGCTGGCAATGCTGTGTACATAAGAAAAACCGGTGCCACCGGCCAGCAAAATAATGGGATTTGTGCTTTCTTCACGCCAATACGCTTCGCCTAAACCGACTTGTACCAGCACTTCAGTGTTGTCTGACAGATGCGCTAAGGCCTGACTTGCGTAATTGTCAGTGACAGCGCCACCAATCTGCAGCTCCAGTGCTGGTTTGCCTTCAAAGCTAAAACCAGGCGCACAGGCAATAGAAAACGGCCTTTTATCGCTGTCGGATAAATAAATCTGCAGATACTGGCCTGCTTTAAATTCCACCGGCGCTTTGGGCGTTAAAATCACCTGCTGCACTGTAGGCGTCAGCGGCTGAATACGGCTGACGGTGCATAACACTTTGTTCGACGCGGCTTTTAATTGTGATTCAGTCATGGGTTCTGTTCTTTGGTTCCGTGCTTTGGCGTTGTGTTGTTACTGGCATTAGCCGCGAATAAAAGGGTGGTGTAATACCAGATCGCTGTCGGCATAAGCCAAACAGCAATAGGTAAAATTCTGGCTTTTGTCGAGGTCGGTTAAAGGCTCAGGTGGTAAATAATGCACCTGGCCGCTTTTGAGTTTGCAAACACAAGAAGTGCAAACCCCTTGCCGGCAGCGGTTGGGAAAATCGATGCGGTGGCTGAGCGCCGCCTGCAATATAGTTTCGCCTTCGCGCACCTGAAAACTCAGGCCGCTGGGTAAAATAGTGACCAGATGGCTCATTTTTACAATTTTCCTTTGGCCGGCAGTTGAATGCCAAGGCTGGACCAGAGTTCGTCCACTTTGTGTTTCACCTCTGGTGTCATTTCAATAGGCACACCCCATTCACGGCTGGTTTCCCCCGGCCATTTATTGGTAGCGTCCATGCCCATTTTTGAGCCTAAGCCTGAAACGGGTGACGCAAAATCCAGATAATCAATGGGCGTGTTTTCAATTAAAGTGGTGTCGCGCGCCGGGTCCATCCGCGTGGTAATGGCCCAAATCACGTCCTGCCAGTCGCGGGCATTGACATCGTCATCACAGACAATCACAAACTTGGTATACATAAACTGCCGCAGGAAAGACCAAACACCCATCATCACGCGTTTGGCATGGCCAGGATATTGTTTTTTCATCGTCACCACAGCAAGGCGGTACGAACAACCTTCAGGCGGCAGATAAAAATCGACAATTTCCGGAAACTGCTTTTGCAAAATAGGCACAAAAACTTCATTCAGCGCTACACCTAAAATGGCCGGTTCATCCGGCGGCCGGCCTGTGTAAGTGCTGTGGTAAATCGGGTCTTCTCTGTGGGTAATATGGGTAACGGTAAAAACCGGGAACGAATCCACTTCGTTGTAATAACCTGTGTGGTCGCCATAAGGCCCTTCAGGCGCCATTTCGCCAGGCTCTAAATAACCTTCCAGCACAAATTCAGCGCTGGCCGGTACCTGTAAATCATTGCTTAAACATTTCACCACTTCGGTGTTGTCACCACGCAATAAACCGGCAAAAGCATATTCCGACAGCGTGTCTGGCACTGGCGTTACTGCGCCCAAAATAGTGGCTGGGTCGGCGCCTAAAGCTACAGCCACCGGAAAACGCTCACCCGGATGGGCTTTTTGCCACTCGAGAAAATCCAAAGCACCACCACGGTGGGACAACCAGCGCATAATGACTTTGTTTTTACCCAGCACCTGCTGGCGGTAAATACCGAGGTTCTGCCGCTCTTTATGCGGGCCGCGGGTGACAGTTAAACCCCAGGTAATAAGCGGCGCTGCGTCACCTGGCCAGCAGGTCATCACCGGCAATTTAGTTAAATCAACAGCGTCACCTTCCAGCACCACTTGCTGGCAACGGGCTTTTTTCACCACTTTGGCGGCCATATTTAACACTTGTTTAAATATCGGCAATTTGTCCCAGGCGTCTTTTAAACCTTTTGGTGGTTCCGGCTCTTTTAAAAAAGCCAATAATTTGCCCACTTCACGCAAAGCGCTGACATCAGGCTGACCCATACCAAGCGCCACCCGCTCTGGGGTGCCAAATAAATTCGCCAGTACCGGAATGTTGTAACCTTTTGGATTTTCAAACAATAACGCCGGGCCGCCGGCACGCAGGGTGCGATCGGCAATTTCGGTCATTTCCAGCACAGGGTCTACTTCCACTGTCACACGGTGTAATAAACCCCGTTGTTCCAGCTGAGCGATAAAGTCGCGCAAATCTTTATATTTCATGAGGTTCCAAAAGTTATTTGCAGCCTGGGGCCACAGCAAAGTTGGATTGGGCACAATGCCGGCATTATACATGGCAAGCGCGCGCTTGCCATGCTGCTGTATCTACGGATAGCAAGACCAACCTGATCGGTTCTTTGTGTGTGAATCTGCATGTTGTTTTGCTCCCGCAAAATTTGTTTACAAATTGTGCTGTTGTGCTCTGTAATGAACATTACTAGTATCATAGGCTACTACTATGATTGGGATTGATCATGACACAGGTCCGGCTACAGCATCTTGGCTTTACTGCACTGGAAACAGATATTTACCTTGCTTTGCTCAGGCATGGTGAAATGACGGGTTATGCGGTGGCCAAAGAGGTGGGGAAAGTGGTGGCCAATGTGTATAAAGCACTGGCGTCTTTACACCAAAAAGGTGCTGTGTTGCAGGTGCAGCAAGATCAAAAACGCTACGCTGCTGTGCCATGGCGTCAATTGCTGGATCACGAACAACAAAAATTCAGCCAGGTATTAACTGAACTGGCGACTGAATTGGAAGCCCTGCCGGTGGCAGATGAGCAGGAAGGGGTGTATCAGCTGAAAAACCCTGACCAATTGTTTTATGACAGCCTTCAGTTGTGTCGTGAAGCGCAAGGCCTGCTGCTGGCAGACATTCAGCCTGCAGTATTGCCCTTACTGGCGCCAGAGCTGATAGCGGCGGCGGCCCGGGGTGTTGAAGTGCGGGTGAAAATTTATGAGCCTGCCGACTTACCCGGTGTGCAGCTGACCCTTCGCGCCAATGGCAAAGAGGTTTATGGCAAAAATTCCGGTGTCAGTTTTAAGCTGGTGGCAGATGGCAATCATTTTGTGATTGCGTTGCTGAGCGCCGACCTCAGCCGGGTGATCCAGGCCTTTAAAAGCCGCAGTGCACTGTTAAATATGAGTATGTTCTGTGGCCTGACTTATGAGCTGATCCTGACCGAGCTCAAACAATCGTTAGCACAAAACGATTTGGCTGCTTCCCAACAAATTCTGGCCAACACCGCTCATTTACACCCTTTTAGTACTGAAAACCAGGTGTTTAACCAATTCCGTCAGCGTTATCACCAACAACATAATGACAACACCTCTACCGACCACAATCTCAGCCAGCAACCTGTTGATACCGGAGCAAAAAAGCCATGATGCCAATTCCTTTTATCGCCTTACCCCGCGGTTGTTCACGCAGCACACTGCTGGCACTTTGTACCTCGTTTAGTGTGATGTTTAGCCCGGTGTCACAAGCGCTGGAAAACAAAGATTTTGCGGAACTGGAACAAGCGCTTGCCGACATTAAAACTCAGGCCGCTTTACCCTTTGGCACTGCAATTGCGTTGGTACAGAACGGCCAGGTGGTGTATCAGCATTACAGTGGTTATGCCGATATTCAGCACAAAAAAGCGGTGAGTGCAAAGACTGTGTTTTATATCGCTTCGGCAACGAAGCCTTTTACTGCACTCGCTTTTTTGCTGTTAGCCGAACAGAAAAAACTCGACATGCAGATGAGTCTGCAGCAAATGTGGCCCCAGCTGCATTTTAAACATATCAATGCCAGCCAGGTGACTTTGCGCCAGTTATTAACACATCAGTCGGGTGCGGATAATCAACCTCTGGTGTGGGCGACCGCTTATAGTGGTGAGCATAACCCTTCAAGCCTGCTACAGTTGGTGGCACAGTCTGTGCCGGATGCCAGCGCAAAAAACGGCGACTTCAGCTACAGCAATGTGGGTTATAACATTGCCAGTTTGTGGCTGGATACTATCAGTGGCCAACCCTGGCAACAGCAGTTGCAACAGCTTATTTTTGACCCGCTGCAAATGAAACAAACCAGCGCAAGCCGCTCTGCTGCCAAAGACTGGCCTTTGGCTTTGCCTTATTCTCTGATGCAAACCACAGCACCTTTATATCTGCAAAAAACCGATCAAACGATGCATGCAGCGGGTGGCATGTTGTCCAGCGCGCCAGACCTTGCCAAGTTTCTGCTGGCACAAATGCCTTCGGCTAAAACTGCATTGCCAGCGCATGTCATCCGCCAATCGCAGCAGCCACAAGCCAGCACCGACAGCAGTTATGGTGATTTTGAGCGCAAAGGTTATGCCTATGGCTGGTACACAGGCCCATATAAAAACCAGCAGATGTTGCATCATTTTGGTGCTTTTGCCGGTTTTAGCGCCCATTTGTCGTTGTTACCGCAGCAACAGATGGGGCTGGTGATTCTGCATAACGAAGACATGCTGAGCAAAGACTTAAATAACCTGATTGCCGACTATTGTTACGGCTTGATGCTGGGTGACAACACAACCAAAACCCGTGTGCTGGCTGGTTTTGCCAAACTGCAACAAAAGCTGGCGCAGTTGCCGCAAATCAAACAGGCGCATCAGCAGAAAATTCTGGCCCGCAGTTTTCAACTGAGTTTACCTGTTGCCGCCTATACCGGGCTTTATCAACACCCTGAGCTGGGCAAAGTGAAGGTAAGCCTGAATGCGCGACAACAGCTGTTATTTCAATGGGGAGCGCTGCAGGCTGTCGCCACAGGTTTTGATGAAAAAGAGTCAGTCCGGCTGGAATGGGTGCCCAATTCCGGTGAAGTGCTGCGTTTTGAGGTGCAACAGGGCAAGGTGCAGCAGCTTGTTTTGGGTCAGATGGTTTTTTATAAACAAAATTAGGGCTGGCAGTCCTTGAGCGCCGACATAATACCCATGGTTCAACTCAGATTTCGCCCGGCATTCATGGCTCAATAACAGCTAATTTTCGCATAAAGCTTTGCAAAGCGCTTAAATGTGCCCACACTAAGGAAAAAGTGCCAAAACGAGGCTGTGATGGAATTTCCGAGTCAAATCAAACAACAAAGTTGTATGGACTGCTTAAGTGGGCAGTCATTGGGGTTTGAGATCCGCATGGCATTTCAGCCTATCATCGACTGGCAAACACGGCAGATAGCGGGTTACGAAGCATTGGTGCGCGGGCCTTTGGGCGAAGGGGCCGGTTGGGTGTTTGAACGTATTAACGATCAAAACAAATATTATTTTGACCAGGCCTGCCGGGTAAAAGCCATTGAAACCGCCTCTAAGCTTGGTCTGGATAAAATGCTCAGCATTAACTTTTTACCCAATGCGGTATATAACCCCGAAACCTGTATTCGCGCCACTATTGAAGCGGCCGATATGTTTGGTTTTGATATCCGCAATATTATGTTTGAAGTGACCGAAAGTGAGCAGATTGTTGACCATAAAAAGCTGCTGAAGATTTTCGACAGTTATGCCAAAAGAGGTTTTATTACTGCCATTGACGATTTTGGCTCAGGTTATGCCGATTTATCCTGGCTGGAGTCGTTGCGGCCCAGGGTGCTGAAACTGGATATGGGGCTGATTCGTAATATCAACCAGCATCCGGCTAAACAGCAGCTGGTGGCGGATGTGCAAAAGCTTTGTCTGGATATGGGCACAGAAGTTTTGGCCGAAGGCATAGAACACAAAGCCGAACTGGATTATCTGGCTGGCGTTGGTATTCGTTATTTCCAGGGGTATTATTTTGCCAAACCTGCGCTGGAGCAGTTAATCCGCACTGACGAGATTGCAGTCTTACAGTAGTGCTACATGGCTATATTCTGGCTTAGGCAGTGAAGCAAAGTTTTACTGCCTGAGCATTTAGCCAGCTTTGTCATTGAGCTTTTGCCACACTTCTTTAATCAGCACACCATCTTCCATACCCTGATGTAACCACTGGTCGCCAGTCAACCGGCACTGAAAATGGTAACTTTTGCCCTGTAACCGCGGCAGTGATGCCGCATCCACCTGCTCGTGATAACCTGAGCTGTCGGTATAAAAAGTGCCGGTGGCGGCCACCTCAAATTTGCCGTCGGGTTGCCAGGTGATAAAACTAAAATGCCGTCCGGCAATCAGTTTACGGCTCAGGGTGCTTTGCTGCTTAATTTCTGCCAGTAGTTTGCCATTGGCATCCAGATAAAGCGCTGATTCTAACTGCCAGCTGCCCTGCAATAGGGCTGCGCTGCAGTTGCTCTGTGCTTGCTGCGGAGTTTCAGTGGCCACAGCTGTGGTGGTATTCAGGGCCAAAGCCAACCACAAAGCCAGTTTGTGCTGCTGCCTGGCAAACAAAATTGTTGTGTTCAGAGTGGTGCTCCTGCGGCTTTTTATGGGTGTAAAGAAGCTAACTTGCCAACAATTTCTAATAAAAACAACAGTTTTTGTCTAATGCCTTGCCTTAGGGTTACAGCGCTTGCCCCTTGCTGCAGCTGGCAATTGCGCTCAGGCTATGCCTACAATGCAGGCATCCGGATGTCTGAGGGGAAGTTATGAAAATCGCAAGTAAAATTGTGCATGCTGGCCGCGATAAAAAATGGACAGGTTACAGCGTAAATGTGCCTGTGGTGCGGGCCTCCACTGTAGTGTTTGATACCGTCAGTGAGCTCAAACATGCTACCGCCAAAAGAGGCGAGCAGGTGCCTTATTATGGCCGTCGTGGCACCCAAACCCATTTTGCCTTCAGTGACGCTATTTGTGAGCTGGAAGGTGGTGCCGGTTGTGCTTTATATCCTTGTGGTGCAGCTGCTATCAGCGGTGCTTTGCTGGCGTTTTTACAAAGTGGTGACCATCTGCTGATGGTGGATACAGTGTATGAACCCACCCGGGCTTTGTGCGATAAGCTTCTGAAAAACCTCGGTATTGAAACCACTTATTATGACCCTTTGATTGGCGCTGGTATCAAAGCGCTGATCCGCCCCAACACCAAAGTGATTTTCCTCGAGTCCCCTGGTTCTATTACCATGGAAGTGCAGGATGTGCCGGCCATTTGTGCTGTAGCCAAAGCGCATAATGTACTGGTGATGCTGGATAACACCTGGGCTTCTCCTTTGTTATTTAAGCCTTTTGCCCATGGCGTGGATGTATCTATTCAGGCCGCCACTAAATATATTGTCGGCCATTCTGATGTGATGCTGGGTACGGCCAGCGCCAACGAAAAATATTGGCCACAGCTGCGCGAAGCCAGTTATTTGCTGGGTTATTGTGCTTCGGCCGATGATGTGTATCTGGCAGCACGGGGTTTAAGAACTATTGGTGTGCGCCTGGCGCAGCATCAGCAAAATACCGCGCAAGTGCTGGCTTACCTGCAGCAAAGGCCGGAAATAGCCCGTATTTTGCACCCTTCTTTGCCCGATCATCCGGGCCACGCTGAATTTAAACGTGATTTTTCCGGCAGCAATGGTTTGTTATCGCTGGTGCTCAAAAATGGTGACGCCAAAGCTGTGACCGCTTTTGTCGAAGGCATGCAGTTTTTTAAAATGGGTTTTTCCTGGGGCGGTTATGAAAGCCTGGTGACTTTTAATCTGAATTTGCAAAGTATCAGAACTGCCACCGTCTGGCCTTATGCCGGCCCTGTGGTCCGGCTGCATATTGGCCTGGAAGATCCTGCCGATTTAATTGCCGATTTAGCTGCTGCTTTTGAACGTTTTAACAACACGCTGGCGTCCTGAGTCTAAGCGACGGACTGCTGCGGCATCCGGCTAAACCGGGAGCCGCAGCCAGCAGTCTGGGCTATAGTGATAGTTATCTGATTAAGCTCAGGAAATGGTTGTGATGCGCTCGGGCTTGTTGCTGTTGGGTTTGCTGTTATTTTGCTCCAGGCTGGCGGCGGATCTGTGCCCGGCTGAGTTTCGGATGCCTTATAACAGCAGCTGGGCACCTTATGTACAGGTGCAGGACGAGTCGGTCACAGGCACTGATATTGAACTGATTCGAAATCTGCTCAGTGGCGTCGGCGCTGAACTGAAGTTGGTGCCACTGCCGGAATCGCGGGCGCTCAGTCAGCTGGCGCAGGGGCAGGTGGACATGATTTTTGCCGCTTCTTATACCAAAGAACGCGCTGAATATGCCTGGTTTTCCAAAGCTTACCGCACTGAAACAAATCAGCTGATAGTGCATAAACAGCTGCTGCAGACTTACCCGCAAATCAACAACAAAGCAGGTTTTTTAGCGCTGGCAGCACGCCGGCTGGCTGGTGCTTATAACCCCAAAGGTTATTATGGTGATGAGTTTGAGCAGGTTAAACAATTGCCGCAGGTAGTGCAGCGCTCGCTGGCCATTTTTGATGCAGAGCAGCGGCTGGAACTGGTACTCAGCCAGCGCGCCGACTACAGCATAGTGGACAGCGGGTGGCTTTTGCAGCGCCAGGCGCAACAGGGAGAATTACCGGCGCTGGCGGTGCTGCCCTTTGTGTTATATCAGGCCGATATCCATTTGATGTTCAGCAAAAAAACCATCACGCCGGCCTGTGTTGAAAAGCTAAATACGCTGTTAAAACCGATAAAACCACTCAAGCCATAGCCAGGCTGGTTCGCAAGCTTGAGGTTACTTCAAAAAATTTTCCACATCTTCACCGGTCAGTTTGCCAATCTGACTGAATAAATACCAAAGCGCCGCCATCATTAACACCATACTGGGCAGTGCAATCACCGGATAGCTCAGTGCTGTCATCCGGCCCAGTTCTTCGTTATAGGCTGTGGTGCCGGGTGGGCTGACTAAAATCCATTTAGCGAGCAGATAATTCAGCAGCGACGACACAAAAAATGAGCCAGCCAGTAAATGGTTGGTGACATTCATTTTTTGCTCAAAAGCTTCGGTGTTATTGGTTTTCGCCAGTGCCGCCTGCAGTTTTTCCATATTCAACAGCTGAGCATTTTCCAGCATGGCTTTGATCAAATGGAACTTGCTGTGCTGGCTAAACCACACCAATAAACCAATAATGCCGGGCACCGCCGCTTCTTTAATGGCGATATATTTGGGGTCCAGCTGCAGCAGGCTCATACCGCCGGTCAGCAACACCGAAATTAACCCCACCACTGAAAAAAAGTTCACTTTGCCCGACTGTTTTAACTCCCACAGGCCATAACCAATAGGAAAACATAACGCCACCACCAGGCCCCAGACCGGGCCTAAATAAGCTTCGGTGCTGAATTTACTGAGAATAATTACCGGAATTGCAATATTAAACAGAAGGTTAGGAAGAAGGCCTTGCGGCTTTTTTTCGGCTGGTACGGACTGCGACATAATCAAACCTCGAAGCAAACAACGGCTGAAACTTCGGGTTCAGCCTGACAGCGCCTTTTTACCATAGTCTCAGTCCGGATTGCTATCAGCCTGCGTTTGGCTTTTTACTGCAGCATCGGCCGATGCCGGCCTTGCCAGCTGAAAATTATCCGGCTGCCGGCTATGGCTGTACCACAAGCCACCTAACCTGGCTAACAGGTCCAGTTCGTTGTGCCTGAGTTTGTGCTGCTCATCCAGCAGCGCATCGGCAATATCAATACATAACACTTCGGCCAGCAGGATATCGCAGCTGGGCTGGTGCGCCGGGTATGGCGTCAGACTCACCACTTTGCATTCAAAACTCACAGGGCTGGCGGCCACTTTCGGCGGTCGCACTTGTTGTGCCGGTATTGTGTTGATGTTCAATGCGTCGATTTCGCTGACATTTTTGGCAAAGCTGGCGGCAGTAGCGTTCATCAGGCCGGCCAGCTCAGGTGTGACCAGGTGCACCACCAGCTCCGGGCACAGCTGCAAATTGCGGCTGCTGTCTTTCTGGCTACCGTCGGCATGGCGGTTAATCGAAATCATCAAGGTTGGCGGCTGGTCGGTCACCAGCTGAAAAAAGCTAAAAGGCGCCAGATTGCTGTGGCCCTGGTTATCACAACTGCTGAGCCAGGCAATAGGCCTTGGCACCACAGTACCGGCCAGCAAGGGGTAAAGCCGCTCGGGCGGCGTATGTAAACAATCAAAAATCATCTGATGGTCCTGTGTTCTGACTGATTAAAAAACAAGGGCTACCGGGCACTTGCAAAAAAATAATGAAAAAAACTGGCAATTATTACTGTGTGCTGCATAGTATATGCTGTGTGTCATACAGTGTGCGACGCACAGTATGGTGCGCAGCCTTTACCAGCCGCTGTTTGGTGAATGCGCCCTGTGCAAACAACTTAACATGACACGCAGTGAGGTGTCAGTGATACAGGAACAACAATGACAGAAAGCCGCTTTGACAAAATGCGCGGTGAACTCAGGCGCGGTGTACTGGTGCTGGCCGTGCTCGCCTCGCTCAAACAGCCGCATTATGGCTATTCGCTGCGTAAACAACTGCTTGATAACGGCATCGACATTGATGAAGGCACTTTATACCCGCTGGTGCGACGGCTGGCCGAACAAGGTTTGCTCGACAGTGAATGGCAGCAGGCTGAAGGGCGGGAGCGGCGTTATTACCAGCTGTCGGCTGAAGGGGCGCTGTTGCTGCAACAACTGACCGCCGAATGGCAGTTACTCAATGGTGCTCTGGCCAACTTAGTGGAGAATATCTGATGGAACTTGTACAACGATATGTCAGCGCTGTGCAGCGCTATTTGCCCGAAGAGCAACAAGCTGCTATTGGCCGTGAGCTCAGCGCTGATATTGCCGATAAAATTGCCCATCAGGCAGAAGAAGCCGGCCGTACGCTCAGCGACAGTGAAATCGCCACGCTGCTGCAGCAATGGGGGCATCCACGCTTAGTGGCCAGCCAGTATGTGCCGCCACTGCCGCTGGTCAGCAGTGAGCTGATGCCGTTGTACTGGCAGGTGCTGAAACTGGTGCTGGCTTTGCTCTTTGTCTGGCAGGTGCTGGGCGCCAGTATGGCGCTGCTGCAGGCTGAACAGCTGCGGCCAATACAGTTTTTATTGCAGCTGACGGTTGGTTTTTTTGATGAAGCCGCCACCGCTTTTATGGTGATCACGCTGATTTTTTATGCGCAGCAATTCGGCGGTCCGCTGCTGGGCTGGGCGCAGCAAACAAAGTGGCAAGTGACTGATTTACCGCCCGCTGAGCGGCCATGGCAACAGATGAGGCTCAGTGACAGCATCACCGAGCTTGCCACCACCGGCTTTTTGCTATTGTTGTTTTGGTATCCGCTGTGGATGCCGGCTGAAACTTTGGCAGGCCTGAGAGTGGTGCCAGGTGATGTTGTGATGCAACAGCGGCCTGTGATCACCGTCTTATTGTTGTTATCGCTGGCTTTTAGCATCTGGTGTTGGTTCAGGCCTTACTGGCAGCAGGCAACACTCTGGGTGAATCTGGTTTTAAATCTGGCTTTTATCTGTGTGCTGGCCTGGCTGGCGGGTCTGGATGCGATAGTGGTTGGCACAACGCAGCCACTGCCGGAGTTACTGGAGCTGTCTGATATTAACAGAGTGCTGAAACACAGCGCCTGGCTTGTTGGGCTTTATCTGCTGTATGAAGCAGGGCGCGACCTGTACCGGCTGCGGCAGCTGAAAAAACCGGCCAGCGCTGGCTAACTGCAGCTATTTTGCTGGTGCCAGCCAGCGCTTTTGGGCGCTTCGGCTGGCCTTTTTCCGGGGCTATGACAGAACCTTAGGCAGGCACTCAGGCAGTTACTCAGGCAGTTACTCAGGTAGACAATGGGCCAGGTAATTGAAAAGCCATCAGTTTTTTGGGTTGGGCGCTTGATTAAAAACTCAACAAGAACTCTGGTGTTAAAGCGAAGCGTTCTCAATTGCATGTTTATGATTTTATTCATGTTTTTTCAAAATTAAAACTCGACAATCCGTAATCTCCGACTAAAATAGTCAACATTTCCGGCGGGTTTTGCCGTGCTGTTCAGCCTATTCTGCTCTGAGGCTGATGCTGATGTTAAATCCGACTTTTAATCTGACGTGCAGGAGCCCCACCATGAAAGGCCATCCGGCGGTAATTACCGCATTAAATGACGTACTGACGTCCGAACTTACCTCGATCAACCAGTATTTTTTGCATGCCCGTATTTATAAAAACTGGGGTTTGGCTGAACTGAATAATGTCTGTTACAAAAAGTCGATCCGCGATATGAAGCAAGCCGACGAACTGATTGAGCGGGTGTTATTTTTAGAAGGTTTACCTAATTTACAGGCACTTGGCCGGTTGCGTATTGGTGAAGACACTGAAGAAATGCTGCAGTGTGATCTGGATTTTGAACTGGAGCAGTTGCCGCTGTTAAAACAGGCTATTGCGCTTTGTGAAAAAGAGCAGGATTACGTCAGCCGCGAAATTCTGCAGGAAATTCTGGAACATGAAGAAGAACATATTGATTGGATCAATGCCCAGCAATACCAGATCAGTGTGATGGGGCTGGCCAATTATCTGCAAAGCAAACTGGGTGAAGGAGACAAATAATGCAAGGCAAACAACAAATTATCGACGCGCTGAACACCCTGCTTGCCAATGAACTGAGCGCCATGGATCAGTATTTTATTCATTCGCGCATGTACAAAGACTGGGGCCTGCACAAGCTGTTTGAACGTATCGACCACGAAGTGGAAGACGAAAAAGGCCATGCTTCGTTAATTATTGAACGGATTTTATTCCTTGAAGGCACACCGGATATGGTGACCCGCGACGGTTTGCAAATTGGCTCTGATGTACCTTCGATGCTGCAAAACGACTTAAATGTGGAATATGCAGTTGGCGCTTTGTTAAAAAAGACCATCGCTTTATGCGAGCAGCAGCAGGATTATGTGACCCGCACTATGCTGCAAACCCTGCTGGATGACACCGAAAACGACCACGCCCACTGGCTGGAGCAGCAGCTGCGGCAAATTAACATGCTGGGTTTACCGAACTATTTACAGTCGCAGTTATAAGCTGCAGTCGCAGTTATCTCAGTAATCACAGTTCTCAGCTTCGGCTTTGATCCAAAAAAAACACCGGCATTTGCCGGTGTTTTTTTTGGTGATTATTTTGGTATTGGCAGCAGCACTGACAGCAGGGCGTTGCTGTCAGGCTGACATTGCTGGCCCTTAATACACTGCTTTGGTATCCAGTGCTTTTTTACCTTCGAGTTCACGCAAGCGGCGCTCTTTGGCGGCTTCTAAATCTTTTTGTTGTTGCTGCACTTTTGAAGGTTGGGTTGGCATAGGTTTACGCGGCAGCATTTTGTCGGCCATAGCCGCTTCATACAGGAAACCGGCCATCAGCACAGACGCCTGTTTTAAATCCTCTTCCACCACATGGTCAATCGAATCGATATGGGTGTGATGCAGCCTGGTGCTGTAATCCAGTGGGTCCTGAATAAACTGGAAGCCTGGCAAACCTACATCGTCAAAAGATTCGTGGTCGGTACCGCCGGTAGATAAAGGCGAAATAGTGCCGGTGCTTAAGTCGCTGTAAGGGCCAAACCAGTCGGTGAATACAGGTTTGACGGCCACATTACCTTCGGTGTAAATGCCGCGGAACTTGCCGCTGCCGTTGTCCATATTAAAGTACACCGACAATTTGTTGTAAGCCGCTTTTGGCGCAATTGGCCAGCCCGGGCTTGACCATAAATAACGCGGCAGCGCTTTTTCCGCCGGATCTTTCGGCTCAGGGCGGCTCGCCAGGAAGTCGTTGACATAAGCGCGGGAGCCATACAAGCCCTGCTCTTCACCCGACCAGAGGGCAATACGGATAGTGCGTTTAGGTTTAACATTGAGCTTGGTTAAAATGCGCACGGCTTCCATCGCCACGGCCACACCGGCGCCGTTGTCCACAGCACCATCGCTGGCGTGCCATGAGTCCAGATGCGCACCGACCATCACCACTTCACCATTACTGTCGCTGCCCGGAATTTCGGCTATGGTGTTGTAGGATTTCATGTCTTCATCGTGAAAACGCGCTTTGATATCCAGCGTTAATTTAGGTTGTTCTTTGCGATCCAGCATGCGCAGTAGCAGGCTGTAGTCTTCCTGTTCGATGATCATCGCCGGCACCGGGAAAGTTTCACCCACCCGGTGTGACTTGCCAAATACCCGAACCAAACCACCCTGACGGCTACTACGGTAAATCACAGCTGCCACTTGTTCTTTTTGCAGGAAAGCATCTAACTCTTTGTTAAATTTATAACTTTGCATGCGGCTGTCGCGCATTGCTTTGGTCATAAAAGACTCATAACTAGCGCGGGCGCTGGTGTCGTAGTCTTTCATATCGGTGAGTTTTTTTGCGCTTAAACGCTCAAAAATCACCGTTTTGGGTGGTTCTATTTTTAAGTCTTCGCCCATCAGCAGTACTTTACCGGCCAGTTTGCCGGCATAAGCGGCTAAGTCTGCGCTGGTATTCACATCAAACAACATCACTTCACCGGTAATGGCGCCCTGGGTGCCCGGTGTCCAGGCCACCGGAATACCGTGCAAAGATTGCTGGCGCGGGCCAGTCAGCATAATGCTGGCCGACTCGCTGCTCCAGCCGCGGCCAAAGTCAAAAGGGTGTAACTCAGTGTTTTTTAAGCCCCAGTCCTTTAGCTGTTGTAAAGTCCAGTGATTGGCTTTGACCATTTGTGGCGACGCAGTCAGGCGCGGGCCAATTTTGTCGGTCAGATGCTCCAGCGTATGCATCACTTCAGACTGATAAAAACCTTCATGGCGGATTTTGTTGGCCATTTCCAGATCGGCTGCAAGCGCTGTGGCAGGTGAAAACAGCATCACAGGTAACAAAAGACGTTTCATAACAGTTCCCGGCATTAATAAGTTATTGTTTTTAATACTGTGGTGGATGCCAGGCGCAACAATTTAAAACCTGGATGTTTAAGCAGTAAAGCAGCGCTTAATCAAAGGCAATGGCTTTGCGGTCATTGTGTGTACAGAGGCGATAATTGGTCTGAACGGGCTGGATAAGTGTTCCCCCGCAGCTCTGTGACAAGGGGCAAGAACGGAAAAAATTCTGGAGCGGGTGATGGGAATCGAACCCACGGCACCAGCTTGGGAAGCTGGGGTATTACCATTATACGACACCCGCAATAGCACCTAAGTTACTGAACACAAAAGAGGATGTCAATTCTTAAGCCTGAGCTTTGCAACTGCAGTGCTGCTGTCGTTCGCAGCTCAGTGGTCTGTCGTGTTACAGTGCAGTGTTTTTTGTTGTTGGAGTCTGTTGATGTCAGAAACTGCTGCTGCCATTTTGGCCCATCGTCGTTTACAGGGGGAAGTGGCTGCTTTATTACCCCAGAGTCTCAGGCCACAAAGTTTTGCAGAGGCTTTTGTGCTGCAACAACAGGTGGCTGCTTTGCTGCCTTCGGCCATTGCCGGCTGGAAATGTGCTTTGCCCACAGTGGATGCCAATGGCGAAAAACAGGTGGTGGCGCCTTTATATCAGGCTGAAGTATGCCGTTCTCCCGCTGCCATTTGCCCTATTTGGCCTTCGGTGTTACCCCAATCAAAGGGGCTGGCCAGAGTGGAGCCGGAGCTGGCTTTTGTGTTTCACAAGGATTTACCGGCCAGAGGGCAGGGCGCGCCTTATAGTGAAGCTGAAATTAATGCTGCCATAGGCGGCGTGCATCTGGCGCTGGAGCTGATCCAAAGCAGGTTTTTAGCTGACAGTGGCGCCCTTTATTTTGATCAGCTGGCCGATGGTTTATTTAATCAGGGTTTGTATCTGGGGCCTGCTGTTGCAGTGAGAGACGTTGATCTTAAACAGTTTTTGCTGAGTATCTATGCAGGTGATGAACTGTTGTTGCAACAACAGGCGCAGCATCCAAATGGTGATGCCAAAGCGGCTTTGTATTGGCTGGTGAACTTTTTATCGGCTCAGGGTATCGGACTCAAAGCCGGGCAGGCGGTGATCACAGGCTCTTATGCCGGTGTGCTGGACTTGCCTATAGGGTCACAAATTCAGTTTGAGTTTGGTCAGCTGGGGTCGTTTTCACTGCAGTTTCAGCCCGGAAAACCCTGAGTCAGGCAGCTGGTTTTTTGTCATCTGTCTGCGGTAACTTCTAAAAATAGCAATAACAACAAGGATTTGGCATGGAGTTTTTGCCACAACATGGTTTGAGTATGACACCGCTGTTGTCTTTTGGCGTGCTGTTGGTGGTGGGTACTTTGGGTGGTTATCTGGCGCATCGCTGGTCCTGGCTGCCCAGTATTACAGGTTTTATGGGCGTTGGTTTTTTAGTAGGCCCCAGCGTGTTGGGTTTATTGGATTATGACACCTTAAAAGACGCTCGTATTTTAATTGATATAGCACTGGCGCTGATTTTATACCGGTTGGGCTCATCACTGGATTTACGTTTTATCCGCGCATCCCCCCGCTTATTGGCGGTGGCTTTGCTGGAATCCGGTTGTACTTTTATGGCGGTGTTTGCGGTCAGTTTCTGGCTTGGCTTTAGTCCTGTCATTGCGGCTGTGATAGCCGCCATTTTGATTTCATCGTCACCGGCAGTACTGTTGCACGTGGCGCATGAAGTGGGGGCAAAAGGTCCGGTGACAGAATCGGCCAAAACCCTGGTAGCGCTGAATAACCTGTTGTCTTTTCTGGTGTTTGCGTTGGTGATCCCGGCGTTGTTATTGCAGGAAAATGCCAGCTGGCAACAAGTGATTTTACAACCTTTATATTTGCTGGTGGGCTCAGCAGTGCTTGGCATCTGTATTGGCCTTGGCCTGCATTTTATCAGCAGCCGCACCGCCAAAGCGGCGCAATATAAACTGGCGCTGGTGGTGGGCGCGCTGATGTTAACCCTTGGCCTTGCCCAGCAGCTGCAATTGTCGATGTTATTTGCGCCTTTAATAGTCGGCATTGTGGTGCGCAGTGTGGAGCAGGACGAAGTGGTGTCGGCGCTGGAATTTGGCAGTGCTTTTGAGCTGTTTTTTATTGTGCTTTTTGTGTTTGCCGGCGCCAGTTTGCATCTGAAAGAACTGATTGAATATGCACCTGCCATTCTGGTGCTGGTATTAACCCGATCTTTGGTCAAAGTACTGGCGGTGAGTGTGGCCTTGCGGTTGGGTTTGCAGCCCTGGCGTAAAGCGCAGGCCACTGGATTGTTGCTTATTCCGATGGCGGGTCTTGCGATAGGGTTGGTGCAAACCAGCAGCAAGCTGGTGCCGGAACAAGCGGCGGTTATCGCCGCTGTGGTACTGGGTGCTGTCACTTTGTTTGAAACTATTGGTCCTCCTGTCGCGGCTTTTGCTTTTGGTCTGGCAGGCGAAGCGGCTGACAGCACACCAGTGCGGCCGCAAAGCCCGTGGCGGCAAGGTGTCTGGCGTCAGCAACATGAAGTGCAGGTGGATGTGTCGGCGCTGGTGGCGGCCGAACCCGAAGACAATGCGCTGGCTGAACAGCAAAAAGCAGGCAGTCGTAGTTTCAGGTTCTGGCCTTTTGGCAAAAAGCAGTCATAACAACACAAGGTTGCCCGGCTGAAGCCGGTCAGGCAGCGATAAACAACGGCAAATAAATAATGTACCAAATGGTATAAATAATTATTGTACCGACTGGTATGAAACTGTTAGGCTGCACTCCTTTGCTGTAAAGGAGCCAAAAATGTCTGATGTATTAAGTTTATTATCCTGGCGTTATGCCACCAAAAGTATGGATGCCGCCAAAACTGTGCCGGATGACAAACTGGCGCATATTCTGGAAGCCATCCGGTTATCAGCCAGCTCCAGCGGTTTGCAGCCGTATCAGGTGCTGGTGGTGACAGACCCTGCTATCAAAGCACAAATTAAACCTGTGGCCTGGAATCAAAGCCAGATCACAGACTGCTCGCATTTATTGGTATTTGCCGCCTGGGACAACTACACAGCAGATCGCATCAATATGATGTTTGATTTGGTCAATGAACAACGTGGTTTTAAAAACGAAGGTTGGGAAGCATACCGTCAGAAATTGCTGGCGTTTTATCCAAACCGCAGCGCCGAAGAAAACTTCGAGCATGCCGCCCGTCAGGCTTATATCGGCCTTGGCAGTGCCTTAATTGCTGCTGCTGAAGTGCAGGTAGACAGTACGCCGATGGAAGGTTTTGAGCCTGCCAAAGTAGATGAAATTTTAAATCTGCGCGCGCTGGGTTTGCGCTCTGTATTGTTATTACCGCTGGGTTACCGCGCTGCAGAAGGTGACTGGCTGGTGAATTTAACCAAAGTACGCAGAAGCGCCGACGACTTTATTCTGCATCGTTAATGCTATTGTTGTGGCCAAAACAGGTGCTGATCAGCACCTGTTTTTTTATCTGCGTTTTATTTGTGTTTTTGTCCCTGTATTGAGCTGAGCTATTTATCTGCAGCTCTCACTGCCCGCCCTTTACCCTGATATTTCTACCCTTTGTTGTTGCTTTTTTAGCCTGCGCTGTGCCAATGTGGAAATTAAAGCCATCTAAAAGGCTGAAAGTCCATTTTGTTGCCTGTTTTGTAATCTGTCAGTGTTGAGTACCGGCAAATAACAGGCTAGGGTGGATTAAAAATAAGCGGTTATTACCACAACAGCAGCAACAGCAACAGACGCCACTGCGCGCAGCACGAGGAATGGGACATGTCACAATATGCTGCCTTGAGGGCAAATGTAGGCCTGCTGGGCACTCAGCTCGGCGACACAGTACGCAATCAGTTAGGGGATGCAGTGCTGGAGCGGATTGAACAAATCCGTCAGCTGGCGAAACAAGCCCGGCAGGGCACCGAAGCTGAAAACCAACAGCTTAAACAAATTCTGGCCGGTTTAGGCGACGATGAAATTTTGCCGGTGGCCCGTGCTTTTGCCCAGTTTTTAAACCTGGCCAATTTAGCCGAGCAATATCACACCATTTCCAAAGCCGGTCACAGTTCCATTGAAAAACCTGAACCTTTGGCTGAATTATTGACGCTGCTGCAGCAAAAAAATGTCGATCTGGCCAAAACCCGCCAGGCGGTGGCTGATTTATCGATAGAGCTGGTGCTGACCGCGCATCCGACTGAAGTGACCCGCCGCACGCTGATTTATAAACTCACCCAAATTGCCGATTGTCTGG
This sequence comes from Rheinheimera sp. 4Y26, assembly GCF_025245835.1. GTDB lineage: Bacteria > Pseudomonadota > Gammaproteobacteria > Enterobacterales > Alteromonadaceae > Pararheinheimera. The sequence continues at coordinate 387,293 of NZ_JAOBWS010000001.1, forward strand.
CCGAGCTGGAGCAGGATTTAACTGCAGCACAGCGCCATAAAATTGAGCTCAGGCTTAGCGATTTAATCACTCAGGCCTGGCATACCAATGAAATACGCGAGCAGCGGCCAACGCCGGTGGACGAAGCCAAATCCGGTTTTGCCGTGATTGAAACTTCGTTGTGGTACGCCATTCCGGATTTTATCCGCGAACTGGATGAAGCCTTAACGCCTGTGCTGGGCCATGGCCTGGCGCTGGACGCTGCCCCTATTAAGTTTTCCAGCTGGATGGGTGGCGATAGGGACGGTAACCCTTTTGTCACTGCCAAAGTCACCCGTCAGGTGTTGTTGTTAAGCCGCTGGAAAGCCGCCGATTTATTCAGCCGTGACCTGGAAGTGCTGGGCAACGAGCTGTCGATGAATCTGGCTAATCAAGCGCTGAGAGACGCCAGCGGCAATTCGTCTGAGCCTTACCGCGATGTGTTAAAACAGTTAAAAAACAAACTGTTGTATACCCGCGACTGGCTAACAGAAGCGCTCAAACACGACAGATTACAAAGGCCGGACGATTTACTCTGGCATAACGCACAGCTGCTGGAACCGCTGCTGTTGTGTTACCGCTCACTGCTCGACTGCAAAATGGCGGTGATTGCCAACGGCAAACTGCTGGACACCATCCGCCGTGCTTACGCCTTTGGTTTAACCTTATTAAAACTCGATGTGCGGCAGGAATCGGGCCGGCACACTCAGGTGTTCAGCGAATTTACCAAATATTTAGGTTTGGGTGATTATGCGCAGTGGGACGAAAGTGCCCGTCAGGCCTTTTTACTGAATGAGCTGGCCAGCAAAAGGCCGTTGTTTCCGAAAAACTGGCAGCCCAGTGCCGAAGTGCAGGAAGTGCTGGATACCTGCGACATTATTGCCCGCCATGGCAGCGAAGCACTGTCGACTTATGTGATTTCGATGGCAGGTCAACCGTCTGATGTGCTGGCGGTGCAGCTGCTGCTCAAAGACGCCGGTATCAGCTTCCCGATGCGGGTGGCGCCTTTATTTGAAACCCTGGCCGATTTAACCAATGCGCCTGAATGTATCAGCAAGTTGCTCGGTATCGACTGGTACCGTGGTTATATTCAGGGCAAACAGGAAGTGATGATTGGTTATTCGGATTCGGCCAAAGACGCCGGTGCTATTGCCGCAGGCTGGGCGCAATACAGTGCGCAGGAAGCTTTGGTGGCCATTTGCCGGCAAGCCAAGGTACAGCTGACCTTGTTCCATGGTCGTGGTGGTACTATCGGCCGTGGCGGCGGCCCGGCGCATGCCGCTATTTTGTCGCAGCCGCCAGGGTCTTTAGCAGGTGGCCTGCGGGTGACCGAACAAGGCGAGATGATCCGCTTTAAATTTGGTTTAAGTCAGCTTGCCCAGCGCAGTCTGGCACTCTATGCCTCGGCCGTGCTGGAAGGGGTATTGCTTCCACCACCGGTGCCAAAAGCTGAGTGGCGCGAGCTTATGCAACAACTGGCAACAGATTCTTGTGAAGCTTACCGCGCTATAGTTCGGCATCACCCTGATTTTGTACGGTATTTCCGTGCTGCCACCCCGGAGCTTGAGCTTGGCCAGTTGCCGCTTGGCAGCCGTCCGCCTAAACGTAATCCTAATGGCGGTGTGGAAAGTTTAAGGGCAATTCCGTGGATTTTTGCCTGGTCACAAAACCGCTTAATGCTCCCGGCCTGGCTGGGTGCTGGCAGTGCTTTGGCCAAAGTAGTGGCACAAGGCAATACCACAACCATTCACCAGATGCGCCGCGAATGGCCGTTTTTCGCCACCCGCTTGTCGATGCTGGAAATGGTGTACCTCAAAGCCGACGCCCAGATTGCCGCTTATTACGACGAAAAACTGGTGCCAAACGAATTAAAACATCTGGGGGTTGAGCTTCGTAACCAGCTGGAAGCTGACAGCAAGTTACTGCTGCAACTGATTGATGCTAAAGATTTTATGGCCAACGAAAGCTGGATCAGAGAATCAATAGTGCTGCGCAACACTTATGTCGACCCATTGCATATTCTGCAGGTGGAACTGTTAAACCGCGTGCGTCACGCGCCGGAAACGGTGAATGACAATATTAAACGCGCTTTAATGGTCACTATTGCCGGTATAGCGGCGGGGATGCGCAACTCGGGTTAAGCAGCGTTTTGGCAAAGAGTCGCGGCATCAAGGCCGCAGTTGAGAAAAGGCGCCTTCGGGCGCCTTTTTTGCAGTTTCTGGTGATGATATTCACTGCGTAGACATCAGCTTTGTTGTCTGAAATCGCCGGCCAGCGTGAAAGCTTGCCGCAGCTTAAGGCGCCGGTTCTTCCCACAATAAGTTATCAAAATTGGTGGCCAGCAATACCAGGCTGGCTGTTGCCAGCAAATCCTGTTCAGCCGCGTCGCCTTGTTGCCATAACAGCACCCGGCCTTCGTTGATTTTTTCCACCGACCACCAGAGTTGCTGCTGTTTTTTTAAGTGAAAGCCAAGCGGCACTGCACTGCTGAACAAACCGCCCTGCCGCTGATGTACTGAGCTGATGTCGTACACCTGGTTACCGCTTATCAGCTGGCCTTGTAGCCGGTTCAGATGATCCTGGCGCAGTGACAGCTCGCCTTGCTGCGTACCGGAAAAGGTGCAGGATAATACCGGTAAATTGCCAAAGGCCGGGTCTACAGCCAGCGTGTCTTTGCTGGCGCTCAGCAACAGGCCACTGCAGTGTGCTTCGCTGCCGGTGTTGGTGCTGATGGTTTTACCATGGTAAGTGCCGCCAATGCCAATTTTGCCAAAGTTCAGCCCGGCATCAAGCCGGCCTTTATCCTGCAGTTGGGTGCTGTGCCAGCGGCCAAATTGCAGCGGTTTATCCCAGGCAAAAGGATTGGCGCCACTGACCTTATATTCAACAGCTGTTGCTGCCGACTCTGGCAGCGCCATTTTTGCGGTTGATACACAAGCGGTCAGTGTCAGCACAGCGGGCCATAAACACCAGGTAAAGCGGGTAGACATTCTCATCATCAATCCTCCGGGGACACTGTGACAGCCTGCTGGCTGGATGCCTGGTCATAGTAAAAAAGTGCCGCTGGCGTGTTCTGTAATTCTTTGTCAGCAGATGTTGTTTATTGTGTGCAAGTGCGTTGATTTGCCATCAGCGTTGCTCAGCTGGCCACAGCTTGATTTAGGGGGAAAAAACACAGCGGCAGCGCACAGGCCGCTGTGTTTTGTCAGAAGCCGCAGTGTGAAAAGCCGCTGTGTGATCAGCTGTGACGCTGGTTTTTAGTGGGCTGAGCCGGTGCTGAGCAGGCCGCGCAGTGGCTGATAAAGCGTTTCATCCACAGGCGCAAGTATGGTGCTCTGGCCAAATTCCGCCCAGCCCTGTTGCAGGCCCTGCAATACTGCTGCGGCTTGTGGCGACTTGCTAAGTTGTTGACTGAGCTGGTTACAAGGCAAAGTTTGACTGTTACAAAGCAAAGCGCCAAAAGGCAATTCGGCGGAGCGCCAAATTTCGCTGACGCCTGCTGGCAGCTGTGCCGGTAAGGTTGCGGTGGCTACTATGCCAAGGCCTTGCCCGCTTGTGGCCAGCGCAGGTAGCACCGCCTGATGACTGCCCACATAATCAAAGGTCAGCGTTGAAAACTGCCCGGCCAGCTGCTGTTTCAGCGCTGCAGTGCCAATAAGTCCGCCGGACGCTGAATCAGGCCAGACCGCAAATACGGTCAGTGGCCGGCCTTGTTGTAACAACAGTTTCAGCTGCTGAAAATCTGTTACATTTTTGCCAAGCACACTGGAGGTATACACAGCTTGTTGCTGCGTCTGCTGACCAGCAGGCACCAGAAAATTCAGCATGGTTTTATTCTGCTGCTGAATTTGCAGATAGGCCACCAGATTGGGCACCACCAGATCGGCTTTGCCCTGCACCGCCAGCTTGACCAGTTCCTCCGGTTTGTTGGCCACTATTACTGTCACCTGCTGCTGTTGCTGAGCAGCCAGCCAATTGGCTAAAGGAGTCACAGCCGCCTGCCGGTTGATATCAGGGTAGGCATAAGTGGCCACCACCAGCGGTTTGCTGTGGCCCTGCAGGCTGAAAAAAGCGCAGCACAGTAGCAGCGGCCACAATATACAACGCAGCGGTTGCAGCAACAGGGCAAAACATAAAGACATCAGTGGCAATGGCATAAAAAACCTGTGCGGATTGAAGGGAAGCCGGCAGCTTAGCGTTTTGCCATCTTGTGCGTCCAGTGCTGGCAGTGTGGCTGCACTGTGGTGGTAGCAGAACGCTAGCCCCAGGCTGTTACTGCTCTGGGGCGCAGCCAAGAGGTTATTTGATCCGATTGGCAAATTTTGATACCGAATCAACCACTTGTTGTGCTGCCAGCTGAATATCGTCAATCACCAGCCGCGCCTGACCAATCAGCGCATTTACATCTCTGGCTTGCTGCTGGCTCTGTTCTATCATTTGCACCGCACTGGACGACAGCTGTTGGTTACGGTTTACCACATCAACAATCTCCACAGTAGCCGCGCTGGTGCGCGATGCCAGCTGCCGCACTTCGTCCGCCACGACGGCAAAACCGCGGCCTTGTTCACCGGCCCGGGCTGCTTCAATGGCGGCATTGAGCGCCAATAAATTGGTTTGATCGGCAATGCCCTGAATACTCTGGATAATACTCTGCACCAGCTGGCCCTGGCGGGCCAGATCGTTAATATTCTCCACCGCTTTACTCATCTGGGCTTCAAGCTGCTCCATCACGGCGGCTGTGTTGTGCATCACCTGTTTGCCCTGACGCGAGCTTTCGTCTGTGGCCTGTGAGGTGGAAAATGCCACCTGGGCGGCGCTGGCCACTTCCCGTTCCTGCAGCACCTGATCGGTAATCACAGTGGCAAACTTCACCACTTTGTAAAATTCACCACGGGCATTGGCAATAGGGTTGTAAGACGCTTCCAGCCAGATTTCACGACCGCCGCTGTCGACCCGGCGAAAACGATCCGCGACAAACTGGCCCTGACCTAACCTTTGCCAGAACTGGCTGTATTCGCTGCTTTGATGAATATCGGCCGGACAAAACATTTTGTGATGTTTACCGGCAATATCGTTCAGCCGGTAGCCCATGGCCTGTAAAAACAAGTCGTTAGCGCTCAGTACATGGCCTTGCATATCAAATTCAATGACGGCGGTAGAGCGTTGCATGGCTTTGATCAGCGCATCATGCTGCTGCGACGTTTCAATGGTGCGGGTGAGGTTATTGGCGTAAATTTCAAAGTGATCCAGCTTACCAGCGCTGGTTTTTACCGGGCAAAGCGCCGCGCGTAACCAGAATTCCTGCCCCTGCCGGTTGGTAATTTGCCAGGCACCTATCCAGAATTCAGCGTTTCTGAGCGCATTGGCCAGCTTGTTAAAATGTTCGGTTTGTTGCAAAAAAGACGGCACCAAATCCAGCACTTGCCGGCCAATCAGGTCCGATTCACTCAGTGCACTTTCACTGCAGAAATTCGCATTCACAGCACGGATTTTGCCGCCAGCATCCATCGTTAAGCGCATCATTTGTTTACTGACGCTGTCACGAATTTGCTGTTGCATACTGACTTGTTCTTTTAACTGCTGGTTTTCTTCCCGCAAAGCCTTGAGGCCGAACCAATCAAACATAACCAATCCTCTGATTTGAGTGCACTTATCAGTTTGCAAGTACTGCATTGACTCTATACAGCAAATATCGATAACTCAAGGTGTTGCCTGATGCGCTTAGGCAGGTAGGGCGCTATCTGCGATTGGCTTTTGTTGTTTTTCTATGGCCTGGGCTTGCCGTACTTGAGGGGGCGGTTTGATGCCCGTTGTTTTGACTCGCTTTTGAGGCGCCGCCTGTTTTGTAAAGCCACGGGGCAGCAATCGGTGTCGTCGGTCACTTCAAATAGTTGGTGTTTTAAAACCTTAAACTTCCGATTTGTATCGGCTTGGCTTCAAGGGAAAGAAAAGCGCTGGCTTGGGGAATTGGTTTCTGGTTGGTGCCCGCAGCGGCTGTTTGCAGGTTAACAAATGAACGAACCTTTCAGACAGTCACTGTGTAAAAACTGGTTTTTCGCCGTATATTGACAGCATGTTTTTGAATATATTGAGGTTGATTACAACAAAACCAGAAGGCATAGTACTTTTGGCTGTTTAAGCCAAGAGTTTTGAATTGAAGAACTGTGCTTAGCAAAGTGTCGAATGTTGCCGGTACTGATCAGTTCAATTCAATAAAAAACACAGACGCAGCAATGGAGCAGGGAATGTCGCTTAAGTTATTGATCGGTATGTGTGTATCTGGTGTGTTGTTGTGGGTGGCGGCAATACAGTTTAAACCGCTGTCAAATAACTGGTTAGTCATTGATGTACCTGAGTTTCAATTGTCTTCTGAGCTGGCAAAACAATTGCCTGATCAATGTCTGCAAAATACAGAACTGATGCTATTGCAGTTTCAGTTGGACTTTCGCAATTCAAACACCTTACAACAGAGCTTAAGCCAACTTCACGATAGGAATCAGGACTATTTCTATCAACCTCTGCTTGATTTTGTGGCCCCAAAATCTATTGCTTTGGATCCGATGACTCTCAGGCCAGGTTTTGGGCAAGATGCGGTACTGGTGGATCGAAGAGTTCGACGGATCGAATTTCGTTTTGGCAAGTATCCGGCCAGTACTGCGCTCTCTCTTGTTTACGATGTTACGGTAGACCCTGCCGGCGAAATTGTAATCACTGAAAATCCTTCAAATCAGCGAAAAACTTCGGTGCCGCCGGTTGCGATCCAAGACCCCGAATCTCAAACAGTATTGGCTGAAAGTTCCTCGCGTATCACAGACTGTATGGCAGCAGCACTGCCCTTGTTGCGATCTGATTTAAGCTGGCAATTTGTACAAATACCGGGAGAAAAGGACTGTGAACTGCGAGGGCAAGCGACAGAACAAGTGCAGATGAAATTTCTGGCAACTTGCCCTTCACTTTGATTGTTGATGCTAGCTTAATGCAGATGTTTACCTTCAAAAGGTGACTTTGTGTCAACGGCTGACAACGATGATTTCACAGGAAAAGCTGAATTCTTAAAGTTGCCGTTCAGGCGTGAGGAAGATTGGTAGCCAGGCTTAGTTAAACAAAAACCCGGTAAATATCCGCATAAAAATAATGCCAGTCAGTTTAACGGACTGGCATTCTCACAATAATATGGTGTTTTTTTAAATGGTATCAATAAGCTTATTGCTTTTTGAAGCGGCGTAATCCTAAAGCAACTAAGGTCAAACCGAAGATGGCAAGAGTTGATGGCTCTGGAATATCTTTTTTCGGGGCGTTATAGGTAAATACTAAACGTTCCCAATCAGTACCTTCGTAGATATTATAGTTACTACCACTTCTCCAGCCGTTATAAACGTGCAATGGAGATAAAGCTGAATTTTGGTCCCAAAAACCTGCCGACATAGTCGTATGCCAACTTAAACGGTCTCTTTCATTCAAACCTGCGGTGTCAGCAGTTGTTTGACTGATCATGTCACCCAAACCAGCAAAACCCATTGAATAACCGTTGAAATACCACTGTGCGCCATTTGAGGTTCTTGTTGTATTTACCGAGGTATAGGTTGTTACATCAGAGAATAAAGCAGCTGCCAGCGTATCAATTTTGTTTGATGTGCTTAACGCACCAGCCAGCATCACATAACTACCATTACAGGTACTAAACATGTCTGCAATAGACACACTGCTACCGTAGTTGCTGCGATGGCAAAGTGTCCAACCCCAATCAGCAGTTACCGTAGAGAAATTGATATCATTTTGCACGCCAACAGGCACCATGCCAGCTTGTGCAACATGACTGAGAGATAACACCAATCCAGCGACTGCTGCTTTTAACATTTTATTTTTCATGATGATTTCCAAAGGATTGACGATTTTTACCCATAGGTCGGCATTGAACAGCACTTTTAATGCCAATTTTTAAAATCCTTTAATTTCATGGCGTTATGTGAGGTTGTCAATTTTGTTTACTATTATTGTAAAGTAATGTGACAGAAATGATGGCGCCAGATGAATATTTATCCTGAGGATTGGGTTTGAGAATAATTTCCGGGGGAGGGCAGACCTGACCTCCAGCTTTTACACAGCTGAGGGAGGCTGTGCTGGGTTTTGCTTATTCCAGGAGTACACGGACATAGGTGACACTGTGATTTAACCATATAGTTAACACTCTGGCCTGTTTTGTTGATGCCTGCGGCATGGCGTTTTAAAAGCGGTTTCGCCGCAAGGGCGAGCTACTTTCTTTGCTGACAAAGAAAGTAGCCAAAGAAATCACCCCGGTAAGCCTTCGAAAGCCCGCTAAAAATCAAAAGTTTGAGGCGCGCCTGCTTTTTAAAACCACGGGGCGGCGACCGCTAGCGTCGCTTGCCTCAAACAGTTGGCGTCTTAAAACCTCAAACTTCCGATTTTTATCGGCTTGGCTTAAATGGGAGGAAAAGCGCTGGCTTGGGGATTATGGTCATTACTGGTGACAGTGTGCCTTAACAGGCGAAGTGTTTGTTTTATTTGATGCCCTGCGGCATGGCGCTAAGCGGAGACTCGCCTCCGCGGGCGAGTCACTTTTTGTATCGACAAAAAGTGACGCAAAAAACGACCCCGGTAAGCCGTCGAAAGCCCGCTAAAAATCAAAAGTTTGAGGCGCCGCCTGCTTTTTAAAACCACGGGGCGGCGACCGCTAGCGTCACTTGCCTCAAACAGTTGGCGTCTTAAAACCTCAAACTTCCGATTTTTATCGGCTTGGCTTAAGGGGGAGCAAAAGCGTTTGCTTGGGGATTGGGTTCTGGTTTGTGCCAATTGCTGACATTTCCAATAAAAAAACGGCAATGTCCGCTTTAAGTTAATAGCGGAATATGACGCCGCCGGCACCATGCTTTATCAGTACAAAGTCCGGGGGCGCTATCCGAACTTAGGCCGCTTTCTGCAAACAGGCGTGATTAGGTTGGGTATAAAGTTGGCATGAACTGGTAACCTATTGGAAATCACATCAATATCATGGTGTTAAATTTGTGGGGAAGGTCAGTATGCCAGGGCTCCACAGGGACTTTTTTTAATCTTGATTTAAACCTTTGAGAGAGAAGTTTTGACTAATCGGTTTTACAGAAAAGATATTAAATGACATGCCATACCTGACTCATCTCGAATCAAAAAATTAGGCGTCATTACTTAAATTACAAATTACCGAGAAGGGAATCATGATGAAGCGATACTCACTACTTTGCGGCACGATGCTGCTTTGGGGCTTTTACGCGCAAGCTCAATCCGCACTGGAGCCAGCTTCTGCCGAGACTGCTACAGCTGCGCTTCAAGCACGGATCACCAAAGTCGAGCGGGGGCTCTCTACGCGGATTGTAGTGAGAGGTTCTGCGGATCAGAAGATGAACCTGACGGATCGCATGGCCTACCATCAGGTTCCCGCAGTGAGCATTGCCCTCATCAATCAAGGTCGGGTCGAATGGGCAAGAGCCTACGGCATGGCTGATATCGCCAGCCAGAGGTCTGCGACCACAACCACACTTTTCCAGGCTGGTTCGGTTAGCAAAGCGCTTAGCGCCATGGGGGCCATGCGTCTGGTCGAGCAAGACAAACTTTCGTTAGACGCAGACGCGAATCGTCAGCTAGTTTCCTGGAAGATCCCCCAAAACGAGTTCACCCGTGATACAGCGATCAGTCTGCGTATGCTGCTCAATCATAGCGCCGGAACAACTGTGCATGGATTTATGGGGTATACACCGGAGCAGGTTTTACCTGGGTTGGTCGAGGTTCTCAATGGTGTAACCCCCGCACACTCAGAGCCAGTCCGGGTTGATCTCATGCCAGGAACCACATGGCGCTATTCGGGTGGAGGTTACAGCATCATTCAATTGATGATGACCGAAGCAAGTAAACAGCCGTTCGATCAATTGATGAAAGTAGAAGTTCTTAAGCCGCTTGAGATGAACCAGAGCACATTCGCTACCTCATTACCCCTCCATTGGCGTAAACAGGCAGCGACAGGATATGACGCTGCAGGTAAAGCCGTCGCAGGTGGATGGCACATTTATCCGGAATCCGCCGCTGCTGGCTTGTGGAGTACGCCCAGCGACCTGGCGAAAGTGATACTTGAGGTCCAAAAGGCTACCGAAGGTGAGTCCTCTAAAGTCCTTTCACGCAATAGTGCTTCGCTTATGCTAAAGCGTGGTTTGGGTGAGTACGGTTTGGGTTTTTTTGTTGAAGACTTAGGCGACCGAACCAGTTTTAGCCATAGTGGCGGTACTGAAGGATACCGTGCGCAGCTTTATGGCTACACCCGGTCTGGCCAAGGTGCAGTAATTATGACCAACAGCCAGAACGGTGCGGCGCTCATCGATGAGATCCTATGCAGCATTGCAGCAGAGTACGGCTGGCCTGAATATCAGGTGTTAGAGAAAGGTTCGATTCAAGGTGATGCAGCTATTAACCGCCAGCTAGCAGGCGACTATCAGTTGCTGGACTTGCCTGCTCACGTCGTTGCCGAAGGAGAGCGTCTCTACTTCCAGAGCGAATTGTTTGGCGCTAAGCGCATGGAACTTTTCCCTGAATCGAAAACTACATTTTTCACAACAGCTCAAGACATGACGTTACATTTCGAATCGAGTGATGATGGTGCAATTATCGGCTTCAAACTTGTTCGCGGCATGGGTACGTACCCAGCCAAAAGGATGCAGTAGAGGAATGATTTTGTCTCATTTTCAGTACAACTGCACATTGGCCTGATAATTCATTCGAACAGCAGCAAAGCGGATCTTTCATTTCCACAAAAATAAGGCACTGATAGATCCGCTTTTCGCTCCAAGCACCAATTCACCCGCAAAATCAACAATGAACCTGCCGTTCCATTCCGGCATTTCGAGCCCTCAGCAAACCAAACACGGGAGCTGTGGAGTGAGCATTCAAGTGTGAGCGCGGGAGGCGCGAACGGGCGAACGCAGTAGTTGCCGGTGGTTGGTTACAGTAGAAAATTAAGTAAAGCAGCTGGGTTACAGCGGAACGTTGCTAAAAAAGAAATCAGGTTACAGCAGAGATTTTCACTGCCTCCAAAAACAAAAAAGATAAGAGCCTTGCGGCTCTTATCTTTTTTAACCCACTTAAAAACAAATTTGTTTAAAAGCTGGGCAGTTTAAACGCAGGGCTGTGTTCAAGCAGCTGCAATTTAAACCCGCAGCTATGCCGCCTTAAAACAACTGCTCGATAATATCGTCGTCCACTCTGTTGGCCAGTGTGACCTGCAATTTAGGCGTGCGGGCCATTTCGCGTTTGATGGCAAAGTCAGCTTCGTTATTACGGGCCCAGCTGCGGCGTGCGATGCCGTTGTTGACGTCAAAAAACAGCATCGACTGTAACCGGCGCGAAGCCTCGCTTGAGCCGTCCAGCAACATGCCAAAACCGCCGTTCATCACTTCACCCCAGCCCACGCCGCCGCCGTTGTGGATTGACACCCAGGTAGCGCCGCGGAAGCTGTCGCCAATCACGTTGTGCACGGCCATATCGGCGGTAAAACGGCTGCCGTCATAAATGTTCGAGGTTTCGCGGAATGGCGAATCGGTGCCGCTGACGTCGTGATGGTCACGGCCTAATACCACTGGGCCAATTTCACCGCGGGCAATAGCCTCGTTAAAGGCCTGAGCTATTTTGGCGCGACCTTCAGCGTCGGCGTATAAAATCCGCGCCTGAGAACCCACCACCAGCTTGTTTTGCTTCGCGTCTTTGATCCAGCTGATATTGTCCTGCATCTGCTGCTGAATTTCTTCCGGCGCTTCACGCATGATGTTTTGTAAAACTTCAGCGGCAATAGCGTCGGTTTTATCTAAATCTTCCGGTTTGCCGGAGGCACAAACCCAGCGGAAGGGGCCAAAACCATAGTCAAAACACATAGGGCCTAAAATATCCTGCACATAAGACGGATATTTAAAGTCGATACCGTTTTGCGCCATCACATCACCACCGGCGCGCGACGCTTCCAGTAAAAACGCATTGCCATAGTCAAAGAAATAAGTGCCTTTGGCCGTGTGTTTATTCACGATAGCGGCGTGACGTTTTAACGTCTCCTGCACCTTGGTTTTAAACAAATCCGGCTTCTCGCGGATTAAACGGTTGGCTTCATCATATGAAATGCCCACAGGGTAATAACCGCCCGACCATGGGTTATGCAAAGAAGTTTGGTCTGAACCTAAATGCACAAAAATATCTTCGGCATCAAAGGCTTCCCATACATCCACCACGTTGCCGATATAGGCAATAGACACCACTTCGGCATTGGCCTGGGCTTGTTTCACCCGGTTTATTAACGCAGGCATATTGTCAATCAGCTCATCCACCCAACCTTGCTGGTGGCGTTTAGTGGCGGCTTTGGGGTTTACTTCAGCGCACACCGTAATACAGCGCGCAATATTGCCGGCTTTAGGCTGAGCACCGCTCATACCGCCCAAACCTGCCGTTAAGAAAATTTTGCCGTTAGGGGTGTCGCCTTTTTGCAGCACTTTACGAAACGCATTCATCACTGTGATGGTGGTGCCATGCACTATGCCCTGCGGGCCAATGTACATAAAAGAGCCGGCAGTCATCTGGCCGTATTGGGTGACGCCAAGGGCATTAAACCGCTCCCAGTCATCCGGTTTGGAATAATTTGGGATCATCATACCGTTGGTCACTACTACTCTTGGCGCTTCCACCGAGGATGGGAATAAACCCATCGGATGGCCAGAGTACATATGCAAGGTCTGATCTTCAGCCATCTCGCTTAAGTACTTCATGGTTAAGCGGTATTGCGCCCAGTTCTGAAATACAGCGCCATTGCCACCATAAGTAATCAGCTCTTCCGGGTGCTGCGCCACTGCAGGGTCTAAGTTATTGTCTATCATCAGCATAATGGCGGCCGCTTGCTGGCATTTGGCTGGATAATCGCTGATAGCCCGGGCTTTAATTTCATAATCCGGCTTAAAGCGGTACATATAAATACGGCCAAAGTCGTTGAGTTCTTTGGCAAATTCTATGGCGAGCTCTGCATGCCAGGCTTTGGGGAAATACCGCAGTGCATTACGCACCGCCAGCTGTTTTTCCGCTTTGGTTAAAATGTCTTTGCGCTTGGGCGCACGGTTCGCAGCCACAGGGTAAGCTTTGGCGGCTGGCAGTTCGGCCGGAATACCTTGTTTGATTTGATCCTGAAAAGTCATCTGTTGCACCCCTTATTCATTCACCGCAAAGTCGACCTTCAAGGCCTGGGTTTTGACCAGTTTGATCATGGCGTCGATATCCGGTTTTAACAGCCGGTCTTCTTCCAGTTTGGCCACTTTGGCACGGATAATGGCATGATTTTCTTCAATTAAATCTGAGCAGGTGTTAGGGCGGCGGAACTCAATGGCCTGGGCTGCGTACATCAGCTCTATTGCCAGAATTTTTTCCAGGTTGCCTAAAATCTGGTTCAGTTTACGGCCTGAGATACTGCCCATCGACACGTGATCTTCCTGACCCATAGAGGTTGGTACGCTGTCGGCTGAAGGCGGGAAACATAAAGATTTGTTTTCAGTCACCAGTGCAGCAGTGGTGTATTGCGGGATCATCAAACCCGAATTTAAGCCACCGGCTTTGGTCAGCAAACGGGGTAAACCGTGCAGGCCTTCGAGCAGCAAATAACAACGGCGGTCGGAAATATTGCCAAGTTCAGCGGCGGCAATCGAAGTGTAATCCAGCACCATGGCCAAAGGCTGACCGTGGAAACCACCACCTGACAGCGCTTCTTCGCTGCTAATCACAATAGGGTTGTCGGTCACTGAATTCATTTCAATTTCCACCAGCTCTTTGAGGTGGTTAAAAGCGTTGCGTGAGGCGCCATGTACCTGCGGAATACAACGCAGTGAATAAGGGTCCTGCACCCGGGCGCAGCCGGTGTGAGAGGCCATATTTTGTGAATCTTTAAATAACCGGCGCATGCGTGCGGCTACCTGAATATTGCCGGCAAAAGGGCGGATTTCGTGCAGTTCCGGCCGGAACGGCGAGCCGCTGCCTTGCATACCTTCAATACTCATGGCGCCTGCCACATCGGCTAAATTCAGTAAGTACTGCATTTTGGTCAGCGCAGTAATGCCGTGAGACAAAATAAACTGGGTACCGTTAATCAGGCCCAAACCTTCTTTGGCTTGTAATTCCAGCGGTGCTAAACCGTGCTGTGCTAAGGCTTCGCGCGCTGTAATGCTGCCATTGCCTGCCCAGAACTCACCTTCACCAAGCAGTGGCAGGAATAAATGTGACAGCGGGGCTAAGTCGCCGGAAGCGCCAACAGAACCTTGTTCCGGCACCACCGGGATCAGATCCAGTTCAACAAACTTCAGCATGCGCTCTATCACTTCCAGCCGCACGCCGGAATAACCCTGGCTCAGGGCATGTACTTTGGTGATCAGCATCAGCTTGGAAATAGCTTTAGCAATAGGTTCGCCCACGCCAACAGCGTGAGTAATCAACAGGTTTTTTTGCAACAGCGCAGTTTCAGCAGGAGAGATTTGGGTGTCGCACAAAGGGCCAAAACCGGTATTAATGCCATAAATGGCTTTACTGGACGCTGCCATTACATCCACACAGCTGCGGCTTTGGTTAATTTTTGCGATAGCTTCAGCACATAGTTCCGCTTTAATGCTGCCATCGGCAATGCCGTTGACTGTGGTTAAGTCCAGATGATCAATACCGTATTTAAATGCCATGGTTTGTTCCTTAAATCTCTTGTGGAGCTGGTGCCAAAAAGGCGCTTGATAACCAAATGCTAGCTTGTGCCAGATGTTTTATAAATACATAATAATCGTATCTTATTCCGGATTTATCGAACTAAAAGGCGGTTGAGCAATGCAGGTGCATGACGTTGATTTACGGCTATTGCGTATTTTTGTCACTATTGTCGAATCCGGTGGTTTGTCAGCAGCCGAATCCAGGCTGAATATTGGCCGTTCTACCATCAGCACCCATTTATCTGATTTGGAAATCCGCTTAGGCCTGACGCTGTGCAAGCGCGGCCGTAGCGGTTTTGAACTGACAGACGCTGGCCGTATTACCTATCAGGCATCATTAGAGCTTCTGCAACAATGCGAAACCTTTGCCAGCACAGTGGCGGGCTCCAAACACCATTTATCGGGCCGGGTCACTATTGCCATTATTGATACTCTGGTCAGCGACCCGCGTTGTGGTGTGGCACAGGCGATAGCGGCGCTGAAAGATAAAAGTAACAATCTGCAGTTTGATATCCATGTCTGTGAAGCGCGGGAAGTGGAAACCTCGGTGGCCAATGGCCGTGCTTTGGTAGGTATTGGCGTCAGCCGCCATCATATCCGCGGTTTGAATTATGAGCCTTTGCATCTGGAAACCAACTATCTGTATTGTGGCCATGGCCATCCGTTATTTGATTGTGATGCCAAAGATATCAATACCTTACTGGCACAGGCTGAAGTCATTACCAGTAACTATATGCGCGATAAAGAAATCCGGAACGACGGCCTGAATTACCAGCACAGCGCCAGTGCTTATCACGACGAAGGCATTGCCCATTTAATTTTATCCGGCAAGTTTATTGGTTATTTACCGGAGCATTACGCCAGTTATTGGGTGGAAAAAGGCCTGTTTCAGGCCATCAGACCAGAAAAATATCATTATCAAATTCCGGTGGTGTTAATCACCTCCAAAACCAATGCCACCTCACCGCTGGCGCAGGCCACTATTAAAACCATCAAGGCTTGTCATAGTGGTTAAGGGCTATCAGCAGAGGCCAAAGTTGTAAACTTATCACAGGGCCGGTTTCAGCTGGAGATGAGCTCAGCTGCAGCCCTGAGCCCGGATAAATAAGCACCATGGGCAGTGCCGGCATAATTGCGCTCTGTGGCTTCGCCGGCAAAAAACAGCTGATTATTCACCGGACTTGCCAGTGCATCGCGCATTTGTGGGTTAGAGCCAAGCGCCTGATACGAATAAGAACCACGGGCAAAAACATCAGACGCCCAGCGGGTGATTTGATAGGCCACAGGCTGGGGGATGTTATTGCCAAAGATGGTTTTAAGTGTGGCCATGGCACTGGCTACTATCCCGGCATCGCTTAATTTTTCAATGGCACGTCCATGCTCTGCGGCATTAAAACCCAATAATACCGGCACTTGTGCCGCACGCATAAAACTGACCCATTCAGTCCACTCGCCATGCTTTGGCGCAATATATTCAAGCCAATCAACATCTTTTGGCCAGAATGCCTGGTTAAAGCGCAAATAACATTTGTTTAAAACGCCCATGCCAAGCTTGTCGATGGCCGCAAGCTTGGCCGCCGGCAATTCAGGCACAAAGCGCACTGATTGGTGCTGTAACACGCCAAGGGGTAGGGTGATTAACACCTGATCGGCAACAAAGCTGGCTTGTGTTGTTCGCACCTGTACAGCTGTTGCGCTGTAATCAATGGCAGTGACCTGTTGCGCCAGTTTGACAGCCAAGTTTTTGGCCAGATAATCGGTGATCACGCCAAAGCCCGCGGCAAAAAGTGCATCATCACCGCTGAAAAATTTGCCGTTGTCAAACCAATGTGCAGAAAGCTCACTGGCACTGCCGGCATATTCCTGTTCATAGCCGGACGATAAACAAAAATTGAATAACGCCATTGCTTCGGCATCGTGTTTGAACTGCTGCCTTAGCCCGGCAACCGCTTGTTGCAGCGACAGATCCTGCTCTGCTTGTTGCGCCTGCGCCAGTGTTTTCAACAGCTGTTGTTGTATGCTGTCGAGCGCTGTTTCTTCCTCGCCACTGAGTAAATGCCCTTTGCCATGGTAAGTAGCGGCGCGCTGATAACTGGTCAGCCAGCGTTTGGCGTTTATTTCATCGGCCAGCGTTGTCAGCGGATTGCCGTTTACACCGTGGATCCAGCTGGCTCCCAGGTCCAGGGGCAGATCCGGCCAGGCTCTGCTGGTGTTGATACGCCCGCCAATGCGTTCGCGTGCTTCGAGCACAGTCACCTGATGGCCATGGCGCTGACATTCGCGTGCAGCTGCAAGCCCGGCAAGACCAGCCCCAATCACCAGAATACGCTTTTTGCCTTTGCCGGCGGATTGATGTTGCTTGTTCATTGTGATGCCGCAGGCAGCTGTGCTGGTGGCGCCAAATACCAGCAGCAACAGTTCAATAAAATCACGTCTGTTCATATCGCCTCTTTTTACAAAAACCGCCAAAACGCCAATCACGCAAAAAACCGCAAACAGTTGCCAGCGCAGAACCGGTAGCTCAGCAACTGTAGCAGCGGGCCAGCATTACAGTTGAGTTTTAGTTATAGCCGCTGTTGCCTTTGCTTGTTTTAGCTGCCTGAGCATGCCTGAACGGAGTTGCCACTTTTTCGCGGCAGCAGATTGAGTATAAAAAAAGCCCGGCATTTGCTACCGGGCTTTGTCGCTAAAGGCTGCGGCTGATTTTTAGAAGCTGATATTGTAACGCACACCAAACTCGCTGGCGTCGTTGCTTAAAATACGCAGTACATAATCACCAGTATTTAAGCGGGCGTTGTCGTAACGTTCGTCAAACACGTTGTGACCGTACAGTGCTAAAGTCCAGTCGGCGTTGGCTGGGCTGTAGGCAATATCAAAGTTGACCAGCTCGCGGCTTTGCACCAGCGTTAAACGGCCAGGGTCTGAGCTTGGTTCGCCGTACATGTCGTCACGGAACGAATAGTCGAGGCGGGCTGTGATAGTTGCGCCACTTGCTAAGGCAAATTCATAAGAAGGGCCAATGGCGGCGGTGAGTTCTGGTGTCAGTGGTGCTACCGGCTTCACCCCGTCTTTTTCGTCAACATCCACATCTATCCAGCCAATGGCGGTGTGCAGTTTAAAAGCGTCTGTGGCGTACCAGGTACTTTCCCATTCCACACCGCGTGAGGTTTGGCTCACCACCAGGTTGGTGGTGCTAAAACCACCGGCAGCCGTGGTGCTCACCTGATAAGGTAAATCTTCAAACTCGGTATTAAACAGTGCAATACTCATGCTGAAGGTGTCGGTGAGCTGGCCTTTGATACCGGTTTCGTAGTTCACAGCGGTGATGTTGTCGCTCGCCACTAAACAAGCCGGGTTACCAAATAAACAATAAGGCCGCGCCGGGAACTGACCCGACTGATAACCACTCTGGATGCTGCCGTACAGGTTCATGCCGTTTTCCAGGCGGTAGCTGGCCGATAAGTCGTAACTCATCTGGCTCCATTCGTCGCTGGCAGCAAATGGGCCTATGCCAACATCTGCCAGCACTTCTTTTTTGTCTTTGTTAAAACGCAAACCACCGGCGAGGCGCAGTTCGTCCGTCAGCTGATAACCCACGTTGGCAAATACAGCGCGGCTGGTGGAGGTTTGATCCAGCTCCAGTTTGTTGGCACCGCCGTTAAAACGTGAATCGGCGCCCTGACGGTTTTTGCCTTCTTCTTCAAACCAGTACAAACCAGACACAAAATCCCAGTCACCGTACATACCACTTAGTTGCCATTCCACTGAAGTTTGGTCGGCTTCGCCGCGTTCCGGATAGTGGTCCAACACATAAATAGTACCGTCATCATCTAAACCTGCTTTGTATTCTGAACTGCGGTTACTGAACACCGCTTTGGTCGTCAGCTCATCATTCAGATTCCAGTCGGCGGTCAGTGACAAACCGCTGGCTTTATTGTTGACCTCAGTTACTTCTTTGGTGCCGGTGGCATTGTCATAAATATTGGCGGCCAAATCGGCGTTACGCAGCGGGCCTGTTGGGGTTGGTGCACCAAAACGCATACCGCTGTAATAAGCGCCGGTCGGCACTTCGTCAATCAGCACAGTGTAAGGGCGCAGGCCGCCGTCGCCGTCATTGGCATCTGCGGTGAACACCAGGCTAAAGTCGTCATTGGGTGTTAATTTTGCCGAAAAACGGCCGTGCGCTTCTTTGGTTTCACCCACATCATATTTAGCGTCCGGCACATTAATAAATTTGCCTAAACCATTACGCTGGTTGTAACCGGCGTTCAGGTTCACCGCCAGCATGTCGTTTACTTCGCGGTTGGCAAAAAGTTCGGTTTTTAACCGGCCACGGCTGCCGCCCTGCAGCGTCAGTTTGGTGAGCGCCACTTCATCCGGTTGTTTGGTAATAATATTAATGGCACCGCCAATAGAGTTACGGCCATATAAAGTGCCTTGTGGGCCACGTAATACTTCGATTCGTTCAATGTTACCCAGGTTCCAGTTCTGACCGACCTGACGGCCAAGATAGACCCCATCTACATAAACGCTGACGCCAGGATCAGTGGTAATTAAGTGATCCTGCAAACCAATGCCACGGATAAAAGGGTTGGCCGATGAGGTATGGCCGGCAGAAAAACCAGTGACATTGAGGTTGGGCACAAATTTACCCACGTCGGTTAAATCGCTGATGCCTTGTTTGGCCAGCGCATCACCATTAAAAGCGCTGATAGCCACAGGCACTTCATAAATGACCTGGGTGCGTTTAGTGGCGGTAACCTGAATGGTCTCAATTTTCTTTTCTTCGTTTTGCTGCACCTTCTCTTCGTCGGCCAGCGCCATGCCGGAAAAAGCAGTGGCAATAGCAACAGCGGCAAGGCTGAGGCGGGTATTCACCTTGGGTAGAGTGTTGGGATGCTGTTTCATGCAGAGCTTCCTTGTTATTTTTTCGGGGGGTTGTGTGATCAGCAATCACGGATGTGCTGCGGGCAAAAACAAGGCGCCTGTGGCGCCTTGTGTTCTGTCATCACAGCATCAATGCATCAGCTGTTAATAAAAGCTTTTCTTAAACTCAATGCCCACCATGCGCGGTTCGTTGACAAAACCGGTCAGGTTGGCAAAGTCCACTGCACCTTTAACGTTATCTTCGTCGGTAATGTTGCGGCCGTATAACGCCACTTCGTAGTTACCGTCGTAGTTCTGATAACCAATACGCAGGCCTGCTTCCATATTGTCGTCGGTTTTGAATTCAACAGAGTCATACAGGAACAGGTTGGTTTCGCCCTGGAAAGCCACATCAGTGTAGAAGTAGATTTCACCGGTTTTAACCGGAATGTCGTAACGGGCGTTCAGCGTCAGGATAGTTTCAGGCGCTTGTGGGAATGGGTTGCCATTGACATAAGCCAGTGTTTTGGTAAAGGGTGGCGTACCCACCGTGATGGTGTCGTCCAATGCCGTACACATGCCTGAACCGCAAACACCAACACGCAGGTTAGGGTCTTTTAACTCAGTTTTGTTGTAGCTAAAACCACCACCCAGCGTCAGGTTGCTCAGTGCACGCCAGTCTGCGTCAATTTCAAAACCATAACCTGTGCCTTCTTCCGCGTTCACCAGCGAGTTGCCGTTGTTGTTGCCACCAATAGCTGACAGCTGCATATCGTCGATGTTGTAATAGAACACAGCACCGTTTAAGCGCAGCGTGTTACCCAGTAAGTCTGATTTGGCACCCACTTCAATAGAATTGATGGTTTCAGATTTGGCTGTGGTTGGATCTTCTTCAAACGCCACGTTACGACCCTGAATAGACTGGGCGCGGAAGCCATTGGCAAAACGGGCGAATACTGAAGTTTGATCTGTAACACGGTAGTTAGTGGCAAGCTCCCAGCTCACCTGGCCGTCGCTTAAGTTTATAGGGGCGTAGTTTTGAATTTGCGCCACACCAATCACTAAAGCAAAACCATTCACATTCTGCTCGCCGACATCAAAAGATTTTTTGTCGTGGGTGTAACGGATACCACCAGTCACATCCCAGCGGTCATTCAGGTTGTAGGTGCTCTGGCCAAACACAGCCCAGCTTTGGTTGTCATGGTAGACTGAAGTTTGACCAAAAAAGCCGTCGATACTGGTGACACCAAAAGAAGAGTCAAAATAAAAGGCACCGACCTGCCATTCCAGCGCAGCGGCAGTGTCGCTGGCTAAACGGAATTCCTGGGTAAACTGTTTTAAGTCTTTCAGTTGATCTTCAGTCACTGCATTGCCAACAGCAGAAGGACCCGGACCAGCCTCAGTACCACCGTCGATATCACCACGGCCATTACCGTCGGCCTGTTCGTGCGCGGTAATAGAAGTGAAGGTCATATCATTCAGATCAAAATCCAGTTTTAACGACGCACCTGAGTTGTCATATTTCTGGAAGTTGTTGCCGCCATCATATGCCACGTTGTCGCGGTCATAATTGGCATTCAGTTCATTGCTGCCTTTGGTAAAAACGTTACGGCGGAAAATAGACGAGGTACCGTCTAATTTACGACCATGCACGTTTAGTAATGCGCTGAGGTTACCGGTTTCATATAAAAATTGCAGGCGGCCGGCCGTTTCATCAAAACCACCCATCACGTCGTTTTCATTGGTAAAGGTGTTGTTGATGTAGTGGTCGCGGTGTTGTGACAATACAGAGACCCGGGCTGACAGCTCGTCAGTCAGGCCAGAGCCAACAGCGGCTTCCACATTACGGGTGCCATAGTTACCTAAAGAAAATTTGGTATAAGCATCAAAATCCTGCCGTGGTTTAGCGGTGCTGAATTTGACAATACCGGCAGTGGTGTTGCGGCCGAATAAAGTGCCTTGTGGGCCACGTACTACTTCCACCTGCTCAATATCAAACAGCGGGAAGCTTTTTAAAATCACGTTTTCCAGCACCACGTCGTCCATAATCACCGACACCGGCTGTGAAGCGGCCAGGTCGAAGTCGGTGTTACCTAAACCACGGATATAAAAACGCGGCGCGGCACGGCCGTTCGATGATTCAGCAAATAAACCCGGTACTTTTACGCCCAGCGCCTGAATGTCATCACCGGCAGAAAAAATAGCATCAAACTTTTCGCCCGATAAAGTGGCGACCGAAATAGGCACTTCCTGTGTACTTTGCACGCGTTTTTGCGCTGTCACCATAATACGTTCAAGTTGTTGATCATCCTGTTTGGCTTTGTCACTTTCCTGCGCCAGAGCGGCAGGAGAAAGACCAACAGTGGCAGCGATTAAAGCGGCCTTGATCTGCAGAGCTAACAATGATTGTTTGCTTTTCATCAGTGGATACCCTTAGTTTGAGCCCGATTGGGGTGGAGCGTCTGTGCGCTTTTTCAGTTATGACCTGAGCGATAACAGTGTATTGAAGCAACTGCTTAGGTGTAGCAGTTTTCACGCTGCCCGCCAGCCCGACAGTATTGGAGTGACCACAATACTGTCTGATAATCAACAGCTAATATACCATTAATTCGTGATAACTGCTTGTTATTGCAGGAGTTGGCAGCATTTGGCTGCATATTCGGGATAAATGTCAGAAAAAGGCTAACTGCAGGGAGCAGGCTTTAATCTGTTGTTGAAAAGAAGGAAGCCAGCGGTCGCCGGCGCAACTCAGGGGGTGGTTATTTCGGCTGCCATAACTCAAATTTATTGCCTTCGGGGTCATAAGCCCAGCCAAAATCGCCGTAGTCACCGGACTCGCGTTGTTCATCCACCCGCACACCTGCGGCTTTGAGTTGCGCCAGCATGGCGTTTAAATCCGTCACTCTGTAGTTCAGCATCATTTGTTGTTCCGGTCGGCCAAAATAATCGCTGCTGTCGGCAAAAGTTGACCAGACAGTTTCATCCTGACTTTGCGCGATAAAACTGCCATAAGGACTGCCCGGCAATAAAGGTACGCCCAGATGTTGCTGATACCAGAGCGCCAGTGCCATAGGGTCACGCGCTTTTAAAAACACACCGCCTATCCCTGTTACTTTTTGCATTGCAGAGTCTCTTTTGCTGTTGATACCGGGCTCAGTTGTAGCATGTTTCACCTGAAAAACCAAAGCGCGTGCAAGTGCGGGGGGAAGGGGAAGTGCGGGGAAGTGCAGCCGGTGCTGAAGCTGCTATCTACAGTGCGCACCTTTAGCTTGCGGCACGCCATCGCTAAATTGCCGCTTCTGGTGGTAAAAAAATGACCAGCTATTTATCTGCCAAACGGAATGCAGTACCTTGTTTTATTAAAATGCTGTGATTTGCCGGAGATGTTGTTGTGAAAGGATGGCCAAAGTCTGTATTAGCGCTGTTATGTGTTGCATTTAGTCTGCAAGCCAACGCTTGTCAGCTGCGCTTTGCAGCTGAAACCGATTTTCCGCCGCATCTGATTAAAAACGACGAGCAGCACTGGCATGGACAAACTGCGGAACTACTGCAGGCCCTGGCAGCAAAAGTGGGTTGTGACATTGACTATCGCTCAAGCCCCTGGCTGCGTTCGCTGATGCAATTAAAAAGTGGCGAACTGGATGTGATCAGTCACCTGTACCGTAACGCCGAGCGTGAAAAAGATTATTATTTTCTCGGTCCGCATCATCTGGAAGCCATTTGGTTGATTGGCAAAGCGGCGGATTTTAAAGAAGTCAGAACCTTAACCGATACCGTCAATCTGAAGCCGGCCCCCCGTATTGCAGTATTAAACGGCGCTTATTATGGTGAGGATTTTGCTGCGGTTCAGCGCAACCCGGGCTTTGCGGCTTTATTGGTGCCCATCAGCAGTATCCAGGACAAATTAGCGCTGCTCAATGCCGACCGGGTGGACGCCATTCTGGAAGACCGCTCAGTGCTGTACTACTGGCAACAGCATAAACAAAAAAGTGCCGATTTATACCAGCCTATAGTGCAGGTTTATCAGGCGCCGGTTTATTTTGGCTTTAGCAAAAAAAGCATTAGTGCGGCAGAGTTTGCCAAACTGCAACAAGCCTGGCTGGCGATGGAAAAAGACCAGACAGTGCGTCATATTCAGCAAAGGTATCAACCACAACTCTAATAACAAATACACCGACAGCCAGTTTTGGGGTCAGCGGTTTGAGTTGTTATGCGTAGTACAGTGCTGTGGTTTCTGTAATTATGAATAGTAGTTCTGAATAAGAGTGGCTACCCATCAGCAGCCTTTTGTCCTGCTACTCCTCTTGTCACAGACTTTATTGTGTTTGCAAATCCTGCAACGGACTTAGCAACTGACTGATGCTGTTGGCTTCAGTGTGCAGCATGATTAAACGACAGCCCAACTGAATGGCTTGTTGCTGCGCCTGTTGTCTGACTGTGGCATTGGCAATTTGTTTAAATTCGGCAGCAGGAAAGGCGCCTATCACCCGACGGATTAATTCAGCGCCGGCAAAGCCAATGCTATAACGCAGCACCTGTTGCAGAAATTTTTCCTGATAAGCGCTGTTACTAAACAGCGGATCGCGGCAATGCTGCCGGCACAAATTTAAAAAGGTTTTGGCAAAATGCAACCAGCATTCTTTGATTTGGTTGTGCAGATAGTTTTGTTGATCCTGAGCGCGTTTGGGTTCGCTAATGACTCCGGGCGCAGCGCAATATTGCAGCATCAGACTGCCAAAAAATATACCTAAATCAAAACCGACCGGGCCATAACAGGCAAATTCGGCGTCTATCACTTTAATGTCGTCACCACAGACAAAAATGCTGTTACAGCCTAAATCACCATGTTGCAGAGCCTGTGGGCAACTGCGATAAGCGGCGCGTAACGAGGCGACCTCCGCCTGCAGTTTTTCGTCCTGCCACAGCTGACGGGCCAGTTGTTGTAAATGTTGCTGATGCTGGTTGCGCTCATGATTGATATAAGGGTCGCTTAATAACAAATCCTCCACTACCTGCTGCGCCTGTGGGTTATTAAATTTTTTCAGTGCAGTATTTTTACCGGCAATATCAGTGGCAAAGTCGCTGCTGAAAAAACTGTTGTGCGCCAGTAGTTGCGCCAGCTGTTCGGCAAGTTGATGAAATTGCCGGCCACTGGCCAGGGTCTTACTCAGTAGCTCGTATTGATCTAAATCCTCCAGCAGCATAGCGGCCTGCTCCGCATCATAATGCAGCACTTCCACCACATGGTCCGGCGAGGCTTTGCCCAGCTGAATTAAAGCTTCGGCTTCAATCCGTAACCGGTCCAGGCTCAGTGGCCACTGTTCGCTTAAACCACGCGCCACCGGCAGTGCCTGTTTCACAATCAGGCTGGTGCCAAACTGATTTTTTACCCGAAATACCTGATTCATATGGTTGTCGCCAAAGCTGACACTGGTCAGTTTGCTGTGTACACCAAATAACTCACTGTGGTCATTGGCAAAAATTGCGGCATCATCCGGGGTAAAACGTTGGTATTGCGGCATAAGGTTAACCTGTTTTCAAAGATAAATTATCATCGCAAAGCTCAGGGGCTGCGGCAATGGCTTTGTGACCAGCTTTGTTGTTGCTGTGGGGTTGATGTTGCGCCAGAGCGGTGCAGGCTATCGTCTGGCATGATGGCGGCATTGGGAAAAATCGGTGACAATAACGCCAATTTCAGCACAAAAGCGTGGAGTAAAAGATGTACGCCAGCAATTTTAGTCTTGAACTGTACCTGCAACGTATTGGTTATCAGCAGCCGGTACAACCGGATATTGCCACTGTCACAGCGCTGATGCAGCAGCAGCTGCGCAGCATTGCCTTTGAAAATCTTGATGTGCAGGCGAAAAAAGTGGTGTCGCTCGAGCCTGAGCAGATAGTTGCAAAAATTGTCGGCAATGACGGCAAAGCACGCCGCGGTGGTTATTGTTACGAAGTGAATGGCCTTTTTGCCATGGCGATGACGGCGCTGGGGCTGGAGTATCAGTTTGTGTTCTGCCGGCCGATGTTTTACCCGATGCGCCGGCCCAAAACCCATATGGCGCTGCTGGTGAAAGTAGAAGGGCAGCAGCTGTTGTGTGATTTAGGTTTTGGCAGTTATGGTTTGCGGGCGCCTATTGCTTTGTCGCAGGTGAATTTAGCGCAGCAACAGGATTTTGACCTGTTCCGCTTAATCAGTCCTGAGCCTGGCCAGTATGTGCTGCAGGCGCAGCTGGATAACAACTGGGTCAATCAATACGGTTTTGATTTATACCCGGCTGACTGGCTGGATTTTATGCCGGCCAATTTCCTGAATTCGACCCACCCTGACACTATTTTTGTGCAAAAACTGCTGATTATTCTGCAAACAGCACAGGGCCGTAAAATGCTGGTGGGTAACGAATTTAAACAAACAGTGGCCGGGGTGACTCAGGTGCAGCAGGTGGAAGCGGCGCAGGTTGCTGCTTTGCTGGAAGCTGAGTTTGGCTTAAAGGCCTGACGTCTTTGCCAAAGCTCTCCATCAATGTCTGGTGTGGCGCTCGGTACAAGGTGCTTTTGCCCAAAGACAAAGCCTTGCTTCGGCCAGGTGCAAAAAATAACAGGCCAACGCCATAGTGTGGCCTGTTATTTTTGTTTTATGCTGCTGTGGCAGATAACCAAACGATTGCTAAAACAATCGGCAAAACAAGCAACAAAACAACAATAAATCAGTGTTTTTGTGCTGCTGTAGCAGCCAAAAATACTGAAGTTGCCGGCAAAACCGGCTTTTCCAGAAGGACTATCCAGTGTTTAAACCATCTCTGATTGCGTGCAGCCTGACGCTGCTGCTGGCCGGTTGTGCCAGTACGTCCGGCACTTCATCAACCAGCGCTGTGGCCACAGACCCAGCCGGGCGCGCCCAGCAACTGGCCCAACAAATGTTGATTGTG
Source organism: Rheinheimera sp. 4Y26 (assembly GCF_025245835.1). Lineage (GTDB taxonomy): Bacteria > Pseudomonadota > Gammaproteobacteria > Enterobacterales > Alteromonadaceae > Pararheinheimera. Next base: position 413,850 of record NZ_JAOBWS010000001.1, read on the forward strand.
GATACCCATATCGATGTGCCTTATCGTTTGCAGGACAAATGGGAAGATGTCAGTGTGGCCGCGCCCGGTGGTGAGTTTGATTATCCGCGTGCCAAAGCCGGTGGTTTAAATGCACCTTTTATGTCGGTGTATATTCCGTCCAGTTATGAAAAATCCGGCGGCGGTTATCTGCTGGCCAATCAGTTGATTGACAGTATGGAAGCGCTGGTTGGCCGGGCGCCGGACAAGTTTGCCATGGCTTATAACGCCGATGATCTGGCTGAGCATTTTAAAGCTGGCAAAATTTCGCTGGCGCTTGGCATGGAAAACGGCACGCCTATCGATGGCAAACTTGAGAACCTGCAGCATTTTTATCAGCGTGGTATTCGTTACATCACGCTGGCGCATTCGGAATCAAACCATATTTCCGACTCCAGCTATGATATGCGTCGCAAATGGAAAGGTTTAAGCCCCTTTGGTGAACAAGTGGTGGCTGAAATGAACCGGCTTGGCATGATGATCGATATTTCGCATGTGTCCGATGACGCTTTTTATAAAGTGATTCAGCTGACCAAAGCCCCGGTGATTGCCTCACACTCGTCGCTGCGCAGTTTTGTGCCGGGTTTTGAACGCAATATGGACGATGCCATGATCAAAGCTCTGGCGAAAAACGGCGGTGTTATTCAGATTAACTTTGGTTCATCTTTTGTGGTGTCACAGGCCAACCAATGGGGTTTGCAGTTTAAAGCTGCGCTGGCTGCCGCGCCCAAGGGTACTGACGAAAAAACCTTCAGAGCCGAATATCTGAAAAAACATCCTTATCCATTTGCCAATGTTGACACTGTGCTGGATCACATTGATTACGTGACCAAACTGGTGGGCGTGGATTACGTTGGCATAGGCTCAGATTTTGACGGTGTTGGTGATTCGTTACCTGAAGGCTTAAAGGATGTGTCTATGTATCCGAATCTGATTGCCGGCCTTATTCGCCGTGGCTATAGCGAAACCGACATAGAAAAAATTCTGTCCGGCAACTTGCTGCGGGTTTGGCGTCAGGTGGAAGCCCAGGCCAAAGCTCTGCAAGGGCGCTGATCGTCAGCAATAACACAAAGGCGCCTGGTGGCGCCTTTTTTATCTGTTGCACTCAGATTGGCCGAGCCGCAATTCTGCCACTAAGCTGATTAACAAAGCTGTGGTATGGAACTGTTGATGATGCGCCGTTTTTTACTGTTGTTAATCATTGTACTCAGCTGGCCTGTGGCGGCAGATAATATCAGGCTGATGACCAAAAGCTGGCCCGGTTACACCAATGAAGATGGCAGTGGTGGTTATTTTGAACTGGTGCAGCTGGTGTTAAAGCCCAAATCCGGTGAACTGCAACTGGAGTTCAGTAATTTTAACCGCGCTCTGGGACTGGTGGAAAAGCAGCAGGCGGATCTGGTGCTGGCGGTGACCAAAGAAGATGGCCATAAGCTGTTATTGTCGGAAGAACCTATTGATTTAGATACTATTATGGCTGTATACGGCCCTGGGGTGCAGCTAAGGGCGCCGTTAACCGTAAAGCAGCTTTCTGAGCTGAGGCTGGCCTGGGATCTGGCTTATAACTATGGTGCAGCGCTTGGGTTGTCGGTGCCAGGCTACGAAGTACACTCGGTGCAGCAAGGTCTTGAAATGGTAATTAAAGGCCGCATTGATGTGTATCTGGCCGAACAGGCTGATTTAAAAGAAAGTGGCCAGCCGCTGTTGCAAAAGCATCAGCTGGTGCAACAAGAAATACTACAGGTGCCTGTTTACGTTGGTTTTTCCCGCTCTGTACGCGGCGCTATGCTGAAAAAACGCTGGGATAAAGGCATGGCGGCATTACAGCATTCCGGCGCATTACAGCAGTTGTATCAGCGTTATCCGGGAATGCGTCTGCCAACACTTGCAGCAGCCCTGTGATTGAATATTCCGGAGTTCGTTTGTTATTAGCTATAGACCACGTTGCCATTATTTGCAGCGATTACCAAAAATCAAAAGTCTTTTATAGTCAAACGCTTGGGCTTAAAGTCCTGGCGGAACATTACCGCGCCGAACGCCAGTCCTGGAAACTTGATTTAGCCTTGCCGGATGGCAGTCAGCTGGAGTTATTTTCATTTCCCGATGCGCCGTCAAGGCCAAGCCGGCCTGAAGCTCAGGGTTTGCGCCATTTAAGTTTTGTGGTGGCTGATGTAGCGCAAACAAAAAGCTGGCTGGAAGCGCGGGGCATAGTGGTGGAACCTATCCGTGTTGACCCTTATACCGGCAAAGAATTTACTTTTTTTGCCGATCCGGACGGCTTGCCGCTGGAAATTTACCAGCGCCGTTAACCGCGCTTTTTCTGTCTTTGTGCTTTCCGGAGCTCTGGTTCCGCAGTTTAAGGTGCTGTCGCCTGCAGACTATTGCTGCGCTGTGCCAGTTGCTGGCTGTTACCCGCTACCGGCAAGGCGGCCTGGGCTTTATATTGAAAACGCTGAAAATCATAACCCAGCAGTTCAGCCACTGTGCTCGCCACCTGATGTTGCCACCAGGTGGTGCCGGTGTTTTTGATACCCTGAGCCACAATGGCCGGGCCAAGCGCGGCCAGCCAAATCTCGTCCGAACCTTCGACTGCAGCCGAAACTGTTAGTTTTTGCAGATAACCAGCCATAGCCCGCACACTGCCGTGATGCGACCAGCTGTCAGCATGGCGGCCGCGGCCGTGATCTGTGGTAATCAATAAGGTGGTTTGATCGCGGTAAAACGGGTCGTTTTGCAGTTGCTGCCACAGCTCAGCAATAAACTGGTCGCTGCGTTTGGCCGCCCATAAATACTGATCGTACTGGCGGTCGTGGGCAAAATCGTCGGTTTCACCATAAGCCACATACAACAGCCGGGGTTTTTTCCGCTTCAGATATTCCAGTGCAAACTGGTGGGTAAATACATCCAGCCGCACCGAAGCCCATGGGCTTGGGGTTTGGCGTTGTAGTTTATTCAAAAGTATCAGCTCTGGGGTCAGCTCGCCGCTGGCACTGCTAAAACCGGCATTCACCGGCAATTGGCTGCGTGGCACATTCAGAATAAAAGGCAACATATCCCAGGAGCCAAAAGCCGCGACCTGACCCTGTAAACCCGGTTGTTGATTCAGCCATTCCAGCACTGTGACATTGGGGTTGTACCTGCGGGCATTGCTGTGCAGGTTGGGATCGGCCACCCCGCTCAGCATTTCGTTATAACCAGGGTAAGACACCCTGGCTTTGTTACTGACATTCATCAAGGATCCCTGATGACGGTCGCCGACTAATAAACCTTGTTTTTTAATCACCTGATGAAAAAACGGCAGTAAATTTTCCGCTTTATTGCCCTGAAGCAGCGGGCTTAATAAGCTGCTGTTGCGCACATAACGACTGTCATTGGCAAGCTCCGCGTCGGCGCCATAAAACAATTCCTGCCAGCGCAAGCCGTCGATACTGACCAGCACCACTTTGGGGCTGAAGTTGCTGTTTTTTAGCTGCGCGGCCTGTGCCTGCTGGCTCAGGGCACACAACAATATCAACAGCAGTGGCCAGATCATGTGCTGCCAACATCTTTGGATAGCGCCTGCGGATAAGGGCAAAACAGTTGGCGCATCACACAAATTTTGCGGTTGGGTGAAAAGTGCAAAGCAGATTCGGTTCATCAGTTATCCCCGGTTGATGCAAGGTTTCACGTGCAAAGTGTTGCGCCCGGGCATGACAATTTGGTGCGATTTTTATAACCAAATGATGAAGTTTCAAAAAGTTGGCAGGGCAAAGGCAGGAAATTCTGTGATAAGGTGCTGCTTTTTGCAGCCAGAGATTTCCAGATGTCCAGCGAGTTCAGCTTTCAGCAGGCTTTTGAGCAATTCAGCACGGCCCTTGCCAGTGTGGTGTTTTATTCATTTGAGGTGCAGGGGGTGGCCATACCGGTCACAGTGTTATGGCTGATGTGTGGTGCCATTGTCTTTACCTGTTATCTGGGGTTTATCAATATCCGTGGTTTTCGCCATGCGCTGAGGGTAGTGCGCGGTGATTTTGCCGATAAAAACGACAAAGGTGAAATCAGCCAGTTTCAGGCTTTATCAGCTGCGTTGTCGGGCACTGTTGGCACCGGCAATATTGCCGGTGTGGCTGTTGCTATTACCCTGGGTGGGCCTGGCGCTACTTTCTGGATGATAGTGGCTGGTTTTCTGGGCATGACCACCAAATTTGTCGAATGTACGCTGGCGGTAAAATACCGGCAGATTTTGCCCGACGGTACTGTGGCCGGTGGTCCTATGTATTACATCAAAGCCGCTTTGGAAAAATACCATTTGCCGAGGCTTGGTAAATTTCTGGCCGGCTTTTTTGCCGTGGCCTGTGTCTTTGGCTCTGCCGGTTTTGTACATGTCAATCAGGGTTTTGTGCAGGTAAAAACAGTGACAGGTTTTGATAATGCCTGGCTCTTTGGTTTTATCTATGCCGCGCTGGTGGCACTGGTGATAGTGGGCGGCATTAAAAGCATAGGCCGGGTCACCAGCAAACTGGTGCCTCTGATGTGTGGTATTTATCTGGCCGCAGCCCTGGTGATTATCGGCCTGCACTGGCAGGACATTCCGGCCGCGCTCTGGACCATCCTTAAAGGTGCTTTTGCCCCTGAAGCCGCTTATGGTGGAGTGATTGGCGTGTTAATTCAGGGCTTTCGCCGTGCCGCTTATTCCAATGAAGCCGGTATTGGCTCCTCGCCTATTGCCCATGCAGCCGCCCGCACCAATGACCCTGTTTCCGAAGGTTTTGTTGGTTTGTTAGAGCCTTTTATCGACACTGTGGTGATTTGTACTATTTCCGCACTGGTCATTATTTTAACCGGCGCCTATCTGCAAACCGGGCTGGATGGTGTGCAGCTCACATCTTCGGCTTTTGCTTCTGTGTTTGACTGGTTCCCGCTGGTGCTGATGGTGGCTTTGTTGCTGTTTGGTTACTCCACTGTGGTGAGCTGGGCTTATTATGGCCAAAAAGGCTGGGGCTTTTTGTTTGGTGAACACAAATACAGTATCCGCGCTTATAAGGTACTGATTTGTGCTGTGGTGGCCATAGGTGCTGTGCCTAACGTATTGGCAGTGTTTGATTTTATTGATTCGATGATTTTCCTGATGGCGGTGCCGAACATTCTGGCCTTGTATTTGTTATTGCCGGAAGTGAAGCAGGATCTGCAGCTGTATTTACGTAAAATGGCCAGCGCAGCACAACACAAATCAGCGTCAGTGGCAGAGCTCAGATAATTCCACGCCGTGGCTCGACAAAGTTCTGTGTGGCAACAACACTGAAATCATAACCTGGAGGTGATTGTGCAGAACTTGGGAATTTTGTGGCAACAGTATGGACGCTGGATTGGTTTAATTTTGTTATTGCTGGCGGCAAACCTGGCGCTGTTGCTGGTCAGCAAAACCAGTGAGGTGGGTCTGGGGTTTGAACTCTGGGCTTATCTGCTGTTTGATCTGCTGTTGGTATTGCCGCTCTGGTTATTGCTGGCGCGGCTGGAACATTACCAGCAACAACAACAGGAAATCGCCGCTTTATCGGCCCAGCTCGATGCCTTAATGCAGCAGGCACATTTACCGCTGTCACAACAAGACAGCCTGATCGGCAAACTGACGTTATTACAGCAAAATCAGCAGGCTCAGGCGCGCCGTGAGCAGGAAATCCGCCATCTGGTGCGGGTGCAGGGCCTGATAGACCACGACCTTGCTATTGGTAATCGCATCTATTTTGAAAGCAAGCTGCAGCATTATCTGAACGATCCACAGGAAGCCTCGTCCGGCGCTTTGTTTTTAATTCAGGTCAGTCATCCGGAAATGTATCTGGAATTGCCGTTGCAGGTGCAGCGGCTGGCCGGTTGTGCCGAGTTATTAACCCAGCTTTGTGCCCATTTGCCCCAGACTGTGCTGGCCCGCATTGCCGATAACGATTTAGCTGTGTTGCTGCCCGGGCTGACGCAAAAAGATGCCGAAACCATGGGCGACCGGATGGCCTCTATTCTCAGCCGCTCCAGTTATTTTGCCGATTATCTTGATTTTGACGTGCTGCATATTGGTTATGTGATTTATCAGCAGGGGCAGGGCAGCTATCAGCTGATGGCCGAAGCCGATATGGCGCTGAAAACAGCACAGTTACAGGGGCCCAATGCCGCTTATGGCTTTTACCCAAGCCACAAACCAAAAATTAAAGGGTCGGTCTGGTGGCGCACTGAGCTCAGTAACGCCTTAAAAGAACAGCGGCTGATTTTATCTTTTCAGCCGGTGTTTTCGTGGGAGCAACATGATGTGATCCAGCATGAGGTACTGGTGCGGCTGCAAAGCAGTGAAGGCGATAAACTCAATGCCGCAGTGTTTTTGCCGATGGCGGCCAACTGTGGTTTAACCCAGGCTATTGACCAGTATGTGCTGCTCAAAGCCGCAAAATTATGCCAGCTGGAAAACTTCGGCAACAACAGGTGTAGCGTCAATCTGGCGGTGGAAACCCTGCTCAGTAAAGACTGGTTGCAATGGCTGGGTGAGATGCTGGCGCAAGGGCAAATTAACGGCCGGCAGTTTGCACTGGAAGTGGACGAATACCATCTGCAAAAAAATTACCGCAAGTTAAAACCTGTATTAGCCCATTTGCAGCAACAGGGTTTTGCGCTGATTATCGACCATGTGGGACTGTCGATTGAAGCATGCCCTTATCTGGATGAGCTGAAAATTGAAGCCATTAAATTGCATCCTTCTGTGGTGCGGCATCTGGATTTACAGCTGGAGCAACAGTTGTTTGTGCGTGGTTTAATCAGCTGCAATACCAGCAAAGGCGTGCGGGTCATCGCCACTGGGGTGGAAAATCTGAAAGAGTGGCAGGTGCTGCAAAAACTCGGTGTCAGTGGCGCTCAGGGTTATTATTTCAGTCAGCCGTTGTCGCGTATTATTCCGCAGGACCAGCCGCATTAAGTTGTGGCTGTAACTGTTGATACTGCTGCTGGTTAATCAAACCGCGATAATAAAGGCCTGCGAGCCCCTGCAAACCGCCGGTGTGGAAAAATGCAATATTGCTACCCGGCGCAAAATCTCCTTGTTGTGCCCATAACACTAAACTTTGCAGTGCTTTGCCGCTGTATACAGGTTCGGTGTAAATCTGCTGCTGCGTTAAATCCAGACAAAACTGCAGGGTTTGCGGCGTAAATTTGCCATAAGGCTTTTGGCTTTGCTCCTGGCGCAGCTGCCAGTTCTGCGGCGCAGCAACCGGCACTAACTGGCGGATGCGATCCGGCAAAGAGGCATCTTTCACCACCGAAATCCCCAGTACTGCAGTGTTTGGATGAGCGGCGCTTAAGCCGGCTAGAGTGCCGCCGCTGGCGCTGGCGCAGGCAATCAGGCTGGCGGAGCCTGAAGGCGTTTGTAAAATGGGAAGTTCAGCCAGCCCGGGCAGCGCCAGAGCACTGCTGCCGCCTTCGGGAACCATCAGATAATCCGGGTATAAAGTGCAAAGTTCAGCCAGAAACTCAGCCTGCTGCCTGTTGCGGTATTGTTCAGGCGACACAAACTGCAGCTGCATGCCGAGTTCAGTACAACGTTGTAACGTTGGATTATGCAAATCAGCCTGATGGGAACGCACTATACCAACAGTGGCAAAACCAAAATGCTGACCGGCTGCAGCTAAAGCAACCAGATGATTGGAAAAGGCTCCACCAAAACTCAGAATTCCTTTTTTGTTATGTTGTTGTATTTGCTGGATGTGATACTTTAGTTTTAACCATTTATTCCCGGCGATGTCAGGCACCCGGCAAGCGAGTGTGGCAATCCAGATTTGGACTTGCCGCGCCCTTAGTTGGGGGTCAACAAGGAGCTGCCATTGCAGCTGATAAAACGGATCGGACATTTCAGCACCCCGGGGAACAACAAGCAGCAGATTATACATAGTCTCAGGACTGAATCATGTTTGAAAAGTTAACCGGTATGATCAAGTTTGGTCAGTCCCGTACCAAAACTGCGGCACATGTGGCGGCCGTGCATTTGCACAATGATTATCTGAAACTGGTGTTATTACAAAGCGCCGGTTTAAAAGTGCTGAAAGTAGAAACCCTGCTGCCCGGCAATAACGACAGCCCGCAGAGCATGCTGCTGCAGTTGTGCAGTGAGCTGCCCGCTGGCACCGAACTTTGTCTGGTACTGAGCAGCGATAGATATCAGCTGGTGCAGCTGGATAAACCCGCCGTCAAAGCCGAAGAAATGTTACAGGCGCTGCCCTGGCTGGTGCGGGAACTCACCACAGTGCCGGTTGAAGATATGTTATTGGATTATCTTGACTTACCCGAACATACCAGCACTCAGGGCGCCCGCATCAACGTGGTGGTGACGTCCAAAAGCAGCCTGCTGGAGCTGTGCCGTGCTTTGCAGCGTAAAAATATCCATCTTGCCAATATTCAGCCGGAAGAGTGGTTGCCGCGTAACTTTATTCCGGTACAAAACAGCGCTGTGATGTTGTTGGTGCATCAAGCAGGGCAGGAACTGAGCCTGCAGATCATCAAGCAGGGGATGCTGTATTTTTCCCGCAAATTGCGTGGTTTTAACCGTATTGATCAATACGAAATGACCGAACTGCGCCAGGGCATGCTGGATAATTTATTGCTGGAAGTGCAGCGTTCACTGGATTATTTCGAAGGGCAGCTGCGCCAGGCGCCGGTGAAAGAAATTTTATTCCAGATAGCCAGCCCACAGCTGCCGGACATAGTGCGTTATTTTGCCGACAATGGTTTTAGTCAGGTTGGTATGCTGGATTTAGCCAGCCAAATGCCCAAACTCAGCGCAGCTGAACAACAGGATTATTGGTTAACCATGGCAGGCGCCATGGAGTTGATCCTAGCCGGGGAGCAGACCAATGAAGCTCAGGGTTAATTTATATCAGGCGGCATTACAGCCGCGCCACGACAAAATGACGCTGCCTGAGCTGATCAGAGCCACATCACTGGTGCTGTTGTTATTGCTGGTTGGTGGTGGTTTTGCTTATCAGCAGTTAAGCACAGCCAGAGCACAATTTGAGCTGGCGCAGACCCAGCAACAGCACAAAGTCAAAGAGCTGGAGCTGTATCAGCAGGCGCTGTCGGCCCGTCAGCCGTCGGCGCAGTTACAGCAACAAGCCAGTGTGCTTAAGCAAAGTATTGCGCAAAAGCAGCAGCTGCTCGGTTATCTGCAACAGGAAAATAATAAAACGCCACCGCAATATGCCAAAGTGATGCAGCATCTGTCTGACATAGACCCCAAAGGGCTGTGGCTGACCGGTTTTGCTTTAGGCGGCAGTGAACAATTTGAAGGCATCACCAAAGATGCTGAGCTCGTGCCGCGCTGGTTAACAGCTCTGGGCGCAGCGCCAGGGTTGCAGGGGCTGGAGTTTAGTCTGGTCAAACTGGAGCCGGTGGCCGAAGGTGCATACCGGCAGTTTTTGGTGTCGGCCAAAGCAAAAACAACGCAGCATTTAACCGGTTTATTGCAACAACCGGCAGCTGCAACACCTGCAAACACAAAGGCAGAGCCGGCAACGTCCACGCCTGCAGCAGAAGCTGCACAGCAGCTTAATCAAAACGCTAGCAGCGGGGGGCAACCATGAGCCTGATGCAACAGTGGGAAGAGCGTTTTTTACAGTTTCAGCTGCGCGAACGTTATTTCATCAGCGCCGCAGTGCTGGTGCTGCTGTTATGGTGTGGTCTGTTGTATGGGGTTGAGCCGCTTTGGTCAGAAGCGCAAAAACAGCAGCAACAATATCAGCAAACCAGCAAACAGCTGCAGGTGCTGCAACAGCAGATAGATGCAGTGCAGCAGGTGTTACAGCAGGATCCTGATGAGCAGCTGCAGTCAGAAATTAACGCCATGAATACACAACAACAGCAGTTGCTGGAACAAATCCGCGCTATGACAGGCCGTTATATTAGCGGTGCACAAATGGTGCAGCTGCTCAAAGACGTGCTGGCCAGCCAGCAGGGCGTCAGCCTGCTGGCGCTGGAAAATCTGCCGGCAGAGGCTGTGGCTTTGCCGGGCATGGAGAGCAGCCAACCGCTGTTATACCGCCACGGCACCAAACTGGTGTTTGCCGGCAGTTATGCTGCTTTACAACAATTACTGACGCGACTGGAACAATTGCCATGGCAACTGCACTGGTCGCAACTGCGCTATAAAGTCAGTCAGTTTCCCAAAGCTGAGCTTGAGCTTGAACTTGAAACGGTAAGTGAACATGACAGCTATCTGCAAATTTAAGCTGGCGGCGCTGTTGTTGCTGTGCAGCAGCGGCAGTATTGCCGATCCAACAGCACCTGAAGCCCAGTTGCAGCCAGAGGGGGCAACGGCACAAGCGCCCGAGTCCGTACCCAGGCTCAGCTTGATCCGCAGTGATGGTCGCAGCTATCAGGCGCTGATTAACGGCGTGCTGGTCAAAACCGGCGACAAAGTGGGGCCTTATCAGGTGCAGCGTATCAGCGCCGGCCAGGTGATACTGCAGCAAGGTGAAAAGCGGCTGCAGCTGAATTTATTTAACAGCACAACAAAGTAGTGAACCTTATGCGCACAAAACTTAGTTTACTTGCCAGTATCATCGCGCTTAGCGCCTGTCAGAGTATTGAAGCTCCGAAGGCGGCCAGTAACACCAGTGCTGAACTTGGCAAATTACAACAACAGCAGGCCGCGCCAAAAGCTGCGCCGCTGCAGGTGCCGGCCGCAGTCACAGACGACCTGCTGACCCCCATGGCGCCGCCAACAGCCAATTTGCTGTTGCCGCGTATCAATGTGTCGGCGCTGAATGTGGCGATGCCCGACTTTTTTGCCTCCCTGGTGGCTGACACTGAACAAAGCATAGTGGTGCATCCTGATGTGCAGGGGCAAATCAGCCTGCAACTGAAACAGGTCACTTTGCCGGAAGTGATGCAGGTGGTGCAGCAGATGTACGGTTTTGATATCCGTCAGCAAGGTAACGTCTGGCAGGTGTATCCGGCCGGCCTTCGTACTGAAACCATAGCGGTCAATTATCTGTTGATGCAGCGCATGGGCATGTCGTCTATTGCGGTGAACTCAGGCGGGGTGTCGCAGGACAGCCAGAGCAACAGAAATGGCAATAACCGCAATAACCAGAGCGGCCAGAATAACCAGAATGGTTTTAACGACAACAACCTCAATAACGGCCAGCAGAATAATCAGCAATTTAACGGCAGTATGATCCAAAGCGGCAGCAAAACCGACTTCTGGAAAGATCTGGAAAAAGCGGTGGCCGGTATTCTGGGGGGCGGTGAACAACGCACAGTAGTGGTGTCGCCGCAGGCCGGTTTAGTGACAGTGCGCGGCATGCCGGATGAAATTGCCGCAGTCAGGGCTTTTTTAACCCAGTCAGAGCAACATCTGCAGCGTCAGGTGATTCTGGAAGCCAAAATTATTGAAGTGACCTTAAGTGATGATTATCAACAAGGCATCAACTGGCAGAATGCGCTGACCAATATCGATTCCACCAGCTTGCGTATCAGCAATGCCGCCGGTAACTTTGGCAACCCTATTAATACCGCCATTGGCGGCCTCACCAGCATTTCGTTCCAGAATGCTGACTTTAACGGTGTGATCAGCCTGCTGGAAACCCAGGGGGATGCACAGGTGCTGTCAAGCCCACGCGTGACCGCAATTAATAACCAAAAAGCGGTGATTAAAGTGGGGCAGGATGAATATTTTGTCACTGAAATTTCCAGCAATACCACCACGGCCGCCAATGGCGTGCAAAACACTACACCTACTGTGATTTTGCAGCCGTTTTTCTCCGGCATAGCGCTGGATGTGACACCACAGATTGACCAGAACGGTCAGGTGATTCTGCATGTACATCCGTCTGTCACTGAAACAGCGGAGCAAACCAAAACAGTACAGCTCAGTGATGAAAAAATTGTGTTGCCACTGGCGCAAAGTAATATCCGCGAGTCGGACACTATTATCAAAGCCAGCAATGGCGAAATTGTGGTGATTGGCGGCCTGATGCAAACGGTGATCAACGACACCGAAAGTGGTGTGCCTGGCCTGATGTCGATACCTGTGGTGGGTTCGTTATTTAAATCGATGAGCAAAACCGAAAAGAAAAAAGAGCTGGTGATTTTACTCAAACCTACAGTAGTGCAAAGCGGCGTCTGGCAGCAGCAAATTCAGCAGTCGGGCAGTCAGGTGCAGGACTGGGCGGCGCAGCGGTAGCAGCCGATGATGTACCTTGCGCACTACGGCATGAGCGCAGCGCCTTTTGGTCTGACGCCCAACACGGCATTTTATGTGGATTTACCTATCCATCAGCAGGCGATGGCCGTGCTGAGTGTGGCGCTTTCGCAAGGTGAAGGTTTTATTAAAGTCACGGGCGAAGTAGGCACAGGTAAAACCCTGCTGTGCCGCAAATTATTGCAGGAAGCGCCGGAGCATTTTGCGCTGGCTTATATTCCGGATCCGCATTTGTCGCCGCTGGAGCTGCGCTGGGCTTTGGCGCTGGAGCTTGGCTTAAAACATTCCGCCAATATCGACCCGCAGCAGCTGACACAACTGCTGCAACGCCAGCTGGTGCTCCTGGCGCAACAGCAAAAACAGGTGGTGCTGCTGATTGATGAAGCTCAGGCATTGCCCGATGAAACTTTAGAAGCCTTGCGGCTACTGACCAATCTGGAAACCGAACAACGCAAATTGTTGCAGGTGGTGCTGTTTGGCCAACCTGAGCTGAATCAGCGTCTGGCCTTGTATCAGTTCAGGCAGCTGCGTCAGCGCATCAGCTTTTCTTATGATTTGTCGGTATTAAACCGCAATCAGGTGGCCTGTTATGTCAATGCCCGATTGCAGCTGGCTGGTGCGTCGCCGCTGTTTAGCCACAGCGCTTTGTGGTTATTGCATTATTACAGCCGGGGTATTCCAAGGTTGATTAATATTCTGGCGCATAAAGCGCTGATGCTGGGCTATGGCAAAGCCTTGCAACGTATTGGTTGTTATCAGATTATGCAGGCCGCCCGCGACACCGACGATGTGCGCTCAGGCACTGGTTCAGGTTTTTGGTGGCCGCTGCTGGCACCAGCAGCGCTGTTGGTGTTGTGGTATTGGTTACCGGGAGGCGGGTGGTGAGTGTTATTAACCAGATGCTGAAGGACCTTGACCAGCAACAAGGCAAAAAAGGCCCGGCTGTAGTGAGCCAAAGGCCCAGCCTGCCGAGGCCACCAGGGCGCAGCAACCAGTTGTTATGGGCGTTTGGTGTTTTGCTGGTGATTGGCGGTGGCTTTAGCCTGCTGGCGCCAGAACGGCTAAGCCACATGCTGGCGCTGTTATCGCCACAACCAGAGGTGGCTGCGCCTTTACATACAAGTCCAAATACAGGCCCAATTACAAGGCAAGATGCAAAGTCTGACAGCAGCCAGAGCCAGGCGTCCGTCGCTATAGCGGAGCAAGAGCCGGTGGCAACAGCACAAAGCCAAAATGCAGCGCCGCAGCAAAACCAAAGCATATCCAATCAGTCAGAGCCTGCGGCAACAAACGCGGCCGAAGCTGGAGCAGAAGCCCCGGCAGCGCCGCAGGCCGGGACCGCTGCAGCCCAAACCGCGACGCCACAAGCTGAATCAGGACCAGCTGAAGTGCGCTCAACCGAAACTGCAGCAGCCGAGCCCGTCACGGCCGCAGCCGCACTGCCTGAACCAAAAGCTTTGGCAGTCTGGCCTTCAGAACCAGAGGGCAGCAGTCAGTTATATCCGGCAGCCAAAGCCGAAACCTTTGCCGCTGAACAAAGCCCAACCCAAGCGGTAGCGCCTTCCTCGATGCAGGTGGAGCAGGTGGTGTTTGATAAAACCATGCAGTTAGCGCAGCTGAAACAACAGGCAACCGCGGCCCTTGCCAGCGCCAGTTATGCTGAGCTTGGTACAAAAGCACAGCAATATATTGAGCTGTCGCCCAATGAGGTGTTGGGTTATGAGTGGCTGGCGGAAAGTTACCGCCAGTTGCAGCAGTGGCAGGCGCTCGGGCAGTTATTGCAGCTTTGTGCCGGCACCGGCTTAAGCTCTGATGGCCTGCAGCTACAGCAGGCCCGGCTTTTTAGTCAGCAAAAAAACTGGGGTGGCGCTGAAAGTGCGCTTGCCCAGCTCAGTAGCAAAGCTATCACGCCAGAAGTATTACAACTCAAAGCCAATGCACTGCAGCAACAACAAAAACTGCCGGAAGCTTTGCTGGCCTGGCAACAACTTACCAGCATTCAACCCGGTTTTAGCCGCGGCTGGCTGGGGCAGGCGCTGGTGCTGGAGCAACTTGGCCAGTTAGCGCAGGCCAAACAGGCGTATCAGCAGGCATTAACAGCAGGTGGTTTGTCCGCCGCCACAGTGCAATTTATTCAGCAACGTTTAGCCACAGCAGAGTGAACCGATGCAAAGACCCCGTTTAAAAATGCGACTTGGTGATTTGTTGGTGCATGAAGGCATCATCACCGAACAACAACTAAGCCGTGCTCTGGCCGAACAAAAAACCACAGGTCGCAAACTTGGCGCCAGTCTGATTGATTTGGCGTTTTTAACTGAAGACCAGTTATTACAGTTTCTGGCGCAGCAGCTGAATGTGTCCTTTTTAGATATCAGCCAGCGCCGTATCGACCCCAAAGCAGCGCAGTTATTGCCGGAAGTGCATGCCCGCCGGTTAAGAGCCCTGGTGCTCGAAGACAGAGGTGAGTCGGTATTGCTTGGCATGAGTGACCCGGCCGACTTATCCATTCTGGATCAGATAGCGCCGCTGCTAGAACCCAAAATGATTGAAATTGCCGTGGTCAGGGAAAGCCAGTTGATTGAGGCTTTTAACAATTTATACCGGCGCACTAAAGAAATTGAAAGCATTGCGCATCAGCTGCAGGAAGAATACGAAGACACAGATGCCATTGATTTTTCTGCATTAAGTAGCGACAACGACAAAGACAACACCATAGTGCGGTTGTTGCAGTCGTTGTTTGAAGATGCGGTGCAGGTGCGGGCGTCCGACATTCATATTGAACCCGATGAGCAGGTGCTGCGCATCCGGCAGCGGGTGGATGGTGTGCTGCAGGAAAGCATTTTAAAAGAAACCGGCATTGCCTCTGCTTTGGTGCTGCGGTTAAAGCTGATGGCTTCTTTGGATATTTCGGAAAAACGCCTGCCGCAGGATGGCCGTTTTCAAATTAAAGTCAAAGGCCACACCATTGATGTGCGGATGTCGACCATGCCGGTGCAGTATGGCGAGTCGGTGGTAATGCGTTTGCTGGACCAGTCGGCCGGTTTATTGTCGCTGGATGAAACCGGTATGCCGGAGCATTTATTAACGAAGCTGCGGCGTATTATCCAGAGCCCACACGGTATGGTGCTGGTCACAGGGCCAACAGGTTCGGGCAAAACCACCACTTTGTATGGCGTGCTCAGTGAGCTAAACCAGGCCGGCGTAAAAATTATTACCGTGGAAGATCCGGTGGAATACCGCCTGCCACGGATTAATCAGGTGCAGATTAACCATAAAATTGGCCTTGATTTTGCCAATGTGCTGCGTACCAGCTTGCGGCAAGACCCGGATATTCTGATGGTCGGTGAAATGCGCGACCAGGAAACGGCCGAAATGGGTTTACGCGGTGCTTTAACCGGTCACTTAGTGTTGTCTACTTTACACACCAATGACGCTGTCACCAGTACCTTGCGCCTGATTGATATGGGCGCGGCGCCTTATCTGGTGGCCAGTGCTTTGCGCGCTATTTTGGCGCAGCGGTTAGTGCGGCGTATTTGCCCACATTGTAAACAGCCGTATCAGCCTGATGAGCTCGAACACACCTGGTTAAAACATTTTAAAGCACGGGATGGTCTGAAATTCTGGCAGGGCCGTGGTTGTCAGTCCTGTAATTACAGTGGTTATAAAGGCCGGGTTGGGGTGTTTGAACTTTTGGTGATCAACAAACCGCTGGCCGATGCCCTGAGGCGCAACGACGCCGAAGATTTTGCCCATATTGCCTATCAGAGCAGTGACTTTAAAACTCTGGGCAATATGGCGCTCGACTACGCCCAGCAAGGTATTACCACACTGGAAGAAGTGATTAAAGTGTCGGAATATGTTGAGCTTGATGATTTGGCGCAATCAGAAGGAGCCGTGAATTAATGGCCAATTTCCGTTATGCCGCCCGTGACAGTCAGGGTCAGCTGCAAAATGGCGTGCTGGACGCGCCCAGTGAAATGGCGGCAGCGGATTTACTCAGCAGGCGCGCTCTTATTCCGCTGAAAATAGAGCAGCTGCCTGAAGCCGGTAGTTCGGTCTGGCAATTGAAGCTTGGCGGCCCACAGGTAGGGCTGACGGAGCTGATTGTATTTTCGCGCCAGATGTATTCACTGATGAAAGCCGGTATTCCTATTATCCGCGCTATCCGTGGTCTGGCTGACAGCACAGCGTCGAAATCGCTGCGAGTGGTGTTATCTGACCTTGCCGATCAGCTGGAAAAAGGCCGCAATTTGTCGGTGGCGCTGGCCAGTCACCCCAAAGTATTTAACCGGCTTATTGTCAGTATTGTGCATGTGGGGGAAAACACCGGCCGGCTGGACGAAGCGTTTTTGCAGCTGTCGGATTATTTTGAGCAGGAGCAGGAAACGCGCAAACAAATTACTCAGGCCACCCGTTATCCGATTTTTGTGTTAACCGCTATTGTGATTGCCATGGTGATCCTGAACATTCTGGTGATCCCACAATTTGCCAATATGTTTGCCAAATTTAATGCCGAGTTGCCCTGGGCCACTCAGGTGCTGCTCGCTACCTCCGGCTTTTTTATTAACTACTGGCCCTGGTTATTGCTAGGCACAGCAGCCGGCGCTTTTGCGTTATTCCGTTATTTACAAACCCCTTCCGGCAGTTATCGCTGGAGCAAGCTCAAACTCAGGTTGCCTATTATGGGCGACATTATTAACAGAGCCACCTTGGGTCGTTATGCCCGCAGTTTTTCGCTGATGCTTAAAGCCGGGGTGCCGCTTACTTCAGCGCTTAGTCTGGTGGCAGATGCTGTGGATAACGACTATATGGGCGAAAAAATCCGTGAAATGCGGCGCAATATAGAAAGAGGCGAAAGTCTGGTGCGGGTGTCGGGCCAGAGCAATTTATTTACCCCGCTGGTGATGCAAATGCTGGCGGTTGGTGAAGAAACAGGGCAAGTCGACGATATGCTGCAGGAAGTAGCGCTGTTTTATGAAAGGGAAGTGGCGTTTGATTTAAAAAGCCTGACCGCCAAAATCGAACCTATCCTGATAGTGATAGTGGCGGTGATGGTGTTGATCCTGGCGCTGGGTATCTTTACCCCAATGTGGGATATGCTCAGTGCCTATAAAAAGAGTGGTTAAAACAGCACTTGGCAATACAGCCAAAAGCTGTCATTAATTACTGATATAACACAAAATAACTTAACTTCTAATTTTCTGGAGCAGACCATATGAACAGCATGTCGGGCCGGCAACAAGGTTTTACCTTAATTGAGCTTGTGATCGTCATTATTATTCTCGGTTTATTAGCAGCCACTGCTTTGCCACGTTTTTTAAATGTGACTGAGCAGGCGGAAAACGTTTCAGTAGAAGGCACAGCCGGTGGTTTTGCATCCGCTGTTGGTTTAGTTCGCGCTGCCTGGGAAGTGGCAGGTCGCCCTGTCGGCACAGGTGGTGTGGTTGATGTGAACTACGATGGCGTCAATGTGTCAGTTGCTACCGCCAATGGTTTCCCGGCTGGTGGTGTTACAGCTGCCAACCTGACAGCAGCTGCTTGTCAGACGGTATTAAATACCATTTTCCAACAATCACCGAGTTCCAGCACCACAGCGGCCACTGCTGCTGAGTTAGCCGCTGTGAGTTTTTATGTGCGCACTGCTGGTGGTCTTTGTATTTACCACCAGACAGCAGGTTTAACGGCAGCGCCAACAGACAATAATTCCAGCAATGGTTTTACCTATAACCCGGTTACCGGGCAAGTGACTTCATTTTTAGAAAAACCATAATTGGTCGATAAAGTTGTGCTGCAAGGCTGTTCTGCACCTTGCAGCAGTTAATCTAAGTACAGAGAGTCGTTATGAAAAAAAATCAGGGTTTTACCTTAGTTGAGCTGGTGATTGTGATTGTGATTCTGGGCATTTTAGCCATCACAGCTGCACCTAAGTTTTTAAATTTATCCGGTGATGCCAAAGCCTCGACCTTAAGCGCGTTAAAAGGCTCGCTGGAGTCGGCCAATGCCATGGTTTACAGCAAAGCCATTTTGCAGAGCAAAGAAAAGGGCGCTACCGGCACTCTGACCAACCCGGCAGTTAATGTGGTTTATGGTTATCCAAAAGCGACTGCGGCTGATTTGGGATTAGTGATTGAGCTGTCAGCTGACGAATGGACTGTTGATGCCACAAGCCTTGCCGGAAAGGTGGTCATTACGCCAAAGCCGCTGGTTTATAAAGCTACAGCAGCTGAAGCTTGTCAGCTGATTTATTCAGAATCAACTGCAGCTGGTGTGAAACCTGTGCTTGAACTTCAAACACAAGGCTGTTAATCCAGCCTGCAGGTCAGGATGTTGCTGATGAATGCAAAAACAACCGGCTTTACTTTGGTGGAACTGGTGGTGGTTTTGCTGATTGGCGGCATTCTGGCCGTCACCGCTTTACCCAAATTTTTTAGCGCAGATGCAGAAACAGTACTGGCACAGCGTGATCAGCTGTTAAGTTTAAGCCGGCAAATTCAGCTGCAAAGTATGCAGGATACTGCAAGCCTCAATAGCACTTGTCCAACACTGGTGATTACTTCTGCAACAGCAGGCCCTGCCAGCACAGATCCTTGTTTACCAGCCGCCGGTTTTTCCTTTGATGCCAATAATCCACAACACATTGATTTAAGCCAGGCGAACGTAAGCGTCATCACTGGTGTATTGCCGTTGTTATTAAGATTTGACAGCTGGGGCCGGCCGCAAGGCAGCTGTGCCGGTGGTTGCCAAATCGACCTGACCAGAGCAGGGCAGCAGGCCAGCATTTGTATTGCCGCCAGCGGATATCAAAGCTCATGCTAAATCCCATGTTCAGGCTAAAGCCGATGTCAAAGCTGATGCGAACACCAGCGCAAAAAAGGCAACGCGGTTTTACCCTGATTGAGCTGATTATTGGCATGGTGGTGCTGGCGATTGCCATTTTAATGATTAGCCAGATTATGGGGCCTATGCTGGTGCGCAGCACCGAACCCTGGCATCAGGTACGTGCTGCCGAACTGGGCCATAGCCTTATGAACGAAATTATGGCGACGAGTTTTGATGAAAATTCCAGTCGTGGTAATACTTTATTACGCTGCAACGAAGCAGGTGCCAGCGCCTGTATTACCACTTTACCCAGTTGTCCTGCCTCTGGTTTATCTTTTGCCACTGAAGAGGCCAGCCGTGATCTCTATGACGATGTTGATGATTTTCATTGCCTGAATGTAAATGGCGCCAGCCTGGTCAATGTGCTGAACCAGAGTCTGGCAGCTCAGTATCAAAATTATCAGGTGGCGGTGCGGGTCAGTTATGCCGGCAGCGAGCTTGGCCTGGCCAACAACAGAGCAAAAAAAATAACCCTGACAGTAACCACTCCTGGCGGCGAACCTATTGTGTTTGCCGGTTATAAGGGGAACTGGTAATGCCGTTGCCTAAGCCTGGTCACTTAAACTGGTATCAGCGGGGAGTCACCCTGGTAGAGCTGATTGTGGTGATGCTGCTGTTGGGCATTCTGGCGGTGGGGCTGACCAGTTACTTGCGCTTGGGCGCCGGTATGTATATGGATGCCAATGCTGTACAGCAGGTGTTGCAACAAAGCCGTTTTGCGCTGGAGCGGGTGGTGCGTGAAGTGCGTGCTGCGGTGCCCGGCAGTGTGCGGGTGAGCGCCAATGCCGATAATTCAGTGAGTTGTGTTGAATTTGCGCCATTGGCACAAAGTGGCATTTACCGCGACTTGCCGCTGTATCCGGACCGTCGTAACTGGATAGGTGTCACCAGTTTAAATACCAACTGGGAGGCCCAGCCAGGCCAGCGCCTGACAGTGTATGCAACTGATGCCAGTCATCTTTATGCATTAAATCAGGGCCGCAGTGCTGATGTGGCTGCGGTGCAAAATGCACCGGATGATGCCGACGGCAATGCCCATACCAGCAGGGTGAGTCTGGCTAATGTCGGCGCGCTGCAGCCCAGTTTTGTCACTGAATCGCCGCAGCGGCGCTTTTATCTGGCGGACCAGCCGGTCAGTATTTGCCGGGTTGGCGCTGAGCTTCGCCGTTACAGCAATTATGGTTTTTTAGTGGCGCAGCCGTTACCGCCGCTGGTCAGTGGTGAATTACTGGCAGTAGGGCTTAACAACAGTAGCAGCGAGGCAGTGTTCAGTTATAGTGGCGCCAGCCTCAACCGCAGCGCTATTTTGCATTTATTCTGGCGTTTTAGTCCGGCGGTATCACAAGGGCAGGATTTGTTTTTTAACCATGAGGTGCATATTCCGAATGTACCCTGATCAGATGTACCCTGATGTTTTATGGCAAAAACAACACCAGCGCGGCAGCGCTCTGGTGATGGCGCTGTTTGTAATTGTGCTGATGTCGGCGCTGATTTTATTTTTAGGCCGGCAGCTTATCAGCAGCAGCATTGCTGTCAGTTATGAAGTGCAGGGCAACAGGGCCTTTAATGCGGCGCAGTCGGGTTTGCAAGCCGGTTTAGTGCAGCTGTTTCCACTGACAGGCACTGGCAGCTGTGCAGCAGTCAGCCCCAATATTAGTTTTACCACCCCAGGCCTGAGCGGCTGCAGCGCCACTTTAAGCTGCCAGCAGGTGCAAAACCCCGATAACAGCAGCCGGCCTTTGTATGCATTGCAAAGTGAAGGCCGTTGTCTGGCAGGTGATATCAGTACCAGCCGGGTGGTGCGGATGGAGGCTTATTAATGCGTGTATTGCTGCTGCTATTAACATTCTGGTCGGCCTGGCTTCATGCCGAAGAATGTGCCGATATCTGGCCAAGGGCAGTGACTGAATACAGTGCTGTGCCGGCATCTGTGAGTTATGCGCCGGCCAATCCAACCAGTATCAGTAGTTTTTCCGGCCAGTTTGGCCCGGGCGACTACAGCACCGGCAGCAGGGTGATCCCTAATAATACGGTGCTGACCACAACGGGCGCCACCACCCGGATTTTTGTTAATGGCGACCTGCAACTCAATAACAGCGTGTTATTAAATGCCGGTGGTCCGCCGGAAAATCTGCTGATTGTGGTCACTGGTAATCTGACGGTTTTTAATAACTCAGTGATCCGTGGTTTTGTGCTGGTGGGTGGCGCTGTGTTCTTCAGTAATAACGCCAGTATCAATGGCGGTTTAACCGCCAAAGGGGATATCAGCGGTTGGAACAATTCCAATGCCATCTATAATGCGGCGGCTCTGGGGCGGCTGGATGGTGGTGTGGTTTGTGGTGCCACTTTGAGCTGTTTTAACGATGATTTTCAGGCCGGCAGCTTAAATCTCAGCAACTGGTCGGTGAGCCGCAGCAGTGGCAGTTACACACCAGCCATTAATAATGGCCGGTTAAGAATGACGGAAAATGTTGGTAACCAGTCTACCGCAGCCAGTTTTCAGCGGTTGTTTCCGGGTGATCAAAACCTGGTGGTAGTTGAGTTTAATCAATACGCTTATGGCCGTACCACGGCTGAAGGTGCAGATGGCATGGCGGTGGTGTTGTCTGATGCCGGTATCACACCACAACCCGGTGCTTTTGGTGGCCCGCTGGGATACGGCAGTAAACCTGGTATTGCTGGTTTTGCCGGCGGCTGGCTTGGTATAGGGCTGGACGAATATGGCAATTTTTCGGCCGAAGGCGGCCCCAATAGCCCGGGCCGGCGCAAACAGTCAGTGGCTTTGCGGGGTTCCGGCTCTGGTACCACCGGCTATCGTTATCTGGCGGGAACCTGTAGCAACGGCACCACCAACACCAATACCGATTGTTTATCTCCTACTGTGGATAACAATAATAACGCCGCACATCGTTACCGTGTGACGATAGATTCCCGCCTGAGCGGCCAGGCCATGGTGAAGGTGGAGCGGCGCGTCAGCGGCACTTATCAGACGCTGATTGATAACTTTAATGCGCTGACCGCCACCGGACAGTCGCAGGTGCCGGATAAATTTATTTTGTCTGTCACCGGCTCCACCGGCGGCTCCAATAACATTCATGAACTGGACGACTTGCAGATTTGTGCGTTAAAAAGCGAGCCTGTCGGAGAGCAGATTGACCACTTTGAGTTTGTCTATTCAGGTCAGCCGTTAACCTGCAAAAATGAAACCTTGACCATTAAAGCCTGCAAAAATCCGGCTTGTACTGAATTAGTGACCGGCACTGTGACTGCCACCCTAAGCCCAACGTCGGGCTGGGTGAGCGGCACCGGTTTATCCGGCAATGTCATCACTTTTAGCGGCGGCAGCGCCACCGCCACCTTACAGCAGACCACGCCAGCCACAGTGAGAGTGGGGGTGAGTTCCTCTGTACCTATGACCAAACCGCTGAGCACAACCTTGTGCAACAACGGCAGTTCACTGTCAGCCGCTAACTGTAATCTGACTTTTGCCGATGCCGGTTTAGTGTTTGAAGTGCTGGATAAACTGGCAGCCAAACCGGAAACTGGTATTAAAATAAAGGCGGTAAAAACTGCGGACAATAGTCAGCAATGTGTGCCTTCTTTTACCAATGTCAGCCGCACTGTGCGTTTTTGGTCGGATTATGTCAGTCCCGTCACACCAGCGGCCAGCCCGCTGCAGCGGGTTACAGTGAATAATCAGACCATTGAAAGCAGTTTTGCGACAGGCCGGGATTTAACACTGAGTTTTAATGCCAGTGGTGAAGCCACTATTGCGGTGAATTACAGCGATGCTGGTCAGCTCAGACTCAATGCCCGTTATACTGGTTCTGTGGCCACTGGCGACAACGGCCTGATACTTGATGGTAAAGATTTATTTGTCAGTTACCCGGCTGGTTTGTGTTTGCAGGCGGCTGTGCATTGTGCGGTAGCAGACGAAAACTGTACAGTGCTGAGCAAAGCCGGTGTGAATTTTAATACCACCATCAGCGCCCATGGCTGGCAAAGCGACGCTGACCCCAATTTTTGTGATAACAGCACCACCCCATCTTTTAGCCTGAATAATATTCCGCTCCAACATAAACTGCTGGCGCCCGCTGGCGGTGTTGCCGGCAATTTAACCCCAGGCCAATACAATCACACAGCCTCGGCCAGTGCCAGTACCACAGTAGCGGTGAATATTGATGAAGTTGGGGTATTTCACCTTGGCAGTAACGAGCTGAGTAACCTGCCTTATCTCGGCGCCAGTATCAAATTAAAAAGCTCAATGCCAAATGCAGTGCCTGCGCTTGGCCGGCTGGTACCGGCCAGTTTTGTGCTGGCGAGCAGCAGTGTAAATCCGGCCTGCGGCAACTTTAGTTATATGAATCAATATGCAAATTTAAATTTTGAGCTGGAAGCCCGCAATCTGGCCGGCGTGGTGACCAGCAATTACCGGGATGGCTTTGCCAAAGCCACAGCCGCTTTAGTGGCGGAAAATAATAATGATGGGGTAAACCGCGGTAACAGAATGATCGTCGGTAATCCGCCGCTGCCCAAGTTGCTGAACTGGGATGCAGGCAAAGCCCGTCGAACCAATTTACCTTTTACTTTAGCCAGATTGGCAGTGCCTGCTACTACGCCCAGCACAGCGCTGCCGGACGGGCCATTTACCAGGCTGAAATTAGGTTTATTGCTCGACGATCAGGATGGCGCTCAAACCAAACTCAATAATTTGGATCTAAATGCCAGCACCACAGCGGATTGTGAGGCAGCAGGTAATTGTGACGCCAAAGCCTTACATAACAACACCCTTGACTGGCGTTATGGCCGTTTGCAGCTGATGAACGCACTGGGCTCGGAGCAGCATAATCTGCCGGTGCAACTTAGAGCCGAATATTTTAATGGCAGTTTATTTGTGCTGAACGATCAGGATTCCTGCAGCCCGGTGCAGCCCACGCGTTTAATCATCGACAGCACGGGCCGGCCTGCGATCACAGCATCAGGCACAAACGCTCAGTTGCAGCAAGGTTTAAGCAGTGCTTTTGATTTGTTATTAGGCGCGCCCGGGGTAGAAAGCCGTTATCCGCTTGAGTATCAGTTAAGTGACGCGCCCTGGCTGCAGTACGACTGGAACCCAAACAATGGCCCGACGCTGGAAAACCCCAAAGCTGAAGCTGTGTTTGGCAGTTTCCGGGGTAATAACAGGCAAATTTTCTGGCGGGAGAATTAAAAACGCAACCAAAATGCGGCGCTGCAGTCATAGCTGCAGCACCTGCTATGCAGTGCATTGGCGCGGTGCTTGGTTTAATTTTGTAAATGTGTAAGATAGAGCTATTTTCTTGGCGCATTGTTACTTAAAATATGCGCACTTTTTTGTCTTGTCGGGACCCACTTGGCTGATTTCAGCGCCCCCGACCGTTGTTGGCGCCCCATTAAGTAGGATTAATTCTTTTCATGTTAAAAAAATTACGCGGTTTATTTTCCAACGACCTGTCAATTGACCTGGGCACTGCCAACACCCTGATTTATGTAAAAGACCAAGGCATAGTGCTGAACGAACCTTCAGTGGTTGCGATTCGTCAGGAACGCGCCGGTGGTCCAAAAACAGTGGCTGCGGTAGGTCATGCTGCCAAACGTATGTTAGGCCGTACCCCTGGCAATATTAAAGCTATCCGTCCAATGAAAGACGGTGTTATTGCCGACTTTTATGTCACCGAAAAAATGCTGCAGCATTTTATCAAACAGGCACATAGCAATAGTTTCCTGCGCCCAAGCCCGCGCGTGCTGGTTTGTGTGCCTTGTGGCTCTACCCAGGTAGAACGCCGTGCCATCCGTGAATCTGCCCAGGGCGCCGGTGCCCGTGAAGTGTATTTAATTGACGAGCCAATGGCAGCGGCCATTGGTGCCGGTTTGCCGGTATCTGAAGCCACAGGTTCTATGGTGGTGGACATTGGTGGTGGTACCACTGAGGTCGCTATTATCTCGTTAAACGGTGTGGTGTATTCATCTTCAGTGCGCATTGGTGGTGACAAGTTTGACGACGCCATCATCAACTATATCCGTCGTAACTACGGCATCCTGATTGGTGAAGCCACAGCGGAGCGGATTAAAACCGAAATTGGTTCTGCTTACCCAAGCGACGAAATTCTGGAAATTGAAGTGCGCGGCCGTAACCTGGCTGAAGGTGTGCCTCGCAGTTTCACCATGACCAGCAACGAAATTCTGGAAGCCTTACAAGAACCTCTGGCCGGTATTGTATCTGCCGTGATGGTCGCGCTGGAGCAGTCTCCGCCAGAGCTGGCGTCTGATATTTCTGAGCGTGGTATGGTGCTGACCGGTGGTGGCGCTTTATTGCGTGACTTAGACCGTCTGTTGATGGAAGAAACCGGTATTCCGGTGGTGGTTGCCGAAGATCCACTGACCTGTGTGGCCCGTGGTGGTGGTAAAGCCCTGGAAATGATCGATATGCACGGCGGCGACGTGTTCAGTTACGACTAACTGAACACGCAGCGCAGGGTTAGCCATGAAACCTTTACTTGATCGTGGCCCATCGTTGCCACTGCGGTTGTTTTTTGCCCTGCTGGCGAGCATTGGGCTTATTACCCTTGATCATTACACCAATAGCTCAGTACAACTGCGGGGTTACCTGACGGCAACCGTCAGCCCGCTGTTTTATCTGGCCAACCTGCCACAGGACATGGTGTTTGGTGCGTCCGAACAATTTATGTCCCAACAAAAACTGCTGGAAGAAAACCGCACCTTAAAAAACACCCTGCTGTTACAAAACGGTCAGCTGCAACGTTTTCAGTTTTTGCAGCAGGAAAATGACAAATTACGCGCTTTGCTTGGCGCCAGCCCGGTGACTGAAGGCAAAAGATTAATTGCCGAAGTGCTGGCGGTGTACAGCCATCCGTTTAGCCATCAAATAGTGCTGAATAAAGGTTCGCGCGACGGTGTTATTGTCGGTCAGCCTTTGCTTGATGATTTAGGGGTGCTCGGGCAAGTCGTTAGTGTTGGCCCTACCAGCAGCCGGGCTCTGTTAATTGCTGATAACACCCACGCTATGTCAGCCCGGGTAGAACGTACCGGCCAGAGTGTGGTGGCTGAAGGTATTGGCCAGTCGGACTCGCTGCGGCTGATTCATTTACCTCACAGCACTGATATTACCGAAGGCGACAGGTTATTAACCTCGGGGCTGGATGGGGTTTTTCCGGAAGGTTATCCGGTGGCCAAAGTGGTACGGGTGCATCGCGATGCCCGTCAGCCGTTTTTGCAGGTGACAGCTGAACCTTATGCCAAACTGGACCGCATTCGTTATGCCTTGTTAGTCTGGCCACACCGTGGCATCAGCAGCGCGGACCCACAAATAGTTGAAGAGCTGAAACAAGCCGAACAAGGACAGGACTGATGCAAAACTCCTGGCGTTTTTTAATTATTCATCTGACCTTGTTGCTGGCGTTATTGCTGAACGTGATGCCGCTGCCTTCAGCAGTGAAGTTATTCCGCCCTGACTGGCCTTTGCTGGTGCTCTGTTATTGGGTGCTGGCGCTGCCCAACCGCGCCAGTATCGGCACTGCTTTTGTGCTGGGTTTTCTGGTCGACGTGATGGTGGGCACAGTGCTTGGCGTCAACGCTTTTGGTTATTCGCTAATTTGTTTTATTGTGGCATCTAACCATTTGAAAATAAGAAACTTTTCGGTGCTGCAACAAAGCCTGTTGGTAGGTTTATTGCTGGCGCTGTACCATCTGGTGGTGTTCTGGTTCAGTCATTTCCTGACCGGTGTGTATTTCCGGGCTGCTTATTTGTGGCCTGTGGTCACCGGCATGATTGTCTGGCCTTATTTATTCTGGTTTTTACGCCGCACCAGGCGTCAATTTAAAATTCAATAATATGTCCAAAATAGCCCTTGCTTCTGCTTCCCCCCGTCGCCGTGAACTGTTATCCCAGCTTGGGGTTGAGTTTGAGCTGGTGCGTGGTGATATCGACGAAACTCAATTGCCCGGTGAAGCCGCCACCGACTACGTGCTGCGACTGGCCCGGCAAAAAGCCGCAGCCGGCCTGGCTGCCCAGCAAAGTGCCAGCAAATTGCCGGTGCTGGGTGCCGACACTATTGTGGTGGTGGACGGCGAAGTGCTGGGGAAACCTTTGGATCAAACCGACTTTTTACGCATGATGCGGTTATTGTCCAACCGGCAGCATCAGGTGTACACCGCCATTGCACTGGCAACAACAGAGCAAATCTGGTCGGACACTGTCAAAACCGAAGTGTGGTTTTGTGAATTGTCTGAGCAGCAGATGCTGGATTACTGGCACAGCGGCGAGCCGGCCGATAAAGCCGGTGGTTATGGCATTCAGGGGCTGGCCGGGCGTTTTATTCCCAAAATTGCCGGCAGTTATTTTGCGGTGGTCGGGCTACCCTTATACGAAACCGCACAACTGCTGACCAAGCTGCAGGACAACTGATGAGCGCAGAACTGTTATTAAACGTCACGCCAAGTGAAACCAGGGTGGCGCTGATTGAAAACGGCGTATTGCAGGAAGTGCATATTGAACGTCAGGCTAAACATGGCCTGGTTGGCAATATTTATATCGGCAAAATCAGCCGGGTATTGCCGGGCATGCAGGCTGCTTTTGTCGATATCGGCCTGGATAAAGCCGCCTTTTTACACGCATCTGACATAGTGCAGCGTGATGCCAACGACATTGAAATGAAAGTCAGTGCCGTCAAAGACATCCGCTTGTTGGTGCATGAAGGCCAATATTTGCTGGTGCAGGTGGTGAAAGACCCGCTGGGTACCAAAGGCGCACGGCTTACCACCGACATTACGCTGCCTTCGCGTTATCTGGTGTTTATGCCGGGTTCCCCTCATGTCGGTGTGTCACAGCGCATTGAAAGTGAAGAAGAACGTCAGCGGTTAAAAGACATAGTCAGCAGCTGCCTGGACGATGACAACGGCGGTTTTATTGTGCGTACCGCCGCCGAAGGCGCTTGTGAAGTCGAGCTGGTGCAGGATGCCCGCTTTTTGAAAAAGCTGTGGAGCAAAATTCAGAAACGCAAACAAAAACACCGCAAAGAAGCCATGTTGTATGAAGATTTAACTTTGGCTTTTCGTATTCTGCGGGATTTTGTTGGCAGTGACTTAGAGCGGGTGCGGGTGGATTCCAAACTGACCTATCAGGCGCTGCACGCTTTTACTGAAGAATTTGTACCAACCATGACGCCCAAGCTGGAATATTATCCGGGTGAAAGGCCGGTCTTTGATTTATTTGACGTGGAAAACGAGATTCAGCGGGCGCTGGATAGAAAAGTGCCACTGAAAAGTGGTGGTTATCTGATTATTGATCAGACCGAAGCCATGACTACCATAGACGTCAACACCGGTGCTTTTGTTGGCCATCGCAACCTCGAAGAAACCATTTTTAACACCAATATTGAAGCCACTCAGGCCATAGCGCGCCAGCTTCGGCTGCGCAATTTAGGCGGCATTATCATTATCGACTTTATTGATATGCAAAGTGAAGAACACCAAAAACGGGTGTTACACAGCCTGGAAGTAGCGCTGGCGCGGGATAAAACCAAAACCAATATTCATGGTTTTTCTGCCCTGGGTCTGGTTGAAATGACCCGTAAACGCACCCGCGAAAGTTTAGAGCATGTACTTTGCACTGAATGCCCGGTTTGTGATGGCCGCGGCACCTTAAAAACAGTGGAAACCGTTTGTTTTGAAATTTTGCGTGAAATTGTCCGGGTCAACCGCGCTTATGCCGCTGATAAATTTACTGTTTATGCGTCACCTGCTGTTAAGGATGCGCTCATTAACGATGAGTACCATAGCATGGCGGAACTTGAGGTATTTATTGGTAAACAAATCAGTGTGGTGATAGAGCCGCAGTACACCCAGGAACAATTTGATGTGGTGATGATGTAGTGCAAAAACTGCAGCGTTTTGCGTTTTTATGCCTGCACCATGGCTGGCCTTTGCTGGCTATGGCGCTGGTATTATTGGCCACAGTAGTCACACTGCTGCGTCTTGGCCTGCCTTACGCTGAAGGTTATAAAACCGATATTGAACAACTGATTGCCGAGCGCTACGGCGCCAAAGTGCAAATAGGCCAGCTCAGCGCCGGCTGGCAAAGCAGTGGCCCGGCTTTATTGCTGCAGCGCTTGGCAGTGCAGGATGGCAAGGGCCAACCCTTGTTGCAGGTGGGCGAAACCCGGATCCGGCTGGATTTTTGGGGCAGCCTCAGCAGTTTGTCACTTAAAGCCGAACATTTTGAACTCAGCGGCCTGAAGTATCAGCTCGACAGCCGGCAGTTATTAACGCAAAAAACCGACAACAGCAGCGACGAACCTTTACTCGGCGCTGTGGAACAACTGTTATTCCGGCAGCTGAAAAACTTTACCCTGGTCGACAGCGAACTGCGGCTGAAAAGTGAATTTACCCCCGATATTGTCATCGCCATTTCGCGGCTGGCATGGCGCAATGAAGGCCGCCGTCATCAAGGCTCAGGTGAAGTGGCTATTCATGGTGTGACCACTAACACCAGTTCTTTTGTACTTGATTTATATGGTGATTCTTTAGCAAAAAGCCGGGGCCAGTTGTATTTGTCCAGCCGTGAGCTGGACGTATTGCCCTGGTTTGAACAGCTGCTACCGCAAAGTAAAAAACTCAGCCGCGCCGATATTAACTTTCAGGCCTGGGGGGATATTGAAGCCGGCACCTTACAGCAAATTCAAATTCAGCTGGCGCAAAACCGCCTGGTATGGCGCCATGAAGGCAAAACGGAGCAGCTGAGTCTGGGCCAGGGCCAACTGTTGTGGCGGCCAACAGCAACAGGCTGGTTGTTGTCATCATCGGCCTTAACTTTGCAAAGTGGCGAACAAAGCTGGCACGATTTACAGCTGCAGCTGTCGCATGAACAAGGCGTTTACAGTGGCGCGCTGCAACAGTTTCAGCTGTCCGCCATGGTACCACTGGCGCGTTTATTGGCAGAAGATTTATCGGCGTTACAATCAATTCTGGCCTTTGAAGCCGACGCCAGATTAACCCAGCTGGCGCTGCGCCTGAGCGACAACGGCTGGTTTCTGGGCGGCGATTTTATTGATTTAACCTCAAAGCCGGTGGACGATGTGCCGGGGTTAACCGGCGTCAGTGGCCACTTTAGCGCCAGCAAAGATTATATCCGCCTTGATTTAACCGCCCAGGACGGTGAGCTGCGTTGGGGCGATGCTTTTAGCCGTGCCACCCCTTATCAGCAGCTGACAGGTCAGCTCGAAGTGGTGCAGCAGGACGGCCAGTGGCGGGTGCAAATTCCAAGGCTGGCGCTGCGTCACCCACAGCTGGAACTGGATGCCGAAATGGTGCTTGAGCTTGGTGACAAAGCCGGTATGACCTTGCTGGCTGAACTACGCTCTGTGCCGGTTGCCGACGCGCAGCACTATTTCCCGGTGCGGCATATGCCATCCTCTGTCATTGATTATCTGCGCCCGGCGCTTATCAGCGGCCATATTCCACATGCCAGGGTGTTGTGGCAGGGCGCTTTTGCCGATTTCCCTTATCGCGGTGGCGAAGGTAAGTTTCAGGCCTTAGCGCTGGTCGACAATGCTGAGTTTTCGTTTGATGCCAACTGGCCCGACATTAAACAGATGCGCGCTGAGCTGTTGTTTGAAAACGCCTCGATGTTGATCCAAAGTCAGGCTGGCTTGTTGTTTGAGCTGGAACTCAATGACGGTGTCACCGCCAGTATTCCGGATTTATTTCATGCCGATAACCTGTTGATTGATATTCAAACCCAGACCAGAGCTGAAGGAGTGACAGCGCTGATGCTGGCATCGCCACTCAGTAGCTCAGTGGGAGCCACCCTGGATTATCTTGGTGTGGATGGCCTGCTGGATGCCAAAGTCAGGCTGGATATTGGCTTAAAAGAAGCTGGTGTAGTGGCGCGTGGCGATGTCGACTTTTTTGCCAACAACCTGCATATCAAAGCCCCGGCAGTTGCGGTGGAGCAGGTTGAAGGACGGCTTAGTTTTATCAACGACCAAATCAGCAGTGAGCAGCTGAAACTGGTCAGTCAGGGCATTCCTTTGCTTGCCAGTTTAAAAGGTGCACAGCAGCAGGATGGTTATCAGCTGAATTTAACCGCCAAAGGTGAACATGAAACCGGCAAGCTGCTGGCGCTGGTGGCCGAACCCTGGCAGGAGCTTGGCACAGGTACGGCATTTTTTGACTGGCAGCTGGATATCAAGTTGCCGGATGAAGGTTTTACCTATCAGTCGACTGTGCTGGTGGATTTAGCCGCGGCTGAACTGCGTTTACCCGAGCCTTTTGGCAAAACACCGGCCGATGGCGCCACAGTGCTGATTGAAGCTAAAGGCAATCAGCAAGGCTCGGATATCACCCTCAAATATGGCGACGCTTTACGTTTTCTGGCACGGCTGGAGCAGGACAGCGGTCAAATCAGCGCAGCTTTATTAAGTCTGGGCCAGGCCAGTGCCCAGCTCAAACCGGGTTTTGAAATTGAACTGGATTTAGCCAAAGCCGACTTTGTGCCCTGGCTGAACTTGATTGAACAACAAATCAGTTCTGCCGGCGATGACAACAACATGCTGCCGCCTTTGTCGCTGGTCAGCGGCAAAGTGGCGGAGCTGCATTTATTTGATGACGTGTTTTTGCATAAAACCCGTTTTAACCTGACGCCGGCCAACGATCACTGGCTGCTTGATTTAACCGCCACCGAAGCCAAAGGGCAGCTCAAGCTGTTTCATGATCTGCAAACTCAGGGCATTCAGGCCAACTTAGAGCGACTGGCGCTGGTATTTGCCGATCAGGAAGCCAAAGACTTAGCCGCAGCTGAGTTAAAAGCAGCGCTGTTACTGGACCCGGAAAGTGCAGAAAAACCCGATTATGCCACGCTGGAAGCTGAAGCTTTTGCCAAACTGACGCCGATGAACTGGCTGACCGAGTTACCGCCGCTTGAAATCAGCTGTCAGCAATGCACCATAGGCCATTTCCGACTGGGGGAGCTGAAGCTGAAAAGTGTCAGTGATGGCCAAAGCTGGACGTTGCAAAGTTTTAATAGCAATTACCAGGGCCATCGCTGGGACATTCGCGGCCAGTGGCAGCGTGATCAGCACATAGGCCAGTCCAGTTTCAGCGGTAAGCTCAGCAGCCCGTCTTTTGGTCAGTTGCTCAGTGAATACGATATCAGCAGCAGTTTGGCCGGCAGCAAAGCAGAGCTGAGTTTTAGCGATGTGGCCTGGCAGGGCGCGCCATTTCAGTGGAACCGCCACAGTCTGAATGGTGAGCTCAGCTGGCAGTTTGGCGATGGTTCTTTGTCGGATGTCAGCGACGGCGGCGCGCGGATTTTTTCGTTGTTAAGTTTAGATTCGCTGGTGCGTAAGCTCAGGCTGGATTTTCGTGATGTGTTTGCCAAAGGTTTTTTCTTCAGCAAAATGAGCGGCAGCATGACGCTGACCGAGGGTGTGGCTTATACCAATAACACCGAAGTGATTGGCGCGGCCGGCGACATCGAGATGCGTGGTTTTGCCAATTTAAAAGCGCGGCAGCTGGATTATCAGATGAGTTTTTCGCCCAAAGTCACTTCCAGCATTCCGGTGATTCTGGCCTGGATGGTCAACCCTGTTTCTGGTGTAGCGGCTTATGCACTGGATGAAATGTTTCAGTCGGCGGAAGTCATTTCAAAAATTAATTTTACCGTGACCGGCGATTTGGATAACCCTGTGGTGACCGAAGTGAAAAGGGACAGTAAACAAATTACCCTGCCCAAAACCACACCTGAAGCGCCCAAACCATTATTGCCGGTTGACCCGGCCGCGCCTGTGCCGCTCAAAAGGGAGTTATTACAGGAGCAGCCTGCGGCCACCAATAACGACAGCTTTCAGGCCTTACCGCTGATGATAGAGGCGAAGCCGCAAAATCAGCCAGAAGCTCAGTCAGAAGCTCAGCCGGCAGCAGATGAACCTGTGATTGAGCCTTCAGAAGCACAGCAACACCAGAGTTACCAAAGCCAGCAGGAGCCAGCCGGATGAACCAGAGCCAGACCTCAGCGCACAAAGTGGCAACAACTCAGTGGCGGCTGGTGGCGCTGCAAATGTGTAGTCAGCCTGATGCACAGCAAAACCTTCAGGCGATTCGCGCGCAGTTGCAGGCACTTCCCCAAAAACCAGCAGGGCTACCACAGCTGGTGGTATTGCCCGAAGGTGCTTTATGTTTTGACGGTGCGGCCGATGCCAATTTACAGTTGCAGGAGCCGTTAGGTCAGGGCCAGCTGCAACAGCAGCTGGCAGCGCTGGCGGTAGAGTTTGACACTTATTTGCTGGTCGGTACCTTTCCAACCACCACCAGTGATGCGCAGCGTTTTGCCGCCAGCAGCCTGTTGTTTTCACCTGCTGGCGAGCTGGTGGCAGATTATCAAAAGCTACATTTATTTGATGCCGCAGTGGCCGATAGCACAGGCCGTTATCTGGAGTCAGCCAAAACCCAGGCCGGCGCTAAACTGACAGTGGCCGATTTAGGCGAGCTGAAGCTGGGGCTGGCCATTTGTTACGATATGCGTTTTCCGGGGCTGTTTCAGGCGCTTAGCAAAGCTGGCATGAATGTGCTGGCCTTGCCTTCTGCCTTTACCACAGTGACGGGCGAGGCACATTGGCATACACTGCTCAGAGCGCGCGCCATTGAAAACCAGAGTTTTGTCATAGCACCGGCGCAAACCGGCACTCATGCCAATGGTCGTCAGACTTATGGCCACAGTTTAATTATCGACCCCTGGGGTGTGGTGCTGGCCGATGCCGGTACTGCCGTGGGGGCAATCAGCGTTGATATTGATTTACAACAAGTTTTCAGTCTTCGTCAGCGGATGCCGCTGGCTGAGCATAACCGTTTTTTAAGTGAGCTTTTATGAATAATGCCGTCATTATGCAGACCGTTGAACAGAACCTGATTGAGGCCAGTGACTTAACTGCCGCCGATCTGAATCAGACTTTGGGTTTTCTGTTTTCACATCAGCTGGATTATGCCGATTTATATTTTCAGTCCAGCGTGCATGAATCCTGGGTGCTGGAAGATGGCCTGGTGAAAGACGGCTCTTTTAATATTGAACGAGGGGTGGGTGTACGCGCCATCAGCGGTGAAAAAACCGGTTTTGCTTATGCCGACGACATCTCTGCGGCTGCGTTAAAGCAGGCGGCCAGTGCTGCCCGGGGTATTGCTGCTGTGGGTCAGCAAGGCCAGGTGCAGGCGTTTAAAAAATCCGGCAACAGCCAGATTTACCTGCCGGTGGAGCCGCTGCAAAGCCTTGGTAACACTGAAAAAGTAGCGCTGTTACACCAGATTGAAGCTTTTATCAGAAGCCTGGATGCCAAAGCCGAACAGGTGATGGTGAGCCTGTCCGGTGTCTATGAAGAAGTGCTGGTGGCTGCCAGCGACGGTACTTACGCCTCTGATATCCGCCCGCTGGTGCGGCTGAATTGTTCGGTGTTATTAAACGACAATGGCCGGCGTGAACGTGGCGGCGCCGGTGGTGGTGGCCGTACCGACTACAGTTATTTTTCTGAGCTGGTAAACGGTGAACCCCGCTGGATGGGGTATGCCCGCGAAGCGGTGCGTCAGGCGCAGGTGAATCTGATAGCGGTGGATGCGCCGGCCGGTATGATGCCGGTGGTGCTGGGTTCAGGCTGGCCTGGTGTGTTGTTGCACGAAGCTGTCGGTCATGGCCTGGAAGGGGATTTTAACCGCAAAGGGGCTTCCACTTTTTCCGGCCGAATTGGTGAACAAGTGGCGTCCAAACATTGCACCATTGTCGATGACGGCACTTTGGCGCATCGCCGTGGTTCGATGAATATTGATGATGAAGGCACGGTGAGTCAGCATAACGTGTTGATCGAAAAAGGTATTCTCAAAGGTTATATCCAGGATAAACACAATGCCATGCTGATGAATGTGGCGCCGACCGGCAATGGCCGGCGTGAGTCTTTTGCCCATTTGCCAATGCCACGGATGACCAATACCTATATGCTGGCCGGCGACTATGAGCCGGAAGAAATTATCGCTTCGGTGAAAAAAGGCATTTATGCGCCCAACTTTGGCGGTGGTCAGGTGGATATTACCAGCGGTAAGTTTGTGTTTTCAGCCTCAGAAGCTTATCTGATTGAAGATGGCAAAATTACCACACCGATCAAAGGCGCTACCTTAATTGGTAACGGCCCTGAAGCGATGCAGCAGGTGTCGATGGTGGGCAATGATTTAGCGCTTGATACCGGGGTTGGTGTTTGTGGCAAACAAGGCCAGAGTGTGCCTGTAGGTGTGGGTCAGCCAACCTTAAAACTCGATGGTATGACAGTGGGTGGCACTGCCTGATTTGCCATGAGATGCAGCATAAAAAAGCCAGCTGTTGCTGGCTTTTTGCTGTTTGGTTCAGGTGCAGGCCTGGCGAACAAAAAAAGATGCCTGCAACCAGCCGCTGACAAAGCTGCACAGCTTTGCTGCTTAAGGCTGAGTTTTGTCCAGCTGCTGTTGTAACTGCAAAATTTCGCCGTCCAGAGATTTAATTTCAGTGTCGTAGGCCTGCACCACAGCGGCCATTTCCTGCGCCAGACTTTGCAGATAATTGGCGCCTGCCACTTCATTGTTTTTCACTGTCATTTGTTTGTCGCGGATGGCGTTCATTTCTTTATTACGTTCAGCAATTTTGTCTTCTTTCTTTTTCGTCAGCTGCTGAATTTTGCGTTTCAGTTGCCGCTGCTGAATATAAAGATCCACTTCATTCGGGTCTTTTTTTACCACCACATTCGGTTTGTTTTCCCGCTGTTGGCCCACTGTGGTGTAGTCGGTGGTTTGGGCGTCCTGACCACAAGGAGTTTGACTAAAGGTGGTGACACCGTCTTTTTCACATTTATACACAGCGGCTTGTGCACCTGGCAGGGCGCAAGCCAGCATAAAAGCCAAAACTTGAACTGGTTTCATAAATACAAACATCAGGGTTGGAGGTTAGATTGCTGGCGCCGAGTATGGCATATTCCGGTCTGGCGCTTAAGTTTTTTGTCTGGTTGCTGCCGGAACCGCCGTTATTTTTCCGGAATTTCGGGCGAAAAAAAGCGCGCAACAACGCCAACCTTTTGCCTAAGCAGGCTATTTCGCACATAATAGCCCGACTATAACAACGCAGAGACTTCCGTTATCTCGCTGTCAGCCGCAACCTGGCTGCATTATCCACGAGAACAGATCGCACTTATGTTACAAAATTTGCTGAACAAACGCCGTCTGGCGGCCTTATCCCGAACCGCTATTGATGCTGCTGCAGTGCAGGTATTTTGTTCTGCCACTGAATATAAAGAGCGGGTGCTGTCCCTGATAGCACAAGCGCGTCAGCGTATTGTGATCACAGCCTTGTATTTACAGGCCGATGAGGCCGGTGAACAAATTTTGCGGGCCTTGTACCAGGCCAAACAACAGAACCCGGCACTGGATGTGCGGGTGTATGTGGATTTTCACCGGGCCCGCCGTGGTTTGATTGGTCAAAGTGGCGGCCGTACCAATGCCGACTTCTACCGTGCTATTGCTGCTGAATATAAAGAACAAATTTTAATTTATGGTGTGCCGGTAAAAAAGCGCGAACTTTTTGGTGTGTTGCACTTAAAAGGTTTTGTGTTTGATGACAGCCTGTTTTATAGCGGCGCTTCACTGAACAACATTTATCTGGCTGAACAGCAGCGTTACCGTGCCGACCGTTATCTGCAGATCGACAATAAACAGCTGGCTGATGCATTTGCCGCCGGCCATCAGGAGGCTTTAGGCAATCTGGATGTAATTCAGAGTTTGCTGGCTCCGGAGCAGGACATCGCCCAGGCTTATAAAGGTGCACACCGCAGCTGGTTAAAACATGCCCGCAGTTGCCGTTATCCGCTTAAAGGTCAGTCGCAGCCCGGGCCATTAAATGCCAGCTTGCTGATGGGCATGGGACGGCTGAATAACCAACTGAATCAAAGCATTCTGGCGATGCTGGCGCTGGCTGAACGCGAAGTGTTAATTTACACCCCTTATTTTAATCCGCCGCCAGTGTTGGCCAAAGCGCTGCGCAAATGTTTAAAACGGGGAGTGAAACTTTGTATTGTGGTGGGTGATAAAACGGCCAACGACTTTTATATTCCACCGGAGCAAAAGTTTAACCGTATTGGTGGTTTACCTTATCTGTACGAAACCATTTTGCGCAAGTTTGTGAAAAACAACCAAAAATTCATTGATGCCGGTTTGCTTGATGTGCGGTTATGGCGCCATGAAGACAACAGTTATCACCTCAAAGGTATTAGTGTGGATGGTGTGCGGCATTTGTTTACCGGCCACAACCTGAACCCCCGTGCTTTTGCGCTGGATTTTGAAAACGGCATTCTGGTAGACGACGAGCTGGGACAGCTGCAGCCACAACTGCAGCATGAGCAACAGATTATTCTGGCCAATACCAGCATCATCCGTCATTACACCCAGATAGAAATGATGCGGGACTATCCCGAGCAGGTAAAAAAACTGCTCAGTAAAATCAAAGGGGTAGGCGTCGATTTAGTGTTAAAACGGCTGATTTAATCAGCCGTTTTTTTTGCTGCTGTTCTGGTGCTTGATGTTGTTGGCCTGTGTCGGGTTCCATGTTTTGTATTGGCCGTTTCAACACTCAGTGCTGCACTGCGGCTGATATTCTTTCAGTGAAGAAAAACAAAAAATAAGGACAATGATGTTGTTCGTTCAAAAACGCAGTGGATTCACCCGCCTGATGTTGTTGCTTGCTGTTTTTACTCTGCCGGTTCAGGCGGCACCTTTTGTGCCGGACCTTAAGGCGCTGCAGCAGGTATTGCAAGCCAAAGCACAGCAACCAGCCACAGCAGTTGCTTTGCTGGCGC
This sequence comes from Rheinheimera sp. 4Y26, assembly GCF_025245835.1. Taxonomy (GTDB): domain Bacteria; phylum Pseudomonadota; class Gammaproteobacteria; order Enterobacterales; family Alteromonadaceae; genus Pararheinheimera. The sequence continues at coordinate 451,842 of NZ_JAOBWS010000001.1, forward strand.
AAGGCAATCAACTGCTGTGGAGTTATGGTTATCACCCACAGCAGACATTAACAGGTCAGCATCAGCTGGTGATTGCCTCCATCAGCAAACAAATGACCGCAGCTTTGGTGCTGCAGGCTGTAGCTCAGGAACGCTTGTCGCTGGATGCGCCTGTTGCCCACGTGCTGACAAAAGATGCAGCGCGACTTGGCACCATTACCACCCGGCAGTTGCTGAATCACACTTCAGGCGTTGGCACTGCCGGAGCAAAGCCTGGTCAGAACTTTCACTACAGCAATGAAGGCTATCAGCTTCTGGCCCAAGTGCTGGAAAGCATCTATGCCGAACCTTATGCCGCCCAGGCAGCGCGGTTATTTCAGCGTTGTCAGATGAGCGCCAGTTTTGCGCCCACAACGGCAATACCGGTTAGTTCCGCAGTGAAGCTGGTGACAGGGCAAGCCTTAGTAAACGGGCAATGGCGGGCGGTGAACCCGGATGCTTTTGCGCTGCAGAATGTGCCGGCCGGCGGTATTGTCAGTAGCGCTGCCGATTTAATACGTTGGCAACAATGTTTGTATAAAACCGACTTATTACCGGAATTTCAGCGTATGCAGCTGGTGGCATCCGGATCCAAACGCAACAATCATCGTTGGGGTGAAGTATTTTATGGTCTGGGGATACAAATTTTAAAGCAGGATCAGCTGCTGGAATGGAGCCATGGCGGTTATCTGCCGGGTTATATGCTGACCTTGTTATATTACCCACAGTTTGATCTGAGCCTGGTGGTGTGGCAGCCACAAAGTGGCGACGGCAAAAATCCGGCGCAGGATTTAGCCTTGCAGGACAAACTGCGTGCCGTGTTGCGGGCGCAGTTAATCTCGGCCAACACCAACAAAGCGCAAACTTCAGCAGGAGCCTTGTGATGCAACTGGCGATTTATCAGGTAGATGCTTTTACCAACCAACTCTTTAGTGGCAATGCTGCCGCCGTGGTGCCTTTAACTCAGTGGCTGGATGATGCAAAGCTGCTTGGCATAGCGCAGGAAAACAATCTGTCGGAAACGGCCTATTTGCTTGAGCTGGGTGATGGTCATTATTTTATCCGTTGGTTTTCGCCTATCACTGAAATTGATTTTTGTGGCCACGCCACTCTGGCGTCGGCTTTTGTGCTGTTTCAGTTAAAGCCTGAACTCACGGAGCTAAGGTTTAGCACCAAAGTTGTTGGCGATTTAACGGTCACAAAACAAGGCGACTGGCTGCAGATGAATTTTCCTAAGCGCCCAGCGCAGCCGGTAGCTGAGGTGCCTGCTGCTTTATTACAAGGTCTGGGTGTTGCCCCGCTGCAGATACTACGCAGTGAACAGGCCTGGTTTGCAGTTTATCAAGACGCTGCCACTGTTGCCGCTTTAATGCCGGATATGCAACTGCTTAAACAACTCGGCCCCTGGGATGTGGTGGTAACAGCGCCAGGCACTGGTTTTAAAGAAGGCCAATACGATTTTGTCAGCCGCTATTTTTGGCCGGCCAATGGTGGTGATGAAGATCCGGTGACAGGTTCTGTTCACGCTGGTCTGGCGCCTTATTGGGCGGCGCAGTTGGGGAAAACTGAGCTGCTGGCGTATCAGGCGTCCAAACGCGGTGGTGTGTTGCGCTGTCAGTTACAACAAGACAGAGTGCTGGTATCGGGGCAGGCGGTGTTGTATCTGCAGGGGCAAATTCAGATTTAGTTTCTGCACCGGAGCTTTAGCTGTTGATGGGGTGCTTGCCAATAAAAAACGCCTGAGCAATCAGGCGTTTTTTTATTGGCAGAGTGCAGGGCCTGTTGTTGCGTCTTGCAGCACGTAGCGGCCAGCCGCCTTGATTATTCTTCCAGAATAAAAGGTTTGATCAGCTGAAACAGCTCGCGGAATGCTTTTGGCGGCTGGTTTTTTTCCTGCTCTTTTTTGGCGTTACGAATAAGGGTGCGCAGCTGCTGTACATCCACCTCCGGATATTCGGCGACAAATTCAGTCAGGGCGTCGTTGCTGGCAATCAGCTTGTCACGCCAGTCTTCCACCAGATGGAATTTGCGGGTGGCGGCCTGATTGGTGTTACGCACCACAGCCAAAGCCCGTTGCAAAGGTTCCAAGTCGCGGGTGCGCATTAAGCGGCCGATAAACTGAATATGACGGCGTAATGCTTCATGTTTACGTACCAGCTTGTCAGCCAGTTGCAGCGCGTCCAGTAATTCGGCATCGAGCGGGAGTTTAGCGCGGTTGGCGGCACTTAAAGCAACCAGCTCTTCACCCAGCTCCTGCAGGGCCTGCATTTCTTTTTTGATCTGAGTTTTGCTTTTGCCTTCTTCGCGGTCCCAGTCGTCGCCATGGGTAAAATCGGTAATATCTGCCATAAGTCTGTTTTTTCCACCATAAAATTGCGGCAAGTATATCAAAAAAGCCCTGCTGCGTCGCATTGAAGCTGCGGCAGCATCTGCAAGGCTGTGATAAGCTTGCGCCAAAGCGTGACAAACGGAAATAAAATCAGCGATGAGCAGCAATTCTCCTACCATTTGGCAAGAAATTGACGAAGTCAAAGCCGCAGTCAGCCAGGTGCTGGCCCATGCCAAACAACTGGGCGCCAGCAGCGCCGAAGCTTCGATGAACCGCACCCGGGGTTTAAGTGTCGAAACCCGCCACGGTGAAGTGGAAACTGTTGAATTTAATCAGGATGGTGGCCTTGGTATCAGCGTTTATGTTGGCCAGCGCAAAGGTTCGGCCTCAACTGCCGATTTAAGCCCGGCTGCACTGAAACGCACCGTAGAAGCGGCTATTGATATTGCCCGTTATACCTCGGAAGACCCTTGCGCCGGTGTGGCCGATAAAGACGCGCTGGAGTTTTCACCACCGGATTTGGATTTATTTCATCCGGGGGATATCAGCACTGAGCAGGCCATTGCCATTTGTATTGCTGCTGAAGAAGCCGCTTTTGCCACAGACTCACGTATTACCAACTCTGATGGTGCGTCTTTTTCCTCCCATCAGGGGCTCAAGGTGTATGGCAACAGCCATGGCCAGTTGGTGGGTTACCCCAGCAGCCGTCACAGTTTCAGCTGTTCAGTCATAGGTGAAGAAGGCGATGACATGCAGCGGGATTACAGCTACACAGTCAGCCGTGAATTGGGTTTATTGCTTGATCCGAAACAAATTGGCCGCGAAGCAGCGCTGGAAACTGTCAGCCGCCTCAATAGCCGCAAACTGGGCACACAAAAAGTGCCTGTCATTTTCCGCGCTGATATTGCCAGCAGTTTGTTTGGTCATTTAGTGTCGGCGATCAGCGGTGGTGCTATTTACCGTAAATCCAGTTTTTTACTGGATAAAGTCGGCCAGCCGGTGCTGTCGTCAAAAGTGAATATTATTGAACAACCGCATTTACTGCGTGGCCTGGCCAGTAGTCCTTTTGACAGCGAAGGGGTAAAAACCCGGGACCGCCAGATCATCACAGATGGTGTGTTAAATCAGTATCTGACCACCAGCTATTCAGGCCGCAAACTGGGTCTGCCAAGTTCAGGTCATGCCGGTGGCATTCACAACTGGATGGTGAGCCACGGGGATGCCAATTTAGCCCAGCTGCTGCGTGACATGGGCACAGGTTTACTGGTGACCGAGCTGATGGGCCAGGGCGTGAATAGTGTGACCGGCGATTATTCGCGTGGTGCTGCTGGTTTTTGGGTGGAGAACGGCCAAATTCAGTATCCGGTGTCGGAAATTACCATTGCCGGTAATCTCAAAGACATGTTTTTTGATATAGCCGCCATTGGCAACGACGTGGATAAAAGAGGTGGTGTGTTAACAGGCTCTGTGTTGATTGGCCAGATGCAAATTGCCGGGCATTAAGCCTGACCTTTAAACAAAAAAACCAGCTGCGGCTGGTTTTTTTGTTTTTCTTAAGGCCATTTTTAGCGAAGCTTTAAACGACAGTGATCTGGCTTAACTGCTTATTTGACTTAGATGATTATGCAGATGTAACCAGTGGGCGGCCTGATAATCTGCGGTATTTAAAGCACCATAAGCAAAATGCGGCGCTAAGGTTACACCACTGCTGCTTTGCTGAATAAAGGCCTCCAGCGTTTGCAAAAGTGCGGTCAGCGCTTGTTGTGCATCCTCGTTTGGCTCAAGTGCCGCCATACCCGGAATAGGCTCGGCCAAAGGATGGGTCATAACCCCCGCAGCTTTAAAGCTAAACAGCGCCAGTTTGCCGGCTGTGTGCTGAAACAGCGGCGATTTTTGCACAGGGAAACCTGTTAAAGAACCCTGAATACTCTGGGCGCAGTGCCGGAAAATTTGCGCTGGGTTCCAGTCGCCGCTGCTCGCCAGAGTTTTGCCTTGCAGGCTTTTAAGCTTTTGATAAAGCTCAGTTAAATCAAAGTTTCTGCCATTACCAAGCACTGTGCCGCCAAGGGCTACACCGGCCACACTGAGGCTGCTGATAGCGATAAATTGTCTTCTGTTCATGGTTTTGCCCCTGAGGCGGTGATTGTTGCGGCTGCAGTTCAAACTAAACAAATGCGGCTGCAATTTGAATGTATTCAGCCGGTTGTCAGCCAAGACTGGCACAATGCCGCTTTTTTTGCAGTATGCCCTGAATGGCGCTGTCGCTGCCAGTATTGCCGCTTGTGTTGCTACTGCTGTTGTAGCAGCACAGAGAAATTCCAGCGTAGATTTTGTTTTTCTTATGATAAACTTGCACGTCACACTGCATAAAAACAGCGGTTACAGGCGTTAAAACGGGAAATGTTATGAGCCAAGTCAATATTCTGTGTATCAAATGGGGCAAAAAATACGGCCCGGATTACGTAAACAAGCTGTACAACATGGTCAGCCGCAACCTGACATTACCATTTCGTTTTATCTGTCTGACAGATGATGCGCAAGGTATTGATGCCAGCAAAGTGGAAGTAAAAGATATTCCTAAAGTAGGTTTTGCCGATTTTGATAACCGCGAGCCATGGAGTTTTGGTCACGGCTGGTTAAAAGTCACCAGTTTTGCCGACCCTTTATACGATTTAACAGGCCCGACTTTGTTTATTGACTTAGACGTGGTGATTGTTGGCAATATCGATTGTTTTTTTGAGCCTGAAGGCGAGTTCCGTGTCATTAAAGAGTGGGACAAAAAAGATGAAACCGGCAACACCTCAGTGTACCGTTTTAACATTGGCGCCCATGCCGATTTAATCGAAAACCTGAAGAATAATAAAGACAAAGTTCTGGCTTCTGTGCGTAATGAGCAGGAATATGTCACCAGCTATCTGAACAAACAAGGCAAGTTGCAATACTGGCCGGCCGGCTGGTGTGTCAGCTTTAAACGTCATTGTATGCCAAAAGGCATTATGAGCTTCTTTAAGCCTGCCACTATTCCTGAAGGCGCCAAAATTGTCGCTTTCCACGGTAAGCCAAACCCGCCTGATGCCATTTTAGGTGTCAGCGGCAAATGGTACCGCCGTGTGCTGCCAGTGCAGTGGGTTGCGGATCTGTGGCGTTAAGCCGGGCGCTTATTGCATGAAAATGAAAGTTTTTGTGATTAACCTCGACCAGTCGGTCGAGCGTTATCAGCATGCGGTGGCGCAGTTTGCACCTTACCCGGACATTGTGGTGGAGCGGATCAGCGCTGCCGACGGCCGGGTGATGAGCGAAGCGCAACTCAGCCAGTATTATTCGCTGGAGCTGAATAAAAAGCACTATCACAAAATGCTGCGCCCTGGTGAAAAAGGCTGTTATATCAGTCACATCTGGTGCTGGCAGCAAATTGTGGCTCAGCAGCTCGACTTTGCCATCATTCTCGAAGACGATTTTATTCTGCAGTGTGATTTAGCCGCGCTGGTGGATGCCATTCGTCAGCTGCAGCAGCCCTGGCATTATCTGAAACTGGCCATGCCAAATAAGCAGCAGCCGGTGTTAGAGCGCACGCCAATGGCCCATGACTTTTCGCTGGTGCATTATCAAAAAATGCCGGTATCTACTGTGGCGCAGGCGGTGAGTCTGGCTGGTGCCAAGTTGCTGCTTGAGAAGATGCAACCCTTTTACCGCCCGGTGGACGTGCAGCTGCAATACAGCTTTGATTTAGGCATTCAGGTGATGGGCGTGCAGCCATTGCCGTTTCGGCCCGAGCTGGAATTTGAAAGCCTGATCAACCCGCACCAGAAACAAGCTGTGAACAGGCCGTTGTTTTATAAAAGCCGGTTATGTTTTAGCTGGCAGAATTTATGGCATAACCTGCGGCATTACGGCTTGTTTGCTTATCTGCAGGCGAAAAAATAACGCTGATTGTTGGCGGATTGATTGCCCAAACTGCGGCCATAACTGCCGAAATATAAAAAAGGAGCTGATTTCAGCTCCTTTTTTATTGATGCTGCCATACCATCGACACAGCCTGATGGCGCTATTCTGGTAATGTACTGCTGTGCGCAGTATGATCACGCCATCTTTATTGTGCTGGATTAGTGTTTTGTCGCGACTTTTATTTCCTCTGGGCATTGTGACCTATAGCCTGCTGCTGTATCTGCTGCGTTTTCCGATGTTGCTGTTGTTTATTTACCGCAGTAAAGCCGATCCTGCTTACCGGCAGCGTTTTGCCGAACGTTTTTGTTATCAGTCTATTCCGGCGCGGGCAGCCGGTGGCATTGTGGTGCATGCAGTGTCTATGGGCGAAGTCGTGGCGGCAACGCCGCTGATTAAACAGTTGCTGGCCACTTACCCTGATTTACCCGTCACAGTCACCTGCACCACACCCACAGGCTCAGCCCGTATCAAAGCCAATTTTGGCGACAAGGTTTTTCATTATTATTTGCCTTTTGACACCCCGGGCAGCAATCAGCGTTTGCTGAAAAAATTGCAACCGCAGTTGATACTTTTATTGGAAACTGAACTTTGGCCCAATCTCATCCGGCAATGTCACCAGGCGGCTATTCCTGTGGTGTTAGTCAATGCCCGTTTATCAGCGCGCTCTGCCCGGGGTTATCGCCGTTTTATGCCGCTGGTGCAGCCAATGCTGGCGCAGCTGACGGTGATTCTGACGCAGGACAATAACAGCCGCCGCCGTTTTTTAACCTTGCTTGGCATCAACAACGCCAAACAAGACAGCGGCCAGGAAGTGATACCAAAGGTACTAAACACCGGCAATCTGAAATTTGAAGTGCAGCAAAACGCTGCGCTGAAGCAACAGGCAACAGACTTTCAGACGCAGTTGCAGGGCCGTGCGGTCTGGGTGGCCGGCAGTACACATGCCGGTGAAGATGAACAAATTTTGCAGGCATTTGGTCAGGTACTGGCTAAAAAACCCGACACGCTGCTGATATTGGTGCCGCGCCATCCGGACCGTTTTGATGCTGTGGCAACACAGATCACACAGGCGGGGTTTTCGCTGGTAAGACGCAGTAGTCTGCAGCCATTGTTGCCCACAACTCAGGTGTTGCTTGGCGATACGATGGGCGAACTGATGCTGTGGTATCAGCTGGCCGATGTGGTTTTTGTCGGCGGTTCGCTCATTGAGCGGGGCGGTCATAATCCGCTGGAGCCGATGAGCCTGGGTAAAACTATTCAATCCGGCCCTTATGTGTTTAATTTTGCGCTGGCTTTTAAACAGCTTGAGCGCAAGCGGGCGGTGAGTTTTGTGAAGAATGCCGAAGACCTGGCACAAAGTACGGTCAATTTGCTGGATGATGAGGCAAAACGCCAGCAGATGGCGGCGCAGGGTTTAGCGCTTTACCAGCAGCAAGGCGGCGCTACCGCCAGGGTACTGCAAACAGTGACAACTTTATTGCCAACAACAGGAGCGCACCATTTGCAACAGCGCGACGGGACAAGCGAAATTTGGTTCGACCCGCAGTTATTGTCTGCCGGTGGTTTTGCCAGGGCTGATAAAAAACTGTTTCAGGCGGCATTCTGGCAGCGACAAAATGCGGTGACAGGCCAGTCGAGCGGGCGTAATACGGTGTGGTTTGTCAAAGCCAATAGCGAACAATGGGTACTGCGTCATTATTACCGCGGTGGTTTAATTGGCAAAATTAACAAAGACTGGTTTTTTGCTGTACCACTGGCCAAAAGCCGTGCTATGGCAGAATTTGCCATGTTGCAGCAGATGGTGCAGCTGGGGTTGCCGGTCCCCAAACCAGTTGCAGCCTTATATACAGCCAGGGGTTTAGGCTACAGTGCTGATATTCTGCTGGAGCTGATCCCGGGCAGCATTGATATTTGCCATTTATTGCAACAACGGGCGTTAACAGCAGAGGAGTGGCAGCAGCTTGGCGCTATGTTAAAACAGTTTCATTTGGCTGGGGCTTATCACTCAGATATGAATTGCCACAATATGTTGCTGGACCCACAAGGCAAATTCTGGCTGCTGGATTTTGATAAATGTGCCTTCCGCCAGGGGCAGGATTGGCAACAGGGTACGATGGACAGGTTGTTAAGGTCGTTACGCAAAGAAGCCAGGTTAGCAGGTGAAAAAGCACAGGCCTTTTATTGGCAGGAAACTGACTGGGCCTTATTGCTGCAGGGTTATCAGACGCCATAAATCACTGCAGTTGTTGTGATGTGCCTTGTGCCAGAGTTGTTTGTCTGAAGTTGGCGCAAGCCGGGTTGGCTAGCCGAGAGCTGTGAGCAGTAAAATCAATCCATTAAAAAGGGCGCCTGTTGGCGCCCTTGCTGTTTTTATTTCTGCTCAGTAAGGTTTACTGATAAGAAGTGTTCAGTGTTACACCAGACGCTGAAGAGTAACCACGGATACCGATATGGTAAGTGGCTGCTACAGGGTTAGTGAAGCTACAAGTTTCGTTGTTACCGGTTTTGTATGGACGGCAATCGTAAGTGCTGGTGGTTGGGTTGGCACCACGACGGACATAGAGGTCGGCATCACCTGTGCCACCGCTGATGCTGATGGTCAGGTTCGTTTTTCCGCTTGGTACTGTCAGGGTGTAATATTTCCAGCTGCCTGAAGTCACACTGATATTGGTTACCTGAGCTGTTGTTGGGGAAGTGCCACCGCCGGTAGTGCCGGCAGCTTTAGCCACTGCAGCAGCGGCGTCAACAATACCTGTGCCACAGCTGGTGCATGTGGCCGGGAAAGCGCGGGTGGTGGTTTTTAAGATAGATTCCACTTCATCCGGCGTTGCCGTTGGTTTTTTCTGCATGATCAGTGCAGCAACACCAGCGACGTGCGGCGCAGCCATAGAGGTACCCTGAGAATAACCGTAGCTGTCTGAACCAGGTACTGTAGTACCGGTGTTGTAAGTAGACAGGATACCGTTGCTGTCGTTGGCTGAGTTCATGGCGCCGCCAGGAGCTGCTACGTCAATTGAAGTACCGTAGTTAGAATAATAAGCACGGCCACCATTGCGGTTGGTAGAAGCTACGTTGACCACACCGGCACAGTTGCCCGGGTTGTAGTTGTTGGCGTTGTCGTTGTCGTTACCTGAAGCAATAACCACCACAGTGCCGCGTGAGCGGGCAGAGTTAATGGCAGCCTGAGTGGTTGAGTCACAGGCACCTGAACCGCCGAGGCTCATGTTAATAACTTTAGCCGGGTTCGGGTTGGCTGGTACGCCAGATACGGTGCCGCCTGAAGCCCAGATAATACCGTCAGCGATATCTGAAGTGTAACCACCACATTTACCTAATACACGCACAGGCACAACTTTGGCCTGATAAGCCACGCCAGCAACACCAGTACCATTATTGGTTACTGCAGCAATAGTGCCTGCAACGTGTGTACCGTGCCAGCTGGAGTTCTGAGCCTGAGTCGGGTAACCGCTACCACAGGCACCAACTTCAACCCAGTCACCTGGATCGCGGGCGTCTGAGTCACGGCCGTTGCCATCATTACCGACAAAGCTGTCAGAAATCATGTCGTAGCCAGGCAGGATATTGGCATTTAAATCGGCATGTGGACGGTAGCCGGTATCTAATACCGCAACCACCACGCCTGAACCAGTGGCGCTGTCCCAGGCGGCAGGCGCACGCAGGCCACCTGTTGTTTCATAATAATGCCACTGGCTGGCATATTGGGTGTCGTTTGGCACTGCATTAATAGTTAAAATACGGTCTTCTTCAACCTGCGCAACGTTGCCGTCTTTGGCCAGGTTGGCCATCATTTCTTTTTTCTCTTTTTCACTCAGACGACGTTCTGCACGCACGATGTGACGGCCACCGACAGCACTTTCACGCACATATTGCAGTTCGCTACCAGCCAGTGCTGATAAAGTTTCTTCAACGTGTAACTTTGCATTTAATGCCTGTTCTTGTTGCAGGCTGTTTTCACCACCCTGAGTCTGACCTTTCAGAGACACAATAAACTGAGTGTGCAGCTCCTGAGCAACTTTTGCATTGCTCAGGGTTGGTACTGTTAACAAATCTGGTACTTCAGCAGCCTGAGCAGATAAACACAGGGCTGACAGGGTCGCGAGGGCGATTTTATGTAAATGGAACGCTTTGTTTTGCATGGAAATTCTCACAACTTGTTTTTTGGTTATTTGCCTGGATTTTCCTGCCGTAGTTTTTATGAATGGGGCAGGCTGCGCAATAATTCATCAATATGTTACCAATGTAAAGAGATGTAATTTAACATTTAATCCTTTTATAGGTACTGCTTAGAGCGGATGTCGGAACATCCGGTTAAACCGCCGCCAGTTGCACTGCCACCTGATCTCGCTGTAAGCCACAGCGGCTCAAGCTTGTGTTACAAATAGTTACAACTGTATGCAATTTAGTAAACGGAATAAGTTATATCAAAAAGTAATAAAAAAAGATCGCGGTTGGATCTGTTTTGTCATCAAATTGGCATTTTTAGCAGATAACGGCGTTGAAATTGCCTTTCTGCAGACAGTCGCCGACAATAGCGCTTTTATGATGATTAAAGAGTGCAGATGCTGATGCAGCAGTGGGATGTAATAGTGATAGGAGCCGGTGCTGCCGGCTTATTTTGCGCCATAGAAGCCGCCAAAAGAGGCCGCAAAACGCTGGTGCTGGATAATGGCAAACGTATTGGCCGTAAAATTCTGATGTCGGGTGGTGGCCGTTGTAACTTCACCAATATGTACGCCAGCCCGGCGAATTTTTTATCGCAAAACAAACACTTCTGTAAGTCTGCCTTAAGCCGGTATACCCAGTGGGATTTTCTGGCGCTGGTGCAGCAATACCAGATCCCTTATCACGAAAAAACACTGGGTCAGCTGTTTTGTGACAACAGTGCCAAAGATATTGTCGACATGTTACAGCAGGAATGTGACAAAGCCGGAGTGCAGATAGCACTGCAGCAGGAGATCCAGACTGTTGCATTTAACGATGGCCAGTATCAGTTGCAAACAAACGGCCTTAGCCGCAGTTGCCAGAGCCTGGTGGTGGCCAGCGGTGGTTTAAGTCTGCCCAATTTAGGCGCCACTGCGTTTGGTTTTCAGCTGGCCGAGCAGTTTGGTCTGAAGGTGTTGCCGGTGCGCGCCGGTTTGGTGCCGCTGACCTGGCAACCGGATGACAAAGCAGTTTACGAAGAAATCAGCGGTGTGTCTTTGCCCGTCACTGCAGAGGCCAATGATGTGCTATTCCCGGAAGATATGTTGTTTACCCACCGTGGATTAAGCGGGCCGGCCATTTTGCAGGTGTCATCGTTCTGGCATCCGGGCGATGAAGTGGTGGTGAATTTATCACCACAGCAGAGTGTATTGGATTTCCTTAGTGAAGCGCAGCAAAAACATCCGGAGCAGGAACTGAAAACTGCACTGTCACGGCTGTTGCCCAAAAGGTTGGTGGAAAAGCTGCTTGAACAAAATCTGCTGACTAACCAGCCACTCAAAGCACTCAATGCTAAAAGCAGCCAGCGCATTGCCGGCTTATTACATCATTTTGTGTTTAAACCCAATGGCACCGAAGGTTACCGCACCGCAGAAGTCACCCTGGGTGGGGTTGATACCGATGAGCTGTCCTCCAAAACCATGGAAGCAAAAAAACAACCGGGTTTATATTTTATCGGTGAAGTGGTGGATGTCACTGGTTGGCTCGGTGGTTATAACTTCCAGTGGGCCTGGAGCTCTGGTTGGGTGGCCGGGCAATATTGTTAAAAATCCAGAGTTTGCTGAGGTGTTATTGCTGGTACAGCAAACTGCAATCTTGCCGTTGGCTACTCTGTTGAACTTGTTGTTGCGTTTTTTAATGCCGGCAGTCTTGCCGGCGTTTCCTGCTGAATTTGACTGAACTTCACTCCGCTATTTTATTGTGTCTGTAGCTGTTGTTAGTAAAGTGTTTGATTTAATAACATTTTTAATCGTCTAAAACTTTTACACCCCTCTAGCGCTTAATTATTAATCATCTGTTTTGGTTCAACTTTTTTATCTGGCACGGCGAATGCTGTATTAGCAATGGATAAATTAGGAGGACCTATGATTAACAGGACATTCACGCTGAAATCTCTGGTGCTGGCATGCTGTTTGGTCAGCACTTCTGCTCTGGCCGGCCATATCAGCGGTGGTGAAGGCCATGGCGGCGGTGGCGGAGGCGATGACTCCGAAGATTTTGTTGACTTAAAAACCTGTAAGTTAACCGACATGGAGCTCACCTACCTGCGGGCTTTGGAACCGGCAGGCCAACCGCAACTGCCGGTCCCGCCGGAACTGGCGCCCGTCTATGCCGAGGCCTGTTATGGTTTTGTGGTGGGCAACAATAGTGATATGGCGTTACCTATCGACAACCTGGGTATAGACAATGATGGCTGGTTTAATACACCAACAGGTCTTTGGGCCGATGGTGCTTTTGATCCGGAATTACTGGATTTAGATGATGACGGTGATGCAGATGACCCGGGTTGGGTTTATATGGGTAAAGATGAAGGTCAGGGTTTTAAAGGTGCCATTATTCCCGATCCTGATCCGGATGACGATGTTGATCAGGAATATAAATTTGTAGACGATTTATTCAGCTGTAGTGCAACTGTGGATGGTACCTATGGTACCTGTGTCAATTTTATCTCCGGTTTCTGGAAGTTTACCCCACCTTCCACTCAACCTGAATTGTTGATTGACCTGCTGGGCGGCTCGTTTTTTGACCAGGTTGCTGTGGTGTTTAAAGGCGGTAATGGCTTTGCCATTTACAATTTCACTTTGTCCCAATTAGGTTTGGATCCGATTTTGGCAGGCGACATTAAATATGAATTTGGTGGTAAATTTGACCTGTCGCAAACAGTCGTGAACACAGGGGGCAGTTCTGCCGGCTTATCTAATATTTCACTGTGGGCCCGTGACCCCTTCCTGCCCACTCAGGTGTCTGAACCTGGTTATCTGGCGTTGTTAGGTATAGCGCTGTTGGTCTTATACCGTCGTCGCCAGTTGCGTTGTTAGTTGTATTAGTGCTGTTGTACTGTTAAAGCCGTTCTCCGATGTTAAATCCCGGCCAGATGCTCAGGCCGGGATTTTTTTTTCGATAATTTTTTGCCTGTGCCGATCAAAAAGTAACCGCTTCCAGCCCTTGCTACATCAAGCTTGTACCTTGTTCCCTAAATTTTTACATTTAATTACGACTGTAAAAATTGTTGTAATACCCTATTGCAGTGATGAGTCGAATATGTCATTTATTAAGCATAACCTAATGTAGATTTGCGTTAGGCTTTACAAAATATGCGGCAGGATGCCCCACAAAACAACACACACCCTTGACACATGCAACAGGAATCGTAGTTATGAATTTCAAAAAAGTGGCTCCAATCGCAGCAGCAGTGCTGGCGGCCGTTAGTTATACCCAGGCAGCTCAGGCGTCAGATCGGGTCATCCTGCAAGTAGACAATGCCAACAAAGGTATTGTAACCGCATTATCACGCCAGTTAGGCGGTGAAGTGAAACTGGAAGCTGATGGTTTTATCTCTGTTCAGTTTGAAGGTAAAACTTTTGACGAAATCAAAGGTATTTTAAAGAACCCACATATCAAACTGGTGGAAGAAGACTTTAAACGTACGCCAATGGCGCTGTATAACGATGACGCTGGTAACCCGATGCTTGACCAGCTGACACCTTATGCTGTTTATCAGTCTCAGGTAAAGCAAGTGGCATTTAACCTGGGCACAGCACCAAAAGTTTGTGTGATTGACTCAGGTCTGGATCGCAGCAACATCGACTTCGAATGGGGCAGCATCACAGGTGATAACGACAGCGGCACTGGCAACTGGGACGTGAACGGTGGTCCACACGGTACGCACGTTGCCGGTACTATTGGCGCAGCCGATAACGGCGTGGGTGTTGTGGGTATGGCACCAGGCGTGCCAATGCACATCATCAAAGTATTTAACGCTGAAGGTTGGGGTTATTCTTCAGACCTCGCTTACGCTGCACAAAAATGTAAAGCTGCCGGCGCGAAGATCATCAGCATGAGCTTAGGCGGTGGCGGTTCAAATACCACTGAATCAAACGCATTCCAGAGTTTTGTCGATGGTGGTGGTTTAGTGGTTGCAGCTGCAGGTAACGACGGTAACAACGTTCGTTCATACCCTGCCGGTTACCCTTCAGTGATGATGGTGGGTGCCAACGATGCTAACAACAATATTGCTGATTTCTCTCAGTTCCCAAGCTGTACTTTAAATCGCACTACAGATGAAAAAATCTGTGTGGAAGTCACAGCTGGTGGTGTTGACACACTGTCAACTTACCCTGCAGGTATGGCAACAGTGGCCAGCCTGACCACCAACAACGGTGCTTTTGCTTCTTCTGCCATGGAAAACGTTGGCACAGCTTCTGGCTCAACTTTCTTCATGGGCACAGCTGAAACTGTAAACACAGGCGCAGCCGGTAAAATCTGTGTGATTGACCGTGGTGTGATCTCTTTCCATGACAAAGTGAAAAACTGTCAGACTTCAGGTGGTATCGGTGCCATTCTGATCAACAACACCGCCGGTATGTTATACGGCACTCTGGGTGAAGGCACTGCCAACACCACCAGCATCCCTGCAGTAGGTGCAGCTTTTGAAGACCGCGCAGCTCTGTTAGCGGCCACTTCAGCCACTGTTGCCATTGAAGGTGGTGATTATGGTTATATGAGCGGTACTTCAATGGCAACTCCGGCAGTTTCAGGTGTGGCAGCTCTGGTATGGTCTAACCACCCAAGCTGTACTGGTCAGCAAATCCGTTCAGCCTTAAAAGCAACGGCGAAAGATGCAGGCGCTGCCGGTAAAGACGTGTACTTCGGTTACGGTATTGTGCAGGCCAAAGCCGCGCATGACTACCTGACTGCGCAGGGCTGTGGTGCAACTGGTGGTGGTTCAACAATTACGCTGGCGACTACTTCGTACAATAGTAAAGGCAAACGTCGTGTTGACCTGAAATGGGCAAACGCCACTGGCAGTTCTGTGGACGTGATCCGCAATAACGTGAAACTGGTAACGACAGCCAACGACGGTTTATACACAGATACACTGTCAGTGCGCGGTACTTACAACTACAAAGTTTGTAACGCCGGTACCACAGTATGTAGCTCTACTCAGACAGTGGTTTATTAATCCCTGTTGAGCTTACCGTGTTTACAAAGAGGGTAAACACCCGCATCACTGCACAACAAATGCTGTAGTGCACCGTGCAGTGATGCACCAAGTTGTTGTTAACGTAAAGGCAGCCGGTTGGCTGCCTTTTTTTATGCTGACGGGAAAATCAGTTAAGCTGTGTGGCCTTGTCACAGCCGATTGATCACAACACAAAGCGGGGAGATGGATGTTCAAAGTATTGTTGGGGGTATCCCGCTGGAATTTTCTGAGTTTAACCTTGCTCACCATCGCTTTGGCAGCAGTTACCGCAAGGTATCAGGGGGCAGAGGTACAACAGCTGCAACTGGGATTGGTGTTGTTGCTGGCGCTTTGTGCCCATATCTGCGTCAATGCCTTTAATGAATATTTTGATTTCCGTTCTGGTCTGGATTTGCTGACCAGCCGCACACCTTTTAGTGGTGGCAGCGGTACTTTGCCACAACAGCCAACTTATGCCGGGGTAGCGCTTTTGCTGGCGCTGGTCACTTTATTATTGGTGATTGGTATTGGGCTATATCTCACCTGGCAGCTGGGCGCGCAGGCATTATGGATTGGTATTCCGGGCGTGTTGTTGCTGTATAGCTACACCCAATATTTGCAGCGTTCGCCTTTATTATGTTTGTTAGCGCCAGGTGTGGGTTTTGGTGTATTGATGTTTTTAGGCGCGCTTTGGGCGCTGGGAGCACAACTGACGGCAGGTGCCGGGGTTATCGCTGTTATTTTGCTGCTTTTGTGCAGTAACTTATTGTTGCTGAATCAATTTCCGGATGTAGAAGCGGATCGTCAGGTGGGCCGGCGACATCTGCCGATAGTGCTGGGGCTGGTGCCGAGCACCAGGTTGTTTGCGGCTTTTTACCTGCTGCTTTATCTGTTGCTCAGTCTGGCGGTATGGTTTGGGCTTTTGCCCTTGTTATGTCTTGGTATGCTGCTGACCTTGCCGCTATTTGTGCTGCTGTGGCTGCATATCAACAATGCTTTAGAGCAAAACACTGATTTAGTGCCGGCTTTGGCGCTGAATGTGCTGCTGGTGCATTTATGTCTTTTATTGTTACTGCTGGCTTTATACTGGAGCAAAACCGCTACAGTGTGATATCCGGCCTGCATGGCTGTTATACCATGTGATACAGGCCGGCATCTTCAGTTAACGGTGCAGATCGCCGGCTTGTTCCGGCTGATACACAATAGCGTTGATGCGGATCTTCTGCGCCGGATCAGCAGGGGTTGGCCAGGCAATTTCATCGCCAACCGCCAGACCCAGAATAGCGCTGCCTACAGGTGCCAGCACCGAAATTTTTTCGCCGCTCTGATCCAAATCCTTTGGATACACCAAAGTGAAAGTCTGGGTTTGTGAGGACGAGCCCACGCTAAAGCTGACTTTGCTATTCATCGTCACCCGGTCGGGCGGCATTTCAGCAGGTTCAACGATAATAGCCCTTTCCAGTTCCTGTTCCAGCTGCTCCACTTCGGGGCTGTGTGGTGGTAACTGGCTCAGCAGATGCTCAAGTCTGGCAATATCAAGGCTGGATAACATAATGTCTGGTTTTGGCTGCATAACAGCTCCTTTTATTGGTGTTGGTTGAGTTTTTTCAGTTTATGCAACTGCAAATAACTGCAGTATGTGAGTTAAAAATCCGGGAAATTCCTGTATTGCTCACTGGCGTTGTATTGTTTTTGGTCGTCGGCATTTTGACCGCAACAATAGGGATAAATTCAGGACAGGCCGGCGCTGTCCGAAGCGCCGGCTCAGGCAGGGCAGATAACTGGCAAGACAGCTAACAAAATAACTGAAGGATAAAACGGGGCTGTGGTTGCCAAAACGCACTCCGGTAGCAGCTGTCATTGATACCGGCACCATAAAACATTTAACCGCGCAAGGCAACGTAGTGGCGGAGTGTGCGTCGCCTCAGAGCCATGTTGCGGCCAGCAGTTCACCGCATCACAGCTGATAACGTGCCATTTCCTGTTGCATCTGATCGGCCATCAATTGCAGCTGATGACTGGCGCTGCTTAATTGCTGACTTTGTCCGGCGCTGTGTTCCACCGCACTGGCAATTTTTTCCATATTGCCGCTGATCATGGACGACACTGTGGCCAGTTGTTCGGTGGCGCTTGCCAGCTGATCGTTCACATCAACAATGCTGGTAATAGCGGCGCAGATGCGTTGCAGCGCAGTGCCTGCTTCATCTGAGCAATAAATAGTGCTTTGGGTGTCTTGTTCGCTGGCTGCCATGGCTTGTACGGCAGTGCCGGCACCCTGGCGGATGTCTTCAATTCTTTTGCTGATATCCTGGGTGGAGCTTTGGGAACGGCTGGCCAAAGTCCGTACTTCGTCGGCCACCACGGCAAAACCACGGCCCTGTTCACCGGCTCTGGCGGCTTCGATAGCGGCGTTGAGAGCCAGTAAGTTGGTTTGTTCGGCAATACCGCGGATCACGTCTGTGACTGTACCCACAGCTTCACCGTGGCGGTTCAGTTCGGTAATCAATTCAGCCACATCGTGCAGTTTATGCCCCAGGTGGCTGATGGCATTTTTGGTTTCAGACACCGCCTGTTCGCCATGGGCCGCTTCGGCAGTGGCGTCGCGGGTGGCCTGAGCTGCAGTTGTGGCGCTGCGCGCCATATCTTCACAGGTTGCCGACATCTGATGCACAGCTGTGGCCACCTGAGTAGTCTGATGCATCACATCCTGCAGCGTATGCTGACTTTGGTTGCTGTGCTGCTCCAGCTCCGTCGCCTGAGCGGCCAGCCGGGTCGCCAGTTTGCGTTGCTGCGCTATCATATTGCCTAATGAAATGGCCAGTTGTTGCAGTGCAAACAATAAACTTTGTGGCTCGGCCTGTTGTTGGTTGTTGAAGCGGAAATCGCCGGCCGCCACCTGCTGCACCATGGCAACAGCTGTGGTCACTTCACAACCCAGCAGTTTTAAAATCCAGCGCCGGATAAAAAGCGCCAGGCCCACCGTCAGCAATAACAACAGCACAATAAGCCCGCCAAGCTGTAACGCAAAACTCTGAAATTCCTGCTCTACATCATCAATATAAATACCGGAGCCGACTAGCCAGCCCCAGGGTTTAAAGGCGCTGACAAAAGACAATTTTAAATAAAGTTCGCTGCTGACGCCGCCTGTAGCAAGCGGTTTAGGCCATTGATATTCCACAAAACCTTTATCAAAACGCTCCACCACCTGCACAGCGCTGCTAAAAAGGTTGGCGTTATCAAGCGGCGCGGTAAAACTGCCATCAAGGTTGCGCATTAAGGTGGCGCGGTTAAAGCTGTCTTTATTCAGCACTGTGCCGTCCAGCGCCGGTACTGTCGGGTGCATAATCATGCCAGGCAGGGGTTTGCTGAGGTCGTTGATCCAGACATATTCAGTGCCGGAATAACGCAAGGCTTTGAGCGCCGCTATAGCTTGTTGTTGTGCTTGCTGCCGGTTGAGCTGGCCTTGCTGTTCCAGCTGGTAATAATGCGTCAGCAGCGACTGTGCGCTGTCGACCACAGCCTGTACTTTACTTTCCCGCCCCTGCATCAGGCTGTGTTGTAATGAAGTTAAAGTGACAACAATCACCAGCACAAAACCAAAAAAAGTTAATAAGGGTATTAATAACAGCCTGCCACCTACAGTGCTTAAAAATGCCATATCGCCCTCCAGCGCTACTGATTTATGCTTTGCAGCACAATCCGGGATCCGGTTAAATCATAGCGGCTTATCATGTTTTTTCCTGTGAGCGCAGCGGGGGGCAAAGGCTCAGGCGGGCTTGGAATTGTGTTGCTGTGGGGAATTTAAATAGCAGTAGCAGCTGTTGGTGCTACTGCTGTGTGATGCTCAATCTTAGCGCCCGGGTTTTACAATCAGCACATCATGATGCAGATGTTGCAGCACTTTTTCGGCGGTGTTACCCAGCAACAAACCGGACAAACCTGTGCGGCCAATACTGCCCATCACCAGTAATGAGGCTTTGAGTTTTTTGGTGACTTGCTGAATTTCCTGCTCCACGACACCGGCCTGCAGATGAAGTTGATAATGGGTCAGTTGTTCTGCGTTGGCAAAAGCTTCCAGTTTGGCCTGTAACGTCGGCGCGGACTTTTCCAGCACTGCGGCACCTGAGGTTAAGTCCAGATCCTGCAACATCGGATTCACCGGTACCACCTGTACCAGATGCAGAATGGCTTCATTATGTCTGGCAATACGCCAGGCAAACTCGGCAACTTTGCGGTTCAGTTCTTGCTGCACCGGGCTGTCGTTTTGTAAGTCTACGGCCGCTACCACAGCTTTATGCTGACGTTGTGGTTTGTCACTCATCAGCAACAGCGGAATATGCAGCGCCCGGATCAGTTGCCAGTCGGTTGGGGTATAAAACAGTTGTTCGGTTCTGTGACCGGCTTTAATCACCAGATCATAATGTTGGTCAGCACAGAGGTCGCGAACCCAGCTGGTGATATCGTCCTGATGCACGGCAAACACTTTATGTGGGGCCTGTGACAGCTGATGGGCCGACAAGGTTTGTTCAACCAGAGCGGCAATGGTGGCGGTGTTGCTGATGCCGGTTTTTTCGACAGTGTCGTGGCTGATAAAAGCGACAAAATGAAAGCTGGCAGCATTACCTTTCAGTAAAGCAGCCGCTTTATCCAGCATGGGAGCTACATCTTTACTGAAATCCCAGATAATCAGTATCTTACGCATGTTTACCTCCTGATAATTACCCATACCCTAGCCGTTGCAACCTAAGTGGTCAAATTTTGTTCGCCATTATGTGTTGAGATATAAGGTCCGTGAAAATGCGATGAAGCCGCAAGCGGTTACTGCTAAATTTAGCGCACGCCCATATAAGCTACAGGAGAAGTGATGCAACATCTTGATCCAGGCCATACATCTGTCATAAAGATGATGATTGAGCCCCGAATTGCCGATTTGGGTGATTTTTCAGTGCGGCGGTTATTGCCGGTGAAAGAACGAAAAACTATCGGCCCCTGGATATTTTTTGACGAAATGGGGCCGGCCGGATTTGCGCCTGGTTCTGGTATTAATGTTCGGCCCCACCCGCATATAGGCCTTGCCACTGTCACTTATTTATTTCAGGGCGAAATTTTGCATCGCGATTCACTTGGCAGCTTGCAGCTGATCCAACCTGGTGACATTAACCTGATGGTGGCCGGAAAGGGCATAGTGCATTCAGAGCGCGAGCGGCCAGAAGTCACAGCCACCGCCCACAGTCTGCATGGGTTGCAGTTGTGGCTGGCCTTGCCGCTGGCCGATGAAGAAACAGACCCGGCTTTTTATCATATTCCGTCGCTCCATATTCCGGCGTTGGATATCAACGGGGTCGCGGTCCGGGTGCTGATGGGCACGGCTTATGGTGTCAGTTCCCCTGTGCCGGTGTTTTCCAACACTTTGTATCTGGAGGCATTTTTAAAACCTGGTCAGCAGCTGGTATTGCCTCAGGCCGCTGAGCTTGGTTTATATCTGCTGTCGGGTCAGTTACAGCTGAACGGTCAGCCGTTGCAGCAGCAGGTGCTGGTGGTGCCCGATACAACACAACAGCTGACAGTGACAGCCCAAAAAGAAGCGCGTATTGCGTTGATTGGCGGAGATGCCATAGGCCAGCGTTTTGTTAACTGGAACTTTGTCTCCAGCAGCAAAGCACGGATTGAACAAGCTAAACAAGACTGGCAACAGGGCCGTTTTGCCAAAGTGCCCGGCGATGAAACGGAATTTATTCCTTATCCGGTGTCTTAGCGGCAAGTGTGCGCCAAACAAGGTAAAATGCTGTTTTTTGCGGTAAAGTTGCAGCGGCATTTTTAGCCGGTGCCTTTTCGCCCACTTTTTTGGCAGGTGTATTGTTGTGATAGCCCATAAATATCAACCTATCGTTTTTGCCTTTTTTATGGCTTTATTGATGTCTTGCCTGATGTCGCTGGTGATTAGTCTGTTTAATGTCGGGCTGGTCGATAACATCATCCAGATTTGGCTGCGTGCCTGGTTGTTTGCTTTTGTGGTGGCTTTTCCGGCAGTGATGCTGGTGGCGCCGTTGGTCAGGCGGCTGGTGGCCCTGGTGGTGAAACCACAATAAAACTGCGGAATAACCTGCCCTGCCGGTGCAGTTGTGGCGCTGTGTTACTAAGGACGGCAGAAAAATTAAAGTGCAATTTTGCCCAATAAACAGACCGTTTCCTACTTTAGGAAAGTCTGTTACAGTGAGCCGCTATTTTTGCTTATCAGTGTTGGCTGCCTGCAATCTGTGATCAACACAGCAGCTGCTGCACTGATGGCTGCCAGCATAATTCAGGATGAATGGGTTCGTTAATACAGGGAGTGTGTGGTGGATTCTTTTACCTTACAAGTCGGCTCTGCGCTGGTCAGCGCCATTATGATGATCAGCCTGTTTTTGTTATATCGCGCCAGTTCGCGTGAGTTGTGTCTGCTCGACTGGAGTGTTGCCGGCCTGCTGTTTTTCCTGCGAAATTGCCTGAGTGTGGCATATTTTCTGCCCCAGCTGACCAATCTGGTGTCTGGCGCACTGGTGAATGCGTTATACCTCAGCGCCCATGCTGCCATTCTGGTCGGGGTGCGCCGCCATCTTGGGCTCTGGCCCGGCTGGCCGCTGGTTGGTGCTCTGGCCATACTGGTGCTTGCGCTGAATCTTATTCCTGCAGTGCAACAGTCGGTGGCGCTGCGGCTGATGTTGATGTTGCCGCTGGTGCTGCTGTTGTGTCTTGCCACTTTATATACGTTATGGCGGGCGCCTGATCCGCAGATGCGCTCTGTGTATCTGTTATTGATGGGCATTGAGCTGCTATTTAGCCTGCAGTTACTGGTGAAGATTGTATTGGTGGCGCTGGATCCGGATATGCCGCTGACGCTGGCCGGCGATGAGTTGCTGCAAACCTCGGGTTATCTCGCCATGTCTGCTTTTATTATGTTAACAACTATGGCCTGTGCGCTGATTGTGATCCGCCGTCAGGAGCTGGAACTGCGCCGCGCGTCCGATACAGATCCACTGACCGGCTGGTTGAACCGCCGTGCGCTGCAACGTATTGCCAGTCATGAATTTGCCCGTAGTGACAGAACAGGTCAGCCCTGTGCAATCTTAACTTTTGATATTGACCATTTTAAGAAAATTAACGACAGCTACGGTCATGCGGTGGGTGATGAAGCATTAATCCATGTCACCCGCCTGGCGCAGGATGTACTGCGCGGTTACGACTATCTGTTCCGGGTTGGCGGCGAAGAATTTGTCATTCTGCTAACCGACGTCCAAAGTGCGGAACTCAGTGCAGTCGCGTCCAGACTCAGGCGCAAAGTGCTGAAACAGCCGCTTATGTGCGGGCAGCTGCAAATTCCGGTGACAGTCAGTGTGGGTTATGCCGAGCGGCAACTGAATGAAGATTGGCAAACTGTTTTAGACAGAGCAGACCGGGCTTTGTATCACGCCAAAGACCATGGTCGCGACAGGGTCAGTTTTTATAACGCTCACAATATGCTGGAATGGCTGCGCTGATACTCAGCCTTTTGCATAAAAACAGCAGCGATTGCACTTTTAGCAGCGATCCTGCTCGTGCAGGCAATGCCGCTAACCCTTGCTGTAGCGGGTAAAAGTTTTTATATTGCTGCGGTTTGTGTTTTGCCACAATGGCGCACTCATATAAAGATTCAGATAAAAACTTAGAATAAACATCAGGATAATGCTGCATTTTGCTATTGGGTAGCAGTTGTGGTTGTCGGAACAGGGATTGTCATGCGGTATTGTGGGCTGTTGGTTTTAGGGTTGTTGGGTTCAGCGGGTGTGCCGGGCTCTGAGCGCCAGTTTAGTGTGAATGAATGTGCAGCGCTTGAAGCGGAGCGGGTGGCCATTCAGGCCAAAATGCGCAGTGGTTATGATGTCAGCGAATATAACTTTCTCAATGGCCGCGAGCTGAAGTTATTTCAGTTACAGGCCCGTCATTGTGTGCATCCGATCCCGGATGAGCAGGCGGCGGCAGCTTATCTGGCGCCACATAAAACGCAGCGGCAGCAACCAAGCCCAATTCGTGACGAATTCCCGCTGATGCAGGCCAATAATGCAGTTTTTGCCGGGGCTATGGCCAAAGCCTGGGATAATTTTTATCAGATGCCGGTGCAGTGCAGGGTACATCAGCAAAGTGCAGAAGATTTTGTATTTTGTGCTGAAGATAAATTGCGTCAGCGTCAGGCCTTTTTGGAGCAATGGCAGCAAACACAATCGGGCACTGAGCTTGCCGGTACAGCAGCACAGAGTTTGCAAAACACCGGGTCGCAGCAAGCCGGTCGCAGCGGATTTCAGCCACAGAACGCCGCTGATAGGCCGTCCTATCTGGCTGAGCGCAGTCTGAACCTAAATCAGACGTTGTCACCACAGTCGCAGCACAGACAAGACGGAGCTGTGGCTGAGTTAAAACCACAGTCAGGCACTTATCGCGAACCTGTGATGACACCACTACAAATAAATAATTCTGCCCAATTGCAGCAGTTCAGTGGTCTGGGACTGGGCGCTTTAGTGATGTTTTTATGGATGAGCTGGTGGTTGTGGCGCCGTTAACCAAGCCTAAAACTGAGCTTGAACGAGCTATGGCTTAGTTTGCTGCCTGTGACCAGCGGACAAAAATAAAAAGGCCGGGCACTCAGCTTGCTGCCCGGCCATCATCTATGCACTGTGTTGCTGCCGTTTAAACCACAACCGGCACTAAGCTGCTGACTAAACCAATGGCAGCGCCAAATACACCGCCCCATACCACCAGCCAGCCCAGATGCCGGGCTATCAGTTGTTGCATCAGTTCCTTTACCAGTTGCGGCGTCAGTTCATCCAGTCTGGCCTGCACCAGGGCGGCAATTTTCGGTTGCAGCTGATTGATATTTTCTGCCGAACTTAATTGTTGTTGCAGCTGTTGTTGTACTGCTTCACTTGAGGCAAGTTCAATCAGGGATGCACGCAGATTATCAACAAAAGGCTGTTGCAGCGGCAATAACATCTGAGCACCGCCGAACATCGCCAGCATGCCGCCTAACGACGACTTTTGCACTGTGTCGAGCAAAGCGGTAAAAGCCGGATTTAAGTCGATGCTTTCAATCACAGGTTGCAGATTCAGCTGCATGGGTTCTGTGTCTGCGGTGCTGGCGGCAAGACGGCTGAAGTTATCCTGACTAAAAAACTGTTGCATCAACAGCTGATGCAGCGCCAGTTTTAATTCGGTAAAGCGTGCTGGTATCACACCTGAGCCATACAATAGCGGCACTTTTTCAAACAACATATGCACGGCCAGCCAGTTGGTAATGGCGCCGGAAAACGCAAATAAACCCATAGCCCAGAGCCAGGGCAACTGCAGCAGATAACCGCCGGCCATAGTGAGCAGTGCCAGCAGGTTGGTGATCATACTTTTATTCATGGTATCCCCCGGGAAAAACAACGGCGGCAATTTTAGAAAGCTCAGTCGGCAAGCACAAGAGTGCAGGTGCGTTTGATCACAGTGCTGGTTAGCAGCTTGAATAAATCGCTGGGCGATAGGGGGTAAATTTGGCACACTCAGTAGCTATCCTTTGCACAAAACCGGGAGTGTGATGTGGCTGTAACGGCGTTTTTTCCCTTAAGAGCCTTAGGCAGAATTTTATGGTTATGCAGTGCCTTGTTCAGCCTGCAACTGCAAGCTGCAGCAGCTGCTTTTGCGTTTTTACCTGAACAGCAGGTGTTGCCAGAGCTTAGCAGGCTGGAACAACAAGCCGTTGCTGAGCAAAAACAGTTATTGCTGGTGCTGGGGGCAACCTGGTGCCATGACAGCGTGGCTTTGCTGGAACAATTTAACCAACCTGCGCTAAAAGCTGCGCTGCAACAGCGTTACCTGCTGGCTTTTGTTGATGTGGCTTATCTCGAATTTGGCGCTGCCACTATGACAAGTTATCAGCAACCGTTGTATTACGGTACACCCACAGTGTTGATGATTGACCCTGTCAGTCGCCAGCTGCTGAATAAATCCACTGTGATGCACTGGACCAACGCCGCTAAGCTACAGCTTGCTGAGTATCAGCAGTATTTTTTAACAGACCAGGTGCAGCGGCAATATGCCAAAGAGCAGATGCAACTGGCGGCTATTCCGGCGGCTGTGCAACAACAAATCCATGATTTTGAACAGCAGCAGGCAAAAGCGCTGGCGCAGGCTTATCTGCAAGTCGGGCCTTTATTAAAAGCTTATAAAGAGTCGGGCAAACCGGCCAGCGATGAATTTAAGCAACGCTGGGACCAGCTAAAAGCCTTTCGTAGCAATATTTTGCCGCAAGTTGCACTGCTGCAGCAGCAGGCCATCAAGCTTGCGCCCGGTGAGATACTGACATTGCCAGCGCCTGTGGCAAACTTCTGAAACCACAGGCATTGGCGTGAATGGGAGCGTGCGGGCGCCGGAACTCTTTGGCGCTCCAGGCTAAGGTGAACAGTCTGAGCTAAGGGAGATCGGCCTGAGCGTCCGCTGTTTTGGCTGTTTGGCCCAGCAAAAATTGCAGTGGTATCGCGAGGCGCTCAGCCCAGGCTTGCTCTGAATGTTCAGCCCCAGGAAAAAACTGGCTTTGCCACAGCGGCGCCCGGTAACCCAGTTGTTGCATCAGTTGGTCAACCTTCTGTTGCAGTGGCGGATACATGGCATCCAGCGTCTGGTCGCCATAATCAAAATAAATTTTATGTTTGCCAGGTTGCGGCAGCTTGTTTTTCAGGTAGGCCAGGAAAGCCGCAGGGATAGGGTTGTTGTCGCTGTGAAACACACCAGGCCAATGAGTAGATAAACAGGCCGCGCCACCAAACACCTGTGGATATTCAGCTAAGGCATAAGCCGAAATTAACCCGCCCATGCTCGAGCCCATCACAAAAGTGTGGGCGCTGTCGCGGTACACCGGATAATGGTGGTCGATATAAGGTTTTAATTCAGTCACCAGAAATTTCAGATACTGATCTGAATAGACCTGACGCTGAAACAGTTTTTGGCCTGGCTGACGGTCCAGCTGATACAGCGCCTGCTGAGTGTTGGCCGGCAGAGCCTGAAAGGGCGCCTGCGGGAAATATTCGGCATGGCGGTTCAGCCCGGCATTATGCACAGCCACCACAATAAAAGGCTGTACTTTGCCGTTGTTTATCAGTTGTTGTGCTACTTCATCCACCCGCCATTCCTGCTTGTTCCAGCTGCTGCTGGCATCAAACAACATCTGACCGTCGTGCATATAAAGCACAGCATATTTCTGCTTGTTGTTGCGGCCAAATCCTTGTGGCAACCAGATATCGACAGTACGTGGCGGCACCAGTGCTGATGGAAATTGCTCCAGCCGCTTTATGCTGCCGGCACTGACTTTGGGCGTAGCCGCTGCAACACAGCTAAAAACTGCAATCACAAGCCATAAGCCAAGGCGTAATAACATCTGGTCAGCTCCGTTTGGGTGGAAAAATGCAGTATAAGTGAAAAAATTTGCGCCAGGGCCGGCATACGATTGCAGCGTTATTGCCGTTTGATTGCAGCCTTGCCCCCTTTAGCCATAACAAAGGGCGGCCAAAGGTTGCAGCGTTTCAGTCGCATGACAAAACGCCAGTTGTTGCTGTGCTTTTTGACTTAAAAAGCCGCCTTGGATCTGAGCAAATTCGGCAGGCATTGCGGCCAACAGATAACGCTGCAACAACAAAGTTGTCAGCTTTTGATGCGCCTCCGAAGCCAGCATCTGTTGTGCATCCTTGTTGTGATGCCAGTAGCTGAGCAACTGGAATTGCTGGCCATGTTGAAAAAAGCTCACGCCAAGACAACCCGGCTGCTGTTGAAAAAATTGCAACAGTAGGGTGTTGGCGTAAGCCTCAAGTTCAGCCTCTTTACCCGGTAAAATAGCGGCCTGCCATAACAAAATTTTCATGCTAATACCCTCCGGCTGTTCCATCCAGATACAGGTTAAACCTTGCCGTTATGGCAAGGTCAAGCGGGTTGACGTTGTATTTATCCTTTTAAATACCTTCTGTTGCTCTATAGACTATCAGTCGCTGTGATTACATATGTTGTGCCTGCTATCTGCGCCGTTGTTTCGCATCTGATAAAGCGCCGATTTGCACTCAGGCAATGGTGTTTTGATGTTGCCGCAAGCCGCTATAAATAACGTTGAGTAACAATATGTCGAATTTTTTTGCGCCAAAACTATTGATTGCAACGACCGGAGCCTTCTGGCAGCTGGTGAGTTTCCGGGTTCTTGTGATGTTAACGCTTGCGCTTTTATCAGCTGCAGCCTGGTTGTTGCATTATCCTGTAACCTCCTGGTACTGGCTGACGCAGGTGCTGCTGTTGCTGTTAGCGACCAATCTGGCGCTCCCTTTATTACCAAAGCATTGGCGTCATACTCAGGCGGTACTGGCGCTTGGTTGTGCGCTGGATTTTCTGGCGATTTTCAGTTTGTTATGGCTGTCAGGTGGCGTCAGCAATGGTTTTATTGCGCTGCTGTTATTACCTGTTGCCGTGACAGCGGTATTGCTAAGCGCCTGGGTCAGTTACCTTTTTGCGCTGGCCGCTATCAGCAGTTATGGGATTTTGTTGTGGCAGGGGGATTTAACTGTGCTGCTGCAGTTTGACACCGGCCTGGGGGATCATGGTTTGCATCAGCATCTGATGCAGCCTTTTTCACAGCATATGTGGCAAATGTGGGGCGCTTTTATTATTGCCGCGCTGCTGCTCTGTTGGTTTATCAGCCGGCAAACCCGGTTGATCCGGCAACAGTCGCAGCAGTTAAATGTGTTACAACAACATCAGTTACGTCAGGAACAAGCACTGGCCATTGCCACCTACGCCGCCAATGCCGCCCATGATCTGGCTTCTCCTATTCAGAATCTGCTGTTGCTCACTGACGAAATTGCCCCAGAGCTGCAACAACATCCGGTATTGCCTGAGATCCAGCAGCAATTAACACGTTGCCAGCAGATTATTGCCCAGCTGCGACAGCATGCCGGCGACTGGCGTGATCTGCAGGTTGCAGAGCTGTATCCGGTGTTATTACAGAGTCTGCAATCCTGGAGTGTCACCAGGCCCGAGCTGGACATCAGGTTGACAGAGCACAGTGATCAGAGCCATTGCCGCATCCCGGAAGCGACAGCTGTTGCTTCGGCCGTTTTTCAAATTCTGGACAATGCCGCTCTGGCCAGCATCAGGAATCAGCAGCCCAAACTGCAGTTGGAACTTCAGCTTAATCAGCAGCAATTGAGTCTGCGTATTGTCGATTGTGGTGAAGGCTTATCTGAGCAGCGGCTGGCAGAACTTGGGCATGTACCGCAGCATAGCGAGCAGGGCCTCGGCTGGGGACAATTTTTGGCCAACATTTCCATTGAGCGGCTTGGCGGCAGGGTGCAAAGACGCAATCTGCCGCAGGGCGGGCTGGAAACCTTGATCAGCTTTAAAGACCAATACTGATGAAAAAACTGGTGATTGTGGATGATGATGTGGCGCTGCTCAGCACTTTACAGCGCCGGTTAACTCAACCCGGCTGGCAATTGACCGGTTTTTCTGAACCTGTCAGTGCTTTGCAGCTGGCCGCACAGCAGGCCGACTTGTATTTGCTGGATTTACGTTTTGCCCGGCAATCGGGGCTGGAGTTTATTGCTGTGCTGCGCCAACAGCTGCCGCAATGCCGTATTGTGGTGCTGACCGGTTATGCCAGTATTCAAACCGCAGTGCAGGCGGTGAAGCTTGGCGCCGACGACTATCTGACCAAACCGGTGGATTTTCAGTTACTGAAACAAAGTTTGTTTGGCCAGGAAGCTGCGGCTGCAACCACAGCTGCCACTGAGCCGGACTTTTTGTCACCGGAACAACTGCAGTGGGAGCATATTCAGCGGGTGCTGGCCGAGCACCAGGGCAATATATCCCGCACTGCCGACAGCCTGGGTATGCACAGGCGCACCTTGCAGCGTAAATTACTCAAACACAGACCCAACTGAGGCTGGCCATGGTGATGCGACAATTTGTCGCATTCATCTGCCGGCCTGAACTCACTACTATGACGGCATTTTGAATGATTTCCCTGGTGTTAAGGTGCGTCTATGCCGTTCCAATTTTCTCTGCGTTCCGATGCTGTTGCTGTTTCAGCCTGCACTTTTTCTACTTTAGCGTTTTATCTGGTCAGCCTGCCCCTCTTTGCGGCCACCGATATTGAACATATAGAAGTTGAAAGCAAGGCGACAGCGGCCAGGCCATGGTCTGTGACAGCAACAGAGCTGAAAAACCAGATCGCAGCGAGCAGCGATACTGCCAGCTTATTAAGCCGTTTTGCCGGGGTTTCAGTAAAACAGGCTGGTGCTGTGTCGGGGTTACCCAGCATTCGCGGCCTGGCCGATGATCGCATCCGGATACAGCTTGACGGTATGGATCAGGTGGCTGCCTGTCCAAATCATATGAATCCGCCACTGTCTTATCTGGCGCCTGCTGCTATTGGCCAGATTCAGGTGTATGCCGGTGTGTCACCGGTTAGTGCCGGCGGTGACAGTATTGGCGGTACTATTGTTGCAGAGTCTTTGCCCCCTGAGTTTTCCACCCAGCCACAGTTGAGCGGCGCTGTGGGCGCTTTTTATCGCAGTAATAATCAGGCGCGCGGTGGCAATCTGCTGCTCAGCCACAGTTCGCAGCAGCATTTTTTGCAATACAGCGGCAACTGGAGCAAAGGCAATAATTACCATGCAGCGGCTGATTTTAAAACACAACAAGCCAGTGGCCGGCCCGGACATCTGATTGCTCTGGATGAAGTGGGTTCCAGCGGTTTTGAAACCCAGAATCATCAGCTACGGCTGGCGCGGCAGCAGGGTGTTGATCTGGTGGAATTACAACTGGGTTATCAGCAGATGCCTTATCAGGGGTTTGCCAATCAACGTATGGATTTGCTGAAAAATCAGCAACACAGTGTGAATCTGAGTTGGCAGCGTGACACCAGTTTTGGCCAGCTGCAAAGCCGGCTGTATCGGGAAAAAGTGGAGCACAGCATGGACTTTGGGCCGGACCGGCAGTTCTGGTATGGCAGTCTGGCGCTGATGGGTAAAGCCTGTGGGCCTGTACGCTTTCATGGCGACCCGGCCGGTACCTGCGCCGCCGGTATGCCGATGCACTCTGAATCGGTGAACAGCGGTGTTCATGTCAGCAGCGATATTGCACTGACTGAGCATTCACTGCTGCGCCTTGGCAGCGACTTTCAGCAATTAAAACTGGACGATTACTGGACTGCGTCTGGTGGTGCTATGGGCCCTGGTACTTTTTTAAATATTAACCAGGGCGAGCGCCGCCGGATTGCGCTTTTTGCCGAACATGAGGTGGTGATTCACAGCGACTGGCTGCTGCAATATGGCGTGCGTTATGAGCAGGTTGCACGCAATGCCAGCCCGGTTCGGGGTTATTCAGACAGCAGCAATGCCATGGGCATGCAGGCTATGCAAGCCGCGCAGTTTAACCTGGCCGATCGCAAGCTTAGTGATGACAATCTGGACCTGACTGTACTGAGCCGTTATCAGCTCAGCCCAGAGTTTGAGCTGGAGCTTGCGGCAGCACAAAAAAATCGTTCGGCAAATTTATACGAAACCTATGTCTGGTCGGGTTGGGCTATGGCCGCTTCGATGAATAATCTGGTGGGGGATGGTAATGGTTATGTTGGCAATCTCACGCTTCGCCCGGAACAAGCCCGGTTGCTGGCGTTAAGCCTGAACTGGCAGAGTCTGGACCACAAGCAGCAAGTGTCGGTAAAACCTTATGTCACCCAAGTGGATGACTATATTGATGCCGTTGCCGCCAACAACAGCTGGCAAGCAGGGCAGTTTAATATTCTGCGTTATCAGAATCAGCAGGCTGAGCTTAAAGGGGTGGATCTGACGCTGCAGACTGAGCTGGCTCAGAATCAGAGCGGGCGCTGGCAACTGAGTGCTATCGGCAGTTATCTGGATGCACGCAACACTGTAACAGGGGATGGTCTTTATCAAACACAGCCATTGCATGGCCGCCTGACGTTAAGCCATGCCATTGGCGGTTGGGACAACAGCCTGGAGTGGCAGCTCAGCAAGCGCAAAAGCCGGTTGTCCGTGATTCGTGGTGAGCAGGCCACAGCGGGCTATGGCCTTGTTGCACTGAGGGTCAGCCATAGCTGGCCGCAGCTGAGACTGGATGCTGGCGTTGAAAACCTGCTGGATAAGCTGTACGCGCAGCCGCAGGGCGGTGCTTACACGGCGCAGGGCATGACCATGTCACTGAACGGTATCCCCTTTGGCATTCCGATGCCGGGCATGGGCCGCTCTGTTTATGCGGGTTTGAATTATCAGTTTTAAACTGGTGGTGACTTGTTCTGATACCGTGCTCACCCATCAGGATTCACTCGTCGCATCCTGCGACTCGCCCTTCGGGCAGCGCGTTGCGCTGTGCCAAAACGCTCCCGGCGTTTACTCGTATCATCCTGATACTCGCCCTGCGGGCCGGCTGCGCCGTTCCAATTTGTTCCAGACAAATTGGTGGTCGAAGAAGGTTCAAATCTGTGGGAACCCCAAACAAAAAAACCACCGCAAGGGTGGTTTGATTGTTTGGCGCACCCATCAGGATTGACTCGGTACATCCTGTACCTCGCCCTACGGGCGTTGCTTCGCAACGTCCCAAACGGCAGTCCTGCCGTTTGGTCGAACAACAGGTTCTCATCCGAAAGGGTACTATAAATGCAAAAACCACCTGAAAAGGTGGTTTTGACATTTATGGCGCACCCATCAGGATTCGAACCTGAGACCTCTGCCTCCGGAGCGGAAAAAAGCCAATTAAATCATAAACTTCCATGTACCACCATAAACAAAGTTGAGCTATAACTGTCTGAAACATATCTGGTTTTTTTAGGCGGTTTGTTCTTCATCGTTCATTCATTTTCACGGCTGCACGATAGAACTGCTACATAGGTGCTACATGGGAGAAAACTGAGTGGCAATCAGGGCGAAAATTAGCAACACGTCCATCAAGAATTTCAGGCCGGAAGACCAGCGTTTAAATGACACTGAAATCACCGGTTTTCATGCCCGTATTACGCCTGAAGGGAAAATCCACTATTACCTCTATTACCGGCTTAATGGTAAACAAGTGAATTATAAGCTGGGCAGTGAAGGGCAAATTACACCAGCACTTGCCCGAGATCTCGCCAAGCAAAAAATTGGTGAAGTCTCCAAAGGTACTGACGTTCAGGAAGTGAAAAAACAAGAACGGATAGAGCAGAAGCAAGTTGAGCTTTCGACACTTCGAAAGTTTATCGAATCTAAATTCGCCCCCTGGCTTTATTCCCAAAATCCAAAAACGGCCAAAGCGCGCATTGACGTTTTTAACACCAGCTTTGCCCATCTGATGGATTATCAGTTAGCCGATATCAAACCGCATCTAATTGAGCAATGGCGCATCGAACGCAAGGCCAAAGGCAATAGCAATGCCACCATTAACCGGCAAATCACTAATCTGCAAAGCTGTTTAAGCCGAGCTGTGGAGTGGGAGGTGATTGAAAAGCATGAACTGAACAAAGTGAAGCGCTTGCCGGAAGACAATTCCAAAATTCGCTACCTGTCCAAAGTCGAAGAAAAGGCACTGCGCGCCACCATGCGCGAGCGGGACGCCAGAATTAAACAAGAGCGCAGCAACGGCAATAAACATCGGGAAGAGCGCAATTATGAATTGTTGCCCTGTTTAAGCAGCAAAACCTTTGCTGATCATCTGGAACCCATAGTGCTGCTGGCAATGAATACCGGCATGCGGCGCGGCGAAATTCTTAGCCTGTGCTGGGAAAACGTCAGTTTTGATACAAAAACACTGACAGTGCAGTTTGAGCATGCCAAATCAGGCAAAACCCGCCATATACCGCTGAACGGTGAAGCGTTCCGCACTTTGCAAAGCTGGCAAGCCGACACCGGCAATACTGGCATTGTGTTTAAAGGCCAAAACGGCAAAGCCATGACCGACATTGGT
Organism: Rheinheimera sp. 4Y26; assembly: GCF_025245835.1. Taxonomy (GTDB): domain Bacteria; phylum Pseudomonadota; class Gammaproteobacteria; order Enterobacterales; family Alteromonadaceae; genus Pararheinheimera. The sequence continues at coordinate 485,303 of NZ_JAOBWS010000001.1, forward strand.
AAAGGCTGGGACAAACTGCTGGAAGATGCCGGTATCAGCAACTTTCGCTTTCACGACCTGCGCCACCACTTTGCCAGCAAACTGGTAATGGCTAGTGTCGATTTAAATACCGTTCGTGAACTGTTAGGACACGGCGATTTAGCCATGACCTTACGTTATGCCCATTTAGCGCCGGAGCATAAAGCGGCTGCTGTGAATTTGATTGGTTAAGGATTGATATGGAATATTACCGTTTGGGTTCGGCTGCCAGAAAATTACATCTGAGCGAGGATGAATTATGGGATTTGGCCGAACAAGGAAAATTAACTTTTTCAGCCTACGTACCAGAACAGGTTGGCACCATCTGCAATCAGGAATTGTATGGTCTTGGCACTGGCACGTTATCGGGTTACACGACTATCCCAAAATGGGCTCTCAAAAGTTTGTATCTACGTAAAACATTCAGAGTAGAGCAAATTGCAATTGAGCCCTCTCATCAAATTTCAATAACTAGCCGTGCTAATCCGTTCAAGGCTGACTTACCTAATAAGTATCTAAACGGATGGATTGTCGACCAAAATGAAAAATTCCAAAGTCAGAATGGTTTTTTCTGGATAGGGCTTAGGGAAGCTAATACAGGTTCTGACTTTTTTTCCGCACTTCAATTTATGATTGGTCAGCCACAAGCTGTTCAGGAAAGTGAAGGTCGAATAAATCTGATCGAAAAGCAGCTTTTAGCATCGAAGCAACTTGAAACTTCACATATTGAGATTTCGATTGAAGAACTCAGAGTGTCAGAAACTTGTATCGTTGAACTTAAAAAAGTTTTGCGAATGTCAGACATAGATATCGATGACGGTAAAAGAGAATTCGACAAGTTGATTGTTAGAATGATGCAGCTTTTTCCAGAACACAAGCCTAGTCAACTTTGGGCAGTGTTAAAAGCCGACAGTATCAGAGCAGATCGTCTTTATGACACTGAAGAAATTTTAGATGAAGTTGGCACAGACGAGTTGATTTGGAGTGATCGGCATGGAAAGCCGATAACCTTGAAAAAGAAGAGCTTCTATAATCTAATAGACCGGCTTATTAAAGCCTAATTTGCGATTATTTTTAAGATGATCGCGGTGGGCAATGGCTATACAATAATTAATAAATCATTACGGACGTGTGCATGCAGTATACAGGGCTTTTCGAAAGTGCAGTGAGGATGACTGAGGAGTTAGGGTTAAAATTAGTAATGCCTAAACAGTTTTTTTGCAGTGAAGAAATTTCAAGCGAAAAATTACATGCTATGGTTAGTGCGTTTGTTCCTTTTTTCAAAAGTAATGGATATTTTTCATCGAAGGATTTGAATAAGAACTGTGTTCAAGTTCATATAGCTGCTCAGAATTTATTCAAAGAAATGTTTGGTATTGATAGTTATTTAACTATAGGTAGCATGCATGGGGATGGTTTCGATTACTGCGCGATCTCTTACGAAGAAATAAAATCAGAAATAAAAAAGCCAAATTTAGCTCAGGAATTGCGTGCTCATATATGGTTGACACTTTCTGATGGTTCTATCTTTGATTGGACTGGGCTGGCATGGTATTTAGAAAATTGCGGAATTACTGCACCTTTAGAAGAATGTGCCATGCATATCCCACTCAATACCACCATGAAAGAATTAAGATATAAACCATTTTTAATAGGTAAAGATTATCTCGTTGTGACGGGTACAATTCGTGATTATTGAGCATTGAAAGTATTAAGTAAGGCGATTTGTAAACTGCCAATTTCATTTTTTACAACTCCTCAAATGACTCCTAGGAGTAAATGACCAATTTAAAGTCCTCCGTGAACAACAACGAACACGGAGGCAACCATGCCAAAATTCGAAAACAAGAAAGTCCTGTCAGAAATCGAAACCGCTGAATACATCAGCATGAGCCGTTCTTTCCTGCGTCAGTCGCGGATGGAAGGGAATCGCGAGAACCGCACGCCTGCGCCGCCATTTATCAAAATTGGCCGGTCGGTACGTTACCTGAAAGATGATTTAGATCTGTGGTTAAGCAACTTGCAGAAGTTCAGTCACCTGAGCCAGTGCGGAGGTGCTTCGGTATGCTAATCCGTCATCCAAAACTATCTCCAATGGTTCAAGTGTTGCTGAATTGGTTTGTGGCAGATCCTAACAATGCCATTGAATGGTGTACCAGCGTTGGCCGAAGCTGTGGCGAACTTGTCGTCATTGGAACAGCTCCGGCTCAATCCCTAAAGCCTTCACTGAATACCTTGTTGCAATATGGGCTATTACAGCAAACGGAAGTGTTTTTTAACGGGCTACGCTGGTCACGGTTATCTGTAGCCGCCGATGTTAGTTTTCTTGCGCTAACGGAGTGTGCCGATGACTGCGCGTAGACCTTCTGAGCTTGAACGCTTGTTTCAGCAACTGGATGAAGTTGATTCCGCCTTTTATTTGTCGTTGCACCCAGACGACCGCAAGTTTTTGCATAAAAGGTTGGAAGGCTTGCCCTTTGCTATTCAGAAAATTTTGTTTAACAAATACCGCTCAACGGCAAATATCGTTAAAGCGAATATTGAGCTTCGGTTGGTGACGACTGAAATACACCGCATATTGCCGGTGATATTCCGTATTAATTTTGATATGTGTGAGAAGCAAAGGCGTGATTTAGCAGAAGAGCATTCGCGCCGAATGAGCCGGATTTTATTGCGAGAACTCAACACAGCCCGTTCGCTGTTGTTACCGGAATTTCTGAAAACTTCCGAAATCGTTTCAGAAACTCATTCAGAAAATGCACTCGCGGTTTCAGAAAACCTCAACTCAGTTTCTGAAATCATTTCTGAAACCGTTCTGAAAAATTCCGAAATAGTTTTAGAAATTCCAGAAACAGTTTCTGAACCAGTTTCAGAAAATTTCCTGCAATTTCCAAAGGCATTTCAGAAACCCGTTAACGCGCAAGTCCGCACCACTGCCGGAGATTCCGGAAATATTCCTGAAGAAAACTCCGTTAACGCACAAGTGCGGAGAAGGGCGGAACAGTCCGCATATTTTGCCTGTGCAAATTATATGAAACAGCTTGGTTTACAGCCGCCAAAACTCACGCGCAAAACAGGTTTTGCCGGTTGCCTGAAACGGTTGCAAGACGTGAAGTGGTGGTGCAGGCAACTTCGCCAGGTACAAAAACGCAAAAAAGAACAGGTAATGGCATTACTTGGAAAAGTCAGTAAAAGGGCTGGTAAATATTGCAGTGATTTAACTTTGAAAAACCGCTTAGCGGAAAAAGCAGCGTCCGCTGATTACATGGAACGCACTTTTATCGTGAACCAAGATCAGCAGCGTTTTTCACTAAAAGAAATTGCCGATAAAAACGTATCGAATCCAACAATCCGCAAAGGCGAGTTAATGACGCGCATGCGTGGCACCGAAGATATTGCCAAAGAGCTGGGGCATATTGGCTCTTTTGTCACCTTAACTTGCCCGTCTAAATATCACTGCGCTTTTGCCAGCACAGGCGACAGAAATCCAAATTGGAATGGTGCCACGCCTTACCAAGCCCAGCAGTATTTAAACCGAGTTTGGGCAAGAATTCGGGCAGAACTGGCACGACAGGAAATAGCTATTTATGGCCTGCGCGTGGCCGAGCCACAGCATGACGGCACACCGCATTGGCATATGATGTTGTTTATGGCACCCAAGCATTTAACAGCTTTTAGTGCCGTGGTAATGCAATACGCGCTGGCCGAAGATGGCGACGAAAAAGGCGCACAGGAAAACCGCGTTAAGCTGGTGGATATTGACCCAACCAAGGGTTCTGCCACTGGTTATATTGCCAAATACATTTCTAAAAATATCGACGGTAAAGGCATAGATACTGATATTGATGGTGGGGATGCCAATGTTGCAGCGCAGCGGGTTGAAGCATGGTCAAGCTGCTGGGGCATTCGCCAGTTTCAGCAAATTGGTGGTGTGCCGGTAACGCCTTGGCGTGAACTGCGCCGAGTAAAAGAAGGTAATGAACAGGACGAGCAGTTTGAAGCTGTGCGTGTAGCCGCAGATAAAGGCGACTGGAAAAGTTATGTGCAACTGATGGGCGGCGTGTTCTGTAAGCGCAAAGACCTGCTAATCCGGCCTTATTACCATATTGAAGCAGACCAACAAACCGGACTGATTAAAACCAGCTGGTTTGATAACGTTATTGTGTTAAAGCTTAAAGGTGTTCTTTATGCAGGTCAGGCAATTATCACCCGCCTGCACCAGTGGCGACTGGAACAGGCCGTAGGCCGCTCTTCGCCTTTACTTGGAGTTCTGTAAATAACTGTACTGATGATTTTGAGTGTTTTTTGTCAATAGCGGGCTAAATGCCTTTTGTTTTGCCTTAAGGCATCCAAGCAAAGGTTTCAGAACTACTGATTAAACACTTAGAAACATACCATAAGTTCAAGTTAAATAGCTGACATAAAAAGTGTCTAGCTAAGCCTGTGAAGTCCGGATTATCCTTTGTAAAGTTCTAAAACTAAGTTCGATTTGACGTCGGTAAATATGCTTTGATAGAGATTGGTCTAATTTATATGGTTGTATAAATTGGACTTTTTTGCTAAAAATCGCTAAATATAAAACGTATTCTGCAAAAGGAATGGTATTCAAAAATGGATTCTGGAACAAAAGGAAAAACGGAAAAAAAACGCTCAAGTTTTTTCGATAGTGATAATGCATTACTTTTTTGCGCTCTCTTCATTATTGGTTTTCTTCTCATCGCGGTTTATCAATACTTCCAGCCAGAGACAAACGTTTCACATGAATGGTATTTCAAGTACCTGTTGATTTTTTTGAAGGAAGCGGGAATCGCATTAATGATCGCTTCTGTTTTGGCGTTCACAGTTGAGAGCATAAACAAGAAAAAACAAATCGAAGAAATTAGAGTTTTTAATTCAGAGGTAAGCCGCAACGTGCTAGAAGCGGTATATCGAACTATAGTGCCAGAATCGATATTTGAAGAGATTAAGAGAAGTACACTTGAACAATGTTTGCTGAAGAAAAAATCAAAGCTTGAATACCACCTCAGCCACACTAAAGAGTGCATTACTCTAATTCCTCCTGATTTGAAGGGCAACGTCTTGCAATGCGAGGTTACAACATCTTACGTTTTAGAGAACATATCTGAAAATGATAAGCAACATACGGTTATTTATGAATTATCTTGCGATTTAGACTCGCGTCTCGCTGCACACATGGTTATGAACCAAGTGATCATTGGCGATAAGTCTTTATCGAAGGATGAAATTAAGGCATTAATTCACCAAAATCCCGCAACTAATGGCATTCGTTTTGAGTATCCGTGTTTGGTTAAAGCCAACAGTAGCATAGAAGTTTTTTTTGCGGGTACGACTTACAAGCGACTAGAAGATACGGAAGTTTGGACTACCGTTTTACCTACTGAGTCAATGGAGCTGGAACTCTTTTTCCCTCAAGATATTGACGTATATGCCGATAGTAATCATAGTAAGGAACTAAAAGAGGAGTTCCGTAATCAAAAGGTCTACAACAAGACTTTCAGGCTGGATTATGGTATATTCCCATACCAAGGGATTTCTTTCTGGTGGAGAAAAAGCGTTCGTGCCCACCATGAAGACGCAAAAAAATAGGTTCTGTTTAGGCTAGCAAATTTGCTGGCTGAAGTTATATTTTTTACTTTAATTTTTTGAAAACTAATGCCAACAGCAGTAATTATAAGAGTTGCGTGAATGTAACCTCTGCGTTGGATAAGGGAGATACTTATGTATGCAAGATTAGCTGTAGGTGTTCGCGATTCCAAATTAGCAGTGGGAGTTAGAGACCAAAAGGCTAATGTCGGGGTTCGCGACTGACTGATTTAATGGTAATTAAATTAAATGCAACTTCAAAAACCCGCCTAAAGCGGGTTTTTTTTACTTCAGTATGAATCATATTTGAATTATTTCTCGGCAACTCTATGGCTGTAGCGTCTTGTTCACCCCCCCCCAAAAAAACTAAGCCCATCCAGACCGCGACGTTAAGCTGCTTAGCTCTGTGGTTCTATTTGCAGTGGCACACTGAATTCGACCACCTGATAAGGTATATGTTATGACTGGATTAGGTAAAAACTAACGTTAGCAATTCAGGTAAAGTGAAGATTCTTTTTTCAAAAATCGACTATTTCCAGATCTGTATGTCGCTCAGATGGCACTAAGGGTTTATAAAAACAATATACCCAAACCATCCAAATGCTATAACCGATAACACACGCACCAATCCAGATTTAGTCTGCCGTGAGCAATCCGAAATCACTGGTAGGGTATTGACCAGTAAAATGATCACGCCGTAAGCAATAACTACCCAAATCGCAAAAGTGAAAACAGACCCATTTAGCTGATTCATTGCTTCCGTTGCATTGCTCATTATTTCCCTCTTCGCTCAACAGTTATGAGCCCATTCTGAATACAGAGATTTCAAGTTACAACACGGGATAATGACTTGGAAGGTGTTTTTGCTCACCAAAACAACTTTTTTCAGCCGACGGTTGCTATAAATCTGCTACATAGGTGCTACATGGGGAAAGTGACAGGTACAAAAAAACCACTTGAGTTGCCTCTAAGTGGTTGATTTATATGGCGCACCCATCAGGATTCGAACCTGAGACCTCTGCCTCCGGAGGGCAGCGCTCTATCCAGCTGAGCTATGGGTGCGCGACGGCGGCCATTGTATTGTGCCTTGTGGCGCTTGTCCAGACAGAAAGTGGCGCAGGGTCTTGATTGCTGGTTGATTAGTCAAAAAATGACCAGTGGGGTTTTTCTGTCTGTTGCATGTTGGAAATAACAGGATGTTGTGGCGGGGGAGGCTGACTGCAGGCAAAAAAAGCCGGCTCAGTTGAGCCGGCATTTGGCGTGTTGATTTATGCCTTTAATTTCCAGTGCACCTGCTGTTCGGCAAAAAACGGCACTATCGGGCTGCCGTCCGGCAGGGTGATTTCGGCCGGAATAGTCCAGTCTTCTTTCACCAGCGTAATGGTACCGCTGTTACGCGGCAGGCCGTAGAAATCGGCGCCGTAGTGACTGGCAAAAGCTTCCAGTTTGTCCAGTGCGCCTAATTCGTCAAATACCTGAGCGTACAGCTCAATGGCACTCCAGGCGCTGTAACAACCGGCGCAGCCGCAGGCTGCTTCTTTTTTATGTTTGGCGTGTGGTGCCGAGTCTGTGCCTAAAAAGAACTTTTTATTGCCACTGGCCACCGCAGCACGCAAAGCTTCCTGGTGAGTACGGCGTTTGAGAACCGGCAGGCAATAGTTGTGCGGGCGAATGCCACCCACCAGCATGTCGTTGCGGTTCATCATTAAATGCTGTGGCGTAATAGTGGCGGCCACGTTGTCAGAAGCGGCCAATACAAAATCCACCGCATCTTTGGTGGTGATATGTTCCAGCACTATTTTCAGTTTGGGAAAGTTCGCCACGATTTGTGTTAAATGCTGCTCGATAAACACAGCTTCACGGTCAAAAATATCAATATGTGAATCAGTCACTTCACCATGAATTAAGAACAACATATTGTGTTCTGCCATGGCTTCCAGCACAGGGTAGAGGCTGCTTAAACTGGACACACCTGAGTGTGAGTTGGTGGTGGCACCGGCCGGGTATAGCTTAGCAGCTAATACCCCAGCGGCTTTAGCATCGGCAATGTCCTGCGCTGTGGTCTGGTCGGTCAGATAAATGGTCATCACAGGTTCAAAATTGCTGCCTGCCGGGCGGGCGGCCAGAATACGTTCGCGGTAGGCCTGGGCTAAAGCACCAGTGGTGACTGGCGGAACTAAATTGGGCATTACCACAGCACGGCGGAAACAACGGGCAGTGGCCGGCACTGTTTCTTTGAGCATATCACCGTCACGGAAATGTAAATGCCAGTCATCAGGGGTTTGAATGGTTAAAGTCGTCACGCCATGCTCCTCAAACTTGTTAAATTAATCTGCCGGAAAATTGCGCCAAGTGTATCATTAAGCAAGTACTTTGCGCTTTAGCAAAAAGCGAAGTGCGTCAGATTCCCCTTCATTTCAGCTTAGGATCAGGCATGGCGACAACGTTGTTCTCCCGCTGGCAATGGCTGCTACTGACTTTGTTATTGTTGCTGTTTGCACTTTGCACCGAATATCTGGTGTTTCAGGACAGGCAGCGCCAGCAGCAGGTGCAACTTAGGCATGTGGCAGCAGCAGCTGCAGAATTGCGTGCCTTGCTGGAAACTGAAGTCAATTCGTCATTGTATTTAAGCCAGGGCCTGGTGGCTTATATTCAGGCGTCGCATGGCCAGGTGCGCGATGAAGAGTTTGCCTTTTTATTGCCGAATCTGGTGGCGCAGGCGCGCCATATCCGCAATATTGGCCTGGCGCCAGGCAACAGGATCAGCATGATTTATCCGCTGCTGGGCAACGAAAAAGCACTGGGGCTTTATTATCCGGATTTAGCCGATCAGTGGCCCGACATCGCCGGTTTAATTCAGCAGCGTCAACCCTTGCTGGTTGGCCCGGTGCAACTGGCGCAGGGTGGCGTGGGTTTTATTCATCGTATTCCGGTATTTTTGCCCGACGAGCGTTATTGGGGCATTGTCAGCACAGTGTTGGATATTGAGTCGGTTTGGCTGTTGTTGCGCCAGCAGGCCGAAACAGCAGGTGTAAAAGTGGCGCTGCGGCGCGTGGCCGGGCAACACTGGACAGAGATGCTGGTGGGTGAGCAAGAGCTGTTTCAGCAAGACGCTATGTTGTTTGATTTAACCATTTCCGGTGCCAAATGGCAGCTGGCGGCGGTGTCGGCTGAGCCGTTCGCTTTTGCCGGCGGCTGGAGCCTGCGGCTGCTCGGCTGGTTGATCAGCCTGTTGTTGTTATCGCTGGTGGCAGCCATTTTTATCGCCAACAGCAGGCTGGCGGTGACTGCCAGAGCCAGAGAGCAAAGTGAAGCTTATGCCAGCACAGTGCTTGATAACGTTGCTGACGCTATTGTGGTGCTGGACAGGTTTGGCCGTATTGAAAAAATTAACAGGGCTGCCCAGAGTCTGCTGGGTTATCAGGCAGCTGATCTTTGTGGTCAGCCTTACCGGTTGTTGTTTGCAAAAAGCTGCACTCTGGATGAACTGGCCGGCGGTGCTGAACTGGATGTGCTGCAGCAAAATGGCCAGCCGGTGCTGGTGGAGCTGATGCTCAGCCAGATCCGCGACGCGAAGCAAGGTGGCACTGTATTGCTGCTGCGTGATATTCGCGAGCGTAAAAGAGTGGAGCGGCTGAAAAATGAATTTGTCTCGACCGTGAGCCATGAACTGCGCACGCCGTTAACCGCTATTCATGGCGCCCTTGGTTTAGTGGCCGGTGGTGCTGTCGGTGTCATTACACAGCCACAGCAGCAGTTACTGGATATAGCCCGGCAAAATTGTGAACAGCTGTCGATGCTGATCAACGATATTCTGGATATAGAAAAACTCAGCGCAGGTAAAATGTTGTTTCAGTTACAACCGCTGGGCGTCAAGTCTTTGTTATTGGAAGCCAAAAACCGCAATCTGCCGCTGGCGCAGCAAAAAGGCATTACTCTAACTGTGCAGCCTGATGTTGATCCTGAACTGAAAGTGCTGGTTGACGACAACAGGCTGCAGCAGGTGTTTGCCAACTTGCTGGCCAATGCCATTCGTTTTTCACCGCCACAGGGCGAAGTGCAGTTGCAGGCGCTGCGTCTGGCTGACAAAGTGCGGATCCGGGTGCTGGATCAGGGGCCTGGTGTGCCGGCGGATTTTTTACCGCGGCTGTTTCAGAAGTTTTCGCAGGCTGACAGCTCAGACAGCAGGCAACTGGGCGGCACCGGCCTTGGACTGGCTATTTGTAAAGAACTGCTCGAACGCATGGGCGGCGACATTGGTTATCAGCGCTTGCCTGAGGGCGGCGCCTGTTTTTATTTTGATTTGGCCTTAACAGAGTCCGGGCCGGACGCCTGATGGAGTAACAATGCAAAACGCTTTTCCCTGGTTAGATTTGTTGGCGGTGTTGTGGTTTTTATTGTTGTGGGTGGGTTATACCCTTTTTGCTAAACGCAAAGCCCGTACTGTCAGTTGCTTAAGTTTTGAACTGCGGCGTAAACGCACCGACTGGATGCGGCAGATGTTAACCCGCGACAATAAAATGGCCGATGTGGCGCTGATTTCAACGCTGGAACGTAATGTCAGTTTTTTTGCTTCCAGTTCTATGCTGATCCTGGCCGGTTTGCTAACCGCCATAGCGTCCAGTGACAAAATTGCCCAGGTGCTGTTGCAGGTCATGCCCTGGCTTGATCATACCGACGGGCTTTTACAGTTTAAGTTGTTGTTTTTAGGTCTAATTTACGTCTTTACCTTTTTCCAGTTTACCTGGAGTTTGCGCCAGTATGGTTTTGGTGGTGTGCTGATTGGTGCTGCGCCCGATGGCAAACATTTAGCTGAAGCCGAGGTGCAGCTCTACGCCAACAGAGCGGCCAAAGTCATTGATCAGGCGGCACATTCATTTAACTACGGCCTGCGGGCTATTTATTTTTCGCTGGCAGCTTTGGCCTGGTTTATTAATGTCTGGCTTTTTATGTTGTCCACCGTGATAGTGCTTTTGGTCATGAAACACCGGGAGTTCCACTCCAAAGCCCTCAAAGCGCTGCAGGAAGTGTAAGTAGCTGCATCAGCAACACAACTCATCCAACTCAGGCAGGCTCCAATCCCTGCCTGCCTGCTTGTTTATTTCCTGATGGATCACAGAACGCCGTTTGTCCCGGCAAAAGCGGGCCTGTACAGCAGTTGTCAGACCTGTTTTGAAAACAGAATTCAGTTTCAATTCATCAGGTAAACTATAAAGTCCTAATATAGTGTTTTCCCCAAGCTGTATATCGAGGTTCTTTATGTCTGAGCACACAACACAAGCTGGCAAAAAGCCGGCAAATTCGCGCACATTCAACACTGTATTTACCCCTGTTTTATTAGCCGGCAGCTTGCTGACGCTGGCCGCCTGTGGTGGTGGTGGATCTGACGACAGCGCGCCAGCCCTGACCACAGCCACTTTTGGTTTGCAGGTCAGTGACGCGCCGGTAGACGACGCCGCGGCTGTGGTGCTGTGTTTTAATGCCATCGAGCTGGTGGGCAACGGCAGTGCCACCCAAAGGTATCTGATTGGTTCAGATGCAGTAGCCGCAGCACCGAATAATCTGTGTCAGAACGCCCAGGGCAATGTGATTGCCAATAGTCGTGGTGTGGATTTATTAAAATTACCCGGTGCGATGGCAGAGTCTTTAGTGTCGGGTGCTACAGTGCCGGCCGGTAATTACGGTCAGCTGCGGCTGGTGCTTAGTGAAGGCTCTTATATTCAGCTGAAAGATGGCAGCAAAAAAGCGCTATCGGTGCCTTCCAACGAGCTGAAGTTACTGGGTCCAACCTTGTCGGCCGGTGGTACTTTTAGTTACACCCTGGAATTTGATTTACGCAAAGCCGTGGTGAATAACAAAGCAGGCCAGAATTATCAGTTAAAACCAACAGGGCTGCGTCTGGTGGATACCAGTCAGATTGGTCATTTAACAGGGACCGTTAGTGAAACTTTATTGATCAACAATCAATGTACTGTAGCACCAGCTGACAAAACCAAGCCTGTGGGTGTGGTTTATCTGTACAAAGGCGCCGACTTAGCCCCGGCCACCCTGGGGGATTACGGCGGAATTCAGGCCAACCTGCCTTATGCCAGCGCGCCAGTGTTGTTTGACGGTGCGGCCAGCTACAACTATCAGATAGGTTTTATTGATGCCGGCACTTATACCGCTGCTTTTAGCTGCAATACGGTGGACGATCCGGAGCAAGCTGATGTCATCACGTTTCTGGCCACTAAAACCCAGGCCATCAGCGCCAATAAAACGCCTGTGGTGCTGAATTTCTAACTGAAGCTATTGCGAAAGGCTCGTCAAAAAAGCCAGTCTGATAACAGCACAAATAAAAAACCGCCGTTGGGCGGTTTTTTATTCAGCTATAACGCCGCAGTTAGTTATAACTGGTTTCAAAAGCTTTAATCACCCGCGACACGCCATTGACATGGCGGGCAATTTCAACGGCTTTGTCGGCTTCACTGCTGCTGACCAGACCCATTAAAAACACTTCGCCGTTTTCAGTGACAACCTTGATATTCAGTGCGCTGACTTCTTTGTCACCGACCAGCAGGCTTTTTACTCTGGTGGTGATCCAGCTGTCGCGGCTGCGGGTGGTAAAAGAAATGGGGTTACCCACCCGGATCTGGTTTTGCACATCTTTCACTCCCTGAATGGGCTGCACCAGCGAGGTGGCCAGCTCAACTAAGTCCTGGCTTGGCGCCTGACCGGTGAGCAGCAAAATACCGTTGTAGCTGTTCACGTTGATTTGTGCACGTTCTTCCAGCGTTTTGTTTGCTTCAAGTGCCCGCTCGGCTTTGACCACTATGCTGCTGTCGTCAATTTGTGAGCCCAGAGTGCGGCGGTCAGACGCTGAAGTCACGGCAGAAGCACCACCAGCCACCACTGCGGCGGCACAGGCTTGTAACAGCAGCGTCAGACTGACAATTGCAGTCAGTTTCAGCAGAGGTTTTACATCAGACATCATCATCTCCTTGGTTATTCGTCGTCTTGTTGCGGGAACAAGGTGTTGTCTATCAGTTCACAGACACAATGTAATAAAAAGGCGTAACACTCAAAAATACGTGCAGGGCGGTGCGCCGGTACTCTGAGCTCAACATCGGTATTGCCGAGTAATCCCGACAGCTCGCCGTTGTTGTCGACAGTTAAGGCAATCACCGTCATATCTTTGGTCAGCGCCGCTTCCACTGCTTTGATCAGGTTGTGTTCGTGCCCCGTTAAAGACAACACCAATAAAATATCGCCATCCTGACCCAAAGCCCGCACCTGTCGCGCCAGATAATCCTGATGCTGGTTGTCGCTTTGCAGGCCGGACAGTTCGGTTTGCAGCGCTAAAGCCGGCAGGCAAGGGCGCTCGGTTTCAAATTGATCCAACAGCAGCTGGGAAAAATGGCTGGCCAGCGCCCTGGCTGCACCTTCACCACAACACAATACTTTGCGATCGCTGACCAGCGCCTGAACTATAGTCAGGGCTGCGGCTTCAATAGGCTCAGCCAGCGCTTCGCCTGTGGCTATCATGGTCTGGATATTCTCGGTAAACAGCTGCCGGATGTGTTCTTGCATGCGCGATGGTCCTGCCTTGTTCGTTAAAATGCGTTTTTAATCCATTCGATTTGGTAGGGGCTGTCACCGCTAATAGCTACCACATCAAAACGGCAGTCCGCCTGTTTTTGCTGTTGCTGTAAAAACCAGGCGGCGGTTTGCCTGAGTTTTTGTTGTTTACTTAAGGTGACTGCGGCGGCGGCGCCACCAAAGCTGTTGTTTTGCCGGTATTTTACTTCAACAAACACCCATTGTTTTTGTTGCTGGCAGACTAAATCCAGTTCACCAAAACGACAACTGACATTGCGCGCCAACAGCGTTAGCCCTTGCTGCTGCAGGTAATTCAGGGCTAAGTCTTCAAAAAAAGCACCTTTGGAGTTGCCACCCTGCATCTGGCTATTGTCCTTTAGTTGTTTTTTGCCGCGTCCAGCGCCGTTAATTTGCCTTTACCATAACGGGCGACCGTTAATTGCCGCTGAATATTCTGGTCTTTGCCAAGGCGCAAACTGCCGGTCAGGCCGTGGTGCAGCATGGCCGGAAACTGCTGTTGTTGTTTCAGCCGGCCAATCAGCGCCATAGCGTCATAACCCATGGCAAACAGCCGTTGTGAGGTTTCATCCTGCTCGGCAAAAAGTTGTTCATACTCGGCGCGCAGCGGCAGCTGTGGCTGTTGCGGCACCAGCCAGGGTATTTCAGTTAAGGTCATGCCGGCTAAATCACGGATATCGGTGCGATCGATGGCCAGACTGTGGCTGCGTGAACTGGCATAAATAGGTAAGGCCGGTGCTGTCGGGCTGACGCTGACATCAATAAAAGGTTTAAACAACCGGGTTTGGGTTGGGTCGGCCAGCAGATAAATCGCGTCCACATCCTGTCTGCTGTGCATTTCAGCATTGACAGTGCTACCGGCATATTTACTGATTTCATTGACCCGCTCTGTGCTGGCGGCTGTTTCTAAAAAGGTGGTGATGAGGCTGCGCAGCTCATCCTGAGTGTTAAAACTGTAACTTTCTACTTTGTCGCCGTTTTTTTCCTGCCACAGCTGCTGGAAATGCTGCGCCATGCGCTGGTTAATCGGGCTGCGGGCGCTGATCAGCACCGGATGCTGATAATGGCGCTGCTGGAATAACTCCACCATTTGCGCCGCTTCATCTTCGGCACTTAAGGCAAAATAAAACTGGTCAGGGTTTGGCTGGTTATTATCCTGTTTGCTGTTTAAAAACAGCGTAGGCCAGCGCCAGTTGGGCAGCGTTTGCAGTTTATCCACATCTTCTCTGAGCAGCGGACCAACCACAAAATCAACCTGAGTTGTTTCCAGTGCGGCCAGAATTTGTTCCGCGCTCTGGTTGCTGTCGATAAAATGCAGGCTGCGCGCCGGGGTCTGGGTGCTGGCGGCGACCATCCCCAGCTGCACTGCTTCACCCAGGGTTTTTAAATTGCCGGATAAAGGCAAAATCACCCCCAGGCGGGCTGGCTGATAAGCCGGTGTGCTGGCAAGTTCAGTAATGGCTTTGGGTAAAGCTGACAACTCTGGCATGCCCGGATGGCGTTGTTGCCAATCGTCCAGAGCCTGTTGCATGGCTTGTTGCTGACCGGCAAAGGTGACGGCAATTTCCACCAGATTTAACCAGGCAACAGCGCGGGGCCGGGCGTTTTTGGCAAGCACACTGCGCTGCTGCGGGCTTAACTGCACCAGATTTTGCCAGAGCAAATTTTGCAGTTCTGCGTCGGCACCGGCATTGCCGGCCAGTTCATCCTGGGCAAACAACCAGCGTAACGCACTGAGTAACTGTTTGTTGTCAGATAAAAAATTGGCAGCCAGTAGGGTAAATTCAGTGCGATCCGCAGGCGCAACGTCTGTTAGCGCATTCTGTTCCAACAATAATTCAGCGGCGGCAAATTGCTGATTCACCAGATAACTTTGCAGCAAAGGCAGCATATTTTGCTGACGGATCTGGCCATAAGCAGACAAGCGTAAGTTGTGGCTAATGGCCAGGCTGCGCTCTGGTTTTAGCTTTTCTTCCAGCAGGGTTTTGGCTTCCTGCAGCAAGTCGCGTTGTTGTTGTTCAAAAGCATCAGCGGCGATAGCTGTCACTGGTTGTTCCACCTGCTGATAACTGACTTCAGCGGCGTTTGGGTCCAGTTTAAAAACTTCGGCCTCTGCTTCGGGCTTTTCCGGCGCAGCAACAGTGGTTTTGGTCACTGTAGCAGGCTCAGGGGCGGGCGCCGGCGTTTGGCTGCAACCGGCCAGAATAACCACAGCACCCAGCACAGGCGCAATGGCCGGGCCAAATGCCGAATGAACAGAACACCAAAGTGGGAATTTGCTGGATTTCACAATGCACAGTTACAATAGCCGACGAATGGCTGTCATCTTATACCATTTCTGTGACCGGATCACGCCAGCCCCGGGGCTGAGTTGTTGTTCTGGCTGATTTTTTGCCGCGGGCCCCTTGCCTTGCCAGACAAAGGAAAAACCTTATGACTTCTGCCCACCCAAGCCCGGCTGCCGGAACTTTGTATATTGTGGCCACCCCTATTGGCAACCTGGACGATATCAGCCAGCGTGCGCTGAAAACCTTAACTGCGGTGGCCTGGGTAGCGGCTGAAGACACCCGCCATAGTGGTAAGTTACTGAGCCATTTTAATATTTCGGCGCGTTTTCTGTCGTTGCACGACCATAACGAAAAACAACGGGCCGCCAGTTTGCTGCAAAAACTGCAGGCCGGTGACGATGTGGCGCTGGTGTCTGACGCCGGTACACCACTGATTTCTGACCCGGGTTACAGCCTGGTGCGGTTATGCCGCGACGCCGGCGTGCGGATAGTGCCTGTTCCTGGCCCCTGCGCTTTAATTGCCGCTTTATGTTGTGCCGGTTTGCCCACTGACAAATTTCATTTTATCGGCTTTTTACCAGCCAAATCCGGTCAGCGCCAACAGGTACTAAAAGACATTCCGCCTGCGGTGGGCACTGTGATTTGTTATGAGGCGGCGCGCCGCGTCAAAGACACTCTGGCCGACGTGGCTGCTGTGTATGGTGAAGAGCGCGAGCTGGTGCTGGCCAAAGAGCTGAGTAAAACTTTTGAACATTTTTGCCATGGCACTGCGGCCAGTATCACCGCCTGGCTGGAAGAGGATCCGCAGCGTTGTCAGGGGGAAATGGTGCTGATGATAGCGCCGCCTGCCACCAAAGCCGACGATGATATCAACGCTGTGGCGCAGCAAACCTTAAAGCTGCTGATGGCGGAATTACCGCTGAAAAAAGCGGCAGCCTTAACGGCAGAAATTCATGGTGAAAAGAAAAACGCCTTATATAAGCTGGGGTTAAGCTGGGGCGCTTCGGAATAAATTTATATCGAAGCAGCTGCTACTCTGTTGGCAGTTTCAAGGATACAGGCAAGGCTTAATTTGGTTTTTTGTCTGGCGAGGCAGTGTCTGGCGGCGCTGCCAACAGTTGTTGGATGCGTTGCAGATGCGCCTGCGCGTAATCAGGAACCAGCTTTTTTTGTACCCGGCTGAATTGTATTCTGGCTTCTGCCTGTTGTGCGCTGCGCCATAAAGCCTCAGCCTGGTGCAGAATGGCCAGATTGTGCAGCAGGCTATATCCCTGCGTCAGATACAATTGTTCGGCCTGCTGCAGGTGCGGCAGGGTGTCACGCCATTGACCAATGTTTGCCAGGCTGCGCGCCAAATTATAATGGGCTTCGGCTATTCGGGCCTGTTGCTTAAAACCGCTGATTGCCTTCAGTGCTTTTTGCCGATAGGCCACCGACTCGTGCAGCAGATTGAGTCTGTGACTGTAATGCCCCAGATTGTTATACAACTCGTATAAAAACACCGGATCTTTGCTCTTACGGTACTGTTGTTCCAATGCTTTTAACGCGGCATAACCCTGTTCGTCATTGCCTGTGGTGTACATCTGTACATTCAGCAGCAGCACCATGGTGAAAGGATTAAAATCTGCCTGATGTAAATCAGCGAGCAGGGTGGTTGCCTGTTGCAGGAAATACGCTGATGCCTGGGTATTTTTTCGTGCATAGAGCAGCTTTGCTAAATAGATATAAAGCCGGGCGCGAAAATGGGCCGGGCCCTTTTCTGTCAGCTGTTTATCTGCAACCAGCTGGCTGGTCAGGGCAAATAACTCTTGATCTTTTTGCAGTTCAAACAGGCTGTCGAGTTTGTACAACGTCAGTTCATACCAGGGCAAACTACCTTTTGGGGTGCTGGCGAGTTTGGGCTCTAACGCATCCAGACAAGGCTGGCCTGAGATCTGGCAGATTTGCTGTATTGACGCAGGCTCTGCAGCTGCAGGCAGCGGAGTATTGATGAGGGCGATCAACAGCACAGCACCAGGTAACAACAGCAACCTCATAACGTCACCACCTGAAATCAACGATAGTCAGATTGCATCATGCCAGCAATTGGGCAAAAACTAAATTTGTTGTTGGTTCTGCACCAGCTTCACCACCACATCAATAGGGCAGACTTCAACACAGGTGGGTTTGTCATAAAAACCAACACATTCAGTGCATAAGTCGGCATCAATCTGGTAAATCCGCTTGCCCGGACTACCGTCCGGGTTTTGCAGCCGCTGCAATGAAATAGCGTTATTCGGGCACTCGGGCGCGCACATATCACAATTAATGCAGTCGGCTAAGATAGTCAGCGCCATCAGGCACAACCCTGCATTTGGCTGTCAGATGGCGGCAGATCGCGGATAATCAGCACAAAATCTGCCGACATGCCGCCCGGCAGCTGCAATTGCACCTGATGACCGGCGCCAGGCGCACGCTGGATCGGCAAACCTTGTTTATCCCAGAGTTCAGTCAGACAAAGTTGCTGGTTGCCCTGGGGTGACATCAACAGCAAGGTATCACCAACTAAAAACTGATTTTTCACTTCAACCCAAACTCTGTTACTGCCTTCGACAGGGCCTGTGATTTCACCAACAAACTGCTGTTTGTCGCTGGTGGAGGCGCTTTTGTCATAGTTTTGCAATTCGCTGATGGGGATATGGCGGCGTAAAAAACCT
Source organism: Rheinheimera sp. 4Y26 (assembly GCF_025245835.1). Classification (GTDB taxonomy): domain Bacteria; phylum Pseudomonadota; class Gammaproteobacteria; order Enterobacterales; family Alteromonadaceae; genus Pararheinheimera. The sequence goes on from NZ_JAOBWS010000001.1 coordinate 503,505, forward strand.
TCGGTATAACCGCGCGATGCCAGACCATCGAGCTCATCGAGCAATGCCGGATTAAAAGGCCGGCCAGCCACCGCATCATCAATGGCACGACGGTAAATTTGCGCGGTGCGGGCGGCATAATAAAACGACTTGGTGCGGCCTTCGATTTTTAAGCTGTGTACGCCAGCTCGGGTCAGTCTGTCCACATGCTGCACTGCTCTTAAATCTTTGGAATTCATAATATAAGTGCCGTGTTCATCTTCAAAAGCCGGCATCAGCTCACCGGGTTTTTGCGGGTCACTTAAAAGAATAATATCGTCAACCGGCCCGTTTTTTTGCATCTCAGTTGCCGTTTTGGCCGGCACAAACTGCCCGACGGCGTTTTCAGTGGCTGTTGTCACCTGATAAGGCCAGCGGCAGGCATTGGTGCAGGTGCCCTGATTCGGGTCACGTTTGTCCATATAACCGGATAACAAACAGCGGCCGGAATACGCCATACACAAGGCGCCATGCACAAAAACTTCCAGCTCCATGCCGGGCACTGTGTTGCGAATGTACTCAATTTCTTCCAGCGCCAGTTCGCGCGACAAAATCACCCGGCTGATGCCCTGCTGCTGCCAGAACTGTACCGCAGCCCAGTTCACCGTATTGGCCTGAACCGACAGATGCAGTTCCATCTGCGGGAAATGCTGCTGCATCAGATAAATCACGCCGGGGTCGGACACGATAAAAGCATCTGGTTGCAGTTTGACCACTTCAGCAATGTCTTCCACCAGGGTGTCGAGCTTGGCGTTGTGTGGTGCGCTGTTCAGCACACAATAAAACTTTTTGCCAAGGGCATGGGCTTCAGCAATGCCAATCGCCAGATTGGCTAAATCAAACTCGTTATTGCGCACCCGCAGGCTGTAGCGGGGCATACCGGCATACACAGCGTCGGCGCCGTAGGCAAAAGCAAAACGCATGGCTTTGAGTGTGCCTGCTGGTGATAACAGCTCAGGCTGAAAGGCTGTGGCGGCAGAATTTTGCATCAAAAGCACCCCGTTTAAAAAAATGGCGCGAAGTTTGGCAAAAAGCGGCGGCAGAGGTTTTGATCAGGCGCAAACTTTGTTGCATTGGCTGGCATTCAACAGCGGGTAAAGGCTGATTGGGGTTGTTATGGCTGCACCACTACAGTGCATAGATGACAGTTGTTGCGCTGCCCTGGCGCAGCATCCTCGTTGTGAATACGTATTCATGTTGTTTCTGGTGCAAGCACTGGTTAATTAATAGGCTGGGTAAATAAAAAAAATGAAATGGCTCAGGATGATGCAGTAACAGTCCCCGCCATTAGGATTAGACAAAACGGGGACATGAATATGTCAGAGTTTAAACGAAGTGCCTTGATGCTGGCGCTGGCTGCGGCCGGTGTCTGCCCCTGGTTGGCTAGCGCCGACACCACAGCTTTGCAGCAAAACAGCAATCAACCGGCACAGACGCCAACCGCAGTTGAAAGCAGCAGCAAAAAAACCGACAAAGAACAAATTGAAGTGATTGAGGTGCGCAGTTTTGCCGGCAGCCTGATTCAATCGCTGAACGTTAAGCGTTTTAACGACACAGTGTCTGAAACCATTTCGGCCGACGACTTAGGCGCTTTGCCTGATGTGTCTATGGCGGATGCGTTAACGCGTTTACCCGGTGTGTCGGCGGTACGAACCGGCGGCCAGGCCTCGGAAATTAATATCCGCGGTATGGAAGGCGGTTTTGTGTTTTCTACCCTCAATGGCCGCGAGCAGGTGTCGACCAGCGGTAAACGTAATATCGAGTTTGACCAATATCCTTCTGAGTTAATTAACTCGGCCGCCGTATATAAATCACCCAAAGCTTCGCTCATTGAAGGGGGGGTGGCAGGTTCGGTTGAGCTGCAAACGGCCAGCCCATTAAAAGCGGCCGAACAGCATAACTTTGTGGTCAATGCCCGTGGCAGTTTTAACGACAGGGCCGATGAAGTGTCGGACGCCACTGAGATGGGCGACAGATTTAGTTTTTCTTATCAGGGCAAATACCTCGACGACACTTTAGGTTTGTCTTTGGGTTATGCCCGCTTGTTCCAGCCCAGCGTGTCCACCCAGTTTGTTGGTTTTAACTACAACAATGAAAAAGATGTTGATGGCGTAAAGGGCGACAGCACACCGGCTGAACTCATTAGTGAAGGTTTTGAAATGCAGCACCGCGGCGGTGAAGAAACCCGCAACGGTTATGTGGCTGCACTGGAGTGGGCGCCGGATGAAAAGCTCACCATCAAAGCCGATGCTTTTATTTCTAAGTTTGACACCAAAGCTTTTGCCCGCGGTTTTCGCGCCAAGTTTGAAAGCAGCGGCGCCATTATTGATAACGCCATTATTAAAGACAATCTGATGATTGGCGGCACCATCAAAAGGGCCAGCGATGGCAACACCCGTGTTGAAATGGTTAATGACGACAACACCGACTTTGACGAAGTGCGCAGTTATGGTTTTAACACCGACTATCAGCTGACTGATGATTTATCGGTGAACCTGGATATCGCCCATTCATCGTCCAGCAGTAACTTCAGAAACGGTTTGCTCTGGTCGCTGGCGTCCACCGACGCCAATGCGGCTAAGCCGGTGGTGGATCCTAATGTGTCTATTACCTATCTGCTGAACGGGCTGGATCTGCCCAGCATAGGTATTAATCAGGCGGCATCCTTTACTGACATTAATAAAATGCTGGTCAGTAAATATGGTATTTACCCAACGCTGAATACCGATGAAGTAGATGCTTATCGCCTTGATTTTACTTATAAAATTGAAAATCCTGTCATCAGTTCACTCGAGGCCGGCCTGCGTTATTCCGAGCGTGATTACACTAATGATCGCCAGGTGTTTGAGTTTGGTGCCGACAATATGTTTTTGGCCAGCGAAGCGCCGCTGCGTCTGACCCAAGACATGGTCAAAGTGGTGAATTTTAAAGGTGACTTTGCCGCTTTCCCAAGCTACCTCGCCATCGACTTAAATAAAGCGCTGGCCGCCTGGTTCCCGAACGGCATTCCACAGCCAAAACAAACCTGGGGTAATGGTTATGCCGGTCTTGCCAATCCGGTGCCGGGCGGTAAGTCCACGCCATGGAGTGTGTTTGAAAGTGGTGATGTGTATGAAGACGTCACCGCCGCTTACCTGATGGCCAATATCGACACTGAAGTTTTTGGCCTGCCGCTGACCGGTAACCTGGGGGTGCGGATGGTGGAAACCAAACAACAAGCCACCAACTTAACTTATGTCGATGGCGATGCCAGCCAGGGCGCGCAATATATTACCGACGAAGCAGGTTTAGTGTCAGACGATTATGCACCTTCCATTGTGGGCATGAAGTACCGCGATTATTTACCTCAGCTCAACCTGAACCTGGCACTGACCGACAATGACCAGCTGCGTTTTGCCGCGGCCAAAGTGATGTCGCGCCCGCCGATTAACCAGTTATCGGCTGTCACTACTTTTACCATTGGCAGTAATGGCGATGTGTCGGGCAGTGCGACTAAAAGCCCGTTTTTAAAGCCGTTTTATGCCGAGCAGTTTGATCTGTCGTACGAGCGTTATTTTGAAGACTCCAGCGGCGCTTTGGTGGCTGCGGTGTTTTACAAAAACATTAAATCTTTTATTCAGCAAGACACTATCACCGACTTTGATTTTGCTGCGGCCGGTTTCCCGCTGCCTGCTTATGTGCCAGGCACTGAACCTGGCAACCCAGACGGTTTACCGCCGCGCACACCGAATCCGATTGGCGATTATTCCACTGCAGTCAACAACGACGAAGGTGGTTATATCCGTGGGGCAGAGCTTGCTTACACCCAGGTATTTAAGTTTTTGCCTGAGTTCTGGCAGGGGCTGGGCCTGAGCGCCAGTTATTCCTATACCGAAAGTGAAATTTCCACTGAGGTGCAAAACGGCCGGCAAAGTTTTAAAGCCGACTTAAAAGGCTTGTCACCCAATGTGTTTACCGTCACCGCCTTTTTTGAATATGAAGGTTTTGAAACCCGCTTAAGTACAAGATTCCGCGATGATTTTGTGTCGGATCAGTCGGCGCTGCAGGATCAGGAAATCCGTTATGAAGCAGAAATGGTGATGGATTATCAGGCCTCCTATCAGGTGACAGAACAACTGGGGCTGTTGTTCCAGGTGAATAACCTGCTGGACGAACCAACCAAAAGTTACTGGGGTGATACCGCCTACACCGGCACTATCCAGTTTTTTGGCCGCCAGTATTACCTGGGCGCCACTTACAGTTTTTAAGGCTGGCTGTTGCTGCGGGGCAAAAGCCCCCGCCTAAACCGAATACACGGAGTGAGCAAAATGAATAAAATGTTGTTAGTCAATCTGGCCAGCCTGGGCCTGACTGCCATGCTGCTGAGCGGCTGTGGTGGCACAGGTTCAGATACAGCGCCGGCCCAGTTATTATTAAGCTGTAATGTGCCGCAGGTGCCCAATGCCCAGGGCACAGCCTGTGTCGATCCACAACCGCTGAAATGTCCGGCGCCACAGTTCCCAGATGCGCGTAACGAAAAATGTATTATTGGTTATAACCCCAAGTTACCTGAGCCTGTGCTCTATGCAGGACAAAATCAGGCCCTGGTGTTTTTTAATAAAAAAGGTGGTTATGACGGTTACCGCCTGCACACCTGGAATAACGAAACCTGCGACGCTTATACCACCGACTCTTTAGCAAAATCCTGGGACAATGGCCTGGAAATCAGTGGCATCGACCCTGTATACGGCGCTTATTGGCTGCTGAATTTAAAACCCGGTGTGAAAGGTAAAGCAGGTGCCTGCGGTAACTTTATTATTCACGTTGGCACTGACGACGCCGGCAAGGCGCTGGGTGCCAACGACGCCAAAATGGATTTAGGGCCAAAACAACCGGAAAAACTGGTTGCCATGAGCTGGACCTTTAACGCCAATGCCTCGGTGTATATTTACCCGATAGATTCATTGGGCGTGCAGATTGCCGACAATGCCGCCCACTGGCTGGATCGCAGCACTCTGGTGTGGAATGGGGATACCGCCGGCGTTAGTAAATTTAAATTGCATCACAGTGCAGCGGCTGATTTAGCCATCGACAGTGACACTTTAACCATCAAGGGTGAAGCAGTGGAGCTGACGCCTTCAGCCTTAACCGACGGCCAAAAGGCGCTGGTGCCACATCTGGCCAACTGGCCGGCTTACAAAACCAATGTCAGCGCTGATCAAGCCAAAACCATGGTGAAAAATCAGCTGGTACTGGCTTCTTACGACTCGGCCAATAAACTGATTGGCGCCTCTTATGTGCAGGCAGCCAAAGTGCTGGATGATTTATACACCAGCGCCGCCAATGACGCTGATGAGGCAACTTTGGGGGTGGTGTATGATGGGAGTAACATCAAAACCTCAGTCTGGGCACCAACAGCACGCAGCCTGAAGTTAAAAGTGTATAACGCCGCCAAAGCCTTAACCGCTACCCATGCCATGACTTTCGACAGCAATACCGGTATCTGGTCATACAGCGGCGCTGCCGCCAGCTTAAACCGCGCTTTTTACCGCTTTGAAGTAGAGGTCTACCATCCGCTCACGAAAAAAGTTGAAGTGATTGAAGCGACCGACCCCTATTCGGTCAATACCGCCACCAATGGCCGTTTCAGCCAGTTTGTGAACCTTTCCGATGCCGACACTAAACCAGCGGCCTGGGATAACCATGAAGTCCCATCTGCCGGCAACCCTGAAGATATCGTGATTTATGAAGGTCATATCCGCGACTTCAGCGCCCGCGATACTTCAGTCTCTGCGGCCAACCGCGGTAAATATCTGGCTTTTACCGAAACCGACTCAGCGCCGGTGCAGCATTTAAAACGTTTAGCTGACAGTGGTTTAACCCACTTTCATCTACTGCCGGCCACAGATATGGCAACAGTCAATGAAGACGCCAGCAAAAGGGTGGATTTAACCTCCACCGTGGCTGAGCTTTGCAAAATCAACAGCAAAGCAGCGGTCTGCTTGGAAAATGGCGCCAGCAAACTGGAAGATATTTTTAAAAGTTATCAAAGTTCGGGTGAAAACGCCCAGGCTTTAGCCGACGCCATGCGCCCAAGCGACAGCTTTAACTGGGGTTACGACCCACATCATTTTAATGTGCCTGAAGGCTCTTATGCCTCCAGCCCTGAAGGTGTGGCCCGTATTAAAGAAATGCGCGCGATGAACCAGGCGCTGCACGGCCTTGGCCTTAGGGTAGTGCTGGACGTGGTGTACAACCACACCAGTTCGTCGGGTCTTTTTGATAACTCAGTGTTCGACAAATTAGTGCCGGGTTATTTCCACCGTTATAACGCTGTGACAGGCGCGATGGAACGTTCTACCTGCTGTGAAAACACCGCCACTGAACACAAAATGATGCAGAAGTTTGTTGCTGATTCTTTAGTGCTGCTTGCCAAAGAATATAAGTTTGACGGCTTTCGCTTTGACATCATGGGCCATCATCCAAAAGATGCCATTTTAGCAGCGCGCGAAGCGGTGAAAGCCGTGGATGCCGACAGCTATTTTTATGGTGAAGGCTGGAATTTTGGTGAAGTGGCCAACGATGCCCGTTTTGTGCAGGCGCGCCAGGCCAATCTGGCCGGTACTGAAGTGGGCACTTTTAACGACAGGCTGCGTGACTCAGTGCGTGGTGCAGCGCTTTTTAGCAACAACGCTGATGTGGGCAAACTGCAACAACAAAACTATATCGAAATTGGCTTAGCCGGCACCTTAAAAGACTTTGTATTAAAAGACTATCAGGGCAATACAGGCACAGCTGGTGGTGTGATCTGGAATGGTCAGCCAGCAGGTTATGCTGCTGATCCGGCTGACATTATTAACTATGTGTCCAAACACGATAATGAGTCCTTATGGGATAAACTGCAGCTGGAGCTGGACGCAGATATCAACATCGACAACAGGGTGCGTATTCATAATATGGCGCTGGCGATTCCGATGTTGAGTCAGGGCATTCCATTCCTGCAAATGGGCGATGACTTACTGCGCTCTAAATCACTGGACCGTAACAGTTATGACGCCGGCGACTGGTTTAACTTTGTTGATTTCAGCAAACAAAGCAACAACTGGAACGTGGGTTTACCGCTGGCGCAAGACAACAAAGCCAACTGGACCCGTATTGCGCAGGTAGCCAATAACCCCAATACCACGGCTTATCCGGAACATATCGCTTTGGCATCTGATGTATTTGCCGAGTTTTTGCAAATCCGCAAAAGCAGCCCGCTGTTCCGTTTAACCACGGGCGCTGATGTGATGGCGCGGGTGGGTTTTCACAATATTGGTAAAAACCTGACCCAGGGCCTGATTGTGATGAGCATTGACGACGGCACTGGCCTGACGGATTTAGACCCTGCCCATGATGCCCTGGTGGTGGTGCTGAACGGCACAGCAACGGAGAAAACCCATAAAGTGCCTACAGCTCAGGGTTTTGTGCTGCACAGCGTGCAACAAAATTCAGCGGACTCAAAGGTGCAGGACAGCCGCTTTAATACCGTAGGCAACGACGGTGAATTTGTGGTGCCGGCTTACACAGCCGCAGTTTTTGTGAAGCCACAACAAGGGGCGCAGGGCACTGGCCTTAAAGCCGATGCCACTATGGGCGCGCCTGATATTGCGCCTTATGGCTTAACCACTGTCTTTGTACGTGGTGGCATGAATGGCTGGGGTGAAGTGGATGCCTTTAGTTATGAAGGTTCAGGGGTTTACACTGCACGGGTGACTGTATCAGCCGGAACCCATGAGTTTAAAGTGGCTTCAGCGGACTGGTCGACGGTCGACTTTGGTGCCAAATCAGGCGAACAAGAGGTGCAGTTTGGTGTGGCACAAACCTTAAACCGCTCTGGCGCGAACCTCAAAGCCAACTTTAATGCCGGTACCTATGTGTTTACACTGGACGCCAGTGAGCCAACAGCACCAGTGCTGATGGTCAGTGAATATGTGCCTTATGGCAGTACCAAAGTGTATTTACGCGGTAGCCTCAATGGCTGGAGTGAAAACAATCCGTTTAACTATGCCGGTAACAACAGCTACACAGTGACTGTAAATCTGGCGGCCAGTAACTACGAGTTTAAAGTGGCTTCCGCCGACTGGTCGACCGTTGATTTTGGCGCCGCTGCCGGTGATGGCGTGGATGTAGTGTTAGGTGCAGCAAAACCGCTGGGCCGCAGTGGTGCTAACTTAAAACTGGCACTTGCCGAGGCTGGCAATTATCAGTTTAGCGTCAATGCCAGCGACGCAGCAGCGCCGGTATTGACTGTGACTAAACAGCCATAACGCGCTTTGCGCAAAAAACAAAGGCCGGCTTGATTGCCGGCCTTTTTGTTTGATGTTTAACATCAGCTTAAGCTGTAGTTGGCTCATAAGAACCTGAGTGGGTGTTTTAGTTTGGTGCGGCGATATCTTTGATATCCACATGGCCTTCACCTTTGCGATCATAGGGGGCCAGCATTTTTGCCACTTTAAAAGATTGTTCTGCCCGGGCAAAACTAATCAGCGGCATACCATTACAAACCACTTTATCCACTGCGGTCTGAATTTTGATCCTGTTTTCTTTCAGGGCGTTTTTCAGGCCAAGTCTGTCATCCTGACGGGTTTCGGTGCAAACTTTCACCAAAGCGTTGTAGCCAAAAGGTTGTTGCTCAGTCTGACCTGCGCCAGCCTGGAAGGCAAAACACGCAACCACCAGAGCTGTAGCTAACGAGAATCTTGCTTTCATCTGCGTTTCCTCTGAGTGATGTGATCCCTGCTGATCACGACTGCAGTGTGGCAGAGCCGGCGTTTGGAAACAGGCTGGTTGTGACTAATGGGTGAAGTTTTGAGCCTAAGGGACAAGCGGCAGAAAATCAGTGACGGACGTCACTACAGAGGGATTTTAGTCGTCACTTTTCACTATCCGACCGGGTTAAATCGACTGACCACAATATTGCAGGGAAAAGCTACCGTCTTGTCTGAGCTGAATAATCCGGCCCTGCTGACCGCCGGTGTCGCTGTGACAAAAGCGGATCTGATGTTTGCTGGCAAAAGCCTGTACTGCGGCCAGATTCTGCTGGCCTACGGCAAAATAATCCCGTTCACCACTGATGCTGGCGCCGCCAAATAAACGCCATTGCCATTGCCAGTGCCGCGCCGGTGCCAGCTGCGTTACTGCACGGTACAGCACCGGCAGACTCTGGTCGGCAAATCGATAATCGGCCGTCAGCTGGCCCCGGCCAGATGGCAACACCAGATGGCAAATGGCCAGATGACCACTTTGGCTGTGGCTGGCGCATACCGCCACACAAGAGCCGAGCAGGGTTTGGATCAAAGGATAACCGGCCCCGACATACAACTCACCGGGTTGCAGATAAAGTTTGCCAGGGCGTGACCAGGCGCTATTGGCAAAATCTTTGTCGGACGGCGCTGAAGACATCTTGGTACTGCTTTGTTTGCTGTTGTTGATGCAGGTGTAGCAGTGAAGCCGGTAAAAAAACGTACAAAAATGTACAGCGGCGCAGGAAGAATGCGCCACTGATAGTGGAAATGTATTTTAAAACAAATGGTTAGGTGCTGGTGCCGCTGCGGTTTATTTTTCAGCCGACGACAGATTTGGCTTTATGTCTGAGCATCTGTGCCGGCAGCAATAAAATCACTAAATTAAATAGTCGCGTAATAATGACTGCAGCTCACGTTTAAAACGGCGCGACACCGGCACCAGACTATGGTCGGTCAGTTCCAGCAAATAGACCCCGCGCTGCAAACTCAGCTGTTTCAGATGGTGCAGATTCACCAGCGTCGAGCGGTGAATTTGCACAAAACATTTGGGTAGTCTGGGCAAAATAGCTTTGAGGGTATCGCGCACCACGTGATTGCCGTCCGTGGTGTGAATACACAGATAATTGCCGGCTGATTGGATCATCAGCACACCGGGTTCATCCAGGCTCAGCATCGAATGGCCATTGTGAAACTTCAGTTTGGCCGGGTAGGGGCTGTAACTTTGTTCCGGCTGCTGGCGCAGCAAACTGTGTGCATTCATTAAAGTGCGCGCCAGATGCAGCCGGCTGACCGGTTTTAATAAAAAATTAAAGGCATAACTTTCCACCGCGTGATATGCGTCCTGCTCCCTATGGCTTTGGGCTATCAGCAGCGGTGGCTGATAAGGGGTTTTGTCACTGAACAGCAGCTGCTCGTCGGGTAAACCCGGCAAATGCATATCCAGAAAGATTAAGTCGGGTGGTTCTTTACACTGCTGCTGCAGTTCGTCGTAGTCGTGACAACAGCTTTGCAGCTGCAAATTGGGGTAATAACTTAACAGACCTAACAAGTGACGGCAGGATTGCAGATCACTGTCGGCGACCATCAATTTTAGCGTCGGCATTCCTTGCTCCAGCTCCGGTTTCAGGTGCCTCAGTATAGGCAATGGCCTTTGGCAGCCCCAAGACACATACCGCTAAAAATCATTCGGTAACAATAAGTTAAACTGACTTGTTTGGGTTATATTTCTGTGATTTTCTTGCACCGGCAAACTCAGATTTTATGAAAATCGCTAACGCTGATACTGTTCTGCTTACAAATTTTCACATTTTAGGGAAGCCCTTACATTGTGCTGGCACTGCAGTGCTGTCAACTTAAGCGGCCAGTTGGCAGAGGCAGCATAAAAAAAAGCCGGTGCAGGCACCGGCTTTATTCAGTCAGCATACAAGATGGCGGGTTTTGTGTGCTGTTAGTTCACTGCGGTTTTTAAACCGCGGCGGATCAGCAGCGCATCTGTGGTTGGCTCCTGACCACGGAAGTTTTTATAAGCTTCCATTGGTGGCAGGGTGTTGCCAACAGATAAAATGTGTTTACGGAAGTTCACGCCGTTTTCCAGTTTCAGGCCACCCTGCGACTGCACAAAAGCGTAAGCGTCTGCTGCCAGAATTTCTGACCACATATAAGCGTAATAACCGGCTGAATAACCGCCGCCAATAGAGTGGCTGAAGTAGGTTGATTTATAACGTGGTGGCACTGCAGCAATGTCTACACCGTGTTTTTTCAGTGCGTCTTGCTCAAATTTTTCCACGTCAGGAATTTCAGTGCCTGGTTTTAACGCATGCCATTCCATATCCACTAAAGCGGCCGCCATATATTCCAGAGTGTCAAAACCCTGGTTAAAGCTGCGTGACTTCATAATTTTTGCCAGCAGTTCAGCCGGAATGGCTTCACCGGTTTTGTAGTGTTTGGCGTAGTTGGCAATCACTTCAGGATAAGCTGCCCAGTCTTCCTGGAAGGTTGACGGGAATTCAACAAAGTCACGTGACACTGAAGTGCCGGCCAGCGTTGGGTATTTTACTTTAGAGAAAATACCGTGCAGGCCGTGGCCTAATTCGTGGAACATGGTCGTGACATTGTCATAGCTCACCAGCGTTGGTTCACCGGCCGGGCCTTTTGGAATGTTCATCACGTTCACAACCACAGGCTTGGTGCCGGCTAAGTCGCTTTGATCCACAAAAGAGCTCATCCAGGCGCCACCACGTTTGCCGTCACGGGCAAAATAGTCAGCGTAGAAAATAGCAATGCTGCTGCCGTCGGCGTCAAACACTTCATAAGCTTCTACATCCGGGTGGTAAACCGGTAAGTCAGGGCGTTTTTTGAAGCTAATGCCAAAGAGTTTGTTCATGGTGAAGAACACACCGTCGTGCAGTACACGGTTAAACTCAAAGTATTGTTTTACTTCGTTTTCGTCTAAGTCGTATTTGGCTTTACGGACTTTTTCAGCATAGAACTCCCAGTCCCATGGCTGCAGCTCAAAATCACCGCCAGTAGTTTTGATCATTTCCTGAATGGCAGCAGCTTCGAGCTTGGTGTTGGCAACCACAGCCGGCACCATGCTACCCAGCATATCCATGACCGCCTGAGGTTTTTTCGCCATGGCTTTTTCCAGCTGGTAATCGGCCCAGCTGTCAAAACCTAACAGTTGCGCACGTTCAGCACGGATTTGCGCCAGACGAGCCACCAGAGGGCGGTTGTCGGTTTCACCTTTGGTGCCGCGATAGGCTGAAGCTTCCCAGATTTGCTGACGCAGTTCACGGTTTTCCAGCACTGCTAAAGCAGGCTGGCGGGTGGTGTTGGTCAGTGCAATCACATACTTACCTTCCTGACCACGGGCTTTAGCGCCTTCAGCAGCAGCCTGAATTTCAGCTTCTGAAAAACCAGCCAGTTTGGCTTTGTCATCAACAAAGACTGCGATGTCTTTGGTGATTTTTAACAGGTTCTGGCTGAACTGGTTGGTCAGTTTGGAATGTTCTTCGTTTAAAGCGCGGATCTTGGTTTTTTGCTCGTCAGTTAAAAGCGCACCGGCACGCACAAAACGGTCGTAATACACTTCAGTTAAACGTAATGACTCAGCATCCAGATTCAGGTTGGCGCGGTTGTCATAAATGGCTTTAACACGGGCAAACAGCGCCGGATTTAAGTTAATGTTGTCGCCGTGTGCCGCCAGTTTCGGTGCCATTTCTGATTGAATTTTCAGAATGTCCGGGTTGCTGATAGTGCCGGTCATATTAAAAAACACTGAGCTGGCGCGGTCTAACAGTGCACCACTTTGCTCCATGGCCACAATGGTATTTTCAAAAGTGGCAGCTTCAGGGTTATTGGCAATTTTTTCAATTTCAGCAGCGTGTTCGGCAATGCCTTGTTCCATCGCTGGCTGATAATGTTCAACCTTAATTTTGTCAAATTCAGGTGCCTGATATTGCAGTGAACTTGGTTGTAACAGCGGGTTGCTGGCTGTGACAGCGGCTGTTTTATCAGCTGCTGCAGCAGGGGCTGCACTTTGAGCTTGTTGTTCAGCTTGCGCAGGGGCTTTATTGTCAGTACAGGCGCTTAACGCCAGCACTGCTGCAACTGTGGTTGCAACCATGGTCTTTTTCATCTTGTGTTCCTTGGAATTCAGGGTGAGCTGTTGTTGCCGGATGGCAAATAAACGTTCCGAGTATGCCAAAGAGCGGGCTGCTGTCACGCAGTTTTTCAGCCAAAAGCCGCTACTTTGCGTTAAATAACAGCGCAGATGCTGCAAAAGCTGAATTTTGTCAGCCATACTGGGGGCAGCCGGTGCAGAAAACTGACAGCAAAACGCCGCTTATTTGCCTTTGTTTTCAGTTCATTAACATCGTTGGCCAGCGCCTGTTGTGACAACAAGCGGGCTCTGGCGGGCAAGAGCCTTACTCTGCATGTCTGGCCTGCAATACAAACCCCACACCACAGCTGTGACTATAGCCAAATCAAGAGGACAGTTATGTACAGTATGACCGAAGTACCCTTGAGCGATCCTGCCTTACTTGCGCTGTTTAAGGCGTTATCTGATGCCCTGGGTCACACTGCGCAGGAAGATCCACAACAACTGTTGATGAATGGTGCCGATGTGCTGGTGGCTGTGCTGGCCTGGCATGACGGTAAGGCGGTGGGCTGTGGTTTGTTACTGAAATTTAATGACAGCACTGCCGAAATTAAACGTATGTATTCGCGCCAACCCGGCGTTGGCACTGCTGTGCTGGCTTATCTGGAAAACTATGCCCGTCAGCATGGTTTTCAAAAACTGGTGGGCGCAGCACGTATTATCAACAGCAAAGCGGTCAACTTTTACCTGCATAAAGGTTTTAAAAAGTGCGCCAGTTATGGCAAATACAAATACAGCTCGCAGTCGATTTGTATGGAAAAACAGCTTGGCTCGTGACTGTTCACATCGGCACTGGCCGGCGGATTTTTCCCGGCCAGTGGCTGGGTCCCTGTTATTTTCTGTTTTTGCTGCTTGAGAAAATCTGCACCCACCCATAACTCAGGTTATTATCCTGTTTATCTTTTTTGCATGTCGCAACACCCGGGGTTTTTATGGACAATCTGTTATTTAATTTCACGGCGTTACCGCCTTTTTCCAAAATCAGTGCTGATATGGTGTTGCCTGCGGTGGAAAAGGCGTTAGCCGAATGCCGCGTTGCGGTAGAGCAGGCGGTGCAAAGCCGTCCGGTCAGCTGGCAGTCGCTGATTGAAGCTACCGAAGCGAGTTCCGATCATTTAAGCAGCCTTTGGTCGCCGGTATCGCATTTAAACTCAGTGGTTTCTTCAGCAGAGCTGCGTGAAGCTTATGAAAGTTGCCTGCCACTGTTGTCTGATTTCAGCACCTGGCTGGGGCAACATGAAGGTTTATATCAGGCCTATCTGGAGCTGAGTCAAAGCGCTGAATATCAGACGCTGAGCAGCGCCCAGCAAAAAGTGATTCAAAACGCGCTGCGTGATTTTAAATTGTCGGGTATTGGCTTGTCGGATGCCAAAAAGCAGCGTTATGGTGAAATTCAAAGCCGGTTATCTGATTTATCTTCTACCTTCTCCAACCATTGTTTAGATGCCACCCAGGCCTGGTTTAAGCAGGTGACAGACGAAAACCTGCTGGCCGGTTTGCCTGAAGATGCCAAACTTGCCGCCGCAGAAGCAGCGCAAAGCCGCGAGCTGGACGGTTATGTGTTTACGCTGGAATTCCCAAGTTATATCGCGGTGATGACCTACGCCGATAACGCTTCGCTTCGCGAAGAAATGTACCGTGCTTATTGCACCCGCGCTTCAGATCAAGGCCCAACCGCCGGTCAGTTTGACAACAGCGCCATTATTGAAGAAACGCTGGCGCTAAAACACGAGCTGGCCACTTTGCTTGATTTTAACAACGCCGCTGAAGAGTCGCTGGCCACCAAAATGGCTGAAAGCCCGGCCCAGGTGCTGGAGTTTTTATCTGATTTAGCCAAACGTGCCAAACCTCAGGCCAAACAGGATTTAGCCGAGCTGCAGGCTTTTGCCAGTGCTGAGCATGGCCAGAGCAGCTTAAACGCCTGGGACATTACCTATTATTCGGAAAAACTGAAAATGGCCAAATACGCCATTTCTGACGAGGTATTAAGGCCGTATTTCCCTGAGCCTAAGGTGCTGAGCGGTTTATTTACCGTGCTGAATAAACTTTTTGGCGTGACAGTAGAACAGCAGCAAGGGGTGGATGTGTGGCACCCTGATGTGAAGTTTTACCGCATTCTGGACGCCAAAGGTGAGCTTAGAGGCAGTTTTTACCTGGATTTATACGCCCGCGCCAAAAAACGCGGTGGTGCCTGGATGGACGTATGTCAGGACAGGTTATGGCGTGCCGATGGCAGCCTGCAACACCCTGTGGCTTATCTCACCTGTAACTTTAATAAACCAGTTGGCGGAAAACCTGCGCTTTTTACCCATGATGAAGTGGTGACTTTATTCCACGAATTTGGTCATGGCCTGCACCATATGCTGAGCAAAGTAGACGCCAGCGCAGTGGCCGGTATTCATGGTGTGCCATGGGACGCGGTAGAGCTGCCAAGCCAGTTTATGGAAAACTGGTGCTGGGCGCCTGAAGCTTTGCAGGTGATTTCCGGCCATTATGAAACGGGCGAGCCATTGCCACAGCAGCTGCTGGATAAAATGCTGGCGGCGAAAAACTTCCAGAGCGCGATGTTTTTAGTGCGTCAGCTGGAGTTTGCTTTGTTTGATTTCCGCTTACACGCTGAATATCAGCCTGAGCTGGGTGGCCGGGTGCAGCAAATGCTGGATGAAGTGCGTGCTGAAGTGTCGGTGATAGTGCCGCCGCGTTTTAACCGCTTCCAACACAGTTTCAGCCATATTTTTGCCGGTGGTTATGGCGCCGGTTATTACAGCTATTTATGGGCTGAAGTATTGTCAGCCGACGCTTTTAGCCGCTTTGAAGAGGAAGGTGTATTTAACGCAAAAACCGGTGCCGACTTCCTGGCCTGTATTTTAGAGCGTGGTGGCAGCGCCGAGCCAATGGAGCTGTTTAAAGCGTTCCGCGGCCGCGAACCGTCCAATGCAGCGTTATTACGCCATATGGGTATCAACGCCGGAGCCGCCGCCTGATGCGCGGCGCAGGCTCCAAGGGTGGTGCAGCAAAGCGGCCGCTGCTTTTGGCAACAATCTTTGTTGCAACACTGGCTGGCTGCAGCCCCAAACCGCAACAGGCGGGGGTTACGCCTGCTGCTGACAGCAGTCAGGTGTCTGCAGCTCAGGTTGCACCAGAGCCACAAACACCAGCATCAGCCGGGGTAGTAATGAATAAAGAGCAACAACTGCCAGCAGCAGTGAGCAGAAACGAACTGCAGGCCATGTATCAGGACATTGTGCAGCTGGTGGGCAGCGCCAAAGCCAGCTCAGTGGCGCAGTGCCGGGTGGTGGGGCTTGGCGCCAAACCTTGTGGCGGGCCGCAGTCTTATCTGGTGTATTCGGCTGAACAAGGCAACGAAACTGAACTGCTGGCCAGGGTGGCACGTTATAACCAGCTGGTACAACAGCATAATCAGCAGCTTGGACTGATTTCTGACTGTGCAGTGGTGCCAAAACCCGGTGTGGTGCTGGTGGAAGGTGTCTGCCAGGCTGGCCCGCCTGGTGATTTAATGTAACAGGCTTATGTAACCGCCTGATGTTACAGGCGAATATCAGCGCCTG
The DNA here is from genome assembly GCF_025245835.1 of Rheinheimera sp. 4Y26. GTDB lineage: Bacteria > Pseudomonadota > Gammaproteobacteria > Enterobacterales > Alteromonadaceae > Pararheinheimera. The sequence continues at coordinate 520,019 of NZ_JAOBWS010000001.1, forward strand.
ATAAAAAGCAAATGAAGTAACACCAGGCTCAGCCAAAGCGGCTGAGTTTTGGCTTTAAAAAGGAAGGGCCCATGGCCAAAGTGGAAACAGTGTCGCAGATTTATCAGCGGGCACTTGAACGCAAAGGTGGTGAAGCGCAGCTGCAGTTATTATTGGGGCAACAGCCGCTCAGTACTGCAACACTGCTGCAATACCAGGACAGCGACTGGCTGGCCGCTTTTACCAAAAAAGTATTTCAAAGTGGTTTTGTCTGGCGGGTAGTCGAGCAAAAATGGCCGGGTTTTTGTGACGTTTTTTTTGATTTTTCCATCGAAAAAATGCTGCTGATGAGCGACGAAATGCTGGCGGCCAAAGCGCAGGACCCACGGATTATCCGAAACGGCAGTAAAGTGCTTACCATCAGACACAATGCGCTGATGATTAACGATTTAGCCCGCGAGCACGGCAGTTTTGCTGCGCTGGTCGCGCAGTGGCCAACAGACAATATTATTGGCCTGTGGCAGCTGTTAAAGCAGCGTGGTGCCAGGCTGGGTGGCAACACCGGCCCTTATGCGCTGCGCGCTATGGGCAAAGACACCTTTTTATTAAGCCAGGATGTGGAAGCTTATTTACGCGCTTATCAGGTGATTGATGGGGGTTTAACCAGCAAAAGCAATCTGCAAAAAATTCAGGCGCAGTTTAATCAGTGGCAACAAGAATCGGGTTTTAGCCTGACCACTTTAAGCCGCCTGGTGGCGCTCAGTAGCGGTGACAATTATCTGGGGCTCACTGGCGCCGGTGCTGCTGACATGGCGGACAACGCATGACAATACAGCCTGAACATCAGTTACTGGCAACAGAAAATCTGCCGGCAGAAATCCAAAATGCCGCCGCCGGTTTTGGCATCAGCCTGGCGACGTCTGTGACAGGCTGGCATTTAGTCTGGACCGGCGAAGCGCTGGTGCTGCGTAGCACCGAACTTGCCAAACAAGGTGACATTCTGGTGGATTTTGCCAGTGGCGCTGCCACTTACCGGCGCAAGTTTGGTGGTGGTAAAAGTGAAGCTATTGCCAAAGCTGTTGGCCTGAGTAAAAAAGCCGGTTTAACAGTGATAGACGCCACTGCCGGCCTTGGCCGCGACGCACTGGTGCTGGCAAGTTTGGGCGCTCAGGTGACTTTAGTGGAGCGTAACCCTTCGGTGGCGCTGTTGTTGTGGGACGGTTTACGCCGTGCCCGGCTCGACCCTGAAGTGTGCGACTGGTTGCCACCACGGATGCTGCTGGTATTTCAAAGTGCGGCCGAGGCGCTGCAAACTTTGCCAGCGCCCGATGTGGTGTATCTGGATCCGATGTTTCCGGCGCGGGAAAAATCTGCTGCGGTAAAAAAAGAAATGCGCGCTTTTCATGATGTGGTGGGCAGCGATCCCGACGCCGACCCTTTACTGGCTCTGGCTTTAAACCTGGCGCAGAAAAGAGTGGTGGTCAAAAGGCCGGGTTATGCTGAGTTTCTGGCCGGACAAAAACCCAGTATGAGTATTGAAGGTAAAAACAACAGATTTGATGTGTATGTAAAAGCGGCGCTGGATTAAAGCAGCGCGACGCTGATAACAGCAGATCACAGCGAAGCGTGGTTTTTGTGAATGCAGGCAGATGCAGGCACATGTAAATACGGCGCTTTGGGTTATAAACAACGATGATTTCAGCACGACTTATTCATCATTTCAGCACAATAGGAGCAACCCATGATTAAAGTGGGCGATAAATTACCGGAAGTCAGCTTCCAGCGACTAACCGACAATGGTGTGGTGACTTTAACCACCAAAGAAGTGTTCAGCGGCGAAACCGTGGTGTTATTTGCACTGCCGGGCGCCTTTACCCCAACCTGCAGCGCAGCGCATTTACCCGGTTTTATTGAGCTGGCCGAGCAGTTTTTTCAGGCCGGTGTAGACCGTATTATCTGCACTGCGGTGAACGATGCTTATGTGCTGGACGCCTGGGGCAAACAGCAAAACGCCGGTGACATTCTGTTTTTAGCCGATGGTGCCGGCCGTTTTGCCACCGCCTGTGGTTTGGCAACCGACAGCGGCGACTTCGGCGGCCTGCGTTCATTGCGCTACGCCATGATAGTGGAAGACGGTGTGGTGCAGCTGTTAAACGTCGACGCGCCCAAGACCTTTGAGCTGACCAAGGCGGAAGTGCTGCTGGAGGCAGTGAAGCAGCGCTCTGCCTCTTAATTGCCAGCCTGCTTTGAGCGGGTGGCTTTTGGCCTTTTGGTTTTCATCTGAAAATTAAGGCGTACTTGTTATAGGCGGTGCGCCTTTTTTGTTTTTGGTGTTTTGGCACTCTGCAATTTGGGGCGTAGTCGCAGCGGGCAGTACGTCGGATGGCGTCTTGTATTGCACATTCAAGACGGTCTGGTTGATGCCTGAAGTATTTTGTTTTCAGCTTGCAGCTGATGGTGCTATTGAAGCGGAGACTCGCCTCCGCGGGCGAGTCACTTTTTGTATCGACAAAAAGTGACGCAAAAAACGACCCCGAGATCGCTCGAAAGCCTGTTGTTTTGACTCGCTTTTGAGGCGCCGCCAAAACTCGACGGCTGCTAGCGTCAGCCGTCTCAAACAGTTGTCGGCTTAAAACCTCAAAACCGGCCAAAACAACTGCTCGCTAAACGGGGAGGGAAAGCACTGGCTGGGAGATGAGTATTGTTCTAACTAGCTAGCTGCACTTTACGGCTCGTTTTGTAATTTATTTGTTGCAAATTAACTGTGCGGGTTTATCCACGCTTTCACACTCACAAAAAAACGCTGCAGTTATAACCACTTGTCGTCAATCATATTTCTGTGTAGTTTTGAAGCATATTGGAACGAAATAAGGGATAAACCACGATTTAAAGCGTGGTTTATCCCGTTGATTAAGTTGTTATAAGCCAAGGAAGACATGAGCCATTGTCGCCACTGTGAAGAAGTCAACCAAAGCTTTCGCATCGAAAATCCAGGGGATTTATCGAAAGCAATAAGGGTTGTTTCTGACAACCTCGAAGACGGAACAATTATTCAAGATGTTCCTGAGATGGGTGGTTTTACTTCAGTTCAATTTCGAGATTTAGCTAAGGGCGAACTTTGGGATGATATTGTTGAGTACAACTTCATATGCCCAGAGTGCAAGCAGAAATATTGTCTTCGAGCAGAAACCTATCATGGTAGTGGTGGAAGCTGGTCTCCAAGGTCGAGCTAATGGCTTATAACAAGTTGCTCAAGTACACTCCGGCCGCAAAAAAGCGCGGCCTCCGCGGGACAACCTACACTACGTTTCGGTTGCCCCTTAGCAAAGCGTTAGGTGATCGCAGATGTTTTCTCCGTATTTTCTAACTGATGAAAATTTGGGTTTGTACCCTGAAGTCGATGTACGAACAGATGCAAGTGGTGTTGTTATAAAGCTAGCATTCCACTCGCAGGTAATAGAAGTGCTCTTCCGCCATGTGATTGCATTCTATTGTGTTGAAGAAAGTAATTACGAGTTGTCGCCGCTACCGGGTATGTCTAGTGAAGTTGACTTTGTATCGCTGGGAAAGGGGGCAAAAGAATCTCCAATTTGGAAGTCTTCAGCCAATTACAGGCGCAGTTTTTATGCTCATCTTGATTCATATCTTGCAGATGCATCATTAGAATCATATTTAATTTTTGGTGCCGATTACGTGGTTTTGGTTGAGTCAATCGGTTTGGTAGATGTTAAGGTGGCAACTTAAGCACCTAACTATCCGCGTCATTCGGGGCCTGCGGCCCCTACGACGCTCACAAGTTCGCGCGCATGCGGGGCGTTAGCCAGCAAGAACAAGGAACGTCGTGCAATATTTTAATAGCCCCAGATACTTACCGTTTTTGCTGTTGATGAGTCTCAGTATGTGGTGCTATTTGGCTTTAATTGGTGCTTTGGGTGACTCACGAGCAACTGATCATAGCCTTACATCAGACGAAATGTATTGGTGGGAAATAGTATGGCTTTACATCACTGTGGGGAGCTTATTTTATATTGTGGTTTGCTCAGTCGTTCATTGCTTCAAGAATTTAAGCATGTTTGTTGCTCTAATAATTCTATTCGTCTGGCCTACAGCTTACCTATATGCGCTTTATCATCTGTACAAGATTTCAATAGGGTCTAAATATGGCTAACAAACGCCAGCACAACGCGTCTGTGGCCGCTTTACTCGCAACAAGTTGCTCGCCCGTGTGGCGGGCGTTATGTATAGGAGCATTAATTGAAAAATCTAATGGAACTTTATAAAGGATTTTTGTGGGGGGTAGGTTTTTCTCTTGCGGCTGGGCTTATATTTTCAGTGCTAGTATCCAGGTTTGCTGCATCTATAGAATATGGTTACAAAAATCGCTTGCAGGAATTATCTTCAAAACAATTGACGTTGCTCGCAGATTCTTTAGGTTTGGAAATAGTCAAAACCTCAATTGAATCTAAAAAAATTATTTTTGCTACAAAGCATATAAATTTGAATGATTCTTCTTTTATCCATACTACGTACAACATTTCATTGAGCCTTTTTAACAAATCCGGAGAGTTTATTTCAAAGTGTGAGTCTGAGTTCCCTGATGAAAAATCAACTGAGAAAGACATTTATACAGTGATTGAATGCCCAATAATATTTGGGGAGGCTAATGAATTTGATCATGCAAAAATTGCGATCACACGACAACAAAGGACATAACAAATAAAGCTTAATAGGGGGCAGGTTTTGTGTTTTACCCTCATGCTAATTAGTTTATTTTTGCAGTCAGGTGCGCTGAAGTTTAGATTCTGAGGCTATGAGAGCTAAACAAAACGCAAGATCTGCCCCTGATCACTGCAGAGGCTATTAGAGCTAGGCAAAACACAAGACCTGACACTGATCGCTATTAAATTGCTCAGGAGTGGTATGGAAAACCTCGGTATTGTGCAGTTCTGGACTTTTCTCAGCGGTGTCATTGTCATTATTCTGCTGCCAGGGCCCAATAGTTTGTTTGTGCTCAAAACCAGCATCAGCCGGGGGGCTCAGGCGGCCTGGCAAGCAGTTGCTGCTGTGCTGATTGGTGATGCGGTGCTGATTTTATTGGCTTATCTGGGCGTGGCTTCGTTGTTACTGGCATCCCCTGAACTGTTTCGCTGGGTGCGGTATTTAGGTGCTGCTTATTTGTTGTATCTGGGCGTGCAGATTTTATTAAGCCTGCGCCAGCATAAGAGCAGCACCGCAGCAAAAAGCACGCAAACGAGAACGCAAGGCATTGCAGAAGGAACAGCAGAAGGCAGTACAGAAGACCATGCAGCAGGCAGCATAGAAGAAAGCGCAGAAGTGCGCAGCACAAAAAAGACCGGTTCGGTGTTTCGTAAGTCTTTGCTTTTGAGCCTGACCAACCCCAAAGCCATTTTGTTTTACCTGTCGTTTTTTATTCAGTTTATCGACTACAGCTATCAGCCGGCCTGGTTGCCTTATCTGATGCTGGCGCTGGTATTGGAGCTGGTTAGCCTCTGTTATCTGACTGTGCTGATTTATGCCGGCCGGGCTATTGCCGGATTTTTTGGTCATCAACCCAAAGTGGCGATGGCGGGTAATCTGCTGCTTGGGCTGTTATTCAACGCTTTTGCCGTCCGGCTGGTATGGGCCTGATGTAAGGGCTGTATCGGTGTCGTTTTTTGCATGCGTCACTCGCCGCTCTGAAATAACCCAGGCTGCCTTTTGGGTGCTTTTGTGCCTATCCCAAATTTTCCACCACTGGTCACGGCTGGTGCTGGCGTTTTCGTGTTGTTGATTAGTCTGGCTTACAACAGCTTCAAAAGAGCAAGGAAGCATCATGCAAAAATTTATGGGGTTATTATCAGGCTTGGCTTGTGTGCTGTTTTTGGGCTTCTGTTGTGGTGCTGCAGCGCAGCCTGCGGATGCCCGGGTTCTCGATGCTGAAGAACTTAAAGCCAAAGTTGTGGCCATCACCGACGCACAAAATAAAGTGATGCTGAAAGGTTCCAGCCAGGCTGATGTGGATGCGCTTTTTGCTATGTATCACGCCGACTTTGTGTATCAGCACCAGGTGTATGGCGGTGAATATTCCAGAGAAAAACTGTACGCCAATACGCTTAGGCTGCAGGCGATGGGCAAATACAACCTGACGGCGCCACGTTATCAGATCCAAGCACAAATACCGGGTTATAACGCCGTGGCGGTACAGCGGATGGAAATGCAGCAGGGTGCGGTACACCATCATTTAGCAGTGTTTGAATTTCGGGGTGATAAAGTCAGCCGCATCATCGAGTATTGGCAATAAACAGCGAATACAAGCAGCCATAACAAAGGCAGATGCAAACGGCCTGGCGGAACAAAAAAGTGCAGTATCAGTTTTCTTGTTGTGACCAGCTTTTGCCTACAGCAGATACATACCTGATTTTTTAACCTTTTTTATCACCTGGCTCACGCCCTTTTGTGCAGCGGTTTTGCAGTCCGCTGCTTTTTTCTTTAGAACTTCGTTAATTGTTGCCCGACAAAGCAGCCTCTAGCCAATCCAGATAAAACCAGCTGCTGCTAAATATGGTGTAGTTGCCGCTGCGGGTGGCATGCCAGGCATCGGCGCTGTGATTGTTCAATACAGCTACATCATCAGTTTGTGTGCAGCTTTGGCCAAAGCTTGCCACGCCAAGATGGTAATAGTTGCCCTGATAAAACCCCAATAATGGTGCGCCGCTGTCAGCAACACAGTTGTTGTTATCGCCGCGGGCAAAACCAAGGCACAGCATTGAGGGCAGTACCGCGCCCTGATAAGCCGTTGGCCCGTTGCAGTTTATGTGAGCCTGCAGCGGCAAACTTTGTTGCAATAACTGCTCAGCCGCTTCACCTCTGGCATTCAAGGCGCCCCAGCTGGCGCTTTTCAGGTAAACACCGGGGTAAACCAGTTGCGCCATCACCCGGGCGTTTGGCAGTTGCAGTGGCCGAAACTGCGCTGGGGCAGCGCCTGCAAGTTGCAACAAGGCAATGTCGTGTTGATGGCTGTGGTATTGATAAAGTGGATGACGCAGAATTTTTTGAATGCTGATAAGGCTGTGCTCTGACATGATCTGCTCACTGCCCAGCCGCACCTGTGCACCCGCCTGGTGATGTGCCACACAACGGGCTGAGGTGAGTACCCAGTCGGGTTTTATCAGCGCGCCACTGCAATAATGGCCACCTCCCAGCTGCACCGACACCATAAAACTAAATTCCTCTGCCGCTACCTCTGTGCCTGTTGCTATCAGCGGCAACGGATAAAGCTGAGCCAGGTTTTGTGCCGGCGCTTCAGGCTCAGGCTCAGAGGCCGCCAAAGCAGGGCCTGGAGAAGCCATAAACAGCGTGGCGACAAAAACAGCTATTGTCGCTGCAATCTGAAGTGTGATGGCTGGCCGCATCTTTGCCGCTCCGCTTTGCTAACAGACTGAAGTTGCATGGGGTTTTGTTAGCCTTACAGCGGTTTCGCTCTGGCGCCAGCGCAGATGGATGATGTCAGAAAAATATCAATAAATTGTCAGCGTCAGGTTTTTTAGTGTGGCATTTGCAACATATTTGTATGCATAAAACAGCGACAAGAATAAAAAACCAGCAATCAAATCAATTCGATAGCGAATTTGCCATCTGCCAGCTTGCCTTTGTGTCATAAACGCCAATACTTGGCATGAGCCGGCTCACAACAGAGGCCGGGGGAGAAAATTTTTCAAGTCTGGATGAGGTTGTTATGAAGAAAACTGTAACTGTAGTGGCGCTTGCGGTAACTATGCTGGCTTTTAGCGCACCTTCGGCGCTGGCGAATGATCAGTGGGCGACTTCTATATGTGAATATACCAAGGCGGATGATAAAAACCGCATCCGTAAGCTGTTAAGCGATAACAAACTGAACGTACGTAAAATTTATGACAGCGTGCAGTGCAATAACGAATCTCTGATTAAATTTGCCATGCGCAGTGACGCTTATGAAGTGGGTTCCTTTTTTGTCAAACAGATGCCGGCTAAAGCGCTGGTGGCAGAAGATTTAGAGGCCTGGGCCGGTGCTAATGGTTTGGCTTCTTCATCATTAATTAACGATATTAAAGCCCGGATTGGTCAGGATTAATCACTGTCCAAACAGGGGAAAAACAAAGGGCGGTTAAGACCGCCCTTTTTGCTGTTTGTCAGTCAGCTATTTGCTCAGTTGGCTGTTTATTACAGCTGAAAAAAGCCGCTTAATAACCTGCCGCCTGCCCATCTTTACGCGACTCTGACGCACCATAATACACGCCGGTTTTTGGGTCTTTCATAATTGCCTGATAACCACCATAACCGCCAAAACCATAACGGATGTCGTGGCCTTTTTGCTGCAGTTGCTGAATGGTCTGATAAGGCACGCCACGCTCTACTTCAGTGTAACCGCCGTTTTCCAGATACATCTGGCTGCCATCTGTAGGTTCAGTATTGCCAAGGTGCTGCCAACGGGCGGCGTCGCCGGCTTCCTGCAGGTTCATACCGTAATCAATCATATTCACCACAATCTGCACATGGCCCTGAGGCTGCATAGCGCCGCCCATCACACCAAAGCTGACATAAGGTTTGCCATCTTTCGTAATAAAAGCCGGAATAATGGTGTTAAAAGCACGTTTACCAGGCGCAAAAGCGTTGGCGTGTTTAGGGTCCAGCGAAAACATCTGGCCACGGTCCTGGAAACCAAAACCTAAACCAGGCACCACCACACCAGAACCCATACCACGGTAATTTGACTGGATCAGCGACACCATATTGCCGTCTTTATCGGCTGTGGTCATATAAATGGTATCGCCTTCATACAGGTTGGGGTTACCTGCGTCCACCCGCTGCGCCGCTTTGTCGGTTATCAGCTTGGCGCGCTCCTTGCCATAAGCTTCAGAAATCAGGCCTTTGACCGGCACCTTGTGAAAATCCTGATCGGCATAAAATTTCGCCCTGTCTTCAAAGGCCAGTTTTTTTGCTTCAATTAAGGTGTGCAGGCTTTCTGCGCTGTTATAACCCATGGATTTTAAATCGAAATTTTTTAAAATTTGCAGCATCTGCAAAGCGGCAATACCCTGACCATTAGGTGGAATTTCCCAGACATCAAAACCGCGGTAATTGACGGATACCGGCTCTACCCATTCAGATTTATGCGAGGCTAAATCTTCATAACGCAGATAACCGCCTTCTTTTTTCATAAAAGCGTCAATTTTCCGGGCGATTTCACCCTGATAAAAAGCGTCGCGGCCATCTTTGGCCAGAATTTTTAAGGTATTGGCAAGGCCTGGGTTTTTAAAAATATCGCCTTTTTTTGGTGCTTCGCCATTAATGGTAAAAGTGCCTTTAAAATCACCGGGTTGCGGCGACAATCTCGGCACCGATGCCCCCCAGTAATAGGCAATCAATTCAGACACCGGAAAACCCTGCTCGGCGTATTGAATGGCAGGAGCCAGAATTTTATCCATTGGCAATTTGCCAAATTTGCCATGTAGGCTAAACCAGCCATCCACAGCACCAGGCACGCTAATGGGCAACATGCCATAAGGAGGAATATCGGTGCGGCCGAGTTTTTTTACTTCAGCCTGCATTTTTTCCAGCGTCATGCCTTTGGGTGAACGGCCTGAACCATTGAGGCCAAACAGCTTTTTGTCTTTGGCCGACCAGACAATGGCGTATAAGTCACCGCCGATGCCGTTACCTGTGGGTTCCATTAAACCCAAAGCAGCGTTGGCGGCAATAGCGGCGTCTATGGCGTTGCCCCCTTGTTTCATAATATCCAGCGCAATCTGAGTGGCCAGCGGCTGACTGGTGGCGGCCATGGCATGGGGGGCTATCACTTCAGAGCGACTGGCAAAATCATGGCCTGTAACCCTGTCATAGCTATATGCCGGACTGATGGCGAGGCTCAATACCGAAATCACAAAAACAGGTTTTAACAACACAACAGGTTTCGAAAACATGACGGGCTCCGCTGATTTTTTGAGCCTAGAGCTTACTTTAGTGATCGCTAAATTCCATCAACAAACGACCAACGCACCAGTTCCGCCGATGGCCGGTGCGCTACGCCCAAGCGCTGTATCTGGTTTTCATGGCATGATAATTTTTTAAATAGCAAAGCGCGCAGGAGTTGCAATGGCCGTTGTTCAACCGCACCAGATCACACCTCATCCCTTTTGTTTGCCACAGAAAAAAACCGGTTTTGGCCTGAGCCTGCTGGCACTGGCTCTTGCTGGTTGCAGCAGCACCATGGCGCTGGATCCGGTGATTGGCGACACCGGCCAGCCGTTATCACAACTGGCGCAAAAAGCCGACGTTAAAAGATATGCCCTTGATTTAGAGATATTTCCTGACGAGCAAAAAATTGCAGGTGTGGGTGAAACTGAATTTGTATTGGTTGCGCCAAGCGACAAAGTGGAGCTCAAACTCGACAGCCGTTTTGACATCAGCAAGATTGAGGTGAACGGTAAAACAGCGCAATACCAACGTCAGGGTGGGGTACTGACTATTGCGCTTGGTGCAGAGCAGCCCTCAGGCGCCACAGCCAAAGTGGCGGTGTATTACAGCGGCAAACCTCATGTGGCAAAAAATGCACCCTGGGCCGGTGGTTCGGTCTGGAGCAAAACCGCCAAAGGCGAGCATTTTATTGCCACCGCAGTGCAGGGCGAAGGTTGTGATTTATTCTGGCCCTGTAAAGATCATTTCAGCGACAAAGCCGACCGCATGCAGATAAAGCTGACAGTGCCTAAAGGCTTAAGCGCAGTGACCAATGGCGTACTACAAAAAATCGACGAGTTACCCGGCAATAAACAGCGTTTTGACTGGTTATTATCGGTGCCGGCCAGCGATTACAATATTGCGCTGAATATTGGTCCTTACAGCCGTATTTCTGAGACTTATCAAAGCATTAACGGCGCTACTGTGCCTATTGAATTCTGGGCGCTGAGCGACAATGCCGATAAAGCCAAAACATTGATAAAAGATGATGTGCGTGCGCAGCTGGCTTTTTATGAACGCCGGTTGGGGCCCTATCCCTGGGGTGACCAAAAAATGGGGGTGGTGGAAACGCCGCATCTGGGGATGGAACATCAAACCGTCAACGCTTATGGCAAAGGGTATAAACGCGACGAATATGGTTTTGACTGGCTGTTGCACCATGAACTGGCGCACGAATGGTTTGGCAACCTGATGACCCACGAAAAGCTGAACGACGCCTGGTTACACGAAGGTTTTGGTCTTTATATGCAGCCCGCTTACGCGCTGGAAAAACTCGGTAGCGCTGCGTATTCCTATCAAATGTATAAGTCTTATTTAGGTTTATTAAACTGCGAGCCTGTGGTGCGAAGCGGCGTGGTGACCTCAGATCAGGCTTTTAACCCGGATATTTATGGCAAAGGCGGTTGGGTGCTGCATAGCCTGCGCAATCTGATTGGTGAAGAGGCGTTCTGGCAGGCCACCCGCGAGCTGCTGTATGGCACAGCAGATACGGCAAAGTTGCAGTACCCGATAAAACCACGTTATCGCAATACCAAAGAATTTATCAGCATAGTCAACCGCATCACAGGTCAGGATTATCAGTGGTTATTTGATGTGTATTTATATGAAGCGGCTTTGCCTGAGCTGAAACAGCAACAAAATGGCGATGCCGTGACTTTTAGCTGGTTAAGCCCCAATAAAAAACCTTTCCCTATGCCGGTTGAAATTAGCATTAATGGCCAAACGCAGCTGCTGGATTTTAGCAAAGGTGCTGTGACTGTTGCGCTTAAAAGCACAGATCAGCTGTTGATTGACCCGCAGATGAAAGTGCTACGCCAACTGCCGCTGATTGGTTTATGTGAAGAAAACCGCGCCAAAGTTAAAAATAAAAGGGCGGAATAACAGCTGTTTTAGCAGCTGACCTAAATCAGCCAGTCACAGCTCGTTCAGATAAAGCGCTGCCTTTGCGGCGCTTTATTGCTTATTTTCCTCCGCTAAAAAGCAGTTTTCCGCTGCTGTTCGTTTTTGCCTGCCCGGCACAGCGCCCGCTTTGTAATCTGAGTTCCAGACAACTGAAACACAGACAAATGGGGCTTTAACATGAATAACAACAATCAAAACAGTAGTTTTAAAACAACTCATCTGCAAACCGCCATCAATCTGGTGCTGGGTTTTGCTGTGGTGGCGCTTGGAGTGCAAACCCAAATTCTGCAAAAAGACACAACCTCTGTGCGAGAGCTGAATGTTGAGCGGCTGAATGTCATGGAGCCAACAGGGCATCCGCGGCTGGTGCTGGCCAATACCGCCCATGCGCCCAAAGCCATTAAACAAGGCAAAGTGGTGTTTGACCCGGGTCAGCGCCCCGGCATGATTTTTTATAACGACGAAGGCACTGAAAATGGCGGGCTGATTTTCCGTGGTAAAAAAGTCGGCGACAAAATTGAGCATGGCCTGCATTTGTCGTTTGACCGTTATAACCAGGATCAGGTGGTGGCGCTGCAGCATATTGAGCAGGATGGCATGCTGATCGCAGGTTTAAATATTGTCGATCGGCCGCAACTGGATTTTGATCTTTATATGCAGCTGGCGCTGGCGGCAGAACAAGGCGATAAGGCCGCTATTGCCAGGCTCGAAACGCTGGATGTCAATAAAGACGGCTCCATTCATGGTGCGCGCCGCGCTTTTTATGGCACCCTTAATAACAAAGCCATGTTGCAACTCAATGATCCATCAGGTAAAAAACGGATTGAAATGGCAGTGAATGCCAAAGGCGAACCTCAGCTGGTGTTTTATGATGCCAAAGGCCAAGAGATGTTACGTTTACCTGAGCAGAAGGAACTGAAACCATGACCATGGCCGCATCTGTACCCGCACAGCCGGCAGCCCCGTTCTGGCTGCGGCTTGGCAAACCTGTGGTAGGTATGCTGCTGTTTGCCCATTTGTTCTGGTTATATGTGGCGCTGTTGCAAACAGCGCCCGGTGAAGCGCTGCATTATTATTTTGACGCACCAATCTGGCTGACGCTGCAGGGGCTGCTGGCGCTGGCACTGACCCGCTGGTTGCAGCGGCGTTTGCCAAAAAGGGCAAACAAAAGTGTGCACTATCTGCAAACTTTATTGCTGGGCACACTGCTGTTTGTTGTGCTGATGACCCTGCTGCAACAAGGCATAGAGCAGTTACAGGGTTATCCTTTTTCCGCAACTTTGCTTTTGAAAAACATGCTGATGTACGCGCTGTTGCAGTTATTGGTTGGCGGTTTTGTGTTGTTACTCGAGGCGCTGAAAGAGCAGCGCCAGCAGGCGGAAATGTTGCTGATGGCCGAAAAAAATGCGGCTGAGCAGCAACTGCAGCTGTTACAACAACAAATGGATCCGCATTTTTTATTCAATAACCTCAATGTGTTGTCGGCGCTTATTCATAAAAACCCCGATGAAGCTGAAGATTTTTTAGCAAAATTTACTGCTATTTACCGTTATCAGTTGCAGCAGCAGGCCACGCCGCTGGTGACGCTGGCACAGGAGCTGGCTTTTGCGAAGGATTATCTCTTGCTGTTAAATCAGCGTTTTGCCAACAGTTATTTGCTGGAGATTGAGCTTGCAGGTTTTAGTCCTGAACAACAGCTGGTATTGGCGGGGGCTCTGCAGCTGGCACTGGAGAATGTGGTGAAACACAACGAAGCAAGCCCGCAGCAGCCGCTGCACATTCAGATCCGCACCGAAGGCGACTGGTTAACTGTCCGCAACACATTAAGGCCAAAGTTATACGCACCTGAATCCACTGGCCTTGGGCTGAAAAACTTACAACAACGTGCCCTGGTGTTATTTAAACGGGATATTCAGGTGACACAACAACAAGGTGAGTTTTGTCTGGCCTTACCGCTGAGTGCTTTATAAACAAAGACACAAAGACACAAGGGCACTGGTAAAACACAGTATAAAGCACTGATAAGGTGACGGTTTTGCAACAAGAATTGCTGAAAGTATTGCTGATAGAAGACGAACCTCTTGCTGCCGAAAAGCTGGCCGGTTTTATTCAAAGGTACCAGCCAGCGGCTGAAATAGTGGCGGTATTAACCTCAGTGGCCGAAGTGCTGGCCTTTTTTGAGCAGGACGAGCTGCCGCTGTTACAGCTGATTTTTGCCGATATTGAACTTAGAGACGGCGCGGTATTTAAAGCTTTGGCGCAGCTCGATTTGCCTTGCCCTGTTATTTTTACCACTTCTTATGATCAGTATGGCGTGCAGGCATTTTCGCATCAGGCTGTAGGTTATTTACTGAAACCTTTTACTTATAAAGTGTTTAGCGACACCATGGAAAAACTGACGCAGCTAAAAAACAAGCTGCTGGCGCAGGCACAGATGCCAGCAGCGTCTGCGGCAATAACACTGGCAGCAGCACAGGCTTTACCAACCACACCACCGCAGCCTGGTTATCGTCAGCGGTTTTTATTAAAGCAGGGCCAGGGGCTGAAGTTACTGGAAGCGGCCAATATCAGTTGTATCCGCGCTGTCAAAGGCATTTTGCTGGCGCAGGATGAAAAGGGCCAAAGCCTGATGCTCAGTGAAAACAACGTGCAGCAGCTGGCCGAAAGCCTAGATCCAAGCCGGTTTTTTCAGCTTAATCGCAGTGACATTATCCAGATTAACTTTATTGAGCGGCTGGAGCCTTATGGCAAAGAAAATCTGGCGGTGTATCTGCGCGGCCAGACCGAGCCTTTAATAAGCAGCAAAACCCGCACAGCATTACTTCGTAAGTGGCTGAATAGCTAGACAAAAAGCCCGCCAGTTGCAGGCAGGAAAGCTTTTACTGGCCACAAACCCGAATTGGCGTATAATGCGCGCCGTGAGTTGGCCAAGACAATCGCTGCCTGCGCAAGCAGGGGGAGGAAAGTCCGGGCTCCACAGGGCAGGGTGCCAGGTAACGCCTGGGGGGCGTGAGCCTACGACCAGTGCAACAGAGAGCAAACCGCCGATGGCCCGCAAGGGATCAGGTAAGGGTGAAAGGGTGCGGTAAGAGCGCACCGCGCGACTGGTAACAGTTCGTGGCACGGTAAACTCCACCCGGAGCAAGACCAAATAGGCCCCCTTTGGCGCGGCCCGCGTTGGGGGCGGGTAGGTTGCTTGAGGCGTGCGGTGACGTACGTCCTAGAGGAATGATTGTCGCTCTGGCAACAGAGAACAGAACCCGGCTTAACGGCTGGCTCACATCTCATTTAGCAGGCAGCAGGTCAATGATCTGCTGCCTGGATTTAATAAAAAAACCGGCATCTTTGGATGCCGGTTTTTTTATGCCCTGAAAGCTGTGATGGTTCTGAACTGGCAGGAACAGCTTGTTGTCTGAACCTGCCGATTTTGGCGTTAAAACAGTGTCTTGCTTTGTTATGTATGGCTTTGTTGTGCTTTGCCTTGCAGGCGGTACTGCCTGCGATAACACCAGATTGCGGCCAGGCTCAGCACACTCAAGCCCATACTGCCACCACCGCCGCCACCGTCGTTGCTGTTTGCTCCGCCACCGGAAGAACCATCGCCGGATTTTTTATCTGAAACCGTCGGGTTGGTGCCAGCCTGAAATTCCTGCAACGCGCTAAAACCATCCTGATCTTTATCCGATGTGGCATCAGCAGCATCCAGCGGGTTTAAGTTGTATTGCACTTCATAACCGTCAGGCATGCCGTCGCCGTCAGTGTCGGCCAGAGTTGGGTTGGTTTTATATTTAAATTCATGAAGGTTGCTCAGGCTGTCCAGATCCAAATCTGTGTTGGCATCCGCTATATCCAGAGGGTTTAAGTTGTACTTCACTTCATAACCATCGCCCATGCCATCCTTGTCAGTGTCGGCAGATTTTGGGTTGGTGCGCAGTTTAAACTCGTCCAGGTTGCTCAGGCTGTCCTGATCCAAATCTGTGTTGGCATCCGCGATATCCAACGGGTTTAAGCTGTACTTCACTTCAAAACCATCGGTCATAGTGTCGCCGTCGGTATCAGCTTTGGCGGGCTGCGTTTTGTGAATAAACTCTTGCAGATTGCTCAGTTCATCCTGATCCGGATCCAGCTGTGCATCGCTACTGTCCAGAGGGTTCAGCCCGTGTTGATGCTCAAATCCATCATGGATGCCATCCTGGTCTGAGTCTGCCCGATCCGGGAATGTTGTGAGTGTTAATTCCTGTAAATTGGTTAATCCGTCATTATCCAGATCACTATCTCGATCATCTTTATATAAATCAAGTCGGTAGCGCAGCTCGTCGATGTCATCCATGCCATCATTGTCGTCATCATTATCCTGAAAATCTGCAGTGCCATCCTGGTCGTGATCAAGTGCGAGTGCGGTTTCGGACTTGGGACCTACAATGGCTGCGTTGTGAAACACCGATTCCAGGCTATTGCCATTTTTGTGTGTTGCTATGTATCTGACCGATGCCAGAGCGGCGTTGTCCGGCAGTTCAAATTCACCACGATAAACCGGTAATGTGTTTGTATCTGGTGTGGTGAGCTGCATGCCCAGTGGTCGCCATCTGCCGTGATAATAAATCTCGGCACTGACTGCTTCGACGTTATCGCTAGCCAATTCAAAAAAACCTTTGCCCTGGCTGATTTGTTGTGTGGGTTGCTGGTTAGCTCCTATCCGCACCTGATGTATAGATAAATCGTTATAGCGGTTGGCGGCAAAGGTTGTCAGGCGACTAAATGAAGGGGTGGGCTGATTCAGCAGCGCAGTGGTGTATTTGAGTTCAACATCATAGCGTGTGCAGTTCTTGTCAAAAGTAAAGGATGCTGCTGTGGACAGTTTTATTTCACCAGCGTTTTGGTCGCAGCGAAGCAGCGCCGAGTACTCAGCCGGATATTGGGGTGTAGACTCATGTTTGATGCGGTTGCCATAAATATCCCAATACTGGCCAGCTCGAACCTCAAAGCTGGCAGGATTGACATGAGCCCAATAACGTACCCAATGTGGCATCAGGGTCAGAGTTTGCTGTCCTGCCGGATTATTGGTGTAGTTTTTAAGTTCCTGCACAGATGAGCCGTATTGGCTGTATAAAGAAACTTGAGATGCCCCTTTTTCGCCATAAAAACGCCAGTTATCACTATAAACAGAATTCATAAAATCGTTGGCCGTTATGGAAATAGAAAATTGACCTACGCCATAATCAGGCTTAAACGATGGTGCTGTGCCATAAATGCTTACTTTTGCTGGATTATTTGCTGCAATTTCAGCAATCCGATAGCCAAAACCTACAGTGCCGTGCCTGTCTTCAGGAAGAAGATCATCGCTTTTTAAACCACGCAAAATGCCGTAACTGAAGGCAATATATTGGGTAAAGTCGGCTGCTGCTATTTGCGTCACCAGGCGGTTTTGTGTGGTGGCGTCTAACTGGATTTCTGTATTGTTATTTATTTCGCTAAAACGTTGTGTCCAGCTGTAAATCTGAACGTCGTCAGCTGCAGCTCGTTTGTCTTGCCAAAAAGCGGTCATGGCGAGTTGGAATTTATCTGGAATGGCTGAAATAAACAGGGATTGTGTTCCAATCAGCGTTGGTCCGGGCGCATTGCCCCAGCTCGACTGACCAAGCACACCATACATCTTCAGGAAATATACCGGTTTGGATTGATGCCGGATTTCCAGCGAATGTAAGCCCCCCTTCAAAGCGTCGGGCGGAACAGCATGACCTTCCCGGTCTTTCACCGATGTCAGATTAATTTGATGGCTGGCCAGCGCTGGATCAATCAGCAGTGTTTGTGGTTGGTTAATCAGTTGCGGTTCCTGCAGCACAATACGGGTTTCGTCGCCGATCAAAAATCTGGCAATCACATCATAACTACCGGCGACCATACGAAGCACAGTATTGCCCCAGGCGCTGTTGTTATAAACTTTTTTACCTTTTTCGTTATAGATCTGCAGCTGCTCAATAAAATACGGGCTGCTGATTTTGACCTGATGGTAAGCCAAAAAAGCCATTGGCAAACGATAAGTTCTTTGTTCACTGCGGATACTGAGTGACAGATCCTCAAGCACAGTGTTATTGGCAGGTTGTTGATAAATTGTGGTGTTTACACTCAGCTGCAACTGAATTTCCAGACGGGCACCACCGGCAATAGTGACAGTGCCTGACGGGGTCATGGTTAAACTGACCCCTGCAGGTAACTCAGGTTGTTCCAGTGTGACTGTGGTGCTGCTGGCCGAGGTATTTTGTACAACCAATGTTTTTTGCTGTTGCCACAAGGATTGGCTGGCATCGAGTTTGCCAAAAGAAATGGATTGTGGACTCAGGATCAGGCTGGCGCTGGCTGCAGCCAATACATCTAAACGTCCACTGCCTTGTAGCAGGATACTTTGTTGTAAATCTTTGCTGTTATTAACCAGCAGCGATTTAATTGTATCCGGTGTGCGGTTGTAATCCTGTTGTTTTAATAAAGCTGCCGCGCCTGCTACATGAGGAGCGGCCATGGATGTACCGCTTTTCTCCTCAAACAAACCATTAGGCACGGTTGAATTGATATAGCTGCCGGGAGCTGCTAAATCAGGTTTCAGGACCAGGTCGCGATCCCCTGGCCCTCTGGAGCTAAAATCGGCGATATTGTCTGCAAAATCACTGGCAGCTACCGTAATTGCCAGTTCGGCGTTACCCGGAGTGCCCAATGCATCATAGGCTTCACCATCGTTGCCGGCGGCAACTACCACGACGATGCCGGCCTTACTTGCATTATTGGCGGCAATAGTTAAAGGGTCGTCCGAGCTGCCTGGCCCACCTAAACTTAAGTTCACTATATCCAGCGCATCTTTGGTCAGTGGGTTTTGGTCCGGATCGGCCGAACGTTCTAACGCCTGAATCACAAAGCTGGTTGGGCAATAATAGTTACAAACCTGATATGCATATAAAGTGGCTTCCGGTGCCACCCCTTTTACAGTGCCATTACCGGCAATAATACCGGCCACATGAGTGCCATGGCCGTCGGTGTCGACGGGGTCAGCGTCGTTATTGTAAAAATCATAACCACCGGCTACTTTGCAGTCCTCACCAAAACAACCGCCTAAATCCGGGTGGTTGTAGTCGATACCGGTATCCAAAACACCTACTCTGACACCTTTGCCGGAAAGTGTGCTGCCGTTGTTATCTTTCAGTGCCCAGGCTTTGTCAGCCTGGATCAGTGGAATAGACCTGTTGCGGTATAACTTCAGTTCACGGTCGGCATGTACTTTTTTAACCTGGGGCAAAGCGGCAATCCGGGCAATGTCAGCCGGATTGGCCGACACTATCATGCTATTGAGCAGCAGGCTGGTGCTGGCATGCACGTCGCTTATCAGCTGGTCCTGCAACAGTTGTTGTGACAGTTGTTGTTGTTCTGCTTTGACCTGATTTTCTGCCTGCAGCAATAAAGGCGCTGCTATTTGCCGGATGCCGGATAAATTGTTGTGTTGTAAGCGGGGTAATACGGCGTTGCCTTGCAATTCAATAATATATTTTTCTGTGCCATTGGCAGCAGTGCGGGTCAATTCAGGTTGAATACTGCCATCTGGTTTTTGGATGAGCCGGTAGCTGTGGTGATTGGCGCCGGTGATATCTGCTGAGTCTGGCAGCTCGCTGCCATGGGCTGATGTGATAGCCAGCATGACACTGAACGATAAATAACGAATGAACACCTGATGCTCCTTGCGTGGGTGGATGGTGCTGCTGTGGTGCTTGGGGTAAGCCAAAAAGAGTCGATGCTAACTGACGAGGCCAATTTGGTAAATCAGTTAAGTAACAAAATTTTTACTCAATACTTGCTTTTGTCCGGCAAGTACCCATTCAGAGCTTGTTATTGATTAAAAGCTGTGTGGCAGGGCGCACCAGCCGCCGTTTTTATGGCCTTGTTATGGACTTGTTTAAACGCCGATTTTTTGCACAAAAGCCTTGGCCTGGTGCAATATTTTCCACAATGCAGATGTACCTTTGTTGCAGACTGTGCTGTTATTAGGGCTCATCTTATGGTGATTTTTGGTTTGCCCAGCCTGAGGCATAAAATCTATGTTACTGAAAGCTCACTTATTTTTGCTGATGTTTTGTTCTGGAATCTGCAGCGCTGCTGAGCTTTCTATGGTCTGGCTGGCCGACAACGATCTGCAGGCCAGCAACACACATAAAAAGCTGGCGGTGGATGTCAATGGCTCGACCTTGCAGGTGCTGCGTCAGGGCTTGCCCGAGCTTGCAGTGAAAACCCTGGTGGTGAATACCCCCAGAGCCATGGCGTTGTTAAAGTCGGAGCCCAATGCCTGCGCCGGCAATAAAATTTTATCTGCTGACAGGTTGCAGCACGCAGTGGCCAGTCAGTTACCTCAGGTGGTTTTTCCGGGGTTCAGGCTTTTTGCCTTAAAAGATTCTGCCACAGCCGGCCTGCTGACTGAGCTGAAAAACGCCGAAGGTAAAGTGAGTGTGTCAGAGCTGCTTGAGCAAAATCACAGCGCGCGTTTTGCCGTCGTAGGTGGACGTAAATACGGTGCGGCTTTGGATGCACTGATGCGCGATCCCAGATATCGGCAGCGTTTTTGGCAACGCCATGCCAGCGATCTGGCCGGCGGTGTCATCCAGATGTTGCAAAGTGGCCGGGTTGAACTGTTGATTGAATATCCGAATGTGGTGCAGCACAACTTACTGAATCAACCCAAAAAGCAACATGGCACAGCAGAACTGTTCAGCCTGCCGCTGGCCGAGTCGCCGGAAGTGTTATTGGGCCATATCTTATGTGCCAAAACGCCACAGGGACAACAACTGCTGGCGTTACTGGAGCAGCAACTGGCGCTGGCAAGCCAGACCGAAGCTTATTTACAGGCGCATTTACAATGGTTTGATCCATCTTCCCATGCTGAAGTCAGGCGGCTTTATAACCAGGTATATGGCACCCATTTTTAAGCGGCGCCGACTGTTGATTTGGCGATTTTTCCCGCCGTTACTCTCTGCGTAAAAATGACCTCTTTACGATAAAACGCCAGGCGCGGACGACCAATTACCGCTCGTCACAATTGGTTGCAATTTATCTTCCGCTTGTCCCAACCTTTACTGGGAATTCAACGACAACTGCATATACTCCGGCCATTCGCTTTCTGGAACCACTTAGTGATGAACCTGACCCGTGCCAGTTGTAAAAACCCGGCCGCCACTGTCGTGGTGGTTATTCTGATCCTGTTATTTGGTTTGCTGGCCATGGCAAAACTGCCGGTGCAGTTGCTGCCTGATTTAGACAGACCACAAATATTTATTAACAATGGCTGGCGGGCAGCAGCACCGCAGGAAATGGAAGCCACCATTATTGAGCCGCAGGAAAACACCTTACGTAATGTGCCTGGTGTGGTGGAAATCCAGAGTAATGTTGGCCCTGGTTTTGGCTCTATTGCCCTCACCTTTGAAGTGGGGCAGGACATGCAGCGCGCTATGCTGGATGTGATCAACGCGCTGAATCAGGCGCCGCCAAGACCCAGAGAAGCGGCCGAGCCGGTGATCAACGTAGGCAGTGGCCGCGGTAATGTGGCTTCTATTCTGATCAAACAAATGGCACCCGATGCGCCGGATGACTTCAGCCCTTATTTAAAACTGATCCGCGATAACGTTGGCCCCAGATTGCGGGCTATTTCCGGTGTATCCAATGTAGAGCTGGCGTCTGACTTGCCCAAAGAGCTGCATATCACTTTTGACCCTTACAAAATGGCCGCCCTTGGCATCAGCATTGAACAGATTCAGCAAAGTATTAACCGCAGCAGCAATGTGTCCGGTGGTTTTGCTGAAGTAGGGCGTCGCCAGTACACAGTGCGTTTTGAAGGCCAGTTTGATGCACAAAGTTATGGCCGGATGATTATTTCCTACAACCAGGGCCGGCCTGTGTATCTGGCAGAAATTGCCCAGGTGGAAGTGGGTTACCCTGAAGTGCCGGGTTTTACCAAAAGAAATGGTTTACCTGCTTATTATCTGACGCTGGAACGTGGCGAAAACTCCAACACTGTGGCCATTCTGGATGAAGTGAATAAGGCCATTACCGAGCTAAACCGCGATGTGCTCGCCGCCAAAGGGCTGGAAATGGAGCTCAGTTTTGACGCATCAGTGCATATCCGCCGCGCTATTGCGCTGGTGAACTCGAATTTATGGCTGGGGGTGGCGCTGAGTTTACTGATCCTGTTTGCGTTTTTACGCGGGGTTAAAGCCACCCTGCTGATTGGCCTGAGCATACCGATTTGTTTGCTGGTGGCTTTTATGATGTTGCAGGCTTTTGGCCGCAGTTTAAATGTGGTGTCGCTGGCCGGTCTGGCCTTTGCCGTTGGCATGGTGCTGGATGCATCCATCATAGTGCAGGAAAACATAGTGCGGTTGCAGCAGCAAGGCATGGCATTGCTGCAGGCGATTAAAAAAGGCACGGCTCAGGTTAAAGGAGCGTTATTTGCCTCCACTGTCACTACAGTGGCCATTTTCCTGCCGGTGCTTTTTATGCAAGGGGTGGAAGGTCAGTTGTTTTATGATTTGGCGCTGACGCTGGCGGTGGCAGTGTCCGCTTCGATGCTGGTGGCGCTGACGGTGATCCCGGTGGCCTCTATGTTGTGGTTTAAACGGCTGGATGCCAAACCAGATCCGTTATTGCCGCTATGGCAATGGCTCAGTGACAAAGTGATTTTATGCACTGGCTCTTTCAAAAAAGCACTGGGCTGGACCTTGCTGCTGGTGCCGGGCAGTTTATTGCTGATTTATCTGCTGCTGCCCAAAGCCGACTTTTTACCTCAGGCCAATTCAGACGGTATTTTTACCGGTTTTAGCCTGCCACCCGGTGGCAATATCAAAGTGTTGGAGCAGGAAATTGGCCAGCTGTTGGTGCAAAGGTTAAAACCTTATTATCAGGACAAAAAATATCCGGCCATTAAAGGCTATAACATGTCGATGTTTCCGGCTTTTAACGTGTTGTTTATCTACCCGGAAGACCCCCGTGCTGTTGACGATATGCTCACTTTATTGCGCACCGAAATTTTAAAAGACTTGCCCGACACTACCTCTTTTAGCTTCCGGGCTTCCTTGCTGAACTTTGGTTTTAATTCGGGTCGTGAGTTGTATCTTGATTTTCAGGGCCCTGACAGCGAATTGCTGATGCAACAAGCGGCCGCTGCTATGGCGCTGGTGCAGGACAAAATTCCGGGTGCCAATGTGCAGGCACAACCTGGTCTGGCGCAAAATCAGCCGGAACTGAAAATTTTGCCCGATGAAATGAATATTGCCAAAGCCGGTGTCGACCGTTTTACCGTGGCCAATGCGGTGCGTGCCATGACAGACGGTGTGTATGTTGGCGAGCAGTTTGACGGCAACGAACGGATGGATATTATTCTGCGCGCTATTCCCTGGACCACACCCGAGCAACTGCAGGCGATGCCGCTTTACACCAGTCAGGCCGGGGTGCAAACCATAGGTCAGCTCACCAGTTTGCAACGTACAGTGGGGCCAACCAATTTGCTTCGGGTAAACGGCCTTCGTACTGTCAGTTTACAAATCAGCCCGCCGGCCGACATGGCGCTGTCTGATGTGATGGCCACTTTGCAGCAGGACATAGTGCTGCCGCTGCGCCAGCAGCTGGGTGATGACTTAACCATTGGCTTTCGGGGTAGTGCCGACAGGCTGCAGGCTGCGATCAGCACTATGGCGCTGAACTTTACTATTGCGGTGTTTATCCTGTTTTTGCTGATGGCGGCCTTGTTTAAATCCGTCAAAGCCAGTTTGCTGGTGGTGCTGACCATGCCGATGTCGTTATTAGGTGGCGTGGTTGCATTAAAACTGTTGAATTTGGTTACCTTTCAGGCGCTGGATTTACTGACGATGATAGGTTTTATCATTCTGCTGGGGTTAGTGGTCAACAACGCTATTTTGCTGGTGGAACAATACCGCGACAGCCAGGCCAGTGGCTTCACCCCGGCCCAGGCCATTCGTGAGGCGGTGCAAGTGCGGGCCAGACCTATTTATATGAGCACCCTGACCAGTATTTTTGGCATGTTGCCACTGATGCTGGTGCCAGGTGTTGGCAGTGAAATTTACCGGGGGCTTGCCACTGTGATAGTGGGCGGCATGACCTTTAGTGCCATCTTTACCTTAATTCTGATGCCTGCGCTGCTGTATTTAAGCAGCTGGCAGCGCAGCAGCACCCCAGTTACTGCAACAGGAGCGATGCAACATGTTTGTGAATAACCGGACCTTGTCCAACAGCAAAGCGCGGCCACAAGGTTTAAGCCGCAACTGGCATATCAGGCTCTTTGGCATGTTATTGCTGGCCGGTGGTTTTGCCGGTTCACTGCAGGCCAATGAAACAGCGGCAAAAGTGGTCAGTGTGGCGCCGGTGCAAAGCCAGATGATCAGCCCGCAAATGATGGTGTCGGGTCAGGTGTACAGCCGTTATCAGTCGAACTTAAGTGCCGGCGTGGATGGCCGGCTGGAATGGATAGCCGAAGCAGGGCAACAGGTGGCGCAAGGGGATGTGCTGGCCAAGCTGGACCCCACGCCTTTAACTCTGCGCAAAAACGAGCTGCAGGCACAGCTGAAAAGATCACAAATTAATGCGGCCAGGCTGGATAAAGAGCTGGCGCGGTTAACAACACTGGTGGCCAAACAGCTGATTTCGCAAACTCAGTTGGATCAAGTGCAGGCAGACCGTGATTTGGCGCTGGCCGATGTGGAGCTCAACCGTGCTTCGCTGGCGCAGGTGCAGGATCAACTAAACCGGGCAGTGGTGACAGCACCTTTTGCCGGTGTGGTTAGTCAGCGTCATCATCAAAAAGGTGAAGAAGTCAGTCGCAGCGAAACTTTATTGCAACTGGTGAGCCTGACCGATCTGGAAGTGCGGGTCTTTGCCCCTTTAGCTTATGCCGCTTTTATTCAGCCGGGCCAGCAATTACAGGTGTATCAGCAGCAAGGGCAAACGCAGTTGCAGTTAAGTTCAGTGATCCCGGTGTCTGACGTACGTTCCCAAACTTTTGAAGCCAGACTGGCGGTAACTGCGGCCGATGCCAACAACTTTTCGGTGGGCCAGCTGGTCAGCGTGGCCTTGCCAACCGCCAGTGCCAGCTTAAGCACTGTGGTGCATCGTGATGCTTTGGTGCTGGGTAAACAACAACATGCGGTATTTTTGGTGCAAGAAACCAAAGAAGGTGGCCCACAGGTCAAACGGCTGACGGTGGAGCTGGGTCAGGGCCAGGGCGAATGGTTACAGGTCAAGGCTGCAGTGAAACCCGGTGACCAGCTGGTGGTGCGTGGTGCCGACACCCTCAAAGATGGTGACAAAGTGCGGGTACTCAGTGAAGCCGAATTTGCGCTGGCAAAAAGCAAAACCCCGACTGACACTGTGGCTTTGTAAAAAAGCCACAGTCATTATTTATTAAAGATTCTGAGGCTGTTCAAGGTTCGGTGTTGTGATGGCGGTGCCTATGGCATCAGGTTCTGATGCAAATGAACTAAAAGCCAGTTGCAGCGCTGAGCTGGCCTGTACACAGCAGCTTAAGATCTCATGCTCCGCCACGCTAAACTCCGGCGCCAGCACGGTTTTGCACTGACCCGACTTTAAGGTCAGCCGGCATTGGCCGCAGGAGCCACCGCGACAGTCATAAGGCACAGCGATGCCAGAACCAAGCAGGGCGTCTAACACTGAAGGGTAACCCGCACTCTGGGCGCTTCGACCTTCCAATTCAATGAGATGATTTTCTGTGCTTTGTGCTGCTTTAAAAAGCTCGTAATAACAATGTTTTACACCAGAAGCCTGCAGTTGCTGCGAAAGTTCGCTGACCATTTTTGCATTGGCACAAAGATAAAATTCTGCATTTGCCGCCGTATGTGCCAGCAATAAAGGTGCATCAATGCGGCCCCGCCGTCCTTGCCAATCTGCGCTGGCCTGGCTTAACACAGGTATAAAATCCAGGCCGGGCAAGCGGCGCAGCATAGGCCACAAGGCTAAATCTGCTTCGGTTCTGGCCTGCAACCACAATTGCACAGCCCGTCGTTGGCGCAGCAGCTGCCATAACATCGCCAGTAGTGGCGTAATGCCAATACCACCTGCCACCAGCACCACAGGGCGTTGTGCTTGTGGCCAGAGCCTGGCTTTGAGCCTGCTCAACAAGGATTGGTGCAAGATAAAGTGCCCTTTGGGAGCACTACATAGCAGACGATCGCCAACCCTAAGATCTGACCACAAGGCCCGGCTTAACCGCCCGTCCGGTTCTGCTTTCACCGCCAACTGATAATAACGCCGCTGACTGCAGTCGCTTGTGATTGAATAAGCCCGGCTGACTTTATTGCCTTTTAGATCTGGGGCTTGCAGCAACAAATGCTGGCCGGCTTTGGCTTTGGGCAACAGTTTTCCTTGAGGGTGGCGCAACCAGATTTTGACAATCTTGCCCTGACGCCGCAGCCGGTATACCTGTAACTGCTGGCGGTATTGTGCCTGTTGTTGCCGTTGGCGGCGAAGCCAGGAGTGCAGCAGACTGTAACTTAAATAACAGCTTAATAAGACAATACACAGATATAACGGCAGTTGGGCAGGCATAAGGATCCCCAGAAAAATACCGGGTTATTTTATCTGATAGCGGCAATATTGCAATTGAGAATTGTTATCATCTTTTGGTGTGAGTGCTTACTCACTCTGTACGCTCTGATTTGATTGGTTTTTAGCGTCTGGTTTTGGATTAATGCGCTTTGCGCTCACCGCATTTTTAGATAATCACAACATGCATTCATCACAGAGCTCAGCTGATCCCAGAGATTGACAACAACACTCTTTGTGTTGAGTTACCACTGTGTAGTTCTGCAGTTGCCAGGGATGTGGATCTTCGCAGCGGACAACTGCGGGATCTGCGGTTTTGTCTAAACACAATACTGTCTTGGGCAGCATCTGAAAACTTCAACGCAATCTTATTGATTTAATTAAATTTATTGATCCGGATTTGATCGTCGATCTGCATAATCAGCGCGCTGAATCAGTTGGCATAAAGCTTTGCCGCTAGTCGCTCAGCCTGTCCTCCTGGCGCATCAGCTCTGTAATTTTAGCCTGAGGCTTCACCCCGGCTTTGCTGTTTTGCCGATACCGCCCGTCGGATCCAACAGCTGATTTTCTGCGGCTGATTGCGGCTCTGATCAATCGGGTTACGCGAGACTTTTCTCGTGCTGATCGCCAATCTGCACCACTTTTTCCCACTTTTTTTGTCAGTTCAGCGCTAAGCCGCGTCGTTATTGGATCTTTATCGATCACTGAAGTGGGGTTTTACCTTGACAATGCTGAATTCTGCGCCATAAACTGTATCATTGTGGAGATTAGTGGGTAATTGTGGATCTTTTCAGGATCTAATTACAACAAAGTGGGATCAACATGTTTCGTGGATCATTTGCTCTGAGCCTGGATGACAAAGGCCGGTTGACGCTGCCAACGCGTTACCGCGATAGCCTTTTGTCTGAAAACGGCGGTGCGCTGATCTGCACTATCGATCACAAAGATCCCTGCCTGCTGCTGTACCCGCTGTCTGAGTGGGAAGAAATTGAAGAAAAGCTGAAAAAGCTGTCGAGCTTTAATCCACAGGAACAACGTCTGAAACGGTTGTTATTGGGCCATGCCACAGACTGTGACATGGACAAAAACGGCCGCATTTTATTACCCGCCACCTTGCGTGAACATGCCCATTTAACCAAAAGCCTGCGTTTGGTAGGCCAGCTGAATAAATTTGAAATTTGGGATGAAGAAACCTGGCACCGCCGGGTGGCCGAAGACATGGCAGTTGAGCAGGAAATGGCAATTGCCGGTGATGCTGAACTGTCAGAACGATTACAGGATTTGTCATTGTGAGCAATCAGCAAGCCCATATTTCCGTCTTGCTGCATGAAGCAATTGACGGTCTGAACATTCAAGCCGATGGCATCTATCTGGATGGCACTTTTGGCAGGGGAGGGCACAGCAGTGTCATCCTGAGCAAATTGTCGGATAAAGGCCGGTTATATGCGATAGACCGTGACCCACAAGCCATTGCTGCTGCAGAAAAGTTTGCAGATGACAAACGTTTTCATATCAGCCACACCGCTTTTTCTGAACTGGCTGCTGTGGCCGAGCAACAAGGCATCAGCGGTCAGGTTGACGGTATTTTGCTGGATTTAGGGGTGTCGTCACCACAGCTGGATGATGCCGACCGTGGTTTTAGCTTTATGCGTGATGGTCCACTGGATATGCGGATGGATCCAACGTCCGGTATTTCCGCCGCTGACTGGCTGGCTAAAGCCGATGTGGAAGACATTACTTTTGTGCTGCGTGAGTACGGCGAAGAAAAATTCGCCTGGAAAATCGCCAACGCTATTGTCAATAGCCGCGACACTCAACCGTTAAAACGCACCAGCGAGCTGGCTGCTTTGATAGCAGCCACAGCGCCGAAAAGTTTTAAAGAGAAAAAACACCCGGCAACCCGCAGTTTTCAGGCTATCCGCATTTATATCAACAGCGAGCTGGAGCAGGTAAAAACTGCGCTGGACGCTGCGCTTGCGGTATTAAAACCAGGTGGACGCCTGGCGGTCATCAGTTTCCATTCGCTGGAAGACAGGTTAGTAAAACAATTTATGCGTCAGCACAGCAAACCGGCACCTGTGCCTAAAGGTTTGCCGCTGACTGAAGATCAGCTGCGTCAGCATTTGCCGCTGAAACTGATTGGCAAAGCCATTATGCCTTCTGATGCCGAACTGGCTGTGAATCCAAGAGCACGCAGTGCCGTGCTGCGTATTGCGGAGAAACAGGCCAAATGAGCAGCATCAAATTAAACAAACTGATAGTGCAGGATATTGCCAACCACAAACTGGTGCTGGTGATGTTAGTGCTCTGCATAGGTTCGGCGCTGGCTGTGGTGGAATTTACTCACCTGAACCGTCAGCTGACCATCAATCAGGACAAGTTATTTCAACAACGTGATGCGCTGGAAATGGAATGGCGCAATTTACTGGTAGAACAGCGGGCTTTGTCTGAACACAGCCGGGTTGAAGAGCTGGCACAACAGCAGCTCCAGATGGTTCGACCATTGGGTCAGCAGGATATAGTGGTAAACGAACCATGAGCAGAACAGTCAAACAAGCCAAAAACCGCAAACACCCGACAGTGATCAGCTGGCGTTTTGCTTTTGTGGTGTTGTCCTTGTCAGCGGTATTTTTTGGCCTGGTGGCCCGTGCTGCTTATTTACAGGTCATTGACCCCGACATGCTGGTAGAGCAAGGCGATCGCCGCTCGTTACGGGTGAAGTCGGACGAAGTGCTGCGTGGCATGATTTTAGACCGTAACGGCGAAGAGCTGGCGGTCAGTGTGCCGGTTGAATCTGTGTATGCCGATTCTAAAGTGATTATGCAGGCCAATGCTAAAAACGACAGCCGCCGCTGGCATGCCTTAGCGGAAATGCTGCAGTTAAAACCGGAAGAGCTGACGCAAAAAATCGCCACAGATCCGAAAAAACGTTATGTCTATCTGCAGCGCCATGCCAGTCCGGCTACTGTGGATTACATCCGCAAATTAAAAATCCCTGGCATCTACTTTAAGCAGGAATCACGGCGTTATTACCCGTCCGGTGAAGTAGCAGCCCATATTCTTGGTTTTACCAACGTGGACGATCATGGTGTGGAAGGTGTTGAGCGCCAGTTTGACCAGCTGCTTAAAGGCACAGCCGGCCGTAAAGTGATTCGTAAAGACGCCAAAGGCCGTGAAATTGAAGTGCTGGAGCAAACAGACGCCACAGCGTCACGCAATTTGCAGCTCAGTATCGATCAGCGCATTCAGGCGGTGGCTTACCGTGAACTGAAAAAAGCTGTGCTGACCTTTGGCGCCACTTCAGGCTCAGTGGTGGTGGTGGATGTACACACAGGCGAAGTGCTGGCCATGGTGAACAGCCCTTCTTACAACCCAAACAACAGAAAAGGCACGGCGATCCACAAATTCCGTAACCGCGCCATTACCGACACTTTTGAACCAGGTTCAACAGTGAAACCTTTACCTGTTCTGGCGGCGCTGGAAAATGGCACTGCTGATTTGAATACCATCATCCCAACAGGTTATGGCCCTATTATGGTCGGCGGCGGCAGAGTGCAGGATGTGACAGGCAATGGCGACCTGGACTTAAAAGGCATTATCCGCCGTTCCAGTAACATTGGTGTGACCCGTCTGGCGCTGAATATGCCTCACGAAGACTTATTAAAAATGTATTACAACATGGGGCTGGGTGAAGACACTGGCTTAGGTTTGCTGGGTGAAAGTGCTGGTCAGCTGCGCGAACGCGCCCGTTGGTCTGAGCATGAAAGAGCCACTTTATCTTTTGGTTATGGTCTGTCTGTCACTGCAGTGCAGCTGGCACGGATTTATGCTGCCATAGGCAACGGTGGTGTAGTACGTCCTTTAACCATTTTAAAAACCGACAATCCACCACCGGGTGAGCGGGTGATTGCCGAACACAATGCCGACGCTATGGTGGAAATGTTAGAAGCAGTGACCGAAAAACGCGGTACAGCCACCCGTGCCAAGGTGCCTGGCTACCGCGTAGGTGGTAAAACAGGTACAGCGAAAAAGGCCATTGCCGGGGGTTATGGTGATGACTATATCGGTTCTTTTGCCGGCATAGGCCCTATTTCGCAACCCAGGTTGGCTTGTGTGGTGATTATTAATGAACCCAGCGGGGATTATTACGGTGGTGGCGAGGTGGCGGCACCTGTCTTTAGTGCCGTGATGGGAGCAGCGATGCAGCTGCTCAACTTGCCGCCGGATGGCAATGACAGTCGCATCACTAAAGTGGCCGGAGGTCCAGATGCAGGTTAACCGGCTCGAACAATGGTTATCTCCCTTTAAAGCGACTGTCGAAGGACAGTCGCTTTGTGCGTTAGAAAACAGGCCACAAATTGCGGCCATGGCAAACTTGTGTGTCAGCAGCCAGCAGGTGAAAGCCGGTGATGTGTTTCTGGCCATTGCTGGTGTGTCCGGTCATGGCAACAGATTTATTGAAACTGCACTGTTACAAGGCGCTGCGCTGGTGCTGACAGACGTACTGCTGCCAGAGCAGGCGCAGTTACAGCAGGACGCACGGGTATTGTTATGGCCTGATCTGATGGCGCAGTTGCCGGCAGTGGTCAGCGCTTTTTATCAGCACAGTGCAGCACAGCTTGAACTGGTGGGCATCACAGGCACCAACGGTAAATCCAGCACCGCTATTTTTGTCAATCAGTTAAACCGCTTGCTGGGTGAAAAAGCCGCAGTGATTGGCACTTTGGGTTATGGTGAGTTTCCGGCCTTTACGCCACTGCAGAATACAACACCACATCTGGTTGATTTACATCGTATTTTTAACGGTTTTGTTCAGTCTGGCTGCAAAGTGGCGGCAATGGAAGTGTCGTCGCATGCCTTAGTGCAACAGCGCGTGGCCGGGCTCAAATTTGCGGTGGCTGTGTATACCAACTTAAGCCGGGATCATCTGGATTATCACGGCACTATGCAGGACTATTTTGCCGCCAAAGCCTTGTTGTTTACACCAGAGCTTGCCAAAGCCGCAGTGATTAATGTCAGTGACGACTATGGCAAACAGCTGGTGGCACAAACAGCATTACCGGCGCTGGTGTACGGCAAGCTGGCGGACTGCACCGGTTTTACCCGCTATCTGGCTTATGACGCACTGCAGGCCGATGGTCATGGTTTTCGCTGCACTTTGCACAGTCATCTGGGGCAGTATCAACTGCACATTCCGCTCTTGGCCGAATTTAACGTACAAAATGTGTTGGCTGCTATGGGCGCGCTGGTGCTTTTGGGTCATGCCTTGCCGGATATCATCGACGCTGTAGCCAGGTTATTGCCGGTGCCGGGCCGGATGGAGCAGTGGCAGTTCCCACAGGAAGTGACATTGGTGGTGGATTACGCTCATACCCCCGATGCGCTGCAACAAAGTTTAGTGGCACTGCGCCAGCAATGCCGCGGCCATTTATGGTGTGTGTTTGGTTGTGGTGGTGACAGAGACAAAGGTAAACGACCTTTAATGGGACAAATCGCCGAACAATACGCAGATCATGTTATCATTACCGCCGACAATCCCCGCACTGAAGCTGTGTTAGATATCTGCAATGATATTGCCGCCGGTATGGTGACCGGTGCCAACTGCCAAATTGAAACTGACCGCGAATCTGCCATTAAACTGGCACTGATTGAAGCTCATCAAGGCGATATGATCCTGGTGGCCGGCAAAGGCCATGAGGCTTACCAGATCATTGGCACCCAGGTGCGGGATTACGACGAACGTAAATTTATCAGTAGTTTATTGGCGGAGATGTGCCGATGATCAGCTTAACAATGTCTGAAATTGCCAGCGCCACTCAGGGGCGTCTGGTCGGTGCTGATATCAGCATCAAACAGGTCAGTACCGACAGCCGCAACATTAGTGCGGGTGACTTATTTATTGCGCTTAAAGGCCCGAACTTTGATGGCCATCAGTTTATCAGCGACGTAGTGCAAAAAGGTGCTGTCGCCGTGGTGGTGGAACAAGCCCAGGCCGGCTGTACTGTGCCTCAACTGGTGGTGGCTGATACCAAACTGGCGCTGGGCGCGCTTGGCGCACTGGTTAAAGCAAAATTATCTTTAAAATCAGTGGCTGTGACCGGCAGTGTTGGCAAAACCACAGTCAAAGAAATGATGGCGGCTATTTTGTCGCGTATTGGCAATGTACTGGCTACCGCCGGCAATTTTAATAATGAAATTGGTGTGCCTTTAACTTTGCTGCGTTTAGAGCCCCAGCATAACTATGCCGTGATGGAGCTCGGTGCCAATCATCTGGGTGAAATTGCCTATACCACCTCTTTGGTGAAACCCGATGTGGCGATGATCACCAATGTCGGCGCAGCCCATCTGGAAGGTTTTGGCGATTTATTTGGTGTGGCCCGTGCCAAAGGCGAAATTTACACAGGTTTAAGCGAGCAGGGCCTTGCCATTGTGCCGCTCGACAGTGAATTCCACAGTTATTGGTTACAGCGTTTAACCCATCTGCGGGTGCAGACATTCAGTGCTGAGCAAGTTGCTGATTTTCATGCTGAAAACATAGTGCTCGACAGCAATGGTTGTGCCGGCTTTACCATGCATACGCCCTATGGCCAGTGTTTTATTCAGCTGGTATTGCCTGGCCGTCACAATGTGGCCAACGCACTGGCCGCCGCTGCTGCCACTTTGGGTTTAGGCGCCAGCCTGACCGACGTACAGCTGGGTTTAGCAGCGATGAAGCCGGTAAAAGGCCGCATTAATGTCAATCAGCCGCGTGAAGGCCTGCGTATTATCGACGATACCTACAACGCCAATTCAGAGTCGGTGAAAGCCGCCACTGATTTACTGGCTTCTTATGCCGGTACCCGCATTTTAGTGCTGGGTGATATGGGTGAACTTGGCCCTGATGCCCGTCTGTACCATGAAGAAGTGGGCGCTTATGCCAAACAGGCCGGCATTAATCACTTATTTACGCTTGGTGTGCTGTCGCAAAATGCCAGTGAATTATTCCATGCCCAGGGTGCACATTTCAGCTCGCGTTCACAGCTGGTGGCTAAACTGGCGCCGTTTTTAACAGGCACAGCGGAAGTGTCCATTCTGGTGAAAGGCTCGCGCAGTGCCCGGATGGAATTGGTTGTGCAGGACTTGCTAGAAAGATGTCAGCAGGAGACAGACGCATGTTAGTGTGGTTAGCCGAATTTCTTACCCAATATGTGAATGCATTTAACGTATTCAGTTATCTGACATTCCGCTCCATTTTGGGCGTGTTAACCGCCTTACTGCTGAGCCTGTATTTTGGCCCCAAGCTGATTGCCGCTTTGCAAAAACTGCAGATTGGCCAGACAGTGCGTGATGACGGCCCCCAAAGCCATTTCTCGAAAAAAGGCACGCCAACTATGGGCGGTTTGCTGATTTTAGGCTCCATCGCTATCAGCACTTTGCTCTGGGCAGACTTATCCAATAAATACGTTTGGGTGGTGTTGTTTGTGCTGGTCAGCTACGGCTGGATTGGTTTTATTGATGACTACCGCAAAGTCATTCGTAAAGACCCAAAAGGCCTTATCGCGCGCTGGAAATATTTCTGGCAATCGGTGTTTGCTATTGCCACTGCATTTTTCCTGTATGCCACAGCAGAAAGACCGGCTGAAACCAGTCTGGTGGTGCCTTTTATCAAAGATGTGCTGCCACAGCTCGGTTTGTTCTTCTTAGTCACCACTTATTTTGTCATGGTGGGTTTTAGTAACGCGGTGAACCTGACCGATGGTTTAGATGGCCTTGCCATAGTGCCAACTATTATGGTGGCTATGGCCTTTGCCATTATTGCTTATGTCAGCGGCAACGTGGTGTTTGCCAACTATCTGCATATTCCGCATCTGCCGCTCACTTCCGAACTGGTGGTGGTGTGCGCCAGTATTATTGGCGCAGGCTTGGGCTTTCTCTGGTTTAACACTTATCCGGCTCAGGTCTTTATGGGCGACGTGGGTTCTTTAGCGCTGGGCGCCATTTTGGGTGTGATAGCTGTGCTGGTGCGTCAGGAAATAGTGCTGATCATCATGGGTGGCATTTTTGTTATTGAAACCATGTCAGTGATTTTGCAGGTGGGCTCTTACAAACTGCGTGGTCAGCGGATTTTCCGCATGGCGCCTATTCACCACCATTATGAACTCAAAGGCTGGCCAGAGCCGCGTGTGATAGTCCGGTTCTGGATCTTGTCGATTATTTTTGTGTTGATTGGTCTTGCGACCTTAAAACTGCGTTAAGCGGGTGAAATGAATGAATAAATTGTTTCAGGGCAAAAAAGTGGCTGTGCTTGGACTGGGTGTTTCCGGCCTTGCTACTGTGCGCTTTTTGCTGAAACAAGGGGTAAAACCCACGCTGATGGATACCCGGCTTAAAGTCAGTGGTTTGGATGCCATAGCGCCGGAAAAAGTTGACGGTATTTATCTGGGCGAATTAGACGCCAACCGGCTGGCTCAAATGGATGTGATTCTGGTCAGTCCTGGCCTTGATACCAATCATCCGGCGATTCGTTTTGCCCAAAAGCAAGGCACTGTGCTGATGGGCGATGTGGAGCTGTTTGCGCTTTGCCTGAATGCACAGGCAAAGCCGCCTGCAGTGGTGGGGATTACCGGCTCCAATGGTAAATCAACAGTCACCACCTTAGTGGCCCATATGCTCAGCTGCAGCGGTATTAAAGCCATAGCTGCCGGCAATATTGGGCTCGCGGTATTGGATGCACTACAGGAAAACGAGGTGCAGGTGTATGTGCTGGAGCTGTCGAGTTTTCAGCTCGACACCACCTATAGCCTGAAGCTTAAAGCGGCCTGCAATTTAAATGTCACTGAAGATCATTTAGACCGTCACGGTACTATGGCCGCTTATGCCGCCGCCAAACAACGCATTTATCAGCATGCAGAGCTTGCGGTGTACAACGCCGATGATGTGCTGACCAAACCTGTGCAACAGGTGCCGGCAGAAATCGCGATTAGCCTCAATGGCGGTGATTATGCTGTGGTGCAGCATCAGGGAGAGAGCTGGTTGCAGGTGGCTGGTGCACCTTTGTTAAAACTGGCCGAGATGTCGCTTGTTGGCCGGCATAACCAGTTTAATGCCTTGTCGGCTGCTGCTGTGGCGCTGGCCGCAGGTGCCAGCCGTGAAGGTTTAGTGCAGGCATTAAAAACCTATCAAAGCCTGCCACACCGCTGTGCTTTGGTGGCAAACCATAACGGCGTGCGCTTTATCAATGACTCCAAAGCCACCAATGTCGGCGCAACCCTGGCTGCTATTGCCGGTTTACGTGCTGAAGTTTCCGGCAAACTGATTTTAATTGCCGGTGGTGATGGCAAAGGGGCTGACTTTACTGAGTTAGCTTCGGTGTTACAGCAACAGGTTGATCTGCTCATCACCCTGGGCAAAGACGGCCCGGCCATTGCCGCTTTAGTGCCTGGGGCTGTGCAGGTGGCGGATTTAACCGCCGCAGTTAAATATGCGGCTGCCCATGCCACTTCGGGCGATCTGGTGTTGTTGTCACCGGCCTGTGCCAGTCTGGATATGTTTAAAAACTATGAAGAGCGTGGCCGCTTGTTTAGCGACGCTGTGCAGAAGGTGCTGGCATGAAACAACTGGCACTGAACTGGATGAATAAGGCCACAGATGATCTGGCGAGCTGGTGGCAGGCTGAAGATGGCGCCAGCTATGACAGATTTTTCTTTACGCTGATGATTTTGTTGTTGTGTGTTGGTTTTGTCATGGTTACCAGCGCTTCAGTCCCTGTGGCTGAGCGTTTGTTTGATAACCCGATGCATTACAGCATCCGGCATTTAATCTACGTGATGATAGGTTTATGTCTGGCCTATGTGGTGCTGAATGTACCTATTGCCTGGTGGCATAACACCAACTTATTGTTGCTGGTGTTTGGCTTGCTTGGTTTGCTGGCTGTCTTGGCGGTAGGTCGTAATGTCAACGGCAGTACCCGCTGGTTATATCTGGGGCCTATTGGTATTCAAACAGCCGAGCCTGCCAAATTATTCTTTTTTGTGTATTTATCCAGCTATCTGGTACGCCGCCATGACGAAGTACGGGAAAACTTAA
Source organism: Rheinheimera sp. 4Y26 (assembly GCF_025245835.1). Lineage (GTDB taxonomy): Bacteria > Pseudomonadota > Gammaproteobacteria > Enterobacterales > Alteromonadaceae > Pararheinheimera. Next base: position 556,556 of record NZ_JAOBWS010000001.1, read on the forward strand.
AAGGCTTTTTAAAACCGCTGATCATCCTGTTTGTGTTTGCGGTGCTACTGCTGATGCAGCCTGATTTGGGCACAGTGATTGTGATGTTTGGCACCGCTGTGGTGCTGTTGTTTTTGGCTGGCGCCAAGTTATGGCAGTTCTTCGGTCTGATTTTAACCGGCTTAATGTCGATAGCTGTACTGATTGTGTACAGCGAATATCGTTGGCGCCGCGTGACGTCCTTCCTCGACCCCTGGGCCGATCCTTTTGGCAGCGGCTATCAGCTGACGCAATCTTTAATGGCCTTTGGCCGTGGCGGCTGGACAGGGCAGGGCCTGGGTAACTCAGTACAAAAACTGGAATATCTGCCTGAAGCCCACACCGACTTTATTCTGGCGGTGATTGCCGAAGAAGCCGGTTTACTCGGTGTACTGGCGGTGATGAGTCTGCTGTTTTTATTGTTGGTGCGCGCCTTATGGATAGGCAAAAGGGCATTGCAAAAAGGCTTAAGTTTTCATGGTTTTCTCGCTTATGCGCTGGCGGTGTGGATTGGCTGTCAAACCTTCGTCAACGTGGGTGTAGCCACAGGTGTGTTACCGACCAAAGGTTTAACCTTGCCTTTTGTCAGCTCAGGCGGCAGTAGCCTGATTATGATGCTGATAGCTGCGGCCATTATTCTGCGGATAGATTTTGAAGTACGCCTCAAGGGCAAACACGCCATAGCCGGAGGTCCGCATGATTAATACCATGCCGACAGTGCTGATTATGGCCGGTGGTACCGGCGGTCATATATTTCCGGCCCAGGCCGTGGCAAAACAGCTGCAGGCGCAAGGTTTTAGCATTCACTGGTTAGGCACCGCCGATCGGATGGAGGCAAAGCTGGTGCCTACTTTTGGTTTTCCGTTTTATGCCATTGAAGTGGCGGGCCTGCGTGGCAAAAACTGGCGCACTTTGCTCAAAGCACCGCTGATGTTATGGCGTTCCATCCGCCAGGCCAGACAAGTGATCAAACAGGTAAAACCGCAGCTGGTGCTGGGCTTTGGCGGATATGCCAGTGGTCCTGGCGGGCTGGCGGCAAAACTGCAGGGCATTCCGCTTGTGATCCACGAGCAAAATGCGGTGGCGGGCACCACCAACAAGCTGCTGGCAAAAATTGCCAAAGCCGTGATGGTGGCCTTTCCCAGTGCCTTTCGTGGTCAGAAAAACCGCTATGTGTTGGGAAATCCGGTACGAAAAGAGCTGATTGCAGTAAAAACTGAGAATAATTTCAGTAAAGGCTTAAATATTTTGATCGTCGGTGGTAGTTTAGGCGCTAAAGCGCTGAATGATATTTTACCGGCGCAGCTGAAGCAGGTCGCGGCTTCCGGGCCTGTTCAGGTCCGGCATCAGACTGGTCAGGCGATGTTAACAGAAGTGCAACAAGCCTATGCCGATGCCCCTGAAAATTTAAGCGTACAAGTCACTGCTTTTATTGACAATATGGCTGATGCCTATAACTGGGCCGACTTAGTGATTTGCCGGGCCGGTGCTTTAACCGTCAGTGAAGTGGCTTGTGCCGGTGTGGCAGCAGTGTTTGTACCGCTGCCTTCAGCTATTGATGACCATCAGACGGCAAATGCCAATTGGCTGGTGGAGCAGGGTGCGGCTTTATTATGGCCGCAACGTGATTTAAACAATAAAAATTTAGTGTCGCTGCTGCAAAGCTGGCAAAAAGATAAAACGCCGCTTGCACACATGGCACATCAGGCACGTGCTTGTGCCATCGACGATGCGACTGATCAGGTCGTTGCAGTTTGTCGACTCGTGATAGGTATGAAATAACATGAATACAATAACCAGGCCCCAGGAAAAAATTGCCATGCGCCGTGTTGAGCGCATCCACTTTGTTGGTATTGGCGGGGCTGGCATGGGCGGCATTGCCGAAGTGCTGCTAAACGAAGGTTACAAAGTCTCAGGCTCAGATTTAGGCCCTAATGCGGTGGTTGACCGCTTGACATCGCTGGGGGCTGAAATTTGTTTTGGCCATGCCGCTGAAAATATCAAAGGTGCTTCAGTGGTGGTGGTGTCCAGCGCTATTAAAGCCGACAATCCTGAAGTGGCCGCAGCGCTGGAGCAACGTATTCCGGTGGTGCGTCGCGCCCAGATGCTGGCCGAGCTGATGCGTTTTCGTCATGGTATTGCCATTGCCGGCACCCACGGTAAAACCACCACCACCAGTCTGGTGGCTTCTATTTTTGCCGAAGCCAAAGCAGATCCAACTTTTGTTATCGGCGGTTTACTCAATTCTGCCGGTACCAATGCCCGTTTAGGTTCAGGCCGGTATTTAATTGCTGAAGCGGACGAAAGTGACGCTTCTTTCCTGCATTTACAGCCGATGGCCGCCATCATCACCAATATCGAACCTGATCATATGGAAACTTATCAGGGCGATTTTGACAAAATGAAGGCGACTTACCTCGAATTTTGTCACAACCTGCCGTTTTACGGTGTCGCCGTGGTTTGTATCGATGACCCTGTGGTGCGTGAACTTATCCCTGCGATTGGCCGCACTGTGCTGACTTACGGTTTTAGCGATGACGCCGACTACCGCGTCAGCGACTTTAGCCAGTCCGGTACCCAAAGCCGTTTTGTCATTACTGACCCAACCGGCAACAGCAGAGCTGTCACATTAAATCTGGCCGGACGACACAATGCGCTGAACGCGACCGCCGCTTTTGCTATAGCCACAGACGAAGGGGTTGATGAAGCTGCAGTATTGGCAGCTTTTGCCAAATTTGAAGGCATAGGCCGGCGTTTTCAGCAATATGGTGAATTTGATACTGGTCGCGGCAAGGTATTGCTGGTGGATGATTATGGTCATCACCCAACTGAAGTTGCGGCCACAGTGGCGGCGGTACGTAATGCCTGGCCAGGCCGGCGTCTGGTGATGGCTTATCAGCCGCACCGTTATACCCGCACCCGCGACTTATACGAAGATTTTGCCAGGGTATTGTCCACAGTTGACACTCTGTTGCTGCTCGAAGTGTACAGCGCAGGTGAAGCACCTATTACCGGGGCTGACAGCCGCAGTTTATGCCGCAGCATCAGAGCCCGTGGTCAGCTGGACCCTATTTATGTGGCACAGCCTGGCGACTTAGCCGGAGCTCTGGCTGATGTACTGCAGGACGGTGATGTGTTGTTAACTCAGGGCGCCGGCAATATAGGTGCACTGGCCAAACAGCTGGCAGCGGCACAGCTGCAAATCAGTCAGCTGAAGGCTGAAGCTTTGCATGAACACTAAACAAAAACATTAAGGCAGGCGGATTCTGATGACAGTGCTTCGCAGCAAACAAAAAACACCATACACCCCGGCTTTTGTTGGTGGTGTGTTGTTTTTTTTGCTGTCACTGGCATTGGTGCTCTGGTTTGCCAGTCGTGTTGTGGTCTGGGTGCAGGACCAGCAAAATGCACCAATCCGGCAAGTGAAGTTGTATGGTGACTTTGGCCATATCCAACCAAAACAATTGCATGGCAAGTTACAGCAGCAGTTTGTCGGGAACTTTTTCAAAGTGAACGTTGATCAGGTGCAGCAGTTCCTGCAGCAACAACCCTGGGTGTATCAGGTAGCCGTGCGCAAACAATGGCCTGGCACTCTGGTGGTTGTGGTGACGGAGCACAGCCCGGTGGCAGTGTGGAATAACGACTCTCTGCTGAATAAAAAAGGTGAGGTTTTTAAAGCGCCTATTGAGCAGCTGAACGCCAAACTGCCCCATCTGGCCGGCCCTAAGGGCAGCGAGCAGGATGCCCTGACCATGTTCGGTAATGTGCAGAGTTTATTAAAACTGCATCAGTTTGAAGCCAGCAAGTTAGCGGTTTCCGAGCGTTTTGCCTGGGAATTGCAGCTGAGTAATGGCATCGCATTAAAACTGGGGCGGGAAGACACATTAAAACGGGTACAGCGTTTTATCGATTTGTACCCTGCTATCAGCAAACATAAAACCGAAGCAATTGAACAGGTTGACTTACGGTATGACACAGGATTGGCGGTACGTTTTGCACCGCCGGCAGTACAACCAGAAAAGAGAAAAGCATGACCAAGTCGTTGGATCGGGAACTGATCGTTGGTTTAGATATAGGCACTTCGCAGATCAAAGCCCTGGTGGGTGAGATCACGGCGGACGATCAGCTGAGTATTGTGGGTGTAGGGACTCATATTGCCCGTGGTATGGATAAAGGTGGTGTCAACGACTTAAACCTGGTGGTGCAGGCAGTACAGCGTGCTATTGACGAAGCTGAGCTGATGGCCGATTGCCGGGTGTCTTCAGTGTATTTAGGCATTACCGGTAAACACATCCGTTGTCAGAACGAAAGTGGCATGGTGCCTATTAACGACACCGAAGTGACAGCTGAAGATGTGGCCAACGTTATTCACGCCGCCAAGTCAGTGCCTATTTCGGCCGAACGTCGTTTATTGCATGTGCTGCCACAGGAATTTTCAGTGGATATGCAGGAAGGTATTAAAAGCCCGATTGGCATGTCGGGGGTGCGGATGGAAGCCAAAGCCCACATCATCACCTGCGCCAACGATATGGCCAAAAACATTGAAAAATGTGTTGAACGTTGTGGTTTACAGGTTGATCAGCTGATATTCAGTTCCTTGGCTTCAAGCTACGCCGTGCTGACCGAAGATGAAAAAGAGCTGGGTGTTTGTGTGGTGGATATGGGTGGTGGCACCATCGACATCTCCATTTACACCAATGGCGCTTTGCGCCACACAGCGGTGATCCCGGTGGCCGGTAACCAGGTCACCAGCGACATTGCCAAAATTTTCCGCACACCGATTGGCCATGCTGAAGACATCAAAATTCAGTACGCCTGTGCCCTTCGCAGTATGGTGGGCAAAGAAGAAAGTATTGAAGTGCCAAGTGTCGGCGGCCGTCCGGCACGCAGTATGTCGCGTCATACCCTGGCCGAAGTGGTGGAACCGCGTTATCAGGAATTATTTGAACTGGTGTTGGAAGAAGTGCGTGCCAGCGGTCTGGAAGAGCAGATTGCCGCAGGTGTGGTGCTGACCGGTGGTACCGCCAAAATGGAAGGTGCCATTGAGTTTGCCGAAGATATTTTCCAGATGCCGGTGCGGTTGGGTTATCCAACCAAAATTAAAGGTTTGGCAGAGTATGTACAGGATCCGGCCTACGCCAGCGTGGTTGGATTGTTGTTGTACGGCAAAGACGTGCGTCAGCAGCAGAAAAAAGCCGGTGCTGCACGGGAGTCCGTCGGTGGTTTAGTGCGCAAGATCACCAGCTGGTTTAAAGGCGAATTTTAACAGATTTAAAGAGAGAGAGTCCCCCTAAGTCATTGGTGGTGCAGGAAGGCGGCAACTGAGTGAATCCCCATGAGCATAGTGAGCTATGTGATTGGGGTGAACGAGCGCAGCCAACGCCCCTGTACCGCCAATGATGACGGGGGTCAGCGTATAAAAACGGAGAGAGAGCTATGTTTGAGTTAATGGAAAACCACAGCGAAGAAGCTGTCATTAAAGTGGTTGGTGTTGGCGGCGGCGGCGGTAATGCCGTTGAGTATATGGTTGCCAACAATATTGAAGGTGTTGAATTTATCGCGGCCAATACGGATGCTCAGGCCCTGCGTAATTCTTCTGCCAATATCACTTTGCAGTTAGGTGCCAATGTTACTAAAGGCTTAGGCGCAGGTGCTAACCCTGACGTTGGCCGCCGTTCTGCCGAAGAAGACCGCGACACTATCAAAAAAACCATTATGGGTGCTGATATGGTGTTTATCGCTGCCGGTATGGGTGGTGGTACTGGTACAGGCGCGGCGCCAATTGTGGCTCAGGTTGCTAAAGAGTTGGGTATTCTGACTGTTGCAGTGGTCACTAAACCTTTCCCTTTTGAAGGCAAAAAACGCTCAAGTTATGCTGATGAAGGCATCAACGAGCTGTCAAAACATGTCGACTCTTTGATCACTATTCCAAACGACAAATTATTAAAAGTACTGGGCAAAGGCACCAGCCTGCTGGATGCTTTTAAAGCCGCTAACAATGTGTTGTTAGGCGCTGTGCAAGGTATTGCTGAACTCATTACCCGCCCTGGTTTGATCAACGTTGACTTCGCCGACGTACGTACTGTGATGTCAGAAATGGGCACTGCCATGATGGGCACAGGCCGCGCTTCAGGCCCGGACCGTGCTGAAGAAGCTGCTGAACAGGCTATTTCCAGCCCGCTGCTGGAAGATATCGACCTGTCAGGTGCCAAAGGTATTCTGGTAAATATCACGGCAGGTCTGGATTTAACCATCGAAGAGTTTGAAATTGTTGGTAATGCGGTCAAAGCCTTTGCCTCAGAAAACGCCACTGTAGTGGTGGGTGCTGTTATTGATCCGGACATGTCTGATGAACTGCGCGTAACAGTGGTTGCAACTGGCATTGGCGCTGAGCGTAAACCAGATATCAGTCTGGTCCATGGCCACCACCGTGCTGCTGAGCCGGTACGTGCCCAGTACAACAACCATTCAGGCAGCGTTTATGGTAACGCCGGCACTGTGTACGGTAATGCAGGCAACGCCGCCCGCGATATGCGCGAAGCTATGCCGGTTACAGCCGCAGTGGAAAGTGTACAAAACAAGCCGCAGGCAGATAACAAAGCCAATATCGACATTTTTGATATTCCGGCTTTCCTGCGTAAACAGGCTGATTAAGTCAGTCTGTGACACAGGGCGGATAAGCTCACAGCATTGGCAATGTTGTTAACATATGCTATGCTTCGCCGCCGTTTGGGTTTGTTCAAATTTTGAACAGGACGAAAAGTGATGATTAAACAACGTACTATCAATAAAACTGTCAGCTCTATCGGAGTTGGTCTGCACAAGGGCGAGAAGGTTACGCTTACTCTCCGGCCTGCGCCTGACAACACAGGTATTGTGTTTCGTCGTGTTGACCTTGACCCTATAGTTGACTTCAAAGTAGCACCTGAACTGGTTGGTGATACTGTGATGTGTACCTGCTTGATTAACCCAAACGGTGTGCGGTTATCCACCACCGAACATTTAATGGCTGCCATTGCCGGTTTAGGCATTGATAACCTGATTGTGGAAGTAGACGCCGCCGAAATTCCAATTATGGACGGCAGTGCCAATCCTTTTGTGTACCTGCTGCTTGAAGCAGGTGTTGCTGAACAAAAGCTGGCGAAAAAATTTATCCGCATCAAAAAAGCAGTGCGGGTGGAAGATGGTGATAAGTGGGCTGAATTTAAGCCACACCATGGTTTCCGTATTGATTTTGCCATCGACTTTGATCACCCGGTGATCTCAGAAACCAAACAACGGATGAAACTGGATTTCTCTGCTGCTGGTTTTATTAAAGATATCAGCCGCGCCCGTACCTTTGGTTTCCTGCAGGATATTGAATATCTGCGTGCCAATAATCTGGCTCTGGGTGGCAGTTTTGACAACGCCGTAGTGCTGGACGAATTCCGGGTATTAAACCAGGACGGCCTGCGTTATGACGACGAATTTATTAAACACAAAATCCTCGATGCCATCGGCGACTTATATATGGCCGGTTACAGCATTCTGGGTGAGTTTAAATCTTATAAAACCGGCCATGCGCTGAATAACCAGTTGCTGTGTGCCGTACTGGCCGATCAGGAAAACTGGGAATTTGTCACTTTTGACAAACCTGCACAGTTGCCGATTTCTTATCTGGCGCCGCAGATGGCTTAAGTCGCTGCTGGCTCAAAAAAAACCTCACCGGTTACCCTGTGAGGTTTTTTTTCGCTTGTGATTAACAAAACCGGAAAAACACCGCGGTTATTTTTTGCCGGCCAGTTCGGCCAGCCGGCGTAATCTTTTGGCCAGTTCCGGGTCGGCATTTTCTGCTGCCGCCAGTAAATAAGCACCGGCTTGCTCCGATATTTGGCGGTTAGTTGGGGCTTCTGTCTGGTTTTGACTGGTTTGATAACGAATATCGCTGTTTGGGCTGATTTCGATATCCAGACCTGCTAAATCAGGCAAGATTTTTTGCCTGAAATTGTCTAGAATAGCGCCTCTTTGCATCTTGATCCGCGTTGCCCAGGCCGCTGATGTGCACAAAATCTGCACTCTGCCTTGTTCAATGCGGCTAACCTTGCAGAAAAACGGTTTTTCCAGTTGCAGGATTTGGATTAATTCGGTATTAAGTTGACGCACTAATTCCGTCTGCGAAGACGTTTGCAACAGCGTGTTCTGTTGCAGCAGCGTCGCGACGTCGACAGGTTTGCGTGAATAGCGGGCCATAACAAACAAGAACCAGAAACTGAGGTCCCATGAGTCTACCAGTTTTTTACCGCGAGCAGTATCGCGCCCTCAACTTTGGTGCCACACCAAAGCAATGGGCTGTGACCGCGGTATTATTGTTTTTTATTGCCGCAGGGGTAGGCGCAGCCGCAGGCCGCTTATGGGCGGATGCCGGTGCACAGGTGCCGGTTGCGGATGCTGAACCTAAGGTAGATGCCGCTGAAGTGGCGCAAATTCGTCAGCGCGCTGAACATCAGATTGCGGCTCTCACCGCTAAAGTGGCGTCATTGCAGGCGCAGGTGAACCGGCTGAATATGGTCGGCGAGCGTTTAATTGATGCTGCCAATTTGTCCATGGATGAATTTAACCTGCATCAGGCACCGCCTATGGGGGGGCCCGCACAGCCAGGCGTTCAGCTGAGTCTGGATGACTTAAATCAGGTGCTGTTGCAGCTGACCTCACTTGAGCAAAATCTGCAAACTGAACAAACCCGTTTTGCCTTACTTGAATCTTTGGATCTGAATCACAATATCGGTATGAACAGTCAGTTATCTGGCCGGCCGGTACAAAAAGGTTACCTCTCTTCCGCTTATGGCGTGCGCAGTGATCCTTTTAGTGGTGAGCCCGCCCTGCACCGTGGTGTTGATTTTGCCGGTACCGAAGGTGATCCGGTGGTGGCAACCGCAGGTGGAATTGTGACCTGGGCCGGAGAACGTTTTGGTTATGGGCTGATGGTGGAAATTGAACATGCCGGTGGTTATCGCAGCAGGTATGGTCATGCCAAAGCAATTCAGGCCGACATTGGCCAACTGGTCAGTAAAGGTCAGCAAATTGCCACTATCGGTAATACCGGTCGTTCAACAGGTCCGCACGTACATTACGAAATATTAAAAGATGGTCAGCAAATAGACCCGATGTTGTTTGTGAACCGTCGGACAAAAATTTTCAATGGCTCAGCCAGGACTGCACGCCAGTCTCAACAATAAAAGTGGTATTTGGACAATGTTTGGAAAACTCTTTACCAGATTATTTGGTAGTCGCAACGATCGTTTCCTGAAAAAACTCACTAAAACGGTCGACGAAATCAACGGCATGGAAAGCCAGTTTGCAGCTTTGTCTGATGAACAGTTGCAGGCAAAAACTGCAGAATTTAAACAACGTTATGCTGATGGTGCCAGCCTGGACGATTTACTGCCTGAGGCCTTTGCCACTGTGCGTGAAGCCAGTAAAAGGGTGTTTGGCATGCGTCATTTTGACGTGCAGCTGATTGGCGGCATGGTGCTGCATCAGGGCAAAATTTCTGAAATGCGCACAGGTGAAGGTAAAACCCTGACCGCAACCTTGCCGGCTTACCTGAACGCTTTAAGCGGCGGTGCTGTGCATGTCATTACCGTCAACGACTATCTGGCCAAACGTGATGCCGCAACCAACGAGCCGCTGTTCCGCTTTTTAGGCTTAACAGTGGGCGTTAACGTGCCTGGCATGCAACATCCGGAAAAACAGCAGGCTTATGCTGCTGATATTACCTACGGTACCAACAACGAATTTGGTTTTGATTATCTGCGCGACAATATGGCCTTCAGTATGGCCGATCGGGTGCAGCGCGATTTAGCCTACGCCATTATCGACGAAGTAGACTCGATTTTGATCGATGAAGCCCGTACACCACTGATTATTTCCGGCCAGGCTGAAGACAGCTCAGAGCTGTATCGCCAAATCAACACTGTAGTGCCGATGCTGGAAAAACAGGAAAAAGAAGACGAAGAAGGCCAGATGGGCGATGGTCACTTCACCATCGACGAAAAAGCCAAACAGATTTATTTAACCGAACGTGGTCAGATCCGGGTGGAAGAAATTCTGCAGGAACGTGGATTAATTCAACAGGGTGATTCGCTGTTCTCAGCCAGTAATATCACTTTGTTACACCATGTGTATGCCGCTTTACGCGCCCACAACCTCTTCAAAAAAGATGTGGATTATGTGATTAAAGACGGTCAGATTGTGATCGTTGATGAACACACAGGCCGCACCATGGAAGGCCGTCGCTGGTCTGAAGGCTTGCACCAGGCCATTGAAGCCAAAGAAGGTGTACGTATTCAGAACGAAAACCAGACGCTGGCCTCTATCACTTTCCAGAACTACTTCCGTCTGTACGAAAAACTGGCCGGTATGACAGGTACTGCCGACACTGAAGCTTTTGAATTTCAGCAAATTTATGGTCTGGAAACTATTGTAGTGCCAACCAACAAGCCGATGGTGCGTAAAGATATGCCGGATCTGGTGTATCTGACTGCCGAAGAAAAGTATCAGGCCATCATTAAAGATATTGAAGCCACCCGTCAGGCACAACGCCCTGTGCTGGTCGGTACTGCTTCTATTGAAAGCTCAGAATATCTGTCGTCGTTATTACACAAAGCAAAAATCCCGCATCAGGTGTTAAACGCCAAGTTTCACGCCAATGAAGCGCAAATTATTGCCGAAGCCGGTCGTCCTGGCACTGTCACCATTGCCACCAACATGGCAGGCCGGGGTACTGACATTGTGCTCGGTGGTAACTGGCATTCTGAAGTGTCCAAGCTGGAAAACCCGACTCAGGAACAAATTGATGAAATTAAAGCCCAGTGGCAACAGCGTCATGACGCTGTGATAGCTGCTGGTGGTTTACATATTATCGGTACCGAACGTCACGAATCTCGCCGTATCGACAATCAGCTGCGTGGCCGTGCCGGTCGTCAGGGTGATGCCGGTTCCAGCCGTTTTTATCTGGCGCTGGACGATGCATTAATGCGTATTTTTGCCTCAGACCGTATGGCAGGTATGATGCGTAAACTGGGTATGGAAGCCGGTGAAGCTATTGAACATCCATTGGTAAGCCGCGCTATTGAAAACGCCCAGCGTAAAGTGGAAGCCCGTAACTTTGACATCCGTAAGCAATTGCTGGAATTTGACGACGTCGCCAATGACCAGCGTAAAGTAGTGTACGAGCAGCGTAACGAATTGCTGGCCACTGAAGATATTACCGAAACTATTGCCGCTATCCGCACTGATGTGGTGCAGTCGGTGATGGACCAATATATTCCGCCACAATCGCTGGACGAAATGTGGGATATCCCGGGTCTGGAAGCACGGTTACGTTCAGACTTTGCTATTGATGTACCAGTGGCAAAATGGCTGGCCGAAGACAACAAACTGTTTGAAGAAAAACTGAAAGAACGTATCCACGACGTGGTCGAAAAAGCCTACGAGCTGAAAGAACAAATGGTGGGTGCACCAGTGTTACGTCAGTTTGAAAAAGCCGTGATGCTGCAAAGTCTGGATACGCACTGGAAAGAACATTTAGCCGCGATGGACCACCTGCGTCAGGGTATTAACCTGCGTGGTTATGCGCAAAAGAACCCGAAACAGGAATATAAGCGCGAAGCTTTTGAGCTGTTCTCCAATATGCTGGATCAGCTGAAACTGGACGTGGTTGGTGTGTTAAGCCGTGTGCAAATCCGCGCGCCGGAAGATGTGGAAGCGGTAGAAGAACAGCGCCGCAAAGCTGATGCCGTAGCTATGAAGTTTGAACATGAAGAAGCCGAACATGTGGGCGGTGAAGTACCGGCCAATCCGGGTGCTCCTGTGTTCCGCGATGGCGAAAAAATTGGCCGCAACGATGTTTGCCCTTGTGGTTCGGGCAAAAAATATAAGCAGTGCCACGGCAAATTAAGCTAAGCCGTCGCAGTGCATAAAAAAAGCAGAGCTCGCTCTGCTTTTTTTATGCATGCAAAAGCAGGCCAGACATAACCATTCAGGCAATACAACTCGGGCAGATAAGCCGAACAACCCGGAGTACACAAAGTGTCGACAACCAAAGTAGTGCATGTGGCCGTTGGCGTGATAAAACGCGGCGACTTTATCTTTATCAGCAAAAGGCCGGATCAACTGCATCAGGGCGGACGCTGGGAGTTTCCGGGCGGCAAAGTAGAGGCGGGTGAAACTGTGCTGCAGGCGCTGCAACGTGAGCTGCTGGAAGAAGTGAACCTGAAAGTGAACAACGCCAGCGCCATGTTACAGCTGCAATATGCTTATCCGGAAAAAACCGTGTTGCTGGATGTCTGGTTAGTGGAAGATTTCAGCGGTGAAGGCAAAGGGCTGGAAGGCCAGCAAACGGCCTGGGTGCATCAGCTTGAACTTGGTAATTATCAGTTCCCTGATGCCAATCAGCCCATTCTGGCTGCGGTACAGCAACTGTTCCAGCCTTAGGGCGCGATAGCAAGCACCGGCTCAGTCATTCAGCCAGAGCCGGTGTTTGTTTATTGAAAAAACTTATTGTCCTGCTGCATCAGCTCATCTTCCAGCGCCATCAGATCGGCATCGCCAATACCTGCCTCTATCGGCTGTTTATCGGCAATACGGCGGCTTTCGCTGGCCCATTCACCTAAATCAATCAAACGGCAGCGTTCGCTGCAAAATGGTCTGAATGGTGATTGTGGGCCCCACAACACTTCGGTCTGACAAGTTGGGCATTGTACTTTGAGCTCTGACATCACAATTCCTGTGCGCTATTTACAAAAGCTGCATTATACACCCAAGCTGAAGACGAGGCTAAGTGTGCAGCCGATGTCAGGAACTAAAAAATGACGCTAACAGCAGGCGAGTTCAAACGGGATATTTTTATCTGAAGTGGCGCGGCCCTGAGTGTCGCAGAGCTGCATAAAACGAATGGCATAACGGTATTTATTGCCGCTGATGGTTGGGTAACAGCAATATTCCAGCGGGTATTTTAATCTGAGCAGTTCGTATTGTTCAGTATTGCTCTGGTAATAGCCATTTTCCGCCACCACCGGCTGAAATTTACCGCGTTCGCGGATAAAGGTCAGCACAAAGCTGATGGCTCTTTCCACCAACTGCAGCTGAGCTATCCATTCCTGCGCCGATTTTTGCCGGACATCCAGTGGCTGGGTGTACCAGAACTGCAGTTGAGGTAAATCAAAATAACAGGTGCCACCCGGAATAAAAAAACGCTGGCGCAGCGGACCTAAAAATTTATCTTCTTTGAGCACATTGGCAAATTTGGCGCCGCGAATCAGTTCGCTTTGCAGCCGTACCGCCTGCTGTAACATCGACTCCAGACTGTCATCAGACACTGAAGGATGACGCGACCAGCTTACCAGCGCACTTTCACAACGTTCGACGTCTTTAATTAAATCCGGGCGGATATCATTGCGATCAAGTACTTCAATCAGGGCAAACAACGAGGTAAAAAAGCCAAGTTGCTGGGATTCGTTGGCAAGTGCGAGCTGATGATTAACCTGACTGAATAAATATTCGACCCGCAGATAGGTCCGGACTTTTTCGTTGAGTGGATGTTCGTAGATAAGTTCTGCCATGCCCGAGGTGCGCCCCAAAAAAAGCCAGCGGGTTGCTGTTGCACCCGTCAGTTAACATAACCTTAAGTTCGCGATTTGGCTAGTTTTTCTGCTGCCATGGCTGAATATATTTGATGCAGTGCCATAACCCTTTCCGGCAGAGTTTCAGGTGGCAGGTTGTTATCCAGCAGCTGAGTTGCCGCAGCAAGGCGCTGCTCACGCGTACATTGGGACGCCATAATGGCTGCCACCTGAGCTGTGTCAACCTGATCCCGCGCTGCAGTGCGGCTTAGCTGATGGTCTGGACTCACGTCTACCACCAGCAACTGATCCACCAAAGGTTGCAGTTTGTTTTCAATCAACAGCGGCGCCACCAGAATGACATAAAGCGAGCTGGCTTGCGCCAGTTGCTGCAAAAGCTGCTGCCGGATCAGTGGATGTAACAGCTGATTTAACCAGTGTTTTTCCGCTTCATTGCTGAAAATACGTTCCCGCAATAAAGCCCGGTTCAGACTGCCATCGCTCAGTAAAATACCTTCACCAAAATGGGCGGCTATTTGTGTTAAGGCCGGGCTGCCCGGTGCAACCACTTCTCTGGCAACTAGATCGGCATCCACCAGCTGGATGCCGAGTTTGGCAAACTCATTGGCAACCGTGGTTTTACCACTGCCGATACCGCCGGTGAGTCCAACAATAAATTTGCTCATTAGACGTTATGGCTGGATCAACAACAAATAAGCTTCAGTGATTTGTTCACCCCAGAGCATGGCAATCCAGCCGGCCGCAGCTATGTAAGGACCAAATGGAATAGCATTATTTTTATCTTTGCCCTTTACAGCCAGATAGATAGAACCCACCACAGCCCCGACCAGGGATGATAACAAGATAATCAGTGGCAGTTGTTGCCAACCAAGCAAGGCACCAAATACGGCCAGCAATTTAAAATCACCATAACCCATGCCTTCTTTGCCGGTCAGCAATTTAAACAGCCAATACACCGACCAGAGCGCCAGATAACCCAGAGCTGCGCCTGTGATAGCCCCGGCAGCGTCGGTTTTACTAAAGCCCGCCACTGCGGCCACCAGCACCAGCCATAACAGGGGCAGGGTGATTTGATCGGGCAATAACATTTTATCGATATCAATAAAAGTCAGTGCCAACAGCGCCCAGGTCACAGCTAAATATAAAAAGCCTGTGGCTGTTGCGCCCATTTGCCAGGCCACTACCGCAGATATCAGTGCAGTGCCAAGCTCCAATAGCGGGTATCGCAAGCTGACAGGCGCTTTGCAATAACGACATTTGCCTTTGAGCAGCAGATAACTGAGCAGTGGAATATTATCCAGCGCCGACAGCTGATGCTGACAATGCGGACAAGCAGAGCGGGGCACTGCCAGATTAAATACCGGTGTTTTTGATTGTGATTCGTTTGATGACAGCTCTGGCGAAAAATATTCCTGATATTCCTCTTTCCAGCTGCGTTCCATCATCAGCGGTAAGCGGTAGACCACCACATTTAAAAAACTGCCAACACAAAGGCTGAACAAAAACACCACAGCGGTAAAAACATAAGGCGACTGCTGCAAATACAACAATACTTCTGCACCAGACAACATCATTTGATCACCGAACCCAGTTGGAAAATTGGTAAATACATAGCGACAATCAAACCACCGATAATCACACCCAGTACCGCCATAATCATTGGCTCAAGCAGCGCAGTTAAACCGTCTACCGCGTCGTCTACTTCCTGTTCATAAATATTAGCCACCCGGGCCAGCATATCGTCTAAAGAGCCCGATTCTTCACCAATAGACACCATCTGAATCACCATTTCCGGGAATCTGTTGGTGGTTTTCATCGAGCTGAACATCTGGCCACCGGCGGAAACATCGGCTCTGACTTCCATAATGGCATTTTTATAAATTTCGTTGCCGGCAGCGCCAGCGGCAGATTCCAGCGCTTCAATCAGCGGTACACCGGCCGCAAAAGTGGTGGATAAGGTCCGGGCATAACGGGCAACAGCTGCTTTATTAATAATCATGCCCATCACCGGCAGTTTTAATGCCATGGCATCAGCTGCGGTTTTAAACTGCAGGTTGTTGTGATAAGCCTTTCTGAACATATATAACGCAATAATGATGGCGGCCAACACCACCCACCAATAACTTTGCATCCATTCTGAGATACCCAAAACAAAGAGGGTAAAACCAGGCAGTTCAGCGCCAAAACCAGCAAAAATTTCGGCAAAGGACGGCACCACAAAAATCAGCAAAATTGAGGTCACGATCAGTGCAACAACTGTAACGGCGATAGGATAGAACATCGCTTTTTTAATTTTGGATTTAAGGGCTTCTGCTTTTTCTTTATAGGTGGCAACACGATCAAAAATGCGGTCAAGGGCACCGGACTGTTCACCTGATTTGACCAGGTCACAATACAATTCATCAAAATATTTTGGATGTTCGCGCAGCACTTCAGACAGCGGAATACCACTTTGCACTTTTACCGACACTTTTTGCATTAAATCACGCAAAGATTTTTTGTCGGCACCGCTGCTGATGAGGTCAATGGATTGCACCAGGGGTACGCCGGCAGCCAGCATAGTGGCAATCTGGCGGGTTAACACCGCGACATCAGCTGGCGTGACCTTGGCATCACCGCCGATCAGGCTTTTACGTTTTTTGGTAACAATGGATGGCGTTATGCCTTGTTGGCGCAATAAAGCTTTTGCTTCGTTAATAGAGTTAGCGCGAATTTCACCTTCGGCTTTTTTCCCCCGGCGGTTTACCCCTTTCCAGGAAAAGTTGTCCTGCTCTTTTATTTTTGGTTGTGGAGCCATTTTTTATCCTTGTGCCGGCAATCACCTGCTGGCCATTATTAAATTCAAGTCTGCGCTTTAACTGCTTTGTTGCAGTGCCGTTTTATGCACCTGTATTAAGCGTTTGTCACCCGGTTAATTTCGGTCAGACTGGTTAAGCCGGCCGCTGCTTTGAGTAAACCGGATTGGCGTAAATTATTAATGCCTTCGAGCTGGGCTTGTTTGGCAATTTCCAGTGAATTACCACCATGCATAATTTTTTCAGCAATCGCAGGCGAAATCGGCATTACTTCATAAATACCGACCCGGCCTTTATAACCGCCGGTGCAATATTCACAGCCGACAGGTTTGCATAATTTAATACCCGGTAATTGCTCTTTGGTAAAACCCTGACGCAATAACTCTTCTTCTGGCAAGACTTCCGGGGCCTTACAGTGGCTGCATAACCGCCGCGCCAGACGCTGTGCAATAATCAGGCTGACGGAACTCGCCACGTTATAAGCCGGAACGCCCATATTCAATAAACGGGTTAAGGTTTCAGGGGCTGAGTTGGTGTGCAAAGTGCTCATTACCAAGTGGCCGGTTTGGGCCGCTTTAATGGCAATTTCGGCGGTTTCCAGATCCCGGATTTCACCCACCATGATCACATCAGGGTCTTGCCGTAAAAAAGATTTCAGCGCCATCGGGAAGGTTAACCCTGCTTTGGGGTTTACCTGCACCTGGTTAATGCCGGGTAAGTTAATTTCCACCGGATCTTCAGCAGTGGAAATATTGGTTTCTTCGGTATTGAGAATATTCAGGCCGGTATAAAGCGATACCGTTTTACCGCTTCCTGTCGGGCCTGTGACCAGAATCATGCCCTGCGGTTGTTCAAGAGCGTTCAGATAGAGTTTTTTCTGGTTTTCTTCGTAACCCAGAATATCAATACCCAGCATGGCGCTGTCTGAATCCAGAATCCGCATAACGATTTTTTCGCCCCACAGCGTGGGCAGGCTGCTGACCCGAAAATCGATCGACTTTTTCTGCGACAGTTTCAGTTTAATCCGACCGTCCTGCGGTACCCGTTTTTCTGCAATATCCAGACGCGACATAACTTTTAACCGGGCAGATAAGCGGCTGGACAGCGCCACCGGCGGTGAGGCGACTTCATGCAAAATGCCGTCTATGCGAAAACGGATGCGATAACTTTTTTCATAAGGTTCAAAGTGCAAATCTGACGCCCCTTTGCGAATGGCGTCATGCAGCATCTTGTTAATAAAGGTAATAATCGGCCCGTCTTCAGCTTCATTGGTGCTGTCGTCTTCATCAGCATCGGCCAGGCCAAGTTCGCTTAAGTCCCAATCCGTATTGGAAAAACTGTCACTGGCTTTTTGGTCAAATACCCGGTCAATCAGTTTGTGCAGCTTGTCAAACTCAACCACCACCACTTCAACACGAAGGCCGGTACTGAATTCAAAATCCTCTACCGGTTGCATATCGGTTGGGTCGACTACAGCCAGAAATAAACTGCGGCCCCGTTTAAAAATGGGCAGCACATGGTGTTTGCGGATCAGTTTTTCATTACGTTCCTGCTCGGGCACATAGTCCAGATCGTAATAATCCAAATCCAGCACACTGTGCATGGTAAAACCACCGGCTGCTGTGGCCAGCGCTGCCGGGCTAATCAGTTTTTCACCAATCAGAAAGTCGGCTGCGGTTTGATACTGATGGTTTTTTTCGGCAGCAAGTTTGGTGCAATGGCCCGCATCAATCAGGCCTGATTGGCCCAAACGGCGAAGAAGAATTGATTGCAGGTTAAAAGCCATAACGACAATACATCCATCTGTCAGATAATAATGAGAAAATTAGCATTTTGATTATGACAGCGGGGAGGAAGAATTCAACAGTTATGATCGAACAAGCTGTGTTTAACAAATGATTTGAGATTGTCGCCGCAAGGTTATTGATCTTTCACCTGGGCGGGCTTATTCAGCAATACTGAACCAATGCCAAAAGTTGTGGCATGCAATAAAGACAATAAGCGGAAGAAAGCGACAAACTGCAAAAAGCCGCTGTCCTGATACCAAATACTGGCGATAGCAGCCATACCTTCCAGTACGCCAATATTGCCAGGTGTAATTTTAATTAACGATGACGAAATAATCAGCGCTGCAAATACCAGACTTTGTTCCGTACTCACTTCAAACAAAGACATAGGTAAAATGCATGTCACACTCAGATACAACAGACTTAATATCAGATCGTATATCACAACACCTAAGCGGACATGATGACCAATACTGCGTCTGGTGATGAAAATAACGGCATTGATCAGCAGTATCAGCAGCAATGCAGTCCATAACATCGATTGAAAGTTCATGGAAGCATAATGGTTGACGACAAGCAGCAGTAACAGGCTGATGGCAAGTGATGCATTCTGAAATGCCATACCCAGACTTTTGATAAAGCCAAGACCGTATCGTGTTTTCAGATACCAGATAAGCCATATTCCGCCACCTTTAAAAGGCAACACATAACTAAACAGATTCATTCTTGCCGGAATGCTGATAATTTCCGCCAGAGACAAGTGAATATTTTCTGTGAGTTTGAGTAATGAATAAAACCGCAGTCCGGTGATCACAGACAGCAGGCAATACAGGCCAAATCCGGGTAATAAGTCTGTCCATGAAAAGGCATTGCTATCATGGAATTTAGCAACAAATATAATCCCCACTATGGCAAAAAGGATGTTAACTCCATATTTTTTAAGGAAGTTTAACAATGTTGTTGTCTCTTAATAAGCTGAAAAATTCTTCAGTAAAATCGGGGAAAATAGTGTTGATCTGTTGTCGTTTTTCTGCACGACACTGCTCAGTTTCAGAAGTAGCCAGTGATTCGAAAAGCGCCTGTGCAAATTCATCCAGCTGTGTCGGTTTGAATGCCTGTATGAATCCCAGTTGTCTTAAGTGTCTGATATAGGACAGTTTGTTCTCAAAACTGCTGACCTGGATAACAGGCGTGGCAAGGCAGGCGGCTTCTGCTGCCATCGTCTGCGAATCTGTAATAAGTAAGCTGGCAAAAGCCAATAAATGGTGCATATCTGCCACTGCAATTTTTTGTGTGCCCACTTCATTGGAGTGCAAAATGGTCAGATTGCTGGCATGTGCATCAAGCAGGTTTAAATGTTCTGTTGTCAGACCGGACTGACCCAGGTCGTGGTGCGCGTCAAGTTTTACTTTCCGCACAATCAGATATTGATAAGGTTTCAGCTGATACTTGTGAAGTATCTCCTTGTCTGGCGTGAACACTGCTGTCGATAAATAGGCCATTTCATGCAGCGAATTATGGAGTAGTCGTTTTTTCGCAAAATATTTAAACTGAAGCAGTTTGGGATTCACAATAAAACTGGATAACGGATAGGCGAGTAGCACATGAAGTGGGATGACCGCGTCGTCATCCTCCTGCACGTTAATAGACACCACATGACCAAATAAAGACAAATACGAAATTGACACCGAAGTGCCTATTGCCACATCAAACTGCTTTTTTTGGTGCAGACGAAGTATTTTCCAGGTTCGTAACAACCACTCCATGAATAAAGCAATCAGTCCTTTTTGTGGTTTGGAAAGGCATTGATGGCGGATGCCATAACTGTCCAGCAATGCCAGCACATGAGGTTTATCCCTGGATACCACAGTGACCTGGTGACCGTTTTGTTGTAGTACGCTGATCATCCGGCGAAATAAATGCACATGCGCTGCATGGCCGAGATCAAAAAGAATATTCATAATGGCTTTTCCGCCACTGCAATAGTTTGATAACACCAGGGTCTGGGAAACGGAATGAGCCCAAATACCGGGCACGGGAAACCGCCGCTATGCAGTTTACAATTCACAAAACCGCTGATTTCCAGCATGCGAATTAACCAACGTTGCGGGAACAGCATAACGTGGTCGGACGTATAAAAGAATCTCCGGCTCAAAGTGAGCGTCAGCAAACGTTCAATAGGCGAATTTGGATTTGGGGTCGACAGTACTAACATTCCGCCGGGACGTAACACATCAAAACACTCTTGCAAAAACATCATGGGGTTTAATAAATGCTCCAGCAACTCACCCGCGACAACTGAATCGAATTGTATGGCCGGGTTTTCCTGACAAAATTCTGCCAGAGTTCCGGTAAATAATTGTTGATAATTCGACGGATGCGATGCAGGCGCCGGATCTATACCAATCAAAGATTCAGCATGCAGATAGGGGTTTGGGCTCTGGGCAAAACCAATATCAGCTATCAGGGGGCCTCTGCTCAGCTGAGCCATTTTTTTTAGACGGTAATCTTCCTTTGCCTGCATTTAGTTGTGCTCTTTTTCAGTCTCAACATAGAGCAGCTGGGTAATTTGCTCTGACACCAGTCCAACCATAAACACAATCAGTGCAGTGGTAAACATCAGGGCACTCATATTGGTAAAGCGTCCCACCGTCAGATAAGTGTACGCGTAATAACTCAAACCAACAGCAAAGACCGAAGCTGAAATCGGCAAAAACAATTTCAGCGGCGAATAGAGGGTGCCGATTTTAAAAATAATTAATAAAAATCTGATGCCGTCCTGCAATGGTCTGATATGACTTTTTCCTTGTCTTGTTGCTGCGTTAATCGGAACGTAAGCCACCGAATAACCTGCCCGGAAAAATGCCATGGTTGATGTGGTCGGGTAAGAAAAACCATTGGGTAACAGGCTTAAAATTTTCAGGAATAATGAGCGTCTGACTAACCTGAAACCAGACGTCAAATCTTCGACTTTTTGCCCGGTCACGTAACTGGCAAGTTTGTTATAAAACTTATTTGCCATACCTCTGCCTACACTTGCCTGTGAACCTTTTTGTCTGGCGCCAACAACCATGTCATAACCTTCTGCCATCTTGTCCAGCAGCAGTTGGATATCTTTTGACTTGTGCTGACCGTCGCCATCCATAAAAACAATAAAATCGCCACTGGCATGGCGGGCACCGGTTTTTATCGCAGCGCCGTTGCCCTTGCTGTAAGGGTGGTTAATCACAGTGGCTCCGGCTTCAGCAGCAATGGTTGCAGTCTGATCGGTAGAACCATCATCGACCACAATGATTTGTGCTTGCGCAAAACTGCTCCGCAAATCATGGACCAGCTGCCCTATCGCAAGTTGTTCGTTTTTAGCCGGAATGACAATAGACAAATTTTCTGCTTGGTATGACGTCATGGTTGGCCCAGTTTTTTTTGTTCCAGACGCAGTGTCAGGTCTTCGCATTTTTGCTGTTTCTGTATTCTGAGAAACACATTAAAAGTTTTGTTCAAACACAGCTGTTGCAAAAATGCTTCTGCCTTGCTGCTGTCGTGCTCGTCCAATAAATTATTAAAAATGACTTCCCCCAACTGCAGGCTGGGCCTGGTAGCAAAAGCTTGCTGCAGGTACTGTAAACTGGCGGCTTTATCATTCAGGCTGTCATAAAGATCGTGCAGGTTCAGCAGCAGGGCAAAATGTTTGCCCGGGTTAATATCAAGGGTCTGATGCTGCAATAACAGCTTGTTCAGTGCAACAAGCTCAGGAAGACCAAGCAATGAGCAATTTTTGTTTTGAATTTGTGTTTTAAAACTGGCCAAAACAGCAGGAGCACTGCCAATAATATGCTGACGCTCTGCCAGTTGTTGAACTCTGCTGATATTCTCACGCATTGAACCTTCATCAGCGACAGCACAGGCGACAAGGGCATATTGCAGCCGTGAGCCAATACATTGATCACAAGCTTTAACCTGAGCCTGTAATGCAAAATAAGCCTGCATGGTGTTGCCTTGCTCCAGATTCAGCAATGCGTAATGCTCTGTCACCCGCTCGGAACCAAATTGCTTTTCAAACCATAATTCAGCGGCATGCAAAGGTTTTCCCCACAACTGAACTACAAATGCCGTAATGCCAACCAGCAGCAGTAAATAAGCAGCTGAACCCAGCATCACCAGTTGATGATACTGCTGGCTAAGCAATCTTAAGTACCAACCAATGGCAAAGCACGGGCCTAAAATGGCAACGTAATTGCGGTGTTCAAAATACAGCTCAAGGCCAATCACTGTTGATTCAAGCAAGTGGGCGGCAAAAAACCACAATATTGCAAAACTCAGCACCGGCTGTCGACGACGCCATTTTATGGCAACAGCCAATAAAGCCAGCACGCCAAAAATTGCGAAGCTGGCAAACCAGCTTAAGTTGTCAGGTTGAAACACCTGCATATTGTCGTGAAAGGGGTTGTAAGAAAACAGGTCAGGAAAAAATGTCAGCTTCAGGTAGCTGAGCAGTATGTAAGGTTGGGTGAGCAACCTTTCCAGCATCGTAAAATCGCGATACGGATAAACGCCACCGGTAGACATCACCACATAAAGCAGATAACCAGCAACAGCAGTAACACAACTCCATAAATACCACTGTCTGATTTTTTTATCCGGGTCCGTGGTATCGCTGAACAGGGTGCGTTCCAGTACTAATGCCAGTACCGGCAACAGGATGCCATTTTCTTTGCTAAATACGGCCAGCACAGTCATCAGCATTAAACCTGTGACTTGTTGCCACCTTGCCTTGGCTAAATTTTGTGTTGTATTGCGTAAACCCTTCACATACAACAATATTCCGGCGAGCAGGAAAAAGGCAGAAAGGCCGGTCATTCGCTGTATCACAATGAATGAAGACGAAATCTGAATGGGCGAAAATAACCACAGTGCTGTGATAAACAAAGCTGTCCACTGCCACTGTGATATTGA
Organism: Rheinheimera sp. 4Y26; assembly: GCF_025245835.1. Lineage (GTDB taxonomy): Bacteria > Pseudomonadota > Gammaproteobacteria > Enterobacterales > Alteromonadaceae > Pararheinheimera. The sequence goes on from NZ_JAOBWS010000001.1 coordinate 579,731, forward strand.
TGATTCTGTGCTGTTTTGTTGGTTGTGCAGATGGGACAACAGTGCAACCACAAGCGCATAAACCAGGATGCCGTTTATGGCATGCAAAACAATATTAAACCAGAGGAAATGCCCGGGCGCTAAAGGCCAGGACTGATGCTGTAAAGCAAAAGTCAGCATACTGAGCGGGCGCCCTAAGGGGCCTGAAGTCTCAGACGTAATATAGACAGCGGCGCTGAGCCAATCCTGAATGGCCTGTAATTGTGACAGGGGGCGGTAATCGTCGTAGTACAAAGTACCTGATGTGCCAGCAGAATAAACTACGATGACAAAGGTCAGCAGCAGTAAAAGCAAGCCATATTGTTTTAGTTTTTCAATCAAGTGAACGACCAGAATAAGTTGTAATAAAAACAGTGAAACGTTTGTGGGAATTTAAAAATAAAAAAGGCTGCATTGCAGCCTTTTTTTATCGAACAACTATTACACGCCAGGGCATGTTTTTGGTGCGTATTTCGCATCCGCAGTAGTTGCGCAAGTCCAGGCACCAGAAGTTGGGTTACGTGTCCAGGTAATTGTTTTGCCATTTACCTGAGTTGGAGCGTTCTGCAGTGTACACACGATAGTAGAAGCAGTGGTAGAGATAGTGCAGTTACCAGTAGTTGCAGATAAACCGATATCACCAGGAGCTGCAACAGCGCCGCCGTTGTTGATTAAATTTTCAAAAGCTGTTTTACCTGCAGAAATTTCTGACAGGCCGGCTGTTACTTTTGAGCTTGCCTGGTAGCTTGAGTAAGCAGGCAGTGCTACTGCAGCGAGGATACCGATGATCGCTACTACGATCATTAATTCAATTAAGGTAAAACCTTGGTTACGTTTCATAGTACTTCTCCATTAGTAATTGATTAACCCAGGGGGTTGATTTCTATTCTGGACATTTTTGTGCGTTACGCAAGAAAAAAATGCATATTTGTAAATATTTATTTTTTTCGAACTCAACTCAATGAATTATAACGTTATTTTGTTCTTATTTTTGGAGTGAGCACTGGGGCGGCAAGCAAATTGGTTTGATCTTTGCCTATAAAGCAATATTTGTGCCGCACGATTCTAACTTCATGTTATTTAATGCTATTTATTAAATTTACCCGATTTGGTTACATTGTGCGGGAGCTTAATATCGGGCGCAGTTGGTTACAAATAAAGCAAATAAGTTGTTAACAAGAGTTGAACGCTGAATTTAAACAGCTTTTTTAGGTTTGGGCCGCTGATTTCAGCCTTTGTGTGGATGGGGATGAAAAATTGTGTTGGTGAATAAGCAGGTTGCCGGCCCACACTGCGGCCGGCATCAGAGTAACAGGTTACAGGCTGCGTAATCTCATTGATAAATCAATAGATTGTACGTTTTTGGTCAGGGCGCCGCTGGAAATATAATCAACCCCTGTTGCACCCAGCGCTTTTAACGCTTCGCTGGTAATATTGCCGGACACTTCCAGTTTGGCTTTGCCCTGATTGATGGCCACGGCTTGCTGAATATCGGCGATGTGAAAGTTGTCGAGCATAATAATGTCGGCACCGGCCGCTAACGCTTGTTCCAGCTCGGTTAAATCTTCCACTTCCACTTCTACTGCTTTGCCCGGGAAGTTCTGCCTGGCTGTCTGCACTGCATTGGCAATAGAACCCGCAGCAGCGATATGGTTTTCTTTAATTAAAAACGCATCGTATAAACCAATACGGTGGTTTTTACCGCCACCACAGGTGACAGCATATTTTTGTGCCAGCCGCAGGCCCGGCAAGGTTTTACGGGTGTCGAGTAACCTTGTTTTGCTGTTGTCTAATAACGCCACATATTGAGCTGTGGTGGTCGCGGTGCCACTTAAGGTTTGCAGGAAATTCAGCGCAGTGCGCTCGCCTGTTAATAAAATTCGCGCCGGGCCACTAATTTCACAGAGCAGTGTATTGGCGGTTACCTTGTCACCATCTTTGACAAACCACTGGATCACCACCTGGTCGGACAATTGTTGAAACACTTCTTCTACCCAGTCCACGCCACAGATCACACAATCTTCGCGGGTAATAATAGTGGCAGTGGCCTGTTGTTCTGCCGGAATAAGCGAAGCGGTAATATCCCCTTGTGCCAGCGGTAAATACCCTAAATCCTCGGCCAGCGCATGACTGACACCACGGCGAATTTCCTGCACCAGCCGCTCGTGGTGGCTGATGTCTGCTGTTGCTTGAGTTGATTGCATAAGTCAGTTTCTTTGTTTCAGTTGCAGTTGATTGGCCTGTTGCGCGAATTCTAAATGTTTTAACGCACTCATTCCTAGCAAAATCTCTGTGCCCCCTTTGCTGCTGGTGAGGTTGGGCACTATGCTGGCCGGCAAATCGCGCAGCACAATATCACCCAGTTTCAGGCTATTGATTTGGCTTTGATAAGCTGTGGTGATGCCATTGGCCGTGTTCACCTGATAAGGCTGGCCCTGCGGCATGCCGGTGCGTTTTGCGACTTCGGGGGACACCGCGACCACAGTGGCGCCGGTGTCGAGCAAAAACACCACATCCACACCGTTGAGTTGCAAGGTGCCGACATAATGACCGCTGGCATTGCGGCTTAGGGTCACTTCGGCCTCGCCCGCAGCATTAACCACAGATTGCACTTGCTGATTGGGGTTCAGCTTTTGTGCAATAGCGTCATCAAATAACAGGTAAATAACGGCCAGTAATAACAACCAGGCCATCAGGGCAAAACCTTTGCCGAGTTTGGCTGTGGGATCAGATGCTTGCATTGTATTCTTTTCGCGCTGACAATAGTTCAACAGCATAAACAGCGTGATCAACAATTGCAAAAGCCTTTATCAGCGCATGCCGCAACGCCGGTACACAGCTCAGCCAACCCTGAACCACCGCTGCTGGAGCAGCGCCCCTGCAGCCATTTTGATGACAGACCTGATGAAAATGACATCAGTTTATTGGTGATCCACAATATCAGCCTGCCACCCCGCCAGTTTAATACACCTTATATTGACGACTTTTTTGGCGGCCGGCTGGACTGCTCGGTTCATCCTTATTTTGCTCAGCTTCAAGGTGTGCGGGTGTCGGCTCATTGTGTGATTTATCGGGATGGCCGCATCTGGCAATATGTGCCTTTTGCCAAAAGAGCCTGGCATGCCGGTGTCAGTCAGTTTATGGGGCGGGAAAAATGTAATGATTTTTCTATTGGTATTGAGCTGGAAGGCTGCGACGATGAAGCCTACACCACAGCGCAGTATCAGGCGCTGACCGAACTTTGCTGGTATTTGTTACAACAATACCCCAAGCTGCGACCAAGCCGTATTGTTGGTCACAGTGATATTGCGCCTGGTCGCAAAACCGACCCCGGCCAGGCATTTGACTGGCAAGGTTTTTTTCTGGCACTGGATAAGATGCAGCAACAAAGCTGTGAAAAGGAGAACCTGAAGTGACTTTGCTTAGTATGTTAATAGCGCTGATTGTCGAGCGACTGGCCGTGCGCAGCCCGCAGTGGCAGCTGGTTAGTTATTTACGGCCTTATCTCAGTTATGCCGATAAAGCCCCCTTTTCAGTATTCACTCAACCACAGGCCGGTTTATGGCTATGGTGTTTGTTGCCCGCTGTTCTGGTGACGCTGCTGTTACAACTGGTGGATTTCTGGTTATTCAGTTTGTTGGTGAATACGCTGGTGCTGCTGCTGTGTATGGGCTGCTGGCATTACCGGCAGTTGTACAAAAAATATCTGAATGCTGCAGCAAGAGACGATCAGCAGGCAGCTTTTTTAACTATGCAGCAGCTTGAAACAGAAGCTGGTATCAGTCAGCTGCAGCTGAGTTATGGCCAGCGTCTGGTCTGGCTAAACTTTAAATATTATGCCGCAGTGTTGTTCTGGTTTGCCGTGCTGGGCGCTTTTGGCGCTTTAACTTACGCTATTTTGCGTTTATTAACTGAACCTGCCACTTTTATAAAAGCAGCGGGCCGCGACAAAGCTGCTGAGGATATGACCCAGCCAGAGCAACAAGCAACTGAGCAAGTCGCTGATGCTGATTTTGCCCCCACTGGCAGCATTGAAAGTAAAGCGGCTGAGCAGTATGAAGCTGCAGATACAGCAGCCAATACCGCAGCTGAAACACAAAGCGGTGCAGAGCAGGATCTGCAGCAACTTAAAGCCCGCGCTGAGCAGCTCAGTCAGAGTATTGCCCTGCAACAAAGGTTAACTGCAGTGGCGAGCGATCTGAGTCACTGGGCGGACTGGTTACCTGCCCGGTTGTTTGGTCTGGGTTTTGCACTGGTCGGCCACTTTTCCCGTGCTTCCGCTATTTTGCTGAGCTACCTCGGCGACAGCAACACTCCGGCTGGCCAAGTGCTGACCGACATTGCCAAAGCGGCTGAACCTTTGCCGGAAGAGCTGCTCAATTGCAGCACTGAAAGTTGCTCCTTAGTGCAGCTTGCTAAACGTAATATTCTGTTTTTCCTCGCTTTAGTGGCAATTCTTACCCTAAGCGGTGCCTTATCTTAACGCGTTCAGCCTGCAGCTGTTGCTGTAGGCTGCTCTCTTCACAGCTCGTAACACTCTAGCCAGCCCACAGCAATCAACTCCGTTTTTAAATGGTCTGACCAATTCTGTTTTGCGGTTAACTTTTCGCTTCTTTAGAGTTTTGACTCTAGTTATTTAGCGACGAAACCTTGCATAACTAGTAGGTTGAATTTACTTCAACTACGCTTTCTGTTACCTTATGGCCTGCATATGTAAATTGGTCTTACCAATTTACAATAAACAACAAAAAAGACCACGATAAGCACAGGCAATTCACAAAAAACGCGGCTGATAGTCCGTTTTTGCTTTAAAGCCGCTTTATCGTCAGGGAAATGGATGAACACACTGAAAATCAAACCTGCCAAATTGTCAGACCGTATTGTTGAGCAGCTGGAACATATGCTGCTCGAAGGTACTTTTACGCCCGGGCAAAAGTTGCCGACTGAGCGTGAACTGGCGGAGCAGTTTGATGTGTCGCGTCCAAGCTTGCGTGAAGCTTTGCAAAAAATGGAAGCCAAAGGTCTGGTCAGCCGTAAGCAGGGCGGTGGCACTTATGTCTGTGACAATCTGGTAGGCGGCCTCACCGATCCGTTATTTGAACTGATTGGCCGCCATCCCGAGTCACAGTTTGATTTACTGGAATTTCGCCATGCTTTAGAAGGCATTTGTGCTTATTACGCAGCGCTGCGGGGCACCAGTGCTGATTTTGCCCAAATTAAACAAAGATATGACGAAATTTGTGCCGCACAGCAACAGCAGGATTTAGACGCTGAAGCCAGGGCTGTCGGCAGTTTGTATTTAGCAGTAGCTGCAGCATCGCATAATGTGGTGTTGCTGCATCTGGTACGCGGCTTAACGCCGCTGGTGGAGCAGAATATCAAGCTGAACCTTGAAATTCTGCGGCAAAAAGACGGCATAGTGAGCCAGCTGAATTCACATCGGCAACGGTTAATGGAAGCGGTGATCAATGGTGAGCCGGAGCAAGCCCGGCAAGCCAGCAACAGCCATCTGGCCTTTATTGAAGAGGCTTTGCTGGAAGCCGACCGGGAACGCTCACGCCTTGCACGCTCGTTGCGCCGTTCACAAACGAACTAAACGCAGCGGTTTAACTTTTAATAAAACAGGAGTGGCCGAGGCAACTCCGGAATATAGGAAACATTGATATGTCTGAAGTCAGTAAGGTGGACATCGACGCGCTGGAAACCCAGGAATGGCTGGAAGCGCTTGAATCTGTCGTTCGCACTGAAGGTGTGGAGCGTGCACAGTTTCTGTTAGAACAGGTGCTGGAGCAAGCGCGCCTGGAAGGTGTGGACATGCCAACCGGCATTACCACCAACTATATCAATACGATTCCGCCGCAGCAGGAACCGGCTTATCCGGGTGATGTGAATCTGGAAAAACGCATCCGCTCAGTGATCCGCTGGAACGCTATTATGATAGTGCTGCGCGCCTCGAAAAAAGAGCTGGAACTGGGCGGCCATATGGCGTCTTACCAGTCTTCTGCTGCTTTTTATGAAACCTGTTTTAATCACTTTTTCCGCGCGCCGAATGAAAAAGACGGTGGCGATTTAGTCTATTACCAGGGCCATATTTCTCCTGGTATTTACGCCCGTGCTTTTGTCGAAGGCCGTTTAACTGCCGACCAGCTCGACAACTTCCGTCAGGAAGTGGGCGGTGAAGGTTTATCTTCTTATCCGCATCCAAAGCTGATGCCTGAATTCTGGCAGTTCCCGACTGTTTCTATGGGTTTAGGCCCAATCACCTCTATTTATCAGGCGCGTTTTTTAAAATATTTAAACGGCCGTGGCTTAAAAGACACTTCGCAACAACGGGTGTATGCCTTTTTAGGTGACGGTGAGATGGACGAGCCGGAAAGCCGTGGTTCGCTGTCGTTTGCAGCCCGGGAAAAACTGGACAACCTGTGTTTCCTGGTGAACTGTAATCTGCAGCGCCTTGACGGCCCTGTGATGGGCAACGGCAAGATTATTCAGGAATTAGAAGGTTTGTTCCGTGGTGCCGGCTGGAACGTGATTAAAGTGGTGTGGGGTAGTGGTTGGGACAAACTGCTGGCCAAAGACACCACTGGCAAGCTGTTACAGCTGATGAACGAAACTGTCGACGGCGACTACCAGACTTACAAAGCCAAAGATGGCGCTTATGTACGTCAGCACTTCTTCGGCCGTTACCCGGAAACAGCAGCTTTGGTTGCTGATATGACCGACGAAGAGATTTTTGCATTAAAACGTGGTGGTCATGAACCTTCAAAACTCTATGCAGCTTTTAAAGCAGCGCAGGAAACCAAAGGTCGCCCAACAGTGATCCTGGCCAAAACCATCAAAGGTTATGGTATGGGTGAAGCCGCTGAAGGCAAAAACATTGCTCACCAGGTGAAAAAAATGGATATGACCCATGTGCTGCAAATCCGCAAGCGCCTGAGTCTGGAAGACTACATCAGTGAAGAAGATGTACAGTCGCTGCCTTATATCCAGCTGCCGGAAGGCTCGCCAGAGCACAAATACCTGCACGATCGCCGTGCTGCGTTAAACGGCTACACGCCGGTGCGTTTGCCAAACTTCACTAAACCACTGACATTGCCTGAGTTACCGGCTTTTGAAGGTTTGCTGGAAGAGCAAAAACGCGAAATTTCGACCACTATGGCCTTTGTGCGTGGCTTAAATATTCTGCTGAAAGACGCCCATATCGGTCAGCAAATTGTGCCAATTATTGCCGACGAAGCCCGTACCTTTGGTATGGAAGGTTTGTTCCGTCAGATTGGTATTTATAACCCGCATGGCCAGACCTACACACCGGAAGACCGCGCTATTGTTTCTTATTACAAAGAAGAAACTTCAGGTCAGGTATTGCAGGAAGGTATTAACGAGCTGGGTGCTATGGCGTCCTGGGTTGCTGCTGCTACTTCTTACAGCACCAACGATCTGCCGATGATCCCGTTCTACATCTACTACTCGATGTTTGGTTTCCAGCGGGTGGGTGATATGGCCTGGCTGGCCGGTGACCAGCAAGCCCGTGGTTTCTTGCTCGGCGCAACCGCCGGCCGTACTACCTTAAACGGCGAAGGTTTACAGCACGAAGATGGTCACAGCCATATTCTGGCTGGCACAGTGCCAAACTGTATTTCATACGACCCAACCTATGCCTATGAATTAGCGGTAATTATTCAGGATGGTATCCGTCGTATGTATGGTGTAGATCAGGAAAATATCTACTACTACATCACAGTGATGAACGAAAACTATCATCACCCTGCCATGCCGGTGGGTGCGGAAGAAGGGATTCGCCGTGGTATTTATAAACTGGAAACACTCTCTGGCAATAAGGCCAAAGTTCAGTTGTTAGGCTCTGGCACTATTCTGAACGAAGTGCGCCGTGCTGCCGAAATCCTCAGTGAAGAATATGGCATTGCTTCTGATGTGTTCTCTGTGACTTCCTTTAACGAGTTGGCGCGGGATGGTCAGAACTGTGAACGTCACAACATGCTGCACCCGAATGAAGCGGAAAAAGTGCCGTTTATTGCCCAGGTACTGGGTAAAGCGCCGGTGATTGCTGCAACAGACTACATCAAAAACTACGCCGAACAGGTACGTGCTTTTGTGTCGGCTGTTTCTTACAAAGTGCTGGGTACCGATGGTTTTGGCCGTTCTGACAGCCGCGAAAATCTGCGTCGTCACTTCGAAGTGAATGCCGGTTATATCGTGCTGGCGTCACTGCGTGAACTGGCGAAACAAGGTGAAATTGATAAGCAGCTGGTCAGCGACGCGATTGTGCGTTTTGGCATCGACACCAATAAGCCGAACCCGCTGTTCGCCTAAGAGGATTTGTAATGAGCATTGAAATTTTTGTACCAGATATTGGTGCCGATGAAGTTGAAGTGACCGAAGTGCTGGTGAAAGCCGGCGACACTGTGGCTGTTGACCAATCATTATTAAGTGTTGAAGGCGACAAAGCGGCGATGGAAGTTCCAGCGCCTCAGGCCGGTGTGGTAAAAGAAGTGCGGGTAAAAGCCGGTGATAAAGTAAAAACCGGTTCGCTGATTATGGTTTTTGAAGGTGCTGCCGCGCCAGCGCCTGCACCTGTAGCGCCAGCTCCGGTTGCAGCAGCTGCACCAGCAGCGCCTGTTGCCACAGCGGCACCTGCTGCCACTTTACAGGAAGTAAAAGTACCGGATATCGGCGGCGACGCTGTTGAAGTCACTGAGATTATGGTGAAAGTGGGTGATGTGGTCAAAGCCGATCAGTCGCTGCTGAACGTCGAAGGTGACAAAGCAGCGATGGAAGTGCCAGCCCCATTTGCCGGTACTGTAGCCGAAATTAAAGTGAAAGTGGGTGACAAAGTCTCCACCGGCTCTTTAGTGTTTGTGTTCTCTACTGGCGCTGCTGCGCCGGTAGCTACACCAGCACCAGCGCAAGCTGCTCCTGCCGCTGCGCCGGCTCCGGCACCAGCTGTAGCAGCACCAGCACCATCTGCAGCACCAGCCCCGGCTGCCAGCACAGGTTTTGTTGAAAACCAGGCTTATGCCCACGCATCGCCAGTTGTGCGCCGCTTAGCACGTGAGTTTGGCGTTGATTTATCCAAAGTGACAGGCACGGCGCGTAAAGGCCGGGTGCAGCGTGAAGACGTGCAAAACTATGTGAAAAACATTATTGCGCAAGTGGCTTCAGGCAAAGGCCAGGTGACCGGCAGCGGCAACAGTGTTGGTTTTGATTTAATCCCATGGCCAAAAGTAGATTTCAGTAAATTTGGCGCTGTGGAAGAAAAACCGCTGTCGCGTATTCAGAAGTTATCAGGCAGCAACCTGCATCGTAACTGGGTACGTATTCCGCATGTCACGCAGTTTGACGAAGCTGATATCACCAGTCTGGAAGAATTCCGCAAAGAGCAAAACGCGCTTGCGGAGAAGAAAAAGCTTGGCGTCAAATACACACCGCTGGTGTTTATTATGAAAGCGGCAGCCAAAGCGCTGGAAGAATTCCCAACCTTTAACAGTTCACTCTCTGAAGATGGCGCCAGCTTAATTCTGAAGAAATACGTGCACTTAGGCATTGCGGTTGACACACCAAACGGCCTGGTTGTGCCGGTGGTGCGCGACGTCAACAAAAAAGGCATTATTGAATTGTCGCGTGAGTTGCAGGACATTTCGGCCAAAGCCCGCGAAGGCAAACTGACCGCTGCGGATATGCAGGGTGGTTGTTTTACCATCTCCAGCTTAGGTGGCATAGGCGGTACAGCTTTTACCCCTATCGTTAACGCGCCGGAAGTGGCTATTCTGGGGGTGTCAAAATCTGACATCAAACCAAAATGGAACGGTAAAGAGTTTGAACCAAGGCTGATGGTGCCGTTGTCGGTGTCTTATGATCACCGGGTCATTGACGGTGCGCTGGCGGCGCGTTTTACCGCAACGCTGGCTTCTTATCTGGCCGATATCCGCCAGATCATTATGTAAATACGTGGGTTAGGGCAGATAAAAGAGCCCTAACCTGCAAATCTTGGTTACAGAGCGGCGGCACTGATGTTAAAATTCCGCCACTTTTTTCGCCTGACAGCCGTACCCTACATCTGGCTGTTGGAAAATCGCCCCGATAATCAAAGGTAATACGATGAGCAACGAAATCAAAACACAAGTAGTGGTACTGGGCGCTGGCCCTGGTGGTTATTCTGCAGCCTTCCGCGCCGCTGACTTAGGTCTGGAAGTGACTTTAGTTGAAGCACGCAGCACACTTGGTGGTGTTTGTTTAAACGTCGGTTGTATCCCTTCAAAAGCTTTATTACACGTGGCCAAAGTGATTGACGATGCCCGTGAAATGGCTTCACACGGTGTTACTTTTGGTGCACCACAAATTGATTTAGATAAAATCCGTGCCTGGAAAGACAAAGTGGTTGGTCAGCTGACCAACGGCTTAGCCGGCATGTCAAAAATGCGCAAAGTCAAAGTCGTGACTGGCTACGGCAAGTTCACAGGCCCAAATACCCTGGTTGCCGGTGACACTACTATCACTTTTGAACACGCTATTATCGCTGCTGGTTCTGAGCCTGTTGCACTGCCATTTATTCCAAAAGATGACCCACGGGTGATCGATTCTACCGGCGCGCTGGAGCTGAAAGACATTCCAGGCGAAATGCTGGTATTAGGTGGTGGCATTATCGGTCTGGAAATGGGTACTGTGTACCGTGCGCTGGGCTCAAAAGTATCTGTTGTTGAGTTTGCTGATCAGCTGGTTCCGGCCGCTGATGCTGATCTGGTGAAGGTTTACACCAAATACAACAAAGACAACTTCAACATTATGCTGTCAACCAAAGTGACTGCAGTTGAAGCCAAAGCTGACGGTTTATACGTTACTTTTGAAGGCAAAAACGCACCGGCATCTCCGGTTCGTTACGACAAAATTTTAGTGGCGGTAGGTCGTCGTCCAAACGGCGCGCTGTTAGATGCTGCTAAAGCCGGTGTAAACGTGGATGAGCGTGGTTTTATCAATGTAGATAAACAACTGCGTACCAACGTTGGCCATATTTATGCCATCGGTGACGTCATTGGTCAGCCAATGCTGGCACACAAAGCGGTACATGAAGGTCATGTGGCTGCTGAAGTTATTTCTGGTTTAAAACACTTCTTCGACCCACGTTGCATTCCGTCAGTGGCTTACACAGATCCGGAAATGGCCTGGGTTGGTATCACTGAAAAAGAAGCCAAAGAGAAAGGTATTGCAGTTGATACTGCAACTTTCCCATGGGCTGCTTCTGGCCGTGCTATCGCTTCAGCCCGGACTGAAGGTTTCACTAAACTGATTTTCGACAAAGAAACGCACCGTATTCTGGGTGGCGCTATTGTGGGTATCAACGCCGGTGAAATGCTGGGTGAAATTTGCTTAGCGGTAGAAATGGGTGCTGATGCTGAAGATATCGCTCTGACTATCCACGCTCACCCAACCTTAAATGAATCTATCGGTTTAGCCGCTGAGATTTACGAAGGTTCAATCACTGATCTGCCAAACCCAAAAGCAAAAAAGAAATAATCTTCTGATTTAGCTTTAAAAAACAAAGGCCGCATTGCGGCCTTTGTTGTTTTTGCTGACATCTGAGTGGTGTTGCCGCGCCATGACACTTTTACTGTATGCAGCAAAGTTGTCGCATTCTGTTACAACTTGTGTAAAGACTTCATTGTGTAGTTGCTAATGAAGCTTTAGTATATTTCGCGAGATTGTATTCCCGTCCCTCCAATCAGGAAAAACACCAATGAAAAAAATTACCCTGCTGGCGGCCAGTGTCGCGCTGGCACTTGGTTTAGTGGCTTGTGACAAAGCCCCACAAGCACCTGCAACAACAGCTGCCCCAGAAGTGAAAGCCGCTGAACCGGCAAAAACTTTAGTCTCTGGCGTTGAAACTGAAAACTTTGACCCGGCCGTTAAACACACTGAAAACTTCTTTTACAGCGTAAACGGTACCTGGCTTGCCAAAACTGAAATTCCGGCTGACAAGTCTAACTATGGTGCTTTTACCAAGTTATATGATGATTCTCAGCTGGCGATGCGCACTATTATTGAAGCTGCTGCAGCCAAAACGGATAAAGTACCAGGCTCTGACGAGCAAAAACTGGGCGACTTCTACAACAGCTACATGAACGAAGCGGCCATTGAAGCTTTGGGTGCTAAACCTATCGAAGCCGATTTAGCCAAAATTGCTGCGGTAAAAGACTTAACTGAACTTGCAACCTTAATGGGTGAACTGCAGTTGCTCGGTACTTCGTTGCCATTTGGTTGGTATGTCAACAACGACGCCAAAAACTCAACTCAGTATGCCGTGTATTTAGGACAGTCAGGTCTGGGTTTACCGGATCGTGACTACTACTTCAAAGACGAAGAAAAATTCAAAACCATTCGTGCAGCTTATGTAAGCTATATCAAAGATATGCTGACGCTGGCTGGCGTGGCAGATGCGGAAAAAGCAGCTGAACGTGTGATGGCGCTGGAAACCAAAATTGCGGACAAACACTGGAGCCGCGTGGAAAACCGTGATGCTGACAAAACTTATAACAAGTTTGCCAAAGCAGATTTAGTGAAAACTTTAGGTGACTTCCCATGGGATGCTTACGCTAAAGCGGTGAAACTGGACGGTGCCAGCGAACTGATTGTGTCGCAGCCAAGCTACTTTGAAGCCTTTGGCAAAATTTATAAAGAAACCGACCTGCAAAGCTGGAAAGATTATTTATCTATTCGCTTAGTGTCTGAATATTCGGGCAAATTAAGCAAAAACTTTGTTGACCGTCAGTTCGATTTTTATGGCAAAACTTTATCTGGTACTACAGAACAACAACCGCGCTGGAAAAAAGCCGTCAACGCTTCTGATGAAGTGTTAGGTGAAGTGGTGGGTAAATTGTATGTGGCAGAACACTTTAAACCAGAAGCCAAAGCGCGGATGGAAGTGCTGGTACAGAACCTGATTAAAGCTTACCACCAGAGCATTGATACGCTGGAATGGATGACGCCGGAAACGAAAAAAGCGGCGCATGAAAAGCTGAATAAATTTACGCCAAAAATCGGTTACCCGGATAAATGGAAAGATTATTCCAACCTGAGCATCAAAGCTGACGATTTAGTGGGCAACTACAAAGCAGCGGCACAGTTTGCGTATCAGGAAATGCTGAACAAACTGGGCAAGCCAATTGACCGTTCAGAATGGTTTATGACACCACAAACGGTAAATGCGTATTACAACCCGGTAAACAATGAAATTGTGTTCCCGGCAGCCATTCTGCAACCACCGTTCTTTAATCTGGAAGCCGATGATGCAGTCAACTACGGTGGTATCGGTGCTGTAATCGGTCACGAATTAGGCCATGGTTTTGACGACCAGGGTGCGAAATTTGACGGTGACGGTAACCTGCGCAATTGGTGGACAGACGCTGACAAAACTGAGTTTGAAAAACGTGGTAAACAGTTGGTTGAGCAGTACAATCAATATTCACCACTGGAAGGCATGCATGTAAACGGCGAGCTGACCTTAGGTGAAAACATTGGTGACTTAGGCGGTTTAACAGTGGCGTTAAAAGCTTATAAACTGTCGCTGGAAGGCAAAGATGCCCCTGTCATCGACGGTTTTACCGGCGAACAGCGTTTCTTTATCAGCTGGTCTCAGGTATGGCGTCGTAAAGGCCGTGAAGAATATCTGCGTAACATGCTGCTGACCGATCCACATTCGCCAAGCGAATACCGTGTCATTGGTATCGTTTCCAATATTCCTGAGTTTTATACTGCTTTTGACGTCAAAGAAGGCGACAAAATGTATATCGCACCGGAAAAACGCGTAAAAATCTGGTAATCCGGTTTAGCTGCAGTTTTGTGCTGCAGCAACAATCTGACAAAAGGCCGCATTGCGGCCTTTTTGTTATGGCTAAAAAGCCTGGGGCTGCAGGCTGATTTGTATTTTCAAACACTGTTTAAAACGCTATCATCATTCACCAGACTTATACCCACTATAAGCCCAGCTGCTTATACTTGCATGTCAATTCAGGCGTTTTTTTCTTATAATCCAGCCTGTTTAGATTCGACTGAAAACCGCTGTAATACAGGTTGCAGTGGACCAACCAGAGGACATTACTGTGCTTCAACAATACCGTGAACATGTGGCCGAACGCGCCGCTCAGGGCATTCCTCCACTGCCATTAAATGCAGAGCAAGTGGCATCATTAACCGAATTATTAAAAAATCCACCAAAAGGCGAAGAAGCATTTCTGGTTGATTTATTAGAAAACCGCATTCCACCGGGGGTTGACGAAGCTGCTTATGTGAAAGCCGGCTTTTTAACTGCTATCGCCAAAGGCGAAGCGGTAAGCCCTCTGGTGACGCCTGAGCGTGCCACTGAGCTGTTAGGCACTATGTTTGGCGGTTACAACATTCAGCCAATGATCGATCTGCTGGACAGCCCTAAATTAGGTGCTTTAGCAGCCAAAGGTTTATCGCATACTCTGCTGATGTTTGATTCTTTCCATGACGTCAAAGAAAAAGCTGATGCTGGTAATGCGCACGCCAAAGCTGTAATGCAAAGCTGGGCTGATGCTGAGTGGTTCACCAGCAAGCCTGCTATTCCTGAAAAAATTACTGTGACTGTATTTAAAGTGACAGGCGAGACCAACACCGACGATTTATCACCGGCACCTGATGCCTGGTCACGCCCTGACATTCCTCTGCATGCTTTAGCTATGCTGAAAAACGTACGTGATGGTATTGAGCCTGATGTGCCAGGTTCAAAAGGCCCGGTCAAACAAATCGAAGCTTTAATTGCCAAAGGTTTCCCACTGGCTTATGTCGGTGACGTGGTCGGTACTGGTTCAAGCCGTAAATCAGCAACTAACTCAGTGTTGTGGTTTATGGGTGAAGATATGCCATTTGTGCCAAACAAACGCACCGGTGGTGTCTGTTTAGGCGGTAAAATTGCGCCAATTTTCTTCAACACCATGGAAGACTCAGGTTCACTCCCTATCGAATTAGATGTGTCTAAGATGAACATGGGTGATGTGATTGATATTTTCCCACACCAGGGTGTGGTAAAACGCCATGGCACTGAGGAAGTTATTTCTACTTTTGAACTGCGCTCTAACGTACTGCTGGATGAAGTGCGTGCCGGTGGCCGTATTCCACTGATCATCGGTCGTGGCTTAACAGACAAAGCGCGTGAAGCTATGGGTCTGCCACACTCAACCGTATTCCAACGCCCTGCAGTGACTGAAGTCAGTAATAAAGGCTTCACCTTAGCGCAGAAGCTGGTCGGTAAAGCTTGTGGCGTGAAAGGTATTCGCCCTGGCCAATACTGTGAACCAAAAATGACTACAGTCGGTTCACAAGACACCACAGGTCCTATGACGCGCGATGAGTTAAAAGACTTAGCCTGTTTAGGTTTTTCTGCTGATTTAGTGATGCAGTCGTTCTGTCATACTGCGGCTTATCCAAAACCGGTTGACGTGAACACCCACCACACACTGCCAGACTTTATTATGAACCGCGGTGGGATTTCGCTGCGTCCTGGTGATGGTGTTATTCACAGCTGGTTAAACCGGATGTTGTTACCAGACACCGTAGGTACTGGTGGTGACTCACATACCCGTTTCCCATTGGGTATTTCTTTCCCGGCTGGTTCTGGTTTAGTGGCTTTTGCTGCTGCTACAGGTGTTATGCCACTGGATATGCCAGAGTCTGTGCTGGTGCGCTTTAAAGGTGAAATGCAGCCTGGCATCACGCTGCGTGACTTAGTGCATGCCATTCCTTATTACGCCATCAAGCAAGGCCTGCTGACAGTTGAGAAAAAAGGCAAGGTCAACATTTTCTCTGGCCGCGTGCTGGAAATCGAAGGTTTGGAGCAATTAACTGCTGAGCAAGCCTTTGAATTATCAGACGCTTCTGCTGAGCGTTCAGCTGCTGGTTGTACCATCACTTTATCTGAAGCTTCAGTGCGCGAGTATCTGGAATCGAACATTGTGATGCTCAAGTGGATGATCGCTGAAGGTTACGGTGATGTACGCACCATTGAGCGTCGTATCAATGCCATGGAAGCCTGGCTGGCCAATCCAAAACTGGAACGTGCTGATGCCGATGCTGAATACGCAGCAGTGATCGAAATTGACCTGGCTGACATTAAAGAACCAATTCTGTGTGCGCCAAACGATCCGGATGACGCGCGGTTATTGTCTCAGGTACAGGGCGACAAGATTGATGAAGTGTTCATCGGTTCTTGTATGACCAACATCGGTCACTTCCGCGCCGCCGGTAAACTGTTAGATAAGTTCAAAGGTCAGATCCCAACCCGTCTGTGGATTGCTCCGCCAACCAAGATGGATAAAGACCAGCTGACTGAAGAAGGTTATTACGGTATTTACGGTCGTGTGGGTGCACGTATTGAGATCCCTGGCTGTTCACTATGTATGGGTAACCAGGCCCGTGTTGGCGACAACACCACTGTGGTTTCTACCTCTACCCGTAACTTCCCGAACCGTTTAGGTCAGGGCGCGAACGTGTATTTGGCTTCTGCTGAATTAGCTGCTGTTGCATCTATTATTGGCCGTCTGCCAACAGTGCCTGAGTATCTGGAATATGCCAAACAGATTGAAACGACGGCAGCGGATACTTACCGTTATCTGAACTTCCATCAGATGCCACAATATACCAAAGTGGCTTCAAACGTGATTGTGCAGCAAGCTGTATAAAAGCAGTCAGTTGCATGAAAGAGGCCCGCTTGCGGGCCTCTTTGTTTTTGGCGTTATCAGTGCACAGCATCGGGGTTTTACTGTGGAATTTGACTTTATTTATCTGCCCGACAGCAGGCGCTATCAGCTCAAGCTGCCAATGGAGCAACATGCGCTGCAACGCTTTTTACTGGATGAATTTGAGCGCAATGCAGAGGCGTATCAGCCATTGCTGGAACAATTAAAAAATGTCGCTCCTTACACTGAATATCAGTTTGAAGGCCGCGAATACATTCTCAAAGTAGAGCAGCAGGAAGTGTTGGTGTACCACCATAGTGTGGGGCAGTTTGACGAGCGTGATGCTGAACTGGAAGCCGGGCTCAGCACAGACGATGCCAGCTTAATGGCTGAATGTGGTCTGGAAGATCTCATTCATTTACTTTGTGAATGGCAAAAATTTTTACCGAAAAAGTAGCAAAAAACTTGAGAACAGACTGCACTCCGGCAGGGAAATAACGCACCGACTTGGTGCGTTTTTTTTGTGCACGCATTTGCAATTTAAAATAACTATATGAATTAAAACAAATAAAAAACATGGCACAAGGTTTTCTTATCCTTCTGGCAACTGCAACAAAAGCTGGTCTGGTTTGCGCCCGGCCCAACCAACAAGGATAACTGTTATGAAACTGGTATGTGCCATTATCAAGCCATTTAAGCTTGATGATGTCCGCGAAGCCATCGCGGACATCGGAATTGAAGGCCTGACGGTCACTGAAGTCAAAGGCTTTGGCCGGCAAAAGGGCCACACCGAACTGTATCGCGGCGCTGAGTATCAGGTGGATTTCCTGCCCAAAGTGAAGCTCGAAATTGCCACGCTGGACGAGAATGTGGACCGCTTATTACAAGCCATTCAAACTGCTGCGCATACTGGCCGCATCGGAGATGGCAAAATTTTTGTTTACGATCTGGAGCAAGTGATCCGGATCCGCACTGGTGAAATGGACTCAGAAGCCATCTAGGAGTAACTCATGCAAGAACAAATTTATCATTTACAGTTTGCGATCGACACTTTTTACTTTTTAGTCTGCGGCGCTTTGGTGATGTGGATGGCCGCCGGTTTTGCCATGTTGGAATCAGGTTTGGTGCGGGCAAAAAATACCACTGAAATTCTGACCAAAAACTTCGCGCTTTATGCTATTGCCTGTCTGATGTATCTGGTCTGTGGTTATCAGTTTATGTACGGCGGCGGTTTTTTCTTAACCGGCATTGAAGCCATGGATGTTGACGCTACTTTGGCCGGATTTGCTGAACGCGAAAATGGTTTTACCGGTAAAGCCATTTATTCCAAAGCGTCAGATTTTTTCTTTCAGGTGGTCTTTGTTGCGACAGCTATGTCCATTGTGTCTGGTGCTGTGGCTGAACGGATGAAACTCTGGGCCTTTTTTGCTTTTGCAGTAGTGATGACCGGAGTCATTTACCCGATGGAAGGTTCATGGACTTGGGGCGGCCAGGCTGTGTTTGGTTTATACACTTTAGCCGATTATGGTTTTTCTGATTTTGCCGGTTCAGGCATTGTGCACTTAGCCGGTGCTGCTGCTGCTCTTGCCGGTGTGTTGCTGCTGGGCCCGCGCAAAGGCAAATATGGTAAAGACGGTAAAGCACATGCTTTCCCAGGCTGCAATATGCCGATGGCCACTTTAGGCACCCTTATTCTGTGGATGGGATGGTTCGGTTTTAACGGTGGTTCTATGTTAAAGCTGGCTGATATTGGCAATGCTCATGGTGTTGCCATGGTATTTGTGAATACCAATGCAGCTGCTGTAGGCGGTGCCTTGGCATCGCTACTGATGGCGATATTGTTGTTTCGTAAAGCCGATTTAACCATGGTGTTGAACGGTGCTTTGGCAGGCCTGGTCGCTATCACGGCAGAACCTTCAACACCAACACCACTGCAGGCTACCATTTTTGGCGCTGTGGCTGGGGTGATAGTCGTAGCTGCTATTCTTGGTCTGGATAAACTGAAAATTGACGACCCTGTGGGGGCCATTTCTGTCCACGGTGTGGTTGGTTTATTTGGTTTGTTAATCGTGCCTTTGACCAAAGACTCCGCGTCATTCACTGGCCAGTTGATTGGCGCCGCCACTATCTTTGTTTGGGTCTTTGTCAGCAGTCTGGTGGTTTGGTATGTACTGAAGCTGGTGATGGGTATTCGGGTCAGCGAGCAGGAAGAATATGATGGTGTAGACCGTTCAGAGTGTGGCATCGAAGCTTACCCTGAATTTGTTTCATCATCCAAGTAAGCAGTCTGACAGGTTCGGTGGGGGCCTGTCGGAAGCGGTTTGCAAAGTGAGCAGCTAGCCCTAGATACTCACTTTGCAAACGAACCAGACCCACTAAGTCGTCTATCCTTGTCCTTTGTCTTTATCAGACAGCCCCATAGGTGTTTGCTTATGGGGTTTTTTCATGCACTGGCTTTTGAGCCGTTGTTATTTTGTGCACCATTAATGTAGCAGTACATTTCTTCGCCGCAAAGTGGAAAAACAACAGCTGAAAATATTTCACCCGTCTGCCGTCAACTGTGCTAGATCCTGTCAGAGCACGATGTTAACCAGAAACCAGAAACCAGAAACCACGACACGTGCAGGTAATAGTACTGCACAGTGGTAAATATTCTTTTGAACAGTGCGGTACTAAAATTACAGCCGCCCTAAAAAAGGAAAGCCGCACTATAAAAGTGCGGCTACCATAAGACTTTTACAAATTCCGTTTTGTAACCTTTTCAGGTTCTTCATCCCTGACTCCTTGCGGAGTTCAAACGCGCTGTGAAGGTTTTAACATCCATGCTACGTAAAACACTGCCATCGCAGCGTATTACCTCAGCTCATCCTGAGCGTCCACTATCCTTATTAAAATCATCCTTGATTTTAAAGCCCATCCTGAGCGTCCACTGTCCTTATTAAAATCATCCTGATTTTAAAGCTCGTCCTGAGCGTCCACTGTCCGTATTAAAATCATCCTGATTTTAAAGCTCGTCCTGAGCGTCCACTGTCCCTATTAAAATCATCCTTGATTTTAAAGCTCGTCCTGAGCGTCCATTGTCCTTGATAAAATCATCCTTGATTTTAAAGCTCGTCCTGAGCGTCCATTGTCCTTGTTAAAATCATCCTGATTTTAAAGCTCGTCCTGAGCGTCCATTGTCCTTGTTAAAATCATCCTTGATTTTAAAGCTCGTCCTGAGCTGTCCTACTCCCTGCTGCGGCTATCCTCGTCGCAGAGCTCTTCCTGAACTTCCTGAATCCTTTTACTTCCCTAACCCGGCGCTTGTCCTTGCACAGGCTGATATCCGTCAAATCCAGTGATCACAGTATGATAGAAAACGGCGTTGAGATGAGGCTTGTAGGAAAACAGCACGGGCTGAAATAAGATTGCAACATCAACAATTCTTGATAAAGTGCTTTATTATCAATTGGTTATTTTAGCGTGTTATTTATTTGTTGCAGATTAAATCTGTGATTACTTACTTATATGTGAGATATATCTCACAACAACAGGGTGTAATTGTCAGTGAAATGCCAAAGGATGGTAATTTTTAAGGCGAGCTATTATCCTGTCCGCTTTTCTACAGATAGTTTTTTCGGAGCCACCCCTGACATGGCGCGCGAGCAGTTTGGTATTTGTGCTGAAGCAAACTTACATGGATTTGTGTTTCTTATCAACGCATTGGATGGTCATCACGCGCAGCTTCGGCTGCAACTGGCCAGGTTGCCGGCTTTGGTACAACATTTGTCAGATCAGTTTTCAGAGTCAAATTTATCGGCAGTCATTGCAGTTGGCGCCGGATATTGGGATTCGCTTTATCCTGCCGCAAGACCGCAGAATTTTAACTCTTTCCCGCCGTTGGTCGTTGATGATTTAGAGATGCCAGCCTCACCTTTTGATCTGTTATTACAAATCCGTTCTGATCGTTATGATGTTTTGCATCTGGCCGCGCAACAATGTTTTCAGCTACTGCAACCCTATGTCGAAATTCAGGAACAAATTCATGCCTTCAGATATATGGATGGTCGTGATTTAACCGGATTTATTGACGAACCCAGAGCACCAAAAGGACGCAGAAAACGTGAATTGGCATTAGTTGCTGAAGACACAGATCCAGTTTTTACCGGTGGCAGCTATTTACATTTCCAGCGTTATCGCCTTGATCTCAACCGCTGGCAACAACTGACCCAAAGTCAGCAGGAAATGATTATGGGTTATAAAAAAATGGATGGTAGTTTGCTGCCAAGTGCACAGTTAAGTGCTCAGAGTCATGCGGTCAGCGCTTCATTGCAGCCTGAAACAAATCATCAGCTGCCGCTGTTGTTTCAGAATATGCCTTATGGCCAGTTAAAGGTACAGGGCATGCTTACACTGGGGTTTTCTGCGAATGGCAGCTGCTACCTGCAATGGCTGAAACAACGGATGGGGCAAAGCGGTTTGCAGAATTATGATCTGCTATTGGATTATATCCAGGCTGACTGTGGTGCCGCCTTTTTTGCGCCTTCCGTTAGTTTTATGGAGCAACAAGCCGGTTTATAAACCGGCAGCCAAGTGTTAATAGAGCCAAACCGCTTAAAATAAGGCGGTGACATTAGCCAGCGTCTGATTGATATTTTTTACACAGGTTGGCGCGATAAATATAGTGTCATCCCCGGCAATAGTGCCGAGGACGCCCTCAGCTTTGCCAACTGAATCCAGCAACCTGGCGATCAGTTGTGCAGCGCCAGGGCTGGTGCGGATAATAATCATCACATCGTTATGTTCTATATCAAGCACCAGCTGGCGTAACGGGCTTTTGGTTGTGGGGACACCAAGCTCTGGTGGTAAACAGTACACCATTTCCTGCCTGGCATTGCGGGTTCGCACTGCACCATATCTGCTCAGCATTCTCGACACCTTAGACTGGCTGACATTATCAAAGCCCTCGGCTTTTAGTGCTTCAACAATGTCACTTTGCGAGCCAAAACGCTCTTCTTTTAACAGAGATTTAAAGGCAGAAATCAGTGCTTCTTGTTTAGATTGTTTGGTCATGATGATTCTTTCTTAGCAAATTTACCGGCCAGTTTCAGCAAAGTTACCACAGCTGAACAACGAAGGCAGTAAAATCGATGCAATTGCGCTAAAATGGCTAGACTTTTGGAGAATATCTAACCACAGAAAACCGTGTTCTAATGCATGTTTTAGTTGCACGTTATGCACAGAAGTCATTTGTAATTTGCCCATGATTTCAGTATTGTTGGGCGCGTTTTTTTAACAGAACCGTAAATTGGGAGAATAGCATGAAAGTTGCCGTATTAGGTGCTGCTGGTGGTATCGGTCAGGCCTTATCTTTATTACTGAAGTTAAACCTGCCAGCCGGTACGGATTTAGCGTTATATGACCTGGCTCCGGTCACTCCTGGCGTCGCGGTAGATTTAAGCCATATCCCTACAGCTGTAAAAGTGACAGGCCATGGTAAAGAAGATTTAAACGCTGCATTAGCTGGTGCTGATATCGTGATGATCCCGGCCGGTATGCCACGCAAACCAGGCATGGACCGTTCTGATTTATTCAACATCAACGCAGGTGTGGTAAAAACTCTGGCTGAAGCTATTGTGCAGCAATGTCCAAAAGCGCTGGTTGGTATTATCACCAACCCAGTGAATACCACAGTTGCAATCGCCGCTGAAGTTTTCAAAAAAGCCGGTACTTATGATGCAAAACGTCTGTTTGGTGTAACCACGCTGGACGTGATTCGTGCTGAAACTTTTGTTGGTGAGTTAAAAGGTAAAAACCCGGCAAATGTAATTGTTCCGGTGATTGGTGGTCACAGCGGCACTACTATTCTGCCTCTGCTGTCTCAGGTTGAAGGTGTGAGCTTTACTGATGAAGAGATTTCTTCATTAACTTACCGCATCCAGAACGCAGGTACTGAAGTTGTGGAAGCAAAAGCCGGTGGCGGTTCAGCTACTTTATCAATGGGTCAGGCTGCTGCCCGTTTCTGTGTGTCTTTAGTCAAAGGCCTGCAAGGTGAAGCTGTGACTGAATACGCTTATGTTGAAGGCAACGGCGAGCATGCCCGTTTCTTTGCTCAGCCTATTACTTTAGGTAAAAACGGCGTTGAAGCTTTATTGCCAATTGGTGCTTTAAGCGCGTACGAGCAAAAAGCCATGAACGATATGCTGCCTACATTAAAGGCAGATATCACTTTAGGCGAAGAGTTTGTTAACAAAGCTTAATGCTCTATAGGTATAAAAAAGCCAGCTGACGCTGGCTTTTTTTATGTTTTTGTTTGCAGTTTCTGAAACACTCTGTGTGCTGATAAGCGCGGACAGTTGCTAGTGATTCCGATCTACTGCCATATCAGCCAATGCCAATAACGCGTTTTTATAAGGTGACTCGGCAAGGAAAGCGATCGCATCACGGGCTTTTTGCGCTTCCTGCTCTGCAATATTACGTGTGTATTCAAAAGCTTGGGTTTGTTCCAACGCCGCCATAATTTCATCGAGGCGACTCAGGCCATTGGCTTCAACAATAGCTTCCCGGATTAACGCCTGTTGCTGCGCATTGCCGTATTTTAGTGCGTGGATAAGCGGTAAGGTCGGTTTGCCTTCGGCCAGGTCATCGCCAACGTTTTTACCCAACTCATCGACATTGGCCTGATAATCCAGCACATCGTCAATCAACTGGAAAGCAGTACCCAGATGCATGCCGTAAGCCTGCATTGCTGAGATCACTGTTTCATCCTGCTCAGACAGCACTGCAGCCAGCTGAGTTGCAGCCTCAAACAGCTTGGCAGTTTTGCAGTAGATCACCTGCATATAACTTTCTTCGGTGGTCTCCGGGTCGTTGACATTCATCAACTGTAGGACTTCACCTTCAGCAATAATGTTGGTGGCATCAGCAAGGATTTCCATCACCCGCATTCTGCCAAGCGACACCATCAGCTGGAATGAACGGGTATAAAGGAAGTCGCCGACCAGTACACTGGCTTGGTTGCCAAAAACTGCATTGGCTGTTTCTTTACCACGGCGCAGCATAGACTCATCAACAACATCGTCGTGCAGCAAAGTTGCGGTATGAATAAACTCTATAATAGTGGCCAGGGTGACATGTTGTTGTCCCTGATAGCCCAGAGCGCGGGCAGCCAGCACGGCCAGCAGCGGACGTAACCTTTTGCCGCCACTATTAACGATATAAATGCCGAGTTGATTAATTAAAGCGACATCTGAACTGAGCTGAGAGAAGATGTGCTGGTTGACTGCTGTCATGTCGGCTTGACTTAACAGCTTGATTTCATCGAGCGTCATTCTGAATAACTGCACCAACGGTTAAAGTGCCACGATTCTACACCAAGACCTATATTGGCAAAACTAAAAGTCTCACATTTTGTGAACTGCTGATCTTTTTCAGAATTCCTCTTGCGACGGTAGGGGAAATTGCGTACAATTCGCGCCCTGTGAATATAATTAACACGCCCCTTATCTGGCTGGCGTGATCTGTACGGAGTTAACTATGTACGCGGTTTTCCAAAGTGGTGGCAAACAGCACCGTGTGACTGAAGGCCAAACCCTTCGTCTAGAAAAACTGGACTTAGCAAAGGGTGCAACCGTTGAATTCGCTGCGCTGATGATCGTAAACGGCGAAGACGTCAAAATCGGTACTCCTTTAGTTGAAGGCAGTAAAGTAATTGCGGAAGTGGTCGAACATGACCGTGGCGATAAAGTAAAAATCGTTAAATTCCGTCGTCGTAAGCACTACCGTAAGCAAGCTGGCCACCGTCAGTGGTTTACTGAAGTGAAAATTACTGGCATCAGCGCTTAATTTCAGGAGTAACGACTCATGGCAAGTAAAAAAGGTGTAGGTAGTACACGTAACGGTCGTGATTCAGAAGCGAAACGCTTAGGTGTTAAGCGTTTTGGCGGTGAGTCAGTATTAGCCGGTAACATCATCGTGCGTCAACGTGGTACTAAGTTCCACGCTGGTTCAAACGTTGGTATCGGTAAAGACCACACTTTATTCGCTTTAACTGACGGTAAAGTTAAGTTTGAAGTGAAAGGTGAACACAATCGTAAGTTCGTGAGCATTGTCAGCGAATAATCCGAAAGTTTCCGGAAAAAGCCCCGCCCAGTGCGGGGTTTTTTTTACGTGAAAGCCGACGGGCTGACGTAGCAACAAAATAAGTTATGTGCTTGCTTTGGCAAGTTTTAAAGAAGTTAATTGGCGTTATTTCTGAATGAATAACACCATGGTGTTCCAGTGATGCACTGGTCTGGCGCAGTAATCCAGCTCATTTAGCCGATTCTGCGCATTCGGTTTATACTAAACCGCCAGCAACAACAGCAGGATATTGCAGATGAAATTCGTAGATGAAGCGGTGATCCGCGTCGAAGCCGGTGATGGTGGTAACGGTATTATCAGTTTCCGCCGGGAAAAGTTTATTTCAAAAGGCGGCCCAAACGGCGGTGACGGCGGCGATGGCGGCGACGTTTATTTATTGGCTGACAGTAATCTCAATACCCTGGTTGATTATCAATTTGAGAAAATCCATATTGCGGCCCGTGGCCAAAATGGCATGAGCACCAACTGCACAGGTAAAAGAGGTGAAGATTTGGTGTTACGCGTGCCGGTCGGTACCCGCGCTGTTGATATTGATACCAACGAATCGCTGGGAGACCTGACGCAAAACGGTCAGAAACTGATGGTTGCCAAAGGTGGCTGGCATGGTTTGGGTAACGCCCGTTTTGCCAGCAGCACCAACCGTACACCACGCAAAAAAACCAATGGTACACCGGGTGAAGTACGTAACCTGCGTTTAGAACTGCTGCTCTTAGCTGATGTTGGTATGCTGGGTTTACCGAATGCCGGTAAGTCGACTTTTATCCGAGCTGTTTCATCGGCGAAACCAAAAGTGGCTGATTATCCATTTACCACTCTGGTACCTAACCTTGGTGTTGTGCGCACAGAAAGCAGCAAGTCTTTTGTAATTGCCGATATTCCAGGCTTGATTGAAGGCGCGTCTGAAGGTGCAGGCCTTGGTATTCAGTTCCTGAAGCACCTTGAGCGTTGTGGTTTGTTATTGCATATGGTGGATGTGTTACCGGCCGACGGTTCAGATCCGGCAGAAAATGCTCAGGTGATTATTCAGGAACTGGCAAAATATAGCGACAAACTGGCGCATAAACCTCGTTGGTTGGTGTTTAACAAGATTGATCTGGTGCTGGAAGACGAGTTAGAAGAAATCAAACAACGGGTGATTGACACAATTCAGTGGGATGGCCCTGTGTATACAGTGTCAGCCGCTTCGCGCACCAATACAGACAAAATGTGTCAGGACATTCAGGCTTATCTGGATGCGCTGCCAAAAGAGCAGCCAACAGAGCAGTTGTTGGATCCGGTGCAGTTTAAGTGGGATGACTATCACGAGCAGGTGATGGATTTATCTGACGATCTGGATGACGACGATGATTTTGATGAAGACGATTATGATGTTGAAGTTATTTATCGCCGTTAAGGAAATTGTATGAAAATAGCTCTGGTTGCGGCAATGGCCAATGGCAATGTCATTGGTCTGAACAATCAGATGCCCTGGCATATGCCGGCAGACTTAGCGCACTTTAAAAAAGTGACGCTGGGGAAGCCGGTGATTATGGGACGCAAAACTTATGATTCTATTGGCAGACTGCTGCCAGGCCGGCGCAATATAATTATCAGCAGACAACCAGCCCCTGCAGGATTGAGTGCCGACTGGGTGGATTCTGTTGATGCTGCGTTGGCGCTGGTTGCCGATCAGGCTGAAGTGATGATTATCGGCGGCGCTCAGTTGTATCAGCAAATGTTAGCCAGAGCTGACCGGCTTTATCTGACCCATATTGCGCTCAATACAGCAGGGGATGCCTTTTTCCCTGACTACCAGCAACAACAAAGATGGCAGCAGATCTGGGCGGAAGAACACCCGGCCGATGAACAGAACCCGCATCCGTATCGCTTTGTGTTACTTGAAAAAATTTCCTGAGTGGCGGTGCATTGCACAGCGAATCACATGTTGCTACTATTAGTCGGTTCCTGATCCCAACAGTCTGAGAGGTCGTCTATGAAAGTATTACCAGCGATGTTATGTGGTTCGCTGTTAACGGGTCTGTTCGTGGTTACTCCTGCAGCTTACGCCGATCAACAGCTGGCGGCATCCATGTGTGATTATATTAAAGCAGACGATAAAAACCGCTTTCGTAAATTACTAAGCGATAACCGTTTGCGCTTACGCAACATTTACGATGGGGTGATGTGTGATGGTAACTCAATGATCCGCCACGCAGTCATCAATAAGGCCGCAGGGGCAGGTGAGTTTATTATCAAGCAGCTACCAGCCGCACAAATTAATGCCTCAGGTGATATTGCCTGGGCTGAAGCAAACCATGCAGGGTCCCCTTTAATTGCGGTGTTAAAAGACCGCGCCGGTAGTGGTGAATAAGCCTAATCCGATAAAAAACCGCTGATCCAGCGGTTTTTTTGTGCCGTTTATTCAGCGCTATTTATGTTAATGCTAAGTGTTGTTTAAGACTGAGTACAACCCGGCATTGCCGGATTGAGCTGAGACACTGTAAGGTCCCGATACGGTAAAACCTCAGCAAACTTATACAGAGCCCATATATGTCGGTCACTCAAATAAAAAAGGAGCTCAATGAGCTCCTTTTTTACATTGGGTTAAATCAGACTTTAAACTGGTCTACCGATTGACGCAGCTCTTCCGCCAGTCGTGCCACTTCATGGCTTGAATCTGACGTTTGTTCAGCACCAGACGCGGTCTCTTCTGCGATATTTACAATAGATTCCAGCAGCTTACTGATTTCATGTGAAACCTGGTTCTGTTCACGGGCAGCATGAGAGATTTGCTCACTCATATCATGCGCCATATGCACCGCATGGGTGATTGAATCGAGCGCTTCGGCAGCCACTTCGGTTTGCGCCACGCAGTTTTCAGCCTGACGACGGCCTTTATTCATCGCTTCTACCGCAGCATGCGCACCAGATTGCAGCACCTGAATCATCGCCTGAATTTCCTGAGTCGAGGACTGGGTTTTACTAGCCAAAGAACGCACTTCATCAGCTACCACCGCAAAACCACGACCTTGCTCACCGGCTCGGGCCGCTTCAATAGCCGCGTTTAACGCCAGCAGGTTGGTTTGTTCAGCGATACCACGAATTACATCAAGGATGCTGCCGATAGAGGCGCTGTCCTGGTGCAACTTGTTGATGACTTTAGAAGCCTGTTCAACTTCCTGAGACAGCTGCAAAATGGTTTGTTTATTGGTATTGGAAATACCTTTGACACGTTCGGCTTCGCTGTCAGCATGTTTAATTTCAGCCAGAGCGTCGCTTGAGCTTTGCATTACACCTTGCGAAGTACTGCTCATTTCGGTGGTCGCTGTTGCGGCCTGAGTGACCTGAGACTTCTGCTCACGAATGGCCTGAGTCGACTGCACTGTAATGGCTGAAGTTTGTTCAGAGGCTGCAGCTAACTGAGTAGAGCGGGAAATAATGCCCTGAATTAACTGACGCAGATTGCTGATCACCTGATTACAGTTACGGGCCAGTTCACCAAATTCGTCTGAGGCTGAGTCATCCAGTTTTTTCGTCAGGTCACCTGAAGCCACTACACCTAAAATTTCGTTCACTTTAGCCAGTGGTGTAGTGATGCTGCGTACAGTAACCAGTGCTATACCCACAGCCAGCACAATAGATACCAGCACAACGATAAAAATCAGCACTACAGCGTTGCTGACACCAGATTCAGCAGCCTGCTGGATTTCTCCGGCAGCGCTTCTGGCTTTACTTAATAACTGGTTCAACGCTGAAACTGCATCTGCAGTTTGTTGCTCAGCAGTCGTCAGCATTTTTTGCGCTGAAGCAGTGGCAGCCAGGCGTTGTTGTTTCAGCGCCAGAATACCGTCGGCAGCATTTAACAGGTCATTAATGGCAGTGATTTTCTCAGACAGATCAGCCACCATTTCCACAGATTCACCAGCCTCTTCCTGGATCACTGTCATTTTGGCGGAAATATCGCCGATGCGGTTTTTAATCTCGTTACTTAAGGTTTCACTGGTCGTTGGCGTATTGGTGCGAATTAAATCGACCACAGTAGACACCAGTGAGTTTAAGCTGGTTTCCATCTCAGAGGCTGCAGCATAGGATTTTGGAAAACGGCTGCTGGCATTACGCACATCGGTAAAATCCAGAATCAACGAGGCGGCGTCATCTGAATTGCCTTCCAAATCAGACAGTTTATTGTCCATCTGATCTCTTAACGTCAGGCTTTTGCTCAGAGCGGCAAACAGCTCGCTGCTGGTTGGAATAAATTGCTCGTAAGCGGAATTCACTTGTTTAAAACTGGCGGCCAGTTCCGGCTCTGCTGCAACCACAGATTGCAGTGACTTAGCCGCAGCGTCGTACAGCGCTTTTTCGGCCTGGAATTGGCCTTCCATTGTGGCGACATTTTTTACTTCATCAGCATAATAAGCCTGCAGGCTTACTTTGCTCATTTTCACAAATTCACTCTGTAAAGTTGCGCTGTTTTCGAGGGCTGGAATAGAGATGGTGTTTACCTGGCTGGTCGAATCACTAATATTACTCAGACTGATATAAGACGTGATACCGATGAACAACAACAGCAGTGAAATAACACCAAAGCCACCCACAATACGCAGTGCTACAGTTAACTTCATATGGAACTCCCAACGGGTTTTAAATTAGTCGCGCAAATTTGCGGCGGCCCGGCCTGACGACCAATTTGTCTTTCGGAAAACGACTGTATTATAGTTGTTTTTTATATCCAACTACACTATAACGCCGTTGCGATTCAATACAATAGGCCGTCAAAGAATTACCCCAGACACAACCTGTGTCAAGCGCATGGATCTGCTCCACATCGCATCTTCCCTGCAGTGCAGCCCAGTGACCAAAAAAAATGGTTGGGTGCGGTGTATTGCGCCAAAACTCGAACCAGGGGATTAAATCCGGGTTTGCTGACACTTCACCTTTTTCTTTTAATTCAAGCCTGCCATCAGACAAGCAATAACGCATCCGGGTGCAAGCATTGATGGTAAAACGATGGCGGGCAGCCTCATCGGCGGCATCTTGCCATAAATCGGGCTGGTTGCCATACATCTGACTGAATAACATAGCTGGATTCTGTGTAAGGCTTTGGCTGACTTCTGCTGCTGCACTGAGGGCTGTTGGCAAACTCCAGCCCGGAGCTAAACCAGCATGCACCAGCAGCAGTTGCTCCTGACTATTAAAGTGCATCAGCGGTTGTTGTTGCAGCCAGTCGGCCAGCTGATGTAGATCGGGCGCCTGTTGCAGTTGCTGTAACTGATCAGCGGGACTTATCCTGCCATAACCATGCAACGAGGCTAAAAAATTTAAGTCGTGATTGCCAAGCACTGTGATGGCGTTGTCGGCCAGATCTCTGACAAAACGTAAGGTTTGCAGTGACTGTGGGCCGCGGGCGATTAAATCGCCGCAGAACCATAGCTGATCACGGTCAGAGTTAAAATTGATCGCTAGCAACAGTTGCTGCAATTGTTCAAAGCAGCCCTGCACATCTCCAATCACATATCTTGGCATTGTCAGTTCAGAATATTAGGCACAGCCAGACGGAACACCGGAATAGGGGCGTTAAACATCTCACCGGATTCGGTTTTCATTTCATAGTGGCCCTGCATAGTGCCAACCGGAGTTTCCAGTACGGCACCGCTGGTGTAGCTGTAGCTGCTGCCGGGCGCCAGTATGGGTTGTTCACCCACTACACCGTCGCCGTAAACTTCAGAGTTTTTGCCATTAGCGTCGTTGATAGACCAATAACGGCGTAACAGTTGCACCTGCTCCGGGCTGTTATTGCGGATGGTAATGGTATAAGCAAACACAAAGCGATTTGCCGCTTCATCCGACTGATTTTCAATGTAAAAAGTGTCTACCTGAATAGGAATGGAATAACGCTCAGTCATGTTTTACATCCGGTTGTTGCGATAACCACTTGGCAATACGGATAAACTCACTGACCGGCAATTGTTCCGGTCTTAACGATGGATCTATACCCAAAGCTTCAATCTGCTCTGCACTGGCAAAGTTGCTGAAACAGTTGCGCAATGTTTTACGGCGCTGGTTAAAGGCTTCCAGACAGACGCGGTTCAGCACAGCCACTGGCACACCGTCACGCTCGCTGTCGTTTTTCGGAATAAGCCGCACCACAGCGGAATCTACTTTTGGTGCAGGTTTAAAAGCACCAGGGCCCACTTCAACCACCGGCATGGCGTGGCAGAAAAACTGTGTCATCACACTTAAGCGGCCATAAGTTTTCGAACCATGGCCTGCGGTCATACGCTCTACCACTTCCTTTTGCAGCATAAAGTGCATGTTTTCAATGTGATTGGTAAATTCAAACAAATGAAACAGCAGTGGGGTAGAGATGTTGTAGGGCAAGTTACCAAAAATTTTCAGTTTGCCGCCAGCTGGCACCAGGGTGCTGAAATCAAATTTCATCGCATCACCCTGATGTATGGTCAGTTTGTCGGCAAGCACAGGGTGTTCACGCAGGCGCTGCGCCAAATCACGGTCCAGTTCTACCACTGTTAAATGGCCGGCTTTCTCAGCCACTGGTTCGGTCAGAGCGCCAAGGCCAGGGCCGATTTCAACCAGATGATCACCGGGTTTTGGCGCTATGGCTTTGACAATACGTTCAATGACCACAGGGTCGTGCAGGAAGTTTTGGCCAAATCTTTTACGGGCCGTATGGCCTAAATGTACTTTATCATTCATGAGATAATTTCGATTGAGTCGCTAAAAATATTGCCTGATCAAGGGCATGCAGCATACTGCCAGCATCGGCTTTGCCGCTGCCGGCTAAGTCCAATGCAGTGCCGTGATCGACGGAAGTGCGGATAAGGGGCAAACCCAGGCTGATATTCACCGAGCGGCCAAAACCTTTGTATTTCAGCACAGGTAAGCCCTGGTCGTGATACATGGCCAGCACAGCGTCAGCATTGTCAAGATATTTGGGCTGAAACAGGGTGTCGGCAGGCAAAGGCCCAATGAGATCCATACCTTCGGCGCGAAGCTCGTTTAAGGCCGGGATCATCACATCAATTTCTTCGCGGCCGAGGTGACCATCTTCACCGGCATGCGGATTCAGACCACAGACATAGATCCGGGGTTTGGCAATAGCAAATTTTTGCTGCAGATCCTGCTGCAAAATACGCAGCACCTGTTGGAGCCGCTCGCGGGTAATGGCCTTGGCCACATAAGCCAACGGAATATGGGTGGTGGCCAGCGCCACACGAAGCCCTTCGGTCGCCAGCATCATCACCACATAAGGTGTGTTTGACTGCTGGGCAAAAAATTCGGTATGGCCGCTAAAAGGAATACCGGCTTTATTGATAATGCCTTTGTGTACCGGGCCAGTCACAATAGCGGCAAATTCACCGCTTATTGATTTTTCCCCGACAAACCGCAGTGTATCCACCACATAATGACCGTTATTTTCATTCAGCACGCCGGGAACCACGGGTTGGGGGGCTTGAAAAGCGGCGATGGTGAGAGTACCGGCTTGCTGCGGTTTGGCAGCTTGTTCGCTCTGATAGGGTAACAAGGTGAGCGGCAGCCCAAGCTGGGCTGCCCTTTGGCTTAACACTGCAGGATCGGCGCAGACCACCAGCTCAACCGGCCAGCTCTGTTGCGCCAGTTGAACCACCAGATCCGGCCCTATACCGGCGGGTTCGCCAGGTGTAATGCCGATACGTAATGTCATTCAGCTTCCGCCACAATTTCAATAAAGGCCTGATCACGAAGTTCACGCAGGAAGTTACTGGATTCTTCGTTATAACGGCGGTTAAAGATTAACCGGGTCGCCTGCTCACGTTTTTTCTCTGCTGTTGCGTCCACAGTGCGACGGTCGTGCAACTGGATCACGTGCCAGCCAAATTCAGAGGCAAAAGGTTCACTGATCTCACCTTTTTTCAAGGTAGCCAGTGTGTTACGGAATGAGGTTACATATTTGGCCGGATCAGCCCAGCCCAGTTCGCCACCTTTGAGTTTGGAGCCCGGATCCTCAGAATAGGTTTTGGCAAATTCAGCAAAATCGGCTTTACCGGCTTTAAAATCTTTCACAAAAGTGGTCAGCATATTTTTGGCTTTTTCGTCGCTGAGAATAATCGACGGCTTGATCAGCACATGGCGGGCGTTGACTTCTTCAAACTCCACGACGTTAGTGCCTTTGATATCAAAAATGGTCAGAATATGAAAACCAGCACCTGAGCGCAGCGGTCCAATCAGATCTTTTTTCTTTTTACCGCGCACCTGATCGGCAAATAAGGTTGGCATTTCGTTGATATTCAACCAGCCCATATCACCGCCTTCCAGCGCTGTTTCTGCAGAAGAAGATGCAATGGCCAGTTTTTTGAAGTCGCTGCCGGAGCGCAATAATTCCATCACCTTTTTCGCTTTGTCTTCAGCTTCTTTCATTTGCTCTGCGCTCGGTTCACTTGGCAGTGCAATCAGGATATGGCCGATATTATATTGTTCGTTACTGGCGCCTTGTTGTTCCATCAGTTTCAGCACAGTGTCAACTTCCTGCGGGCTGACATAAATACGGCGTTGTACGTTGGCACGCAGTACTTCACCTGTGGTGATCTCTTCGCGCAGCCGCTCGCGGAACAATTCATAACTGCCTTCTTCCTGCACCACCTGCGCGCGCAGCTGGGTGACCGTCATTTTTTGTTCTCTGGCGATATTTTCAATAGTTTCATCCAGTTGCGGATCTGTGATTTGTAACCCCATCCGCTTGGCCATTTGCATTTGCAGATTGTTCAGAATCAGTCGCTCCAGCGCCTGAGTGCGCAAAGCACGGTCAGAAGGCAGTGTCTGGTTTTGGGCGGCGGCATTCTTTTTCACCCGCGCCACCATATCCTCTACTTCACTTTCCAGCACCACACCGTTGTTGACAATAGCGGCAACTGCATCAACTTTTGTTTCGGCAGCCTGGCTGCTCAGCATGAAGCAGGTTGTTACGGCAACAGCAATCAACTTTTGTAACTTCATAAATTTCCACATTAATTATTAAGTAAATAAGGGCGGCGATATCCGAAGATGCCGCTGGATAACATATCTGACACATCAAATCCGGCTGAATCACCGAATCCTTTTAACACAAAACGTAACGCAATGCCGCTGTCCAGTTTCACCGGATTGTTTGGATTATTCACCAACAACTCCAGATTGGTTTCAATCTGACGGCGGGCAACCAGCCGGATAGCCCAGCAACAGGATTCGTATTGCAGACCAATATTGGCTTCAATCATCCGGTCATTATTGATATCACGGTAATAACTGGCAACTGCCTGCCACTGGTCGGCAATCGGCATAGTGCCGAGTGCACCAAGCTGGGCAATTTCGGTGTTTGAGACATAACGGCTGTATCTATGGTTCAACTGAAAAAGTTTTTTATCATCACTGCGATAATCCAGCGTGACATTACTTTTCACCATCCGTTTATTTTCCGCATCATATTGCACACCACCATTGAGGAACCAGTTCTGTTGCCAGTGCACTAAAGTCTCGGCGGCAAAAATGGATTCAGTGGCTGAAATAGCCTGCGGATCTGTATTGCTGTCAGAGGGATCCAGCAAAGCCGGGGTTTTTGGGTCGGCCAAAAACAAAATCTGACCCATGCTGAACCTGAAGCGTTCGGTTTCGTTGGCGTCGTACACTCTGGTGGTCCAGCCCAGTGTCAGCTGATTGGCGTCGTTGATCCTATCCAGACCTGAATAACGGTTCTGGCGGAATAAACCCGAATAGTCGTCCTGTAATCTGGCAGTGTCGTACAGTTCAATATTGCGTTGATCGCGAAACGGGATATACAAATATTGCAGCTGGGGTTCCAGCGTTTGCACTGAATCCTGACCAAACCAGTTGGTGTCACGCTCAAAATTCAGTTTACCGTTCAGGCTGAGTTTCGGCAGGCTGCGTGCGACCGATTCATCCAGAACTACACCAGGCTCAGTGGTTTTTTGCTGATAATAGGTATGCAGCAAACTGCCTTCAAAGGTCAGTTCCAGTGCTGGTGTGCTGTACGGCAGCCGCACTGTGGGTTCCAGGTGCACCCGATCTGCGCTGCGTTTGTAAAGGTCGTCATTCTCAAAATGGGCATATTGACCGGCCCACAGCAGCTGAACATTCTCAGTAAGCTGCAGCGGCTTGGCTGAACTAAAATCCCACTGGGGTAAAGCACTAAAGGCTTTGTTGTAGTTCCCCAGAATTTCAAAACCCTGCAGCTGGATATCAGAATGCACATAGTCGCCGTAATAACTCAGATTGGCCTGGCGATACAGCTGAGTATCACTCTGGTTATTGATGGCGGAACCCAGCTCTGTCAGGTACGCATCGTCACTGACGTCGGTAAAATCGACACTGGCGCGCCAGCGATCGCTAAAATCAGCCAGATGGCTGACATGAGATAAATAACGGGCACCAAAGTCTGCCGCTTTTTCCTGGTCTTTATCCAGATATTCCAGATACAAAGAACCACGGTGCGCTTCGGTCAGATAACGGAATTCAGAGTTCAGCTGTGTGCCACGCTGGCTCATATAACGGGGCGTGAGCGTGGCGTCGTAGTTGTCGGCCAGGTTCAGATAATAAGGCAGGGCGACATCGAGCCCGAGTTTTTGTGAACTGCCGATATTGGGAAATAACACGCCGGTTTTGCGTTTATTGCTGACCGGATAAGTCATATAAGGCAGATACAATACCGGCACCCCTTTGATTTTCACAAAGGAATTCCAGGCTTCGCCCCAGCCATCATCGGCATTAATTTGAATTTTTTCAGCTTCTAAAGCCCAGCCGTTATCACCATCCGGACAAGTGGTAAAACTGGCCTGATTCAGCTCAACACTTTGATCTGAAGCTGACATTTGCGCCGCATAACCGCGGCCGGCCTGGCCTAAAAAGCGGTATTCAGCATCCTGCAGCGTGACTTTGTTTTCGGCGAGCAAGGCGCTGAACGAGCTGCTGCTCACTTTGAGCATAGAGCTGTAATAACTGATGCCACCGTCGGCGGACATGCTCTGCTCTGGTTTACTAAAACGGGCGCTGGGTGCAGTTAATAAAGTATCGCGGTAAGTGAGCTGTACTGTGTCACTAAATTCCGCTATCTGGTTGCCAATCAGTTCAGCCCGGCCTGAGTCAATGCGCAGCTGATTGTCGTTTTTATTGAGGCTGGCCAGTATGGGCGGCAAGTCGGGTTTGGGGTAGCACTGCAGTACTGGTGTGGTGGCATGCGAAAACCATGGCGCAGCAGCACCACCGATCGCCAGCAGTATCCATTGATTTAATAAAGTTCGTTTCATCCCGCAGTCTCAGAGTAGAAGCCTTGCTGCAGTTGCATTGTTGCAAAAACAGCAGGTTGGCCATGATAAAGCAATTTTATGGTTGTTGCTAATCAGATATAGTGCGCACTTTGACCTGATGGGAGTAAAAAGTGCCGGATCGTATGACTTTTATTTGCAGTTTTTTAGACAGCGTCTGGCCAGATCAGGATTACCAGCTAAGCCCACTGAGTGGTGATGCCAGTTTCCGCCGTTATTTTCGGGTGTTTCATCAGCAGCGGCCTTATGTACTGATGGACGCCCCGCCCACATTGGAAGATGGTGCCCGTTTTGTTGCTGTGCAACAGGCGCTGGCTGCAGCAGGGCTTAGAGTGCCGGCCATTGTGGCAAATGATTTGGCCAACGGTTTGATCTTACTTGAAGATTTAGGCGATCGTTTATTGCTGTCGGCACTTGATGACAACACTTTGTTGCACTGGTATCAACAGGCACTGGCGTTGCTCAGGCCAATCCGGCAGGTCAGAGCCACAGCTCAGGGCGCTTTGCCGCTATTTGACCGTGCTTTTTTACTGCGTGAAATGCAGTTATTTATCGACTGGTTTTGTCTGGTGCATCTGCAGCTCGAACTCAGCTCTGACGAGTTGAAAGTGCTGGAGCGCTGTTTTGCGCTGCTCGCTGATGAAGCCCTGACACAGCCTCAGGCCGGCATGCACCGGGATTTTCATGCCCGCAATCTGATGGTGTTGCCGGATAACCAGCTTGCCGTCATTGATTTTCAGGATATGGTGCAAGGGCCTGTCAGTTATGACGCTGTGTCATTATTAAAAGACTGTTATCTGCGTTGGCCGGACGCCGTGGTTGCCACCCTGCGTGATGAGTTTTTTGCCACTTTACAGGCCAGTGGTGAATTGGGGCCGGACTGGGACAAACAGCGTTTTGCCAGAAGTTTTGACTGGATGGGGCTACAGCGTCATATCAAGGTCTGTGGCATTTTTGCCAGGCTTTATCACAGAGATAATAAGGCTGGTTATCTGCCCGATTTGCCAAGGGTACTGGCTTATGTGACGGATACTGCCGCCTTGTATCCTGAATTTGCAGAGTTTTCTTTGTTGTTACAACAAAAAATTCAACCACGTTTTGATGAGGTGAACAGATGCGTGCCATGATCCTGGCTGCCGGCCGTGGCGAACGGATGCGGCCTCTGACCGATCATTTACCCAAACCTTTGTTGCCGGTTGCGGGTAAACCCCTGATTGTTCACCATATTGAAGCCTTAGCCCAAGCCGGTATCCGCCAGATCGTGATTAATCATGCCTGGTTGGGGGTGCTGATTGAACAGCAGCTTGGTGATGGCAGCCAGTTTGGTGTGCAGCTGCAGTATTCAGCAGAAGGTGAAACAGGCCTCGAAACTGCTGGTGGTATTAAAAAAGCCCTGCCTTTATTGGGTACTGAGCCTTTTTTGGTGGTGAATGGTGATGTGCTGACTGATTTTCCTTTTAGCAGGCTCAACAGGCAGTTGCCGGTGCAGCAAACAGCCCATCTGGTGCTGGTGCCAAACCCGCCGCAGCATCCGCTGGGTGATTTTGCTTTTGATCACAGCACTGCATTGGTGTTGCCACAAGGTGAGTCCCAATGGACATTCAGTGGTATTGGCCTGTACCGGCCGGAGTTTTTTACCCAGGTGCCGGCTGGCAAACAAAAACTGGCGCCGTTTTTACGTCAGGCCATGACACAGGGGCAGGTCGGTGGTGAACTTTATAATGGCTTCTGGGCCGACATAGGCACACCAGAGCGGCTGGCTCAGGCAGAGCAACAGCTGGCTTTGCTGCAGGAGGCGCGCTGATGTGGGGAAAACTGCTGGGTGCCATGTTTGGCATGGCCTTGTTTAAATGGCCGGGTTTGCTGCTTGGGCTATTGATAGGGCATTGGTTTGATCGCAGTCTTCGTTCCTCTTTTGAGGACTCGGGTGGTTTTGCTGCGTTGAAAAAAGATAACAGTGAAGCGCAAGGCGTGTTTATGTACAGCACCTTCGCCGTGATGGGGCATCTGGCCAAAGCTGATGGTGTGGTGACCAGCGCTCATATTGATAAAGCCACCGAGTTTATGCAGCAACTTGGGCTGAACAGCAAACAGCAGCAGGAAGCCCAAAGAGCTTTTCGTGAAGGCAAGGCAGCGGATTTCCCGCTGTTGGCACAGCTGGCCTTGCTCAAACAAAGTTATCGCTGGCGGCCGGATTTATTGCAGCTGTTTTTAGAAATTCAGATCAGCATTGCTTATGTCGACGCGCATTTAAGTGCGGTTGAAGAACGGTTATTGCAACAACTGGCCGATGCTTTGTCGATTTCGGCCAGCAGACTGCAATACTTGCTTGGGCGTTATCAGGCAGAAGCGCGTTTTGCCAAAAGGCCGCGCCAGGCTGCAGCCAAATCCGATACCTTGCAGGACGCTTATCAATTGTTAGGGGTTAAACCCGATTGCAGCGAGAGCGAACTGAAAAAAGCCTATAAAAAACAAATGGCGCAGCATCATCCGGATAAACTGATGTCGCAGGGCCTGCCGGCAGAAATGCTGGAACTGGCTAAACGTAAAACGCAGGATATTCAGGCCGCTTACGAGATGATTAAACAAAACCGCAGTTAATAAAAAATTCAGATTGCAGAGGGGGTCAGCCGCTGTGCTCCCCTGCAATATTGGGTTCGGATCTCAGCTTTGCCCTCTTGTGTTAATGCTGACGTCAACTCTTGTGATAAAACATAAAATACACCGCCCCTAATAAACACAAACCAGCATACACATAATTCCATTTAAACGGCTCTTTCATATACAAAAGCGCAAACGGAATAAAAACCGACAGCGTAATGACTTCCTGCAATATTTTCAGCTGCGCCAGCGACAGCACCTGCGAGCCAATGCGGTTGGCCGGCACCATCAGCATATATTCAAAAAACGCGATACCCCAGGACACCAGCACCGCAATATAAATGGCCGAACCCTTGAGGTGTTTCAGATGGCCGTACCAGGCAAAAGTCATAAAAATATTGCTCAGTAACAGCAAAATAACGGTACTGAACACCGGACTGGACGCAAACATAATCACCTCAAAAAGATAGCGGGATAAGGCGCAGATCCTAACATGGTAACCGGTAAAACGGCAGCTTGGGCGCTGCGGTCAGATGGATGATAACAGTATAAATAATAATCATTTTTCTCCTTGCAATGACAAAACGCTGATCTAGATTTATCGGTACAGAGTACCGTAGTGCTAAAATCGGTACTTTTTTATTGGCTTCACAAATTTATTGGCTTTACAAAGGATTGCCTACCATGCGCCAGAATTTACCTGTCACCTCCAGAGAACGTACCTTTCCAGCCGAACAAAGGTTGATTTCGTCAACCGATGTGCGCGGCATTATTCAGTATTGTAACGATGCTTTTGTTGATATCAGTGGTTTTACCCGCGAAGAGTTGATAGGTGAGCCCCATAATCTGGTGCGCCATCCCGATATGCCGGAAACAGTGTTTTCCGGGATGTGGGACTATTTAAACGCTGGCAAATGCTGGATGGGCGTGGTGAAAAATCGCTGTAAAAATGGTGATTATTATTGGGTGAATGCTTATGTAACCCCTATTTTGCAGCAGGGCAAAGTAGTGGGTTATGAGTCGGTGCGGGTAAAGCCGACAGCGGAACAGGTAAAAAGAGCCGAAGAAGTTTACCGGCAGGTGCAGCAAGGGAAAAAACCGGTGGAGTCCTGGTTGCCTGAGGTCGCCAAAATCCCCGTGGCCGCCGCCGCAGTGCTGCTGGTGACTGTCGCTGCGGCCAGTTGGTTAGGGCAACTTGGTGCAGGCGTGGCAGCGGCAGCCAGCAGTATGGCCTTGTTATGGATGGAAAAGTCAGGCACCAAACGAGCCCGGGACCAGCTAAAAGCGCAACTCAGTAATCCGTTTTTGTGCCCGGTCGCCAGTAAAGTGTATACCGGCAAATCAGACAGCTGGGGCCAGCTGGAACTGGCACTGGTGACTGAAGCGGCGCATCTTCGCACCGTATTAACCCGGCTGGAAGATGCTGCGTTATTAGCGTCAAAAGAGTCGGCGCAAGCCCATGAGTTATCTGAAGCCACTTTGGGCTCAATCAGCTCGCAGCAGCAGGAAACAGATCAGACGGCCACAGCAATGAACCAGATGACCCATACCATTGCTGAAGTGGCGCAAAACGTTCAGCTCACCTCCAATCAGGCGGCCAATGCCAATGAGCTGACTTGTCAGGGCCGGATGGTGGCACAACAAACCAAAGAGGCGATTAATGCCCTGGCGCGTACAGTGCAGGCGATTTCAAATGCAGTAACAGACTTAGCGACTCAAACCTCCAGCATTACTCAGGCTGCTGAAATTATTCAGCAAATTGCCGAACAAACTAATTTATTGGCGCTCAATGCGGCGATAGAAGCAGCCCGGGCCGGCGATCAGGGCCGTGGTTTTGCCGTGGTGGCCGATGAAGTGCGGCATCTGGCACAACGCACTCAGGAATCAACCAAACAAATTCAGGTGATTATTAATAATTTGCAAACTGGCGCTTCGGCGGCAGTTTCGGCCGCCAATGATGGTATTCATGCCACAGAGTTAGGGGTGGCTAAGGTGCAGGAAACCGAGCAGATGTTAAGCGGCATTATGGATGCGGTAAATATTATTGCCAAAATGGGGCATCAGATTGCCGTGGCGGTGGAAGAACAGGCCCATGTGTCTGAAGATATTAACCGTCAGGTCAGTCGTATTGCCGACTTAGCCGGTGACAGCTACCACAACAGTGAGCAGGCAGCAGCGGTCAGCAGCGATCTGGAGCGCAATGCCGAATCTTTGTATCAATTGGTGGAGCGTTTTAAAAAATAATCAATGCCAGCACAGGGGCTACCGGCTCCTGTGCTGGTCGCCTGCCTAACCAATTCTCTGAATAACTAATAACCTAAATAGCTAAGCCAGCCGTTAATTTCATTAAACACCCACTGCTGATTGAGCGCATCGTCCATGGAGCCTGGCAACAGCCGCTGCCGGTACAGCTCTTTAATATGTTTACGCACCAGTTGCTGGCGCAGTTTGCTGCTGGCTAGTACAAAAGCATTGTCCTGTTGCTGCTGAATATCGAGAGTCGGGATTTTATGTTTGGCCAGTGCCAGCGACACAGCATCATTCAGTGCCGGCTCGGCGAGATAAGCGCTCAGCAGCACCAGTGCATCAGGTTTTGGCAGCTCACTGCTCTGATACAGCTGATTCAGTACTGCACCGCTGCTGCCCTGAGCCACAACCACCACACTGCCGGTTTTGTTCTGCACTTTGCTCATCACTGCCTGTAAGCGTAATAACAGTTCATTCTGATAAGTTAATAAATTCTCGGCATCAGTGACTGGCAGCGGGTCGGGCACCATCACACTTAACGTATTCCAGCCGTAATCAACCAGTTGTTGCCGGAGCAGATTGATCATGCGCGGACTGGCGGCATGTTGCGACCAGTCCGGCAGCAACACCACAGTGCCTTTGTTAAAAGCGGTCATGGCCGGTTTATACAAAGTCATAAATTGTTGTTCACCCGCCTGCAGTGGTGAAAATTCAGCGCTGGCCAGTTGACGTTGTAAATCCTGGGTGTGCAGGCTTTCGCTGCTGGCGGCAAGTTCAGCGGCGATAACAGGGGGGCTGCAATAGAAAAGCAAACTCAGCATTGCTGTGATTGGTTTTAGCATCAGGCAAGTCCGGCTTTAGGTGATTGCAGTTAGTATCGGCCAAAGCAGAATAAACTTAAATCAGATTAGGCTTTTGCGGTGATTTGTTGTGGCGGGCTTCAGTGGCAAAATGCTGATATGACAGTGTTCGGCTGTACCAAAGGACAACAGATAACAAAATTTTATCGCAGACAAAAAAAAGCCGCCCAGAGGCGGCTTTTTAAGATTCAAAGAACTATTAACGCTGAACAGCTTCTTTGACTGAAGCAGTTACAGTGGCTTCGATACGACGGTTCACCGCGTGAGCAGCAGCAGTGTTACCGGCAGCACGTGGTTTAGTTACACCGTAACCTACAGCTTTTACGCGTGAAGATTCGATGCCAAACTGGTTAACCAGTACCGCAGCGATAGCGTCAGCACGACGCTGTGACAGCGCCATGTTGTAAGCTGGTTTACCTACGTTAGAAGCGTGACCACCAATTTCAACATCAGTATTTGGGAAACGTTTTAAGAAGTTTGCCAGTTTTTCGATGTCAGCATGGTATTCAGGTTTAACAACAGCAGAGTCGTTATCAAACTGAGCGTTCAGTGCGATGCTGACTGACTGTTCAGTGAAAATTGAACAGCCTACAGTGTCAACTTTGTCAGTGATTGGCGTGTTAGCACACTGATCTTTATCATCAGTTACACCGTCCTGATCCGCATCACCAATGACCGGAGCCGGTGCCGGAGCTGGTTCAGGTGCAGGCGTTGGTTCAGCAGCAGGTGCCGCGCCGAAGTGGTAAGTCGCACCCAGTTTTACACCAGCGTCAGCAAATGACTTGCTGATGCCCTGGTAACGGTTGGCTTCAACAAACAGAGCCAGATCGTCAGTAGCAAACAGGTTAGCACCGATACCGATGTTGGCTGCAGAAGCACTGCGGCCTGTGGTGAAGTTCTTCACACCACCCACAACATAGACTGGCAGGCTGTCAACGTGATACATCAGGTCCACACCAACGCGGTTACCTTCGACATCGTTGTTGCTGAACGCAGAGTCCAGATCCTGACGCACGTATTCAGCACGGATTGCCCATGCTTTGTTGATACGGTAACCCAGGTTCAGGCCGATACCGTTACCATTGTCTACACCTTGCCATTCAGCAGAACGGGTTTTGTCGCTGTCTGGTGCATAATATTCATAAAATAAAGAACCAAAAGCCCGATCTTGTAACTGTTCTGCAGTTGGAGCCGCAGATGCTACAA
Organism: Rheinheimera sp. 4Y26; assembly: GCF_025245835.1. Lineage (GTDB taxonomy): Bacteria > Pseudomonadota > Gammaproteobacteria > Enterobacterales > Alteromonadaceae > Pararheinheimera. The sequence goes on from NZ_JAOBWS010000001.1 coordinate 622,781, forward strand.
ACGACATCAGGGGAAGAGCTGCCAAAACGGCAATTGCGCTAGTTTTAAGTTTCATCCGTATCTCCTTAAGGGGTGTTTTTTCCAACCGGCTAATTTTATTTGATTTGTCCTGATTAAACAAATTTCGCTCTAGTTTATTTCAGTTGTATGGCAATAGGTTGCGAAAGCGGCGGCAGCATAACAGCTGAAAATGAATCTGAGGTTAATTCTCTGTATGACCTCTGCTGACTTAAAAAGGGCAAGGGCAGTGAAATTCCAGCCAGCGGCCATCCAGCGGATGAAACAACGCCAGATAAGCTGCGTGCAGCTGCAGTCTCGGCGCTGCGGCCAAACCTTGGGGCGACGCATAAAACTTATCGCCAAGAATGGGATGCCCCAGCCACTGCATATGCACTCTGAGCTGATGTGAACGTCCGGTCACCGGGATCAGTTTGACGGTGCTGCTGTGTTCGTCCTGCGCCAGTACGGAAAAATGGGTCAGGGCTTTTTTGCCCCGCGCAAAACACACCATTTGTTTGGGTCTGTTCGGCCAGTCGCAAATCAGCGGTAGTTCTACCGAGCCGCAAGCCACCGGCACTTTGCCTTCCAGACGGGCAATATAGTGTTTTTCGGTTTGCCGCTTCTCAAACTGCAGGTTTAAATGGCGCTGACTGTCGGCGCCAAGCGCCATCACCACAATGCCGGACGTGGCCATATCAAGGCGGTGCACTATGCGCGCTTCTGGAAATACCCTTTGTACCCTAAGCTCCAGACTGTCCTGATGTTCCGGCAAACGCCCCGGTACCGTCAGTAATCCACTGGGTTTATTCAGGATAAGCAGCTGCTCATCCTGATACAAAATATCCAGATAGGGCGACATGGGCGGTTCATAGACCAACAGCATTAACAGGGTTCCCGAAGCAGCGTGAATTGGCTCACTCGTGACTGGCCACTATCACCCGGATAGCGTCAAACTTCAGCCGCGCTTTGCCGATGTAGTCAGCAAGCTCAGTTTGCATCTGCTGCAGATGGGCAATTTCTTCCGGCCGTACCGCCGGATTAATGGCCCGAAGCGCGGTTAAACGGCTGATTTGCGCCTGCAAAGCTTCGGTCATTTTATGCTGGGCATCCTGCTGAATTTGCGCCAGCTGCGCCGTGGCATAAGCTTCGGCTTTGGCAATAAGCGGATGAATAGTGCTTTGTAACGCGCCTACAAGCTTAGCGGCTGTTTGACGGCCAACCGGTTTGAGCTGACGGTTAAAGTTATCAAAAGGCACATTCGGCGCTAAGTTTTTGCCGGTTTTTTCCAGTAACAACCGAATAGGGGTGGGCGGTAAATAACGGCCTAACTGCAGTTCTGCCGGCGCACTGGCTTCAGCCACATAAATAAATTCGACAAAAAAGCTGCCGACCGGCAGTTGTTTGTTAAATAAAATGGCGGCTGAGCTATTGCCCATAGAGTCGTTGGTGACTATGTCCAGCGTGCCTTGCACCATCGGATGATCCCAGCTTAAAAACTGGATATCTTCCTGAGCCAAGGCTGTTTTGCGATCGAAGGTGACAGAAACTCCGTCATCTTCCAGGCCAGGATAATGACCCTGGGTTTGTTCTGATGGCGTTAATACGATGCTGGTGTCACTGCGATCGTCCTGATTAATGCCCAGAATATCCCAGGCTTTAATCATATAAAGTGGCAAGGTGGTTTCATCATCCTGAGCTGCGATAGCGGCGGCAATTTGTTCAGCACGGCCGGCACCTGCCGAGTTAATTTCCAGCAGCTTGTCACGGCCTTGCTCTAATTTTTGTTTCAGTGCCTGGTTTAATTGATGGGTTTTACTGATTAAGGCTGCAACAGCTGTCTGATCTGCTTCTTTTGCCGCCAGTTGGGCTAACAACTCATCTTTCACTTCTTCATACACAGCACGGCCGGTTTGGCTGGTTTGCTCCAGCGCCTGTAAACCCTGATGGTACCAGTCGAGCAAAATCTGCTGCGGGTGATTGGTAAAATACGGCAGATGAATCTGAATGTCATGTTGCTGGCCAATCCGATCCAGACGGCCAATCCGTTGTTCCAGTAAATCCGGGTTCAAAGGTAAATCAAACAACACCAGATGATGGGCAAACTGGAAGTTACGGCCTTCACTGCCAATTTCCGAACAAATTAACGCCTGGGCGCTGTTGTCGTCCTGGGCAAAATAAGCGGCGGCTTTATCGCGTTCAACAATACTCATCCCTTCGTGGAATACCGCAGCGCGAATGCCTTCTTTCACCCGTACCGCCTCTTCCAGCGCAATGGCGGTGTCGGCGTGGGCACAAATCACTAAAAACTTTTTGTATTTATTGGTTTTAATGCGTTCGATTAACAGCTCAACCCTCGGGTCAAACTGCCACCAGCTGGATTTACTGCCTTCAAATTCCTGGAAAATCCGCTCCGGAAACAGCTGAGCGCTGGCTTTTTGCAAATCGCTTTGACTGCCGTTAAATGCCTGCTGCACCTTAATGGCGTTCTGATATTGCTCTGGCAAAGTTAAAGGCAACAAATGCGCCTGACGTTTTGGGAAGCCTTTGATAGCGCTGCGGCTATTACGGAATAAAATACGGCCTGTGCCATGACGGTCCAGCAACTGGCGGATCACCGACTGCTGTGCTGCGGTTTTTTCTTCACTGTTGCCTGCTTGTTGTAATAGCGCCAGCTCTTTGGATATATCAGTTTCGGCAATACGCTGTTGCAGCGCTTTAGCCACGTCAGCTGTTAAGGCGTCATCGGCCAGCACCTGTTTGGCTAAATCAGCAATTTCTTTATATTGCAGCTCTTCTTGGAGGAAGGCCTGATAATCGTAAAAACGATTCGGGTCGAGTAACCGCAAGCGGGCAAAATGGCTTTCATGGCCCAGCTGATCCGGCGTTGCTGTTAATAAAATCACACCTGGCGTGTCTTGCGCCAAAGCTTCAATGCGCTGGTATTCAGTACTTGGATTCTCTTCGCTCCACTGCAAATGGTGCGCTTCGTCCACCACCAATAAATCCCAGTGCGCCTCTGTGGCTGCTTCGTGCCAGCTTTTTTTCCGGCTGAAAAATTCCAGTGAAGTCAGCACCAGCTGCTCAGATTCAAACGGATTGCCGCCGTCGGCTTTGGCTTCGGTGCAGCGTTCTTCATCAAAAATGGCAAATTTCAGGTTAAAACGGCGCAGCATTTCTACCAGCCACTGGTGCATTAAGGACTCAGGCACCACCACCAGCACACGCTGGGCTAAACCGGCAATCAGCTGCTGATGAATAATCAGGCCGGCTTCAATGGTTTTACCCAAACCCACCTCGTCCGATAACAACACGCGTGGCGCGTGGCGTTTGGCTACTTCGTCGGCAATATATAACTGGTGTGGAATAAGGCTGACCCGGCCGCCGCTTAAGCCCCGGAACGGGTTTTGTTGCTGACGGTGAATATGCTGCCAGCTGTGATAACGCAGGGTAAACCATTCAAAGCGGTCAATCTGGCCGGCAAAAAGGCGGTCCTGCGGCTGGTTAAAGCTAATAAAATGATCAAGGAAAGTTTCGCGCAGACTGACGGCTTCACCATTGTCGGTTCTGTGGCCGTGATAAATCAGGGTGTCGTTTTTTTCTTCAATAGTATCAACAACAAGGCTAAAACCTTCGGCACTTTTAATGGTATCACCCGGGTTAAACTGCACTCGGGTCAGGGGCGCTTCAGCTGTTGCATACAACCTGGTTTCGCCGCTGGCCGGGAACAACAAGGTCAGCATCCGGCCTTCAATACCAACTATGGTGCCTAAGCCTAAATCTGATTCTGAATCGCTGATCCAACGTTGCCCAAGTGCAAATTTCATCATGTTTGATACCACTCTAAAAAAGGGGCTGCATGGTACTAAGAAAAGACCCAAACTTCATCTGTCACAACGGATTTTTTTCGTATAGCTGAAAATCTGTCATGCAATTGTCATCCTTGCTCCGGATTCTTGCTCTAAAGTTAAAACAACAGCGAAGTTTTTGTACGCTGGTCCACGCTAAGGAGCTGCATATGGCGCGAAGAAAAAGCAAAGAAAAAAAAATCTACGTTCTTGATACCAATATCCTGCTGCACGAACCCTTTGCCTTCCTGAACTTTGAAGAACACGACGTTGTGATCCCCATGACAGTGTTAGAAGAATTAGACCATATCAAAGACAAACACAAAGACGTCAGCCGTGAAGCGAGGGTGGCCATTCGTGCCTTAGAGGATGTGCTTAAAGATGCCAGCCCCGAACAAATGATGCAGGGCGTGGCTTTGCCGGCACCGCTGGAAAACAAAGAGCACGGCCATTTGTTTATCGTGAACGACCATCATTTGTCTGATCAAATCCCGGGTTTACCAGGTGGAGAAAACGATCATCTGATTATTAATACTGCGTTGTTTTTACAGCGGGAAAAAGCACCGGTTAAAGTGATACTGGTGACCAAAGACATTAATATGCGCCTGAAAGCCAAAGGTGCTGGCCTGAAACTGGTGGAAGATTACCGCACCGACCAGCTGATTGATGACGTGCGGTTTTTATATAAAGGTTATTTTAAGGTACCGGGCGATTTCTGGAGCCAAATCAAAGACTGCCGCAGCGCTAATGAAGGCCGGGAAACCTATCATTATTTACCCAAAGCTGTGTTACCCAGCCCCTACATCAATGAATATCTGGTGGATGAACACGAAACTTTTGCCGGCAGGGTGGTCGGTATTTCCGACACCGAGATTAAAGTGCTGGATTTAGGTTTTGAGCGGCTGATGCATAAAAAAGCCTGGGGTGTACATCCCAAAAATGTCTATCAGGCGATGGCGCTCAATGCCTTACTCGACCCGGAAATGGATTTAGTGATTCTGACCGGACCTGCCGGTTGTGGCAAAACCTTGCTGGCTTTGGCTGCCGCGCTGGAAATGGTGATAGAGCGGGGGTTGTACGACAAAGTTATCGTGACGCGAAATACACCGGAAATTGCTGAATCTATTGGTTTTTTACCTGGGACAGAAGAAGAGAAAATGGCGCCCTGGCTGGCGGCTATTACTGATTCGCTGGAAGTGTTACATAAAACCGATGAACATCCCCATGCCAGCGTGCAATACATTATGGATAAAGCCAATATCCAGTTTAAGTCGGTGAACTTTATGCGTGGACGCAGTATTCAGAACGCCATAGTGCTTTTGGATGAATGTCAGAATCTCACTGCAGCTCAGCTGAAAACCATTATTACCCGTTGTGGTGAGGGCACCAAGCTGATTTGCTCGGGTAATTTGTCGCAAATTGACAGCAACTATCTGACTGCCGTGACCTCAGGCTTAACTTATATTGTGGAGCGCTTTAAAAACTTTGAAGGCAGTACCACCATCAACTTAAACGGTGTGGTGCGCAGCAGGCTGGCTTCTTTTGCTGAGGCCAATTTGTAAACAGGTTGACTTGAGTGACTGATCCGCTAGGCTAGTCACTCTGTTCACATAAAGGAAGTGGAAGCCTGGTGAAATTGTTTTCGTGGTCTGGTTTAGTCCTTGTATTGTCGCTGGTTTTTATCTGGAGCTGCGGTTACTGGTTGTGGCTGCAAAACGGTAACTGGCATCTGCAACAAAAAAAAACTGAGCTGATTGCCCAACTCGATAAAGCCGATGCCCTGCTGCAAGACTGGCAGCAGGGTTATCAGTTGCACCTGTCTTATCTGCAAACAACCTTACTTCCTCCAGCCGAAAACACCCCGATACTGGACCCGCTGCAAGAGCTGGACGACAGGATTCGGCGGATTTTATGGCCCGACCCTTTGTTGGCTTATGTGGTGCTGGACAACGACGGCAAAGTGTTAAGATTCAGCTCCAGTCAGGCCAGGCAGTTATTCAGCCAGACCCGTTTTAGCAGTAAAGAGCAAAGCAGTTTTTTACCACCGCTGGTCTTGCCGAAACTCTGGGTGTTACCGCTTGAGGTACAGCAAAATAATCAGCAGCTGGTATTGTGGTTTGATGCCAGTATTTTACAAGGCCAGTTTCAGCAGCTGATGGCATCAGGTGGTTCGGCCGGTGAGTTACTGCTGCTGGATAATGAGGCACAGCTATATAGCCGCAGCCGTTATCAGAAGTCGTTGTTGCCAAGGCTTGGATTGGACGCACAGGCAGAGCATCAGCAGTTACAGCTGTTTGCCCGCAGGCCGCCGGAGAACCTGTTATTTAGCCGGCAACTTTATCTGGACGCGGGGGCCTGGCCACAAAGTGCTGTGGTGACAGCGCTGAAACAGCGACGCGAAGGTGTGTTACTCAAACCCTATCAGAATTATCTGGGCCGCAAAACGCTGGCGGCCTGGCGCTGGCTCCCCGGCTGGCAGCTCTATCTGGTGTCAGAGCAGGATGCCAATCTGATGCTGCAACCGCTGAAACTGCTAAAACAACAGCTGTTGGCAGCACTGAGTGCGCTGACGGTGTTGTTGTTGCTGATGTTCTGGTATTTAAACCGTTCTCTGAATCAGCGCCAGCAGGCACTGATGGCAAGTCAGGCGGCACAGGATCAATGGCTGTTACATGATTTTGATCCACCAGTGACAGGTGATTTAACCACAGTACAGCTTGACGACGAGCCGACCCCGGACAGAGTCACCACGGCAGAAGCGCAGCTTTGTGAGCAAGTTGCAGCTGATGTTAGCGCAGACGCAGCTGTGCCTTCGCAGCACCAGAGTGCTTCCACGCCAGATCCTCGATTACCGGCCGCCAATGCCCTGTTAAAAGCCTGGTTGCAGCAGCCGGATAATAAAAGACTGGCTGAGCTGAGCCGCAGTTATCTGCAAAACCAGCCGCAGGATGACGCCGGGCTTGATGCTGTGTATGCCTGCGAACTCAGCACTGAACTGCCGCAGTTGCTCAGGCAACTGATGCAACAGGACGAACAACTGGATTGTCTGCTGGAAGTGAACAGTGAAGTGCCTGCTGTAGTGCTGCTGGCCAAACAGGCGCTATTTCGTGCCATTGAACTCTGGTTATTACTGACCCGGCAGCGGCTTGGGTCGCAGCCGTGCCAGCTCAGATTGCTGGTAGCAGCCAATCATCAGCTCAGGCTGGAATTATTGGATCAGGGCGATGCACTGACCGACAGCCAGTGGCTGCAATTACTGGAGCCTGCGGCAACAGGGCAGGGCGTTGCCACCGATTACCAACAGTTGCAACAGCTGCTGCTCTGGTGTCAGGCCCATATTTCAGGGCACTCAGATCCTGCGCATGGCAATAAACAGGTATTGGAATTTCACTACGAATTGCCGGAACCGGTTGCTGCCCCTCAAATCATGCCACAATTATCCGGGCGGGTGATGTTGTTGTGTCCGCCTGGACCGTCACGACAGTTATATAACCGGATGCTGCGTCAGCTCGGTTATGACTTATTGCCGATGGATGACGCCAGTCAATTGGTGGCCTGGTGCCATGACGGGACACAGCAGCTGGATCAGCTGGTGATTGATGAAAGTTTTGCCGGTGCCGATCACAGCTTGTTGCCGAAGATAGCGACAGTGGTGCGCCGTTATTTTCCGCAGGTGCGGGTGTTGTTTTGTGTGCGCAAGCCATCAGAGTGGCAACCGTCATTGCCTGCTGTGCAGTTGCTGGCAAAACCTGTGGTGTTGCCGCAACTGGCGGTGGCGCTTGGTACAAAAGACGAAGGAGAGATCAGTCAGCCTCTGCCCACCCTCTGGTTGTATCAGCCAGATCCGTTATTGTTGTGGTATCTGGAGCAGCAGCTGCTCAACCTGCCTTATCAGTCCAGAGTGATCAGGCATTGGCCAGAGCCGGAGGGGGATTTGCATCAGGATCTTTATTTGCTGCCTGCCACTTTGTACCAGCAGCTGAAAAGTAGCCCTAAACCTGCTTTGCTGCTGTGGTACGGTGAACAGGGCAGAGATGAAATTGCACTGCCAAATGCTTGTTGTTACTGGCAAATTTCAACAGGTGCTGCAACACTAAGCCGGCAACTATACCAACTCAGAGCGCAGCAACCTCAGGCTGCAACAGGAAAAATAACGGATGAATCCACTTTATAACGAATATAAAAAAGCGCGGTTATATACGCTGTTGCTGGTGGTTGGTCTGGCTATTGCTGCGGCGACCATCGATTATTTTATGGCACTCAACCAGCGCATTGTTCAGCGCCAGCATTTGCTGTTGTCGGCTGCTGAAGATCTGGAGCATCAGCTGGCGCCTGTTGTGCATCTGCTTAAGGTACTCAAGCAGGATGCAGAGGCCAGCTTATTGCTGCAAAACGAAGCACCAGCTGTATTGCCAGGCCAACAATGGTCGCTGCGCCCTTCGGACAGCAGTCTGCAGCTGTCTGATGCAGAAAAATCGATGTTAAACAGCCTGTTACCTCAGTTAAAGCTGACACAGCGCACCTCTGCCAGTATCAAACAGTTTAGTTATTTGTCTCAGTCCGGCGTCTGGTATGTGCCGGTTGAGCAACGTTCGGCCGCCCTTGAACTGGAAGCGCAGCTGTTCTGGCAACAAAAAGAGCAAGTGTCAAAGTTAACTGAGCAGCAGCTAAGACTGCACCGGCTCAAAGCCGCCGAAACAGTGTTTATGTTGTCAGTACCGCTGAGTCAGAATGGGCAGCCGCTGGGCGAGCTGGTCGTTAATTTTGATCTGGCCGCCATGTTACAGCGGGTGGCCAAAGGCCAGCAGGACAGCACCATTCAGTTGCTCAATGACATTGGTGAGCCTTTGTTGGCTGTGGCGCAAGGCCAGGTGATGACAGAGGCCGACACTGAACTGTTGCATCACAGCGACAGGCTCAGAACCCTGAATATTTTGCCTTTGACTTTGCATCTGGAACCGGCAGATGCACGTTCTGCGCTGGCGGAGCTGGGTGACTTATTTGGCCATTTTATGTTGTATCTGGTCAGCTTATTGTTGCTTTGGTGGTATTGCCGGCGCCGTTTCCGCACCAAGGTACTGGCTCCTTTCCAGCGTTTTCTGGTGCATGTGGAAAGGCTCGGCCGTGGCGACCCGCAGGGGGTACGGCATATTCCGGCGGATTGGCTGGAGGTGTTTCATCAGGTAGAACAGCTGCGTGATAAAGCGCCGGATCAAAACAGCCGGTAACTGAACTGACGACTTTTCAGCTGGACATCATAAGGTGGATTCAGCTTGCCTGGTGGCAGTTGCGCCGGCCCTGTCGGGTCCAGCACCAGATAACTGGCGCCCTTTAAATCCACCGTTAATTCATTATCAATAGCCGGAATTTGAGCGGCAATCACGGCATGGTCGTTAAAATAAATAATGGCGATGCCAAGTTTCGGGAAAATATTGCGCAGCACTGTGGCAAACACCACCGCCTTACTATCACAGTCTCCCTGATTGGCCTGCAGCATCTGCACCGGTGTTAAAAAACCGGCACCTGCAGACTCGCGCCTGTCTGACAAATTCTGATAAGGGATTTGTTGCAGCCAATAGGCCAGCTGCATGGCAATTTTGCGGATATTGTTGCGGCCATACAGGCTGACAAAACTGGCCGCCACCGGCTGCAGTACCGGCAAATTTTCGCGCATGATACGCACATGGTCCGGGATCACATAACTTTCACCCAAGGGAGTTGTTAACAAATACAGGTAATCCCGCTGCAGATAGCCCTGATACGCCTGCTGCTGCGTGGCCGCCAGCTGGTTGCGGATGTTGGCGACCTGCGTCAGATCGGCACCTGACACTGTGACACTGAGCGGCAGATTGCTTGGGGATAAGCGGATTTTTACCCCACGTTGTTGCAGCTTCACTGACTGCAGCAACAACTGATGCCGGACATGCAGCTCGGCCAGCTCAGCAGAATATTTTTTCCTGATACTGTGCTGGCTCTGCATTTTTGCGTTTTCTAACGAAAAACTAAGGGGAGGCTGGGGCGGACGCAGATAACTAAATTCTGTGCTGGTTTCCCCTTGTTTCAGCTGAAATTCCGTTGCTGCCAGAAGCGGTATGCTGAGCAGCAAGGTACTGAGTAACATTACTATTCTGAACAACTTGTTGTTTCCTTCGCCACAGATAAACACAGCTTAAGCCGAGCAGCGCCAAAATACCAAAACTACCGCCGCTTTCTTCATGCACCACCACCACTGGTCTGTAGTTGTCGCTGCTTTGATCTTCCAGTGCCAGTCTGTCCAGCGTCGCATTGTCATAACCGGACATTTCGGCCAGCACATAACCACTTTGAGCATCAACCAGCTGAATTTTCAGTTTGTAATAGTCACGCGGCAAGCTGACCAGATTGGTTTCTACTGCAAACCAGTCCTGTGAACTCTGGCCATAAAGCGTAAAGATGGAGCTGGTATGAATACGTCGTACCGCACCATTGCTGCTGATCAGGTCGTAAATGGCATAAACCGGCTGACTGCTGTAAGTGGTGTGAGCATCAAAACGCGCATAAAGCAGGGAGTAAAAACCGTTGTTATTCAAATCTCTTTTTAAGGTGAGATCAATCGTCTGAAACCAGGCACTGCTTTGATAAGCCTGAGTGGTCGCCATACTGCGGCTGTCGGTAGCAGGCGCCGGAGCATTTTTGGCAGCAGCAGCAACTTCACTGGCGGCCAGATGTTGCTCTGTGGTTTGCTGCGGGCTTTGCAACTCTTCAGCCGCATAAAGCTGCTGAATACTCAGGCTGGCCACAAATAAAGGTACCAATAACAAGGTTGAACTCAGGGTTTTCATAGGCATATCTCCGGCGGCTTTGATATGATCCTGAGCTGAGATGGCTGAATAGCCCCTGAATTATTCTGGTGCAGGCTGAGCTTTGAGGTCAGCAGGCGCTGCTGTGTGGAAATCGGATGAAAATTAGCAAAGAAATTAAGGTGGAAACCGCCGGCCTAGCCGCAGATCTGCTGGCGGCTGCAGTGCCGGAATTGTCCAAGGGGCGGCTTAAAGACGCGATGAATAAAGGCGCTGTGATCTGGCGGCGTGGTAAACAGCAAAAACGCCTGCGCCGGGCGCAGAGTCCGGTCGCAGCCGGCGATTTATTACAGCTCAATTATGATGATGATTTGTTGTCGCGCCAGTGTGAGCCGGCGGTGTTATTGGCCGACGAACGTCATTTCAGCCTGTGGTACAAACCACCTGGTATGTTGTCTCAGGGCAACGAATGGGGTGATCATCTGAGTTTGCTACGTTTTGCCGAACAACAACTTGGCAACAGAGCGGTATTTTTAATTCACCGGCTGGACAGAGAAGCCAGTGGCTTAATGTTGCTGGCACATAGTGCCAAAATGGCCACAACGCTCAGTCAGCTGATGCAACAGCAGCTGATGGATAAACGTTATCAGGTACTGGTGCGTGGCAAACTAAGCCAGGCGCTTCTGGAAGAAGGGGTGATCCGGCAAAAGCTGGATGGCAAAGCCTGTGAAACCCGCTTTAAGCTTTGTGCACAGCAAAACGATGCCAACCACAGTCTGCTGGATATTCAGCTAATTAGTGGCCGTAAACATCAGATTCGCCGTCATTTTGCCGCTATTGGTCATGCCGTGATGGGAGACCCCAGATATGGTGAGCAAAATCAGGACCCGGCAGGTCTTGGTTTACAAGCAGTAGCGCTGAGTTTTCAGCTGCCGGGCCAGCAAAAAGTCTATCAGTATCAGTTGCCGGCCACGCTTCGTCGTTTTGGCTGAGCCAATGGGATGCGCCCGCTGCGTTGGCTCAGAGCTGGGGTTTTTCCAGCAGGATTCCATTACAGTAGAGCTGCAGCAAATCCAGCCGCAGCGCATTAATTAAATCGGCCCGCACATCTTCAGTTTGCCAGCTGCAGGGATTGGCCTGCAGGCATTCAACAGTCACCTTGTACTGTGCCTGTTGTTGTTGGCTGGCGGCTAGATCCCAGCTCAACCACACCAGTTCACGCACCCCGGCCAGCTCCTGCGCCGGCCATTGTTTGCCCAATAACGGGGTCAGCGGCGTTAAAAAACTATAGATAGTGGGTTGGTTCGGTAACTGCCGGCGGATCAAGGTAACAGCTGCCTGCAGCTGTTGCTGCAAAGCGGCCAGCTGCGCGGGCGGACAGCGCCAGGCCAGCCATAACGCATCGGTATGCACTGTATAAGCAGCCATGGCCGACAGCGGCAGTTCGTCCACCAGCTGCAACATCGCATGGCGTAAAATCTGCTCGCCAAACTGAAATTTAAACTGCTGTGGATTGGCCAGTTGCAGCGCCTGTAACTGCAGCTGGTCGGTTTTTTGTGCTTCTTTTTGTACCTTGCGTGCAAACTCAGTCCAGCTGCTAGCCTGTGGTAAACCGGGTGGCTCGGTGTTTAAGTCCTGGCTGCGGCGAAAATAATGACGCCAGGCCAAAGCAAAAGCTAACAACAGCACCAGACTGCCAAGGCCAAAGATCAGCAGATCCTTCTGTTGCAGCTGAGCCAGACTTTGCTGTACCTGCTGTTTCAGTTGTTGCTGGTTTAAATCATCGGTCAGTAAATCCAGCGTATATTTTTGCTGCATGGCGGCCTGATCAAAGCGCAGTGCCAGCAGTTGCTGGCTGGCGTCAAAAGCGGATTGCCATTGTTGCTGGCCGGCGTAAAGCCTGGCTTTGAGTTCCCAATAACGTATTTTCAGAAAATCAGCAGACTTTTCCAGTTCAGCAGCAGCGGGCAGTGCCGACACTGCCGCTTCCCATTCCTGCTGGGCTATGGCAATTTCAGCCAGCGCCAGCAGCAACTCCTGATACAAAGTGTCGTGGCCCAGTTGTGAAAACAGCTGCATAGCTTTGGTCAGCCGTTGTTTGGCCAGTGCATAGTCGTTTTGTTTCATCGCCAGCTGCGCCTGGCCATAATGCACCAGTGCAATCAAATGACTGTCATCCAGTTGTTCTGCATCCTGCATGGCAAGGCGCAGAGTTTGGGCACTTTTATCAATTTCGCCCAGTTGCAGATAAGTTTCCGCCAGATTAATGCGGGCATTGACCAGCAAATTCTGGTGCACGGACTGCTGATATAAGGTTTCGGCAGACTGCAGATGTTGCAAAGACAAAGGCAGCTGCGCCAGCTTACGGTATGCCATGCCAAGGCGCAGATGAATAGAAGCCAGTGAAGTTTGTTCGTCCAGTTGTTGCGCCAGGATCAAAGCGCGGCTGAGCTGGCGTTGGGTCAGGGCGAAATTATTCTGTTGCAGCGCCAGCCGGCCTGCAATCAGCCGTGCTTTTAGTTCGGCATAAGGCAGCTGATGGCGCACGGCAATCTCAACACTGAGTTCAGCATAACGGTTGGCCTGTTCGAGCTTGCCAAACTGGTTATAAGCCTGGGCGAAATTTTCATACAGGCTGGCCTGCAGCGCCGGTTTTTCAGCGGCAGGAATGGCCGGCAATAATAATTCCGCCTGTTGCAGCGACTGCAGCGCATTGCTGTTGTCGCGGAACAACATGCCATAGACCAGGGCTTTTTGTTGCCAGGCCTGTAATTTCAGTGCCGGGCTTAAGTCGCCTTTCAGTGCCTGGTCCAAAGCGTTTAATGCGGCGTCTTTCTTTTTCAGTTGCAGGTGGGCCACGCCAAGTTTCAGCCATTGGCTGGCGTCGCGCTCTGTTTCGTTGGTTTGGCTTAGTTCAGTGGCGTAGCGGGTCGGGTCTTGCTGGATTTTTTTCAGTTCAGCGGAAAAATCTGTGGCGAGCGCCGGCAGGGCAACAAAGCACAACATTAAAAACCAGCTTTTTTTCACAATAGCCTCCCTGCAGCAGCGAACTGTTGCCCGGCAGTGTACCTGTTAGCACGAACAGCGCCAACCGCTTTCCTTTGTCGTTGTGGCAAATTCATACAGCAAATTCTTACTGAAAATTCATATTGTTACTCAGTTACTCAGTTACTCAGTTACTCAGGCCGGAGTTGTCGCCGGCATATTGCAACAGCGCAGCAGTTGCCCTTGTTGCCAGGCACGGATATTTTCTGCAGTCTGGTTAATCAGCGCCTGCATCGCCTGACCGCTGGCCCAGGCCACATGGGGCGACAACAACAAATTGGGCACTGTGGGGTCGAGCAGCGGATGATCGGCTGGGGGCGGTTCCTGCTCCAGTACATCCAGCGCAGCGCCACCCAGCTGCTGATTTTTAAGTGCTTTGGCCAGTGCCGCTGAATCAATCAGGCTACCACGGGCGGTGTTCAGCAGCAGAGCCTTGGGTTTCAACCAGCCGAGGGTGGTGGTGTTGAGCAAATGATGGTTGTCGGCCGTGGCAGGGCAATGCAGCGACAATACATCGGCTTGCTCCAGCGCCTGACGAAAAGACACCCGGCCTGGCCTGATGTTGCTGGCATCAGGGCGCTCTGCAATCAGCACCTGCATGCCAAAAGCGCGGGCCAGTTCCGCTGTGGCCTGACCCAAACCGCCATAACCAATCACCGCAAAATTTAACCCCCGCAGCTGCCGGATAGGGTAGTCAAGCAGGCAAAACTGCGGGCTTTTGCTCCAGTCGCCGCGTTCAATCGCCTGATGATAAGGCAGTAATTGATTGGTCAGCGCCAGTAATAACGCCATGCAATGTTGTGGCACTGCATCCAGGGCATAATCCCGCGCGTTACAGACGCTGATGCCGGCCCGGCAGGCGGCGGCAAGGTCAATATTGTTAATACCTGTGGCTGTGACACAAATCAGTTTTAAATCCGGCAAGGCAGCCAGCATTGGCGCATCCAGCACCACCTTGTTGACAATAGCCACTGTGGCGCCGGCCAGTCGCCCGGCGAGCTCAGAGCTGTTGCTGTGCGGATAAGATTGCAACTCAAAGCCAGGCTGTTGCAGTGGCGTCAAATCCACGCCCGGCAGGCTGGCCGCATCGAGGAATACCATTTTGTGCATTTTTGTGTCCGGTAGCAGGAAAATCTTGCTTTTACCAGATGAAACGCCTATCAATAAAGGAATTTTTCCATTTTTATCCTTTTGCTGAGTTTCAGCCGGTGTGCTGGTGGTTATGAATTCTCTGCCTGGTGGTATCCTTGTGCTGCTGCGCGCTGCAGTGTTGTTGAGTCTGCTGCTTAGTGGTGTCAGTCAGGCCAAATCTATTGTGGTGGCAGCCGGTGAATGGCAGGGTTATACCCATGCGAATGGCTCTGGTTTGTATTTTGATATTTTGCGTGAAGCGTTAAACCAACCTGATTTAAAAATGCATATCAGAGTCAGCAACTGGAAAAGAGCCAAACACAGTTTTCTGGCCGGGCGCGCCGATATCCTCATTTGTGATTATAAAACAGGGCAAAGTGGCTGGTTTTATCCGCGCTGGCATCTGGACTATGATCCCAGCGTCAAAGTTTTCAGCATGGTGCAGCTAAAAGAGTTGACCGAACTCACCGAACAGCCGGTCGGTTGGTTGCTGGGTTATGATTTTGATCAATACCTGCCGGTGCCGGTGAAAGCTTATGAAGTGGCCAGTCATGCCGAAGGTTTTCAATTGTTGTCACATGGCAGGTTAAAGGCATTTATCAGTTATCAGACGCATGTGCCTGCGGTCTTGCAGTCGCAGTTATCCGCCATCGAGTTGCAGCAGGCCAGAGCCATGTATCCGGTGTTCCGCGATGATTTACAGGGCCGGTTGCTGGCCAAAGCTTATGATGAGGGCATGCTAAGGTTGTATCAGTCGGGCCGGCTGAAAACCTTGTTTAATAACGCGGCTTTGTATCAGCAGGCCCGCTATAGTGAAGCAGCAGAACAAGCGCCGGACTAACGGTAAACCACGTCTTTATACATAGGCGCCAGTAACGCCAGCAGCTGATTTTGCGCTTTAATATCAATATTTTGCCGCTGCATCACTGTCATCAGATGGGTCACCAGATTATCAAAGTCGGCCTGACTTATCTGAAAACCGGTATGACTTTCCTGCATAGTTGCGCCCGTGTAAGTGCAGGGCCCACCGCTGAGCTCACACAACTGCTCGATCAACAAACGGCGAAACCTCGGGATATCAGTATCCTGAAAATGATGCACTATCTGCTGGTCCTGTTCAATTTCCAGTAGCAGGCCGTCCACCAGTTGTTCGAGACCGGCCTGTGCGCCGAGCGCCTGATAAAGTTGATCAGTTTTTTGGGGTTGTTGGCTGCAGGCACCCAGGCTCAGACATAAAGCCAGCATAACCAGCAGCGTTGTTCGTTTTATTGTCATGGGGTTGTTCCTGTGTGGCTGCGGTTTACCATGTGGCTTCCAGTGCCAGATAATAACCCTGTTGCGCTGAAAAACCGGCAATGCGGCCAAGGTCAACATAACCGCCTACCAGACTAAAGTTTTTATTGATAAACCAGGCGGCAAAAATATCACGCCAGTGCTGCTCGTCGGCAAAATCAAGCTGATTGGGTTTTTGCCTGAATTCAACCCCGACCGCCAGTTGAGGGGTCAGTAGCACAGCGGCCGAGCTTTCAAATAACCACTGATAACTGTTGTCGTTCTGGCTACCAAAACCTAATAAGCCAATCTGATTGGCACGGCTGGCACGCAAGGTTGCGTTCAGCAGCAGATTACGTCCGGCCACAGCAGCAAAATACACTTTGCTGGCGGCCAGATAATAATCAATGTCACTGTCATCCCGGGCGCCAACAGCAGAGGGCAGGGCAAAGTTACGGTGTTTTTTATACTGAATGCCGGCGCTGAGCTGTGGCATCTTGCTATAAAGCAGCTCACCGGCAATATGGTATTTCAGGCCTATCACGTCTTGCTGTAAATCACCGCCTAAAGTGTCGAGATCAAACTGCTGTCTGGTATAAGACAGCTCCCACTCATTGTTGTAGCTGGCGGCTACACCATAAGTGTGCAGGCTGAAATCATCGACACCAACATTATTGTTAAAAGCCAGCACCGACCACTGCTCAGTGCTGGCATAACCATTGATCACGGCCCAGGGCACAATGCCACCGCCGGCTGCACCTTCAATACTGGTGGCGCCACCTGTGGCGATAATTTTGCTGCCGGCCTGAACCGGCAACGCCAGTGCCAGCAGCCATAATGCGGCATATTTCATCCGGCATTCTCCTTAAAATAATCCTGGTGCTGTGCAGGGAATTGCAGTAACCATTGATGGAAAGCCTCTGCCGTTAAAGGTTTGGAAAAATAATAACCCTGTACTTTATCGACACCGTGTTGCCGCAATTTGGCAAGGCCCGCCTGGTTTTCCAGACCCTCAGCTGTCACCAGCAGGCCAAGGCCATGCGCCAGCTGAGTGGTGGCTGCCACTATCAGCTCATCATTCTGGTTAAATTCGATATCTTTGACAAAAGCCCGGTCAATTTTTACTTCGTGTACCGGCAGCTGTTTGATATAAGCCAGCGACGACTGGCCGGTGCCAAAGTCATCAATCGCCAGTTGAATGCCCATACTACGTAACTGACTTAAAATATCGATCACCTTTTGCGGTTCCTGCATCACAGCCCCTTCGGTCACTTCCAGTGCCAGCGACCGGGCATTCAGGCCAAATTGTTGCAGTTTAGCCGCCAGCATAGCCGGCAGTTCAGGATTGGTTAAATCGTTGGCTGACAGGTTAATGGCCACCTGCACCAGCATCTGCTGTTGTTGCCATTGGGCCAGTTGCGCCATTACCTGATCGATCATCCAGTGCGTCACCAACGCTATCAGGCCTGAGTGTTCAGCCAGACGGATAAATTCATCCGGTGGAATAAAACCGAGTTGCGGGTGTTGCCAGCGGATCAGCGCTTCGGCGCTGTGGCAGCGTTGTTGTTGCACTTCCACCTTCGGCTGATAGACAACAAACATCTGGCCACTTTGTAACGACAGGGGCAGATCACGCAAGATGGTGAGTTCGCGCTGATGGCTTTCATCCTGACCACTCTGATACCAGGCCAGATGGCCGGCCTGACGTTTGGCATGCATCATGGCAATATCCACCCGGCGCAGCGCATCGCCGGCAGTCACAGTTTGTGTGCTGTCGGGCTGATACAGCGCCAGTGCCAGGGTCAGATTCAGGCTGGAATCCTGCAGTTTATAGTCCAGCGACAGCTGCTGTGTCAGCTGTTGCAACAACGGTGGAGTGAGTTGACGCTGATGTAATAATAAAAATTCGTCACCACCGAGCCTGGCAATTAACAAAGGTTTTAATAATGACGTTTCCAGCCGTCTGGCCAGCTGCTGTAATAACAAGTCGCCATTGTGATAACCAAAGGTATCGTTGATATGTTTAAAGTCTTTGATATTCACCAGCAGCAACTGCGCTTGTGGCAGTTTTAACAGTTCAGGCAGCTGCAGCTCGGCCAAACTGCGGTTCGCAAGGCCGGTGAGGCCGTCGTGTTGTGACTGATATAAAATCTGCTGTTCCCTTTTGCTGATATCCAGCTGCATTTTGCCAAGCGTCTGACTGAGCACACCGACTTCACCTTTATGCAGCGCCGGGGCACGGGCTGGTAAACCCTGACCTATATTGCGGGCAAATTCGGTCAGCTGTTTCAGCGGATGGGTGATGCTGCGGGCTACCACATAAGCCAGCAGCAGGGCCAGCGACAAACCCAGGCCAAAAATAATCAACAGCTGAGCGCGAGCCTGCTGATAGTTTTCACGCCAGCGGCTGGTGGCTAAATGCAGATAAGCAAAAAGTTGCTGGGGTTGATCAAGCGCCACCGCCTGATTTAAATACTCCGGAAAACTATCGGCAAAAAAACCGCTTTGCATCTGATGGTTGCTGGCAGCAAGCTCGGCCGCCAGTTGCAGTGGCACTGTGGCTGCCAGTGGCTGCATGTTATCGCCATCGCGGCGTTGAAAACTGATATCAAGTTCAGTGACGCCTTTGATTTGAGAGGCCAGTTGCTGGTCGAGGGAAAACCCCATGCCCACCCAGGCAATCAGCTGTGGCGCCAGCACAGGCACCATCACCAGCTGATAAGCATCATCACCGAGCAACACTATGTCGGTATAACCCTGGCGCCCTGTTTGTTTAATTTGCTGAACCAGCGCCTGGATTTGGGACTGGCTGATTTGATTCTGTGTGCTGGCCAGCAGTTCACCCTGGGGTGACAGCAGCATGCCGACATTGGCATGAATACGATCACCATGGTTTTCCAGCACCGAGCTGATGGTGTCCTGCTCTGAGGTGGCAACAGCGCGGCGAAAGCCAAAGTCACTGGCGACAATACGCACTGAGGTATTGAGCTGCTCTGAGCGGTTGCTCAATAGTTGCTGAAACACTTTGGTGGCCACCGACAAACTTTGTTGTGCTTCGCTGTAGTTATCCCTTTTCATCGCGCTTAAAGTGGCGATGGCAATAGCGACTGTCATCAGACTGAGCAGCCCGGTGAGCAGAATAATCAGGCGAACACGTAAAGAGTCAAACATGAGACCTCGTCAGACCGGCTTTTTTGCTGAGGGCGAAGCATAACATAATGGGTACTACATCGAACATCTGAGCTGTATCAGTAGCTTAGTGTTAAGTTGTATAACCATAGGCGGTCAGGGCATGGCTTTCAACGCAGGCAGCGGTAAAGCGGCTAAAAAGAACGGGAAATGAAGGTAAAAAGCGCTCTGCCGCCCCGGCTTTTCCCGATGCTGGTGAAATTTGTGCTGCAATTGCCGGTGGGCAAAGTCTGTGAAGAAAATTCAGTGGTAACAATGCAAGGATAAAAAAACCGCCCTGAGGCGGTTTTTTATATTGGGGAGAGCTTGCGCTTAACGGCGGCGTAAACGCAGCATCAGCAGCAGGGCTGGCAGCATCAGCCAGGCAGTCGCTGGTGCTGAAACAGCAGTAGTCTGATCACCAATCTGCGCCTGAGCCAGCTCAGAGCGTACTTCCATATCAATATATGGCGAGCTGGCTTCATACACCACAGAAGCAGAACCCAGTTGCAGCTTTGCTAAACCATTTTTCAGCGCAGTAAAGCTGATGCTGGCCAGGCGGAAGTTACTACCAGGCTGCACTGCTGCTAAGTCGGTCAGATCTTCAGTAGAAAAACCAAAAAACAGTTCCCACAGCGTCAGTTCGCCGTTATCAGCAAAAAAGTCGCGATCACTGCCAACAGCAGGGATGCTGAGGAAGTCGCCAAAGCTGACGTTTTGCAGCTGTAACAGGTTGCTGTTAAACAGCAGGCTGGCGTCAAAACCTGTCACCAGATCCTGAATGTCGCTCAGCCACAGCTCGGCTTTGACAGTGTCACCCACTTCATATTGGTTTTTATCCAGCTGAATGTTGATCACTGTCGCCTGGCTTTGTGCCGCAAAAAACAGTGCTGCGGCGGCAAATAAAGTTTTAAACATCATTTTTTATGGTTCCTGTGAGTAAATCGCACTGTTAATAAATGGCGCAACGGGCGTAGGTGCACAGCGCAGTCATGGCGCGGGCATCCAGCAAGTTCACTTTGCCATCTTTGTTAAAGTCATAAATCAGCGGTAACACAGCGCCGCTACGCAGCAGGTTGTTAAACAGGCTGATATCTTTGTTGTCGACATCACCGTCTTTATCTAAGTCGGCCGGATTGTCGGTTTTCAGTGCCAGTTCAATTACCACAGGGTCGTGGTCAGAAGAACGGAACTGGGTTGGCTGGTACAAATCGTTTTGTTGTTGCAGCGTTTTGTTTTCAACGTTGTAGTCGAACAGGATAGGTTCGTCAGCGTTGATGTGCCATTCAGTGGCATAAGTCACTTGTGATGACAGGTTGCTGCTGGCCAGCGCATGGTCTAAATAACCGCTTTCGCCGCTAAACACATAACCATAACCATGGCTGCCCTGATATTTACCCACTAAGTCGATAAAACCATTGCTGACAAAAGCGTGGATTGGATCTTCTTTGGCGTAAGAGTTTAAGTCACCAATCACCAGCACATCTTTATCAGCAGAGCCTGTTGGGTTGGTGGCAAGCCAGGCCATCAGCTCGGTTGCAGCCTGCACCCGGGTGGCGTTCCAGCAGCTCTGACCGTCTTTCAGGTCGCGGTCCGGATTAGTGCTACCACTTGGACAACCGCCTTTGGATTTAAAGTGGTTGACTGCCAGGGTAAAGACTTCGTTGTTGCTCAGTTGTTTAAAGCTTTGTACCAGCGGTTGACGGTTGCCATGCGCAAAAACACCACTGCTGGTGGTCACAGCTGCACCCAAAGGTGCTACTTTTGCTGGTTTGTAAATCAGGCCAACGGCAATTTCGTCTGTGCCTAACTGAGTTAAACCAGGGACCTGCACAAACTGATACACAGTGCCGCCCATCCGCTGATTCAGTTTGCTGACTAAATCGACAATAGCGCTGCTGCTGCCATAACCGTCGTTTTCAATTTCCATTAAACCAACCACGTCGGCATCCAGAGCGGCCAGAGCGGCAATCACCTTGTCAGATTGACGTTCAAATTCGGCGAAAGAACTGGCACCACGCGAGGTTGGGAAACCAGCACCTGCGCCGTCACCGTTAAAATAATTCAGCACGTTAAAACTGGCGACTTTTAAGGTGCCGGTATTCTTCAGTGGTGCTTGTTCGGTGCGTGGGTTGGTGTTTACCAGTTGTGGCGCGCTCACCGGCAATAAACGCCAGGCGCTGAAGCTGTAATCCAGGGTGCCACGCAGATTGCTAAAGCTGTCGCCGGTACGTACCGGGTTTTGCATGGTCAGGCCAGGCGCCGGGTAAATAATGTTGGCCGGGTTTTTACCGTTTTGCAGGTCGTCCAGTACAATTTTATTCCGGCGGTTTTGATCTGCCAGTGCTATTGCTTCAGCGCTGCCCGGGCGATACAGATTGGTTGGGGTAAATAACCGCTCTGATGCAAGCGTCAGCTCGCCGTAAGTGCCCAGGTTATAAGTATCAACCACGGTCAGGGTCTGACTGAACTCCACCTGCATACTTTCCAGGCTTTCCCACTGGGTCAGGTTGCTGACTGGTAAAGTGACGTTTAGTGCAACAACGGTTTCACCAACACCACAATCGAGCAGCGCAGTGCTGCGTTTGAGTTGGGTTTTAGTGAAAAACTCTTCGACTACACCCTGCACTCTTACTTTCTGGCCAGGTTGCGGGTAGTCAGTGACACCGCTGTTGTAGATAAAAATAGCTTCTGAGGTGTTGGCGTCAGCGTCCTGATCGGCCGCTTCTTCCTGCACAAAAAAGCCGTTGGCTGTTGGCAGTACCTGAGTGACTACAGCTTCCACCACATGGGTTTTGCCCACTTCCGGCGAAACAGCGGTTGCGCCCTGGATCAGGCTGATTTTAGTGGCTGCATCACCGCAGTTGCCAAGGCTTGGCGTTGGAACCGGCTCTTCCGGCTCTGGTTCAGTACCACCGCCGCTGCCACCGGCATGGCTACCCAGGTTGCTGTAGGTATTGGCGGCAAAACCGTCCCACTCCAGCGCCGGGTCAAAAGCGTCATCAGCAACATTGTCGCCTTTGCCGATGCTGCTTTTACGCACCAGGGTGGTGTCCAGAGTTTTTACTGCGCTGCCCCAGGTGGTGCCAGGGTCAACACCAATCTGGCCAATCACATCCAGTAAGGTGGTGCCTTTGTATAAAGCAACGGCATCATCACCGTTAAAGTTGCCTGAGCCTAAAGTCAGGCTGGCTGACGTTTGTTTGTCTTTCAGTGCCTGCTCTGCACTGGTATCTACCAGCACCAGCACAGACTTAGCGCCTACCTGGCCAGACAAATTAATGGTTTTGCCGGCAGTAACAGCACCATTGGAAAACACTTTGATGGAATAACCGGATAAATCCAGTGGGGTGTCGGCCGGGTTATAAATTTCCAGCGCTTTATTGTTTGAGGTGCCTTCGACATATTCCGAAAAAAACGGTTCTGCCTGAAGTGCCGGTGCCAATAACGCCGGCAGCAGGAGCATTTTAATGTTCATAGGGTTTCCATGACTGAATTGTTGGAGTTGGCTGTTGTTAATATTTTTCGTTTTTTGTCAGCAAAATTGCGCAAAAAAACGTTACTTTTTATTTAGCCGCTGCACGTTAGAGAATATTTGTGACAATTTCAATAAAGCCTAATGAATCTTTTTAAAACCTTTACATGATTTTGTAAAATAACCTGACAGCGATGAAGGTAAATTGTTGATTTACTGGACGGATCAGTTGCTGAAAAAATATTAAATTTTTTTTGTTGCTCCCCCGAGCAGATCAAGCTTTGTGTGTTGTTGCAATTGGCAGAACAGCCCGGCTCCGCTAAGCTGGAGCAACCAGACATAAGGGATTGATGATGAAGCTAATTTGTGCCGTTTTAGCGCTGAGTTTGCTGGCGATGCCGCTGCGGTCTTATGCCAGTGCTGAGCTCAAAAACGGTCCTTGTGCCCGGGTGAAAGGCCGGCCTTGTATTGCGCTGGTGCTGGGAGGCGGCGGCGCCCGCGGTGGTGCTCATGTCGGGGTGCTGAAACAGCTGGAAAAACAGCAAGTGCCGGTTGACTTGATTGTCGGCACCAGTATCGGTGCTTATGTCGGTGGATTATATGCACTGGGCCACAGCCCAAATACTATTGAACAAATGCTGCTTGATACCGACTGGAGTCAGGGGTTTCGCGATAGGGTAGAGCGGGATGAAATGCCGATGCGGCGCAAGCAGCAGCGGGATGATTTTCCGATTAATCTGGATTTAGGCCTGGATGGGGCCGGTCTGAAGTTGCCAAAAGGCGTGTTGCATGGTCAGGCGATGGCGGAACTGATTCGCCATGCTTATGGCGTCCAGCCTGAACTCTCCAGCTTTGATGAGCTTGCCATTCCATTTCGGGCTGTGGCCACCAATCTGGCGAACCGGGATGAAGTTGTGCTTGGCAGCGGCAGTCTGTTACAGGCGGTGCAGGCGTCTATGTCTATTCCGGGTGTGGTACGGCCGCTGGAACTGGGTGGCATCTCTCTGGTGGACGGTGGTGTAGCCAACAACCTACCGGTCAGCGTAGCCAAAGCACTTGGCGCCGACAAAATTATTGCAGTGGCGATAGATGCACCTTTGCTGGAGCAACATCAGCTCAATAGCGCCGTGGCTATTACCGAACAACTTACCAGTTTTTTAGTGCGTGAAGCAGTAGAGCGGCAGCTGGCTTTATTGGCGCCTGGCGATATTTTGCTCAAACCCAAGGTAGAGCAAATCGGCACCCTGGAGTTTGACCGGATGGATGAAGCCATTCTGGCCGGCGATCGGGTCGCGACAGCTTCTGAACCTGCTTTTGCTGCACTGAGTCAGCCGCAGCTATATGCCAGCTGGCAACAGCAACACAGAGCACGGCGCCACACCGAGTTGCACTTAGGCAAAGTGCAGCTGGATAACCAAACCAGCCTGGCCGATGAGGTGTTATTAAAACGGCTGAATTTAATACCAGGCCAGCAGCTCAGCACAGATGAGCTGAAGCAGGCACTGCGTCGTGTTTATGGTCTGGATACGCTGGAGCGGGTCAGTTCCAGTCTGAGCAGCAGCGAAGAGGCAGGGCAACTGTTAAAAGTGCAGGCGCTGGAAAAAAGCTGGGGGCCGGCTTATCTGAATTTCCGGCTGCAGTTAGCAGATGATTTTCGCAATACCCACAATTATCAGCTGGCGGCCTCTTACTTGTGGACCGGTTTATCGCCCTATGGCGCCGAATGGCAGACCGATATTGCCCTTGGTACCGACAAAAACCTGCAAACTGAATTGTATTGGCCCTGGGGTGCTTCCGGTTTTTACAGCACAGCCCGATTATCGCAGCAGCGCACTGTATTGGGGCTGGAAAGTGAGCAGGGTTTGTCTGATGGTGAGCTGACCAACTCAGAACTGTTGCTGGCCACTGAGCTCGGTTATGAGCTGTCCGATCACAGCAGGTTGAGCCTGGGATTACAGCAGGAGGATGGCCAGTATCTGTTACCGGCCGGTACTGCGGCAGAGCTCGGTTTTGGTGCTTTTTCCTATTTACGCCGGGGTGTAGCCGGAAGTTATGCCTGGGATAATCTTGACAGCCTTAGTTTTCCAAACCGGGGCGTACGGTTTGAGGCCACAGTGCAACGCAGTCAGGACAATGTGTTAGACAGCCGCAGCCACAGTGTCAGCTCTATGCTGCATCTGCAGGGGGCAAAGCGTTTTGGCGCCCATGTGCTTCGCAGCAGGCTGCGCTGGGACACTTTTAACGGTGATGCCGGCGTGCTGGCGCTGGAGCAATATTCGCTGGGAGGCTTGTTTAACTTATCCGGTTATCCCAAAGCCTATTTATTTGGCTCTGAGGTGCGTTTTGGTAGTCTGATGTATCTGTATCAGCTCAGTGACAGCAAATTCAGCTTTTTTAATGCCCCTTTTTATCTTGGCGCTTCGCTGGAACGTGGCGCTGTGTATCAGCCGCGTTTTAACCGGGCTGCGGCGGCCAATTCCGGTGGCTGGATTTGGGCCGGTAGTGTGTTTGCCGGTTGGGACAGTCCTTTTGGGCCTTTGTACCTGGGTTATGGCTTGGCCGAAGCCAGCACAGAGCAGCAGCCCTATCGTTTTTATTTATCGCTTGGCCAGAGTTTTTAACAGGCCAAAGGAGCCGTTATGCAACAGGTGATGCTGGCGCTGGATCAGGGCACATCGTCCAGCCGCGCTTTGTTATTTAATCAGCAAGGCCAGGTGCTGGCCCAAGCGCAGCAGGAGCTGAACTGCCAATATCCGCAACAAGGCTGGGTGGAGCAGGATGCCGAACATATCTGGTTGTCGGTACTGAAAGTATGCCGTGATGTGCTCAAACAAGCGCAGCAACAACAATTGCAGGTGGTAGGTATTGGCATCAGCAATCAGCGTGAAACTACAGTGGCCTGGCATAAAACTACCGGCGAAGTATTAGCGCCGGCTATTGTCTGGCAAGACAGGCGTACTGGTGCTTATTGTGCTGATCTTAAAGCGCAGGGGCACGCAGCCATGGTGCGGCAAAAAACCGGTTTAGAGCTGGACCCTTATTTTTCGGCCAGCAAAATCAACTGGTTACTGCAAAACCAGCAGGCGGTGGCAGAGGCTGCTGCAGCCAGCGAGCTTTGTGTGGGCACTATCGACGCCTTTTTAGTCTGGCGTTTGACCGGTGGTGCTGTGTTTGCCACCGACACAAGCAATGCCAGCCGCACCATGTTGTTTAATATCCAAAGTTTGCAGTGGGATCAGGAGTTGCTGAACCTGTTTCAGGTGCCAGCCGATTGTTTGCCGGTGGTTAAACAAAGTGCCGATTTTTATGGGGATTGTTTAGATACCGTATTTGGTAAAACCTTGCCTGTGTTGGCGCTGGCCGGCGATCAGCAGGCTGCGGCTATCGGCCAGGGTTGTGTCAGCGCGGGTTCGTTAAAAAGCACTTATGGCACCGGCTGTTTTGCCTTGCTGAACACCGGTGAACAACCGTTGTACTCATCCAATAACCTTTTGACCACAGTGGCCTGCACAGTGCAGGGCCAAACTTTGTATGCGCTCGAAGGTGCTATTTTTGTCGCCGGCGCAGCGGTGAAATGGCTGCGGGATCAGCTCGGGGTCATCCAGTGCGCCAGTGAAACTGAAGCGCTGGCCGCAGGACTTTTGGATAACGGTGGTGTGTATTTAGTGCCGGCTTTTACCGGTTTGGCCGCGCCGCACTGGCGCTCCGATGTACGGGCTGCTGTGCTTGGCATGACCTTTGGCACCGGCAAAGCTCAGCTGGCGCGTGCAGCGCTGGAGGCTGTGGTCTATCAGACGGCCGATTTATTGGCGGCGATGCAGGCGGATGGTGCCCGTATTAGTGCGCTGAAAGTAGACGGTGGCATGGTGGTCAACAATTGGTTTTGTCAGTATCTGGCCGATTTATTAAATCTGCCGGTGCTGCGCCCGGCCACGACCGAATCTTCGGCTTATGGCGTTGCGCTGCTGGCGGGTATCAGTTTTGGCTGGTACCCGGATTTAGCGGCAACAGCGCAGCGCTCAGATCCAGAGCAGCGCTTTGAACCCCGGATGGGTGAAGCGCAGCGTGCTGCGCTGCTGAAAGGTTGGCATCAGGCCGTGGCGCAGGTGCTGGCATGTTAAAAAAATACCTGCAGCACATTAAAGAAGGCAAAGCTGTGCATTACAGCAAGTTGCTGCAGTTATTGCCGCCCGGCTTTTATCAAAGGCGCAGCGAGCTGTTTAAAGTCAAAGTGACAGGGGCTGGCAAATGGCAGGTGACAGTGCTGGACCAGGCCTTGTTTGAGCAGTTATGGCAAAGTGCAGTGGCGCCACAGGACAGGCAAACCGCCAGTTTGCAGGGCAATTCACATCAGGCGGTCACTTCTTATTGTTATCTGCTGCTCTACCACAAGGCACTGCCTGATGTCAGGCCGGATCTGGTGCTTGCCAGCACAGAACCGGATGGCTCAGTACGCATTACCCAGGCTTATCAGCCAAAAACAAAACTGTTACTGATTGAAAATGAAGAAAATTTCTTCTGTTACCCCAAGGTGCTGCAGCTCGCAACCCAGATGCTGGCACAGCCTTTTAATCTGGATAACTGTGATGTGGCGCTGGCGGCGGGCTCGCGGATTGGCTCGGCGCTGTTAACCAACTGGCTGATGCAATACCACGAGATTTATTGTGCTTTTGATTTTGATGCCGCTGGCCTTGAGGTGTTTGACAGTCTGCAGAAAAAATACGGCGACAAAGTGCAGTTTGTAGTGGCGCCGGATTTAACCCCATGGCTTGGTGGTTTTAAATGTCTGCCAAAACAACAAAGCCATCTGGACAAAGCGATACAGCTTGCAGCCAAACATCGTTTATTTGGCCTGGAAGCGGCTTTTAGCCAGACGAAACATTTTCTGGAGCAGGAAGTGTTATTGGCCTGCGTCTGATGCTGCGGTTTGGCAACCGGCAACCATCACCGCAATAACAAGGGCAGCCCGTTGCTGCCCTTGTTATTTAGATACTGCGAGCCTGTTAAAGCCGGAGTTTATTGCAGATTTTACGGAACTGTTTGCCGCACTTCGGCCACCTGGGCTCTTAAACTTTGTTGCAGCTCAGGCGGTAATTGCAGTTGGCGCGCCAGCTCCTGCAGATAAGATTTTTCCATAAAGTTTTCTTCATCCACCACCAGCACACTGGCTAAAAACATTTCACTGGCCATGCTTGTATCTGTGGCGTGGCGGGCAATATCAGCCGGATCCAGCGGTTTTTTTAATTCGCTGTCAAACCACTGCTGCAGGCTGTTGTCGTGGGTGATTTTGGCAATTTCGCCATCAATCAGCTGGCGCTCGCGATCATCGATATGGCCATCGGCTTTGGCGGCAGCAATCAGCGCCACCAGAATGGCTTTGCTATGCGCTTCCTGCGCTGGTGCCGGCAGTTGCTCCAGCGGCTGCGCCGGGTATGCAGCCTGAGCGGAGTTTAGCGGCTGCGCCGGGTTTGCCGATTGTGCTGTTGTGCCCTGTTGCTGCTGGTAATTCTGATACGCCTTAAAGGCCAGTGCGCCTAAAGCAGCCAGTCCGCCATACGTCAGTACCTTGCCACCCATTTTGCGGCCACTTTTACTGCCAAGCAGTAAACCTAAAGCACCACCGGCCAGCGCTGCGCCCCCTTTGCCGGACAATAAAGACGAGAGCTGTGAGCTGATATCGCTGCCTGAACTTTGTTTTGAGCCGTAAGATGAACTCTGTTGTGATGAATGGCCATACCCCTGCGGCTGATTGCTTTTGCCCTGTAGTAGGTCGCTGCCGGAACCTAATAATTGATTTAACAGGCTTTTCATATTCATAGAAGCTCCTTGCTTATGTGCCACAGCGCGCCAAAAAGGGCAAAAGCTGCGGGTTAATCTGCAGCCAGCTTAACGGTCAATTGTTGAACAGGGCAAGCTTTTACCACAATTGGGCTGTATCAGAATGTAACAAGAATTTGTGCTGTTATGGCTAAGGCGAACTCAGGCTGGCTCTGAGGCTGCAATACAGCCCAGATCCGGTAGCGCTTTTAGTGTGTTAGTCCTTACGAAACCAGCCGGCGATGCTGTAACGCAGTGCTTTGGCCGCTAATACCTGATGCGGGAATCTTTCGCTTTCAAACATCACCAATAAACCGGCCTGTGGCAACACCCGTTGTAGCTCGGTGTTGTTTTCATCATAAATCACCAGCTCGCCGCCTTCGGCCACTGAGTTTAAATAGAGCACAGTGGTTAACACTCTGTTGGAGCGGCCGCGAAAAGCGTCCAGGTGGGTTTGGTAAAAGTCGCCAATCTGATAACGGGCAAAATGGCATTCGTGATGGGTAAGGCCCAAAAAACACTGCCGGTTCATTTGGGTTTGCAGCGCCTGCATCAGCGCCAGATATTGTTGTTGTGCTGCTGTGCTGCCATCAAGCCAGGCGGTTTGGTCACGGCGTATTTCAGTGTTTTGTTGCAAAGCACCGGCTCTGCCAACCCCTGCTGCTGTTAAATCCTGCTTTTGCGACACTTCTTCAAGCAGTGCCTGGCATAAGGGGGCCGGAATAGCCTGCGGCAATATCGCCAACCCATGCTGGTAAAAATCCGGCATGATGTCGCTTATCCAATCCTCGCGGGTTGGCCAGTTAAATTCAGCTTTGCTCATTACTGACTCCATAAAACAGGCTCCATACAGACAAACTGCAAACAAGGAACAAATAAAAGCGGCGTTTTACAAAGTTGCCCTGATGCTGTCAAGCAATGATCGGAGGTAACTACTTTGGCGCCACTGCTGGTCAGCTGTTTCAGGCTGTGCATTTCAGGCCGACAATTTCAGGCTGACCATTTCAGACCGATAATAAGTGCCGCAGCCAGGGTTTGAGCGCCAGCAACAGCTGGTGGCGTGACAACTGAGGGTTGAGCACTGCCCGCACCAATAAACCGTTAAACACCGAGGATAACAGCTCCAGCCGGGCTTCTACTTCAGTATCGGGCAGGCTGCGTAAAGTGCCGTCCGGTCCGGTCAGCAGCGTTTTAATTTGCGCCCGTGCGCTTTGGTCGGCATGGCGCAGCAAAGCGGCCACTTTATCGTTGCGTGCAGCTTCCGATAACATTTCCAGCTGCAAGGCGGCATAAGCAGGGTTGAGGTTTTTTTCCACACCCTGATCGGCGCCGTCCACCAAAGCGTCCAGCAAATCA
Organism: Rheinheimera sp. 4Y26; assembly: GCF_025245835.1. Classification (GTDB taxonomy): domain Bacteria; phylum Pseudomonadota; class Gammaproteobacteria; order Enterobacterales; family Alteromonadaceae; genus Pararheinheimera. Next base: position 652,669 of record NZ_JAOBWS010000001.1, read on the forward strand.
CCGTCCATATTGGCAAAAGCGCTTAACATTGAAAACATCTCAGCCATGTTCTGCGCCACTATGGCTTCGATAATGGCTTCTTTATTCACAAAATAATTGTAAATATGGCCCGGGCTCATGCCCGCGGTTTTGGAAATTTCCGCCATACCGGCGCCATGGTAACCACGGCGGCGGAAACAATCGGCGGCTGCAGTTAAAACTTGTTGCCTCCTGGCTTCAGCCTGGGCCGGATCCTGATGTTTTTTTGTTTTTGTGTTCATAAGCACTCCAAAACAAACGGCAGCTGGGGCTGCCGTTGGAATTAAACAAGTTTATCAGGCTTTGACGGCAGTTTCTGCAGCTGTCGTTGCCTGTAGCTGCTGTTGAGCCGGTGCAGCAATTTGCGGGAACACTCTGCCAATTAACACATAAAACAGCGGCACAAACAGCACAGCCAGAATGGCGGAGGCCAACATACCGCCAATGACGCTGCTGCCGAGCGCATTTTGGGCACCTGAGCCTGCGCTGGACGCTGTTGCCAGCGGCAGTACGCCAAAAATAAAAGCAAAAGACGTCATCAGAATGGGCCGCAGCCGCAAGCGCACAGCAGCAATAGCGGCGTCACTTAAAGACATGCCTTGCTGCAAAGCACCTTTGGCGAACTCAACTATTAAAATGGCGTTTTTAGCGGCCAAACCCATAGTGGTTAATAAACCCACCTGGAAATAAATGTCGTTGGACAGCTTCAGCAGCGTTGAAGCCAGTAGGGCACCAAAAATACCCAGCGGAACCACCGCCATCACTGCGGCCGGAATAGACCAGCTTTCATACAGCGCAGCCAGACACAAAAACACCACCAGTAAACTCAGGGCATAAAGCATAGGCGCCTGATCGCCGGTCATCCGCTCCTGATAAGACATGCCGGTCCATTCAAAACCAATACCGGGCGGCAGTTTGGCCACTAACTCTTCCATCGCCAGCATGGCTTCGCCGGTACTGAAACCCGGGCCAGCCATGCCCTGAATTTCCATCGAAGGCATACCGTTATAACGCTCAAGGCGTGGCGAGCCATAACTCCAGTAGGCACTGGCAAAAGAGGTAAAAGGCACCATCTCGTTGTTGTGATTACGTACATACCATTTGGCTAAATCTTCCGGCACCATGCGGGCTTTGGCATCTCCTTGTACAAACACCTTTTTCACCCGGCCTTTGTCAATAAAATCATTGACATAACTGGCGCCCCAGCCGGTTTGAATGGTTTGGTTAATATCGGCCTGACTCACACCCAAAGCGCCGGCTTTGGCGAGGTTAATATCCAGTTTCAGCTCTGGTGTGTCTTCCTGACCATTAGGCCGCACGGCCATCAGGCGTTTATCCTGTGCCGCCATGCCAAGCAGTTGATTACGGGCAGCCAATAAACCTTCGTGGCCTAAGTTGGCTCTGTCTTGCAAATGCAGGTTAAAACCATTGGCGGTGCCAAGCTCCACTACGGCTGGCGGGGCAAAAGCAAACACCATGGCGTCTTTGATCTGGCTAAAAGCGCCCATGGCTTTGCCGCTAACGGCTTTCACCGAGAGGTCAGGGCGCTGACGCTCGTCCCAGTGTTTTAAATTGACAAAACCAATGGCGGCGTTTTGGCCACGACCGGCAAAACTAAAACCACTGACCGAAAACACTGACTTTACGGCTTCTTTTTGCTCAACCAAAAAGTGTTGTTCTACCTGCTTCACCACTTCCAGTGTGCGCTCACTGGTGGCACCGGCCGGCAGTACAATCTGGTTAAACAAAATGCCCTGGTCTTCATCCGGTAAAAAGGCCGAAGGTAAGCGCAGCATCAACAGCGCCATGCCGCCGACAATCAGGCCATACAGCAATAAATAGCGTTTTGGCTGGTTGATCATGCGCCGGGCTATGGATTGGGTGCCGTTATTGGTGGCATCAAAACCGCGGTTAAAACCAGAGAAGAACTTACCCAGCCAGCCGCCGCCACTGTGGCCGGACGGCTTGAGCATAGTGGCGCAAAGGGCCGGTGTTAACACCAAAGCCACCAATACCGACAGCGCCATGGCCGAGACCAGCGTGATGGAGAACTGGCGGTAAATCACGCCGGTCGAACCACCAAAAAAGGCCATAGGCACAAAAACTGCCGACAGCACCAGCGCAATACCCACCAGGGCGCCGGTAATTTCATCCATTGATTTGCGGGTGGCTTCGCGCGGTGACAAACCTTGTTCTGTCATCACCCGTTCGACGTTTTCCACCACCACTATGGCGTCATCGACCAGTAAACCTATCGCCAGCACCATGGCAAACATCGTCAGGGTGTTAATGGAATAACCAAAAGCCGACAACACGGCAAAGGTGCCGAGCAATACCACAGGTACAGCAATAGTAGGAATTAACGTAGCGCGAAAGTTTTGTAAAAACAGGTACATCACTAAAAACACCAGCACGACGGCTTCAATTAAGGTGTGCACTACTTTTTCAATGGAGATTTTGACAAAAGGTGTGGTGTCAAAAGGCACCACCGCCTGTAATCCGGCCGGAAAATACGGCTGCATATTGGCAATAGCCGCTTTAACGCCGTCGGCGGTATCCAGTGCGTTAGCGCCGCTGGCCAGTTTAACGCCTAAACCAATGGCCGGTTTACCGTTATAACGGGCTGACACTTCATAAGTCTCACCACCCAGTTCAATCCGGGCCACATCTGACAGTTTCACCGCTGAGCCGTCGGCATTAATGCGCAGCAAAATATTGCCAAATTGTTCAGTGCTTTGCAGCCGGCTTTGTGCAGTGACCGAAGCATTCAACTGCTGGCCTGCTACCGCAGGTAAACCACCAAGCTGGCCGGCTGAGACCTGGGCATTTTGTGCCAGAATAGCAGCGTTGATATCCGCCGGATTCAGTTTGTAGTTGGTGAGTTTGGCCGGGTCTAACCAAATGCGCATGGCATATTGGGTGCCGAACATCTGCACTTCGCCCACACCTTCCACCCTGGCGATAATGTCCTGCACATTGGCCGACACATAGTCGCCAATGTCGATATTGTTCATGCTGCCATCTTCTGACACAAAACCCATCACCAGCAGGAAGTTACGGGCAGATTTTGCCACCTGCACGCCCTGACGCTGCACTTCCTGTGGCAATAATGGCGTAGCCAACGCCAGTTTGTTCTGCACCTGCACCTGCGCAATATCCGGGTTGGTATCGGCGCTGAAAGTCAGGGTTAAAGTAGCGGTACCGTTGGATTCACTGGTGGATGACATATACAACAAGCCATCCAGACCTTTCATTTTTTGCTCAATCACCTGAGTCACACTGTCTTCCAGTGTTTTAGCCGAAGCGCCGGGGTAACTGGCACTGATGCTGATGGCTGGCGGTGCAATTGAAGGGTATTGCGCTATCGGCAGCGCTTTAATGGCGAGCACACCGGCCAGCATAATGACAATGGCAATGACCCAGGCAAAAATGGGCCTGTCGATAAAAAAACGACTCATAAGCTGGCTCCGTTGTTGCTGTCCGCTGCTTTTACCGAAGGCTCTGTGGCAGCAGGCGCGGCATTAAAAGGCACGGCTTTTACCGGTGCACCTGGCCGTACTTTTTGCAGCCCTTCAACGATCAACTGGTCGCCAGCGGCTAAACCCTCTTCAATCAGCCATTTATCGCCGATGGTGCGGCTGGTTGTTAATACTCTGAGTTCAGCTTTGCTTTCGTTATTCACCACCAGCGCTGTGGCCTCACCTTTGGCATTGCGGCTGACGGCCCGTTGTGGTGCCAGAATAGCTGCTGTTTTAATGCCGCTATTAAGCGTTGCCCGCACATACATGCCGGGTAATAACAGCTGGTCCGGGTTGGCAAATTGGGCGCGCAGCACCACTGAGCCTGTGCTTTCATCCACGCTGACTTCGGAGAACTGCAGCTGGCCTTGCTGCGGATACAGGCTGCCGTCTTCCAGTTTTAAACTCACCTGGGTGCCGGCGGCATTAAGCTGACCGGCGGCCAGCGCTTGTTTGAGTTGCAGCAGCTCTTTACTCGATTGGGTAATTTCAACATAAACAGGATCAAGCGCCGTGATAGTCGCCAGTGCATCAGCCTGACCTGCGCTCACCAGCGCACCGGCGGTGACGGCAGATTTGCCAATACGGCCGCTGATAGGGGCCAGCACTTTGCTGTAGGTCAGCTGCAAACCGGCTTGTTCAACACTGGCTTTGGCGGCCAGTACATCGGCGGTAGCTTGCTGTTCAAGTGCAATCACTTCATCTGTGTCTTGTTGGCTGACCAGATTGTTTTTGCGCAAACTTTTAAAACGGCTGGCTTTGGCACTGGCCTGTAGCAGGTTGGCTTCAGCCTTGGCCAGCTGCGCTTTGGCACTATTGAGGCTGCTTTGATAAAGCGCCGGGTCAATCTGATACAAAGTGTCACCGGCTTTGACTTCAGCACCTTCGGTAAAGTTACGCGACAAGATAATACCGCTGACCTGAGGGCGGATTTGCGCTTGTGAAAATGCATGCACCCGTCCCGGTAATTCGGTATTTAAGCTGACAGCCTCTGGCTGCAGTGTGAGTACCGCCACTTCAACGGCGGCCTGAGGGTTTGGTGCGGCATGTTGTGGTGCCGGCTGACAGGCGCTCAGCAGCAGGGCGGCAGACAATAAAACCGGGGCAGGCAGGCCGCTGGCAAAGGCTAACAGGCGTTTCATGCAGAATCTCCAAAACTAGAATGAACGATCATTCTACACTTTAAAGCTGTGAAGCCGCAAGCCGGCAGCTGGCAATTGACCGGTTTCAGCTTGCTGTTGGTCGTGTCAAAAAAGCGCGTTTTTATCAGCACTGCCTGAGAAAGCTTGGTTTTTGCGTAAACGCAATAACAACATAGCTATATTCCGTCAGTGTGAAATGGGCTGTAACTCAATGCTGCAAAATGGAAATTTTTGGGCGCGGGCAGCGACTTTGTTATAGTGGTTTATCAGCAGTGGCTTTTGCCTTGGGAACAATCAATACGGATGAATATTCTGGGCATTTTTTCTGGTTTGTTGTTGATGAGCAGTGCCCTGGCTGGTGCGGCGCAGCAACACAACTCAGTTGTCGAAGCTTCGGCAAAGGACAAAGTCCGAACTGTGATTTATGGCAGCCCTTTACTGAGCGTTGAACAAACAGCCCAAATGTATCCTTTTAAATTGCTGCAGGCTGCACTTAAAGCCAGTGGCGGCAATTATCAGCTTAAACCGGCCAACCTCGATATGGTGCAGGGCAGGGTGCTCAAAGAAATTGAGCTTGGCAATGTTGATGTGTACTGGAGTATGACGTCGTTGGAGCGGGAGCAGCGGCTGTTACCGGTGCGCATTCCGCTGGATAAAGGCTTAAATGGCTGGCGTTTATTGTTATTGGCCGCTGATCAGGCTGATATTGCTGCTGGGGTTCACAGCTTAAAAGGGCTGAAGCGGTTGAGCTTTTTGCAGGGGCATGATTGGCCCGATACCGAAATTTTGCGTTTTAATCAGTTAAAGGTGCTGACAGCACCGCACCCGCAGCAGCTGTTTGATATGCTGGCGCGCCACAGAGCCAGTGCCTTTCCGCGCTCTGTCATTGAAATTGAACAGGAGCAACGGCACAACAGGCAAGGTTTTGTGGTCGAGCCAGATCTGGTGATCCATTACCCTTCCGCTGTGTATTTTTTTCTGAATAAAACCGAACTGCAACTGGCGGCTGATCTGGAGCGAGGTCTGCATATTTTGCGTAAAAACGGCCAGTTTGATTTGTTGTTTCAGCAGCGTTATGGCGCTGCTATCAAAAAAGCCAGGCTGGATCGGCGCCGCATTATCGAGCTGAAAAATCCGTTATTACCGCCCGACACGCCACTGGCAGATGGCAGTTTATGGTATCAGGTACCGCAGTCGCAGCCTGCTGCAGTACAGGCTCAGAGGGGCGATCCTGAGATGAACAAGCCCGGTGTGACGGAACCTGCAGCCATTTTGCCGGCAAAGCGCGAATAGCGGCTTATGGCTCAGCGCACAGTTCTTAATTTTGTCATCAAAACGCCATAAAAATGTCAGCATCAGGGGGCAGAATAAGCGCCAGTGCAGCGCGCTGTGCCGCTTCTGTATGTCCTGGATGATGTGTTCCTTTTTTAAGCTCCTGCAAAGGGGCTTTTTTTTTGCCTGCGAAATAGGCGTGAATTGCCGGCAGCTGTTTTTGTGGGGGTAGGGGCGCTGGCATGAGAAGATCATGTCAGTTTGCGCAGGAGCTATATCAGCGATAAAACCAGAAGGGCGTAAAATGGTGGCCCCACCTGGACTTGAACCAGGGACCTGCCGATTATGAGTCGGATGCTCTAACCAACTGAGCTATAGGGCCTTGTCTGAATGCAGCTACGAATGCGCCTGCAATAAAACGCAGGCAGTATAAGAAGATTTATGGTTGTTGTCACTTGCTGATCTGGGCTTTTGTATTTCAATTGCTTGTTTTTTAAACGTCTTCGCTTTCGGGTTATCAAAACAGCTACGGGCTGGCTGTCCTTTGAACGCTGACTTGTGTGGTCTTGGCGCGATGTTGCTTTAAGGTGCTAAGCCTCAAATAAAAAAGCGCCTTGCGGCGCTTTTTTATAATGTTTGTTGTGATAACTCACAACTAAAGCCTGTTAAGCCTTAGCTCTATTCGTCCAGGAAGCTTTTTAATACTTCTGAACGGGAAGGGTGGCGCAGTTTACGCAGCGCTTTGGCTTCGATCTGACGGATACGCTCACGCGTTACATCAAATTGCTTGCCCACTTCTTCCAGCGTATGGTCGGTATTCATATCAATACCAAAACGCATGCGCAGTACTTTGGCTTCGCGGGCGGTGAGGCCTGCCAGCACTTCGTTGGTGGCGGCTTTTAAGCTTTCCATCGTTGCTGAATCCAGTGGTGATTCTGAACCGCTGTCTTCGATAAAATCGCCCAGATGCGAATCTTCGTCGTCACCAATTGGAGTTTCCATCGAAATTGGCTCTTTGGCGATTTTCAGCACTTTACGGATCTTATCTTCCGGCATGCCCATACGCTCAGATAATTCTTCCGGCGACGGTTCACGACCCATCTCCTGCAGCATCTGCCGTGAAATACGGTTCAGCTTGTTGATGGTTTCAATCATATGCACCGGAATACGGATGGTGCGTGCCTGGTCGGCGATTGAACGGGTGATGGCCTGACGGATCCACCAGGTGGCGTAAGTGGAGAACTTATAACCACGACGGTATTCAAATTTATCTACAGCTTTCATCAAGCCGATGTTGCCTTCCTGAATTAAATCAAGGAATTGCAAACCACGGTTGGTGTACTTTTTCGCAATAGAAATAACCAGACGTAAGTTGGCTTCCACCATCTCTTTTTTCGCACGGCGGGCTTTGGCTTCGCCAATCGACATGCGACGGTTAATATCTTTGATTTTGAAAATGGACAGGCCAGTTTCTTCTTCAATTTTGCGTAACTTATCGGTTGAACGCACCAGCTCTTCGCGCATATCAGCCAGTTTGGCCGAATAAGGTTTGTTGCCGGCAATTTCAGCATCAATCCAGGCGCTGCTGTTTTCATTGCCGGTAAATGCCTTTAAGAAGTTTTTCTTTGGCATTTTGGCGTATTCAACACAGTGCTTCATCACAATACGTTCCTGGACGCGCACGCGGTCCATCATTTCACGCATGTTTTTGACCAGACGGTCAAATTGTTTTGGCACTAAACGGAAACAACGGAAAACTTCTGACAGTTTTTCAATTTCCGCTTTGGTGGTTGCGTGTTCACGGCCATTTTGTGTGATTGAATTGCGCGTGACTTCGTATTGGGTACGCAGTTCAGCAAACTTAATTTTGGCCAGTTCCGGATCCGGACCTGTGTCTGCTTCATCGTCACCGTCTTCTTCTTCGTCGTCACCGGACAAGTCAGCGTCTTCGTCCGCCAGCTCTTCTTCCGGCACGTCAGAACCGATATGAGTAGCAGTTGGTGCCATGTCGTCTACTTCGTTTGGATCAACAAAAGCAGAAACGATGTCACTTAAACGAATTTCTTCGGCTTCGAATTTATCCCACTGTTCCAGCAGGTAGGTGATGGCTTCCGGGTATTCAGCAACAGAAGTCTGAACCTGGTTAATGCCTTCTTCGATACGCTTGGCGATGTCAATTTCGCCTTCACGGGTCAGCAGTTCTACTGTACCCATTTCGCGCATATACATCCGGACCGGATCTGTAGTGCGGCCCAGTTCTTTGTCGACGCTAACCAACGCTTGTGCAGCTTCTTCCGCGGCGTCTTCATCCGGCGCAGCATCAGACATAATTAAATCGTCGGCATCTGGTGCTGTTTCAAACACCTGAATGCCCATGTCGTTAATCATGCGGATGATATCTTCGATCTGATCTGAGTCGATGATATCTTGTGGAAGGTGATCGTTTACTTCGGCAAAAGTTAAATAACCTTGCTCTTTACCTTTTAAGATAAGGAGTTTTAATTGCGACTGAGGATTATGCTCCATAGAGGCTGTTCTTCCACCCAAATATAGTTAAATTTCAAAAATGCGAATAAACGATTATAACAAAGCGCAGCTTTTCTAGCCAGCGAAGCGCGCTTATCCGCAGTTATTTGCTCTTAAATGCTTTTAACAGCATGACGTATTCGTGCTTCTCGGCCACCGTTAATTTGCTTAATTGGTCCTTGCGTTGTAAGGATTCAAGGCGCTGTTGCAAATATTGATCTTCGATTGAACGAAACGTATCTAAAAACTCCTGGGTTAGCTGTTCTTCGGCAACCTGATGGTCCCAAAGTGCCAGTTTGCTCAGAATGTTGTACTCAGGTAACTCACGCCAGTATTCCAGCAGCTGGGCTGTGGTTAACTGGGGTTTTTCCAATAAATGTTGTTGGATTGCCATTAATAATGGCATTCCCGGCATATTCGCCTGCGCCAGTTCAGGCGCCACCGGCATCACTTGTGCAAGCGACGGATACTGCAATAACAAAGCAATGGCACGGCGCATCGGCGTGATTTTGGTTTTTTGTACCACCACTGCTGCTTTACGGTTTTTGCCGCCAGTTATTGGTTGCTCCGTGCGTTTGCGCCCCACCAGATTTGCTAAGCGTTCCAGCAGGCTGTCACGGTAAAACTCGCTGGGGATCAGCGCTATCATGTCATTGGCTTTGGCCCAGAGTGCCGATTTACCTGCATCACTGTTAACATCCAGTTCCTGTAATAAATGCTCAAACAGGTAGTTACTGAGTGGCATTGCGTCGTTAAGCCTGGCCAAAAAGGCATCTTTGCCTTCTTTTTGTACCAGACTGTCCGGGTCTTCGCCGTCGGGCAAAAATACAAAATTCAGCTCAACACCGTCTTTTAAATTCGGCAGTGCACTTTGTAACGCACGCCAGGCGGCATCACGGCCCGCTCTGTCGCCGTCATAACAACAAATTACTTTGCTGCAGAATCTGAACATGGTTTGCATATGCTCAGAGGTGGTCGCAGTGCCAAGGCAAGCCACCGCAAAGTGGATGCCTTGTTCAGACAGCGCCACCACATCCATATAACCTTCCACCACCAGTAACTGCTCAAGCCGGTCCTGGTTTTGTCTGGCTTCATATAAACCGTAAAGTTCACGCCCTTTGTGAAACAGGCGGGTTTCCGGTGAGTTCAGATATTTTGGGGTGCCGTCACCTAATACCCGACCGCCAAATCCGATGACCCTGCCGCGTTTATCGCGGATCGGGAACATAATACGGTCGCGGAAAAAATCGTACTCGCGACCATTTTCGTTACGGTTGGTCAGCTTTAATTCAAACAACTGGTCGCGGTAATTTTTGCCTTGCCCCAGCTGTTTTAATAATAAGTCCCAGCTGTCCGGCGCATAACCAATACCATATTTATGGATAGTGGCTGCCGATAAACCCCGTTTAGCAATATAAGCTGCGGCCTGTGGGTGTAAATTCAGTTGCTGCTGATAAATATGTGCTGCTTTTTGCATCTGGCTGTAATCGTCGGCGCTGCCCTGAACATAGGTTTTGCCTTTAGAGCCTGCTTCACGCGGCACTTCCAGATGATGTATTTTGGCAAGCTCTTCAATAGCTTCAACAAATTCGAGCTGTTCAAAGGCCATCATAAAGCTGATGGCATTGCCGTGGGCACCACAACCAAAACAGTGATAAAACTGTTTTTCGGCACTCACAGTAAAAGAAGGTGATTTTTCGTTATGGAAAGGGCAACAAGCGGTATGGTTTTTACCGGCTTTTTTTAACGGCACCCGTAAATCTATTAATTCAACGATGTCGGTTCTTGCCAGCAAATCGTCGATAAAGGGCCTTGGGATTTGTCCTGCCACCTTTTTCCTTTTGCTAGAAAATGCTCATTTCAGAAAAAGACAAACCGTGCGCAAGGCACGGTGTGCAGTTTAACAGCGGTTACCGTTGTATCAGGCGGTTAGCTTAGCTTGCTTTTTACCAGACCGCTCAAAGCGCCCATATCGGTGCGACCCTGAACCTGTGGTTTCAGCCATGCCATCACTTTGGCCATGTCTTGCATTGAGCTGGCTCCTGTCGCGGCCACTGCCTGCGTCAGTAAATCATTCAGCTCAGCCTGAGTTAAGGCTTGCGGTAAAAACTGCTCAATAATCGCAATTTCAGCCAGCTCTGTTTCAGCGAGGTCTGCTCTGCCACCGGCAGTATATTGACTTGCTGACTCCTTGCGTTGTTTTGACATTTTAGTCAGAACAGCAAGAACGTTGGCATCATCAGGTACCATTTGCAGGTCAATCTGGCGTTGTTTCACTTCAGCCAGTGCCATACGGATGGTATTCAGACGCAATTTGTCTTTGGCACGCATTGCGTCTTTTTGTGCTTCCTGAAGTTGCTCTAACAGAGCCATCTGAGGAATCCGATCTTAGTAAAGCTTGATGCGACGTGCGTTTTCGCGAGAAAGCTTTTTCATGTGGCGCTTAACAGCAGCAGCTTTCTTACGCTTACGAACCCACGTTGGCTTCTCGAAAAATTCTTTGGCGCGTACGTCAGCTAATACACCAGCTTTTTCGCAAGAACGTTTGAAACGACGTAAAGCAACGTCAAATGGTTCGTTTTCTTTTACTTTCACTACAGGCATTAAAATCTCACCTCGGTTAATCTGGATACCGCGTTCTGGTCAGCGGCTAACCAATACGTTTAAATTTGGTGCGGCATTTTACTCAAAAGCCTGACCCAAAGTAAAGCAAATATATGCTTTGCTGGCTCTGATGACCAGATCCCGTTACAATCCGCGGCTTCGAGGTCAGTAATGGGGCAAAAAAATGCGGGTTCTTGGGATTGAAACTTCCTGTGACGAGACGGCTATTGCGGTTTATGACGGCAAGCAGGGCTTATTAAGTCATGTTTTGTACAGTCAGATTGCATTACATGCTCAATATGGTGGTGTGGTGCCTGAGCTGGCTTCCCGTGACCATATCCGCAAAACCTTACCGCTGATCCAGCAGGCGCTCAAAGAAGCAAACTGCACAGCCGACAGCATAGATGCCGTTGCTTACACCGCAGGCCCTGGCCTTGCCGGTGCTTTATTGGTGGGGGCCGCTATTGGACGCAGTCTGGCTTTTGCCTGGGGTAAACCTGCGCTGGCTGTGCATCATATGGAAGGGCATTTGTTAGCCCCTATGCTGGAAGCCAATGCGCCGGCCTTTCCTTTTATTGCGCTGTTAGTGTCCGGTGGTCATACCCAGTTAGTGAAAGTGGATGGCATTGGATTATACGAGTTACTGGGCGAGTCAGTGGATGATGCCGCCGGCGAAGCTTTTGATAAAACCGCCAAATTGATGGGGCTGGATTATCCGGGCGGACCTTTACTGGCCAAACTTGCAACACAAGGCGATGCCAAAAAATACAAGTTCCCACGCCCCATGACTGACAGACCAGGTTTGGATTTTAGCTTCAGTGGTTTAAAAACAGCTGCCGCCAATGTGATTGCCAGCGAAGGCAATAGTCCGCAGGTGCAGGCAGATATTGCCGCTTCATTTCAGCAGGCTGTGGTGGATACCCTGGTATTTAAATGCCGGCGGGCTTTACAGGAAACCGGCCTGAAGCGGCTGGTGGTGGCAGGCGGCGTCAGTGCCAATCAGTCGCTGCGTGAACAGCTGGAGCAGTTATTAAAAAGCCTCAAAGGTGAAGTTTATTATCCGCGCAAAGAATTTTGCACCGACAATGGTGCCATGATTGCCTATGCCGGTTATCAGCGTCTGAAGGCTGGACAGCAGCAGGATTTAACCATAGGCGTCACGCCGCGCTGGCCTATGACGCAACTGCCACCGCTTTAATACAGCAGGGCACAGAAGGGTTATCTGATGTTATTGATGATCGACAATTACGACTCTTTTACCTACAACCTGGTGCAGTATTTTGCAGAGCTTGGTCAGGACGTTGTAGTGCGGCGTAATGACGAGATTTCGCTGGCAGATATTGCGGCATTGGCCCCTGATTATCTGGTGATTTCACCTGGTCCCTGCACCCCGAATGAAGCCGGTATTTCGCTGGAAGCCATCCGGCGTTTTGCCGGTGAAATTCCAATCTTAGGGGTTTGTTTAGGTCATCAGGCGATAGCCCAGGCTTTTGGCGCTCAAGTAGTGCGGGCCCGTCAGGTGATGCATGGGAAAAACTCTTTGATTAAACACAATAACTTGTCGGTGTTTCAGGGATTAAACAACCCCTTGAGTGTCACCCGTTATCACTCTTTGGTGGTTGCTGCCGACACTTTATCTGATGAGTTTGTGCTGACGGCCTGGACTGAACTGGCTGATGGTGGCGTGGATGAAGTGATGGGCATGATGCACCGTACTTTGCCGCTCCATTCGGTGCAGTTTCACCCTGAGGCGATTTTAACTGAGCAGGGGCATCAGCTTTTGGCGAGTTTTCTGGCGATAACACGTCGTTAAACGACTCTTTGTTGACAGTATTTCCGGGGAATTGCACACTAATCCGCTATTAAATGAGAGAAAGCTAAAACAGCATGTCGATTGCAGTAGTGTTACAACAGCGTTTTTTTGATTGCATCCTTGAAGTGAGTCCGGATCAAGCCCGTATCGGTGTAAAACGTTCTTCGCAGCCAGCCGGTGCAGCCTCAGATAAAAGAACCTTATTGGCTGTTGAGCAACAAGCCATGCAAAGCCGTCAGGCCGGAGTGGTGGCCAAACAACAGTTTCTGGAATTTACCCAGGCGCATTTGCATGATCAGGTGGCGGAAGAGCTGTTTTTAAAACTCAGTAAGTTTGAAACAGTGTCCAATACAGTGTTTAACCTGGCCGATGGTTTTCCTGCTGTGCTGGATGCGCTGAGCGCCAAAGCGATAACACTGAGTCAGCTTGAAGCTTTAATCAATCCGGTGGATTGGCTGAAAGAAGATTTACTGAAACTGGCCAATCAGCCGCAATACCGCAAAAAAGTCGCCACTTCTTTTGTAAAAGAATTAAAAGTGGCCCTCGGTATGTTTGGTATTGAAAGCCTGAAACAAATTATTCCGCTGTTTGCTTTTAAACGTTGCCTGCCACACTCCACCGACCCTTTTACCCGTTTTAAAAGCAATATCTGGGAATACAGCATGGCGGTGGCGATGGCGGCAAAACGCCTGGCCGAAGAAAGTGGCGACAATGCTTTTGTCGCTTTTTGCACCGGTTTATTCCAGAGCCTGGGTTATCTGGTGGTCACCCGCACTTATCTGCGCACTTATGCCCAGGTAAAGCAGGATGCATTACTGAAAGCCAGAGATGCCCGCGACACTGAGCTGACCAACGCATTGGACAGCCTCAATGCCGATGCCAGTTTCCTGACCAGTTGTTTTGCTGAGTTTGCTGCTTTTATCAGTGCCGATTTAGTGTCGAAATGGCAGTTAAAACGGATGCCGCTGGGCCAGACTTTAGATCAGCTGGCAGAAGGTATTGGTTTTCAGGGCGCCGGGCCTTTGGCCAAACTGGTACAGCAGGCTGATTATTTTGCCCAGGCGCAGTGGCTGAAACGCAACCGCCAGTTGTCAGAAGCTGAGGATTTATTGTGGCGTCAACAAGTGCAACTGAGGCCTGAATATCTGGAAATTCTGCAAAATACCAGGCTGGATAAAATCAGCCTCGAATAAAAAACGAATTTTTTTTGCCATATTCATGCAACAGCATGAGCTTCGGGATCACCCCAGCTTGGCTGTTGCATGCTAACAAGGCTGCTGCAGCCAGCCGAGTTACTACTGCTGCTTAGTTATTCATCCGAACTGCAAATCTATCTGCAGCCCTTGATTTTCTTGGGTTTTGCGCTTTTTCATTCAAGACTTTCAAATTTTATTCTGTAATAATAATTGTCAATCTGAACAAAAAAACAGCGGCTGATGCAGCCTTTGCTGTGACTGTGCCGCGGCTTGCAGGCCCGGTTCAACCTTATCCCAGGAGAAGATGATGTCTGAAACATTTGCAGTGACCCGTGCTTTATTTGACGAAGTCATGGTACCCAATTATGCACCAGCCAATTTAATTCCGGTGCGTGGTCAGGGTTCAAGGGTCTGGGATCAACAGGACAAAGAGTATGTTGATTTTGCCGGTGGCATAGCGGTGAACTGTTTAGGCCATTGTCATCCGGCTTTAGTGAATGCACTGACCACTCAGGCCAATAAACTCTGGCATTTAAGTAATGTGATGACCAACGAGCCGGCGCTGCGTCTGGCGAAAAAACTGGTCGACAGCACCTTTGCTGAAAAAGTGTATTTTGCCAACTCAGGCGCAGAAGCCAACGAAGGTGCATTAAAACTGGCGCGCCGCTGGGCTTTGGATAACTTTGGCGAGCAAAAACAAGACATTATTTCTTTTGGTAAAAGTTTCCACGGCCGTACTTTTTTTACTGTGACAGTGGGTGGCCAGGCTGCTTATTCTGACGGTTTTGGCCCTAAGCCAGGCGCCGTTTATCATGCCGAATACAATAATCTGGACAGTTTAAAAGCACTGATTTCAGACAATACCTGCGCTGTGATCCTGGAACCTATTCAGGGTGAAGGCGGCATTATTCCGGCTACAGAGGAATTTATTAAAGGTGTGCGTGAGCTTTGCGACCAACACAAAGCGCTGCTGATTTTTGATGAAGTGCAAACCGGCGTGGGCCGTACCGGCCATTTATACGCTTATATGCAATATGGTGTCACGCCTGACATTCTGACCAGCGCCAAGTCATTGGGCGGCGGTTTCCCTATTGGCGCTATGCTGACCACCACAGCTATTGCCGCTCATTTAAAAGTAGGCACCCACGGCTCTACCTATGGTGGTAACCCGCTGGCTTGTGCCGTGGCCGAAGCTGCACTGGATACCATCAATACCCCCAAAGTGCTGGCAGATGTGCTGGCCAAAGAAAAGCTGTTCCGCCAGGAGCTTTCGCGTATTAATGCCAAATATGATGTGTTTACTGAAGTGCGGGGTCAGGGCATGTTGTTAGGTGCGGCGCTGAATGAAAAATTTAAAGGCCGCTCGCGCGACTTTTTACTGGCCAGCGCCGATCAGGGTTTATTTGTGCTGATGGCAGGTTATGACGTGGTGCGTTTTGCGCCAAGTCTGGTGATCCCGGATGCGGACATTATCGAAGGTATGGCGCGGTTTGAACGTGCTGTGGCCAAAGTAGTACAGGGTTAACCACAAAGGCGCTGCTGCGGCAGCGCCGGTCGGATTGTCAGCGCTACATTGCGCCGACGGTCTGAGCGAACCCGGCCAGTTGAACCGGGTCCAATGAGCAGCTGTGACAATAAGCCAATACAGGCGGCACAGTATGAATAAAGCAAAAAAAATGGCAGGACTGAAGCACCTGCCACCCAATTGGAGTAAGCGACGATGATGATTATTCGCCCAATCCGCGCTGCTGATTATCCTGCACTCTATGAGATGGCAGTCGAGTCCGGCCACGGTTTTACCTCTTTGCCGGTCAACGACGAATTGTTGCAGCGCAAAATTAACCGCTCTGAAGCCTCTTTTGCCAAAGAGATCCAAAAACCCGGTGACGAAGGTTATTTGTTTGTACTCGAAGACACCGATACCGGCCATATTTGTGGCACCAGCGCTATTGAAGCCGCGGTGGGTCTGGATGATGCGTTTTATCATTATCATCTGGGCAAAGTGGTGCATACCTCAAGGGCGCTGGGGGTTTACAACACTGTTGATATTCTGACTTTGTGTAACGACTACACAGGCGCTACCGAACTTTGCACCTTGTTCCTTAGGGAAAACCGCAGGTTAAAACACAATGGTAAGTTGTTGTCGCGGTTTCGCTTTTTATTTATGGCGGAATTTCGTGAACGTTTTGCCGACCGCGTTATTGCTGAAATGCGCGGCGTTTCTGATGAAAAAGGCAACTCACCGTTCTGGCAATGGCTGGAGGAGCACTTTTTTTCGGTGGATTTTCCAACGGCAGATTATCTGACCGGCATAGGGCAAAAAGTGTTTATTGCTGAACTGATGCCCAAGTATCCGATTTACGTCAGTTTGCTCAGTAAAGAAGCGCAGGCGGTGATTGGTCAGGTGCATGAAAAAACCAAACCGGCGTTAGCCTTGCTGCACTCTGAAGGGTTTTCCACCACAGGTTATGTCGATATTTTTGATGCCGGCCCTACAGTGGAAGCCAAGCTGGAGCATATCCGCACAGCGCGCAATAGCCGCAGGTTACAGGTGCGGGTCAAAGACGTCAGCGGTGGTCAGCCTTATCTGATTTGTAATACCGACCGGATGAATTTTCGTGCCGGTTGGGCGCATTTGCATGTCAGTGAAAGCAGTGACGAAGTGAATCTGCCGCTGGATATTGCCGCGGGTTTACAGGTGCAGGATGGCGACTGGGTGCGGTTAGCACGGTTATAAGCGCAAGCAACAATTGGAATTTTCAGCATGACAACACATTTTATTCATGGCCAGTGGCAACAGGGTCAGGGCCAGCTTTTTGTATCAATAGACCCGGCGAAAAACCGTGAAATCTGGCAAGGCCAGGCTGCAACCGAAGCTCAGGTCGACAGTGCTTTTCAGGCGGCTCGTGCTGCTTTTGAAGCCTGGGCCGATTTATCTTTTTCTGCGCGCTCTGATGTAGTGAAAAACTTTGCCGCTAAACTCACTGAGCATAAAGAAGCGCTGGCTTTAACTATTGCTGAAGAAACCGGCAAACCTCTGTGGGAAACCCGCACTGAAGTGGCCGCCATGATTGGCAAAATTGATATTTCCATTCGTGCTTATCAGGAGCGCACCGGCGAAAAAGAAAACCCAATGCCACAGGGCCGCGCTTTTATCCGGCATAAACCACATGGGGTGGTGGCGGTGTTTGGTCCTTATAACTTCCCTGGCCATTTACCCAATGGCCATATAGTGCCGGCTTTGTTGGCCGGTAACACTGTGGTGTTTAAGCCAAGTGAAATGACACCAAAAGTAGCAGAAGCCACAGTGAAGTTATGGCAGGAAGCGGGTTTACCTGCGGGTGTGCTGAATTTAGTGCAGGGCGAAGTGGCCACTGGTAAAGCCGTGGCGGCGCACTCTGAGCTGGATGGTTTGTTTTTTACCGGCAGCTCCCGCACCGGTCACTATTTACATCAGCAGTTTTCAGGGCGGCCGGATAAAATTCTGGCGCTGGAAATGGGCGGTAATAACCCACTGATAGTGCAGGACGTTGCCAATATTGATGCTGCAGTGCACGACATTATTCAGTCGGCTTTTATTTCGGCCGGTCAGCGTTGTACCTGTGCCCGCCGTTTGTATTTACCAATTGGCG
Organism: Rheinheimera sp. 4Y26; assembly: GCF_025245835.1. GTDB lineage: Bacteria > Pseudomonadota > Gammaproteobacteria > Enterobacterales > Alteromonadaceae > Pararheinheimera. The sequence goes on from NZ_JAOBWS010000001.1 coordinate 670,390, forward strand.
CACAAGGCGATGCTATTCTGGCGCGTTTGCTGGAAGTGACCGGCAATCTGAAAGTTGGTTTGTATGATGCTGAAGAACAGCCTTTTATCGGCGCTATGATCTCCAACAAAGTGGCGCTTGGCATGCTGGCGGTGGAAAAACAGCTGGCAGAGCTTGGTGGCAAGGTGCTGTTGCCGATGCGGTTATTGGCAGAAGGTACCGGCTTGTTAACACCTGGCATTATTGAATGTACAAATGCAGCTGCTTTGCCGGATGAAGAGCATTTTGGTCCATTACTGAAGGTGTTCAGATTCAGTGATTTTGATGACGCCATTCGTCAGGCCAACAATACCAGTTTTGGCTTGTCGGCCGGTTTATTGTCGGATGATGAAGCCTTGTATCAGCGTTTTTTCCGCCGGATCAGAGCCGGTATTGTCAACTGGAACCGGCCTATTACCGGCGCCAGCTCGGCCGCGCCTTTTGGTGGTATAGGCGGCAGTGGTAACCACAGAGCCAGTGCTTATTATGCCGCTGATTATTGTGCTTATCCTGTGGCTTCGGTTGAGCTGAACCATCTGGAAATGCCGGCGCAGTTATCACCTGGTTTGCAGTTTTAACCAGGGCACTTTGTAGGTTCAAAGCAGGGGCACTTTAATGCCCCTGTTTTTTTATCTGGCGCTGCAGTGCTTTGCCGGCAAAGTGCAGCGGTGCTTAAGATAAAAATATTTTTGTTCAGTGCTTTACGCTGCTTCGCGTTCTGTGGCAGATTTGACTACTCTTTCACTACTTCGCTTTTTTGGTTAATAGCATGGTCACAGATAAACCCGGTTATGAACATCTGATCCAGTTTTTAACTGAACATTTAGCCTTGTTTGAAAAAGCCGGCACAGCGACCTCTGATGGTAAAACCCTGGGGGTCATTATTGAAGAGCGCATTGCCGAGCAAATTATTCAGCTTTGTACCCAGCACACTGAACTGGAAACTATCCACCGCAGTCAGATCATCCGTGAAGTCGATGGCATTATGTATGACTTCCAGGAAGTGCTGGCGTCGGTGTTAAACCGTCCTGCCACTGAAGAGCAGATTGAATTAATTAACGAAGTTGCGCTGCTGATTAAAAACCTGTTTGACAACGCTATTGCCCACCTGATGGATTAATCCGGCAAATCAGCCTGCATTGGCTGGCTTGCGCCGCCCACATTTTGTAGAATAACCGCCTGATTTTTGATGGAGCAACAAAATGGCAGGCGATAATCAATTACATGCAACGGTAAGCTGGGCTGGCGACAGTAATTTTATTGGCCGCTCCGGCACTGGCCATGCAGTGGTGTTTGATTCCAATAAAGATTCCGGCGTAGCGCCAACCCCAATGGAAATGTTGTTAATGTCGGCCGGCGCCTGTTCATCGGTGGATGTCGTCAGCATTTTGCAAAAAGCCAAACAGCAGGTGACGAACTGCCGTGTGGTACTGACCGGCGAGCGGGTTGATACTATTCCACGTGTGTTCAGCAAAATTCACCTGCATTTTGAAGTGACAGGTTTTGATGTCAGTGAAAAACACGTAGAGCGGGCTGTGAACCTGTCGGCAGAAAAATATTGTTCTGTGTCTATTATGCTGCAACAGGCGATGGAAGTGACCCATTCGTTCAGCGTCCACCCTTCTGAAGTTCAGCCGCAAAGCTGAGATAAGTTTGAATACACTATACTGCTGGTGCCTGACACCGGCAGTGGAGATTGAATACCGTGGTAAAACCTTTTGAAAAATTGAAGCTGCACGGCTTTAACAATTTAACCAAAAGCTTAAGTTTCAGCATTTATGATATTTGTTATGCCCCGACCGAACAGGACAGGCAGGAATATATTTCTTATATCGACGAGCAATATAACGCCGACCGTCTGACCGATATTTTGAGTGAAGTGGTGGACATTATTGGTGCCAATATTCTGAATGTAGCCCGTCAGGATTATGATCCACAGGGCGCCAGTGTGACCATTCTGGTGTGTGAAGAGCCGATTGATAAACCGGAAAACGCCAAAAACGACAACTCAGAGCAGCCGGGTCCATTACCGGAAGCTGTGGTGGCGCATCTGGATAAAAGCCATATTTGTGTGCACACCTATCCGGAGCATCACCCGCATGGCGGTATCTGTACTTTCCGCGCTGATATTGAAGTGTCGACCTGTGGGGTTATTTCCCCGCTCAAAGCGCTGAATTACCTGATTCACAGTTTTGAGTCGGACATTGTCACCATCGACTACCGGGTGCGTGGTTTTACCCGTGATGTGAATGGCGTGAAACACTATATTGACCATCCTATTCATTCGATTCAGAACTTTATGGATGCCAATACCAAAAATGCCTTCCAGATGGTGGATGTGAATGTGTATCAGGAAAACCTGTTCCACACCAAGATGATGCTCAAAGAGTTTGATTTAAATAATTATTTGTTTGGTGCCGGCATTGATTCGCTGAGCAGTGAAGAGCAAAAAGACATCAGTAAAAAAGTAAAACGCGAAATGCGGGAAATTTTTTATGGCCGTAACCTGCCCGATATGAACTGATTTGCTGAACATCTGTGACCAATAAAAAAACCGCTTGATGCGGTTTTTTTTTTTATACTTGTTTGGCTCAGAAGTTACTCCAGCCAGTTCACCTGGCCTCTGGCCTGACGGCGTTTAAGCATCAGTTCTTCAATCAGCGGCGTTAAAATCAGCTCCATCGCCAGACCCATTTTGCCACCCGGCACCACCAGTGTGTTGACCCGCGACATAAAAGAGCCGTTGATCATTTGCAGGTAATAAGGGAAATCCACATGTTTTATGCCACGAAAACGGATCACGACAAAACTTTCATCTAAAGACGGAATATCTTTGGCGCTGAACGGGTTAGAGGTGTCGACTGTCGGCACCCGCTGAAAGTTAATATGGGTGCGGGAAAACTGCGGTGTGATGTGGTTAATATAATCGTCCATGCTACGCACTATGCTGGCCATCACGGCCTCGCGTGAGTGACCGCGCTCTGAGGTGTCGCGGATAATTTTCTGGATCCACTCCAGGTTGACGATAGGCACCATGCCAATTAATAAATCCACATGCTGCGCCACATTGTGCTGTTCAGTGACCACACCACCATGTAAACCTTCATAAAACAATAAGTCGGTGTCCGGGCGTAAATCCTGCCAGGGCGTAAAAGTTCCGGGCAGCTGGTTGTAGGGCACGGCTTCATCAAAGGTGTGCAGATAACGCCGTACTTTGGCCATGCCATGTTCGGCATAACTGGCAAAACAGTTTTCCAGCGCTGCAAAGTCATTGGCTTCTGCGCCAAAATAGCTGATGTATTTGCCTTGCTCTCTGGCTTTGCGGATGGCAACGTCCATTTCCGGGCGGCTGAATTTATGAAAACAATCGCCTTCCACCATGGCAGCATCAATGCCTAAGCTTCTGAATATATGTGAAAAAGAATTAGTAGTGGTGCTGGTGCCTGCGCCACTGGAACCTGTGACGGCAATAATAGGATTGCGTTCTGACATAACTTCTCTGCCTCATTTGCCTTGGCCTTACCATAAAGGATAAAGTGAAAACTTCGCAACCGCTTTTGTCTTGCCAGGGCAAAGCTGCCGTATCACTTATAAAGGAAGGACCTTGATGGCTGTTCTTAAAAAGCTTTTGTTTATCAGTACGTTTTCTGCTGCCAGTCTGGTTCAGGCACAAACAACCAGCGCAGATTTCAGGCTTTATCTGGCGGAATTAAAGCCGCAGAGCATCAGCAATATCAAAGCAGTTCCTACAGCGGGTGGCTATCAGAATCAGCCGGCTTTTAGCGCCGATGGCCGCTTTTTATACTGGACCTCAGAGCAAAAAAACGCCGATACCAGTCAGATGGATATTGCCAGTCTGGAGCTTAGTAGCGGCAAAACCGGCCTGTACCGTGCCACAGCGCTCAGTGAGTTTTCACCAACAGCGCTGCCGGACGGCGCGTTGTCGGCTGTAGTGGTCGAAGCCGATGGCACACAGCGGTTATGGCGTATTCCGGCTCAGGGTGAAGCCAAAGCTTTGTTTTTGGAGCCAAGCGGGGTGGGTTACCACGCCTGGGGGCCGGCTGGTGATTTATTGTTATTTATTCTGGGCAAAGATGAAGCCGACCATCAGATTGCTTATCGCAGTAGCCAGGGTGAATTAACAACGCTGGCCAAAAATATTGGCCGGGCGCTGGCGTGGCGTCCTGGCAGCAAGGAAGGTTATTTTACTGAAAAACAGGGCGACCAATTAGCACTCAGCTGGTTTGACGCAGGCAGTAAAACCCTCAAATCCAAACAGTTATTGTTGCCTGAAACAGGGCAGGACCTGCGCTGGTTCAACACAAACACCTTGTTAGTGTCGGCAGGCAGCAACATTTATAGCTGGCAACCGGGCGCAAACAGCTGGCAAGTCTGGCTGGATTTAAGCAAAAGCTGCAACGGTAGTGTCAGCCGTTTTAGCATCAGCCCTAATCAGCAACAACTGGCCTTTGTCTGCCAGCCAAAAGTGGAGAGCGCAACATGAGCCTGTTGATTTGGGTGGCTTTTGCCTTGGTGCTGCTGACTTACCTGGCGCGTATTCCGGTTATTCAGGCACAAAAAAAATTAGGTGGTTATGACTATCATAATCCGCGCGCGCAGCAGGCCAAACTAGAAGGTTTGGGCCAGCGTGCCAATGCGGCGCATCACAATAGTTTTGAGGCGCTGCAGCTGTATCTGGCGGCTTTTATTGCTTGTGTCGCCAGTGGCAATAGTGATGTTTTAATGCAGCAGCTGGCGGTGTTTTATCTGATTTGCCGGGTGGCATTTGTGCTGTTGTATTGGCTGGATAAAGCGTATTTGCGTTCCGCTGTTTGGGTGCTTGGCTGTGTGGCCGTGTTAACCATGCTGGTGCGCGCCGCTTTAGCTGCGGCCTGAACGCGGCAACAAGCGCGGCAACACAATAACACTGGGAAAAACAAAGGGGCCGCTGGCCCCTTTGTTGTTTTTTGTCAGTAATCAGAATTTAAAATCCATCAGCAAAGGGTCGTGATCAGAAGAGCGGAATGGCGTGGGCGCGTACAGGCTCTGCTGCTGATTTTTTGATTTAAATTCAGTGTTGTAATCAAGCACGGCCGGCTCGTCGGCATTGATGTTCCAGTGCTGGAACTGTGTCAGTTGTTTGGCAAGGCTTGGGCTGGCCAGGGCGTGATCGAGACTGCCGGAGCGGCCGCGATAAACAAAAGACCAGTGCAGGCCTTCTCCTGCCAGATGCACAAAGCCGGCTTGTTCTAAGGTTTTCACCGGATCTTCCATCCGATAGGCATTTAAATCACCAATCACCAGCTGATGGGGTGTTTGAATGCCTGTTGGGTGAGTGGCCAGCCAGCTTGCCAGTGCTTTGGCAGCTTTTACCCGGCTTGGGTTCCAGCAGGCCTGACCATCATTCTGATCGCTGTCCGGCATCTGTTGTTTTGGGCAGCTGCCTTTGGATTTAAAGTGGTTAATACTAACGGTAAATTCAGTGCCGGATGCCGGATGGCGGAAACTTTGCGCCAGAGGCGGACGGCTACCGCGATCAAAAGGCGCATCCAGTTTCACTGCGGCTTCACCAATGGGGCTCACCACAGCCTTGCGGTAAATCATCGCCACTTTAATATCGTCGCCACCGGGTTTTACTTTAGTGCTGACAAAAGCATATTGTTCACTGCCAAGTTGCTGGTTCAGGCTCTGGACTATGGTAGCAATGGCGCTGCCTGCGGCTTCGCCATTGTTTTCGACTTCCAGTAAGCCTATCACATCCGCATTTAATGCCGTTAAAGTGGCCAGCATTTTGGCTTGTTGCCGCTTTAACTCAGCCTCGTTGCTGGCGCCCCTTTTGGTGGGGAACTGTGGATTATTGCCGGTGCCGGTAAAAAAGTTCAGCACGTTAAAACTGGCCAGGCGCACAGTGTCCGGCGTTTTTGCTTTGGGCGCTGTTTGTCTTGCATTGGCGCTCTGAAACTTCGGTGCCTGGCTTATCAGTAAACGGTAACCGGCTTTGGTCTGCACCAGGTAACCTTCAACACCCTGTACTTTGTCGCCCACCCGCACTGTGTTGGTTGCGGTTAAACCGCCGGTGGGGAAGGCTATAGGTTCGGCGTTTTGTTTGTTGTTGTGATCATCAATGACAATTTCGTGCAGCTGTTGTTGCTGCTCAAAAGCGGCAGCGGTTTTGCCCGGTTGGGTTACTTCTGTTGCGACAAACAATCTTTTATCGGCCAATAACAATTCACCGTAACGCGCCAGGCCATAACTGTCGTTCACCACCAGAGGTTGTGCCAGGCTCAGCCAGTGACCTTCCAGGCTTTCCCAGTCGGATAACTGCTTAACCGGCAAGGTCAGGCTGGTTTTACGCACCGGCTGTTGTTCAGCGCAGACAATGCTGTGGCTGATATTGGTTAAGGCTGTCATTTGCTGCAATTCACGAACTGTGCCGGTCAGCTCGAGGACTTGTCCTTGCTGATAAAGAGCGGCCAGTTCTTTGTCGGCGATTAAAATCGCTTCAGCTGTCTGTGTTTTGTCATCGGGCTGCACACTTTGCAGCAGCAACATCGGTTGTTTGCTGTCTTGATACAAAGTACCCAGCACCACCCCCCGGGTGGTCAGGGTTTTGCCAACTAAAGGGCTTTGTGCGCCAGAGCCCTGAATGTCAGCAATGGCGGTAAATTCTTTACTGCACTTGGCAGCAAGTGGCAGCGACAATAAAGAACAACTCAGGGGCAACAGCACCCAAGCAGCAGTAGAAAAATTCATTGGAATGTCCTGACAGAAAAACGCGTTGTGCGCCGTTAGCGGCCTAGCTTAATCAAGTTAGTCTGACAAACAAAGGGGCTTGCTTATAAAGCGCCGGATTTTAGCGATAAAAAAGGCAGCCATCGGCTGCCTTTTGCTTATCACAAACAATAATGTGATTATTTTTGCTGTTCGCGTGCTATGGCTCTGTAACCAATATCACGGCGGCTAAATACACCGTCCCACTGAATCTGATCAACCAGCTGGTAGGCAGCTTTTTGCGCCGCAGTCACAGTTTCACCTAAAGCAGTGGCGCATAATACCCGGCCGCCGGCGGTCAGTACCTTGCCATCCTGCAGTTTGGTACCAGCGTGAAACACTTTGGCTTCACGGCTGTCGGCTTGCGGTAAACCACTGATGACATCACCTTTACGGTAATCATCAGGGTAACCACCGGCTGCCAGCACCACACCAACTGCAGCGCGGCTGTCAAAGGCAATCTCAGTTTGGTCGAGCTTGCCTTCAACAGCGTTTTGGCACAGCTGCACTAAATCTGATTGCAGGCGCATCATAATTGGTTGAGTTTCAGGATCACCAAAACGGCAGTTAAATTCGAGCACTTTACAGGTGCCATTGGGAGCCACCATCAGGCCGGCGTATAAAAAGCCTGTATATACAGTGCCTTCAGCTGCCATGCCGTTTACTGTTGGGTAAATGACGTTTTGCATCACCCAGTCGTGCACGGCCGGCGTCACCACAGGTGCCGGAGAATAAGCACCCATACCACCGGTATTCGGGCCTTTATCAGCGTCGTCGCGGGCTTTGTGATCCTGGCTGGACGCAAAAGCCAGGGCATTTTTACCGTCCACCATCACGATAAAAGACGCTTCTTCACCGACCAGAAACTCTTCAATCACCACGCGGCTGCCAGCATCACCAAATTTGTTGCCGGACAGCATATCTTCAATAGCGGCAAAAGCTTCAGCTTCAGTCTGGGCAATAATTACCCCTTTGCCGGCCGCTAAACCATCGGCCTTAATGACAATTGGAGTGCCTTGCTCAGTCACATAAGCTTTGGCATCGGAGATATCGCTGAAAGTGCCATAACCGGCGGTTGGAATTTGATGGCGGGCTAAAAAGTCTTTGGCAAATGCTTTGGAACTTTCCAGCTGTGCCGCAGCTTTGGTCGGGCCAAAAATAGCCAGACCAGCAGCGCGGAAGCTGTCCACCACTCCACGGGCCAGCGGGGCTTCAGGGCCAACAATGGTCAGATCAATCTGTTCAGTCTGGGCGAAAGCCAATAAAGCCGGCACATCGTCCGCGGCAATAGCCACATTCTGCAGATTGTTTTCCAGCGCAGTACCGGCATTACCTGGCGCCACAAATACCTGGCTGACTTTTGGCGACTGGGCTGCTTTCCACGCCAGAGCGTGTTCGCGGCCACCGCCGCCTATCACTAAAACTTTCATCGATACATCCACTTAATTGGCTTAAGGTTGAAAAACTATTCTGCTTTTTTACGGAATTTCAGCGTCATCCGGTCGCTTTCGCCGATGGCGATATATTTGGCTTTATCCTGCTCTTTCAGCGCCAGCACAGGTGGTAAAGTCCAGACACCTTTAGGATGATCCGCAGTGTCTTTTGGATTGGCGTTCACTTCACTGGTGCCATCGAGCACAAAACCGGCTTGCTCAGCCACGCGGATCACCATGCTTTGTGGCATATAACCAGACTCAGTCCAGTCAGTGTTTAATTTGCTTTCAGGTAAACGGTGTTCAACCACACCTAACACACCACCTGGTTTTAATGCAGCATGGAAAGTTTTAAAAGCGGTGAGCAGGCTGGCTTCACCTTTATCTTTTTCATACCAGTTGTGCAGGTTACGGAAGGTCAGCACCACATCGGCAGAGCCTGCTGGCGCCACCTGATACATTTTATCCGGCGCAAAACCTGTGACTGTTACGGCGCTATATACCGGGTCTGATGCCAGTTTTTCCAGATAAGCAGCGCGTGTTCTTTTGGCATAATCGGAGGTGGCATCGGCTGGTTGATGCGCGGCGTAATATTTGCCTTTTTCTTTTAATAAGGGCGCCAGAATTTCGGTATACCAGCCACCGCCAGGGGAAATTTCCACCACAGTGCTGTCGGCTTTCACATCAAAAAAGCTCAGGGTTTCGTATGGGTGACGGTGTACGTCGCGCGCTTTGTTCACCGCACTGCGGTTTGGGTGATTAATGGCTTCTCTTAAGGCATTGGTTGCGGCGTAACTAGGTAAGGTATTGATAGTGCAGGCGAATAATCCTGCAAGTACAACGAACTTGGTCAAAGCTTTCATGCGATCGATCCTTGTTATGTTGAGGAGGCGCTAGTTTAGCAAAGCTGACTCAGCTTTGCAGTGGCAAATGGACAAATTCACCTTTTGCCCCGACCAGTGAAATTTGTTTAATTTTGGATGTCTACACATCCGAATTTTGCGCGCAGTCGTAAAATCCTTATGCTAAAATGCCGCTCTTTTTTCAGACGCTATGCTTTTTCCGGGAATTTTCATTTTATGCTCGATCAAATCCGCATTGTTCTGGTTGGAACCTCACACACCGGCAATATCGGCTCTGTCGCCCGGGCGATGAAAACCATGGGGTTAAGTCAGTTATGGCTGGTATCGCCAAAAGAATTGCCCGATGGTCAGGCTTATGCCTTGTCGGCCGGCGCCAGCGAAGTGCTGGCCAACGCCAGGGTGGTGGACACTCTGGAAGAGGCCATCAGCGATTGTGGCCTGATTGTGGGTGCCAGCGCCCGTTCCCGTACTTTATCCTGGCCTATGCTGGAGCCACGCGAATGTGGCGAAAAAGCAGTGCAGGAAGCAACACAAAAGCCGGTGGCACTGGTGTTTGGCCGTGAAAACAATGGCCTGACCAACGAAGAGTTACAGCTGTGCAATTTCCATGTTTGTATTCCGGCCAACCCTGAATACAGTTCGCTGAATTTGGCGATGGCCGTGCAAATTGTCGCTTATGAAGTGCGGGTTGCTGCACTGGCCGCCAAACCTGTGGCTTTAGAAGCCGATGAAACCCAGTATCCGACCTCAGAGCAGATGGAAAGGTTTTTTGTCCATCTGGAAGATACGCTGAACGACACCGGTTTTATTATCAAACAACACCCGGGTGTGGTGATGACCAAACTGAAACGTTTGTTTACCCGGGCCAGGCCGGAAGAAGCAGAGCTGAATATTCTGCGTGGCATTTTAACTTCGGTGCAGCGTAAGCAAAAACAACAGAGCCAGGACGAATAAGCCAGAGCGGCAAAGGATAATCCATGTTTGCAGGTATCAAAGAAGATATTAAAAGTGTGTTTGACCGCGACCCGGCGGCGCGCAGTTTTTTTGAAGTGCTGACCAATTATCCGGGGCTGCACGCCATCTGGTGGCACCGGATGAACCACAAACTGTGGCAAGCCGGCTGGAAATGGCTGGCCCGGTTTTTAAGCACCATAGCCCGTTGGCTCACCGGGGTTGAGATTCACCCGGGCGCGAAAATTGGCCGGCGTTTTTTTATCGACCATGGCATGGGCGTGGTGATAGGTGAAACCGCCGAAATTGGTGATGACGTGACTTTGTACCATGGAGTGACTTTGGGCGGCACCAGTTGGAATCCGGGTAAACGTCACCCCACTTTAGGTAACAATGTGGTGATAGGCGCCGGCGCAAAGGTGTTAGGTCCCTTGTATGTCGGTGAAAACGCCCGTATTGGTTCCAACGCTGTGGTGGTGAAAGACGTACCACCGGGCGCCACAGTGGTGGGCATTCCTGGCCGTATTGTAGCCAAACAGGATTCAGCGGTATCTGAGCAGAGGCAGAATCTGGCGAAAAAGTTTGGTTTTGATGCTTATGCAGTGGCCAGCGATAACCCGGATCCTGTTGCTAATGCCATAGGCCGCATGCTGGACCATATTCATTGCCTCGACAACAAAGTGGCCGAACTTTGTAAGAGTGTCAATGACTTAGGTGGCAATGTTTGTGACGCCGTACCCAGCATGGATATTGGCGATGAAGCCTTTTTAGCCGCCGAACGTGAAGCGGCCGAGCAACGCAAAAAGGCGCATGAAGAGTTTGATCCGACGATTTAGCATCAGCTGAGATTTATATCCGGCGCCATGACCATAATAGTTGACTGTTTTAGTAGGTTTTATACTTGACTAAATCAGTCAGGAATGTACAATTTGCGCCATTCTCAGGTCAAAGCAAAATGGGGTCAGGATGAGGTTAACATCGAAAGGGCGTTATGCCGTGACTGCAATGCTGGATGTGGCTTTACATACCAGTTCAGGTCCGGTGCCGCTGGCAGATATTTCTGCCCGGCAGGAAATTTCGTTGTCTTATCTTGAACAATTATTTGCCCGTTTGCGTAAACAAGGTTTAGTCAGCAGTGTGCGTGGCCCTGGTGGCGGTTATCAGCTGGGTAAACCGGCCGCTGAAATTTCAGTGTCTGAAGTGATCAGCGCCGTAGATGAGTCGGTCGACGCCACCCGTTGTCAGGGCAAATCTGATTGTCAGGGCGGCGCCAAGTGCCTGACCCATACCTTGTGGAGTGACTTAAGTCACCGGATTGAAGATTTTCTGACCCAAATTACTTTGGGTGAATTGGTCAGCCAGAATGAAATTCAGAGCGTGGCCAAGCGGCAGGACAGCCGCCTGTTAAAGAACCCTGAAACTGAAATTGAAGTCAGCTGCCAGTTGTAACAGCAGACGGAGCCCAAGATGAAGTTACCTATTTATTTAGATTACGCCGCAACAACCCCGGTTGACCCTCGTGTTGCAGAAAAAATGATGCAGTACCTGACGATGGACGGCGACTTTGGTAATCCGGCCTCACGTTCACACCGTTTTGGCTGGCAGGCGGAAGAGGCAGTTGAAATTGCCCGCAGCCATATTGCAGAGCTGGTGAACGCCGACCCGCGGGAAATTGTGTTCACCTCAGGCGCAACTGAATCGAACAACCTGGCCATTAAAGGTGCAGCGCAGTTTTACCATAAAAAAGGTAAACATCTGATCACCTGCAAAACCGAACATAAAGCCGTGCTGGACACCATGCGCGCTTTAGAGCGTGAAGGTTATGAAGTAACTTATTTAGATGTGGAAAGTAACGGTCTGGTCGACCTTGCCAAGTTGGAAGCCGCGATGCGCCCTGACACCACAGTGGTCAGCATTATGATGGTCAATAACGAAACCGGCGTAGTGCAGGATGTGGCTGCCATCGGTGAGTTGTGCCGTGCCAAAGGCATTATTTTCCATGTGGACGCAGCTCAGGCTGCAGGTAAAGTTGAGATTGACCTGCAAACATTAAAAATTGATTTAATGTCGTTTTCTGCCCACAAAATTTATGGCCCTAAAGGTATTGGTGCTTTATATGTGCGCCGTAAACCGCGTATTCGTTTAGAAGCCCAAACGCACGGTGGTGGCCATGAACGTGGTATGCGTTCAGGCACTTTACCAACCCACCAGATCGTCGGTATGGGTGAAGCTTTCCGTATTGCCAAACTGGAAATGGCTGCGGAAAACGAGCGTTTTGCCAAGCTGCGTCAGCGGCTGTGGGACGGTATTCAGGACATTGAACAAGTGTTTTTAAATGGTGATGCCACGCACCGTGTACCTGGCATTACCAATATCAGCTTTAACTATGTGGAAGGTGAATCGCTGATTATGGCGCTGAAAGACATTGCGGTGTCGTCAGGTTCAGCCTGTACTTCAGCCAGTCTGGAGCCTTCTTATGTGCTGCGCGCTTTAGGTTTAAGCGACGAGCTGGCACACAGCTCAATCCGTTTTAGCATTGGCCGTTTTACCACTGAAGAACAGATTGATCACACCATTAAAATTGTGCACGAAGCCATTGAAAAACTCCGTGCCATGTCGCCGCTGTGGGATATGTACAAAGACGGCATTGATTTAAACACAGTGGCCTGGGTGGCACACTGATCCGCAGCTATAGCAGCTGCGTTCACCGGCAAGCAATTGCAGGTTATCCGGATTAATGAGGTAAAGTACCATGGCATACAGCGAAAAAGTCATAGATCACTACGAAAACCCACGTAACGTTGGCGCCTTTGCCAAAGACGACCCGACAGTGGCCACCGGTATGGTTGGCGCTCCTGCTTGTGGTGACGTGATGAAACTGCAAATCAAAGTGAACGAGCAGGGCATTATTGAAGATGCCAAGTTCAAAACTTATGGTTGTGGCAGCGCCATCGCATCCAGCTCGCTGGTGACCGAGTGGGTCAAAGGCAAAAGCCTGGACGAAGCGGCACAAATCAAAAACACCGACATAGCGCAGGAACTGGCGTTACCGCCGGTTAAAATTCACTGCTCTATTCTGGCTGAAGATGCCATTAAAGCAGCCATTGCTGATTATAAAACCCGGCACGGGAGCTAAGTTGTTATGGCAATTTCAATGACGGCAGCAGCAGCAGAACGTGTTCGCAGTTTTTTAGCGAACCGCGGCAAAGGTCTGGGTTTGCGGGTAGGTGTAAAAACCACCGGCTGCTCTGGTCTGGCTTATGTGCTGGAATTTGTTGACGAGCTGAATGACGACGATCAGGTGTTTGAACAGGACGATCTGAAACTGATCGTTGATGGCAAAAGCCTGGTCTATATCGATGGCACCCAGCTTGATTTTGTCAAAGAAGGCCTGAACGAAGGGTTTCAGTTTAATAACCCAAACGTCAACGGCGAATGTGGTTGTGGCGAAAGTTTCACAGTATAAGCTGGCGGTCTGATGAATTATTTCCAGCTGTTTCAGGTGCCTGCTCAGTTTGATCTTGATTTAACTGAGCTGGGCACCCGCTATTTAGAACTGCAACGGAATTTTCATCCGGATAATTTTGCCGCTGCCTCTGAACGCGACAGGTTATTAGCGGTGCAACAAGCCGCCAATATCAATGATGCTTATCACAGCCTGAAACAACCGCTGCTCAGAGCCGAACATTTGCTGGCGCTGCGTGGGGTGAAAATCAGCCATGAACAACGCAGTTTTACCGACACGGCGTTTTTAATGCAGCAGATGGAGCTGCGTGAGCTGCTGGCTGACATTCTGCATTCCACAGACCCCTACGCGCTGATAGATGAGGCTGAACAACAAATTCAGCAGCAGAAAAAGTTATTACTCAAGCAGTTAGCCAGTGCACTTGATGCCAATCAGCCCGAGCAGGATCTGCTGGCGGCTGATATAATCCGCAAACTCAAATTTTTCTTTAAACTGCAGCATGAGCTGGAGTTAATCGAACAGCAACTACAAGACTAAATCCTATTATGGCTTTATTACAAATCGCTGAACCTGGCCAAAGTGCCGCTCCCCACCAACATAAACTGGCTGCAGGTATTGACCTTGGCACCACCAATTCACTGGTGGCCACAGTGCGCAGCGGTGAAGCCAAAACGCTGAAAAACAGTGCCGGCGACGATATGGTGCCTTCGGTGGTGCGTTATACCGCTGATGCAGTGCAGGTGGGCAAAGTGGCACAGCAGGCAGCAGTCAGCGACCCGTACAATACCATCAGCTCGGTGAAACGTCTGATGGGGCGTGGTTTTGCTGAAATCATGGCGCAGGACCATAAGCTGCCGTATCAGCTGGTTGATCAGCAGGGATTAGTTGCAATAGAAACAGCTCAGGGCATTAAAAACCCGGTGGAAGTGTCGGCAGAAATTCTGGCGACGCTGGCTGATACCGCCAGTCAAACCTTAGGTGGTGAGCTGACGGGCGTGGTTATTACAGTACCGGCTTATTTTGATGACGCCCAGCGTCAGGCCACTAAAGATGCCGCCAAACTCGCCGGTTTAACAGTGCTGCGTTTATTAAACGAACCTACGGCAGCGGCGTTGGCTTATGGTCTGGATTCAGGCCAGGAAGGTGTTATTGCCGTTTACGATTTAGGCGGCGGTACCTTTGATATCTCCATTTTGCGCTTAAAGCGTGGTGTGTTTGAAGTACTGGCAACAGGTGGTGATTCTGCCCTGGGTGGTGATGATTTTGACCATGTGATTGTTGATTGGCTGCAACAACAAAGTGGTGAAACTGAGTTGTCGCACCAAAGTCTGCGTCAATACCTGCAGCTGGCCCGTCAAATTAAAGAGCAGTTAAGTTCGCTGGATAGTTTTCATTTTGTGTTGCCAACAGCCAAAGGTGAGCTGAGTTTGAGCTTGAACCGTGAAGAGCTCGACAGCCTGATTTTACCTCTGGTGCGCCGCACTATCCGCGCCTGTAAACAAACCCTGCGCGATGCCGGTGTGGACACCGACGAAGTAGCCCAGGTGGTGATGGTGGGCGGTTCGACCCGGGTGCCGCTGGTGCGAAGCCTCGTGGCTGAGTTTTTCCAGGCTGAACCTTTAACCTCGATTGACCCGGATAAAGTGGTGGCAATAGGCGCTGCAATTCAGGCCAATGTGTTGGTTGGCAATAAATCAGATGCCGATACTTTATTACTGGATGTGATTCCGCTGTCGCTTGGTTTAGAAACCATGGGCGGTTTAGTGGAAAAAATTATTCCGCGTAACACTATTATTCCGGTGGCACGGGCTCAGGAATTTACCACTTTTAAAGATGGTCAGACCGCGATGTCGCTGCATGTACTGCAGGGCGAGCGTGAACTGGTGGCCGACTGCCGCTCTTTGGCCAAGTTTAACCTGACCAATATACCGCCGATGGCAGCGGGTGGTGCTCATATCCGTGTCACTTTCCAGGTGGACGCCGATGGCTTATTGAGTGTTACAGCCCAGGAAAAATCCAGTGGCGTCAGCGCCAGTATTCAGGTGAAACCTTCATACGGTTTAACCGACGATCAGGTGGCCACCATGATCCAAAGTTCGATGCAATATGCCAAACATGATATGCAACTACGGCTGTTACGCGAGCAGCAGGTAGAAGCCAGCAGAGTGTGGGAAGCGGTCAGCGCTGCTTTGGCTGCTGATGCACATTTGCTTGGCGCAGCCGAACTGTTAGAAATTGAACAGGCGCTGTCTGAGTTAAAACAACTGAGCCAAAGCGACGATACCGCAGCCATTAAAGCTGCTATCGATAAAACCAATCATATTACCGATGATTTTGCCGCCCGTCGGATGGACAATTCAATCCGGCTGGCCCTGCAGGGTCACAAAGTAGACGAGGTGTAACGTGCCACAGATTATCTTTTTACCCCATGCCGAACTCTGCCCTGAAGGCGCCGCATTAACAGCGGAAAAAGGCGAGACAGTGCTGGATGTGGCTTTGCGTAACGGTATTGCCATTGAACATGCCTGTGAAAAATCCTGCGCCTGTACCACTTGTCATGTAATAGTTCGCGAGGGTTTTTACAGCCTGAACGAAAGTGATGAGCTCGAAGAAGACATGCTGGATAAAGCCTGGGGTTTAGAGCCTGAGTCGCGTCTGGGTTGTCAGGCCCGTATTGCCGATGAAGACTTAGTGGTGGAAATTCCAAAATACACCATCAATATGGTCAGCGAAGGCCATTAATGCCAATGTGGCACTGAATTATATACCTCTGTTTTTATTCATATTTTTAAGCCAGCTTTGATGCTGGCTTTTTTCTGGTCAAAATCCGGCGTTTTCTTGTAAATGCTTGAAAATTAATATAAATTCACGCCGATTTTATTTTTATCCGTCGGGAACTAAAATTTATAGTTCTGAATTTTCTGGTTTTTTTAGCTTCGTTGTCTAGGCTAGACATAGTTGTAAGCATTCTGCTCGGAGATCTGTACATGAAAAAAACTTGGTTAGCGGCATGTGTCGCAATGGCTTGTTGTACGACAACAGCCACAGCGGAAGTGAATATCAATGGATTTGCTTCAATTAAGGCAGGCAAAGCGTCAAGTGGTGACACTTTATACGGCTATACCGACGAAATCGACTTTAAAAATGAAAGTCTGTTTGCGCTGCAGGTGCAGTCTGACCTGGGCGAGAAGTTGTCGGTCACAGCTCAGATTATGGCGCGTGGCCGCAATGACTTTGATGCGGAATTTGAATGGGCTTTTTTAACTTATCAGCTGACGGACGAATGGCGGTTAAATGCCGGTCGTCTGCGTACCCCTTTTTATAAATATTCTGATTTCCGTGATGTAGGCTACGCCTACGACTGGCTGCGTACACCACAAAGTGTGTATGACCTGGGGTTTGACACCATTGAAGGGGTGTCTTTGTATCACAGCACCAGTTTAAGTGACATGCAATCCAATCTGCAGCTGGTGTTTGGTGCTTATGATGGTGAAGTGGCGGTGGTAGGTACTGAAGCGCCGGCACAAATTAATAATATTGTTGGTGCGACCTGGGAGCTGAGTCAGGATTGGTTATCGCTGCGCATGGCTTATCTGATGGGGGATGTCAGTATTGAAGCCAGTTCACTGAACCCCTTATTGCTGGCGCTGACCAATGTTGGTTTAAGGTCAGTAGCACAAGAGATTGATTTTAATGAAGATGAAGGCAGCTTTTTTGGCGTTGGCCTGAACTATGACCGCAACGACTGGCTGATGGTCGCGGAATATACCCATGTGAAAGTTGAAGACAGCTTTTACGCCAATCAGGATTCTTATTATTTGTCGTTAGGGCGCAGATTTGGTGCTTTCACCCCTTATGTTTCTTATGAAAAAGATGAGGATGATGCCAAGCCGGAGATTTATGCCGCTTTGCCGGCGAATTTCCCGTTACAGCCAACCATCGCCACTATTGTCAACAGCCAGTGGTTTGACAATACCACCTGGAATCTGGGGCTGAGGTACGATTTTCACCCGGCAGCCGCTTTTAAAGTGCAATTCAGCTCGGCCAAAGACAAGCTGACAGACAGCAAAGACAGTCTGATGGCACTCGGGGTTGATCTGGTCTTTTAATGCTGCCTGATTGAACTTGCAGCACATCAATAATGAAGGAGTAGGCATGAAAAAGCTCTTACTTGCAACTGCGGTGGCGGCTATCTGCAGTTATCCGGTTCAGGCAGAAGTTGATATTTCTGGTTTTGCTTCTGTGATGGGAGGCAAGTTAACCAGCGGTAGTGGTGTGGCGCTGTTTGGCCTTGAACCAACATTTTTGGCCAATTATCCGACAGTCGGGGTTTACGAAGAAGACTGGACCTTTAAACCGGATTCTAAATTTGGTTTGCAGATGACAGCGGAATTAACCGAAGGATTAACAGCAACTGCACAATTAGTCGGGCGGGGCGCAGACGATTTTGACGCCGGTTTTGAATGGGCTTATTTGTCTTATGTGCTGAATGAGCACTGGACATTGCAGGCCGGTAAAAAACGTTTGCCGCTCTATTATTATTCCGACTTTTTTGACGTCAGTTACGCCTACCTTTGGATCCGGCCACCGGCAGACAACTACACCTGGCAGATTTTTAACTATACCGGTGTGAATGCCCAGTTTAACTATCAGCTCAGTGACTGGTCGGTATCCGGTAATATCTACACCGGGCGTGAGGATGATGCCGAAAACAAACTGTTATCGGAATTTTTTGGCACTGAACCGGTGCGGGAGATCTGGAAAGATATTGTCGGTGGTGTGCTCAGTTTAAACCGAGATTGGCTGGACTTACGTCTGACCTATATGACCTATCAGAACGAAAGATACAGCGGCGGACAACGGGTATTCTGGGATGGTGAAGACAGCCGCAGAGGGAATTTCGCCGGTCTGTCTGTCAATATCGACTACAACAACTGGCTGTTATTGTCAGAAGTGAACCGTCTGGCGCTGGATGGCGATGACTTTGACACTTATCTGCTGTCAGCCGGTTATCGGATACAACAATTTACCCCTTATGTTTCTTATGCGGATTTTGATTCTGACGGCGAAAAACACAACACCACCAGTCTGGGCGTGCGCTGGGATTTTCATAATTCCGCCGCCTTTAAATTTCAGTTTGATGACGTGAATGATAAAGGCATAGGAAGCAATCAGGTGGCCGGTGACAGCAAAGCTATCACCATGGGCGTTGATTTAGTTTTTTAAGTATTGGAGAAAACCATGAACTGGTTCAAAGTGATAACGCTGACTGCGGCACTGACTGCCAACACAGCATTTGCCGAAGTAGCGGTGATTGTACATCCATCAAATGCCGCAACCCTTGATCAGGCTGAAATTACCCGCCTGTTTACTGGCCGTGGCGCTACTTTTAATAACGGCAATAAAGCCACTCCGCTTAATTTATCGGAGTCTGCAGCTGCGCGTGCCGATTTTGACAGCAAGGTGCTGGGCAAATCTTCCAGCCAGATGAAAGCTTATTGGTCAAAACTGGTATTCACCGGTAAAGGCACGCCACCAAAAGAGTTAAATTCTGACGCTGAGATGAAAGCGGCTGTGGCCGCAGATGCCAACGCCATTGGTTATATTGACGCCGCCGCAGTGGATGCAACAGTCAAAGTGGTGGCGAAGTTTTAACGCCATCCAGCGACTTAATAAAAAAACCGGCAAAAGCCGGTTTTTTTTATGGTGTTTTTGCCGGGAGCGGCATTTTTTTAATGCACAAATAGGCATTTGATAAGCAATAGCGTATAATTCGCGGCCGCTAATTTTTAACCAGTTATTTAATCAGATATTCAGGGAGTCTTCGATGGCCTTAGAACGTACTTTTTCAATCGTAAAACCAGATGCAGTTGCTAAAAACCACATCGGTGCAATCTACCACCGTTTTGAAACTGCCGGTTTACGTATTGTTGCCGCTAAAATGTTACACCTGAGCCGCGAACAGGCTGAAGGTTTCTACGCTGAGCACAAAGAGCGTCCATTTTTCAACGCTTTAGTATCTTTCATGACTTCTGGCCCTGTGATGGTTCAGGTGTTAGAAGGTGAAGACGCAGTGCGTAAAAACCGCGAAATCATGGGTGCAACTAACCCGAAAGACGCTGCTGCCGGTACTCTGCGTGCTGACTACGCTGCCAGCATCGACGAAAACGCTGTTCACGGTTCTGACGCTGTTGCTTCAGCTGCCCGTGAAATCGCGTTTTTCTTCACTGACGCTGAGCTGTGTGCCCGCACTCGCTAAGTTAAAGTGAATTCAGCCCGGGATTGGGTTGAATAACAGAAAGGGGGCATGGCCCCCTTTCTGTCTATCTGTTGTACAGTTTTTAAAGAAGTGAACCCGGTTGTATTTTATCTGTCTCAACTCGTTGATGGCACAGACAAAATCCAACCGCCAGACCCCTAAGTCAGACCAGGAGTAACCCCACATGAGCGCAGTTGAAAACAAAGTCAATCTGTTAGATTTAACCCGCGAGCAGATGAAAGAGTTTCTGGTGTCTCTGGGCGAAAAACCATTCCGCGCCGATCAGCTGATGAAATGGATTTACCATTTCTGTATTGATGATTTTGACAAAATGACCAACATCAACAAAGACTTGCGTGAGAAACTCAAACGCAGTTGTGTCATTGAAGCGCCAGTGGTCGTGACACGTCAGGACAGCGCTGATGGCACTATCAAGTTTGTGATGGGACTGAAAGGCGGCCAGGAAGTGGAAACTGTCTGGATCCCGGAAAAAGACCGCCGTACTTTGTGTGTTTCATCTCAGGTAGGCTGTGCGCTGGACTGCTCGTTCTGCTCTACAGCTCAACAGGGGTTTAACCGTAATTTAAGCGTGTCGGAAATTATCGGTCAGGTGTGGCGCGTCAGCCAAATTATCGGCTCTTACGGTGATACCGACGTGAAACCTGTCACCAACGTGGTGATGATGGGCATGGGCGAACCTTTGCTGAACCTCAATAACGTGGTGCCGGCGATGGAGCTGATGCTGGAAGATTATGGTTTTGGCTTGTCCAAACGCCGGGTGACCTTAAGTACTTCTGGTGTAGTACCGGCTTTAGACTTATTAAAAGATAAAATTGATGTGGCTTTGGCCATTTCGTTGCATGCGCCGAATAACGAGCTGCGTGATCAGCTGGTGCCTGTGAATAAAAAGTACCCGATGGAAGAATTTCTGGCATCGGCAAAACGATATGTGCAAGATTCGAGAGCCAATGATAAAGTGACAGTCGAATATGTGATGCTTGAGGGCATCAACGACAGTATGGAACAGGCGCACGAGCTGGCAAAAGCGTTAAAAGATACGCCGTCAAAAATTAACCTGATTCCATTTAACCCTTATCCGGGGTCGCCTTATAAAAGATCAAGCAATTCACGCATTGACCGTTTTAACAAAGTGCTGCAGGAACACGGTTTTACCGTGATGGTCCGTAAAACAAGAGGTGATGACATCGATGCCGCTTGTGGTCAGCTGGTGGGTGATGTGATTGATCGCACTAAACGTCTGGCAAAAAAACAGATGAAAGGTGAGGCGATTTCCGTAAAAATAGTGTGATAACTACAAGGATTAGTGCACCAAGATGCGAAAAATTTCGGTTGCTGGTTGTGTTTTCCTGCTGCTGTTAAGCGGCTGTGTGTCTGAATCTACCATTGTTGGCAATGACAGGCCGGGGCAACCCCGCACGGACATGAAAGAAGCCGCCCGCACCCGGATGTCGCTTGGTTTGAACTATTTGCAGCGTGGTGACAACACCCAGGCTAAATACAATCTGGAAAAAGCCAAACAGCTGGCACCGGATCTGGCCGAAATTGACAATGCGCTGGCCTACTATTACCAACAGGTTGGCGAACTGAAACAAGCCGAAGATGCCTACCGCAGTGCCTTACGTAAAGACAGCAACAACGCCGACACCTATAACAACTTTGGTGCTTTTTTATGTCAGCACCAAAAATACCAGCAAGCGGAAGAATTATTGCTGGCCGCTATTAAAAGACCGGGTTATATCCGGGTTGCCGACAGTTATGAAAACCTGGCTTTATGTGAGCTTGAGCAAAAAAACTATATCCAGTATCACCAGTATCTGAAGCAGTCGTTACAGCACAACAGCAACCGCAGCTCTGCTTTGTACAATATGGCGGTGATGGAATATGCCATGGGCAATCTGGCGGAAGCAAAAAAATGGCAAAGCCGTTTGCATCAGTTAGGGCAGGTTTCTCCTGAAGCCACTTTATTACGTTACATAGTTGCTTATTACAGCGGTGATGTTGCCGAACAACAAATTGCGGAAAAATTCCTGTTGTCTGTGTATCCCGGCAGCACCGAAGCCGCCATGTTACTGGCAAGCGATTTTAGCCAGAGCAAACCGGAACAAATGCGTAAGGCGTATAAAAGCTCGTTAATGCAGGATGACGCTGCTGCGGCAACAGTGACCAGCAACGACAAACCCAAAATGAAAATTGTCAAACGTAAATCTGCAGCTGCGGCCAAAACCGCTTCGGTACCTGCAGTAGCAGCTGCTTTACCTGACGCTCAGCTGCCTGCTGAAACACCGGACACCGAAGCATTCACCAGCACGGACAGTGCAATTGCAGCACAGAACTCTGAAGCTGTGTCCGCTGAACCCGCTGCAGAAACAATAGCGCAAGCGCCTGAGCAAAACATCAATCCAACAGTGACAGAAACAGTTGCAGGCACAGAGCAGGTCGAGGCGGATAGCAGCCTCAGCAGCAACCCAGCTCAGAGTACCAGCACAGAAGCTGAAGAGCTGGCCGCGCTGGCTGCGCCTGAGCCAATGCCAGCGGAAACCCTGACTACACAGCAGCCGGCAGTGGTATCCGCTGAAGCAAATACCATTACAAGTGCTGAACCCGATGCGGCCATCATGGCGCAGGAACAGCAGCCAGAGCAGCAGGCTGCGCAGCCGGTCGCTGAAGTTGAAGTGGCGCAGTCAGAACCGCAGCAGCAGACCACCTCAGACAATGCAGCAGAAATGGCGGCCCAGACCCATAAAGTCGCAGCCGGTGAAACGCTGTACAGTATCGCCAGCAGATATCGTTTATCGGTATCTGAGCTACAGGCGATGAATAACCTGAGTAATGCAGCGCTGATTAAAACAGGCCAGGTATTAAAATTAACCGCAACTGCGGTTGCTCCTTCGGCAGCGCCAAAACCTGCGATGGAACAAGTGAGCGGGGAAATCCCGGCCACCTATCAGGTAAAAGATGGTGAGTCGATGTTCAGCATCTCTTATAAATACAACATCAAACTTGATACCTTATTAAAATGGAACAATATGACGGTGGATCAGCCACTGTCGATCGGTCAAACGATTTATCTTCGGGATCCTGCCACTTCGTCATTATGAGTACTCAAGCGCAATCACAACAGGGCGGCGTTGGCGCCCTACTGAAACAAAGCCGCGAACAACGCGGCCTGACCACAGCTGAAGTTGCCAGTCAATTGCGGCTGAAAGTCAGTCAGATTGAACAGATTGAAGCAGAACAGTGGGATCCTTCAGTCTCAGCTACTTTTATCCGTGGTTATCTGCGGGCTTATGCCAAATTAATGAAATTGCCGGAAAAAGAAATTCTGGCCAACTTTGAATTGCAGGCGGCTTATTTACGCAATCAGGCCAGGCCGATGCACAGCTTTTCCAACAAAGCGAGCCTGGACGCTGTGGATAACAGATTTATGCTGGCTAGTTATTTGCTGGTGGTGTTATTGATAGGGTTGTTTTTGGTCTGGTTCTGGCAAACCCATTTGCTTGATTCTAAGCCGGTGACTGCATTACCGGAACTGACCTCGGCTGAACTGACACCTGCTGAATTAGCAGGCTCTGTGGCTGCAAAACCTGTTGAAACTAACACAGGCGCCGAGCAGACGGACTTAAACCCAACACAAGATACTGCTGCAACTGCAGCCCAAAACGCCGCCTTAGCCGCAGATGCCGTTAATGCAGCTGCTGACAGTGAAAGCCAGCCGCAACAAGCCGCTGATGCAGACACTGGCACTGAAGCAACAGTTGCTGGCCAGAGTCAGGCAGTACAACAAAAACCTGTAGCTGATGTTTCCATGGAAACTAACCCGGCAGCGGCCAATTCATCAGCGCAGCTCAGCGATACTCCAATACAAACGCAGCAGGATCTTGCCGCCGGCTCGCCAGCACAACCTTTACAAAACGAGGTTGCTGCCACTGCAACTACAGCGGCCACTGCAGCAGAGCACAACAGCGCTGCAGGCACGGCCCGTTTAAAGTTGCAGTTTAGCGCCGAATGCTGGCTGGAAGTGACAGATGCTACCGGCAAAAGACTGGCTTATGGCATCCGTCAGGCCGGTCAAAATGACGTTTTAACCGGCACTGCGCCTTTTAAAGTGCTGCTTGGCAATGCCGCAGCGGCCACAGTGCAATTGAATGATGTTGCTGTTGATTTGTCTGGTTATGCTGCCGGACGGGTCGCACGTTTAACCTTAGGTGGACAGCCTTAATATGTTTGCAGAAAGTCCTATTATCCGCCGCAAATCAAAACAAATCCGTGTTGGCAATGTGCTGATTGGCGGTGATGCACCTATTGCAGTGCAGTCGATGACCAACACCAGAACCACAGATGTAGACGCCACAGTGGCGCAAATTCAGGCCATCGCCAAGGCAGGTGCTGATTTAGTGCGGGTCTCAGTGCCCACCATGGAAGCGGCTGAAGCTTTTAAACTGATTAAACAGCAGTCGCCCATTCCGCTGGTGGCAGATATTCACTTTGATTACCGTATTGCGCTTAAAGTGGCGGAATATGGTGTGGACTGTTTGCGCATTAACCCTGGCAATATTGGCCGGGAAGACCGTATCCGTGCTGTGGTGGAATCGGCTCGGGATCACAACATCCCCATCCGTATTGGTGTGAATGGTGGTTCGCTGGAAGCCGACATTCAGGAAAAATACCGTGAGCCAACACCAGAAGCCTTGGTGGAATCGGCCATGCGCCATGTCGAGATTTTAGACCGGCTGAACTTTGATAATTTTAAAGTCAGTGTCAAAGCGTCCGACGTGTTTTTGGCTGTTGGTGCTTACCGATTACTGGCAAAACAAATTGAACAACCGCTGCATCTGGGCATTACCGAAGCTGGTGGCGCCCGTGCCGGCGCTGTGAAATCGGCTATCGGCCTCGGCATGTTACTGGCCGAAGGCATTGGCGACACTTTACGTATTTCGCTGGCAGCAGACCCTGTTGAAGAAGTGAAAGTGGCTTTTGATATTTTAAAGTCCCTGCGTATCCGCTCGCGTGGCATTAACTTTATCGCCTGCCCAAGTTGTTCACGGCAGGAATTTGACGTGATCAAAACCATGAACGAGCTGGAGCAGCGGCTGGAAGATGTCATCGACCCTTTAACTGTCTCTGTGATAGGGTGCGTGGTGAATGGCCCTGGCGAAGCGCTTATTTCCGATTTGGGCGTGGCCGGAGCCAACCGCAAAAGTGGTTTTTACCTCAAAGGTGAAAGGCAAAAGTTACGCATCGATAACGACAGCGTAGCTGAGCAGCTGGAACAACAGATCCGCGCTTATCTGGCGCAGCAAAAACAGCTGATTGATATCAAAGCTGTAGATTAACCAATTTCCGAATTTGAATTGAAGGCAGCCTGCATCTGCGGGCATGCCGTTTATAGTCAGGGTTAAAAGTGTCTAAAGATATCCAAGCAATTCGCGGCATGAATGATTGCCTGCCGCAGGATACGCCGGTGTGGCAGTATCTGGAACAAATGATCAGAAGCACCGTCAGCAGCTACGGTTACGATGAAATCCGTTTTCCTATTGTGGAAATGACCGAGCTTTTTAAACGTTCTATCGGTGAAGTCACTGATATCGTTGAAAAAGAAATGTATACCTTCGAAGATCGCAATGGCGACAGCCTGACGCTGCGCCCTGAAGGTACCGCCTGTTGTGTGCGTGCCGGTAATCAGCATGGCCTGCTCTATAACCAGGAACAACGGTTGTGGTATATGGGCCCGATGTTCCGCCATGAAAGGCCACAAAAAGGCCGTTATCGCCAGTTCCACCAGTTTGGTCTGGAAGCATTTGGTATGCAGGGCCCGGATATTGATGCTGAAGTCATTATTCTGACCGCCCGTTTATGGCAGCAGCTGGGCCTTGCGCCTTATGTCAAGCTGGAGCTGAACTCCCTGGGTTCGAATGCCGCTCGTGCAGCTTATCGCGACAAGCTGGTGGCGTACCTTGAGCAGCACCAGGAACTGCTGGACGAAGACAGCCAACGCCGTTTGCACAGCAACCCACTGCGGGTTCTGGACAGCAAAAACCCGGCCATGGCTGAGATGTTGTCTAAAGCACCCCAATTACTTGATCATCTGGATGAAGAATCTGCTGCTCACCTCGAAGGTTTAAAACAACGTTTAACAGCAGCTGGCATTAGTTTTGAGATCAACCCGCGCCTGGTTCGTGGCCTGGATTATTACAACCGTACCGTATTTGAGTGGGTCACCACCAATTTAGGTTCACAAGGCACTGTCTGTGCCGGTGGCCGTTATGATGGTCTGGTAGAGCAACTGGGTGGCAAAGCCACACCGGCTGTTGGTTTTGCCATGGGTATGGAGCGGCTGGTGTTGTTGCTGCAAAGTCTGGACTTAGTGCCGGCGGTCAGTAACAATGCAGACCTTTATTTAATGCCACTGGGTGAAGCGGCGGAACTTGCCGCAGTTTCGGTTGCCGAACAGCTTCGCAACGCCTTACCGGGCAAGCGTATTGTGATGCACTGCGGTGGTGGAAACCTGAAAAAACAATTAAAACGGGCTGATAAGTCAGGTGCAGCTGTGGGTTTATTATTGGGTGACGACGAACTGGCTTCAGGTCAGGTTACCTTAAAATGGCTCAGAGCCGAGAAACCACAACAAACAGTCGCAATAACTGAGCTGGCCACAGTGCTCAATGCAGTCGTAACGGAGTGATGGATGGAAATTTACAACACCGAAGAACAACAGGTTGAAGCGATCAAGCGTTTCTGGAAAAACAACGGCACTTCAATTCTGGCCGGTATCGCTATTGGTTTAGCCGGTCTTTATGGTTTTCGTTATTACCAGGCGCAACAACTGGGCGCCATTGAGGCTCAGTCTGGTCAATATGCTGCGTTAATTGAGCAGGTGAGTGCTGAAGGTACTGATAAAGCCAGCTGGCTGATTGAAACCCAAAAGTTTATTGATGCCAACAAAGGCAGTAGTTACAGCGTACTGGCCGCTTTACTGGCCGCCAAAGAAGCCGCTTTTCTGAAAGATTATGCCGCAGCTGAAAAACAACTGGCTTTTGTCATTGCCACCAGCAAAGCACCTGAAGTGATTGCACTGGCTACCTTGCGTCAGGCTCGTCTGCAGCTGGAACAGGCCAATTATGAAGCTGCGTTAAAAACACTGGACACCACAATGCCACAGAGTTTTGTTGCTCAGCAGCAAGAACTCAAAGGTGATGTGTTATTAAGATCCGGTGACGAAAGCAAGGCCAAAGCTGCGTATCAGGCTGCTTTAACAGCGTCTGAAGCGGGAAAAAATCCGCTGTTACAAGTTAAATTAAATGAGCTGGCCCACGTCGCCGGTTAAGAGGTCGCAGTGAAGTTATCGGTAAAAACCTGGGCGCCGTTGGTGCTGGTGCTGGCGTTAACCGCTTGTTCATCCAATGATGAAGAAGAGCTGGTACTGCCTGAGATCAGCAACAAGGTAGAGCCAAATGAAGTGTGGAGCAGTTCGGTAGGTAATGGCATTGAGCATTACGACTCCAGACTTAAACCCGCCATTTTTGACAACAAAGTGTATGCTGCCAGCCGTGATGGTAAGGTCTCAGCTTTTGACCTGGCATCAGGCGACAGTCTCTGGTCTGTTGATTTACGCGACGGCGACGATGCACCTTTGTTTGGTGGCATCAGCCACTGGTGGAATGAACGTTCTGTAAAAGTCGGTGGTGGTGTTTCCGTTGGTTTTGACAAAGTTTTTGTTGGCACCGAAGACGGCCTGGTGATTGCACTGAACCCACAAACCGGTGAGAAACTCTGGTCGGTCAATGTCAAAGGTGAAGTGTTAGCAGCACCTGTTGCCGCTGAAGGTTTAGTGCTGGTTAGCACCGGTGGTGGCCGTATTTTTGCGTTGCAACCAGACACAGGTGAACAGCGCTGGATGCACGAAACTGAAAACGCCATTTTAACTTTACGTGGCATCAGCCAGGTATCGGCACAAAGTGGTGGTGTAATTTATGGCACCGGCAATGGCAAAGTTGGCGCTTTAATCGCTGCCAAAGGAGTTCCTGCCTGGGAAGAAGCCATTACTGTTGCCAAAGGTGCCACTGATTTAGCCAGGATCATCGACGTAGACGCGACACCTATAGTGGACAATGGTACAATTTACGCCATTGCCTACAACGGTCAGCTGGTGGCGATGGAATTACGCAGTGGCCGTGTGTTGTGGAAGCGTGAATATGCCAGTTTCCGCGACATGGTGTTAGAGAACAATGTTCTTTATCTGGTTGATTCTGTTGGTAAGTTGTACGCCGTTGATGCCCGCACCGGTCTGGAAACCTGGGCTCAGCTGACCTTACATAAGCACTTTGTCACAGCCCCTGCTGTGTATAAAAATTATGTGGTAGTTGGTGACAACGAAGGCAATCTGCACTGGTTTGATAAAAGCAGTGGTGAATACCTGGCACGGCACGAGTTTGACAGTTCAGGCTTTTACGCTGAAGCTGTTACCACCAGCGAGTATTTATTATTGCAAAGCCGTAACGGTGAAATCACCTTACTGAACGTGCCTGAATAAACGCAAAAACAGATTTGCAGAAACAGGCCTGCTTGCAGGCCTGTTTTTTTGTTGTTAAAGACCCAGATTTTACTGATGAAAGCGCCAGACGCCTGACATCAGGCAGCATGCTGCTGCACTTTACCCAAGCGGGTAAAAATCCAGCTACCTGAAACAGGTAGCCCTGAGTATTGAGGAATTTACATGTTACCGGTAGTCGCCCTGGTTGGCCGTCCTAATGTCGGCAAATCTACATTATTTAACCGTCTCACCCGCACCCGCGATGCTTTAGTGGCGGATTTTCCGGGGTTGACGCGGGATCGTAAGTACGGCTCAGTTGATTACGAAGGCCTGGAGTTTATTGTGGTGGATACCGGTGGTATCGACGGCAGTGAAGAAGGCATTGAACTGGAGATGGCCGAGCAGTCACTGCGTGCCATCGATGAAGCCGATATTGTGTTGTTTATGGTAGACGCCCGTACCGGCGTCAATGGTGCTGACAGCGCTATTGCCAATCACATTCGCAAAATCAATAAAACCGTGTTTTTGGTGGCCAATAAAACCGATGGTTTAGACGCCGACACTGCTATTGCTGATTTTTATAGCCTGGGCATTGGTGAAGTCTACCCAATTGCCGCAGCACATGGCCGTGGTGTTACCAACTTACTGCAACGGGCTTTGGTGCCTTTGCTGACAGAACAACAAGCTGCCCGTCTGGCTGCTTTTGAAGCAGGTGAAGAGCTGGAGCCTGTTGATGAAGAAGCCGAAAAACTGGCGCGGGATCAACATATTAAACTGGCTATTGTGGGCCGGCCTAATGTGGGTAAATCCACTTTAACCAACCGTATTCTCGGTGAAGATCGGGTCATTGTTTATGATATGCCCGGCACCACCCGCGATTCGATTTATATTCCGATGGAAAGAGGCGATCGCAAATACACCCTGATTGATACTGCCGGTGTGCGTCGTCGTGGCAAAATTGATGATGTTGTTGAGAAGTTCTCAGTGGTTAAAACGTTGCAGGCCATTGAAGATGCCAACGTGGTGATCCTGGTGCTGGATGCACAACAGGGTATTTCTGATCAGGATTTAAGCATTTTAGGTTTTGTGCTGAATGCCGGCCGTTCTCTGGTGATTGCCGTGAATAAATGGGACGGTTTAAATGATGGCATCAAAGATGAAGTGAAACGCGAACTGGACCGTCGTTTAGGTTTTATCGATTTTGCCCGTTTGCACTTTATCTCGGCGCTGCACGGTTCTGGTGTGGGTAATTTATTTGAATCAGTGGAAGAAGCTTTTGACTCAGCCACCCGCCGGGTCAGCACAGCGCTTCTTACCAAAATTATGATGATGGCGCAGGAAGATCACCAACCGCCATTGGTGAAAGGCCGCCGGGTTAAGCTGAAATACGCCCACGCCGGTGGTTACAACCCACCGCTGATTGTTATTCACGGTAACCAGGTGGAAGATTTACCGGATTCGTACAAACGTTATCTGATGAACTATTTCCGCAAGTCGCTGCAAATGATGGGTACACCGGTGCGGGTAGAGTTCCGCGGTGGTGACAACCCATTTGCGGAGCGTCGCAACACCTTAACGCCAAACCAGCAGTACAAACGCGAGCGTATTTTAAAAGCGCGGGCGAATCTGGCGAATAAGAAAAAACCTGGCCAGCCAGGCTAATCTTCGTTGCTGTTGCTGATAAAAAGACCGCCTGCTGGCGGTTTTTTGTTGCCAATTGATGTCCGGCTTTTATGCTGACAAGTCAGCGACAGAGCAACCCAGCCTGATAAAATGTCTTTTGCCGGAGCCATCTTCATGAGCAGAACACCTTTTACCCTGACGGTGCAAACTGACCCGGCAACTTTGCAGTTGTTGCAGCAAAGTGCCCCTTTTCAGTTGGCACAGCAATTACAACCGAGTCTTAATGGCATCACTTTTGCTATTGGCGGCAGTTTATTATTGCTGGAGTTAGGCTTACTCAACAAAGCGCGTGATCTTGATTTGGTCTGCAGTCTGGCTGACTTTCCGCAGCTGAAAGCGGCCCTTGCCGCGAGCCTGAGTCCGGTGGCGGTGCCACCACATCCACAGTATCAGACGGAAGCTTTTGCCCGTTTTGTAAGTAAAGAAGGGGTTGAAGTGGATGTTATGGCCGGAATTAGAGTGCAACAATCTCAGCAACTGCGCTGCTGGCAATTTAGGCCAGAGCGCCTTGAGTGGCGCCATCAGTTGCCCTGGATGCTGGCGGAGGATTGGCTTGAACTTTATCAATTGTTTCAGCGCCCTAAGCGGGTGCAGTTGTTACAGCGTTTTTTAGCGCAGCGTTAAAGCATAGCTGCAGCCATTGCTGCTGCTGCAGTGAGAGCTGCCGCGATTGGGTTGATTACTGAGATGGCGCTATGCTGACCGCTGTCACTTCGGCGGCAATATCACCGTCGGCCAATTTCAGCCGGACTTTATCACCAGACTGCAGTTGTGATGCCGATTTCACCACAGTGCTATTGGCATCAAACACTATGCTGTAACCACGCTGTAGAGTCGCCAGCGGGCTCACAGTGTGCAATTCACGGCTGAGCGCCTGCCATTGTTGCTGTTTTTTCTGCAGCTGCTGCTTCAGGCTTCGTTCCAGCCTTTGTTGCAGCTGTTGCAGTTTTAAGTGCTGGCGTTTCAGTTGCTGCTCTGGCGATAACAACCACAGCGCTTTTTGTTGCAGCAGTAACTGTTGCCGCTGCCGTTGCAGCTTGTGCTGTATCGCCTGCTGCAGGCGGATCTGTAATTCATCCAGCCGCTGTTGCTGTTGTTGTAGTCTTCTGGCCGGGTGCAACAGTTGCAACTTAGCGTGCTGATGTAAAAACAGCTGCGCTTTTTGCCCCAGTTGCTGGCGTATGCTTTGCATCAGGCGCTGTTTTAATTGCAGCAAAGTCCTCAACTGATGCTGTTGATCCGGCGACACCAGCTCGGCTGCAGCTGAAGGTGTGGCGGCACGCACATCAGCAACAAAATCACTGATGGAAAAATCAATTTCATGGCCAACAGCACTGACAATAGCAATAGGGCAGTTGGCTATAGTGCGGGCCAGGGTTTCGTCGTTAAAACACCACATATCTTCTAATGAACCGCCACCGCGGCCGATGATTAATACATCACATTCGTTGCGGCGAATGGCATGCTGTAGTGCTGCTGTTAAATCGCTGGCGGCTTGTGCGCCTTGCACTAATGATGGGTAAATAATCACTTCAAGCGCCGGAGCGCGGCGTTGTAACACAGTTAAAATGTCGCGGATAGCAGCGCCTGTTGGTGACGTGATCACGCCAATTTTCTGGGCATTTTGTGGCAGGGCTTTTTTCCGCTCCGGGGCAAACAGGCCTTCAGCGGCCAGTTTGGCTTTAAGCTGCTCGTATTGTTGTCGTAATAAACCATCACCGGCCGGTTCGATAAAATCGGCCAGCAGCTGATATTCACCGCGCGGTTCATACACACTGATACGGGCGCGCACCATCACCTGCTGACCATTACGCGGCGTAAAAACGGCATTGCGGTTGCTGGTTTTAAACATCGCCACTTTGACCTGAGCCGCTTGATCTTTCAGCGAAAAATACCAATGCCCTGAACTTGCCGCGACAAAATTTGACACTTCACCCACCAGCCATAACTGACGGAATTGCAGCTCTAAGGTGAGGCGAACTTCGGAGTTTAACCGGGAAACTGTGTAGATATCGGCTTGTTGCATAACTTGGGTTCTGGCAAAGCGCTGTAGCGGAAACTTGGCTTAATCTACCACAAAAGTAAAAAATGCGTTGTGACTGTGCGCGAAAGCGACTAAAATAGCGCCGCAACATTCCCCGATATTTAACTCACACAGCGAGATTGTTGCAATGCTCAGGATCGTGAAAGAAGCCCTCACATTTGACGACGTGTTACTTGTGCCGGCGCACTCCACAGTGTTACCCCATACCGCAGATCTGCGAACTCAACTGACCAGCAAAATCACTCTGAATATCCCGATGGTGTCTGCCTCGATGGATACAGTGACCGAAGCACGCCTCGCTATTGCGTTAGCGCAGGAAGGTGGTCTTGGTTTTATCCATAAAAACATGACGATTGAAGAGCAGGCCGCCAACGTTCGTAAAGTGAAAAAATACGAAAGTGGTGTGGTGTCCGACCCTGTCACTGTTCGTCCTGAGCAAACAGTGCGCGACGTACAGCAGCTGTCACAACAACACGGTTTTTCCGGTTTCCCGGTGGTGGATGCCGAGCATAATCTGGTGGGTATTGTCACCGGCCGTGATTTAAATGTGGAATCAAACCCGCAGGCACCCATTGCTTCTGTGATGACACCGCGCGAGCGTCTGGTGACAGTGCATGAAGATTCACCACGCGAAAACGCCCTGACCTTAATGCATAAACACCGCATCGAAAAAGTGCTGGTTGTTGATAACGCCTTCAAACTCAAAGGTTTAATTACAGTACGCGATTATTACAAAGCGGCAAGCAAACCAAACGCCTGTAAAGACGAATTTGGTCGTTTACGCGTTGGTGCAGCTGTAGGTGTAGGCCCAGGCACAGACGAGCGTATTGCAGCGCTGGTGGAAGCTGGTGTTGATATTCTGCTGATTGACACTTCACACGGTCATTCGCAAGGTGTGATTGACCGGGTAAAACAAACCCGCGCTTTATACCCTGATTTACAAATTGTGGCTGGTAACGTAGCCACAGCTGAAGGCGCCAAAGCGCTGGCCGACGCCGGTGCTAACGCGGTGAAAGTTGGTATTGGCCCTGGTTCTATCTGTACCACCCGTATTGTGACTGGTTGTGGTGTACCACAAATCACCGCTATTGCCGATGCAGTGGAAGGGGTCAAAGGTACTGATGTTTGTATTATTGCCGACGGTGGTATCCGTTTCTCCGGTGATATTTCCAAAGCTTTAGTGGCTGGTGCCCATTGTGTGATGGTCGGTTCTATGTTTGCCGGTACTGAAGAAGCGCCGGGCGAAGTAGAGTTGTATCAGGGCCGTTATTACAAATCTTACCGTGGTATGGGTTCGTTAGGTGCCATGGCTCAGCGTAACGGTTCTTCAGACCGTTATTTCCAGGGCAGCAACAATGCGGAAAAACTGGTTCCTGAAGGTATTGAAGGCCGTGTTGCGTACAAAGGTCCAATCGAAAACATCATTCACCAGCAGATGGGTGGTTTACGCTCATCTATGGGTCTGACCGGTTGTGAAACCATTGCTGTACTGCGCACTAAGCCGGTGTTTGTTAAAGTGACCTCGGCCGGTATGGGCGAGTCGCACGTGCATGATGTGCAGATCACCAAAGAAGCGCCAAATTACCGTATTGGCTAATGATATCCCCAAAATCATTGATGATGCGGGTAGGTGGCAATTGAACGAGTCCCTCTGAGCATAGTGAACTATGTGAAGAGGGTGAGTGAAAGCGGCCAACAACCCCGCGGCTTCAAGGATGACGGGGGCTGGTGTGGTTTTTATCGCTGGTGCTTGCCGGCGTAGTTTTTCCGGCTGGTGCAAACCAGCCCGCTACCAACACAAGGTTGATATGAGCAAAAATATCCATTTCCACCGTATTCTGATCCTCGACTTTGGTTCGCAATATACCCAGCTGATCGCGCGTCGTGTCCGCGAAATTGGTGTGTACTGTGAGCTGTGGGCCTGGGATGTTACTGCTGAACAAATCGCTGAATTTAACCCAACAGGTATTATTTTATCCGGTGGCCCTGAAAGTGTGACTGAAGCAGGTTCACCACGGGCGCCACAATATGTGTTTGAAGCCAATGTGCCGGTATTAGGTGTGTGTTATGGCATGCAAACCATGGCAGAGCAGTTAGGCGGTAAAGTGGCCAGTTCAGACAAACGTGAATTTGGTTATGCTCAGGTGGAAGTCATTGCTTCGAACCCGATGTTTGCCGGTATTGAAGATCACGTCAATGACAAAGGCCACGGTTTATTAGACGTGTGGATGAGTCATGGCGATAAAGTTGTGGAAATTCCAGCAGGTTTTGTTACCACTGCGCAAACGCCAACCTGTCCGCATGCCGCTATGGCCAACGAAGCCAAACAGTTTTACGGTGTGCAGTTCCACCCTGAAGTGACGCATACCCGTCAGGGCCTGCGCATGCTGGAACAGTTTATTGTTGATATCTGCGGTTGTGAAAAACTCTGGACGCCGGCCACTATCATTGATGACGCTATTGTGAACATCAAACAACAAGTGGGCGATGATCAGGTGATTTTAGGTTTATCCGGCGGCGTGGACTCTTCAGTAGTGGCTATGTTGCTGCACCGTGCCATTGGCAAAAACCTGACCTGTGTGTTTGTCGATAACGGCCTGTTACGCCTGAACGAAGGCCAGCAGGTGATGGATATGTTCGGTGACCATTTTGGTCTGAACATTATCCATGTAAAAGCGGAAGATCGTTTCCTCGACGCGCTCAAAGGTGTGGACGAGCCAGAAGCCAAACGCAAAATTATTGGTCGTGTGTTTGTGGAAGTTTTTGACGAAGAAGCAAAAAAATTAACCAACGCCAAATGGTTAGCACAGGGCACTATTTACCCTGATGTGATTGAATCTGCTGCTTCTAAAACCGGCAAAGCCCACGTAATTAAGTCGCACCATAACGTCGGTGGTTTGCCGGCCGAAATGAAAATGGGTCTGGTTGAGCCTCTGCGTGAACTCTTTAAAGACGAAGTGCGCAAAGTGGGTCTGGCTTTAGGGCTGCCTTACGACATGCTGTACCGTCATCCGTTCCCTGGCCCAGGTTTAGGGGTGCGGGTACTGGGTGAAGTGAAAAAAGAATATTGTGATTTACTGCGTAAAGCCGATGCAATTTTTATTGAAGAGCTGCATAAATCCGGTTGGTACGAGCAGGTCAGTCAGGCCTTTACTGTATTCCTGCCGGTAAAATCAGTAGGTGTGATGGGCGATGGCCGTAAATACGACTGGGTTGTTTCACTGCGTGCGGTACAAACCGTTGATTTTATGACAGCACACTGGGCGCATCTGCCGTACGAGCTGTTGGGTCATGTGTCGAACCGCATTATTAATGAAGTGAACGGCATTTCCCGCGTGGTATACGACGTATCTGGTAAACCACCAGCCACTATTGAGTGGGAATAAGCCGCGCAGGCCGGTAGTTAACAGCTACGCAAAAAC
Organism: Rheinheimera sp. 4Y26; assembly: GCF_025245835.1. Lineage (GTDB taxonomy): Bacteria > Pseudomonadota > Gammaproteobacteria > Enterobacterales > Alteromonadaceae > Pararheinheimera. The sequence continues at coordinate 705,851 of NZ_JAOBWS010000001.1, forward strand.
AAAAGGAGCCGTGAGGCTCCTTTTGTTTTATCCGCGGTACAACCCTTTCTGCTTTGTTTCAGCTTCGTTTTACAGCTGATTAATTTGTTGTTTCAGGGTGTAAGACTTGTCAGTCACTATGGCTTCCAGCGTCGCCACTCGTTGTTTTAAATCTGCAATTTCTTGCTGTAAGGCTTCACTGCCGGCACCGGCATTTTGTAACTTTACTTTTGTTTTATTGCGCTGTTCGTAAAAAGCGTAAGCAAAAGCCAAAACCACAGCGACAAAACCAATATCAAATATACCCATGATGTTTCCCTTATTGTTGAAATGATAGGAGGAAAGGCAATTGTTATACCAAAGTTATAACTTAATAAAAACAACAAGTTGTAAATACAGTTTTTGCGGGCTTTAGCAACTTCACCAGAAAATAGTCAAATTTGTCAGTGGCAGGTGGTAAAATTTTTCATCCCCTGGTTTTAATAAGTAGTGTGATGTCTGAAATACCACAAGCTGTTACTGAGCAAGAGCAGCAAAATGATGAACGCTGGATGCACTATGCGCTGGCGCTTGCCGACAAAGCCGAACAAGCCGGTGAAATTCCGGTGGGCGCTGTGCTGGTGAAAGATAATCAGGTAATTGGCGAAGGCTGGAATATGTCGATTTGCCGGCATGACCCGTCGGCCCATGCCGAAATGCTGGCCATTCGGGAGGCCGCAGTGCATGTGCAGAATTACCGGTTATTAGACACCACTTTATATGTAACACTGGAACCTTGTGCCATGTGCGCCGGTTTGTTGGTGCACAGCAGGGTCAAAAGGCTGGTGTTTGGCGCTTTTGACGCTAAAACCGGCGCCGCCGGTTCAGTGACAGATTTAGTGCGCCATCCGGTGCTGAATCATCAGCTGGAAGTCACTTCCGGCGTGCTGGCCAACTTATGTGCCGACAAACTCTCCAGTTTTTTCCGGCGTCGCCGGCAGGAACATAAAGCAGCAAAAGCCGCTAAGCAGGCACAGGAACCGGAAAAATCAGGGGGAGCGGTGAAGGTTAACTGACAGCTTCGTTTTGTTGTTCAGATTGCAGTATGGTCTGGAAATTACGTTGCCGGCGATGCAGTTTCAGCACAGCCACATTACGTTTAATACGACGACGCACAGCTCCGACATCCATGATGCGGCGCTTTTTTAACATTTTAGGTCTTTTACGTTTAAGCATGCAGCACTCCAGCTGAGGGTAAAACAGAGCGCCACTATAAACAGCGTGAGGGTTGATCTCAAGCTAAGCAGAGGGCGCACTGAGGACGACTGATGCAAAGCGGCTTAGCTTTTGCGATCTGTACCGGTTTTATTGTTGGCTTTTTTAGTCTCTTTGGCCGCAGGTTTATTGGCTGCCGCTTCCAGTTGTTCGCTGTATTCTTCAGCCAGCTTTTGTTTTTGTTGCTGAATTTTTAATTCGGCCTGTTTTTTCTCATCAACCCAGAGCAGGGTATCAAAATAACGGCGGATATTTTCCACGTAATACACCGCATGGTCGCCACGGGCGTAACCGGTGCGGGTCTGGCTGTAATATTTCCGCTGGCGCAATAATGATAAACGTTGTTTAACTTCGGCCCATTTATCCGGATCAGCACCGTCTTTTTCGGTCAGCATCCGGGCACTTTCCACATGGTTATAACCAATGTTGTAGCCGGCCAGGGCAAACCAGAGCCGGTCCGGCATTTTTACCCGCTCCGGCATCCGATCGAGCAGTTTTTGCAGATATTTACTGCCACCTCTGATGCTTTGTGCTGCATCCACCCGGCTGGTGACTTTCATCGAGTTGGCGGTATTGACGGTCAGCATCATCATACCCACTACGCCTTGCGGACTCCGGGCTTTAGGGTCCCAGCGCGATTCCTGATAGGCAATAGCAGCCAGCAAACGCCAGTCTAAATTGCCGGAATGCTGCTCGAACAGCGCGCGGTAACGCGGCAACACTTTATCTATGGCTTCAATATAATCCAGCGTATCGGCGTAATTAAAACGCCGGACATGGCCAAAATATTTATCTTCCAGACTTAATAATTCAGCACCTTCGTAACTGCGGCCAAAAAATTCGACCAGCACACTCATCAGCGAGTCGTCATTATTTTTTGCCAATAACCAGGCCACCGGTTGCTGGCTTTTCAGCACCATGGCAACACCAAGATTTGGATAAAAACGTTGATTAATCGCCAGTAAATGCGAATCGGCCACCGTATATTTTATTTTGCCCTCGGCCACTTGTTGCAATAATTCAGTGGCGTCATCAGTTTCGTTCAGACTGAGTGAGAGCTCCGGCAATTCTGCCTGCTTTTGCAGCATAGTTTCTGCCTGACTGGAGCCTTTTAACACCACAACAGGGGCGCTTAGTTCAGCCAGTGATTTGGGCTTTTTTTCAGTTTGACGAAATACCAGTACTTCGTCGCTCCACTGATAAGCCGGCGCTAAACGGTACTGCGCGCGCAGGCTTTCAGACACTGTCGAGCCGGATGCAATCACATCGACCTGGCCGGTGCGCAGTTTTTCCAGCAATTCTTCTAAGTGGAAACTTGGCACCAGATCTAATTTCACACCCAGTTTGTCAGCCAGCGCCACCGCCAGTTCATATTCGTAACCTGTGGCGCCATCGGCGGTAACATAATAACTGGTGGGGCCGTTTAAAATACCTACTCTGATGCTATCGCGTTGATAAATCTGATGTAAATGCATAGGCTCAGGCGCTGGCGTACAAGCAGCCAGGCTCAGCATCAGCACTACCATCAGTACTTGCAACAGCACTTTCAAATGCATTCTTTCAGGCCTTTTAAAAAATTGAGCCGCCAGTTATATCAAAATTCCGCCTTGTCGTCAGTTTTTACTCATACCCTTTGTGCTGGTTCTTCTATATAATGCAGCGCCTGATTTGAGGTTCCATCGACGTTCAACCCACGGGAAAAAAGCCTATGTTGATCCTGCGTGGTGCACCAGCACTGTCCGAGTTCAGAATTCAAAAGTTCATCGATCAATGCGCCAAAGCGGCGTTACCTGTCACCGAAATTTATGCCGAATTTGTCCATTTTGCTGATGTGTCCGGCGATTTAACCGCCGAACAGCAGCATGTGTTGGACAAATTATTGACCTACGGACCAACCATCACCAGCCATCAACCAACAGGACTTTTACTGTTGGTGACACCAAGACCCGGCACTATTTCGCCCTGGTCGTCTAAAGCCACCGACATTGCGCACAACTGTGGTTTAAATCAAATCAAACGTTTAGAACGTGGTCTGGCTTATTATGTTGCTACCAGCCGCACTTTAACGGCCGATGAGCACAAACAACTGGCCGCTTTATTACATGACCGCATGATGGAGTCGGTGTTTACTGAACTCAATCAGGCACAGGCGCTGTTCCGCAAAGCTGAACCAGCTCCTTTAGCTTCAGTCGATATTTTAGCCGGTGGCCGTGACGCCCTGGTTGAAGCCAATATCCGCATGGGTTTAGCGCTCGCTGAAGATGAAATTGATTATCTGGTCAGCAACTTTAACGCGCTGGGCCGCAATCCAAATGACATCGAACTTTATATGTTCGCGCAGGCTAACTCTGAGCATTGCCGTCACAAAATTTTTAACGCCGACTGGACCATAGACGGCGAAAAACAGCCAAAGTCGCTGTTTAAAATGATTAAAAACACTTTTGAAAAAACACCGGATTATGTGTTGTCAGCTTATAAAGACAACGCCGCCGTCATGGTTGGTTCTAAAGCCGGTCGTTTTTTCCCAACGCCTGATTCACAAGAGTATCAGTATCACCATGAAGACATTCATGTGCTGATGAAAGTGGAAACTCACAACCACCCAACGGCTATTTCGCCATTCCCTGGTGCTGCCACTGGTTCTGGTGGTGAAATCCGCGACGAAGGCGCAACGGGTGTTGGCTCTAAACCAAAAGCCGGTCTGGTTGGTTTTTCAGTGTCCAACTTACGGATCCCGGGTTTTGAACAACCGTGGGAAAGCGACTTTGGCAAACCAGACCGTATTGTCAACGCGCTGGATATTATGATTGAAGGCCCGCTGGGTGGCGCTGCATTTAACAACGAATTTGGCCGGCCGAATATTTTAGGTTATTTCCGTACTTACGAAGAAAAAGTGCCAAGCCACAACGGTGAAGAAGTACGTGGTTACCACAAGCCAATTATGCTGGCCGGTGGTTTAGGCAATATACGCGCTGAACACGTACAAAAAGGTGATTTACCTGTAGGCGCCAAACTGGTGGTGCTGGGTGGCCCGGCGATGAATATCGGCTTGGGCGGTGGAGCTGCTTCGTCGATGGCTTCAGGCCAGTCGGCGGAAGATTTAGATTTTGCTTCAGTACAGCGGGAAAACCCGGAAATTGAACGCCGTTGTCAGGAAGTAATTGACCGTTGCTGGCAGCTGGGCGCCGATAACCCAATCGTCTTTATCCACGACGTGGGCGCCGGTGGTTTATCCAACGCTTTCCCTGAATTGGTGAACGACGGTGGTGTGGGCGGTAAATTTGAACTGCGCAACGTGCCCAACGATGAACCAGGTATGTCGCCGCTGGAGATCTGGTGTAACGAATCACAAGAACGTTACGTGATGGCCATCCCGGCCGACAAAATGCCGGTGTTTGAGCAAATCTGTAAACGTGAACGTGCACCTTATGCCGTAGTGGGTGAAGCTACGGCCGAGCAGCATTTAACGCTGTCAGACAAACATTTTGGCAATACGCCAATTGATCTGCCGTTGTCAGTATTGCTGGGCAAAGCACCAAAAATGCACCGTGACGTGACCAGTGCCAAAGGTGCCGGTAAAAAGCTGGATTTCGCCGGTGTTAGCATCAAAGATGCCACTGAGCGGTTATTGCGTTTACCGACCATTGCCGAAAAAACCTTTTTAATCAGCATTGGTGACCGTTCAGTGACGGGTATGGTTGCGCGCGACCAAATGGTCGGCCCATGGCAGGTGCCTGTTGCCAACTGCGCTGTAACCACAGCGGCACTCGACACCTATCATGGTGAAGCCATGTCGATGGGTGAACGGACACCTGTGGCACTGTTAGATTTTGCCGCTTCTGCCCGTCTGGCAGTAGCTGAAGCCATTACCAACATTGCAGCCACTGATATTGGTGAGCTCAAACGCATTAAACTGTCTGCCAACTGGATGTCCGCTGCAGGTCACCCTGGTGAGGACGCCGGTTTATATGCTGCGGTGAAAGCCATCGGCGAAGAGTTATGCCCGGCGTTGGAAGTCACTATTCCTGTTGGTAAAGACTCGATGTCGATGAAAACCAAGTGGCAACAAAACGGTGAAGACAAAGCGGTCACTTCGCCATTGTCTTTGGTGATCACCGCTTTTGCCCGGGTTGAAGATGTGCGTAAAACAGTGACACCACAACTGCGCACTGACAAAGGCGCATCGTCGTTATTGCTGATTGACTTAGGCCTGGGTGAAAACCGCTTAGGTGCTTCTTGTTTAGCGCAGGTGTACAAACAGCTGGGCGAAACCACACCGGATTTAGCCACACCAGATTTGTTAATCAACTTCTTTAATGCCATTCAAAAGCTGACGACTGAGCAAAAACTGCTGGCTTACCATGACCGTTCAGACGGCGGTGTGTTGTTAACGCTGGCTGAAATGGCTTTTGCCGGTAAAGCCGGTTGGACAGTGGATGTCGCGGCTTTAGGCCAAAACAGTCAAAGCGACTTAGCGCTGTTGTTTAGCGAAGAGTTAGGTGCTGTGATTCAGGTGGCTGACACTGACCTTGCTTATGTACAACAAGTGCTGGCGGGCTTTAACCTGCAGGCCAACAGCCACTTATTAGGCGCGGTAAACAGCAGCGACGAGCTGGTGGTCAAACGTGCCGGCAACGTCATTTTCAGCGATTCACGTACTCGTTTACGTTCTATCTGGGCTGAAACCACCTATCAGATGCAGGCGCTGCGCGATAACCCGGATTGTGCCAAACAAGAGTTTGTCGCTAAGTCAGATAAAAACGACCCAGGCCTCAACGTAAAATTAAGCTTTGATTTAAATGAAGATGTGGCTGCGCCTTATATTCTTAAAGGTGCCAAACCACGTATTGCCGTATTGCGCGAGCAAGGCGTGAACTCGCACGTTGAAATGGCAGCTGCTTTTAACCGCGCTGGTTTTACTGCGGTTGACGTGCATATGTCGGATATTCTGTCAGGTCGCAGAGGCCTCGGGGAATTTAACGGTTTAGTGGCTTGTGGTGGTTTCTCTTACGGTGACGTATTAGGTGCCGGTGAAGGCTGGGCCAAGTCCATTCTGTTTAACGACAAAGCGCGCAGCGAGTTTGCCCGTTTCTTTGAACGTGACAGCACCTTTACCTTAGGTGTCTGTAACGGTTGTCAGATGGTGTCAAACCTGAAGTCGCTTATTCCGGGTGCTGAGTTGTGGCCACGTTTTGTGCGCAATAAGTCAGACCGTTTTGAAGCGCGTTTCAGCTTAGTCCAGGTGCAGCAAAGCCCGTCTGTGTTAATGGCGGGTATGGCTGGCTCACAGATGCCAATTGCGGTGTCACATGGTGAAGGTCATGCTGAATTTGCCAATAGCGCCGCTTTAGCAGCCGCTGAGCAGCAAGGCATAGTGGCGCTGCGTTTTGTCGACAACTATGGTCAGGTCACTCAACAATACCCGAACAACCCGAATGGTTCGCCAAACGGTATTACGGCGCTCACCACCACAGATGGCCGTGCAACTATTATGATGCCACACCCTGAGCGGGTATTCCGCGCCGTCAGCAACAGCTGGCATCCGGATGAATGGCAGGAAGACAGCCCGTGGATGCGGATGTTCCGTAACGCGCGGGTTTGGCTGGGTTAATATCAGCCAGGTGTAATTTGCTGCGGCAATAACGCCTGTTATTTTTAAAAAACCAGCTGCGGCTGGTTTTTTTATTGGGTTTGGTTTGGGTTGTTGTCACAGATAAAAAAACAGCGGCATCAGCCGCTGTTTTTCTTTGTGTGGTTGTTGAATGCGCTTTACATTGTCCAGCGTACGCCAACCATCACCACCAGCGGGTCAATTTGTACGTCAACGCTTTGAATAGTGTTGCCGTTCACTTTCACTTCACCTGTGGTGTCGATGTCCATTTTGCTGACCATCAGGTGAGCACCCCAGTTGCTATTGATCTGATAATTCACACCGGCTTGCAAAGCTAAACCAAAACTGTCATCCAGCTTCAGATCAACTTCATCAGCGGCTGTTGTAACTTTCAGCGCCTGCAGTGTGCTTTTTAAGGTACCAGATGCCGATGAATCAAAAAATTTGGTGTAGTTCAGGCCAACACCAACAAAAGGGTCAAACTTGCTGTCGCCCAAGTCAAAATGATATTGCGCCAGCAGAGTTGGAGGCAGATGTTTGGTATTACCGATATCTAAACCGTCGATGGCCGAACCTTTTACTTCCACATCATGGCTGAACGGCGTGGCGGCAATCAGCTCCACAGTCCAGTTTTTGTTGATGGCATAATCCAGTGTTAAACCCAGCTGAGTGTTGTTATTGACGGAGACCGCAGTAGAGCCTGCCGGTAAACCAGCCACTTGCTCCACCACATTCAGCGAGCTGCTGCTGTCGTTTGGGGCCACCGTAATAGCGCCAACATTCACTGACAAACCGGCCAAAGCCGGGGCTGCAGACAGAGTTCCAATAGCCAGAACCAGAGCGCTGATAGCTGTTTTCATCTTTGTTTTCCTTAGGATTTTGTGCGTTTTTGCAACTGCAGGCATTGTGCGCTTTGCCGGATGAAAAACTTTGGGCTGGATCAAAGAACAATAGAGGTAACTCCAATTTTCCGGCCAGAATTTGATGTAAAACAAAGTTTGGTGTTGTGTCGATCAGACTCACTTTGTTGAAAAATTACATACGTATGCAAGGGTGGGTGCTTTGCATTCCGGTTGCCTGCGCGTATAGTACAAACAGTCTGATATGCGTGCAGGCCTTGGCAGTCAAGCCTGGCGGGGGAGAGAACTGCAAAAGCGCACATCGGGTACATCACAGGATAGACAGACCATAACAAGAGAAATTGTATGTCAGTAACCACACCGACCAGCGCAAGCGCAGCGCAGGGCGAAGCCGGGCAAAATTATCATTTTGCTCTGACCAGCCTGACTTTTTTGTTTTTTATCTGGGGTTTTATTACCTGTTTAAACGATATTTTAATCCCGCATCTGAAAAACGTGTTTGACCTGAACTACACCCAGGCCATGTTGATCCAGTTCTGTTTTTTTGGTGCTTATTTTCTGGTCTCCATTCCGGCCGGTTTCCTGGTGAAAAAAGCCGGATACCAGCGCGGTATTGTGATAGGGCTGATTATTGCCGCTATCGGCTGTTTATTGTTTTATCCGGCCGCTTCGTTGCAGCAATATCCGTTATTTCTGGGCGCACTTTTTGTGCTGGCATCCGGTATCACTATTTTACAGGTCGCCGCCAACCCTTATGTCACTGCCCTTGGCAAAGCAGAAACGGCTTCCAGCCGCTTAACCATGACGCAGGCTTTTAACTCTTTAGGCACCACTATTGCCCCCTGGTTTGGTGGTTTACTGATCCTGGCTGCAGCCACTGCAGAAGTAGGCACAGCTGAATTTAAAGCGCAGGAAGCCGCCGCAGTGCAGGTACCTTACCTGATGCTTGCAACAGCTTTATTGGTGCTGGCGGTTATTTTTGCCGTACTTAAACTGCCAAAAGTCACAGAACATCACCAAACTGAAGTGGCCGATGCCAATCCGGGTTCTGCCTGGCAATACAGCCACCTGATGCTCGGTGCTCTGGGTATTTTTGTCTATGTTGGCGGTGAGGTGGCCATCGGTAGTTTTTTGGTAAATTTCCTCGGTGAGCCTGATATTGCCGGTTTAGCTGAAGCGGATGCCGCCAAATACATCAGCTATTACTGGGGCGGAGCTTTAGTTGGCCGTGTGATTGGGGCTTTAGTGATGCAAAAAATTGCAGCAGGTAAAGTGCTGGCCTTTAATGCGGTTGCTGCTGCGGTGTTGGTATTGCTGGCTATCACAGGCTCCGGCGCATTGGCCATGTGGGCTATTCTGGCGGTAGGTTTATTTAACTCTATTATGTTCCCGACCATTTTTAGTCTGGCGGTGACAGGTTTAGGTAAATACACCAGTCAGGGCAGCGGTGTGCTGTGTCTGGCTATTGTCGGTGGTGCTATAGTGCCGCTGCTGCAAGGTGTGCTGGCCGATAACATTGGTTTACAGTTGTCCTTTATTCTGCCGGTGCTGTGTTATGCCTATATCTGTTTTTATGGTTTAAAAGGGTCAGTGCCAAAACAATAAGGCTTGACCTGATAATAAAAAAACCGCCTGCTGGCGGTTTTTTTATTATCTGCATTGCCGCAAGCGACAATGTGTTTTCGCTATCAGACATCAGCAGCTGTTGGCTCTGTCTCTTGTGCTGTTTCGCCAAGATAACGTTGTTTTTTGGCACTTTTCAGCATAGTTAAATCCACCAGCACCAAACCGTCTACACAATCGGCAAAGTCCGGATCCACACCAAAAGCCAGAAACTTCACGCCGCCGGGTTCAGCAATTTCACTGTATTGTTTATATAAAGTGGGCACACTGAGGCCCATATGCGCCAGCAGGTGTTTGAGCTGGGTAAAATCAGCCTGATAGTTATTGCCGCTAAAATGCTGTTGCAACTGCTCCAGAGTGGCAAAAGGCAACTGATAGGGTAGATTCGGCACTGCACTGTCGTTTTCTTCCGAAAAATATAAAGTGTAAAAATACACCAGCAAATCGCGGGCGGCTTTGGGGTAAGCATTGGACAAGCTGACTCCGCCAAACAAATACCTCAGCTGGGGCTGACGTGTTAAATAAGCACCAATGCCGTACCACAGATAGTCCAGGCTGCGTTTGCCCCAGTATTTGGGCTGGACAAAACTGCGGCCAAGTTCCAGCCCCTGCGCCAGATAAGGCGTCATCTGTTCACTAAAACGGAATAAAGAAGCGGTGTACAATCCGTCGATGCCATGCTCTGCAATCACTTTGGCGGTATTGGCAAAACGATAAGCACCAACAATCTCCAGCTCGTCGTTGTCCCATAAAATCAGCTGCTCGTAATAACTGTCAAAACGGTCAATGTCGCGGCGCATGCCACTGCCTTCGCCTACAGCACGGAAGGATATTTCCCTGAGCCGGCCAATTTCGCGCAATATCGGCGAGCTTAAAGCCGACTGATACAGATAAATTTGTTTGCCATCCGAGGTTTCGCCTAACAGCTCACAGGCTGCTATGGCTTTTTTCAGCTCTTGCCGGTCTTCAGGGTGGGCAATGGCGGTTTGGGTTTTAAACAGCGGTGCTTTGTTTTTGCCAAGCCGGTATAAGTGTTTTTTAAACAGTTTGACACAAGCCTTGGTTTCCAGCGGCAGCTGCGCAAAGCTGTCGTAAGGAATAAGCTCTCCGATCCGAATGCCAATGCTTTTATGTTTTTGTTTAAACATTTCCTGCACCAGCAACATGGTGGCCAGAGGTTTGTACAGCATGGATGCACCGTAAAACAGCGCCGAGTTACGGGCGTCGATATAGACCGGCAGCACCGGCGCTTTAGCTGCTTTGGCAAAACGTAAAAAACCTGCATGCCATTTGCCATCGCGAATGCCGTTCGGTTTCAGGCGTGACACTTCACCGGCCGGAAAGACAATCACCGCACCTTCAGCGGCCAGATGCTGACTGATGCGATCCAGACAACGCCTCTCGGTGCCGCCCTGCATATTATTCACCGGCAACAACAGTTGATGCAGTGGCGTGACCGCGCTTAGCAGCTGATTGGCCACCACTTTTACATCAGGGCGCACTTCGTGCACTAATTTGACCAGCGCCAGCCCATCGAGTGAACCAATAGGGTGGTTGGCAATAATCACCAGCCGCCCCTGCGTCGGAATACGCTCCAGCTCATTGTCACGCACGGCATAACTAAAGTGAAAATACTGCAGCACCTGCTCAATAAATTCGATGCCCTGTAGATGTGGGTAACGCGCGGCAAAGGTGCTGAATTCCTGCTCATGTAGCAGATGTTTGAGCGCGCCTTTTACCGGTTTTTCCAGCCAGGGTTTTTGCTGCAACTGTGGCAGATGTTGTGCCACCACCTGATCAACATTAATCATTGTCCAGACTCCGCTTTGCCTGTATTTGCTTCAGGCTAAGCATCTGGTATGACATTCAGGTCACAGATTTATGGCAATTTGCTGAATATTGAATGCTGCGTTCGCTTTAGCCCTGCGTTTGCTTTAGATGGGCGGGTGATAACAGGCTGGACGCACAGGCTTGCTTTGTTAGAATGCGGTATTGGCCGAAGGAGTATCTATGTCTATTGCCCTGGTGATCCCGGATCGCAAGCTCGATCAGTTACAACAAAAATTACAACAACAATTACCCGGCGTCAGCATTGAAATCTGGCCTGAGATCAATAAGCCCGAGGCCGTTGATTTTGCGGTGGTATGGCGTCAGCCTGCCAATAGCCTGACGGCTTTTCCCAACTTAAAAGCTTTGCAGTCCTTTGGTGCCGGCGTCGACAGTATTCTAGTCGACCCTGCGCTGCCTGATGTGCCGCTCGCCCGTATTGTCGACCCGGATTTGACCCGCTCTATGCTGAATTATCTGCATGGTGTGTTGCTGCATTATCAGCTGCGTTTTGATCAGTTTGCCGCGCAGCAGCAAAAGCAGCAGTGGAAAGCCCGTAGCCCGAGGAAAATTCAGCAGCTGTGTGTGCTGGGGTTGGGCGAGCTTGGCAAAGCGGCTGTTTTGTATTTTCAGGCTTTGGGTTATCAGCTCAGTGGCTGGTCAGCCAGCGCTAAGCAAATTGCCGGTGTTGCCTGTTATGCCGGTCTGAACGAATTTGCCAAGGCTGTGGCAGAGGCTGATTTAGTGATTTGTTTATTGCCACTCACAGCCCAAACAGAAAATCTGCTGAATGATCAAAGGTTATCGCAGTTTAAACCCGGCGCTATTCTGGTGAATGTGGCCAGAGGCGCTATAGTAGATGACCTGGCATTATTACAACATCTTGACAGTGGTCAGCTTGGCGCTGCTTGTCTGGATGTGTTTCGCACTGAACCTTTACCGGCAGAACATCCGTTCTGGCAGCACAGTGCTGTGCTGCTGACTCCCCATATTTCAGCGGTCACCAATGCCGATACTGCAGTGTTACAAATTGCAGAAAATTACCGCAGAGTGCAGGCTGCTTTGCCCATGTTCAATCTGGTCGACAAACAACGAGGTTATTAATGGCGGCGTTTCAACTGGAAAAATACGATCATCTGGCGGTGTTAACGTTAAATAGCGCGGAAAAACGCAATTTACTGACGCCACAAAGTGCGCTGGCTATTGCAGAGGCGGTCAATGCATTACCGGATGATCCAGCCATTAAAGCGCTGGCTGTGACAGGCCGCGATGACTCTTTTTGTTCAGGCGCCGACTTAGCCGCTTTACAACAAGCTGCCTTTGGGGATGGCGAAGAGCTGCAACAGATTTATGCTGCTTTCACTTCTGTGGCACATAGCCCTTTACTCACTATTGCTTTATTAAATGGTCCGGCCCTTGGCGCCGGTATGAATCTGGCGATGGCCTGTGATATTCGCCTTGCCAGCGAACAAGCCTGGTTTGAAAGCCGGTTTTTTCAGCTTGCTATTCATCCGGGCGGTGGTCACACCTGGTTATTGCCACAACTGGTCGGCTGGCAGCAGGCGGCTGCTATGGTGTTTTGTGCTGAACGTTTATCGGCGCAGCAAGCGCTGGAAACCGGTTTTGTCAAAGAGTTATGGCCGGAAGAGCAACTATTAACCCGTGCGAAACAACTGACTGCCGGGCTAAAATCTCTGCCCACCGAATTAGTGCGCCAAACCAAAAATACCATGCTGGCGATGCGCCACTGCAGCCGGCAGGATGACGCTGTGGCTTTTGAATTCCGGCAGCAATTTCACAGTTTACAGCAGCCGGAAGCACAGCAGCATATTGCTGCTCTGATTGAAAAAATCAAAAGGAAGTTCTGAGTTTTATGGCAAGTGTTGAAGTGACGACCTGGTATCTGGATTACCAGGGGCCGCAGCTGCAATTACCGCAGTGGCCACAACAGGTTGAGCTGATTGAGGCTTGCCTGCCAAGCCCTGAGTTCAGTCAGTTTTTATTTTGTGCTGTTGGCCACCACTGGCGCTGGTTCAGCCGGCTGAGCTGGGACTATCAGCAGTGGCTGGATTATTTATCGTCAGACAAAGTGCGAACCTTTGTGTTGTATAAAAAGGGCACGCCGGCTGGTTTTGTCGAATTGCGTCAGCATGACGATTTGACTGTGGAGCTGAAGTTTTTTGGTTTATTGCCTGCTTTTATCGGCCAGGGCCTTGGCAAAATGCTGGCACAGGCTGCTATAGCGCTGGCGCAGCAGTGGCACGCCAGCCGGGTCTGGTTGCATACCTGCTCTGAAGATCATCCATCGGCTCTAAAAACCTATCAACAAGCTGGCTTTAGTGTGGTGAATACTGAAGTGCAGCAGGAACAGATGCCGGATGATTATGCTGAAGCTGCCTTAGCAAGACCTTATGTCTGGTCGCGGCTAAATTATTTTCAGTCTCAATAAGCAACGTCTAAAAAACTTAGCAGATGAAGCACTTAGTCGTGTTTCTTAGTTGTATACACCGAAAAAACTGTCTACACTGCTTGACGTTAGTGCTGACTTGGTTTAGCCGCCACATACAAAGAACATAAAAAAATAAAAATGCAGAGGTTTATTTTATGAGTAAAGCGTCCAGTCGGGGTTTTGGCTTTACCGCAATCGCTATCCTGGTGATTTTGATGGCGTTATCGGCAGTATTGACCACAGCCGAGGCTTGCAGCCTATTCTGAAGCGGTACATTTTGTACTTCGCGGATAAAAAAATACCCTCAACTGAGGGTATTTTTTATGGTGCAGGTCACCTGTGATGATCAGCGTTTTTGATGACGTTCACGGTTTTCCCGTTTTTGTTCGGCATTTTTTTGCAACAGCACATAGGTTGCAGCGCTGCTGCCATGAATCTTTTGTGCACTGTGGCAGGCCAACACTTCCGGAATTTGCTGTAACCACTTAAAACAATAACTTTTCAGGATGGCTGGGTGAGGTTTGCTATCTCTGCCCATGCCGTGATGGATCAACAGGGTGCGGATACCACGCTGATGGCAGTCGGCGACAAACTCAAATAAAGAGCGTCGTGCGTCGGTCAGATTTTTGCCAAGCAGCATCAGGGTGGCATCAACCTGATATTTACCCAGCCGCAAATTTTTATATACCCCTTCCTGCACGCCGTCTTTTTTATACGCCAGTACTTCATCCGGCGCGACTAAATCCACATATTCCATGCTGAGATAGTTGGCGTCATATTCAGGTTCAAGCTCTGCCGCTTTGCGTCTTGCCAGCTGGGCCATGGTCGGTGCATGTTCACCATTAACATCACTCAGTACATCGGCTTTGAGCGGTTTTACGTCGGCCATTTCCTGTAAAAACAACTCAAGATCTTCATTGGCCATACATTGTTATTCCAAATCTTTGTCGGGTTTAAATTATAACTTCAGCCGTTCGACAAACATAGCCGTTGGCTTCGGGCTTTGCAGCCAGAAATGCCAAAGCACAGTTTGGACTTAAATCAATGTTGTACTGGCATTGGTTGTTTTTTGCTCTACACTGAAATTTGTACGACTGCTGAATCAGGAGTTTTCGATGTTACCAAATTATTTGTATGAAACCCTGCCATATGGCTATATGACAGCAGGCGCAGCCGCTGTAGTCTTCACTCCAGGTTATATTGCAGCTTTGTCGGGAGCTTTATTGATCCTGGCTGGCGCTTTAGTCTGGATACTTCGTTCTGAACACCGTCGTGGTGACAGGCATAAACTTCAGCAGAAAGCGGGTGTATTACCGTTCTGGGTTTATGAGATACAGCCTTTTGCTTATGTGATTGCCGGCTTATTATGCTGGCAGCTTAGTCACAACCAGTTTGTATATCCGTTTGCACTGATCTTTATCGTAGTAGGCGCTCAGGTTTTTGTGATGCGATCCAGCCAACGCAAGCATCAGTTGCCCCAGGCTCAGCGTATGTCGCATATGTAGTTTCAGTGCTCAAATAAACAAAAGGCCCGGTTTGTTCGGGCCTTTTGTTTTTTAGCTATTTGCGAAAATCAGTTGCCGAATCCGCCACAGCTCTGGTCATCAACAGCCAGGCTTGCAGATTTTGCTCCAAATCCGCCGGATTAATTTTGTCCAGGGTATCGTTTGGCGTATGGTGGTAATCAAAATAATCGGTGCCATCCTGTTCCAGCGAAACCACCGGTACGCCTAAAGCGGCCAATACTGACACATCAGGACCGCCGTAAGCTTTATTACCGCCCAAGGCGATACCCAAAGGTGCCAGCTGCTGCTGGATTTGTGTAGCTGTTGCTAAAGATTCAGCACCAAACTTAGTCTCAAACTGCCAGATTTTGCCGGCGCCAAAATCAGATTCGCTCGCTAGCACATGGTTTTTCAGCTCTGCAGCATGCTTTGCTGCATAAGCCCGTGCCCCAACCAAGCCACCTTCTTCATTGCCAAAAAGCACAACCCGAACCGTACGTTTTGGCCGGCCTTGTTGTTTCAGCAAAGCACCGGTTGCCATCACTATACCTACACCAGCACCGTCATCCAGAGCACCTGTGCCCTGATCCCAGGAATCTAAGTGGGCGCTTATCAGTACAATTTCTTCAGGCCGCTCTGAACCGGTAATCTCAGCAATCACGTTATGACTGATGGCGTCCTGACTTTCTGTTTGCATAGTGAGTCTGAGTCTGGCTTCAGGAGCGCGGCTTAAAATCTTGCTGAGCTGAATCGCATCCGGCACTGAAATAGCCGCGGCAGGAATTTTAGCAACACCTTCTTCGTAACTCATTTTACCGGTGTGAGCAAATCTGTTGCTGCTGGTGCCGACAGAGCGGATCAGCAAAGCTTTGGCGCCAAGCCGCGCCGCTTCAACGGCTCCCTTAGAGCGGGCACCGACCACAGTGCCATACTGTGAACCCAGTTTGTCTTTTTGCATTGCTTTGTTAATAAAGACGATTTTGCCCCGAACCTGCTCGGGTTTGGCCATCATCAGTTCATCAAGACTGTTAAACATCACAACACCGGCATCAATACCATTGGCATCAGTGCCGACAGAGCCACCAAGTGCTGTTAATACCAGCGACTGTGGAAAAGGCGAGGTGACTTCCAACCGTGCCATGCCTCTTTGCCAAAAAGGTGTTTTGAACTCCTCTGCCCATACTTTGTCGTAACCCAGTAATTTAAACTTGTTGCTGGCCCATGCCACTGCTTTGGCATCTGCCGGACTGCCAGCCAGCCGGGGGCCAATCTCCACGGTAAGCTCTTCAACCAGTTGATACGCGAGCTGATTGTCTGTAGCTGCTATGGTAGGTAACGCAGTGAGCCAGAGTGCGGCTGCGGTTATTAATAATTTTTGCTGCTTCATTCCAGTAACCTGTTGTTCTTATGCTCAGTGATGACTGACTTTATCACGATGACCGGATTTGCCGACAGTAAAGCTGTCGGTGTATTTGTGCTTCTGAACTCATTTGCGCCAGGGCATTGGATAGAAGTTGGGACTGTCTGAAGAGAACAGAAACAAAAGTTAACAAAACGTAGGTGTGTTTTTGCTGTATTAGCGGAGTATAATGGGCACATCTTCAGGCTGTCCGCAGACAGCATCTGGCTGAAGGCTATGGAAAGCCGGCAAGAACGCACTTAAAGCAGACTTAAATAAAAGTATCAGTAGTTTAGACTTTGTTGTTAATTTGTTATTTTATTTGGGTTAATGTGTTGTGTTTTTAATTGCTGCTAGTAGATAATGAGACGTCTAGACATGCACGGTGTAACTGAAATGAACTTACAAGATATGTTGAATAATTCAGCTAAAGCAGTAAAGCTGCTGAAAGCTGTTTCTAACGAACGTCGACTGCTGATCCTATGTCATTTGTTGGCAGGTGAGTTATCTGTTGGGGAGATGAATGATAAGCTCGGACTGAGTCAGTCGGCTTTATCACAGCATTTAGCGTTGTTACGTCGTAATAAGCTGGTAAAAACCCGTAAAGAAGCACAAACGGTGTTTTACAGTATGAACAGCAAAGAAGCAGAAGCGGTGATCGGTTTAATGCACCATCTTTATTGTGCAAAAATGCCGGTGTAGTTGGAGCCGGTATCTTAACCAGGTAAAAAAACATCGATAAAAAAAGCCAGCAACAGCTGGCTTTTTGTATTTAGCGGCGACCAAACGGATATCAATAGCAGGGCTTATCGGTCTGAGTGGCTGCCATAAACTGCAGATACAAAAAAACGCCTTTCGGCGTTTTTTTGTTGGTGTCAATTAAGCAGCTGTTACCAATGCCTTAACGTGGGCATTTAAACGTGACTTATGACGTGCAGCTTTGTTCTTATGGATCAGACCTTTGTCTGCCATACGGTCAATCACTGGAACCATTTTCTTGAACGCTTCTTGCGCAGCTACTGCATCAGAAGTTAACACTGCTGCGTAGGTTTTCTTGATGAAAGTACGCATCATTGAGCGCTGACTTGCGTTTTGCTGACGACGCTTTTCTGATTGAATAGCGCGTTTCTTAGCAGACTTAATGTTAGCCAAGGTAACACTCCTAAAAACTAAACCGGGACTCTTTAAAGGCCGCATAATATGCCTATTTTGTAGGCCCTTGTCAAATGATTTTACCAGCCTAAAGCAGAATTAAATCCTTGTTGCACTGGTATTCACAGAAGGCTCAGGCGACAATAGCGCGCAATGGGAAAAAGGAGAGTTTTGTGTCAGCTAAGTTATTAAAATCAGGCATGATTGTCAGTGTGATGACGCTCATTTCTCGGGTGCTTGGCCTGGTGCGTGATGTGGTCACAGCCAATGTGTTGGGTGCCGGCGCTATGGCTGATGTGTTTCTGATGGTGAATCGGATCCCTAACTTTTTGCGTCGTTTATTTGCCGAAGGTGCATTTTCCCAGGCATTTGTGCCTGTGTTGTCTGAAGTAAAAGCCAAACACGGTGATGACGCTGTGCGGGAGCTGATGGCTAAGGCCGCCGGTACCCTGGGTTTGATTGTGACTGGGGTGACTTTACTGGGCATGATCGGTTCACCTGTGCTGATGGCGTTATTTGGTATGGGCTGGTTCCAGGACTATCTGCAGGGCAATGCCGGAGGCGAAAAATATAGCCACGCCAGTTTTTTGTTAAAAATCACTTTTCCCTATTTATGGTTTATTACTTTTGTCGCCTTATCGGGCGCTATTCTGAACACTTATAACAAGTTTGCCGTTGCCGCATTTAGCCCGGTGTTTCTGAATATTGCCATGATAGCGGCGGCTTTGTTATTAACTCCTTATCTGGACGACGCTTCCACAGCACTGGCCTGGGGTGTGTTTTTAGGCGGTCTGCTGCAGTTTGTGTTTCAGCTACCTTTTCTGGCAAAAGCCGGTTTGTTGGTCAGGCCACGTTGGGCCTGGAAAGACGAACACGTCACCCGCATTCGTACTCTGATGATCCCGGCTTTGTTTGGTGTGTCGGTCAGTCAGATTAATTTGTTGCTGGATGCTGTCATCGCCTCTTTTTTAATGACAGGCTCTGTTGCCTGGTTGTATTACTCAGACCGTCTGCTGGAGTTTCCGCTTGGCATCTTTGGTATCGCCATCGCCACTGTGATTTTGCCTAATTTGTCGCGGCAGTTTGCCACCGATGACCAGCATGAATTTAAGCGCACTCTGGACTGGTCATTCAGCCTGATTTGTTTGCTTGGATTGCCTTCGATGGCTGGTTTAATAGTGCTGGCTGAACCCATTTTACTGACGGTATTTGCGCACGGTAAATTTTCCGCTTTTGATGCCAGCCAGGCCAGTTTAAGCCTGATTGCTTATGCCTCAGGCCTGGTGCCCTTAATGCTGATTAAGGTACTGGCACCGGCTTTTTATGCCCGGCAGGACATTAAAACCCCGGTGCGTATTGGTATTATTGCGATGGTGGCCAATATGGCGTTTAACCTGATGTTGGCACCTTTTATCAGCTATGTTGGGTTGGCGCTGGCAACAGCCTTGTCGGGCTCGCTGAATGCCTGGTTGTTGTACCATGGCTTGGTCAAGCGGGATATTTACCGTCTGAACAGTAACACTTTGTGGCTGCTTGGCAAAGCCGTGCTGGCGGCGGCTTTGATGGCTGCGCTGATGTTCTGGTGTTCGCCCAATGTTGCAGGTTGGCTCAGTATGGCTTTTGCTGTTAAAGCCTGGACCTTGTTGTGGCTGGTTGCCATGGCCGTGCCGGTCTATTTTGGCCTGCTTTGGCTCTTTGGCGTGCGTATCAGTCAGCTGAAAAGACAGACAATTGCTGAAACTAAAAGCTGATGCAGTTATAATCGGCCGTTTAGACAGCAACTCAGAGTAGTTTATCCGGCATGGAGCTTATTCGCGGCCTGCATAATATCAAACCTGGTCACCGTGATTGTGTGCTGACCATAGGTAATTTTGACGGTGTGCATCTGGGGCATCAGGCGGTGCTTGCGCAGGTGAAACAGATTGCCGCTGCGCTGGATTTACCTGCTGTGGTGATGGTGTTTGAGCCGCAGCCGCTAGAATTATTTAAACCCGAAGCTGCACCGGCGCGGTTAACCCGGTTTCGGGAAAAATATCACTGGCTGGCCAGATTAGGTTTAGACCGGCTGCTTTGTGTGAATTTTAACGCTGACTTTGCCGGTCAGGAGCCACAGGCTTTTATTGAGCAGTTATTGCTGGGCAAGCTCGGTGTGCGGCATCTGATTGTTGGTGATGATTTTTGTTTTGGTAAAAACCGTGCCGGTAACTTTGCTCTGTTGCAACAAGCCGCGGCAAAGTACGGTTTTGGCCTGACCAGCACCGCCAGCTTAAAACAGGATGACCAGCGGGTATCCAGTACTTTGATCAGGCAAGCGCTGGAGCAGAATGACCTTACTCAGGCAGAGCAAATGTTAGGCCGGCCCTTTTCGCTGATGGGGCGGGTGCGCCATGGTGAAAAAGTCGGGCGTCAGCTTGGGTTCCCTACTGCCAACGTCTGGTTATACCGCAATAAATTGCCGGTACGGGGTGTGTACGCTATTGAAGCTTTTACCGCCCATGGCCATTTTCATGGTGTAGCCAATATTGGCGCCAGGCCAACTTTGCAGGGCAAACAAGAGCAACTGGAAGCGCATTTTTTTGATTTCCAGGGTGATTTATACGGCCAGCAGATTGAAGTGCTGTTGCGCCATAAGCTCAGAGCTGAGCGCAAATTTGCCTCGCTTGCTGAGTTACAACAACAAATTCAGCTGGATGCTGCCGCGGCGCGGCAGTTTTTCGGCAATATCAATTAAAATTTGCAGGCACGCCAAAGCGGGTCAACACA
Organism: Rheinheimera sp. 4Y26; assembly: GCF_025245835.1. Taxonomy (GTDB): domain Bacteria; phylum Pseudomonadota; class Gammaproteobacteria; order Enterobacterales; family Alteromonadaceae; genus Pararheinheimera. Next base: position 726,273 of record NZ_JAOBWS010000001.1, read on the forward strand.
GAACTAACACGGAAATAATCGGATGACAGACTATAAAGCAACGCTGAATTTGCCGGATACGGCTTTTGCCATGCGCGCCAACCTGGCGCAACGTGAACCGCAAATGCTGGCAAACTGGACCAAGGCTGACTTATACGGCCAGATCCGTGCTGCTAAAAAAGGCAAAAAAACCTTTATTCTGCATGATGGTCCTCCGTATGCAAACGGCAGTATTCACATTGGTCACGCCGTAAACAAAATTCTGAAAGACATTATTGTTAAAGCCAAAACGCTGGACGATTTTGACGCACCTTATGTGCCGGGCTGGGACTGTCACGGCTTGCCTATTGAGCTGGTGGTCGAGAAAAAATACGGCAAACCAGGTGTGAAGTTATCTGCGGCCGAATTTCGGGAAAAATGCCGTGAATATGCTTTAACGCAAATTGAAGCGCAAAAAACCGATTTTATCCGCTTAGGCGTTTTGGGGGACTGGAATAACCCATACCGTACTATGGATTTTGCGTTTGAAGCCAATATTATCCGCTCTTTATCACGTATTATCGAAAATGGTCATTTACAACAAGGCTTTAAACCGGTGCATTGGTGTACCGACTGTGGTTCGGCTTTAGCGGAAGCTGAAGTGGAATATCAGGACAAAGTCTCTCCTGCCATTGACGTGCGTTTTGCTTTTGTTGATGAAGCCGTTGCCGACAAATTTGACCATCCACAAGGTCATAATGGTCATGGCCCGGTGTCCGTGGTGATTTGGACCACCACCCCCTGGACTATTCCGGCCAACCGCGCAGTTGCAGTGAATGCCGAGTTAAATTACAGCCTGGTGCAGGTCGAAGAAGGCCCTAACGGCGCTGAGCGTCTGGTGCTGGCGACAGATTTAGTCAAAGACGTGATGGCGCGTGCCGGTATCGAAAAATACCATGCTTTGGGTTTTTGCAAAGGCGCCGCACTTGAGCTTTCACAGTTAAAACACCCGCTCTATGACTTTAACGTACCTGTAGTGCTGGGCACTCATGTCACTACCGACTCTGGTACTGGCGCTGTGCACACTGCACCTGGCCATGGTCAGGAAGACTTTGTGGTAGGTCAGCAATATGGCCTGGAAGTGGCGAACCCTGTCGGCGCCAATGGGGTATATTTACCGGACACGCCGCTTTTTGCCGGTCAGCATGTATTTAAAGCCAACGACTCAGTGGTTGAAGCGTTAAAGGCGGCCGGTGCGCTGTTGGTGCATAAAGCTTATAACCACAGTTACCCGCATTGCTGGCGCCATAAAACGCCGATTATTTTCCGTGCCACACCTCAGTGGTTTGTCAGCATGGAGCAGGCTGGTTTACGTGCCAAGTCATTAAGTGAAATTGACAATACCCGCTGGATCCCGGACTGGGGTCAGCAGCGTATTGAAAAAATGGTGGCAGGTCGTCCGGACTGGTGTATTTCCCGTCAGCGCACCTGGGGCGTGCCTATTGCACTTTTTGTCGACAAAGACACAGGTGCTTTACATCCAAACAGCAAAGATCTGATGGAGCAAGTGGCAAAACTGGTTGAGCAGCAGGGCATTCAGGCCTGGTTTGATTTAGATGCCGCTACTTTGTTAGGCGCCGAAGCTGCGCAGTACGTGAAAGTGACCGACACCCTGGATGTGTGGTTTGACTCTGGGGTAACCCATGCTTGTGTCATTGACCCGCGCCCTGAATTTGGCGGCGCTACTCAGGCCGACTTGTATTTAGAAGGTTCGGATCAGCACCGCGGCTGGTTTATGTCCTCGTTAATGACCGGCGTTTCTATTAAGAACCACGCACCGTACAAACAAGTGTTAACCCACGGTTTTACTGTTGACGGTGAAGGCCGCAAGATGTCGAAGTCTTTGGGCAACGTGGTGTCGCCGCAGGATGTGATGAACAAACTGGGTGCCGATATTCTGCGGTTATGGGTGGCCACCACTGACTACACCTCAGAAATGACAGTGTCGGATGAAATTTTAAACCGCGCTGCCGATAAATACCGCCGTATCCGCAATACCGCCCGCTTTATTCTGGCCAACCTCAATGGTTTTAACCCGGCGACCGATTTAGTGCCGCTCAATGAGCTGGTGGAGCTGGATTTATGGATGGTGCAACGTGCTGCGGCGCTGCAGCAGGAAATTATTGCTGATTATGACGATTACCAGTTCCATCAGGTCAGTCAGAAGCTGATGAATTTCTGTACTGTTGAGCTGGGTAGTTTTTATCTGGATGTGATTAAAGATCGGCAGTACACGGCAAAAACCGATGGCCATGCCCGTCGTTCTTGCCAGACGGCGCTTTATCATATTATTGAGGCCATGGTGCGCTGGATGGCACCAGTGATGAGCTTTACCGCCCAGGAAATCTGGGAGAGCCTGCCACAGCGCAGCGAGCCATTTGTGTTTACCGGCGTCTGGTATCAGGGTTTTGCCAAGGTGCCAGAGGGCAAAGTTGACAATACCTTCTGGCAGCAGCTGCTTGAGGTACGCGACGAAGTGAACCGCGTGATTGAAACTGTGCGTAAGGAAGGCCGCATCGGCGCTTCATTACAGGCCGAAGTGACCTTATATGCGGATGCAACTCTGGCACAGGCGCTGCGTCAGCTGGGTGATGAGCTGCGTTTTGTCCTAATCACCTCAACAGCCACAGTGGCTGAAGGTGCAGCACCAGCTGATGCGATTGCCACTGCTATCGCCGGTTTACAGGTGCAGGTGCACACCTCAACTGCAGCCAAGTGTGATCGCTGCTGGCACCACCGTCACGATGTCGGCGCCAACGCTGCTCATCCGCTGATTTGTCTGCGTTGTGTTGACAACGTCGAAGGTGCCGGTGAAACAAGGATTTTTGCATAATGACGTTGTTTAAAGAGTCGGGCTGGCGCTTCTGGTGGCTGGCCCTGTTAGTGTTAGTGGTCGACCAGCTGACCAAAATCTGGGTATTACAGCGTTTTGAACTGGGTGAATCTATTCAGTTGTTGCCGGTATTTAACTTTACCTATGCCCGTAACTATGGCGCTGCCTTTTCGTTTTTAGGTGACGCCGGTGGTTGGCAGCGCTGGTTGTTTACGCTGATCGCCGTGGTGGTGTCTGTCGTACTCAGTGTCTGGTTATCGCGGTTACAACGCGCTGAATGGAAATTGTCGCTGGCGCTGGTGCTGATTGTATCAGGTGCCATCGGCAATTTGATTGACCGTAGTTTGTACGGTTATGTTGTTGATTTTTTACACGTTTATTATCAGGAATGGCATTACCCTGTGTTTAATATTGCCGACTGCGCCATCACTATTGGTGCAGCCTTGTTAATTTGGGACAGCTTTTCACCCGATGTGGTGGAGAAAACGAAATAAGAGTGGTTGAGTTATGTTGATTGGAGCTGGCAGTACTGTCATTTTTCACTTTGATATTAAACTGGCGGATGGCAGTGCCGCAGAAAGTACAAGGGTGCATAACAAACCGGCGCGGCTGCAAATGGGTGATGGTTCTTTGTCACCGGCTTTTGAAGCCCAGTTAACCGGCATGCAGGCCGGTGATAAAAAGACTTTTACGCTGGCGCCGGAAGATGCTTATGGCATGCCAAACCCAGACAACATTTATTATGTTGACCGCAGTAAGTTTTCGCTGGAAGCGCCGGCACAGGTGGGCATGATTGTTGGTTTTGCCATGCCGGATGGTTCTGAATTACCGGGCCTGATCCGCGAAGTGGTGGGCGATTCAGTGACTGTCGATTTTAACCATCCACTGGCCGGTCAGACGCTGACCTTTAATGTAGAAATTGTGCAGGTAACCAACTAAAGATGGATATTTTTCTCGCCAACCCCCGTGGTTTTTGTGCCGGTGTTGACCGTGCCATCAGTATTGTGTCCCGTGCTTTAGAGCTGTACGAGCCGCCGATTTATGTGCGCCACGAAGTGGTACATAACAAATTTGTGGTGGACGGCCTGCGCCGCAGTGGTGCAGTCTTTGTGGATGAGCTGGACGAAGTGCCGGATGGCAATATTGTGATTTTTTCAGCGCATGGTGTATCACAGGCGGTGCGGGAAAATGCCAGACAACGGGGTTTAAAAGTCTTTGACGCCACCTGTCCGCTGGTCACCAAAGTGCATATGGAAGTGACCCGCGCCAGCCGCAAAGGCGTGGAGTGTATTCTGATTGGTCATGCCGGTCACCCTGAAGTGGAAGGCACTATGGGCCAGTACGACAATGAAGCCGGTGGCATTTATCTGGTGGAATCGGTGGAAGATGTCGAGCGGCTGGTGGTGAAAAACCCAGCTGAGCTGTGTTTCTCCAGCCAAACCACTTTATCGGTGGACGACACCGCTGATGTGATTGATGCGCTGCGCAAAAAATTCCCGGACATTGAAGGCCCGCGTAAAGACGATATTTGTTATGCCACGCAAAACCGCCAGGATGCGGTGCGCGAGCTGGCGGCTAAAGTGCAGTTGTTATTGGTGGTTGGCGCCAAAAACAGTAGTAACTCCAATCGCTTACGTGAACTGGCCGAAAAAATGGGCTGCACAGCTTATTTAATTGATACCGCTGCTGATATTCAGCAAAGCTGGTTAGCCAATGTGACTGCGGTGGGCGTTACTGCAGGGGCTTCAGCACCTGAGGTGTTAGTGCAGCAAGTGGTGCAACAGTTAAGCGTCTGGGGTGGCAAACAAGTGATTGAACACCCGGGCCGTGAAGAAAACGTGGTATTTGCCGTACCGGCAGAACTGCGTTAAGGCCACAACCATGGCAGCTCAGCCGGCATCCAGTTTGCAGTTTGAGCAGTTATTGCCGGCCTTTTGTCAGGGCCGTATTGTCATCCGCGTGTTGGTGCTGGCTCAGGCATTAGCAATTTTGCTGGCACTGGCGCCTACATTGGATCACGACTTCTGGGCCCGGCTGGGCCTGATGTCGCTGTTTGTGCACTGGGTTGCGTTGTTAACAGTGGCGCTGTTGTGTCAGTTTAAAAAACCTTTATTGCATCTGAAACCGCGTCAGCTCAGCAGTGTGGCGCTGCTGCTGCTGCTGTTGATCACCTGGCTGGTCAGTACTGCCGCTTTTGGCTTACTGAGTCATCATGGCTGGCAAAGCCGCGCCGACTATTTTGCCTTTTTATTACAAACCATGCTGATCGCGCTATTGGTCGGTGGCATGGGTATTCAGTTATTTGCCCTTTATATTGAACACAGTTGGCGGTTGCAGGCACAGTCGCGCTCTGAGCTGGATGCACTGCAGGCCAGAATTCAACCACATTTTTTATTTAACAGCTTAAATACAGTGGCCGAGCTGACACAGCAGGATCCAGCTGCGGCTGAAACCGCTTTGCTGGATTTAGCCAGTTTATTCCGGGCAGCTCTGAATGCCGGCGCTGTGGCCGAACTTACCGAAGAGCTGACGCTTGCTAAAAGATATCTGGCGCTGGAGCAGTGGCGCCTGGGGGACAGGCTCAAGTTACAATGGCAAGTGCCGGACGAGTTACCCAAAGCACAACTTCCTTGTCTGACATTACAACCTTTGCTGGAAAACGCCGTGCATCATGGCGTGGAGCCTTGCCCGCAAGGGGGGCTCATCCGTGTTGAGCTGCAGCTTTCTGCCACTTCTATCACCATCATGATCAGCAATCCTATTCCCAATGCTCCTGCGCAGGGCGGCAATGGCATGGCGCTTGAAAATATCAGGCGACGGCTGGAGCTGCAGTTTGGTGATGCCGCCAGACTCAGCACCCACAGCCGTGCGCAAAGCGGCGATGAACCGGCTGAGTTCAGGGTCAAGCTGGTGATCCCGCTGGCTGGGCGTAGCGGGAGCCTGCGATGAACATTTTGCTGGTGGATGATGAACCTCTGGCCCGCGCCAGATTAAAACGTTTGCTGCAGGCATTTGCCGGACATCAGGTGGTGGGCGAGGCCAGTGACGGTGACACTGCACTGGCGCTGGCCGGCAGTTTGCAACCTGATCTGGTGTTTCTGGATATTCAAATGCCGGGCCGTGATGGTTTAAGTGTGGCGGGCGAATTGTTACATCTGCCACTGCCGCCTGCAGTGGTGTTTTTAACCGCCCACCCGCAACATGCGCTGGAAGCCTATCAGGTGGCGCCGGCCGGTTATCTGCTTAAACCCGTCAGTCCTGAACAACTGGCGGCTACATTGCAACGGATAGGCCTGACCACCAAAGCTCATCTGCAAAAACAGCAGGCGCAGCAATGGCTCAGTTATAAAAGTGGCAACAGCTTGCAGCGGGTTGAACTGCAACAGATGTTTTATCTGCAGGCCGAAGACAAGTATGTGCGTTTTGTGTTTGCCGGCGGTGAGGCCTTGAGCGATCTCAGCCTGAAACAACTGGAAGAACAGTTTCCGCAGGATTTAATCCGTATTCACCGCAATACCCTGGTGCTCAAACGCCGCATCAAGGCACTGCATCTGCAGGAAGGTAGACATTTGCTGGAACTCTGGCAGTGTGCTCAGCGCCTTGAAGTGAGCCGGCGCGAGCTGCCGAAAATCCGCCAGTTGCTCGGTGCTGGCTAAGCCCTGGTTTTACCGCCGCTGTTACAACTTCAGTGTTCATCGATTCAGTCGCCACAGCAGTGGCATGAAAGCTGATTGACCGTTTATCGGCTGTTCTGACCTTTGGTCAGAAAAGGCTGTTATTTCACCAATGTTTGCCATTAGATTACGATTCGGCAACAACTTAGTTGCCTGTCGTTATCTTGTGGTAGGTGGGAGGCAACAATGCCGGTACAAAAATATCATTCTCAGTTTGGTGTCACCCTGATTGAATTACTGGTGGCAATGACCATTCTGGCCATCAGTCTCAGCATTATGCTGCCATCATTTGGCTCTTTAATCGGGAACAATAAACTCCTGGGTCAGGCTGACGAAATCCGTACTGCGCTGGTATATGCCCGTAGTGAAGCTATCCGGCTGAATGAAGCTGTGGTGTTTTGCCACTCCAATAACAATATGACCTGCACAGTGCCAGGAGCCAATGGCTGGGAAGGCTGGATAGTGCAAACCGCAGCTGTTGCGCTGGCTGCTCCGGCTGTACCTGCCTTGCGCGCCGGCTTTTTCCCATCAGCACCGATGAAAGTGACGTCAGATGCCAATCTGACCGCTGCCGGTCATATTGTCCGTTTTACCCCTCAGGGTCTGGCCAGAATGCCGGCCAATAACACGCCGTTATCGGCGCAAATCCGTTTTTGTATTGCACAGGCTCAAACCAAGCCAAATATCCGTGACCTGCAGTTCGATTCCGGTGGTCGCATTGTGCTTCGTTCATCCGATGCTTCGGGTGTATGCGCTTAAGCGCAACATGAATAATGGAGGAACAGTTGATGAAATTCGCTTCCCGCCGGCCGAAAATGGGCCATCAACCCGGGCTGAAACAGCAACGAGGTGTGTCCTTGCTGGAAGTGCTGATTGCGGTACTGGTGCTGTCGCTTGGTTTATTGGGTGTGGCCGGTTTACAAACCGCCAATATCCGGAACACCCAAAGTGCTCATCAGCGCACTATGGCTGTGCTGCTGGCCAGCAGTATGGCTGAACGTATCCGCGCGAACGCCGCAGCTGCAGTTAATGGCAGTTTTGTGTTGCCGCTGCGTTGCAGCGCTATGTCGCCCGGTGCGTCTATACAGAGTGTGGAGCAAGCCAGTTGGCTGACAGAAATCATGACCGCATTTGGCAACTCAGGCACCAGCTGTGGCGGCGTGACTTATAACGCCGCCACCCGAACTTATATTGTGACTGTGCAGTGGGACGACTCCAGAGCCTTGGGCGGCAGTACCACTATGACTATTACTCACGTGGCAAGGATTTAATGATGAGGTTGTGCAGTAAAAAAGCAGCGCGGGGGTTTTCACTGACCGAACTGATGGTGGCCTTGCTACTGGGCTCTTTTTTAGTGGCTGGTGTCATTGGTGTGTATCTGTCGAATGTTAGTACCAACAGGGTGAATCAGCAGATCAGTGAGTTACAGCAAGCCAGTCAGGTAAGTTTTCAGCTGCTGAGTCAGGATGTACAGCATGCCGGTTACGCCGGTTGTGGCAATGTGATGGCGGCTCATGTGTTTAATGCGCTGAATCCGCCGTTGGCCTGGTGGAATAGCTGGACCGGCGGTATACAGGGTTTTGACTCTGGTGGTTTTCCGGATTTCAGTAATGGTGCTGTGGTGCCGCTGCCCAATACGGACGCACTGCAGGTGATGTATGGCCGTGGTGTCAGTGCTTCAGTCGTTGCGCATAATGCTGCCGGCAACCCGGCTATGGTCATTAATCAGAATCTGGCTGGCATAGTGGCCAACGATATTGTGATGTCTTGTGATTCGAAATGGGGACTGATTTTTCAGGTGACCGCGGTCAACGGCACAGACCTGACCCACGCTGTTGGCGCAGGTGCGCCCGGTAACCGAACCCTGCAATTTGGTGTAGCCCCCAATGGAGTAGCTTATCAGCGCAATATCAGTAGTGACGCCGGCTTTGTCATGCCAATGGAGTCATCTGCCTGGTTTGTGGGGACCCGCAACAACCTCAACTCGTTATACCGGGTGGTGGTGGTGGCAGGCCAGGTCAGGGTGGAAGAAATTGTACCCAATGTTACCAATCTGCAGTTGCAGTATTTGCAAAGAGGCACTGCCAACTATGTGGATGCCCCTGCGGTGGCGGACTGGGAAACAGTGGTGTCAGTGCGTGCTGTGTTAACGCTGGCTGATAACCCAAGTGCTCCTGTGGCCCTTGCGCTAAGGGAAATCAGTCAGGTGGTAAATTTACGCAACAGAAGGGAGCTGTAAGATGAAATATCCGATATCTCAGAACCGTGGTATGGCGCTGGTGGTGAGCCTGTTATTGCTGGTGGCTATGACCTTGCTGGCGGTGAGCGCCATGCGAAGCACTACCTTACAGGAAAAAATGGCCGCTAATTTTAATGACAGGGAAATTGCCAAACAGGTGGCTGAGGCCACAGTGCGGCAGGTTGGGACTAATTTATTGCCGCCGGCACCCGGCGCTGGCTGGTACAGAGCTGCGCTGCCAGCACCTGTCGCGGGAGCGCCGGATTTATGGCAAGACCCTTTGGCCTGGGCCAACCGGGGTCAGGTTGCTGTGGCGGTGAATGGCACCAATTACACCGGCGAATTTATGGTGGAGAACCTCGGCATGTGGCCGGATCCACAAAATCCAACCTGTAAAGTGACCGATCCTCTGTGTGAAAAACAAACCTACAGAGTGACGGCAAGAACGGCGCCTCAGGCAGGGCGGGCCAGTGTAACCATTCAGGCTATCTGGCGGATTTAAGCAGTATGATGGCGGGAGAACCATGATGTCATTTGCAACAAAACCTTTTGCTATTCACGGTAGCTGGCTGCTGGTTAGTGCTCTGTTTGCGGCCAGCACAGTACAAGCGGCCATCAATATTGCACAGGCGCCGCTGGAAACCGGCACGGCTGTTGACCCGAATATTTTATTTGTGCTGGATGATTCAGGTTCAATGCGCTGGGGTTTTATGCCGGACGAATTATCCGACAACTTTAACCTTGGCAGCGGTTGTGATGATGAGGTGACTTTTGCCGGCGTGAAGGTCAAACGTTGTAATGCTGAAGGTCGTAAGTATCTGGCTTCCAGCCATTTGAATACTGTTTATTTTGACCCGACCGAAAACTATCCGGTACCGCTGAAACCGGATGGCGTGAGTTATTACCCAACCCCTTCTTTTACCAATGCACCCCATAATGGCTATGATTCGTCGTCATCCAAAGTGGATTTAAGCAGCCAATACCGGGCTTTAATTGCTGATTATTACTGGCCCGGATTTTCTATCACGTCCAGCACCAGTAGTTATAGTGCCGGGCCGGCGTTTTATTTTAAATACCGCACGGGATGTACTTCCAATCCACGCAGTGACGCTTGTTATGACCTGGTCAAAGTAACGGATTTGTCAGCAGCAGAAAAACAAAAGTTTGCTAATTGGTTTTCGTTTTACCGTACCAGGCTGATGCTTGCCAAAGCTGGTGTTTCTGCAGCTTTTCATAGTCAGTTGCAGTCGATGCGGGTGGGTTATGGGGCTATTAACAGTGGGGTGATCAGGGCGGACGTAGCCCCCTTTGGTGGCGGCAACCGTACCGGCTTTTTCAGTTGGTTACATGATAAAGAAGCTACGGGTGGGACACCTTTGCTGACGGCTTTGGACACTGCAGGTAAGTATTATCAAAGTGATAAACCCTGGCTGACGGTGCCCTCTGATCCGGATTCCGCCATGCTGGAATGCCGGCAGAGCTTTACCATTCTGATGACAGACGGTTATTACGATGGTTCGGTCAGTGCAGGCGGTAACCAGGATGGTAGCGACGGCAGCACTATCACAGGGCCAAATAACCCGGATTACACCTATAAAGCCAGCGATCCGTTTCGTGACGGTGAGAGCAATACCCTGGCTGATGTGGCGATGAAATACTGGAAAACCGATTTACGCCCGGATCTTGCCAATACAGTGCCTGTGCCTTTGCCCAATTTAAACCCGGCGTTCTGGCAGCATATGGTCACTTTTGGTGTTGGCTTAGGGGTGACAGGTTCGGTCACAGCACAGCAGGGTTTTGATGCTGTAACCAGCAAAAGTGCCGTCAATTGGTGGGGCGGCTCTGAAAAGCAAAACAAAATTAACGATTTATTGCACGCCAGTGTCAATGGTCGTGGTGGTTTTTTCAGTGCCAACAAACCCAGTACTTTTGCTTCTGGCCTGGCCAATACCTTAGCCAATATTTCCGCCCGCGCTGGTTCAGCGTCGAATATTGCCGCCACCGCTATTAACTCATTACAAACTGAGTCCAATGTGTATCAGGCGCGTTTTATTGCCGGTGAATGGGCTGGCGATTTATGGTCATACAAAGTGGATGATGTCAGTACTCCGGTATGGAAAGCCAGTGAACAACTACCGGCACCTGCTGCACGCAATATCTGGTTTGGCAGCAGCGGCAGTACCGGCAATGCCAAGGCTTTTGTCTGGAGCGAAATGAACGCTGCCGAGCAAAAAGCTTTTAATAACGATGCGGCCGTGGTGGATTACATCCGTGGCGATCGCAGTAAAGAAAAGAAAAACGGTGGCCTGTATCGTGACAGAACCAGTCTGCTCGGTGATTTGGTGAACTCATCGCCGGAGCTGGTTTCTGCCCCTGTGGATATGAGTTATCACAGATATAGCTGGTCTGGTGCCAGCTCTTATCGCAGCTTTTTGGAAAGCAACGTCAAAAACCGCCCTGCGGTGATTTACGTCGGTGGCAACGACGGCATGCTGCACGGTTTTAATGCCGACACAGGCCGGGAGTTGCTGGCCTTTATTCCGGCTGCTGTGATGGCGCCAATTGGTGGTCAAACGGTAAATGTGCTGAAAAAATATTCAGAGCAAAATTATCAGCATATGTTTTCTGTAGATGGTTCGCCGACAGTGGTGGACGTGTTTGACGGCAATAACTGGAAAAGTGTGCTGCTTGGCAGTCAGGGCCGCGGTGGTAATGCTTTGTTTGCGCTGGATGTCACCAATCCTGAACGTTTTGGTGGCAATAACGTGCTGTGGGATAAAAGTTTTGCCGAGCTTGGGGTGTACCTGGGGGAACCTCAGGTGTTCCGCCTGAACAGTGGGCACTGGGCCTTAGTGGCTGGTTATGGTTACAACAACAGCAGTGATCAGTCTGGTATTTTGCTGATTGATGTGCTGACCGGCAACATCATTAAAAAATTGCCTACCGGCAAAGGCAGTGCCAGCGACTCGAACGGTATGTCTGAAATCAGTACTCTGGATATTAATAACGACGGCAATATCGACTGGGTGTATGGCGGCGACTTGCACGGCCATATCTGGAAGTTTGATTTGTCTGCAGCCAGTGAATCAGGCTGGGCTATTGCCAACAATGGTCAGCCTTTGTTTTCAGCAGTGAATGCACAAAATAAAAGGCAATCTGTGACCGGTGGTGTACTGGCGAATATTGACCCTAAAACCGGCAAAGCCTGGGTGTTTTTTGGTACCGGCCGTTATTTAAATCAGGACGACCCAGCCAATGCCGAACAACAAACCATGTACGGCATTATTGATGGTCCAACCGTCAGCTCCAGAGCTGAACTGGATGCGCGCACTATTACCACTGTGGGTGATAAGCGGGTTGTCAGTTATGCAGCTCAGCTGAGCGCAGGTAAAAAAGGCTGGTACATGGATTTAGTCGACACCCATGAGCGTATTGTGGATATGCCTTCCATGCTGGGCGGCGATCTGGTGCTGAACACCACCATTCCGGATACCAATGTCTGTAATCCAAGTGGTTCCGGTTACATTATGGCGGTATCGGCTTACAGCGGTAGCCGGCTGAAAAAGATCTTCTTTGACAGCTCAGGCGACAAAAACTTCGACAATAGCGACAAAGTACAGATTTCCGGCAAAGCCACCGATGTCAGTGGGATTCGGGTTGGTAGCTTGAACAGCGTGGTAACTTTTGCCAAAAATGGCAGCAATGTACTGGCGCTTGCCAACTGTGACGGCGTCAATATGTGTGGTACAGCTGTGAATGCTTCAGTGGCAAGACAGATGTTGTCCTGGCATGAAATCAGTAATTAGATCAAGGAGTAATAATGCATAAGCCGCGTGGGTTCAGTTTAATGGAAATGATGGTGGTGGTGGCAATTATTGGTATTGTCGCCGCTGTAGCAATGCCGGCCTACAGCAAATATGTGTTGGAAACCCGCAGGGCATCCGCGACGGCCTGCATGAATGAACTGGCACAGTTTATGGAGCGGGTTTATACCGGTTCGATGGACTACAGCCAGTCCAATGGGGTGGCGACAATCTTGCCAGAAACCAGTTGTCGTATTGATTTGGCAGACTTTTATACTTTCAGCCTCAATGCTGCGCCCCAGACTTTTCTGCTGACCGCAGCGCCAAAGGGGCCGCAGCTCAAAGATACCAGTTGCGCCACTTTAACTTTAAATCAGGCTGGCATTCGTACAGCTGCCGGTGCCAATACCGCAGCCATAGTACGCAAATGCTGGGGATAAAAATGCGCTGAAGTTTGATTTTTTGTTTTTAAGATGTAAATTTAAGGTAATCAAATCGGTGTAAGGATGCATCGCTTATGAAAGGATTCACCTTATTTGAGTTGTTGATCTGTTGTCTGCTATTCAGCCTTGGCATGCTTGGCGCTTTGAGTTGCCAGATTTATGCAAGACAGCAGGTGTTACAGGCGCAGCAGCGGCTTATGGCAGCTGCTGTGGCCGCCGATGTCATGTCCTCTTTGCAATCTGTGTCGGTCAGCGCACGGGGTTTTCAGGCCGATATACAGCAAAAACCGGCGACAGGTAGCTGCGATCAGCCCGGCCTTTGTAATGGCCAGCTGCTGTTGCAGGCGCAACTGGCCGCCAGTCTCAGTGGCGTGTTTCAGCCCTCAGCCATCTTACCTCAGGCACAACTTTGTATCCGTAGCAGTGCCGCAGGCCCGGCCATCAGCCTGAGCTGGCAACCGGTGCAAAAATCGTCTTTTCAAAGCAAGTCCAGCCTGTGCCCGCTCAAAACCGGTCATTTTCAGCTGGAACTGGTGCCAGGCAGGGGGCTTTGAGATGAATTTCTGTCACGAGCGTGGCTGGACTCTCGTTGAAATGCTGATTGCGATGGCGCTCAGTTTATTACTGACCCTGTTGCTGGTGAACAGCTGGCAAGTGAATCAGCAAGCCTTCAAACAAACCAGTCAGCTGGCGGAAATGCAGCAGTCGGGTCAGTTTGTGCTTGGTTTTTTTCAGCAGGAACTGTTAAACCAGAATTTTTGGGCCGGTGCTGATCCGGGGTTATTGCGCCCTGTTGCGGGTCTTAGTGTGCAGGGGGATTGCCGTAGTCTGTTCGATAGCGGCAGCTTTCCAAAAAACGCCACGGCCTTTGTGCCCATGCTGTCGGGGATTGTTGGCGCAGTCTATACCCCGGATTGCTTGAGCTCCGCCCACAAAGGCTCGGCTTTTTTACAGCTTAAACGGCTGGCAGGAGCACCCTTGACTGCCGCCACCGCTAAAAACAACAGAGTTTATCTGCAGCAACAAGGGCGCTCATATCGTTTTGTCAGTCAAGCTTCAGGTGCTGCAACTGCTACTTATTGGCCTTATTTACATCAGGTTTTTTATGTGGCACTGCAAACCCAGGGTCGGCAGCAGGTGCCGGTACTGATGCGCAAACGTCTGGTGCGTCAGGCCAGCGGCCAGCTGACGATGGATACAGACTCTGTGTTGGATGGCGTGGAGATGATGCATTTTGACGCTGGCATCGACAGTAATTTTGATGGTCAGGTTGATTATCTGCAAGACGTGGCGCAAGTCTCGGCCGATGTCTGGCAACAACGCAGCGGTCAGGTATTACAACTGCGTTTTTATGTGCTGGTTCGCAGTGTGATGCCAGACAACACCTATACCAATGTGCAGCAGTACACCTTGGGACAACGGCTGTTCCAGGCACCCGGCGACCATTACCGCCGTTTGTTGGTGTCCAGCGCAGTCACCTTTCATAACCATTAACTGAAGGAGCAATCAAGATGCAGGCCAAAGGATTTGTGCTTGTTGTCTGTTTGTGTTTTATCGTGATGGTCAGTGCCATGGCGTTCAGCGCTCTGACCATCAGCCAACTCAGCCAACGGATAGGTATGGCAGGGCAGCTGCAAACGCAGCGTTACCTGAGCATGAAATTAAAACATCTGCAGCAGTTGCAACAACTGTCAACTAAACCTCAAGCCGGTGCTGATAGCATCAGCTGCCCGGCACAACTGGCGGTTTGGAGTGAGCCTCAGCTACAGTGCCAACTGTTACAGTTACAAAGTGTGGCCAGTGATCCCGATGACGCCGAGCCCTGGGGCACTTTGTTATGGCGCCCGGATTTCACTGCTGTTGTGGCTGGAGGTGTGTCATGAAGAGCCTGTTTTTGCTGATAAAGTTCAGTCTCTCTGTTTTGGTGCTGGGTGTTCCACTGCAGCTGATGGCGGCTAAAACGGCGACCGGGAATGCTACAGCTGCGACTGGATCCGGAGTGCCTGCTGTGACAACAACAGAGCGCTATTATCAGTTGCAACCTGATTTAACGTACCGGCCGCTGAGCCAACCCTTTGCAACCAACCAGAGTTTTTGTCCCAAGCCGCGCCCTGACACAGTACCACTGCGTTATCACGACAGCAGCGGTAAACCGCTTTGGTTGCAACTAAGCAATGAAAGTGGTCAGTTACGCTGGTTTGGTGACACAGATAGTGGTGTTTTAGTCTCTAATGCACCCCCGGCAGCTTTGCCTGAACCGGCCGTCGCTTCGCCTTTGCTGCTGACGGCAGCTGTTCCGGCTGGGGTCAACACAGGTGTTGCTGCTTCGCCTGAAGTTATTTGGCATGATTTGGCTGCTAATCAATATCAGCGGGCAGATTTAACCGATCTGCAGGCACCACGCTTAAGATGGCGCTGGTCAGTGCCTTTGGCACAGCAAATCCCCTGGTTACAAACGCCGGTGCTGCAGCGCTGGCAAAACCAGCAAGAAGTATTGCTGATCAATTCGGCCACAGCTGCCACACCACGACTTTGGTTGTTGCAGGCTGACAGCGGCAAAATGTTGGCGGAATTTGACCTGCAGCATTACGCCAGTGGGCAGCAACCTGTAGCTACGCTTGGGGCATTAAAAGCAGCACCAGCAGCGCTGGATTTGGACGGGGATGGTGCTTTCGACCGTGTTTATCAGATTGATGAACAAGGACAATTGTTGCGGCTTGATGTCAGCCCTGATTTGAGTTACCAGAGCGCGCTGGTCGCTGACTTGTCGGGGAAGAATGCTGTTTATGTCAGTCCCTTGTTGGCGGTAAGGGCTATATTGCCGGGTAACCTGGCCACAGTGGCCAGCCGTCAGGCGGTTGATGTGTTGGTACTGCTGGCTAAAAGTCAGAGTCAATATCAGCTGCTAGTGTTATTTTTAGCGGATGACATCAGTTCCCCTTTATTAGTCAGTGATTTACAGCAAGCAGGATTTGCAGCACAGACACAAACACAGATACAGGTACAAGCAGCGCCTGCGGCTTCGCCAAGCCAGTTCATGCAACTGAAGCGGAGCGCGGGCTGGTTGTTGCCGTTATCTGGTCAGCCGGTTTGGCAACCCCAGCTGATAGCGGGTGTGTTGTACCTGCCGCTGCAAAGTGCCGCACAAAACAGCTTGTTATGTGCAGATGCGAGGCAGGCTGACTCGTTACTGGCGCTTCATTTGTATCAGGCCACAGCTGTTTACAGTGAGGCAGAGCTTGATATCAATATGCAATTGCCACTTCGGCTGACTGCTGCTGCGGATGGTAGTCTGCAGTTACAGCAAAGTAAGGATGGGGTTTTAATACTGGAGGGGTTGCATGGAGTCAGCGAGAGCTGTGCTGGCTGCACTGAAAAGCTGAATGTGGCGCAGTTATCACAATGGCGGCAGCTGGCGATTTACCGTCAGGAAGAGGTGTACTAATGGCCGCTGTGAAACCCGTTAGCCAGGGTTTTGTGCTAATTGAAATCATGGTGGTGGTGGCGCTGATTGGCATTATTTTATCAGTGGCTTTGCCCGGTTATCAGCAGCATGTACTTGGCAGTTACCGGCGTGAAGCCTGTGCTGAGCTGCTCAAAGTGGCCAATATGCAGCAATTATTATTGGCTGAGCAATACAGGTACAGCGCCGATCTCACCGAGTTTGGTTTTGCCCACAGCAGTTATCTGACCGAATCAGGGCGTTTTCGCATCTCGGCAGTGTTAACCAGTCAGGGTTATCAGCTCAATGCCATGGCTACCGGGGCTCAGCAAAAAGACAGCGATTGCCAGTTATTCCAGCTGGATCAGTATGGGGTGAAAAGTAGTCAGCCCGCTAGCGACTGCTGGTTGCCATAACGCTATCAGTTTTTGAATTGCCCTTTGCTGCATTAAAAAATCCTCTGCGCTTAGGCGAAGCACGGAGGATTTTTGTTATTTGCACGGGCAACAATGCGGAGGTTATTGCGGGCAGGGCGTGTCAACATAGTGCAGCTGGCTGCGACCAGCCTGGCTGATGCTTAGCTTGTAATGCCAGTGATATTGTTTAGCACAATAAATAAAGGTGCCGTTTTGCAGCACATTTAAACTGCCATCCCGGCGAAACTGCAGTTGCTCCCTGTTGTAATACAACCAATGTGAATTGATAGGTTTGTCCAGTTGTTGCAACATGGCCAGGGCACCTGAGCCCGGTGTCTGGCGCAGGATCTGAATAGGCACCTGCCACCACTGATTGACACATTGATTGCCCTTAAGCGGGCAGAAAGTCACAGTACTGCCCGAACTAATGGCCTCGACTCTGGCATATTGCAGTTGTTGTTTTAATTGCCGTACATAACTTTCGGCCTGTTGCCTGGCCACCAGCTCCTGTAGCGATGGTAATCCCAGCATCAATAACAACAGCATCAGATTCAGTACTATCATCAGTTCGAGCAGACTAAAACCTTGTTGTTGCAGTTGTTGGCACTGGCCTGAGGTGCGCTTTTTTATGGCAATAAAGGCGGGCATCACAAAATCCTTTTTGTGTAGCGGGTTCTGATAACCATAGCGCAGTTTTTTGCGGCGGCAAATTTACCGGATGCCTTGCTTCACAAGGAGCTGCGGCGCAGAAGGCGCGATATCGGGTTTGAGAATCCCCTGAAAAATCGCTACCATAGCGCGGAATTTTTCTGAACAGGTCAGGCCTTATGTCGCAGTCTCTTTCAATCAGTCTGGTGCAGCAGCAGTTTCCGATAGGTGCAGTAAGGCAAAACGTGTTGCAGGTGATTGAACTGGCCAACACCGCAGGCACAGATCTGGTGGTATTTCCTGAACTGACACTCACCGGTTATCCACCGGAAGACTTGTTATTCCGTGATGACTTATTCACTCTGGTGGAAACAGGGTTACAGGACATTCAGGCGGCAGCATACCCAGGTGTATTGGTGGTGGGGCATCCATGGCGTCAGGATGGCCTGTTATACAATGCTGCTTCTGTCATTCAAAACGGCAAGCTGATTGGCCGCTATTTTAAGCAGGAACTGCCAAACTACGGTGTGTTTGACGAAAAACGTTATTTTACACCAGGCAATGCCGAAGATATCTGCACTTTTACCATTAAAAATCAAACCTTTGCTGTGCTGATTTGTGAAGACGTCTGGCATGGCCATCCGGCAGCCGCCGCTAAAGCCGCAGGCGCGGACTGGGCTTTGGTGCTCAATGCGTCCCCTTATGAAACCGGCAAAATCGCCCAGCGCCAGCATCTGCTCTCCACACTGGCAGAACGTTTACATCTGGGTTTTGTTTATGTCAATCAGGCACAAGGCCAGGATGAGCTGGTGTTTGACGGCAGCTCAATGCTGGTCAACCCGGATGGCAAACTGGCACTGCAGGCGCCGGCCTTTGAACGCGATATTTACCGGGCAGAACTGCACAAAAATTCTGCCCATGTTTTTGCCAGTCACCAGCTGGTGCAGCCGTCACCTTTGTCCTTTGAAGCTGAGGTGTATCAGGCCTTAGTGATGGCCACCCGCGATTATATTCAGCAAAACGGTTTTCCGGGCGCTGTACTTGGCCTGTCCGGCGGTATTGATTCGGCCTTAACCCTGGCTATTGCTGTGGATGCCATCGGCGCCGACAAAGTGCAGGCACTGATGTTGCCGTTCCGCTATACCTCGTCGATGAGTGTGGAAGACGCCACAGCCCAGGCCAACACCATGGGCGTAAAGTTTGACATAGTGTCGATTGAGCCTATGTACGACAGTTATATGCAGCAACTCACCCCACTTTTTGCCGGTAAAGGCGTGGATACCACAGAAGAAAACCTGCAAGCGCGTTTGCGCGGTGTGCTGCTGATGGCAATGTCGAATAAAACCGGCAAAATGCTGTTAACCACGGGCAATAAAAGCGAAGTGGCTGTGGGTTATTGCACCTTGTACGGTGATATGTGTGGTGGTTTTGCCGTCATTAAAGACGTGCCAAAAACCCTGGTGTTCCGTTTGGCGGCATATCGCAACAGCATATCGCCAGTGATCCCACAGCGGGTGATCGACAGACCCCCTTCAGCTGAGCTGGCACCTGGCCAGACCGATCAGGACAATCTGCCGCCTTATGATGAGCTGGACGCTATTATTGAGGCCTATCTGGAGCAGGATAAATCGCTGTTGGAGATAACGGCGATGGGCTATGCTGAAGCAACAGTCAAACGTGTACTGAACCTGATTGATTTAAATGAATATAAAAGACGTCAGTCGGCGGTGGGGCCAAAAATCACCAGCCGGAACTTTGGTAAAGACAGACGCTATCCGATCACTTCGGCCATGCGCAAACAGCGGTAGAATCAGTATATGAAAAAGATTGAAGCTATTATCAAACCCTTTAAGCTCGATGATGTACGTGAAGCGCTGGCCGACATTAATGTCACCGGTATGACAGTGACTGAAGTCAAAGGTTTTGGCCGGCAAAAAGGCCATACTGAGCTGTACCGTGGCGCCGAATATATGGTGGATTTTCTGCCAAAAGTGAAGCTGGATATTGTGGTGGCGGACGATCAGGTCGACCGTTGTGTTGAAGCTATTATGAAAACAGCCCAGACCGGCCGTATTGGCGATGGCAAAATTTTTGTGTTTGACGTAGAGCGGGTCATCCGTATCCGTACCGGCGAAGAAGACGAAGAAGCGATTTAATCTGGTGTCAGAGATAGTCTCTGCCTCGCAGGCTTTAGTGCCTGAACCCCACAAAGCACCGGACTCTGAGCTGGTGCTTTGTCGTTATTGTGATTTATTACAACAACTTCCGCCGTTACAGGACGGTGAAGAAGCCTCCTGCCAGCGCTGTGGTCATGAACTGGACGCCAGACAACGCGAGTCGGCGCTGCGCCCCATTTTGTATGCGCTGAGCGCGCTCTTTATGTTGCTGCTGACCAATCTGTTTCCTTTTGTCGGTATGGATGCGGCCGGCAGCCACAGGGATATGAACTTTCTTGATACCTCGGCCGTGTTGCTGGATGAAGACCATCCCTGGCTGGCGGTGCTGGTGTGGTTATTTATCCAGGCCATTCCCTGTTTTTGTATGCTGGCCATTATCTACCTGAAACTGGGGATGTATATCCGCTTGCCAGCACTGGTCCAAATGGCGCGGCTTTTATACATGCTTAAACCCTGGAGCATGGTGGATATTTTCCTGATGGGGCTGATAGTCAGCTTTGTGAAGTTACTGAGCCACTTTGATATTTCATTGGGCATGAGTTTCTGGGCTTTTTGTTTATTTTGTTTATTACATTTACGCACCTTCCAGGTGGTAGACCGGCACGAGCTGTGGTCGCGTATTGCACCGGCACCGCAGCCTGTTGCCGGCAAAGTAGCGGGGCAAACCGGTTTAAGCCAGCAGCTGAAAGTCTGCAGTTGTTGTACTGCCTTAGTGCCGTTTGACGAACCACGCTGCTCACGTTGCGGCACCAAAGTACGTCAGCGTATTCCCGACAGCATTCAGCGCACGCTGGCGCTTTTGGTCACCGCAACCATTTTGTATATACCAGCCAACTTTTTGCCGATGATGGAAACTGTGTCGTTAGGGGAAAGTATTCACTCCACTATTATCAGCGGCATCATTCTGATGTGGCAGGACGAGGCTTATCCTGTGGCTATTGTGGTGCTGTTGGCCAGTGTGGTGATCCCTATTTTAAAAATCGCCGTGATGTTCTGGTTGTGTTACCTCACCACTTTGCCACTGAGTGAACGCAGTCAGCATGGTACCTGGATTTATCCGGTGGTGGACTGGATTGGCCGCTGGTCGATGGTAGACGTGCTGGTGGTGGCCATTTTGGCTGCTTTGGTGCGGTTTGATGCTTTGGTTGGGGTGTACCCCGGCATGGGCACTTTTGTATTTGCCTGTGTGGTGATTATTACCATGCTGGCAGCAATGAGTTTTGATCCAAGATTATTATGGGACCCAAGTCCGTCCGAACAAATGGAGACAGAGCGTGACTGAACAGCAAGGGCATTCTTCGAAAGACAGAGGCCATGGAGCAAAAGATCACCCACAGACCGCCGGCAAAAGCGCCCCGGCTCATGCGTCAGTGCAGGCCAGAGTGCGTAAAATCACCCAGTGGTCGCCGATCTGGATAGTGCCGGTGGTGGCAGTGCTGATTGGCGGCTGGATGCTGTATCACACTTACAAAAATCAGGGCGCCACTTTAACTTTGCTGTCCAGTACAGCTGAAGGGTTAGTGCCGGGTAAAACCGCCATTAAAAGCCGCAGTGTGGATGTGGGCAAAGTGGTGTCGGTCGAGCTGTCGCAGGACTTAAAACAAGTGGTAATTAAAGCACGGATGAATCCCGGCACTGATGTGCTGCTCAACGACGAATCTCAGCTCTGGGTGGTGAAACCCAGTGTTGGCCGTGGTGGTATTACCGGTTTAAACACTTTGTTATCAGGTGCTTATATTGAGCTTCAGCCAGGTAAAGGCGCCAGCAACAAGTTTAACTTTGAACTGCTGGAAAGCCCGCCAATAGCGCCGCCTGATGCACCAGGGGTGCGGGTGTTTTTAACCAGTGGTGATGCCACTTCGTTGTCGGTGGGGGACCCTGTGCTGTACCGCGGTTATGATGTGGGCACAGTGGAGCTGGGTGAATTTGACGCCAAAGCCCGCTCTATGCGCTATCAGCTGTTTATCCGTGCGCCTTATGATGCGCTGGTGACTGAAAACGTGCGCTTCTGGCAGGCCAGTGGCATGGCGCTGGATATGTCGGCTGAAGGGGTTCGGATAGAAATGGGGTCTGTCGCTACTTTGTTAAGTGGTGGTGTGACTTTTGATGTGCTGGATGGCTGGCCCAAAGGTGAACAAGCAGAGAACAACAGTGAGTTTCAGCTGTTTCAGAACAAAAAAAGCATTCAGGACGGTTTATATAACGAATATCTGGAATATCTGCTGTTTTTTGACGAATCGGTGCGGGGTTTAACGTCCGGCGCGCCGGTAGAATACCGCGGTGTACGTATTGGGACTGTAATGACAGTGCCGTACTTTTTTAATATGAAAAAGCCGCTGCAAATCGCCTTTAACAGAGGTATTCCGGTGTTGATTCGGGTGGAATCAGGGCGCTTGTATGACAATTTAACCCTGCCGGAATTGCAACGTGAACTCGACACTGCAATGCAAAAGGGCCTGAGAGCTGTGTTAAAAACCGGCAACCTGTTAACCGGTGGTTTGTATGTGGATTTAAATATTGTGGAGGGTGCTGCTGACAACACAGCCGCAACCCAAGGCAGTGCTTCGTTGCAGAACACAGCAACCGGCAAAGTACATGAACTGGCAGGCGCCGATGCTGATGCCGGAGCCAACACCCACAGTGGTGTTGTGGCAGCAGCCTTGCCTGCGCCCGTACTGGATGAATTTGCTGGTTACCGTCTAATGCCAACAGCACGCAGTGGCCTTGGCCATATTGAACAAAAAGTGTTGCAGGCGCTGGATAAAATCAACAACTTACCTGTAGAGCAAGTGCTGGCCGACAGCTCAGCCACCCTCAATGAAACCAGGGCGTTGATGCAGCAAAGCCAGCAACTGGTGCAAAGCCTGGACACACTGCTTGGCAAAGACAGCACACAACAACTGCCGGCTGAGCTTAAAAATACCCTTGAGCAATTACAACAAACGTTGCAGGGTGTAAGCCCTGGCTCACCTGTGTATGAGCGGCTGAACAGTAATTTGCAGGCAATGGATAAAGTGCTGCGTGATTTACAGCCTGTGGTACAAACGATGAATCAACAAAGTAATGCACTGGTGATCAGCGCAGATCCGGCGTCGGATCCGGAGCCGGAGCAGGGAGTTCAGCCATGATCAAATTTCAGTCTCAAAGGGCCGCTGCTGTGATGCTGCTTGGTTTATTAGCAGGGTGCAGCTCAGCTGTCACTATTAACTATTTTCAGTTGCCACAACCTGCCATCAGCACCAGCAGCCCTGCTGTCGATGCGCCCGTGCTGGTGGTGGAGCCTGTGATGGTGGCGAATTATCTCAATAGTAATGCGCTGATTTTACAAACCTCAGAAGTGCAGCTGGTGAAAACCCAACAGCAACAATGGGCGGAAGCTTTAGATCAGCAGCTGAACCGTATTCTGCTGCGTACTTTAGCAGCTGAATTGCCGGGTTATCGGGTAACAGAGCGGCCTGTGGCTGGCGCACAACGATTATTGGTGCAGGTGGAGCAGTTTCATGGCTCTGAACAAGGCACTGTGTTGCTCAGTGGTCGATTTAGCCTGATGCCGGCACAGGGGAAAACCTTGCCAGGCGGCCAAAGCGGTATTGTGCAGCAACAATTCCAGCTGCAAATGCCACAAGCCGATGATGGTTATCCGGCCTTAGTCGCAGCTTTGGGTGAGTTGTGGCAACGTCAGGGCAAAGATATAGCGCAGCTGCTAAAACCAGATACCGCCAAAATTCAAGCGGCTGAATAAATGCAAATAACGCCAAAGACCGCCAATAAACCAGGCATAAAAACAACAAAGCCAGTGTGAACAACACTGGCTTTTTTACGTTAAATATCAACGACACCTAATAAGGCAAAAATTCCTGCCCTAGTACCAAAGCCTGACGCGCACCTGTTACCGCCGGCACATTACCCGGAATACGCAAATCATAAGCCAGCGCCAGCCAGGCAAAGGCCATAGCTTCGACATAATCGGCGTCAACACCCAGCTCTGCTGTGGTGCTGATACGGCACTGTGGCAATAACAGCTGTAAATCGGCAAGCAGTTGGTTATTTTTGGCGCCACCACCACAGACAAATACTTCAGACACTGCATATTTGCTGATGGCAAGTGCCATGGTGCCGGCGCTGAATTGACACAGGGTGCGTTGTACGTCGGCCGGATGATAGTTGCGGCCCGCCAGATGTGTTTGCAGCCAGCCGAGCTGAAAATATTCCCGCCCTGTGCTTTTAGGGCCGGTCTGCGCAAAATAAGGATCGGAAAACAACAACGCCAGCAGTTCAGGCTGTAACTGACCGCTGGCGGCATAAGCGCCATCAGCGTCATAAGCTTTGCCCTGCTGCAGCTCAATCCAGTTGTCCAGCAAACAGTTACCAGGGCCGGTGTCAAAACCCAGCAGCTGTTGATGCGGCAGCAGCAGCGTGATATTGGCAATACCACCAATATTTAAGATACAACGGCCTTTGCTGCTATCGGCAAAAATAGCCTGATGAAAAGCCGGCACCAAAGGTGCGCCCTGACCACCAAAAGCAATATCTTTACGCCGGAAATCGCCAATCACCCGGATGCCGGTCAGCATGGCCAGCCGGTGCATATCACCAATCTGATAACTAAAAGGCTGACGGCCACTGGGCCTGTGTCTGATGGTCTGGCCATGACAGCCAATGGCCTGAATTTGCTCTGGCTGATGGCCGCTTTTTTTTAATAAAGTTGCTACTGCGCTGGCATAAACATCAGCAAGATCGGCCTCTAATAAACCGAGGCGTTCTATTTCGTTGTCACCTGGCTGACTAATGGCAGCAAGTTCGGCGCGAAGCGCAGCGGGGTAGGGCAGTAGTGCAGTGGCCAGCAGTTTTGGGCAGTCGCCGGCAAAATCAACCAGCACTACATCAACACCATCCAGGCTGGTGCCTGACATGATGCCGATATAAAGCTGGTCGCTGTTCATTCGGATGGGAAAAAATTAGTTATTGGCAGCCAGAACCACACGTTCATGCGATTTTAACTGAGCAATCAATTGTTTAGCGTTGTTGGCAAACTTCACGCGGGCCACACCCTGCAAAGGTTCGGCTTGCGGCAGCTTCACAGTACGAGGGTTACGGTGCACACCACCGACCACAAATTCATAATGTAAATGTGCGCCTGTGACACGACCGGTAGCCCCTAAACGACCGATGACGTCACCTTGTTTGACTTTTTCGCCACGTTTCACATCACGTTTGGATAAATGCAGGTATTTGGTCTGAATATTGTTGGCGTGTTGAATAACCACATAGTTACCGTTTGCGCCTTTCATGCCGGATTCAATCACTTTACCGTCACCGGCTGCCATAATGGGTGTACCCATTGGAGCTACATAGTCAACACCATTGTGCGCTTTGATTTTACCTAACACTGGATGTAAACGGCGGGGATTAAAGTTAGAGCTGACATAACGGAAGTTCACAGGGGCGCGTAAAAACGCCTGTCGCATGCCGCCGCCGTCTGCTTTGTAGTAGTTACCGTCGGTGTGGCGAACCGCCTGATAGACCTGGCCCTGGTTCGTGAATTGAGCCGCCAGAATAGCGCCATTACCAATATATTGGCCTTCAGCATAGTTGCGTTCAAACATCACGCTGAAAGTGTCACCTGAATGAATATCTAAGGCGAAGTCGATGTCGTAACCAAAAACGTTTGCTAAATCAAGGATTTGCGCTTCAGTTAAACCAGCTTTCATCGCCGAACCCCAGAAGCTGCCGCTGATCACACCGGCTACAACTTCGGTGCGCACTTCAATTTCTTTTTGCAGTTGTTTGGCGGTAAAAGCACCTTGCGCAGTACGCTGCACTACTAAAGTTTTTAAATTACTGATGGTATAACGTAATTCTTGCAGGCTGCCATCGCTTGCTAAGCCAAATTCCAGTTGTTCACCAGGGAATAGACGGGTCAGGGTTTTGGCATCTTTGCCACTATCAAGAATGGCCTGCATGGTGGCTGCGTCAATGTTCGCTTTGCGGAACACTGCACCTAATACATCACCCTTTTTTACTTCAACAGAAACCCACTCTAACGAGTTGTCTTCCTGCGGCAGGGTAGTGGCCTGAGTTTGTGGTAAGGAATCTGTCACAACTGGCACGGCCAAACTATAACGTTTGCCAATCTCCAGACTGCTCTTTTCTGAGTCTTTTGACGCTTCGGCAGGATCTGAAGGGATCAGCAGCAGTACAGACAAAAAGGTCGCTAAACCAGCGATTATAAACCGATGTTTTGTGGGCAAAGATGAAAACATGAAAGGCGCATCTCTTATTATTATGACAAGAACCACGTAAAAAATGAGCATATAACGATTTTTTGCAAGATCCAAGACTTTTGTGCGTTTAATCGCAGGGAATGTTGCAGTAGAATGCGGTTCTATAAATTCAGGCGAAAAATTATCCGAAGGAGTACCGCATGACGCAGTGGCAACAAGCCCTCGCCGAGATCACGCGTGGTTGTGAAGAGGTGTTATTAGAAGAAGAACTGATTGCTAAATTAAAGGAAGGTAAACCGTTAAAAGTTAAGGCTGGTTTTGATCCAACAGCACCGGATTTGCACCTTGGGCACACAGTTTTAATCAACAAATTACGCACTTTCCAGCAGCTGGGCCATGAGGTAATTTTCCTGATTGGTGATTTTACCGGCATGATTGGTGACCCAACGGGTAAAAACGTGACCCGTAAACCGCTGACGCGCGAAGACGTATTGGCCAATGCCAAGACGTACCAGGATCAGGTATTTAAAATTCTGGATCCGGCCAAAACCCGCATTGCCTTTAACTCCGAATGGATGGAAAAACTGGGCGCCGCCGGCATGATTAAACTGGCTGCCCGGCAAACCGTTGCGCGGATGCTGGAACGCGACGACTTTAAAAAGCGTTATGCCAATAACCAGTCTATTGCCATTCATGAATTTTTATACCCGCTGGTGCAGGGCTGGGACTCAGTAGCGCTTGAAGCCGACATCGAGATGGGCGGTACTGATCAGCGTTTTAACCTGCTGATGGGCCGTGAGCTGCAAAAAGACGAAGGTCAGCGGCCACAAACCGTCATTATGGTGCCTTTGCTGGAAGGTCTGGACGGCGTGCAGAAAATGTCCAAATCACTGGGCAACTATATCGGCATTACCGACAGCCCAACGGAAATGTTTGGCAAAATGATGTCGATTACCGATGACCTGATGTGGCGTTATTACGATCTGCTGAGTTTCCGTCCGCTGGAAGACATAGCTGCGCTGAAACAACAGGCTGCTGAAGGTCGCAACCCACGGGATATTAAAATTGAGCTGGCCAAAGAAATTATTGCCCGTTTTCACGACGAAGCAGCGGCCGAAGCGGCGCACGCCGACTTTACCCAGCGTTTTTCCAAAAACGCCTTGCCGGATGATATCCCTGAACTGACCTTAACTATTGAAGCTGCTGCCATTGCGATCCCGCAGTTATTAAAAGAAGCAGGTTTAGTGGAAAGCACCTCAGAAGCGATGCGGATGATTAAACAAGGTGCAGTCAAACTGAACGGTGACACTAAAGTGGAAGATGCCAAACTGGAATTTGCCAAAGGCTCCAGCACCATTTTCCAGGTGGGTAAACGTAAGTTTGCCAAAGTGACACTGGCCTAAAGTGAAACTTGTTTAAATTCACGCAGGCATCATCCGGGTCCGGATCCTTTGTTCCTGCTGTAAAAAACCGCCTTTTGGCGGTTTTTTGTCTTTTACGCGGAAAAAACCAACAATAGGCTTGCGTTTTAACCAGGCTCGATCTAATGTGATATCAATTTAATATCACATTGAGGTGAGTTATGCATAAAGAAATGCCTGCCCGTAGTTCGTCGGGTTTTACCATGTTAGCGCTGTTATTGTTGTCACAAATTGCGTCGGTTGCTGCTTTGGTCGTGTTGCCAGGTGCACTGAAAGTACCTGCGTTGTTGTGGGTGCTGGCAAGCGCCATTTGCTGGTTTGGTTTTTATATGGTGCAGCCGAATCAGTCGGCGGTGCTGCAGCTGTTTGGCCGTTATGTCGGCACCGACTTTACCAATGGTTTGCGCTGGGCCAACCCGTTTTTCAGCAAACAAAAAGTCAGTTTGCGGGTGCGTAACTTTGAAAGCAGCAAACTGAAAGTCAACGATCACGCCGGTAACCCGGTTGATATTGCCGCTGTGGTGGTATGGAAAGTGGTGGACAGTGCAGAAGCTGTGTTTGAAGTGGAAGATTACGAAAACTTT
This sequence comes from Rheinheimera sp. 4Y26, assembly GCF_025245835.1. Classification (GTDB taxonomy): domain Bacteria; phylum Pseudomonadota; class Gammaproteobacteria; order Enterobacterales; family Alteromonadaceae; genus Pararheinheimera. The sequence goes on from NZ_JAOBWS010000001.1 coordinate 754,195, forward strand.
GTCACTATTCAAAGTGAAGCGGCCATTCGTTATCTGGCGTCCAGTTATCCTTATGAAGCCGAGCAGAGCAGCGATATCAGCCTGCGCAGCAGTGGTGATGAAATTACCGACTTATTACGCACTGAAATTCAGAACAGGCTGCAAAAAGCCGGTGTCACTGTGATTGAAGCCCGCATCAGCCATCTGGCTTATGCCCAGGAAATTGCCAGTGCCATGCTGCAGCGTCAGCAAGCCCGCGCTGTAGTGATGGCGCGCCAGCAAATTGTTGAAGGTGCTGTAGGTATGGTGGAAATGGCTTTAAACCGGCTGGCGGAAAAAGATGTGGTGTCTTTGGATGAAGAGCGCAAAGCGGCGATGGTCAGTAACTTGCTGGTGGTGCTTTGTGGTGACCACAGCGTGACGCCTGTAGTCAACACCGGAACTTTATATTAAAAACAACAACATCAAGCGCGTTGCCGCACTCTGGCGCGCGCTTTGTGTCATGAGGTTGACTGATGGCAAAAAAAGCCTTTGCGCTTCGCATTGACGAGCAGGTACTGGCGCAGCTGCAAAGCTGGGCTGACGCCGAGTTTCGCAGTGTCAACGGTCAGATTGAATATTTGCTGCATCAGGCTTTGTTGCACTCAGGCCGGTTAAAAGCCACTGCATCACCTCAGGGTGAACAAAGCGATTTGCCAGGTGCGACAGAGCCAAAGTCTGATACCTGAGCTGCCGGCCAAGGCTGATGTGGCATTTAGCTTTAAAAAACAAAGGCGACCCTAAGGTCGCCTTTTGTATGATTGGCTTTTCAGGCTAAATTACAGCGCAGCAATTTCTGCTTGTTGTGCCTGTAATTTCACAATAGCGGCTTCTGCTTCTGCCAGTTTTTCACGCTCTTTGGCAAGTACTGCTTCCGGTGCTTTGGCAACAAAACCTTCGTTGGCCAGTTTAGCGGCTACCCGAGCTGCTTCTTGCTGCATTTTTTCCAGCTGTTTAGCAATACGGGCCAGTTCTGCTTCTTTATCAATCAGGCCTGCCATAGGGATCAGAATATCCATGGCGCCCAGCAGCTGCGCAGCAGATGCTGGGGCAGTGTCGGCGGCAGTCAGCACTGTGATGCTGTCGAGCTTGGCCAGATTTAACAGCAGCGCCTGGTTTTGCTCTAAACGACGGCTGTCGTCAACAGATAAGTTGCGCAGCAGCACCGGCAGTGGTTTGGTTGGTGGAATATCCATCTCACCGCGGATATTACGGATGGCCACAATAAAGTTTTTCACCCATTCAATATCGGCTGCTGCGTTGTCATTAACAAGCGTCTGATCCACTTCCGGGTAAGCCTGCAGCATAATGCTGTCGCCTGGCTTGAGGTCGCTGCGGATCATTGGTGCTACCCGCTGCCAAATCTCTTCAGTGATAAATGGCATAATGGGATGCATTAAACGTAATAAAGATTCCAGCACTGTCAGCAGGGTATGGCGGGTGCCACGTTGCTGCGCTTCGTCGCCTTTAAAGAGGACAGGTTTGGTCAGTTCTAAATACCAGTCACAGAACTGGTTCCAGGTAAATTCATACAGTGTATTGGCGGCCATATCAAAACGATAGCTGTCCAGATACTGGCGGAACTGCGCCACTGTTTGCTGGTACTGGCTTAAAATCCACTGGTCGGCTAATGACAGTTTCATCTCGCCTGCAGTTTCACCGGCAGCGGCAAGACCTACGTCTTTGCCTTCCGTCATCATGGTGACATAACGGCTGGCGTTCCACAGCTTGTTACAGAAGTTGCGGTAACCATCCAGTCGTTTCATATCCCAGTTGATATCACGGCCGGTGGAGGCCAGCGCCGCTAAGGTAAAACGCAAAGCGTCTGTACCACAGGCATCAATACCTTCCGGGAATTGTTTTTTCGTCTGGTTGGCAATTTTTTCCGCCAGTTGTGGCTGCATCATATTGCTGGTGCGTTTGGCCAATAAGTCGTCCAGGCTAATGCCGTCAATCATATCCAGTGGGTCGATGACGTTGCCTTTGGACTTGGACATTTTGTCGCCGTTTTCATCACGAATAAGGCCCGTCACATACACAGTCTTAAAGGGCACCTGCGGTTTGCCGTTTTCATCTTTAACAAAATGCATTGTCATCATAATCATCCGGGCAACCCAGAAGAAAATAATGTCAAAACCCGTCACCAGTACATCAGTCGGGTGGAAGGTTTTTAAATCTTCAGTTTGTTCCGGCCAGCCCAGGGTCGAGAAAGTCCAGAGTGCTGAGCTAAACCAGGTGTCGAGCACGTCGTTGTCCTGACGCAGCGCCACCTCAGGCGTTAAGCCGTGTTTAGCACGCACTTCGGCTTCATCCCGGCCCACATACACTTTGCCGTCATTGTCGTACCAGGCCGGAATGCGGTGGCCCCACCATAATTGGCGTGAAATACACCAGTCCTGAATGTCGCGCATCCAGCTGTAGTACATGTTTTCGTACTGTTTTGGCACAAACTGAATATCGCCGTTTTCCACAGCTTCAATCGCCGTTTTGGCAAGTGGCGCCACCCGCACATACCACTGGTCGGTCAGCATAGGCTCAATTACCACACCAGAGCGGTCGCCGTACGGCAGGGTGTTGGTTAAGTCTTCAATTTTATCGAGCAAACCTGCCGCATCAAAAGCCGCCACTATGGCTTTACGGGCAGCATAACGGTCAAGGCCAGCGAGCTCTGCCGGAATAGGCGCTGCCATATTCGGGTTTTCTTCACCATTGCTGAAAAAACATTCGCCTGCAGCGCGGATAGTGGCGTCTTTGGTCATCACGTTGATCATTGGCAACTGATGACGTTTACCCACTTCGTAGTCGTTAAAGTCATGCGCCGGGGTGATTTTGACGCAGCCTGAGCCTTTTTCTTTATCGGCATGCTCGTCAGCAATAATTGGCATACGGCGATTGACCAACGGCAGCAGAATTTCTTTGCCAATCAGCGACTGGTAACGCTCGTCTTCAGGGTTTACCGCTACTGCGGTATCACCCAGCATGGTTTCAGGGCGGGTGGTGGCAACCACTAAGTAGTTTTTGCCATCAGCAGTTAATACACCATCAGCCAGCGGGTAGCGTAAATGCCAGAAATGGCCTTTTTGTTCTTTGTTTTCTACTTCTAAATCAGAAATAGCGGTGTGCAGTTTTGGATCCCAGTTCACCAGGCGTTTGCCACGGTAAATTAAATCGTCCTGATACAAACGCACAAAAACTTCCTGCACTGCGTTTGACAGGCCATCGTCCATGGTAAAACGTTCTTTGTCCCAGTCGACCGAGTTGCCTAAACGGCGCATTTGTTCAGTGATGGTGCCACCGGATTCGGCTTTCCATTCCCAGACTTTTTCAATAAAAGCATCACGGCCCATGGCGTGGCGGTCCGGTTTGCCTTCGGCGGCCAGTTTACGCTCTACCACCATCTGAGTGGCGATACCGGCGTGGTCTGTACCCACCTGCCATAAAGTGTTTTTGCCTTGCATCCGCTGATAACGGGTGAGCGCATCCATAATGGTTTGCTGGAAAGCGTGACCCATGTGCAGGCTACCCGTGACATTTGGCGGCGGGATCATAATGCAATAAGCGCCGCTTGAGTTGTCACCTGAAGGTTTAAAGTAGCCTTTGTTTTCCCAGGCTTTGTACATCGCCTGTTCGATTTGACTTGGGTTAAATTTTGTTTCCATTTTTCTACCTGTTTCAGCTGGCCTGCACGGTTTGGGGTGTCACACCAAGCTGGCGATAATGTTTATACTTTTGCCGGGCTATGTCTTTGTCAGACTCAGCCGCTGGCACAAATTCGATGATCTGACTAAACCTGTTGGCAAATACCGGTACAGCAGACGTTAAATTAATTAATACCTGACGGTTATTTTTGGGGGGCAGCCAGCTGATCTCAACCGGCGCGCCGCGGGCAGGGCCTTCACCCACCAGGTTATGCGGTACAAAACTGTGTGCATCAAACTGCCATAATACCTCATCGACCTGTTCAGCGTCTTGCTGATTTGCGCAGTACACAAAGACTTTCAGATTTTGCCGGTACAAAGCAGCACAAAGCTGACAGGCCAGCAGCAGCTGGTTATTCCCCTTTATTTCACCGCTATCAGCCGGCGCTTTGCTGCTATCCCCCGACGCTTCGCTGGGGTCAGCAGCTTTGGGCAAATAAAACTGAACTTGCATCAGTGGCCTTCTGTTGTGCTGTTGCAGCGCACAGGCTGCAAGGGCTAAAAACAAAACTGGCCAGGGTTCCCGGGCCAGTTGCTGCGCAAAATAACTGCAGAGGCGTTTGTTTAACTTTCCGGATGATGGCCGGCACGGTTAATTAAAAATTGCATCAGCATGGCTACAGGGCGACCTGTGGCACCTTTGTCTTTACCGCCGCTACGCCAGGCTGTGCCGGCAATGTCCAAATGCGCCCAGTTATATTTGCGGGTGAATTTTGACAAAAAGCAGGCTGCGGTAATAGTACCGGCGGCGCGGCCACCTAAGTTACTAAAGTCGGCAAAGGGGCTTTCTAACTGGTCGTGGTAATCATCCCACAAAGGTAAACGCCAGGCGCGATCCCCACTTTGTTCTGATGCATTCAGAATTTCATGCGCCAGCGGGTTGTGGTTACTCAACAGGCCAGTGGCATGTTTACCCAGCGCAATGACACAGGCACCGGTTAAAGTGGCGACGTCTATCACCACATCCGGGTCAAACCGCTCCACATAAGTTAAAGCATCACACAGCACTAAACGGCCTTCAGCGTCAGTGTTTAACACTTCAACCGTTTGGCCCGACATCGTCGTCAGTACGTCACCAGGGCGGTAAGCTTTACCGTCCGGCATGTTTTCGGCAGCTGCTAATACTCCAATCACATTGACCGGTAAACCGAGTGATGCCACAGCGTTCATGGTACCCAGCACAGAAGCAGCGCCACACATGTCGTATTTCATCTCGTCCATGGCGTCACTTGGTTTAATGCTGATACCGCCGGTATCAAAAGTTAAACCTTTGCCGACCAGCACCACGGGCGCGCTGTTGTCCATGGCGCCCTGGTATTTAATCACCGCCATTTTGGCTTCGTTGTCCGAACCACGGGCCACAGCTAAATAAGAATGCATGCCCAGCGCGGTCATTTCCGGCACACCCAGCACTTCAATACTGAGTTTGTCGCTGATAGTGGCAAGCCCCTGCGCCTGCTCGGCCAGCCAGGCCGGGGTGCAGATATTCGGTGGCATATTGCCAACGTCTTTACATTGTTTAATACCGGCGGCAATAGCCAGGCCATGCTCAACGGCTTTTTCGCCTATGGTGAGGTCACGGCGGGTGGGCACATTAAACACAATTTTGCGCAGCGGACGGCGGGTTTCATCTTTTTTGCTTTTCAGCTTATCAAAGGTGTACAGGCAATCCTGAGTGGTTTCTACCGCATGACGTACTTTCCAGTAGGTATCGCGGCCTTTGACATGCAGCTCAGATAAAAAGCACACAGCTTCCATTGAACCGGTTTCATTCAGGGTGCTGATGGTTTTGGCAATGATCTGACGATACTGGCGTTCGTCCAGCTCACGTTCTTTGCCACAACCGACCAATAACACTCGTTCGCTCAGTACGTTAGGTACATGGTGCAACAGCAGCATCTGACCTGGTTTGCCTTCCAGATCACCACGGCGCAGCAGGTTACTGATATAACCTTCGCTGATTTTATCTAATTGTTCGGCCACCGCAGATAACCGGCGTGGTTCATACACGCCGACAACAATACAAGCACTGCGTTGTTTCTCCGGACTTCCGCTTTTAACGCTGAACTCCATGTCAACTCCTGATTCTGATGGACTATGCTGGGGTAACGCCGCGCTTTAGGCCAGTAAAAGAGGTGCTGGCGCTGATAAAAAAGCTCGGATTTCACCGGACTTTAGTCGATAATAATTGCTATAAATATCCAGTTTACTTAAAAATTGCCAGGGTGCCAGCAAAAAGACTGGTTTTTGGGGGGCATTTTGATTGTTTTTCGTTATTTGATTGGCGAAGTATTTAAATCTCAGCTGGCTGTGTTTCTGATTTTAATCACTATTATCTTAAGCCAGCGCTTTGTCAAAACCTTAGCAGACGCCTCAGAAGGCGAGCTGCCTGCTTCATTGGTGCTCACTTTGGTGGCATTAAAACTGCCGCAGATGGCCATTCTTATTTTACCTTTGGCGGCATTTTTGGGTGTTTTAATCGCCTACGGCCGGATTTATGCAGAAAGTGAAATGACAGTGTTGCATGCCACAGGTGTCAGTGAATGGCTGGTGGGGCGTATGACGCTGGTGTTGTCGTTGTTTATCGCCTTGCTGGCCGGTGGTTTAACTTTGTATTTAAGCCCCTGGGCCGCTGAGCGTGAATATCAGCTGCTGGAAAAAGTGTCGTCCGACCCTGGTTTATCCACACTTATTCCCGGGCGTTTCCAGCAAACTTCCAATGAAAAAGCCGTGGTGTTTGTGCAGGACATCAGCCGTGACGGCCACAGTCTGTCCAAAGTGTTTTTGGCGCAACAGGCCACTGAAGATGGCGGTCAGCATTCGGTGGTGTATGCCCAAACCGGTACTGTGCAGGAAGACAATACCGGTGCACAACGACTGGTGCTGAGCAATGGCCGCAGGTATGCAGGGGCTGTGGATGCACCTGAATATGATGTGCTGGAGTTTGGCCGTTATGATTTGCAAATCCGCGAGCAGCAGGTAGAGCAGCGCCGGCGCAAATTAAAAAGTTTGCCCACGCTGGATTTATATCAGCAGCGTGATAACCCCGAAGCTGTGGCTGAGCTGCATTGGCGGCTGGCCATTCCGCTGTCGATTCCCATTCTGATGTTGCTGGCAGTGCCGCTCAGTAAAGTGAACCCGCGCCAGGGCAAATTTGGCCGTTTATTGCCGGCTTTGTCGTTGTTTTTGCTGTATTACATGCTGCTGATTGTCAGCACCAATTTGCTGCAAAAAGAAAAAATCCCTCAGGCGGTCGGGCTTTGGTGGATCCATGGCCTGATGCTGACGCTGGTGGTGGTGTTGTTGCTGCAAAGCCGCGCCGGTGCGCAGCGGCTGAAAGCCAGAATTTTTGGCCGGGGTGAACATGCTTAAGATTGTCGATATTTACATTGGCCGCAGTATTCTGACCACCTCGGCTTTGTCATTGTCTGTGCTGCTGATTTTATCCGGCATGTTCCGTTTTATTGATCAGCTGAAAGTCGACCGCGGTGACTACACAGCGCTGACGGCGGCTATGTTCAGCTTGTTCAGTGTGCCGGGCGATATGGTGTTGTTTTTCCCGATGGCAGCGTTAATAGGTGCGCTGATTGGCCTTGGTATGCTGGCCAGCAATAGCGAGCTGGTGGTGATGCAGGCCTCCGGTATGTCCAGGCTGAATATTATCGGCTCTGTGATGAAAACCGCGTTATTGATGATGGTGTTGGTGATGGCGGTGGGCGAGTGGCTGGCGCCGGCTTCGGAAAAGTTTGCCAGAGAACTCAAAACCAAAGCCATTTCCGGCGGTAATTTATTTGCTGCGCAGCAGGGCGTCTGGGCTAAAGATGGTGACGATTTTGTCAATATCCGTCAGGTGTCAGACGATGGCAGTCTGAAAAATGTCACTATTTATCAGTTTTCGCCTGAGCTGGCGCTGCAGGGCATTATTAACGCCAAGTCGGCGATATTTGTCGCCGGTGTCTGGCAATTAGAGCAGGTCAGCCGCCTGAATTTCCGGGATGACAAAGTTGAACAGCATCAATGGGCGCAGCAACGCTGGCGCTCAGGTTTAACGCCCGACAAGCTGGGCGTGGTCAGTGTCAAACCTGAACTTCTGAGTTTACAGGGTTTAAGCAGTTATCTGGATTATCTGGATGCCAATCAGCAGGACAGCAGCCGTTATCAGCTGGCGTACTGGCGCAAAGCCACTCAGCCGTTAACCATAGTGGCAATGATGCTGATGGCGTTGTCGTTTATTTTTGGCCCGCTGCGCAGCGTGACTATGGCAGCAAGGGTGTTGATGGGCATTCTGACCGGTTTTGCTTTTCATATGGCCAATGAAGTGTTTGGCCCTATTGCGCTGGTCTACCAGTTACCGCCCGTGCTTGGCGCTGTGTTGCCCAGCGGCATTTTTATTGCGGTTTCTGTGTATCTGATGCAGAAAAAATAACAAGCACAGCCTGAGGCTGGTATTTTGCAGTGATGGATTTAGTGCTGAAACTGGCCCGGATTTTGATGGTACTGACGGATAATCGCATCAAAACGGCCATTGTGTTTCAGCTCATTCAGCGCCTGTTGCAGGCGGTGGGCAAGTTCGGGTGATACTGCTTTATTCAGCGCCAGAAAGTTATTGCCTATGGCCGAAATATCCAGCACCGGTTCCACCAGGCGCATATCTTTGCCATGTTTGGCCAGCCAATCGGGCAACACCAGCTCAGAGCCGATAATCAGGTCTACTTTTCCCTGTAAAAACAGCGGAATAGGTTCTGATTTGGTGGCAAAATCCAAAAGGTTCACACCCCGTTTAAACCCTTGCTCAGTCAGATATTCTTCATATACATCGCCCCTGGCGACGGCAATGCCAAAGTTTTTTGCATCGGCGAGATTTTTGGGCGCAATTTGCGGCCGGCTTTTTAGCCGGTATAAATACGCTTTGGCAGAGGCAATAGGGCCAACCCACTGAAACAGCTCACTGCGTTTGGGCGTTCTGACCGTTGGAAACAAACCACTTTGCGGGTCTTGCTGCGCGTTTTCAAAGGCGCGCAGCCAGGGCAGGCTCACCATGTCACATTTTAACTGTGCCAAAGTGCAGGCTTCCAGAATGATGTCGGCGTTAATGCCGCGAATTTTGCCCTGATGTAAAAAACTATAAGGCGGGAATTCTTCGGTATACAAGGTCAGATTCAGTTGTTGCGGCGCAGCCACCAGATTTTGCACACTGCATAAACAACAGAACAACAAGCTGAATACAGGCAACCGCATCTGACAAACTCCGGATGATTTGTGCGCAATATGCCAGAGTCTGTGCCGATAGGGTAGTTTTTGTTTAAGTACCAGTTTGCAGCACCTTGTTGGCCTGATGTTGCATTCTTGTTGCTGTTTAAATGGTGCTTGCTAAAGCTGCTTGATTTGACTTATTTTTTAACTGGCAGCCTTTGGAACGGCGCGGTTCTTATCGCAACTTACTTTCGTAAAAGGCATTTATTTCAAGCGTTCAGGCTTGGCAGAATACAAGGAATATTTATGTCAACTTATGTGCAGGAACCAGGACAAGACAGTAAAAACCTGGCAGCTATTACTCATGTGGCTTCGATCTTTTTTGCTTTTCTGGCGCCTTTACTGGTGTACCTGATTAAATCCGATGATGAATTTGTGAAAAGCACCGCTAAAGAAGGGCTGAATTTTGCCATCACAGTACTGCTGGTGTATGTGCTGCTGGGAATTTCGGTGATAGGTGTTGCGCTGATGCCGGTGTTATGGCTCGCGACTTTAGTGCTCTATATTATTGCCGCCAAAACGGCCAGCGAAGGCCAGGTGTATCGTTTTCCACTGACCTGGCGTCTGCTGAAATAACCTGGTGAAATAACAATGGCTTGTGGTAAAAGGCCGTTAGATTTTTCCTTGTTGGCATCGACAGAAAAAAGCCTGTTGTTTAAAACAACAGGCTTTTTTAATGCCGTATTTTACCGCTAGCTTTGCTGCGCAGCATGCAGTTATTTAATGTAATAAAGGTGCGATTGCTTCAGGTTTGTTGTGGATGGCAAATTTATCCACCAAAGTCGCGCTGGCCTGATTTAACCCTGTGACCTCTGCTTCGATATTGTTTCTGCGAAACTTCAGTACCACTTTGTCCAGTGAGCTGACCGCCGTGATATCCCAGAAATGGGCATGGGTCAGGTCAATCTGCACTTTGCTGAGCTGTTCTTTGTAATCAAAACTGGCAACAAATTGCTCTGCCGAGGTAAAAAACAGCTGGCCCGTGACCTGATATATCCTGCTGTTGCCATCTGCAGAAAGGGTGGACTGCACGGCCAGTAACTGGCCTATTTTATTGGCAAAAAACAAGGTGCTGAGCAGCACCCCCACCAGCACACCATAAGCCAGGTTGTGGCTGTATACCACCACAGCCACAGTGGCCAGCATCACCACACCTGAGCTGGTTGGGTTATGGCGTAAATCGCGCAGTGACTGCCAGTTAAAGGTGCCAATAGATACCATAATCATCACAGCCACTAACGCAGCCATCGGAATAAGGCCAACCCAGGGGCCTAAATACACCGCAAAAATCAGAATAAGAATACCGGCAACTAGAGTGGATAAGCGGGTGCGGCCACCGGATTTTACGTTGATCACCGACTGGCCAATCATGGCGCAACCGGCCATCCCACCAATCAGGCCAGAGCCAATATTGGCAATGCCCTGGCCCACACATTCACGGTTTTTATTACTGTCGCTTTCGGTCATGTCATCGACAATAGTGGCGGTCATCAGCGACTCGAGTAAACCTACGACGGCAAGGCCCAGTGAATAAGGGAAGATAATTTCCAAAGTCTGCCAGTTGAGCGGTGCCTCAGGCCACAACAATACCGGCAGGCTGTCCGGCAAGGCGCCCATATTGGCCACATTGCGTACATCAATCTGGAAATACAAAGTGATGGCGGTTAATACCAGAATGGCCACCAGAGGAGACGGAATAGTTTTATTCAGATAAGGAAACAAATAAATAATGGCAAGGCCGGCTGCTGTCATGGCATATACCTGCCAGCCGTGCCCTATTAATTCAGGCAGCTGCGCCATAAAAATCAAAATCGCCAGCGCATTAACAAAACCTGTGACAACAGAGCGCGACACAAAACGCATCAGCTCACCGAGTTTACATAAACCAAAAATGATCTGAATAACACCACACAGCAGGGTTGCGGCCAATAAATATTGCAGGCCATGTTCTTTGACCAGGGTGACCATCAACAGCGCCATTGCGCCCGTTGCAGCCGAAATCATCGCCGGCCGGCCGCCGGCAAAAGCGCAAATGACTGCGATGGCAAAAGAAGCGTATAAACCGACTTTGGGGTCGACACCGGCAATAATCGAAAAGGCGATCGCTTCCGGGATCAGCGCCAGCGCCACCAGAATGCCGCATAAAATATCAGCGCGGGTATTGCTGAACCACTGTTGCTTCAGTTGCTGAAACATTTATTTTTCCTTTTAAAACAAAATAATTGCTGGCTTTTTGAGCCTATCGCAGCTTTCATCTGCAGCCAGTTCAAAGCCAAGCCGGGCGAAAAAAAGCCGCAATTCTAACAGACTGTGCCGGAGCTGGCGAATAAGGGGGCACTCGACCAACTCCCGAATCTTTATACAATCTTTATAATGCTGCTTTACCACAGCTTATAAGATCGCAGTTATCCGTTGTTCTGGTGTGTTGTGATGACGACTGCTGTGATGTCCCGTGTGGTGCTGGTGCCTGGCCGGTATTTAATGTACCGGGTGCTGGGTTATTTATTGTTGTTGCTGTCACTGGTGCAGCTGCTTGGCATGCTGGTGGCGATTTATTACCACGAAAGTATCTTCTGGGTGTTTTTAACCTGTGCAGTGCTTGGCGCTGTGGTGGGTTATACGCTGATATATTGGGGGCGGCACGCCCGCGATTTAAAAAGCCGGCAACTGTTTTTACTGACCACCTTAAGCTGGCTGATGTTATGTTTTTTTGCCGCTTTACCTATCTGGTGGATAGTGCCGGATTGCAGTTTTACCGACGCCTGGTTTGAAGCTGTTTCTGCGGTGACGACCACGGGTTCCACTGTGTTATCCGGTTTGGATCATATGCCCAAAGGCTTGTTGTTCTGGCGCGCCGTGCTGAACTGGATAGGTGGCATTGGGATTATTGTGATGGCTATTGCCATTTTACCGGCGCTAAAAATCGGCGGTATGCGGTTATTTAAAACCGAAAATTCCGACACCTCCGAAAAAATTCTGCCGCGCAGCTCCTCAATGTCTGCCGCGATAGGCGTGGTCTATCTGGTGCTGACTTTGCTGACCATGCTCAGTTATTATCTGGCTGGTATGACGGGTTTTGATGCCATCAGCCATGCCATGACCACAGTGGCCACCGGTGGTTTTGCCAATTACGACGCTTCTTTTGGCCAGTTTAAAGACACACCGTTGATTTTCTGGCTTAGCAGCTTCTTTATGATGGCTGCGGCTATGCCTTTTGTGCTTTTTGTCAGTATGGTTAAAGGCAACCGGCTGGCGTTGTGGCGTGACCCGCAGGTGCGGGCTTTTATTGCCATAGTACTGGTGGCGGCACTGACGCTGACTTTTTATCAGGTGCAACAACAAAACCGCCCCTGGTTTGACGCGCTGACCCATAGTTTGTTTAATGTGGTGTCAGTGATCACCACTTGTGGTTATGCTTCAGAAGACTATACGCTGTGGGGCAATCTGGCCGTGATGGTGTTTTTTTATCTTACCTTTTCCGGCGCTTGTTCCGGTTCTACCTCAGGTGGCTTAAAAATCTTCCGGATACAGCTGGCGGCTATGCTGCTGGTGAAACAAATGAAGTTATTGATCCATCCAAGAGCGGTCTGGGATCAGCGTTATGGCGGCAAAAAGGTTGACGACCAGCTGCTTGGCACTGTGCTGGCCTTTTGTTTTATTTATTTTGCCACTATTGCTTTTATTGCCATGGCCTTGTCTTTTTATCAGCTGGATTTAGTCACAGCGGTAACGGGCGCTGCCACAGCAGTTGCCAATGTTGGTCCTGGTCTTGGCAGCATCATTGGTCCAGCCGGCAATTTTTCTACTTTGCCGGATGGTGCCAAATGGTGGTTGAGTTTGGGTATGTTGATGGGGCGGCTGGAGATTCTCACTGTGCTGATATTACTCACCCCTGCTTATTGGCGTTATTAAGATGCGGCTGTACCAGACGCGGCCTGACAAAAAACTATGGGGCTGGTTTCATGCCATCGCCTGGCCTGTGTTCTTTACTGCGCTGTTGATCCCACTGCGTCAGCATATCAGCCCAACCGATGTGGCCATGCTGCAGCTGGTCTGGATCAGCTGGATGGCGCAGCGTTACGGCAAAACTCTGGCCATCACCAGCACTTTAGTGTCGGTGCTGGCGCTGAACTGGTGTTTTGTGCCGCCTTATTACACTTTGCATGTACACGACACCCGAAATCTGATTAGTTTTGTGGTGATGGCAAGTCTGGGGATTTTTATCAGTTATTTGTCTGATCGTATTAACCGGCAACTGCAAAAGACCCGCAATCTGATGTCGCAGCTCAGGGGCATGTATATGCTGGCCAAAGGTTTGGCAAGCCGCAGCGACTGGCAGGGCCAATGTGCATTTGCCCAGAAGTTATTGTCACGCCGTTTGCGTGCACCGGTCAGGCTCTACGCCAGCGCTGTTGCTCCTGCAGCTGAAGCCGGCCTTTGCCAGCTGCCACTGGGCAAACCTCAGCCGGCTGGCTGGTTGGTATTGCCACAAGCCTTATTGTTGCCCAACCATAATCTGCTGCATGCGGCTCAGTCATTGTTAAGTCAGAGTCATGCTGCACTGGAGCTGAAGCATGAAGCGAATAAAAACCTGCTCAGGGTGGAGTCGGAGCAACAACGCGCCATGTTGTTAAGGTCGTTATCGCATGATTTACGCACGCCGCTGGCCACCATTATGGGTGCTTCAAGTATGTTGGCCGACACAGAGCTGACCTTGTCGGACGAACAGCGACAGCAACAGGCATTGAATATTTACCGCCACAGCAAACTGTTACAACAACATTTTGAAAAGGTGCTGGAGTTATCCAAAGCGCAGCTGGCCGATGTGCAGCTGACATACAGCCAGTTTAGTTCAGACGATTTAATCGCCGGAGCTTTGGCCAGGCGCAGTGAATTGGCCACCGATATTGCACAGCGGCTGGCTTGCCCGCCGCCGCAGGCACTGAGTGGCGATGCCGGTTTACTGGAAATTGCGTTGGCCAATTTACTAGAAAATGCGCAAAAATACGGCGCCGGCAGGATTGAACTTGGTTGTGAAAGGGTTAAGCAGTGGCAGCGGCTGGTATTGCGCAATCACTTGCCGTCAGCTGGCACTGCCAGCGGCAATGCTGCCGATGCCGGTCATGGCCTTGGCATTCGCATCTGCGAAACAGTGGCGGCTTTGCATCAGGGGCGGTTTAGTTTTGTGCTTGATAAGACCCAGGCTGTTGCCGTACTGGAGTGGCCGCTATGAGTCAGAAACCCCGCGTTTTGCTGCTGGAAGATGATGCCGGCATGCAGAGTTTTCTCGCCACTTTATTGACCAGTCAGGGTTATTTGCCAGACATCTGTGCTTCAGGCCAACAAGGACTGCAACTGCTGGCCGGCCAGGAGTATGCCTTGCTGCTGCTGGACCTTGGGTTGCCCGATCTGGATGGCCTGCAGTTATTAACCCAGTTGCGGTTATGGTCTGCTATTCCGGTCATTATTATTTCGGCCCGTGGCAAAGAGCAGGACAAAGTGCAGGCGCTGGATTTGGGTGCCAACGATTATGTCACTAAACCTTTTAGCGCCGGTGAGTTACTGGCGCGGATGCGCAGTGCACTCAGGCCGCGTCAGGGCACAGTGCGGCAATGGCAATTTGGCACTGTCACTCTTGATCCGGTGCAGCATGTTGTGACTAAAGCCGGCGAGCGGGTGCATCTGACCAAAACCGAATATGAATTGTTGTTATGCCTGCTGCGCCATGCCGGTGTGGTGCAAACCCATAATCAGATTTTGCAGCAGGTGTGGGGAGAGGCTTATCAGGGGCGACCTGAATATGTGCGGGTGCATATGGCGCAGCTGAGGCAAAAGCTGGAGGATAATCCGGCAGCGCCCCGTTATTTAACCACCGAAGCCGGAGTGGGATACAGGTTGTGCCTGTAAGCTACCGGTTGTTTTATGATATAGCACAACTGCTTACATTATTTTTGTCCAAATAAAATCAGGGCTGCTGAGTTTTTTCTGCTGTTGCGCTAGCATCCGGTTAGCAGCTTTGTGTATCTATAACAATTATTTTGTTGGCGGTAGCAACAGGCTACGCCGCCAGAGTACCGGCCTCAGACTCAGTGAAGGACAACCCAGATGAGCAATTTTGTCGAAGCAAGTCTTCGCCTCTCCCAGTTACAACAGGAATTTATCCGCACCGACGGCACAGATCCGGCCACAGCCCCTTTAGTGAAACATCGTAAAATGACCCAAAGCCCGTTCCGGTTTTTACGCGGCAGTTCAGGCTTGTTTTATGCCGATATCCATCGCCGGTTGTTACCTTTGCCTGAAGCGCTCTGTGCAGTGCCGCTGGTGAGGGTGATGGGCGATTGTCATCTGGCGAACTTTGGTTTTTTTACTGAAGAAGGCAGCAGTGGTGACAGAGTGATTTTTGGCCCCAACGACTTTGATGATGCCTGTGTCGGTCATGCCGTCTGGGACTTAAGCCGTTTTGCCATCAGTTTATTATTGGCGGCCGACTATTGCCGTGGTCTGGCCGGGGGACGTTATCAGAGCGACGACAGTGTTGATTTTAGTGCTGTCAAAGTTGCAACTGAGCAGGATGGCGAAAAAGCCATGCTGGCGTTTTTCCGTGAGTACCAGCAGGAGCTGCTGCGTATCAGCGACGACCCTGAGCGCAGATTTTATGCGCAGGACGATTTTCCAAAAGAACATTTATTAAAACCTTATCTGAAAAAAGCCATTAAGAGGTCGGCTGCCGGCGAGCACTTCTTAACCAAAAGCACCCTGGCTAAGACAGTCGACTTCACGCAAAAACCTCTGCGGTTTAAAGCCGATGCCGGCAAATTTACCAGATTAAGCGAGCAGGACTATCAGCGGGTGCTGACCAGCTTCCGGCCTTATGTCGACGATGATATTGTCGATTTGGTGGCGCGTCAGGGCGCCGGCACCGGTTCGCTGAATCTCGGTCGTTATTATTTGCTGGTTGGGCCTAAAAAGTGGCAAACCAACGAAGATCTGGCGCTTTATCATGTGGTTGAAGCCAAACAACAACGCCGCTCGGCACCACTGGCATTTTTTGCTGACTTAAACCCGGTGAATCAATTAAATGATGCTCACCTGACGGTGGATTGTCAGCGCCAGATGCAGCGCCGGCCAGATTTAGTGCTGGATGAGCTGCAGTTTGAAGGTGCACATTATCTGATGCGTTCGCTACACCATGCCAATGTGGATTTGGATCCGGAAGATATTTGTGTTCATCCAACCAGCCCGGGCCTGGCCATGCGTCAGTATGCTCAGGCTTGTGCTGTGGCGTTGGCGCTGGCACATAGCCGCAGTGACAGACGCAGTTGTCGTTTTGAGCAACAAATGGCAGCAGCGCTCAACCAGCATCAGGCGGAACTAGCCGATGTCTGCCGGCAGTATGCCAAGCAGCAGGTGCAGGATTGCCAGTTATTACAACAGATGTTGCCTAAGGCGGAATAACTCAGCTGCTGCCTCTGACATCTGGCTAGCGACAGCAGTTGGCGTTTGGCTGTTGCTCCTTCAGTTGTGCCGGCGGGTTGGTGAATGGCGCTGTTGGTAGGGCTTGTTCTTTGGCAATAGTGCTGCGGGCATTGGGAATTTGTAACCAGACCTTCTGCACCAGCTCAGGCTGCTGTTTGGCAAACTGCAGGCTAAACACCAGAAACAGCGGCTGCTGATAAAAAGCTGGCTGCAGTTTTTTAATCAAAGCGGCTTTGGGGTGTTGTTTCAGCTGAGCGTCTGCGACAAATTCGGCCAGTACATAACCGTCCAGCCGGCGGTTGAGCACCAGCTCCAGCCCGGCATTGAGGCCAGACGGCAGGGTGCTCAGGGCATTCAGTTGTTTCAGCTTTTGCTCCACGACAAACCCCTGCGGCGCCGATAAACCAAATTTAACGCCGGATAATCTGTTGCCATCCCAGGACAAAGGCTGCTGCTGATGGGTGTAAATATGATAATCGACCTGCATCAGGCTCAGGCTGGCATCAGCTTGCTGCTGTGCAGTAAGCGGAAAGGCAAGTTGTTGCTGGCGCTCGGCAGTCCAGCCAATGCCAATCACCCCATCCATTTTGCCAATCGAAGCTTCATGCAAACAGCGTTTCCAGGGGATACGGTGCAGTTCAACTTCAACACCGGCCAGAGCAAACGCCAAAGTGGCAGTTTGGCTGTGGGTGCCATAAGCAGCAACTCCCTGCACCATTTGTTTGGGCAAAGCGGGTGAATGTTCGTTGTCTTCGTAACAAATCTGCAGTGGTGCGGCCAAAAGCGGCATGCTGAACAACAACAAGGCTGCAAGAGTCGATTTCATCAGCATTCTCCGACTGGGGATATGCTGAGTATAAGAGTTTTCTAAACTGAAGAGTGGGCTTTTAACGTTACGGGTGCTGTTGGCTGCTGCAAATGCGCTCGGAGCGTTTATCGCAACAGCAGCACGGCCAGCGGCTGGCCGTGCTGCTGTTGATTAGAACTTATAACCAATATTCAGTACAGCAATAGTTTTGCTGTCGCCATCACGGCCTCTGTCGGTGCGATCGGCCTGGCCTAAACCAGCGCCCAGTACCCAGCCGCGGCCACTAAAACTGGTTAAGTGATAGTCGTAAGTGACTAACACCAGCTCTTCAGCGTTAAAGATGTCAGATTCGGTGCCATACATCAGGCCAAAAGCATGAGGGCTGCCTGGCGCTGGTGCCATTTGTGCCCCCAGTGCCGCACCATGAATACCGACACCGGCAAAAAACGCCAGATTGTTTTCGCGGTAACTGATTTTGGCGCCTAAGTCGCCATATTGCGGGCCAAAACCGGCTGCCGGAATAAATTCACCGGCAAATGCAGGAGTGCTCAGCAGCAATGCAGTTATCAGAGCAAGGTTATGTTTTTTCATATCAGGTTCCTTCATAAAGCGGGCGGCTGCTGCACAACAACAACCGTTGGGGCGGTAGCCAACAGCCTGAGGCTGTTGGCTTACAGCGAAAAAGTGCAGGCGAGTGTAAAAGGACAAAACTGAATTTGAACTGACTACAGTGCCAGCATTGCCGCACAAATTCAGGGCTGTTGACACGTTTTTATTGTTTTATCTCAAGCAGAGCAGACTTTTTGCACAAATCGCTTTTGATATGCCATAAAGTGAAACAACAAAAGCCTAAACAAAAAATGTCGGCGGGCGTCAGGCTGTTACAGTGCTCCGCCGTCCCAGGGAAGCTCAGATGCAACAAGCAAATTCGGGGTATTTACAGCAAGGGCGCAGCAATTTGTTGCTGTTGGGGGTCGTGGGGGCGCTGCTTATCGCGGCAGCCGGTTTTTGGTATCAGCATTATGTCAGGCAAAATGGCAAAGATAACCTGCTGCGCGCCAATGGCCGTATTGAAGCCACAGAAATTGCCATTGCCAGCAAAAGCCCGGGCCGGATTAAAACAATTCTGGTGGATGAAGGAGATTTTGTCAGTGCAGGCCAGTTGCTGGCGGAAGTCGAGTCCGACGCTTTGCAGGCGCAGTTAGCCCAGGCGCAGGCGCAGCTAAAACAAAGCGAAAGTATGTTGTTAACGGCACAAAGCCAGTTACAACAAAGAGAAAGTGAAAAAAATGCCTTAAAGGCCGTGTTGAAACAACGGGAAGCTGAGCTGCAAGCTGCCCTTGCCAGAGCGAGCCGCACCGACGCTTTGGCACAAAGTGGTTCAGTATCCAGGCAGCAGGCCGATGACAACGACACTCAGGTGGCCAGTGCCAGAGCTGCACTCAGTGCTGGCTTGGCGCAAATTACTGCAGCAGAAGCAGCGATGACCTCAGCCAAAGCGCAGATTTTATCGGCGCAGTCGGCGGTGGAGGCGGCAAAGGCCACAGTACACAGAGTGGAAGTGGAGCTGAATGACAATCAGCTGAAAGCGCCGCGCGCTGGCCGCATTCAATACCGTATTGCACAAAGTGGTGAAGTGGTGGCCGCTGGCGGCAAGGTATTGAGTCTGATTGATTTAACTGATGTGTATATGACGTTTTTTCTGCCTTCGGCCAGTGCCGGCCAGATTGCGCTTGGCAGCGAAGTACGGCTGGTGCTGGATGCTGTGCCACAAAGGTCGATTCCGGCCAAAGTGTCTTATGTGGCCGATGTGGCGCAGTTCACCCCCAAAACAGTGGAAACGGCCAGCGAACGGGAAAAACTGATGTTCAGGGTCAAAGCCAAAATCAGCCCGGCCCTGCTGCAAAAACATATTCAGAAAGTAAAAACAGGTTTGCCCGGTGTGGCTTATCTGCGGCTCGATGACAGCCAGCCCTGGCCTGACAGCTTGCCGGAGCTGGCGCAGTGACAAAAACGCAGTCTGAAGCCGGACCTGATCTGGCGGCATTAAGCAAAGTTGCGCCCCCTGCAGCCGAGCCTGGAGCTGCTCCTATCGCAATGCCTGTAGCAACAGTGCAGTCGGTGTCGTTAAGTTATGGCAATACTGTGGCGCTGCATGATCTGACGCTCGATATTCCCGCTGGCAAAATGGTGGGTTTATTGGGGCCTGATGGCGTCGGTAAATCCAGTCTGCTGGCGCTGTTGGCAGGGGCGCGGCAAATCCAACAAGGCCGTATTGAAGTGTTGGGCGGCGATATCAGTAAACGCAGTCACCGCCAGCGGGTTTGCCCGGCAATAGCCTATATGCCGCAAGGGCTTGGCAAAAATCTGTATCTGAGTTTGTCGGTGGAAGAAAATCTGCAGTTTTTTGCCCGCTTGTTTGGCCATAATGCCTTTGAGCGCCGCCGCCGTATTGATGAACTGACCCGCGCTACCGGTCTTCATGAGTTTTTAAACCGGCCGGCCGGCAAGTTGTCGGGCGGGATGAAACAAAAACTCGGTTTGTGTTGTGCCCTTATTCATGACCCGGAGTTATTGATCCTCGATGAACCCACCACGGGGGTCGACCCTTTATCCCGCAGTCAGTTCTGGCAGTTGATTGGCCATATCAGAGCACAAAAACCAGGTCTTAGTGTGCTGGTGGCCACAGCTTATATGGACGAAGCCAGCCATTTTGACCATTTGCTGGTGATGAATGCCGGCACTTTGCTGTCACAAGGCAGCCCGGCACAGCTGTATCAACAAACCGGCTGTAACACGCTGGAAGCGGCTTTTATCCAGTTGTTGCCGCCTGAACTTCGTGCTTTACATCAGCCGGTGCTGGTGACCCCACTCGAGACGCAGACCGACCCTGTCATAGCCATAGCGGCCGAGCAGCTCACCATGAAGTTTGATGACTTTGTTGCTGTTGATGCGGTGAGTTTTCAAATCCGGCAAGGCGAAATTTTTGGTTTTTTAGGCTCCAACGGCTGTGGCAAAACCACGACGATGAAAATGCTGACCGGTTTATTACCGGCCAGTAGCGGCAAGGCCTGGCTCTTTGGTCAGGAGCTGAGCAGCAATGATTTATCCATCCGCCACAGGGTGGGTTATATGTCGCAGTCGTTTTCTTTGTATAACCAGCTGACGGTCAGGCAAAACCTGCAACTGCATGCCAGGTTGTTTCACCTGCCGGAAGCGCAAATTGCCGGACGTATTGAGCTGATGCTCAGTCGTTTTTCGCTCAAAGCGCAGCAGCACAGCCTGCCTGATCAGTTGCCGCTTGGGCTGCGTCAGCGCTTGTCGCTGGCAGTGGCCATGGTGCATCAGCCTGAGCTGCTGATCCTGGACGAGCCTACTTCGGGCGTGGACCCGATAGCACGGGATCAGTTCTGGCAGCTGATGCTGGATTTAGCCCGCAACGACAAAGTCACTATTTTTATCTCCACCCATTTTATGAATGAAGCAGAGCGCTGCGACCGCATATCCCTGATGCACGCCGGTAAGGTACTGGTTAGCGACACACCGGCCAATTTAGCCGCTGATCATCAGGATTCGCTGGAGCAGGCTTTTATATGGTATTTGCAGCAGGCAGGCGCAGGCGGCGCGGGGGCGGCAGCGGCACCATCAGCATCACCGAAAAAACAGGCGGCTGTGGTCAGCCAGCCTGACGCAACAACAGCTAAGTCGCAGACAGCTCCGGTTTTGCCGGTAAAAGCTGTCAGTTCAAACCGGCTTTTTAGCTGGCGCCGGTTATTTAGTTATTCCCGCCGCGAAACGCTGGAGCTTAAACGTGACCCTATCCGCGGTGCGCTGGCGCTCTTTGGTAGCTTAGTGTTGCTGCTGTTTTTCGGTTATGGCATCACCATGGATGTTGATGATTTGACTTTTGCCGTGCTGGATCAGGACCAGTCGTTACTCAGTCAAAACTATGTGCAGAACCTGGCCGGCTCACGTTATTTTATTCAAAAAGCAGATATCACCAGCGAGGCGCAGCTCGATGCCCGAATGCGCAGTGGCGAGCTGGCGCTGGCGCTGGAAATTCCGCCTGGTTTTGGCCGGCGCTTAAGCCGCGGTGAGCCGGTTGAAATTGGCGCCTGGATAGACGGCGCCATGCCGACCCGGGCTGAAACCACCCGAGGTTATGTGCTGGGCATGCATCTGTATTGGCTGTCGCAGCAGGCCAGGTTGCATGGCAGCAACAGCACACTAAGCCAGCAAGCGGTGGTGCAAACCCGGTTTAGGTATAACCCCGATATCCGCAGTTTAGTGGCCATGGTACCGGCGCTGATCCCGATGTTATTGCTGATGATCCCGGCGCTGCTGACGGCGCTGTCGGTAGTGCGGGAAAAAGAGCTGGGCTCCATTATTAATTTGTATGTTACACCGGTAAGCCGGCTGGAGTTTTTATTGGGCAAGCAGCTGCCTTATGTGCTGCTGGCGCTGCTCAATTATGCATTGATGCTGTTGATGGCCGTGACCCTATTTGCCGTGCCGTTAACCGGCTCGCAGCTGGCATTGTCGCTCAGCGTGTTGATGTTTGTTATTTTTGCCACTGCTTTTGGCCTGTTGGCTTCTACTTTTACCCGCAGTCAGATAGCCGCCATTTTGTTAACTGTGCTTGGCACTATTATTCCGGCGGTGCAGTTTGCCGGCATGATCAACCCGGTGTCAGCGCTGGAAGGCGGCGGCCGGCTGATTGGTGAGCTGCATCCGGCCAGCCATATGCTAACCATCAGTCGTGGTGTTTTTAGCAAAGCGCTGCAACTGGCTGATATTTACCCTTCGTTGCTCGCTATTACAGCTGCTGTGCCTGTGGTGCTGCTATCAGCGTTGTTGTTGTTAAAAAAGCAGGAGCGCTAAGATGAAGCCGCAGCAGAGCAACAACCAACATCACATCAGTACACAGCACTCTATCAGAGCCAGGCACCCTGTAAGTGCAGGGCAGCGCTGGCGGCAAAAGCTATTAAATATCTGGTTTTTATTGCAAAAAGAGTTATGGAGCCTGTGGCGTGAGCCTGTGATGTTATTGCTGATTG
Source organism: Rheinheimera sp. 4Y26 (assembly GCF_025245835.1). Lineage (GTDB taxonomy): Bacteria > Pseudomonadota > Gammaproteobacteria > Enterobacterales > Alteromonadaceae > Pararheinheimera. The sequence goes on from NZ_JAOBWS010000001.1 coordinate 776,505, forward strand.
GCGTGAGTTTTTCGCTCAGCATTTACCTGGCCGGTTCGTCTTTGCCTGAAACCTTACATAAAGCCGCTATTGCCATTGTGGATGAAGATCAGTCGCCTTTGTCACTGCGGATTCAAAGTGCGTTTTACCCGCCTTATTTTGTCAAACCTGCGTTGCTGGCTCTGGATGAAGCAGACGCCGCACTGGATGCCGGTCGGTATAGTTTTGTGCTGAATATTCCGCCTGAATTTCAGCAGGATGTGCTGGCCGGGCGTTCGCCTGCACTGCAGCTCAGTGTCGATGCCACCCGCATCAGTCAGGCTTTTAGCGGTGCCGGTTATATTGAGCAGATAGTCACAGCACAAGTCAGTGAATATCAGCAAAAACACCGCAGCAACACAACGCTGCCGGTGGAGCTGGTGCTCAGAGCCAGATTTAATCCAAACCTGAAAAGTGCCTGGTTTGGCTCCGTGATGGAGCTGATTAATATGGTGACGATGATTTCAATAGTGCTGACGGGCGCTGCGCTTATTCGTGAGCGCGAGCATGGCACCATTGAACATTTATTGGTGATGCCGGTGACACCGGCGGAAATTATGCTGGCAAAAATTTTGTCGATGGGCGCAGTGGTGCTGATTGCCACTGCGTTGTCGCTGCATTTTGTCATTCAGGGTGTGCTGCAGGTGCCGATTGAAGGCTCAGTGTTGTTGTTTTTATGTTGTGCCGCTTTGCAGCTGGCTGCCACCACTTCGATGGGCATTTTTATGGCGACCATTGCCCGCTCTATGCCGCAGTTTGGTCTGATGATGATTCTGGTGTTATTGCCATTGCAGTTGTTGTCGGGCGGCATGACCCCCAGGGAAAGTATGCCGCAGCTGGTGCAATATCTGATGCTGGCCGCACCCAACACCCATTTTGTGCAGGCGTCGCAGGCCATTTTATACCGTGGTGCCGGTTTTGACGTGGTGTGGCCGCAGCTGCTGGCATTAACCCTGATAGCGGGCACGCTGTTCTGGTTATCTTTAAACAGATTTCGCGCCACGCTCAGTAAAATGGCTTAGGCAAAATCGGGCAGGCAAAACGGCTTTAACCGGCCAGCACTGCCTGATTACGCCCCTGTTGTTTGGCCTGATATAAAGCGGTATCGGCCTGATGCCATAACTGCAATAAATCGCCCTGAGTGCCAAGGCAGGCAATACCAATACTGACCGTCACCTGCAGCTGCTCGGCAATGTCGCTGACATTTAACTGCGCTACCTGCTGACAGAGTCGTTGTGCTATTTCCAGTGCCTGCTGCTCATTGGTATTGGGCAATAAACATAAAAACTCTTCGCCGCCGACCCGGCCCACTTTGTCTTGTGGCCTTAAGCCGGTTCTTAAACAGTGACCGACTTTTTTCAGCACCTGATCGCCGGCCTGATGACCAAAACTGTCGTTGATTTTTTTAAAAAAATCGATATCCAGCGCCAGTACCGCCAGTGGTTGTTGCTGCTGTTGATGTTGTTGCCACAACTGTTCGGCCATGGCCACAGTGTGACGCCGGTTCGGTAGCCGGGTCAGTTCATCCATCAAAGCTAAATCACGTAATTGCCGCGACAGCTTGTACTGGCGCTGCATCAGCAGCAGCAAACTCAGGATCAACAAAGCGGCAAATAACAAAGCGGTCAACTGCCAGCGTTTGATGCTGTTGGCATCAAGCAGTTGTTGCTGTTGCTGCTGATTTTTTTGCGCCAGCAGCTCTTTTTCACTTTTGAGTTGTTCGGTTTGTAACTGGGTTTTTAAAGCGCTGGTGCGCTTGTCCAGCAATTGTTGCTGCAAATAATGTTCACGTTCCAGTTGTTGTTGTTGCCGCACAAAAGCCTGTTGCCATTGCTGTTGCGCTGCGGCCACTGCGGCATATTCTTTATAAAGCCGGGCTTCAAAGCGCGGGTTGGGGTGTTGCTGAAAATAAGCGGCTGCCGCTGTTAAGTCTTGCTCTGCCGCTGGCCATTGCAAAAGCGCCATATAACTGATGGCGCGGCTAAGCTGCGTATAAGCCAGATATTCCTGATTGCCACTTTGCTGGTAATACAAAATGGTGTTGTTCAGCAGTTCAACTGCTTGTTGTGCCTTGCCGGCTTTGCTCAGCACCTTGGCTATAGCCCACTTGGTAAAAGCAATATCATCGGGCTGTGCCCTTTGTTCTTCTACCTTCAGCGCCTGTTGCAGGTAATCCAGTGCAGTGCCCAGCTCACCTTTACTTTCATAAGTGCTGCCAAGGTTATACAGGGCTGTGGCTTCATCCTGACGGTTTTGCTCTTTTCTGTGATAAGCCAGGGTTTGCTGGTACATGGCAATGGCTTCGTTGTAATCGGCCAGCGCCGGATCGGCATACAGATTTGCCAGCGCATTACTGACATAACTTAAGTTTTTGGCATTACCCAGCTGTTGCTCCAGCTGATAGGCCTGTTTTAAATCTTCCAGCGCCGCCGGATAAGAGCCCAAAGCGGCATATTGTTCACCTCTGAGTGTCAGGGCTCTGGCTTGTAAAGTCGGATCCTCGCCGGCCTTTGGGTGTAATAACAGCTCCTGATAGAGTTCAAGCGCTGCTTGGTTATTGCCAAGTTGCTCTGTTGCATAAGCGGCGCACAAGCTAAAACGCAGCTGCCAAAGTTCGGGCAGCTCAGCGCTCAGGTTGTTGCGCAGCGTCACAGCGGCCTCTGGCTCAGCAGGAGCCAGCAGCCAGCAAAATCTTTGTTGAATCACATTGTGCTGCTGCGGGTATTGGCTGAGCAGGCGGGCAAATTCCTGTTTGCTCTGTGCCGTGTTTGTTTGATACAGCTGCTCAGCTGCCGCGAGCGCCTGCTCCAGTTCGGCCGCTATACCGGTTACAATCGGCTGACCGGTCTGGTTGAGACTTTTTTGTGCTGACGTCTGGGCAGCAATCTGGTTGCTGAGCAGCAAGCTGCTGCACAACACCAGTTGCAGCATGGTTATCGTGCTGTGTTTGATTGACAGTTTTATTGTCATGTTGTTGATCCGCCTCCTTGCCCGTCCGGAACCACTATACCCCAGATCCAGGTTCAATAAAGTATCTGCTTGTTATAGTTCAACTTATTGCTGCAGTTGTGGCTCTGTTGTATCTGTTGGCGCATAAGGTGGCAATCTGCCTGCGCAACCACTGATGTAATAAATCGTCCTGACAGCGGGAGTGCCAAATCTGGCTGATTTGCACCGGTTTGAGCGTTAAAGGGCAGGGCAGCAGCTGTAAGCCGGCGTGCTGCGTCACTGCCGTTTCGGCCACAGAACGCAGGCAGGTTAATAACACATCGTTATGCAGCACCAGCGCAGGCGGCGCCATAAAACTGGAAATGCCGGCGCAGACATGGCGTTTGAGCCCAAGTTTGGCCAGCTCTTTGTCAACAATGCCGTCTAAATCGCCGGTCAGGGTGGTGACTATATGCTGCGCCTGACAATAAGACTGCAGTGTCAGCGGCGCACCGGCAAGCGGATGCTGGCGGCGCAGCAGCACCACAAAATCTTCCTGATATAGCTGCTGCTGATACAGGGTTTGTGGTAAATCGGTATAAAAACCGGCAATGGCCAAATCACATTCACCCCTTTCCAGCTCCTGCCTGGGCAATAAGCCCATGGTATTACGGGTGATCAGCTGCACAGCAGGGGCTTGTTCCAGCAACAGCTGTAACAAAGGCGGTAATAACAGGCTTTCAATATAGTCAGTGCTGTACAGATAAAAGCGGCGTTGCTGCTTTAAAAAGTCCAGGCTCTGGCTGTCCTGATAAAAAGCTTCCAGCTGACTGGCCAGGGCCAGTACATGCGGCGCCAGCCGGATAGCTTTGGGCGTGGCGGTCAGGCCGCGGTTTGAGCGGACAAACAAAGGATCGGCAAATTCGTGGCGCAGTTTATTCAGTTTGTGGCTGAGCGCAGGCTGGCTCAGCGCCATCCGTTCGGCTGCAACTGTCACATTTAACTCTTCAAATAACACCTTAAATAACAGCAGCAGGTTCAGATCTTTGTTTTGTATATTCATAATTTGAATTACACAGATTTAATCTATTCATTTCCCGTGATGTTAGCTGCTGGCTACACTTCGCACCAGTTGCAGTTGGGGCTGGCCCCGGCTCACTGCAGTAAAAAAGTAAAGAAACGCAACCACAAAGCCGGCAATGCCGGCGCCGGAGTGACCGATGAACAAGATTTCAATAGTAAAAAAATTAATGCTGGCGGCCGTGCTGAGCCTTGGCAGTCAGCTGGCGCTGGCGGCAGATAAAGTGCTGATTGTGGTTACCAGCCACCAGCAGCTTGGCAACAGTGGCGAAAAAACCGGTTATTGGCTGGGTGAAGTCACCCATCCATACCAAAAACTGCTGCAAGCCGGTTTTGAGGTAGAGATTGCCAGTATTCAGGGGGGCAAGGCACCGCTGGATGCGCGTAGTGTGGCGGAAAAAGATGGGGTGAATGACTGGTTTTTGGCGGATAAACAACATGCCGATAAACTGAACAACACCAAAAAACTCAGTGAGTTAACCCCATCTTCTTACAAAGCTGTGTTGTTTGCCGGAGGTCACGGCACTATGTGGGATTTCCCGTCTGACACGGCGTTGCAGCAATTGGCTGCTGCCATTTACCAGCAAAATGGTGTGGTGGCTGCTGTGTGTCATGGGCCAGCGGCTTTACTAAATATCCGGCTGAATAATGGCAAATATTTAATTGACGGCAAAAAGCTGACCGGTTTTAGTAACACCGAAGAAGCTGCGGTAAAACTGACCACAGTGGTGCCATTTTCGTTGGAAGATGAGCTACGACAAAGAGGCGGTATTTTCGAAAAAGCCGCTGACTGGCAGGTGAAAGTGGTGACAGATGAGCGGCTGGTGACAGGGCAAAATCCACAATCAGCCGCTGAAGTGGGTATGGCTGTGGTGAAGTTATTACAGGCAAAATAAGTTACTGTGAACAGCGGCCGCTGTTGGCATCGGCTCTGGTTTAAACTGGCCGGCAACAATGAGGATATAACATGCAGCAACAAGACGAATATACGCCCCCCAAAGTCTGGGTCTGGGATCAACAAAACGGCGGCGCTTTTGCAAGTATCAACAGGCCTGTTGCCGGCGCTACCCATGAAAAAACGTTGCCCAAAGGCCAGCACCCCTTGCAGCTTTATTCGCTGGCTACACCCAATGGCGTTAAAGTCACCATTATGCTCGAAGAGCTGCTGGAGGCCGGTTTTACCGGCGCTGACTATGACGCCTGGCTGGTGAGTATCCGCGAGGGCGACCAGTTTGGCTCAGGTTTTGTGGCCATAAACCCCAACAGCAAAATTCCAGCTTTACTGGATACCTCGGTACAGCCTGAGCTTCGGGTGTTTGAGTCCGGCAATATTTTGTTGTATCTGGCAGAAAAATTTGGGGCATTTTTGCCAAGCACTCTTTCAGAGCGCACCGAAGTGCTGAACTGGTTATTCTGGCAAATGGGCAGTGCACCTTTTTTAGGCGGTGGTTTTGGTCATTTTTACGCTTATGCCCCGCAAAAATTTGAATATGCCATTAACCGTTATACGATGGAAAGCAAAAGGCAGCTCGATGTATTAGAGCGCCAGCTGGCGCAGCAGCCTTATGTGGCCGGGCAAAACTACAGTATTGCCGATATCGCTATCTGGTCCTGGTATGGTGCTCTGGTGTTGGGCCGGTTATATAACGCCGCTGAATTTTTGGATGTACAAAGTTATCCCAACCTGCAGCGCTGGGCGAAACTCATAGACGCCCGCCCGGCGGTGCAGCGGGGCATCAAAGTGAACCGCAACTGGGGCGAGCCGCACGAGCAACTGCCGGAGCGTCACAGTGCGGCTGATTTTTTGCAGCTGCCCAAAGCTGAATAATACCAGCGGCAACGCGACCTGAGTGAGGTAAGCCGGGTCGCAGTTGCAGCTCATTTTGTTTGTTCCCTTCTGATGAGCTGCTGTGCTCATTCTTTTGTTATCTCCTGTGTTGTGATGGCTGTGACGGCAGTGCCTGTGCCTCGGTTGTTGGCTGCTGTTGTGGTTACAGGTCTTTTTTATTGTCATCAGATTATATCTTGACATAGAGATTCTTCACGTATTAAATGAATTTATCTTTAAGTAAAGATACATCATGTTGAGATACAGACCAATACACCGAAGGGAGAGCAAAATGAAACATCTGATCCAGGTAGCCGGCATTATCGACCGGCAGGAAGCACAACTGATTGTTAATGAAGGCGTGGAGTGGCTGGGTTTTCCGCTTCGGCTGCCGTCGGGTCGCGACGATATCAGCGAGCAGGCTGCCATCGATATTATTGCCGGCCTGGAACAACCCCATGCCGGTGTGCTGATCAGTTATCTGACCGATGCGCAAGAAGTAAGTACATTTTGTCAGCAGCTTGGTGTCACCGCAGTGCAGCTGCATGGTGATATCAGTGTGGCAGAGATGCAAAAACTGCGTCAGTTAAGACCTGACCTGTGCATTCTGAAAAGCCTGGTGGTGAAAGAGGATAACGCCAGCGAGCTGCTGCAGCTGGTGGATCAGTGTGCTGAATATGTCGACATGTTTATTACCGATACCTACAACCCGAAGACGGGCGCTAAAGGGGCAACAGGTTTAACCCATAACTGGGATGTCAGTGCTGAGCTGGTAAGACGCTCGCCAAAACCACTGATGTTGGCCGGTGGACTGACCCCGGACAACGTGGCTGCGGCTATCCGTCATGTCCGTCCTGCCGCCGTGGATGCGCATACGGGTCTGGAAGGGCCGGATGGGCGTAAGGATGCGGCAAGGATCCGCCGTTTTGTTGCACAAGCCCGCCAGGCTTTTGCCGAACTGGCCGCTTAAACCCTGTCAGCCCGCCTTTGAACGGCGGGCTGTTTTGTTGCAAGGAGCATCTTATGTCTGCACAAATTCTGCCGGTGTCCCCGCTGCATGACGGCGCGGCGCTGCCTGTGATCGAACTGGCGCAAACTGACCGCTTGCGCGCCCTGCATGCCCAGATGCGGGATAAAAGAGCCTGCCAGTCTACTTTTACCTTTTACGCTGATCAGGTGATCCGCTTGCTGCTGGAGCAAGCTTATGCCCTGTTACCCTTTACCGATTATCAGGTCACGACACCTTTGGGTGTGCCCTATCAGGGCAAACGCCTGGCGACCGGGCTTTGTGCTGTGTCTGTGATGCGGGCCGGTGAGAGTATGGAATTTGAATTGCAACGTATTAACCGCGACATTCCGATTGGCAAAATTCTGGTGCAGCGCCATCAACAAAGCAAACAACCTCATTTGTATTACAGCAAACTGCCGGGAAATATTGCCGACGGTTATGTGATGTTGTTTGAACCTATGCTGGCGACCGGTGGTTCGGCCTTGTGTGCGCTGGAGGTGTTGCTGGCCGAAGGCGTGAGAGCGGACCGTATTTTATTACTGAATTTATTGTCATCTCCTGCCGGCCTTGCCCGCCTTGCGCAGCAACAACCCCGGGTGCAGATCATCACCAGCAGCATCGAGCAGGGCCTGACCGGGCAAGCCTATATGTTGCCGGGCATAGGGGACTTTGGCGATCGGTATTTTGGCACCTGGCAGGCGGAGGCGGTATGAGCAGCAGGTCTTATACGCTGGCGCTGCTCTGTGGTGTGCTTGCTGCCATCATTTGGGGTAGCACCTATGTGGTGACCACAGAATTGCTGCCGCCAGACCGACCTTTGCTGGCCTCGCTTGCCCGCGCGCTGCCGGCCGGGCTGCTGTTATTGTTGTGGCAACGTCAGCTGCCACAAGGCCATTGGTGGTGGCGTTCAGCCTTGCTGGGCAGTCTGAATATAGGTGTGTTTTTTTATTGCCTTTTTGTCGCAGCTTATCATTTGCCGGGTGGAGTGGCGGCGCTGGTGATGTCTTGCCAGCCGGTGCTGGTGATGTTGTTCAGTGTGTTTTTATTGCATGAAAAACTCAGGTTGCGGCCTGTGCTTGCCGCCGGCATTGCCAGTGGTGGGGTGGCGCTGCTGGTGTCGGTGCAGGGGGCGGCGTTGTCGGTCACTGGTGTGGTGGCCGGTGTTCTTGGCGCGGCTTCAATGGCACTTGGCATAGTGCTTAGCAAAAAATGGCCCAAGCCGGCCGATATCAGCCTGGTGACTTTTACCGGCTGGCAACTGCTGGCCGGTGGTTTGTTGTTGTTGCCGCTGGCTTTGTATCAGGAAGGTTTACCCGATCGCATCAGCCTGCAAAATCTGGCCGGTTACAGTTATCTCTGTCTGATTGGTGCTGTGCTGGCGTATTTGTTGTGGTTCCGCGCTTTACAACGTTTACCGGCAGTAACCTTGTCTTTTTTAACCTTTACCAGCCCGGTTTCAGCATTGGTTTTTGGTTACCTTGTTTTAAATCAACAGCTTACTTTACAGCAATCGCTGGGGGCTGTGGCCATTTTGCTGGCGATAGTGCTGGCACAACGTCCGCCGGCGCCTGTGGTGCCCGCTGCTGACACTTCGTTGACTCCGTTACCTAAAGGAAAATTCTGATGGCATCTTTATATAGTCCACTGACGACAGGCGCTCTGGCGCTGCAAAACCGTTTTGTGATGGCTCCGATGAGCCGCAACCGCGCCACGGCCGATGGCCTCGCCACAGCGTTGATGGCGCAATATTATGCCCAGCGTGCCAGTGCCGGCCTTATCATCAGTGAAGGCATGCAGCCCAGTGTCACAGGCCAGGGTTTTGCCCAATCACCGGGTTTACACAACCAGCAACAGGCCGACAGCTGGCGGCCGGTCACTGCGGCTGTACACCGGCAGGGCGGCCGTATTGTGGCGCAGCTGATGCACGCCGGTCGCATCGGACATCCGTCTTTATATGCCAGTGCCCATCAGTCACTGGCACCTTCGGCTATTGCCGCCAGCGGTTTTGCTTATACCGCCGCTGGCCCACAGCCTTATCCGGTGCCACGCGCTATGACAGGTGCGGATATCCGGCAATGTATTGATGATTTTGCCACTGCCGCCCGTTTTGCCATAGAAGCAGGTTTTGACGGTGTGGAAATTCATGCCGGCAATGGATTTTTGCTGCATCAGTTTATGACACAACACTGTAACCAACGGACCGATCTGTATGGTGGCTCAGTGCAAAACCGGCTGCGGCTGACACTGGAGGTGGTGGCTGCAGTGGCAGATGCCATAGGGGCCCATCGCACCGGCGTGCGGTTGTCACCACAAAATCCATACAATGATATGCAGGAAGCAGATGCCATGATGTTGTATCCGGCCTTATGCCGTCAGCTGCCTGCGGATTTGGCTTATCTGCATCTGATGGAAGCAGCGAACCGCGATATGACCTTGCAGCTACGGCAGTTGTGGCAGGGTTGTCTGATCCTGAACCCGCATCAGAGTGCAGAGTCTGGTCCTGTGACCCCACAAATTGCTGCTGAAGTGCTGCAGCAGGATGTGGCAGACGCTGTTGCTTTTGGGGCTTTATTTCTGGCCAATCCGGATCTGGTGGCCAGAAGCCGGCGCGGCGGGCCTTATAACCAGCCGGATGCCAACTTTTTTTATGGTGGGGATGCCACGGGTTATACCGACTATCCGACTTTGCAGTTAACACCACAGCCCGAGCCGGAAAGTTTGAGCTGACAGCCAGCCACTCTGGCAGGTTTTGGTAAGGACAACAGGCAAAGGGAAGCGCCTGTTGGCTACATGCCGTGTGACTGCAGCAGTTTTTTCAGCAGCTGCGCCAGTTGTTCCCGCTCAGCCTGACTCAGTGCCGCCAGCAGCTGGTCGCCTTTTGCCAAATGTCTGACCAGCGCTTTATCTATAATCTCCAGCCCTTTTGTTGTCAGAGACACCAGCACACCCCGGCGGTCATGAGGGTCCGGGCTTCGCATGACCAGTTGTTTTTCTTCAAGTTTGTCAATTCTATTGGTCATAGAACCCGAAGTCAGCATCAGGGTTTGCAACAGTTGATTGGGCGTGAGGGTATAAGGTTTGCCCGAGCGGCGCAGGGTGGCAATCACATCAAACTCGCCGCCATTGAGGCCAAATTCACTAAAAACTGTACTCAGTTCGCGGTCAAATAATGCACAGCTTCGCACCAACCGGCCCATCACGGCCATAGGCGCCGGGTTTAGATCAGGACGCTCCTGTTGCCATTGCTGGATCACTGCATCCACTAAATCATCTTTCATTTTTATCTTCTCATGAAGTTTCTTTATAAAGAGGGATATTAGCTTGTGATTGATCGCTGAGCAATAGCGAACAACGGCGCATTAAAACTTAACAAAGACATTATAAATCAATGATAAACGCCGTGATTCTGTTTGATTATCCTCAGCTTTATGACAATGTCATTAAATTATTAATCTTCATATAAAGATACTTGTTGTGAAGATTTTTGCTGTTATCTTGACATGGCAGTTTTTAACAGCGGCGCTTTAGCAGTCGCCGGTAAGTTTTTAGCAAACGACTTTTATTCAATGACAAGGAGGCAAACAGAATGGAAAGAGTACAGTCAGAGGCCACTATTACAGTGTGCCCTATTCAGGCAGAGTTGCAGAGACAATCTGCACAGGGTTGCAGCGATTTGGCCACATTATTGTTATGGCAATGCCAGCGCCAGCCGGATGCAGTGGCGGTGCGCACACAGCAGGAGGAACTGAGTTTTGCCAGCCTGGTGCAGCAGGCGGGTGACATTGCCCAGGTATTGGTCAACCAGACACAACCACAGGACCAATGTATTGGTTTATTTATGGAGCCTGGTACTGACTTGATCCGTGGCGTGTGGGGCATTCTGTTTGCCGGAGGCTGTTATCTGCCATTGTCGCCTGAATATCCGGCTGAGCGTATTCAATACATGTTGCAGGATGCCGGTGTGTCCGTGGTGTTAACCCAGCGGCATTTGCGCTCACAACTGCAGCAGTTGGCACCTGACACTCTGACTATTTTGACAGTGGAAGATTTACCTGCCGGTATATCGCCATTTAAGCCCCGGCTGGATGAGCGGCAGCTGGCCTATATGATTTACACCTCGGGCAGTACCGGCAAACCCAAAGGGGTGATGATTGAACACCGCAGTATTACTGCGCAGCTGCAGTGGCTGGCAACGGAATACGGTTTTGACCACAACACGGCCATTTTGCAAAAAACACCTTTTAGTTTTGATGCGGCGCAGTGGGAAATTCTGGCGTCGGCTATGGGCGCGACTGTGGTGGTGGGGGCTGCGGGCATTTACCGCGACCCACCGGCTTTATTAGATACAGTGGCCGAGCTTGGGGTCACGGTATTACAAGGCGTGCCGACCTTATTACAAGCATTATTGGAAGTGCCGGGTTGCAGTATCGCCAGTGGTTTAAAGTTTATTTTCAGTGGTGGTGAGTTATTAACCCGGCAACTGGCGACAGATCTGCTGAACACTTTTAACAAGTGCCGGCTGGTGAATTTGTATGGCCCAACCGAGTGCACTATTAATTCTTCTGCTTTTGAAGTGACGGCCAATCAGCTGGCGCAAATCCCGCTGGCGGTGCCTATTGGTTACCCGGTGGCAAACAGCCGTTATTATGTGCTGGATGCGGCTTTACAACAGGTGGCGCCTGGTGAAACCGGCGAACTTTATATCAGTGGTATCCAGCTGGCACGCGGTTATTATCAGCGGCCAGATCTCACTGAAGAACGTTTTATCCCAAATCCGCACAGCAGTGAGCCTTTGCATCAAAGTCTGTACCGCACCGGCGATCTGGCGCGGATGGACGCAGATGGCAATACCCATTTTGTCGGCCGGGTGGATAATCAGGTGAAGCTGCGTGGTTATAGAGTGGAGCTGGATGAAATACGGTTGCAGATTGAAAAACACCGCTGGATCAAAAATGCCGCTGTGCTGGTGCAACCCGACAGCAGAACCGGCAGTGATCAGCTGATTGCCTGTATTGAATTGGACAAACAACAAGCCAGCCTGATGGATCAGGGCCGCCAGGGCGCGCACCATCAGTCAAAACAAAATAAATTACAGGTTAAAGCCCAGTTGTCTGATGCCGGACTACGCCAGGAGCATGAACTGTTGGGATACAGCCAGCTACCGCTGCCGGGCGCTGAAGCTTCGGCCGGACAAAAAGCGCTGGTATTTGCCCGTAAAACCTACCGCTTTTTTCAGGGGGGGGCTGTGAGTCAGCAAGAATTGACTGCGCTGTTACAAAGTACAGCACCAGTGCCTGCCGCAGTCAGATCGTTGCCGAGCCTGAGTTTTGCCGACTTTGGTTATCTGCTGCGTTATTTTGGCCAGTATCACAGCAGCGAGCGGCTGTTACCTAAATATGGCTTTGCCTCACCCGGTGCTTTATACGCGACGCAGCTTTATCTGGAAATTGACGGGCTGTTTGGCCTGGACAGTGGTTTTTATTATTACCAGCCAAAGCAGCACAGCCTGTATTTAGTGGCCGGCAAAACTGCAGCGGCAAAACCTGGCCTGAAGCTGCATTTTATTGGCCGGGTGAGCGCTATTGAACCTGTGTATCAGAACAATATTGCCGAAGTGCTGGAGATGGAAGCCGGCCATATGCTGGGGCTGTTTGATCAGGTGTTGCCTGAATTTGGTCTTGGCATCACAGAACACAGTTTTGCGCCAGAGCTCAAGCCGCTGTTGGCGGTGGATGTGCAGGATTTGTATCTGGGGTCTTTTGCCGTCGACAGTTGGCAGGCACCGGATTGCCCTGTGACACAGATTTTGCAGGTGCAGCCAGGTGCAGTGACGGGGTTGGCTGAGGGCCAGTACTTGTGGCAGGACGCTACTTTACAGTTTCTTGACCAGCAACGTATTGAAGAATCAGACGTTATTGCCATTAATCAGCAGGTGTATCAGCGTGCCAGTTTTGGTATTGGCCTGCTCAGCCAGAGTCAGGACCACTGGTATCAGTACATTGCACTGGGCCGGCGTTTACAGCAACTGCAACAAAATGGTTTGCAGCTGGGCCTGATGTCGTCGGGCTACAGTTCAAAATCCGGCCATCCGCTTCATGCAGCGCTTCGGATGGATGCACTTTGTGACGCCCGGCAGATGCCAAAAGCGGCATTTTATTTTGCCATTGGTGGCAAAGTCAGCCCGCAGCAGCAAGCCTGCACCGGCATGCAGGAAGACAGTATCCATATGCGCGGACCGGCCGAAATTTTGCGGGATGAACTGCAAAACAGCCTGCCGGCTTATATGGTTCCGAACAATATTGTGGTGTTTGACCGCTTCCCGCACACTGCCAACGGCAAAATTGACATGCAGGCGCTGCGTCAGTCTCCCCAGGTGCAAAGCAGCAACAATGCAGCTCCTATGCTGGCACCCCGTAACGACACTGAAACCATATTGCTGAGCCTGTGGCAACAAAGTCTGCGGCTGGCGCAGGTGTCGGTACTGGATGACTTTTTTGCCTGTGGTGGCAATTCGTTAAAAGCGGTGGCGCTGATGCATCAGATCAATCAGCAGTTCGGTTTGCAATTACCGATGCAGGCCATTTTTACCGCGCCCACTATCGCGGCTTTGGCGGAATTAGTGCAACAAGCCGCCACAGAGGACAAAGCGCAGAGCCGGTTATTGCTGCTGCATCAGGCGCACAGCGAAAAGAATATTTTCTGCTGGCCCGGCCTGGGTGGTTATCCGATGAATCTGCGGTTGTTGGCCGAAGCCACGGCCGGCGGGCAGAATTTTTATGGTGTGAAAGCCGAAGGTCTGGAGCCAGGTGAACAGATCCAGCCCGATATCAGCGCTATGGCGCAGGCGGATATTGCTTTGCTGAAACAGGTGCAGCCAGAAGGGCCTTACCGCATCTGGGGTTATTCTTTTGGCGCCAGGGTGGCCTTTGAAGTGGCTTATCAGCTGGAACAGCAGGGTGATGTGGTGAAACAGTTATTTTTACTGGCTCCTGGTTCGCCAAAACTCCAGTGTGAAAATCAAAGCGGTCTGGCTGATTTTGCCGAACCCGCTTTTGTCACAGTGTTGTATTCGGTTTTTGCACAGAAAATCAGCGGACCTTTGTTACAACAATGTCTGCAACAAGCCCGTTGTCAGGACTCCTTTGTCGATTTTATCTGTCAGCATTACCGCACATTGCCCAGAAAGCTGGTGGACCATATTGTCAGCCTGGTGCGTCAAACCTATCAGTACCGTTATACCTTTGCCGAACTCAGTCAGCGCCGGCTGAAAGTTGCGCCAGTGCTGTTTAAAGCCAGAGGCGATGATTACGCCTTTATTGAGGCGGTCGGCCGCGAGCTGGGCTTAGTAGAAGTGCAGCTGGAGGCTTGTCATTACAGCCTGTTGCAGGCCAGCGGCATGAAAGAGCTCAGTGGTTACATTCAGCGTTACCAGCAGCTGAGCCGGCAACTGGAAAAATTGCAGTCTGCCTGAGTCAGTATTGCTGCAGGCTCCGCGTGATAAAACGCGGGGTTTTTATCAACCCTGGGGCCGGTCTGCCCGGCCCGTTATTTATTGTCTGGAATACATGATGCAAAAATCCCTTTTTACCGGCAGGGCTACTCTGCCGCTGCCACTTTATTACAGCGCCGAAGTAAAGGCGGCACTGGCGCAACAACAAGCCGTGGTTGCGCTGGAGTCCAATGTGATTTGTCAGGGGCTGGATTACCCGCAGAATCTGCAAACGGCGCTGGCGCTGGAACAGATAGTGCGCGCCAAAGGTGCTGTGCCGGCAACACTGGCGGTATTGCATGGCGAAATCCGGGTTGGTCTGACTGAAGACGAACTGGAGTATCTGGCCACCCGGCCGCAAATCCCAAAGATCAGCAGCCGTGATTTAGCTTTTGTGCTGGCCAGTGGCAGCAGTGGTGCCACTACTGTGGCCTGTTCTTTACAAATTGCCGCCCATGCCGGCATCCGCTTTTTTGCTTCGGCCGGTTTGGGAGGGGTGCACCGTGGTGCCCAACAGAGTATGGATATTTCCGGAGATTTAATTGAACTGACCCGAAACGGGCTGGCGGTGGTTTGTGCCGGTGCTAAAAATATCCTGGATCTGGGACTGACGCTGGAATTTCTGGAAACCCATAATGTGCCTGTAGTTTCTTATCAGTTTGATGATTTTCCTGCGTTTTATTGTCGATCTTCCGGTTTAAAAGCCCCGAGACGGCTGGATGACCCATGGCAGCTGGCGGCCGCTCTTGAATGGCAAGCTGCAATAGCCCCCGGTATCAGCACGCTGATTTGTACACCCACAGCAGAAGCAGACGCTTTGGACGCCGCTTTAGTAGAGCAGGCCATTACTGAAGCGACTGCGGCAGCGGCACAAGCGGGCATCAGCGGTAATGGCCTGACCCGTTTTATTATGAAAGCCGTTGAAAAGGCCACGGCGGGTTTGTCGGCACAGGCCAATGCGGCTGTACTGCGCCATACCACTGCAGTTGCCGCCGAACTTGCCGTAGTGCATGCCCGTTATTGCCAGCAACTGCAGCAAGATGGCAGTCAGGCTTTTGGTTGACAAAAAAAATTTCGACATATATCTTCATGTAAAGATACTTTATGTAAACATTGCTGCTCTGTGTCAGAGTCAGCCTGTCAGGAGGACACCGATGAAACTGATGCCATGGTCTATTACCGTTATTTTGTTGGCGCTGCTTGCTGCCTTGGTCAGTTTGTTACGCCAGTGGCAGCAAAGTGGCCCGGTTGGCAACATGGAACAATCCGCCACCGTCACAGCACAAACTGTCGCCAGTCAGCTGTATCAACCCAGACGACAGGTCAGTGGTGTGCTCAAAGCGCCGCAATATTTGCAACTGACCAATGAATTGTCCGGCACTGTCAGCAGGTTAAATTTCAGTTCAGGTGCTGTGGTGGAAAAAAATCAGGTGTTGCTGGAAATTGATCATCAGGAAGAGCTGGCGCGGCTGGCCGCTACTGAAGTGCGGCTGGCACAACAGCAAAAAACAGTGCGGCGTTATCAGCAACTGTACCAAGGGCAAAAAGTCAGTACCGAAGCACTGGAACTGGCGCAGGCCCGTCTCAGTGAATTGCAGGCGGAACAACAGGTACTGCAGAGCGTGATTGGCAAAAAAGTGCTCAGAGCGCCGTTTCGTGCCAGGGCCGGCATTCATGATCTGCAACAAGGCCAGTTTTTAGAGCGGAATCTGGTGTTAACCACACTGGTTGGTTTGACCGACCACAGCTGGGTGGATTTTTCGGTGCCTCAGGGATTACCTGAGCTGGCAAAGGGCGACAAAGTGGATGTGTATCTGCCTGGCAAAACACAGGCGATGACGGCGCAGGTGGTTTCAGTGGAAGCTGAAGTCAGTAGCCGTTTGCGCCAGCTCAGATACCGGGCCAGTTTGCCGGCCAGTCAACAACAGTTACGTGCCAATCAGCTGGTGCAGGTGGATTTTGCCACTGGTGTATCGCAGCAGTTGCCGGTGATCCCGGCCACGGCAGTGGTGCGGGATCAACTGGGTGACTATGTGTATTTACTGGAAAAAGACCCCGCCGGCGTACTCAGAGCCAAAAGACAACAGGTGCAGCTGGGGGCCAGGTTGGGGGAGCAGGTGCTGGTGACTGCGGGCTTGCAACAGGCGCAGCTGATCGCCAATGAAGGTGCTTTTAAACTGCGGGATGGGTTAAGGGCACAAGTAACAGCCAAAGCAGCCGACAGCCTGACTGCTGCGGCGGAGTTCTGAACATGAGCAGTTCAGCTAAGCGCAGCACCGACATTTTTGTCAGTCGTCCTATTCTTGCCATTGTTTTTTCATTGTTGATTTGTTTTGGTGGGCTGTGGGCAGCAAAAGAAATTGCCGTCTTACAGTTTCCGCGTCTGGAAAGTACAGCGCTGGAAATCAGCACCCGCTATACCGGCGCGGCAGCGGCCACAGTTAAAGGTTTTATTACCGATCCGGTAGAGCGGGTGGCCGCCACTATTCCGGGGCTTGATTATGTGGACTCAGTCAGTAAAGCCGGTGAAAGCAAAGTCACCGTTTATCTGCGCCTGAATGAAGACAGTACCAGGGCGCTGGCCGAGCTGAACAGTAAACTCAGCCAGATCCGGTACCAGTTGCCCGCCGGGGCTGAAGATCCGCTGGTAAACGTAAAAAGGGCCGACCGGCCTCATGCGTTGTTTTATTTAAATGTCAGTGCAGCTGGTATTCCACTGAGTCAGTTAACCGACTATTTATCCAGACAGGTGACCCCTGTGCTTGGCAATATTCCCGGTGTACAAAAAGTGGATATTGAAGGGCGTCGTACCCCGGCGATGCGGGTGACGCTGGATGCAGACAGCCTCAGCGCCTTTAATTTAAGCCCCGATGATGTCTGGCAGGCGTTAGCGGCCAATAACAGTATTGCCACCTTAGGTTTTACCGAAACCAGCAAGCAACGTATTGATTTAGTTGCCAATACCCAACTGGCCACCGCTGAAGACTTTGCCAGTCTGATTGTGCGTCAGGCAGAAGGACAAACTGTGTACCTGCGCGATCTGGCCACAGTGGCGCTGGCGCATGAAGAGGCGGTGATGACAGCGCGGCTTGATCAGCAGGACACAGTGTACCTGTCGGTCTGGCCTTTGCCCGGCGCCAATGAAATAGCGGTGGGTGATGCGCTTTATGCGGCAACGGCGGCGCTGAACCCGACGCTGCCGGACGGGGTTGAGATCCAATACGCCTACGACGGCACCTTGTATATGCGGGATGCGCTGAAAGAAATTTTTATCACCCTGGCGGAAACCATTTTGCTGGTGGCACTGGTGGTGCTACTGATGATGGGCTCACTGCGCACTGCCGCAGTGCCTTTGGTCACTATTCCGGTGTCTATTCTCGGCGCCATTGCCGCTATCAGTCTGGCGGGTTTTTCACTGAATCTGTTAACGGTGCTGGCGATAGTGCTGTCGGTGGGGCTGGTGGTGGATGACGCCATTGTGGTGGTGGAAAACGTGGCAAGGCTGGTGCGTCAGGGGCATTCGCGTTATCAGGCGGCCTTACTCAGTGCGCGGCAATTGTTTACGCCGATAGTGGCCATGACACTGACGCTGGCAGCTGTGTATGCGCCTATTGGTTTGTTATCGGGTCTGAGCGGGGTGCTGTTCCGTGAGTTTGCTTTTACCCTGGCCATTGCGGTGATTATTTCCGGCGTGGTGGCTGTGACTTTATCGCCTGTGATGAGCAGTTGGGTGATTGCCGACGCCGGGCGGGAAAGCCGGTTCAGCCAAAGGGTGAACCACAGTTTTGGCCGTTTTAGTCATCTATACCGCCGTGCACTGCTGTGGGCCCAGCGGTTTCGGTTGCAGTTATTAAGCAGCGCTTTGTTACTCAGCCTGTTATTGCTGCCGTTTTATCAGGGCTCACAAAAAGAGCTGGCGCCGGTGGAAGATCAAAGCAGTATTTATGTGCTGGTGCAGTCGCCGCCGGAATCTTCGTTGTTATATAACGAACAACAAATGCGGCCTATGGTGGATGACCTGTTAAAACTGCCGGGTGCAACACAGATGTGGCAGAATATTTTTATCAATGGCGCTTTTGGCGGTATCGAATTCAGCCCCGCAAAAGAGCGGCAGCAAAGTACCCAGCAGTTGTTGGGGCAGGTATATGGTGTATTGTCGGCGCAGCCCGGTATTCAGCCTTTGCCCATTATGCCTGCGCCTTTGCCCACTGCCGGCCAGTTTGATGTAGAGCTGGTGGTCAAAGCCAATGCGCCTTATCAGGAGCTGAAAGAATACGCTGATAAGCTGGTGGGGGCGGCCTTTGCCAGTGGCCATTTTTTATATGCTGACACCGATTTAAAAATTGATTTGCCCCAGACTGAATTGCGGTTAGACCGCGATAAAATTGCCGATTTAGGCTTGCAAATCGCCGATGTCAGCCAGCAGTTGTCGGTGTTGCTGTCGGGAAATTATGTCAACAGGTTTGATGCTCAGGGCAAGGCGTATCAGGTGATCCCGCTTTTAAGCCAGAATTTGCGTGCTGATGTCAGCCGCTTGCTGGATTTACCGATCAAAACCGCGGACGGCAGTCTGTTGCCCTTGTCTGATATTGCCCGGCTGCACTGGCAAACAGTGCCCCGTCAGCTCAATAGTTTTTCCCAGCAAAATGCGGTGCGCATTTATGGCGGGGTAGCTCCTGGCAGTACCAAAGAAAGTGCATTGTTGGCACTGGAAGCTGCAGCGCATCAGTTGCTGCCAGCAAGTTACCTGCTGGATTATGCCGGGGAGTCCAGACAACTCCGCCAGCAGGGCACTTCTATGTTGCAGGTGATGATGTTGTCGTTACTGGTGGTGTACCTGCTGCTGGCGGTGCAATTTAACAGCTTCCGTGACCCGCTGGTGGTGCTCTTTGGCAGTGTACCGCTGGCTTTGTCGGCGGCAATGTTGTTGTCTTATCTGGACTTCACCACGCTGAACATTTATTCGCAGATTGGCCTGGTGACGCTGGTTGGGCTGGTGGCAAAAAACGGCATTCTGATTGTGGAATTTGCCAATCATCTGCAACTGACGGGTTTAAGCCGGGCTCAGGCCGCCATTGAAGCAGCAGTCAGCCGGTTCCGCCCTGTGATGATGACAACTGCGGCTACTGTGCTTGGCCATTTTCCACTGGTGCTGGTCAGTGGCGCCGGTGCGCAAGCCCGCAACAGCATTGGCATTATGTTAGTGGCGGGTATGTTATTAGGTACCTTGTTTACACTTTTTGTGCTGCCGCTCTGTTATCAGCTGTTTGCGACAACACGGCAGCAGACAGCTGCGCCAGCGAGTGAGGCCATAGCAGCTGACGCACTGCTTTTAAGCCAAAAATAATCGCAGCCCAGGCAAGGGCGAGTTGCCCTTGCCTGCTAAAAAACGGGCTTGTTACCACCAGGCGTAATAAAAGCTGGCGACGACCAGCGACACCGCCACTGCCGCCAGATTAAAAGCCGGTTTAGTGTCAAAGCGGATATCCGACAGCTGAACTGCGGTGGCCGGTACCGGCTTTTGTTCGGCCAGAGTGACCAGCACGGCCAGCAGCAGACAACTTAAAAACACCAGACCGACTCTGTCCATAAAAGGCAGCTCAGGCCAGAATTGTTTGGCCAACAGCGACAACAGGGCCGAACCAATAGCCGCAGCTAAAGCGGCGTTGGCCGTGGTGCGCGGCCAAAACATCCCCAGTAAAAACAGCGCCACTATGCCCGGGGTAAAAAAGCCGGTGAATTCCTGAATATACTGAAAGGCCTGATCAAAATCGCCAAGCAGTGGTTTTGCTGTGACTAAAGCCAGCAGCAAGGCACCAACCCCGGTCAACCGGGCCACCAGCACATAATGCTGTTGTGAGGCCGCAGGTTTTAGCTGACGGTAAATATCCATGGTAAAAATAGTGGCGACACTGTTGGTCATAGAGGCCAGACTCGACAAAATGGCTGCCACTAAAGCTGCAAAAATCAAACCTTTAATGCCGGACGGCATCAGGTTCATCAGCGCAGGGTAGGCCTGATCCGGCTTGGCTAAATCGGGCAGAATTAATACAGCGGCAATGCCGGGCAACACCACAATAAGCGGCATCAGAATTTTTAAAAAGGCCGCAAAAACAATACCTTTTTGCGCTTCGGCTAAGTCTTTGGCGGCCAGCGCCCGCTGAATAATATATTGGTTAAAACCCCAGTAGGATAAGTTCATCACCCAAAGACCGCCCAGCAGCACGGACAAACCGGGCAGGCTGGCGTAATGTGGATGGTCCGGGCTTAAAATCATGTCAAATTTATCGGGTGCCTGCAGCATCAGTTGGTCTAAACCGGCCAGCACACCGGCACCGGCGCCAATTTGCTGCAAAGTGACATAAGATAAAAACAAACCGCCGGCCACCAGCAACACCACCTGAATAATATCGGTAAAGGCCACCGCTTTCAGACCGCCATATAGCGAGTAGGTCAGCGATAACAGCGCCAGCAACAACATACTTTCAAATAGCGCCAGACCTGTAACGGCATTGACCGCCAGCGCGCCCAGCCATAACACGGCCGTCAGGTTCACCAGCACATAAACCGCCAGCCAGAACAGCGCCAAAGTGGTGCGCACCCTGTTATCAAAACGCTGCTGCAAAAACTGCGGCATGGTATAAATTTGCCGTTTCAAAAATACCGGCAGGAAATATTTACCCACAATAATCAGGCTGATGGCCGCCATCCATTCATAAGACGCAATGGCCAGACCAATGGCATAACCCGACCCCGACATCCCAATAATTTGTTCTGCCGAAATATTGGCGGCAATCAGCGACGCGCCTATCGCCCACCAGGGCAGGCTGTTGCCGGCCAGAAAATAGTCATTGGTGCCTTTGGCGTGGCCACTTTTTTCCCGCGATACCTGATAAGCCAGCAGCAACAGCCCCAGCAGATAACAAGCAACAATGATTAAATCTAAAGTACTGAGCGTCATAGTTTTGTTCCCGTAGTGGTCTGTTGACTACCGCTGTGTGCTGTGGGCCACAGCTCATCCGGCTTTTGTAAAAACTGATAACACAGCTGATGCTGATACCATTGGCCGGCTTTTAACAGCGCCGGTGGAAAGTGCGGCTGGTTCGGTGCATCCGGCCAGTGTTGGGGTTCCAGACACAAGCCCTGACGCGGCAAAAAAGGTGTGGCTAAATACTGGCCGGTATAAAGTTGCAAACCGGGTTTATTGCTGAAAAGCCGCAGCTGCACGCCACTTTGCGGTGACCATAAGCTGGCGCGCCATTGCAGTTCAGACGAATTGGCCGCCTTGGGCCAGACCAGGCAGTGATCAAAACCACTTTTGTTGTGAAGCGCCGGTTGCTGTAACCGCTGCGACAATGCTGTGGGTTGCTGAAAATCAAAAACTGTGCCCGCGACAGCGCAGATATCGCCTGTGGGCAAGGTATCAGCATCTGTCGGCAGATAATGGCTGGCATCCGATTGCAGCAGGTGATTGTCGATGCTGCCGCCGTCACTGTTTAAATTAAAATAACAATGGTTGGTTAAATTCAGCACTGTGTCCTGGTCACTCAGTGCTTTGTATTCACAATAAAGCTGGCTGTCCTTTAGCATAATTGTGCACCAGAGCTGCACTTCACCGGGAAAACCACAGCTGCCCTGTGGCGACAATAAATACAGCTGCAGTCCATCTGTGCTGTGCCACAGCAGCTGCCAGTGCTGCTGGTGTAAAGCGCCGCTCTGGCCAGCTCCACCATGTAAACAATGGCCATTGGCATTGGTATCCAGCTGATATAACTGCTGATCCAGATAAAACCGGCCCTGGCGGATACGATTGGCATAACGCCCCACTGTAGCGCCCAGATAATAAGGATCGTGCTGATAATAAGCTGGCGTTGGGTAACTTAACGTCAGCTGCTGGCCAAAACAGCGGATGGCGCTGATATAAGCGCCAAAAGGCAACACATCCACCTCCAGCCCGGCCTCAGTAGATAGGGTGATACAGCTTAATGCAGCATCCGCTGTTGCCGGCCTGGTCACAGTTGTGTTGCTCCCTGACTGGCTTCACAGACAAAAATATCGGCCTTTAAGCCGGTTTTTGCCGGATATTCTGTCGCCACCACAGCCTGCACCTGCGCTATTTTGTCGCTGGGTAACAGCGCCACCACACAACCACCAAAACCACCGCCAGTCATCCGCACACCGCCTTCATTCCCCACCACGGCACTGACCAGCTGCACCAAGAGGTCAATCGCCGGCACTGTGATCTCAAAGTCCTGCTGCATCGACTGATGCGACTGCGCCATCAGCGTGCTTAACAAGCGGATGTCCCCTTGTTGCAAAGCTCTGGCGGCAAGCCTGGTGCGCTGATTTTCACTGACCACATGGCGGGCGCGTTTGGCTTCAAGCGGACTGAGTTTATACAGCTGCTGATTCAGCTCCAGGTCGCTGATATCCCGCAGTGCCACCAGACCCAGTTTGCGGGCCGCGGCTTCACATTGTTGCCGTCTCTGGTTATAGGCACTGTCCACCAGACCCCGCTGCACATTAGAGTTGATAATCAGTACCGACAATGACTGTGGAATGCTGACTTCGGCGCAACCTAAACTGCGGGTATCGATCAGCAGGGCTTTGCCTTGTTGACCCAGCGCTGAAATCAGCTGATCCATAATGCCGCACTGGCAACCCACAAACTGATTTTCCGCCTGTTGGCCATTCAGTGCATTGTCGCGCCCGGACAATTCAAAACCACTGACAGTACTCAAACAAAGGCCAAGCGCCACCTCCAGCGAGGCCGACGAGCTTAAGCCGGCACCTTTGGGCACATTGCCGCTGATGGCAATATCACAACCCTGCAACTCATAACCTTGTTGCAGCAGGTTATTTGCCACACCGCGCACATAGTTGGCCCAGCTGTAACAGGGATGAGCCGCTATTGGCGCACTGAGGTCAAATTCATCCTGCTGCTGATAATCCAGTGCCAGCACACGAATTTTGTGGTCCGGTCGCCGGTTTGCCAGCACCCAGGTGTAAAAGTTAATGGCACAAGGCAACACAAAACCGTCGTTATAGTCGGTATGTTCACCAATCAGATTGACCCGGCCCGGCGCCTGAAACGCCAGCTGATGTGGCTGGTGATAATGGCTGGCAAAAGCCTGTTGTAATGCCACCAACTGTGCTGGCTGCTTATCCATGTTCCGTTCCTGCATGATCTTTCTCAACCATTTGTTTTTTATAATGAATGTCGCTTTGGTTGCGCAAACGTTCAGCGGCCTGCTCCGGTGTCATATCGCGCTGGGTTTCGGCCAGCATTTCATACCCTACCATAAACTTTTTGATGCTGGCGGAGCGCAGCAGCGGCGGATAAAAATGGGCGTGTAATTGCCAGTGCTGCGTTTCATCGGCGCAGCACTCTTGTTCATCTAGGCCGCGCTTTTGTTCATTCACGCTGCGCTGTTGTTGATCTATGCTGCGCTCTTGTTCAGCTGCTTTGAGCTCTTGTTCATCTATGCTGCGCCCCGGATAAGGCGCACCATGCCAGCCCATTGAATAAGGAAAAGCACACTGGAATAAGTTGTCATACCGGCTGGTCAGCCGTTGCAGAATATCGGCCAGCGCCAGTTGCTGGGCAGCGCTTAGCTGTTCCATCCGCGCCACCTGCGCTTTTGGTAATAACAAGGTTTCAAAAGGCCAGCTGGCCCAATAAGGCACCACCACCAGCCAGTGTTCGTTGTGCAGCACCAGCCGCTCCTGATGCTGCAGCTCGGCATGGGCGTAATGCAATAACAGGTTTTTGCCATGTTGCTGCAGATAACGGCGCTGCGCTTTGTCGGCTTTGGCCGGCAAAGTGGGAATAAAGTTACTGGCCCAGATCTGGCCGTGCGGGTGTGGGTTAGAGCAGCCGTTTATCGCACCTTTATTTTCAAACACCTGCACCCAGCGATACTGCGCCGACAATTGCCGGTATTGGTCTATCCAGCTTTGGATCAGCTGCACTATTTGCGCCTGGCTTAATTCCGGCAGGGTTTTGCTGTGATCCGGCGAATAACAAATCACTCTGCTGGTGCCCTGTACCGACTGCAGTCTGAACAAATCATCCTGATTATGCTGATAACCGGGGCCATCAGGTTTTAACGCGGCAAAATCGTTGGTAAACACAAAAGGGCTGCGGTAGTTGGGGTTGCGCTCACCGCTGATACGAAGATTACCGGCACATAAATAACATTCCGGGTCGTAGGAGGGCAGCATTTCAGGGTCTGTACTTTCCAGCTGCCCCTGCCATGGACGTTTGGCTCTGTGCGGAGACACCAGCACCCAATCGCCGGTCAGCGGATTGAACCTCCGGTGCGGATGTTCGTGTTGCATAAACACCGGTTGCAGCTGCTCTGGCGCTGTCTGCTGTTCAGGCTTATTCATCCACCCCTCCGGCTTTGTGCGGCTGATGGCTGTGGCGATCACGCTGTTGCCAGCGCCAGGCGTCATCGGTCATTTGTTGTAAGTCCCGCTCTGCGACAAAACCAAGTTGTGCTCTGGCTTTGGCAACACAGGCCACAGTGCTGGCCACATCGCCCTGGCGCCTTGCCACCACCCGATAGGGCAAGGAGCGGCCACAAGAGCGTTCAAAAGCGCGGATCACTTCCAGCACCGAATAACCCTGGCCACGGCCCAGGTTATACAGATGCAGGCCGGGGTCGGTCAGATGGTGCTGCAGCGCCAGCAAATGGCCTTTGGCCACATCTTCGACATGAATATAATCCCGTACCCCTGTGCCGTCGGCTGTGGGGTAGTCGTTCGCAAAAATCTGAATTTCACTGCGCTCGCCACTGGCCACCTGCGCCACAAAAGGCAGCAGATTATTGGGTGTGCCGGTGGGCG
This sequence comes from Rheinheimera sp. 4Y26, assembly GCF_025245835.1. Lineage (GTDB taxonomy): Bacteria > Pseudomonadota > Gammaproteobacteria > Enterobacterales > Alteromonadaceae > Pararheinheimera. Next base: position 801,708 of record NZ_JAOBWS010000001.1, read on the forward strand.
ACTCGCCTAACAGGCCCGAATGATGCGCACCGGCCGGATTAAAATAACGCAATAAAATCACACTGACAGACGGATTTGCCTGGCAAAGATCAGCAAGTATGGATTCAACAAAATATTTGCTGCGACCATAAGGGCTGGCTGGCGCGCAGGGACTCTGTTCATCAAGCGCTTGCTCAGACGCTGCGTAAACAGTGGCCGAGGAGCTGAATAACAAACAAGGCACCCGGTGTTTTTGCATCAACGCGGCCAGTAACAGACTGCCGGCAACATTGTGCTGGTAATAATCCAGTGGCTGTTGCCAGGAATCACCCACAGCTTTTAAGCCGGCACAATGTAATACGGCCGAAAAATCGCCTTGCGCCAGTACCTCGTCCAGCAGTGCTTCATTGCGGATATCGCCCTCGATAAACTGCGGCAGTCTGGTATTGCTGCCGCTGCCGCCCTGCGCTAACTGAGCTATTCGCGCTACCACACTGAGATCACTGTTGGATAAGTTGTCCAGCAAAGTCACCTGATAACCCGCCTGCAGCAGTGCAACAGCACAATGTGAACCGACATAACCGGTGCCACCGGTTAATAAAATATTCATAAGTTCCTTGGGTGTTGGCCTGGAATGGCGCGACCTTAGCGCCGCCACTTTGGCCTCGTCAACGACAGAAGCCGCAAAGGTTACAAAGCAGGAATACTCCGGCAAAAATGCGCATTACTTCAGACCTGACAGCCTGCAAAGCGCAGTTATTCTGGCTTGTTTCTGATACAGGGGGGGGCGGCGCCTTTTTGCCGGCTGTTATTGTTGTGCTTATTTTTCAAGAAATAGCCGGAGGATTTAAGGAGGCATACGGGGTTAAAAAGGCGGATTAATAAAACCGTTCCAGCGTTGAACAGCAATCCAGGCGTTGCGCTTGATTGCCCCACAGCTTCTGGCCAGCGGTTTTTAGCTGCTCTGCAGTAAAGAATAAAAGCCAGGCCGGATTTTTTTACTACACGAGGCAACAACATGAAAAAAACCTATCTGGCACTTTTAATCGGCTCGGCGCTGGCATGGCCAGTGGCGGCCGCCACTGCGGCAGAGCCGGACGTCGCCCAAAACGAACAAAACAGCAGTACCGTCAGCAGCAAAACAGCAGCAAAAACCAGCAAAAAGAAAAAAGCGGCCAGCGACGATGACAAAGTGGAAGTGATTAAAGTTACCGGCATCCGCAGCAGCTTAAAAGAAAGCCAGGAAATCAAAAAACTGGCCGACAACGTCATCGACGCCATAGTGGCAGAAGATATCGGTAAGTTCCCGGATGAAAACGTGGCTGAAGCGCTGCAACGAATTCCCGGGGTCAGTGTCACCCGCTCCAACGGCGAAGGTCAGACTGTGACAGTGCGTGGTTTAACCGGCGATTACAACATCACCACCTTAAATGGTCGCAAACTGGCGTCCGACAACCCGTCACGGGATTTTAACTACGACGTCATTGCCTCCGAGCTGATTAGTGGTGTGCAGGTGCATAAAACGCCTCAAGGCCATTTACCTGAAGGTGGTATTGGTGCTGTTGTTAATGTACAAACTGCGCGGCCTTTGGATATTGGCAAATTTGTGATGTCGGGCTCATTAAACAGTACTTATAACGAAAGGGCAGAAAGCAACGACCCAAGAGCGTCGTTTTTTATCAGCGACACTTTTAATGACGACACCTTTGGTGCGCTGGCTTCTATTACCCATTCCAATTACACCAACCGTCACGACAGTTATCAGGCCTGGAGTTTTAGCGAAAGGGCAGTCGATATTGGCCGCGACGGTGTGGTGGAGCACAGCGCAGTACGCTTTCCGGGTTACGCCCAGCTGACTTCTTATGAAGATGAAAGAACCCGTACCGGCGGCACCATGGCGCTGCAATGGCGGCCGGCCAACAATATTGATGTCAATTTTGACGCTTTATACAGCGTGTACGACATTGACTCGCATGGTCGGCAGTTGTCGGTGGTGACTTATTCCGAGTCCTGGTTACCAGCCAAAAACGGTGTTTATACCGAAGTGGATGTGGCGCCCGATGGCTGGGCCAATAAGCTTGCCTGGCAAGGCCCGGCGCTGATGGATATTGTTGATACCCGAGCGCCCAGACGCAACACCACGTATCAGTACGGTGTGAACGTCAATTGGGTACTGGACGACCTGACCTATACCTTTGATATTTCAAGTTCAGAAGCTAAAAACAAAAACAACGGCGACAACAAATATGTGGTGGCGCGCTCTGGCGTAGAAGCGGCCAGCATTAACTGGGCCAACGGCCAGGCGGTGCCGGATATTATTCTGTCGGAAGAAGTAACCCCCAACAGCGTGTTTGGCGCCTGGTACACCAATACCGACGGCACTGGTGTGAATGACGCCACTCAGAATGCGGCTTTTACCGGCACCTGGGAAAATGATGGCCTGGTCAGCAAAGTGATGTTTGGTGCAGGTTTGGACAGTCAGGAAAAAGAACGTATTACCCACCGTTCGCGCAATGCCTCTATTTTTGCCGGTGAAAACCTGGCCAAAATTAATGCACCCAGGTCGGCTTTGGTGAATTTTTATGGCCACGAATGGTGGCGTTTACCAAGCAACGCGCTGGATGCCGGCAATATCAGTAATTTTATGGGCGATACCAAAGCGCTGATCCCGGCCAACTGGGCCACAGTTAATATGGACAACCTGTATAAATTCCTCGGTGAGCTGGACCCTGCTGCTGCCGATTTACTGAAAACCGATATTTCCAAATCACAGTCTTTTATTATTAAAGAAGAAATTGCCCACGCTTTTGTTGAGATGAATATTGAAGATGAGGTGTTTGACATGCCTTATCTGCTGAATCTGGGCCTGCGTTATACCCGCACCGATGTGGCCTCCAGCGGTCATAGCCAGAATATTCATAACCTGAAATTTGGTGCTGACGGCAAACCGGTGGATAACAGCTGGGAGGCCGTGCAACCTGTGCAGGAGGCGTCAGATTATGACGATATTCTGCCAAGCCTGAACTTTAAGATTAACCTGACCGATGAGGTGATTTTCCGTACTGCAGCGTCTCAGGTGATTTCACGGCCGTCGCTGAACGAGTTGGCCCCTTACACTTATATTGATGTAAAACCAAACGAGCAGGGGGTGCGTTATTATGAAACCCGCACGCCGGGGCTCAAACCTTATACCGCCGACCAGTTTGATACCGCGCTGGAATGGTATTACCACGAAAGCGGCACTGTGACCTTTGCCACTTTTTATAAAGAAGTGGCCAGTTTTATCAAATGGGATAAAACCAGCGAAACCATTGATGGTCAGCCATTTGAAGTGTGGAAACCCTATAACGACAGCAGTAAAACCGCGCGTATCCGCGGTTATGAACTGGCATTTTTACAAACCTTTGACGACATGCTGCCGGACTACTTAGCTGGTTTTGGGTTGCAGGCCAACTACACTTACAACGACAGTGTATCCGGTGAAAAAGACGACCAGGGCAATGAAAAACCGTTCCGTGGTTTATCAAAAAACCAGACCAACCTGGTGGCCTTTTACGAAAACAACAAATTTGAAGCCCGTATTGCCTACAACAACCGTTCCGGTTATTACGCCTGGGATAACTGGTCGGTGATAGGCGGTGTTTGGGTGGCCGAGGCGCTGCACAACAACAGCACCAGCTGGATGGACCTGGGTGTCAGTTATGACATTACCGACAACATCACTTTGCGCGGTGATGTGGCCAACCTGCAGGACAAAATTGACACCCGTTATTTAGGTGACCCGTCGCATATTCAGTACGCCGCCACTTATGGCCGCCGTTTTTCCCTGGGGGTGCGCGCCAAGTTTTAATAACCCTGTGTGATATCTCTGCAAATTGTTGTTTGCTCCCGGTACTTCGGGACAGCTGTGACAAGTTGTTTACCTGGAGTTTTGACCCGGCTTAGGCCGGGTCTTTTTTTGCCGGTGCGGCCCGGCACAGCCGGCAGTTTTTGCTTATACTGGCTCAGTTAGCCTGACAAAGGATGTGTTGCTGATGAAAAAGCATGTGCTATCAGCCGGTTATATCTTTGCGCTTTGGTTGTTGCTTTGGCTGTTGCCGGCCGGGGCGGCGACAGTACAACAGGTGGTTTATGCCTGGCCTGCATCGATGCAACAGGACGAGCGCGGGCATTATCCGGTGGCTTTGTTAATGCTGGCGCTGAGCAAGGCTGGTGGCCATTATCAACCGGTACCCAGCGCTTTTGTGATGAGTCAGTACCGCACCCTGAAACAGCTGGAGCTGGGACAGGGCATTGATGTGGCCTGGACTATGACCAGCCCTGAGCGTGAACAGCAGTTAAAACCGGTGCGTATTCCGATCGACCGTGGTCTGATGGGCTGGCGCTTGCTGGTGATCCGTCAGCAGGATGACGCCAGATTCCGCAGCCTGGCCACAGCCGAACAGTTGAAGTTGTTATTAACAGTGCAGGGCATCGACTGGCCGGATTATCAAATTCTCAAAGCCAATGGTTTTGCCGTGTCTGCCAGCAATCATTTTGATGGCATGTATCACATGTTACGCAAAGGCCGTGTTCAGTATTTTCCGCGTTCTGTCACTGAAATCTGGCCTGAGCTGGCGGCTTTGTCTGGGCCTGAGCTTAGCGTGGCGTCCGACTGGGCACTAAATTATCCAACCGCTTCTTATTTTTTTGTCCGTCACAACGATGTGGAACTGGCCGCAGCCATAGAGCGCGGGTTGGAGCTGGCGCTGGCCGATGGTTCGATGCAGCAGTTGTTTTTGCAGCATTTTTCAGCTGTGTTGCAACAGGCTGATTTCACAAAACGTCGTGTGATCCAACTCACTAACCCGCTGCTGCCGGCAAAAACGCCGTTGCAGCGCAGCGAGTTATGGTTTGACCCAAACAAGGGCTATTAGATGAAAAACTATCTGAATATCCGGCAGTGGCTGCGACAAAGTATTGCCGCCAGACTGGCCATGGTATGTTTTGGCTGGAGTTTGCTGGTGGCAGGGCTGGTGACTTTATGGTTGGTGCTGCATGAAAAAAAAGAAGCCTTGCAGCATGCCGAAGCTGAACTGCATAAGATTTCACAAAGTTATTTGCCGGTACTGAACGACGCACTCTGGACTCTGGACCCACAACGGCTGCAATCGCAGTTGGATGCACTGCGTCAGTTTCCTGAGCTGGCACGGATTGAGCTGACCAACGACAGCGGCGAGCTGACCCGGATAGAGCTGCGTCCGCTTGAACAGTTATTGCTGGAGCGGCGTTATCCGCTGGAAATCGAGATCGAGGGCCAGCGTTACCCACTTGGCGAGCTGCATTTAATGATTGATGCCGCCAGCTTAAATGAACAAATGTGGGAAACGGCGCAGGCTGGTTTAATTACGTCGTTTTCCACGTTGTTTTTCAGCAGTTTATTATTGCTGTTGTTATTTCAGCGTTGGGTCAGCCGTCAGCTGCATCAGCTGGCGCTGTATGCCAGGCAACTGAACGCGGACAATCTGTCGGCCAGCCCGGTCTGGGCCGGTGCCGATTTTTATGCCGACGACGAAATAGGTGCCATAGTGGAAGCTTTTAGCGGCATGCAACAACGGCTTGGCAAAGAGCTAAAACACAGGGCTTTGGTGGAAGCTGAGCTGAAGTCTTATCAGAGTGAGCTGGAGCTGATGGTGGAGCAGCGCACAGCTCAGCTGGCGGCGCAAACCCAGCGGCTGGGGCTGCAGTCGCAGCAGTTGCAGGAGCAAAACGACGACCTGAATGCTTTTGCTCACACCGTTGCTCATGACTTAAAACATCCGTTAACCAGCATGATTGGCGTGGCCACTTTATTAACCCAGACGGGCGATGCGCTGAGTCCGGCGCAACAACAAAACTTTTTACAACAAATTTTGCAGTCGTCGCAAAAAATGAATTTGATGATCAATGCCTTGTTGCAGTTGGCAGCGCTGCGGTCTGATGAAGAACCGGAAAAAACCGAAGTGCAGGTAGAGCACAGTATTCAGGAAGCATTACAACATTTGCAGCCGCTTTTGGATGAAAACCACAGTCAGGTCAGGTTATGCGGGCCTTTTCCCAAAGTGCTGGCGCAGCCACAGTGGCTGATGGAAATCTGGTTAAATTATCTGTCCAATGCGGTGAAATATGGCGGCAAGCCAGCGCAGATTGAAGTGGGGCTGGATACTCTGACCGATAACAGCAACTGCTGGCGGTTTTGGGTCAGAGACCATGGTAGTGGTGTGCCGGCCGGGCAAAAAGACAAATTATTTGTCGAATTCTCCAGGCTGCATCAGATGCGCAGCGACAGTCATGGTTTGGGGTTGTCGATAGTCCGGCGTATTTGTCAGAAGTTAGGTGGCAACTGTGGTTACGAAAGTACAGTCGGAGGGGGCAGTACTTTCTGGTTTACCTTACCTTTAAGCCGGCCGATGGCCTGAGCCAATTTTTCGGCGGCTATAGAGTTGAACTTCTGCTGTTAAGGCAGTAATTCAGGCGGTAAATAATATTCCTGAAGCACCATTTTGAGTTTGCCCTGTTTGTGATAACGCTGAATAGCATTTTCAATTTGGGCAAAAGCACTTTTATGCTCCGGATGGCAAATCAGATTGTCGCGGATAGTGGCTGGTGTATAACGCTGGTCATAGGGAAATTGTTCCTTAAGGCCAAGCTCACGGTAAGCGGCCAGCACATCCGGATAAAACACCAGGCTGTAATTGACCCGGCCGGACATCAGCATTTGCAGATTTTCCAGTTCACTGCCGACAGTATAAAAATGCTGGGCGTTATCTAAAATGCGCTGCATCTGCGGGCTGACGGGCACACCACGCACAATACTGATCTGATCTTTGGTGGTGACATCAGCAGCGCTTTTCACCAGCGGTGCGCCGGGCCTGCTGATCACTTTGACCATGGCATAATTAAAGGGCGTGCTGCTGAGTAGTTCACTGCTGAGTAACGACCGTTCCGGCGCATCAAAGGTATCCAGCCCTGGTGCATAACAGGCAAAAAGCCCACGGGCAAAATCGGCTTTGGCTCTTTTCATCGGCAGCACCACCAGCTGATAACGGCTGGCAAGGCCGGTTTCCTGCAAAATTTGCGACAGCAGCTGATAATAGACGCCACTTTGAGCCTGGTTCTGTGCAGAGCTGGCCGGTGCGTCAAACAAACCGCTGAGTTCAGCAGCCGCTATCTGAAATTTCTGCGCCGGCTGCGCCTGTGCCGGCACCATACCGCTCAGGGTAAAAAACAACAGAAAATACCGATAAAACAACAACATCTTAGTCAGCTCCCTGCAGGTTTTGTGGTGATAACCACCAAAACAGCATAATCCCCTTATTGAAACTAAGGAATATAGCAGCGGAATATATTGCCAACTTTGTTGAAGTTGTCCGTGATTTTTGGTCTGTGGCAGGTGATGATTGTGGTACTCCCAGCTATGGCCACTGGGGGGATTTGATGCAAAACAAGCGGCCTGAAAGGGTGCAGGATGATGATGTCATTAAAAGATAAGTTTTTAGCGCTCTGTGTGGTGGTGGTCTGGGGGCTGAATTTTGTGGTGATTAAGATTGGTGTGGAGCAGATGCCGCCGCTGTTACTGGCCGGTTTACGTTTTGTGCTGGTGGCATTTCCGGTCATCTTTTTTGTAAAACGCCCGCAGGTGCCGCTGCGCTGGCTGATTGCTTATGGCATGACCATCAGCTTTGGTCAGTTTGCATTTTTGTTTTTTGCTATCAAGCTTGGCATGCCGGTTGGTCTGGCCTCGGTAATGCTGCAGGCGCAGGTGTTTTTTACCATCTTGCTGGGGGTATTGCTGCTGTCGGAAAAGTTGTACTGGTACCATATCGCCGGCATGGCGGTGACTGTGCTTGGCATGGTGATTCTGGCAACTGCCGGTATGCCAGGCGATGCCATACAAGCTGAACTTGCTCATGGCCAGCTTGCGCTGGGTCAAAACACTTCAGGTCAGGTCGCTCTGGATCAAAACAGTGCGGGCATCACGCTCACGACGCTGATTGTGATTCTGGCCGCGGCGCTGTCCTGGGGGCTGGGTAATATCAGCAATAAAATGATTATGCGTGACCATCAACCCGCTGTGATGTCGTTGGTGGTATGGAGTGCGCTGGTGCCGATAGCGCCATTTTTTGTCTGTTCCTGGTTATTTGACGGTACTGCAGTGATGACCGCAAGTTTGGTCAATATCCAACTGCCAACAGTGCTGGCACTGTGTTACTTAGCCTATATCGCCACTTTTGTAGGTTATGGCATTTGGGGTTACCTGCTTAGCCGCTACGAAACCTGGCGTGTTACGCCACTCTCACTACTGGTGCCTGTGGTGGGTATTTTCAGCGGCGCGCTGATCCTGGGCGAGCGGTTGGCCCCCCAACAAATGCTCGGTGCGCTGGTGATTATTATTGGCCTGCTGGTCAATGTGTTTGGTGGAACGCTGCAACAGCGATGGTTGCAAAGGGCATAGCTGTTGCTTTATGCCTTTTAGCCGAAGCCTGCGACATGGCGCGGCATATTAGTTTTTAGTTTTCAGCTTGCAGCTGCTGGCGCTTTTGAAACGGGGACTCGCCCCCGCGGGCGAGTCACTTTTTGTATCGACAAAAAGTGACGCAAAAAACGACCCCGGTAAGCCTTCGAAAGCCCGCTAAAAATCAAAAGTTTGAGGCGCCGCCTGCTTTTTAAAACCACGGGGCAGCGGCTGCTAGCGTCAGCCGCTTCAAACAGTTGGCGTCTTAAAACCTCAAACTTTCAATTTTTATCGGCTCGGCTTAAAGGGGAGGGGTTTGATTCGAGAATTTAATTTTTTCTATTATTTTTCAAGCGGGTATGTTTTGGCAAAAACCAAGATCTGACTCTGGTGCCTTTTGTCACTTTGCTTCTCGAAGACGGGGATACCGCCCAACGATGCCAAGAAGTAGCAACAGAATACAAGCCAGGCCTGCCAGGAGGATAAATGGTGGCGGAAAGTCCTCGCCTGACTGAGCCAGTTCCACCAGCCACCAGGTGACAGCGAAGAACCCAACACCAAGTATCATGCTGATAAGGCGCAAAACCATTGCCATTTGTACCCATTTCATCCGTTGAGCCTCCAAACCCGATGTACCGAGATTCTATTGTGACCTTGCGAAACGACTCTTATATGGTCGCTTCTGATGCTTAACGTTTAAAGTAAGCGAAGGGTACGCGTTGCGTTGCCTTTGTTTGTTATGTTTATTTTCGCCTAACCTTTGGACTAAAGAAATTTTCTATACTGTTGACCGATTCGGCAATTTGCCTACTAAAATCATCGTTCTCTGACGAGAAGTAGACTATTTTGTCGTTTTCTATGACGCGCTGACGATTGTTGTCGACATTAGCACCCGGCCCAGCATAGGCTCCTTTCAGCCAGAAATGTAGCCATATAGCGCCTCTTATTTCACCGATTCGCTCTTGCAGACCATTAAAAATATCGTGCGCTTCGTTAGACCAGATAACTTTAGTTTCAAGGCGAATCGTTTGTAGTTCAGCCCATTTTTTATAAAGATGATTTAAACGTTCTTCGTAAATCCGTTGTTCTTCTTCCAGCCGGCGACCTGCTTCGACTTCCTCTTTACTAAGATATAGCATTGGGTTTCTTACTGACTGAAGGGCTTGCTGAACCCCATAGGTACCAAGGATCGCCTTTTTCGCTAGTTCGTATTCACTTGTACCTTTAAGCTGTCTACTCCAAGTAAACAAACCCAGCCCACCAATAATCAAAGCGCCTAAAGTGCCAATAATTGAAATGACATCTTTCGTAAGCGACCAATTAATTTCGCTAATTGTTACGCAGAGATTCAAACATTACTCCTATAAACATAACGCTCGCCGCACAGGCCGAAACCCGCTCTGCGGTTGAGGTCTAGGCCACGCAGTCGCCGATTGTGACTGCGCCTGTTAAGTGCGTTGTTTGGCATATAGCTCCCTCGCTTTTTGCAACCGCTTCACGATGGCCTGATATGTTGGACCTTTTCTAACGTCAGCAATACCTGCTGTACCATTCTTCAAATAAAACGCTTCAACTTTTTCAATGTACTGCGCACAGTAGAATATCTCTTGTTCGTAATTTTTTTCTTTCCTAGATAGAATTGCCACGCGCTCAAAGTAATAAGGTGCTGGAACCATACCAGCTTTTTCCATTGTCTTTAGTTCTGCATCGCAGCAGTGAATCATTGCATCGATGTCATGCTTCTTCTCATCAACCAGCTCCCAAGTTTGTTTGCCATCGACCAAATTAACCCCGTCCGTTACCTCTGCGATTAACTCGCCACTGGTTTTAGGAGTTCCATCTTTTTTGTGCATTGAAGACTGCTTTTTTTTAAACAAGAAACTTAAAATACTCATCTGCATCCCTCAGCACTTAATAACTTAATCAATGGGGCAACCCTCGTTTTAAATCGTGGCTCGTCCCTTTTTTCTTTTAACGATGTTTTGAAGTTATACAGAAATATGATTTACGACAAGTGGTTATCAAGGCATTAGTTTTTGGTGAGCGTGAAAGTGGGGATAAACCCGGATAGTTAAATCATTGCTAACAACTTAAAAGATTCCTACTGCGCTGCTGTTGTTTAAACCCACAATCCTCCTGCCAGCGCTTTTCCTCCCCGTAAAGTGAGCCGTGGTTTTGGCCGGTTTTGAGGTTTTAAGCCGACAACTGTTTGAGGCAAGCGACGGTAGCGCTTGCCGAGTTTTGGCGGCGCCTCAAAATCGAGTCAAAACCACGGGCTTTCGAACGATCCCGGGGTGATTTCTTTGCGTCTCTTTCTTTGTCAGCAAAGAAAGAGACTCGCCTGCCGGGGCGAAACCCGGCATAACACCCTTAGCTGCCAGCTAAACCAAAACCAGCGCCATATCAGCAAATGCAACATAAACCCGGCATAGCACCCTTAGCTGCCAGCTAACCCCCACCCCCGCATAGCTCCATCAGCTGCCAGCTAAACCAAAACCATTGCCCCTGTTGCAGAAACAGCCGCAAATCAACATCCCGTTTTACACGCTGTTATTCCTGTTTTCTAACCTGCACGTTGAGAATATTGTATACAGTATGTAGTATCGGTTTTGTCTAAAACAACAAGGCTTAACAGGCTGTGATTGGCAGGCAGGAACAACGTAGGGCTAAAGTGGGAACCCAGGCTTACAGCTACGGCAAACCCAGTGTTACAGCTGCGCTGCAAAATCTGCCATGGCTATACAACCAACAATAAAGGGCCATCCAGGAGGCAAGCGATGCAAGAATGGTTACAGCGCATTATTTTTGACTACAGCAGCCCGTTAACCCGCCAGGGCAACGAAGATAAGTTTGGTTTTCGTATTCACAGCCCCGACGTGATGCCGCACAGCCACTGGCATGGCCATATTGAAGTGAATTTCCTGTTTAACTGCGAAGCCGAATATTTAATGAATGGTCGCAAGATTTATCTGCCACAAGGGCGGATGATCCTGTTTTGGGCGTCCATTCCGCATCAGATGACAGCCAGTTTTGGCGACGGTTATATGGTGAATATTTATATTCCGCTGCAGGCCTTTCAGCAGTGGAAGTTTCCCAGCGAGTTTATTGGCGCTTTATTAAGAGGCGAAGTACTGGTGGCTGAGCAAAGCCATGCCGCCGATGTGGCGTTGACCCAACTCTGGGATAAAGATTTAGCGCAAAAAAACGACGCTTTAACAGCGCAGGTGGTCAGTGAAATCCGCAGCCGTATCCGCCGTATGTCGGTGGAAGGCTATCAGCTGCTTGGCTGTGCTGATAAAACGGTGCGCAAAGAGCAGAAAAATCCGGTGGCGGGTTTGTCGCATATCGACACTATGCTCAGGTATATCGCCGACCATTATGATCAAAAAATTACCATCAGTGATGTGGCCGCAGTGACAGGGCTGCACCCCAATTACGCCATGAAATTATTTCACCGCGTGATGAAAATCTCAATAAAACAATACATTAACCGGCTGCGGTTATTACACGCCCAGGCGCTTTTGGTCGATACCGAACAAGGGGTGCTCACCATTGCTATTGAAGCCGGTTTTGGCTCTATCAGCAGGTTTTACGATATTTTCCAGCAAGAACTGCAGATGACCCCACAACAATATCGCAATAAAACCCAGAAGATCAGCGCCTGAAGCGCGCGGCTTTGCTGTGGGTGCATCAGGCAGCGCCTGTGCTGCTGAGGATCCCGGAATAAATGCTGTGCTTGTGCTAAGTCAGGCGTGCAAGCGCTGTGCTGCAATAACAGCCAGAACTGCCGGCCCTTGCTCTGGCAGCTGTCTTTGAGGAGTGAAGATGAAAAAACCAAAGTTACTGGCACTTTGTGCCAGCTTGATGTGCTGTTGTGCAACTTTGTGGTCTTGCACCAGCCAGGAGTCCACCGCTGTGGTGGTTTCAAATGCAAAATTGCCGGGCAGTGCAAAGGCTGCTGCACACTCAGCTGCAGACACTGATCTGAACCAGCTTGCCAACAGCCTGACCGACCGCTGGCAGCTGCAGCAGGGGGCTATTCGCTGGCAGGTTCAGGATGCCCATCAGGATCATCTGGAGTTTAGTGGTGAGCAGTTGTCGGCCATTATTTATTATGGTGCTGACCCAAAGGGCGAGTTGGTATTAAAGCGCAAGCTGGTGTGGCCTATGTTGCGCACCATCCCCAATGACACCCACGCCAGTTTAATCCATCAGTTTGATTTGGCTTTGTCACCTGTGCTTAGCCTCAAGGGCCAGCAATTGGCAGAGGAGCGTCCGCTTTGGGTGCAATATGATGGTTTGCTGAAAATTCACAGTGCACTGGGCTCTGGCCTCACTTTAACCCGAACCTTAACGCCAAGCCCAACCGGTGCTTTTCTGGTGGAACAGCATGAACTGCATAACGAGGGCAGCAGCCCAGTAACCCTTCAGGTAGCGCCGCTCGACTACCGGCACAGCACAGACGCTGCCAAAGGCGTGGATGGCAGTTATCTGATTCGTGCCCGCAGCGATTATAGCGGCGAAGTCACACTGGCCGCCGGTGAGCGTTTCAGCTACCAGCTGACCTTCAGTGCAGTGCGGCAGTCGGATGCAGGCTTTAGCATCAGCGCCGCAGAAGCTGCCGATACTTTGCTGCAACGCCAGTTATATCTGGCCTCTTTGCGGCAAAAGTTGCAGCTGGAAACACCGGATCCTGTGCTGAATCAGATGTTTGAATTTGCCAAACTGCGTGCGGCCGAAAGTATTTACCGCACCAAAGGTGGTTTAATGCATGGCCCTGGTGGCGGCCGTTATTATGCGGCCATCTGGGCCAATGATCAGGCCGAATATGTGAATCCGTTTTTTCCGTTTTTGGGTGATGCCAATGGCAACGAATCGGCACGGGTCAGCTTTTTTCATTTTGCCCGTTTTATCAATCCGCAGTTTAAACCTTTGCCTTCCTCTATTGTGGCCGAGGGCCTGGATATCTGGAATGGGGTAGGAGACAGGGGCGACTGCGCCATGGTGGCTTATGGTGCCAGCCGTTACGCACTGGCCTCGGGTGATGCAGAGCAGGCACAACAACTGTTGCCTTTGATCCAGTGGTGTCTGGACTACAACAAGCACAAAATGACCAGCGATGGGGTGATAGCCTCAGACACTGACGAGCTGGAAAACCGCTTTGAAGCAGGTGAGGTGAATTTAAGTACCAATATGCTGGCCTATGGTGCTTTGGTGTCATCGGCGCATTTATATCGGGCATTGGGAGACACCGTCAAAGCGACCGCACTCAATGCCGATGCGGCAAAGCTGCGCACTGCCATTCACAGTTATTTTGCCGGTGAAGTGGAAGGTTTTCATACCTACCGTTATTACGACGGCAATACCAAACTGCGGGCCTGGATAGCGCTGCCACTGGTGATGGGGTTTGCTGAACAAAAACAAGGCACGCTGGATGCTTTGTTGTCGCCACAGCTTTGGACTGAAAACGGTATTTTAACTGAGTCCGGCGCTAAGACCTTCTGGGACAGAGCCACGCTGTATGCATTTCGTGGCATTTTTGCCGCAGGTGAAACCGACACCGCAATGAAATACCTGAAATATTACAGCCGTAAACGCCTGCTGGGTGAACATGTGCCATTTGCAGTCGAAGCCTGGCCGGAAGGGGATCAACGCCATCTGTCGGCAGAAAGCGGACTTTATGCCCGTGTTATCACTGAAGGTTTATTTGGCATTGAGCCTACAGGTTTTAAAAACTTTACTGTAGCACCCAGATTGCCAACCGGTTGGGATCAGATGTGTTTGCGGCAAATCCGCGCTTTTGCCAGCAATTTTGACCTTTGTGTGGTGCGGCAGTCTTCGGTGGATAAACCTTATCTGCTTGAGTTCACAGTGCAGGGGCAGGGCAGTCGTCAATACAGCTGGGATGGCATCGCGCCATTGAGTTTACAGCTGTAACCTATGACCATCCAAGCGCCCTCAGGTTTTGCTCTGGGTTTGCTCAGGGCTTGGCCGGGGCGCTAAGGCTGTTATTTTCTCAGACTGCTGTCTGGCTTTTGTTCAGGCTGTATTGCCGGGCTCTGTTGATTGCGCTTGGTTTGAACGGCCATGTTTTGGTGCTCAGGCTTTGGCAAAGGCGGGTAAGTAGCCAGCACTTTTTCGATTTGTTCCGCCACCAGCGGTGCCAGCTGGCGGTGCTGATGGTGCAGCATATGATAAAACGGCAGTGGCCTGTGGGCGATTTCAAAACGTTGTGGGCTTACCTGCAAAGTGGTGTGAAAACGAGCGCCATCCACCATTAAAAAGCGGTCGACCTTTTTTTGCTGATATAAATCCACTAACTGCTGCCAGCTGTTCACTTCGTAGGTTTTGGCCAGTACCTGCAGCTTAATCAGTTGCCGTGCAGTTTTAACCACAGGGGTAAATATCAGCAGATTGGGATCGTTAATATCGGCGGCTTTGCAAGGCACCAAAGCACTGCAATGGTAACTGACCTGCATCTGATCGAGCTGGTGCACCAGCACCAGCTGTGGCAACAGCCGGCTGAGTGCGTCAATACGGGCAATGTCGCCATCAATTTTGCCTTGCTGATATAACTGGATAAAACGCTCCGGAGCAGCTTCGACCAGCTGTATTTCAATGCCAAGATTCTGATATGCCTGCAGCACTATAGGTAAATAATATTGTTGCATTGTTGGGTGATTGCTGTAACTGAGCACCAGCACTCTGGGCAAAGTACCTTTAGCTGCCGCAACACCCGGCAGACAGCTATAACAACAGAGCAGCAGTAGCCAGAGCTGTGTTTTAACACCACAAAAGATGCGCAAGGCAATATCCGTAAAAGGCCTGTTGTAGGGCACTGTTTTATCCTGTGTTGGCGCTGCTGTAATTGTGTTGCTGTCATCCTGTCAGGGCGCAGCTTAATGCTGGTACTGCATTTGTAAGAGCTTCGCCATGATTATGGCGCAACCTTCAGAGTTATAGCACTGATTTTTAAAAGAAAGCTGTATTTTTCAACTTTTGCAGTTCATCTTTTAGCACAGGCAAAAGGCAGCAATGCTGCTGCCTTTATTACGCGTTCAGAGCAGGGTTGTGTTATCTCGGGCCGTAAGCCTGCAAAAAGTTGCGTTTAGCAGCTGCAGTGGCTTGCTGATCGGGCCTGATATCAGCTTCTTCAACAAAATGGCTTAAAGTCAGGCCCATTCTGGTGAGATAAGGCGTAATATCCAGATATTCGTTGCCACTGACATAACGGCGGAAAAATTCGGTCATATCCACGCCGCTCACCAGCTTCACATGGCGGATAATATCGGCGCTGCTATAACCTTTGGGCTGCTGGCCTTTTTCGGTGGTGCCAAATTCGCTGAACATAGAGCGCATCAAGTCGGCTACACCTTTTTCACCGTCTGTGGCGTCCCGCATTTCTGCTTCCATTGCCATCGCCACTAAAGCACCACCACCATAGACCAGGGTTCGCAGCGGTTGTTTGTCGTGACCAGCCTGCTGAAAACTGGCTTGAGAGCGCTGATAATAACGGCCAATGGCATGGCGGCTGTACATGGTTTCAAAACGTTTGAGCAGCCAGGCCTGGTCAAACTGACCACCACGGTGCAGCAAGACTGCAGTCAGGTAATCGGTAAAACCTTCTTTAAACCATTCTTCGTCCACTGAAGCCGGCACCATCGACAGGCCATTCCAGAAATGCAGCAGCTCGTGTGCCATCACATTACCCCAGACGACGCGGTTGGCCTCAGTAGCAGGGCCTTTAATCAGCTGACTAAAACTGCCTTCAAAAGCACCGCCATCGGCAAAACCTTCGTTCACCACTATCAGATATTGTTTCCGGTTTGGTGTGCTGCCAAACATAGTGCTGGATTGTTGCAGCATGCTTTGCAGCAGGCTGGTAAAACGCTGGCTGTCTTTGGCATAAGGAGCGCCCAGCACTAAATCCAGGCTGTAGTCCTGATGTTGAATTTGCTGGTGTTGAGCCGTGCCAAAAAACATCACGTTGGATAAAAGTTCGCGGCGGCTGCTGGCGTTAAAGCTGTTGTCAGCCGTTTTTGGCCAGGGTGTATACGCCTGCCAGCCTTTGGGCAATTCAAACTGCACTTTGATATTGGGGTCCATTTTGTCGGCCGGCACGACAAATAAAGCGTAACCGGTAAAAAATAAACCTTCGTCAGTTTTATAAGCCACTTCTTCCACCCCGGCCGGCCACTGATAAGCGCCATGGCCGGTTTCTACTTTATAACGTACCCGCACAGGCTGATCGCCAACCGGCAATACCCAGTCGCCGTCCGGTGTGGTGCTAAAACTGATGTTTTTGCCCTGGCTGTCTTCAACTTGTAAATCTTTGATAAAAGCCGTTTGTCCTGCGGGTAAACCCACAGCACCCATCACATTAAACAAAGCCAGTGTATTGCCATGCAGCTGATAGCGGGCGTCCACTTCCAGCCCATCCGGTTGTACTTTCACATAAATTGCCGGCGCTAACTGAGCTTGTGCAGCTGCTTGTGACACTGGTGCAGCTTGCACTGGCGCGCTGGCAAGGGCTGCGCCGGTATAACAGCTCAGCAGCAGGCTGGCGGTATAACAAAAAGTGATTTTGGTTAATTTAAACATCAGTTGCAGTTCCTAAGGGGCAGCCTGTACGTGCAGGTTGCTTATGATTGTCAGTGATAAAATTGGCCTTATCAGTATTGCAGTGAAGTTGCTGACCGGGCCTGCTGGGGCGGGATTATTAAAAAATTTGTTTAGCGATGCGACTTAGCATTTGTATCAGAATATTCAGATATGTCAGGCTTAAAAAATATCTTATTGCTTTTCATAAGCTTAACTTTAGCAACTTATGTTATAGGCACAAAAATTCTGCCTGGGCGGGCAAAAAAAGCCCGGCATGAAGGCCGGGCTTTGCTGCAATCACGACGACTGTGGTAGGCGCAGGTTGATCACAAAGGCGTTAAAATAGCGGCAAAACCACCACCGGCCACCATTGGGATATCCAGTGTATCGCCGGCTTTAACCACACGTTTTTCCAGTTTGTAATCTTCAGCATGACGGTCAGCATTGATGCCGTCTTTAATCAGCTCGAGCTGATAAGAGCCTTTTGGCAGAAAATCCAGTTTGACCGGAAAAGTGCGTGGCTGGTCATTCGTCATGCCCGCTACATACCAGTTGTTGCCGTTTTGCCTTGCCAGCAACAGGTATTCGCCGATATTGGCGTGCAACACTTTAAAGTTATCCCACACTGTTGGAATTTTGCTGATAAAAGCCGGAATTTCAGGCTCTGCCAGATAGCTGTTCGGCGTGTCGGCCAGCATTTGCAGCGGGCTTTCATAAAGTACAAACATCGCCAGCTGATGAGCGCGGGTGCCCAGGCTCATAGGGCGGGAAAACACCGCATTAAAGTCTTTGCGATGGGCATTACGCATAGCGCCAGGCGTGTAATCCATCGGCCCTGCAATCATGCGGATAAAAGGCAAATGCAGGTTGTGTGCTGGGGTTATCGCATCTGACCATTTATGGTTTTCCAGCCCTTTGACACCTTCGCGGGTCAGCACATTAGGGTAAGTGCGGTGTATACCGGCCGGTTTATAAGAGCCATGAAAATTCACCATCAGCTGATATTTGGCAGCCATAGCGGCGGCGCGCCAATAAAAATTCACCATGCTTTGGCTGTCGCTGTTCATAAAATCGATTTTAAGGCCGGTGATGCCCCATTTTTTATACAACGCCATGGCCGCTTCCATGTTTTTATCCAGGCCGCTCCAGGGCACCCACAGCTGTACGTCCACCCCTTGTTTTTTAGCATGGGCAATAATGGCTTTTACATCAATAGTGGGCAGCACTGTCAGCACATCGTCGTGGGTCGACCAGCCATCGTCGATCAGAATATTTTCAATGCCAAATTTGGCTGCAAAATCAGCGTAATACTTATAGGTTTCGGTATTGATGCCGGCTTTAAAATCCACATCTTTAAAGTTGTTTTCGTTATACCAGTCCCAGGCGATCTGGCCCGGTTTTATCCAGCCTGGCGCGCCGATTCGGGAAGGCTCTGCCAATAAGTAACTCAGCTGAATATTCAAAAGCTCCGCATCAGAACGCGCCACACCAATAATGCGCCAGGGGTAACTGCGCTCACGCGACACTTTGGCAACATGGGCGGTAAATTCGCCGGTTTGTTCCGGGTTTTGCGGGTTCTGTTTGCTCAGATCCAAATCTTTGGGATGCACACCATAGATGCTGCCATCGCCTTTGCCTTGTAACCAAAGGCCGGGGTAATCCTGTAAATCGGTTTCGGTTAATAATAAATTCACGCCTTTGGCGACAAAAAGCGCCGGCAGGCTGCCAAGCTCATCCCCATCAATATTTTTTGCCGGCAACGGGGTAAAAGTAGGCTGGGTGGCGGTGCGGAAGTTTTTTTCAAAAGGGAAATAACTGTAAGTACCGGCAACAAAATTAAACTCGGCCTGTTCTTGGGTAAGCTCCGCTTGATCGGCTTGTTTGCCTTCAAAACGATAAGCTGCACCTTCATTAAAAAGGCGGAAGTTCAGGCTGAAATTCTGTTTAAAATCAATAATAAGTTCGTTGTAGTGATTCTGAATCACCGCGGTGCGCACCTTCACTTCCGGCCGGAGCTGTTCATTGACTGTTTTTTGTTGTTGGCCTTGCACCACCAGTTGCTTGCCAATATGCATGCCGTCGGCAAATTGCAGGCCAATGGCGGAAGGTTTGATCAGCACTTCACCATCCACTTTAAGCTGATACTGCAGTTGGGGGGTGGTATGGACTGTGATCTCCAGTCTGTTGTCCGGTGAGTGCAGGGTAAAAGTTTCGGCTTTGAGCGCCGGAGCCAGGCTGATTGCCAGCAGCAGTAACGTTTTGCGCAGCAACATGGCAGGCGCTGGCCGGAGCTGTTGCTCGTCTGCGGTTGTGGCCCGACAAGGGATGGGGGCATGTTGAAACATCAAGGGTTCTCCATTCATGATAAAAACCCATTGCAGCAGCTCAAACACTTTGCTGGCGCATGTTTTTGCCGCTGTTGTTTCCCGGAAAATAACTCCTGTCGTGCTCGCTTAGCACTGAGCTGTGCGCTACGCCAACGGCTGGCGCTCTTGCGCCTGATGGGTGGCTTTGGACAAAAAAGCAAAAACAACTAAGGTTGAGGGTGCTGGCCCTGGTTTTATCTGATGTGCCGGCACACCTGTTTTCTTGTGAACAGCCAGATTGTGGAGATTGTTGGCGCGAGCTGTGGTTCAGGCTTTGTCCTTGTGGTGTTTCCATTCATCGTTATGGAGGATCGCAAATGACCTACCCTAAATTAGTGCAGGGCGATAAAGGCAAAGATGTCAGTGCTTTACAGACATTATTAAACAAAGTGGGCGCCATGCTCAGAGTGGACGGTGATTATGGCCCCGGCACCACAGCAGCCATTCGTTATGCGCAGGATGTGGCAAGACAGCAGGTAACAGGCATTGCCGATGCCACTTTATGGGACTTTTTGCAAAAGCAGCCACAACCTTTTGCCCCGCTTGACACCAATGGTGTGGCTTTTATTGCACTGGAAGAAACCGGCGGCCTGGCTTATTACCAGCGAGTGACCCGGTTCCCGCATTATCCGGGCGGGGAAAGTGGCATCACGCTCGGAGTAGGTTATGACTTGCGTTTTCACAGTGTGGATGAGTTTTACAACGACTGGAGTGATTATTTAGCCAAAACCACATTGCAGGAACTGAGCAACGATATTGGCAAACAAGGCAGCCCACAAAGGGCAGAGGCACTGAAAAATCAGGGCATTGAAGTGCCTTTTTATGCGGCCTGGCAGGTGTTTGTGCGTAAAACCCTGCCCGGTTTTTATAAAAAAACACTGGTGGCTTACCCATCGCTTGGCGCTTTGCCCGGGCTTTGTGCTTCGGTACTGGTGAGCCTGGTGTATAACAGGGGGCCGGCACTCAGTGGTAAAAACAGGGAAGAAATGGCCAATATCCGCCGTATTCTCGACCAGGCGGAACAGGCCAGGCAACAAGGCAAATCGGCTACAGAGCTGAACCAGTTGTTGCTGCCAGTGGCTGATGAATTGCTGGAAATGAAAAAATACTGGCCTGTGACTTCAGGTGTGGTAAAAAGGCGGCAGCTGGAAGCCAATTTATGGCGGGAAAGTTTGGTCTGACAGCGAAATGGCAGTTTAAAGATGCAGTGCGGTCAAGCCGCGCTGCGTCTGTTGGTCGCTGACCAGAGCCTGTTGAAAAATGCCTGGGAGATACCCTCAGTTATTGTTTTTCTGCATTAACTCAATTGCAGATGCTGTTGTAAAAAACGGATAAAAACGTTGATACGGCCGGATAACGCCGTATTGCGATAATACACCGCATGAATATCTTCCCTTGGATGCGGGCTTTGTAACTGCCCCGGCAATACTTCTATCAGTGCACCACTCTGGCGCAGATCCTGGGTCATAAAATCGGACAACAGTGCTATGCCATGGCCCAGTCTGCACAGCTGCAACAAGGTTTCGCCGCTGCTGGCGCTGATAAACGGCTGAATATGGATAGGGTCTGGAAAATGCCAGTGGTTAAGTTTACTGGGTTCGTTAAAACCTAATAACCTGTGTTTTACCAGGTCGCTGCTCTGTGCCGGTACGCCATATTGTTGTAAATAACTTTTGCTGGCCAATAAGCGCAGCGGGCTTTTGCCAAGTTTGGTGGCATGCAAGTTGGAGTCCTGCAAAGCGCCTATCCTGATGGCAACATCGGTCCGTTTTTCAATCAAATCAATAAAGTTCTCACTGGAAATCAGCTCAAGCTTCACCCTTGGATACTGCCGCTGAAACTCGCCAACCAACCCCACCAACTGGTGCAAAATAAAAGGGCTGGCGGCGTCGACCCGCAATAAACCCACAGCTGTACCACGACTGAGTCTGAGTTGCTCTTCAGCCAGCGCCAGCTGCTGCAAAGCGGGGCGTAGCTGGTTGATAAAAAGCCGGCCCTCTTCGGTGGCTTCTACCCTGCGGGTGGTACGGTTAAATAAAGTCACCGCCAGTTCCTGTTCCAGCCGCTGTACCGCACGGCTGACTTTGGCAACAGGGCAGTCTAATAAACGGGCGGCGGCACTAAAGCTGCCGCTGTCATACAAAGCCAACAGCATTTCAAGATCAGTGGTTTGCGAGATTATGGTCATAAATGAAAAAGTAATTTACTGTTTATGCTGTTTTTCGAAATAGTAGCAAGGCTCATACTGCGCGGCAATTGTTCAATCAGGAGAATATGATGCCACTTGCGTTATGGGCGCTTACCTTAAGTGCTTTTGCTATCGGAACCACCGAGTTTGTCATAGTCGGGCTTATCCCAACTTTGGCGCAGGATTTGGGGGTGACTATTCCATCGGCTGGCCTGTTGGTCAGTTTATATGCGCTGGGTGTTGCCATTGGTGCTCCGGTGTTAACCGCTTTAACCGGCCGTTGGCCGCGGAAAAAATTGTTGCTGGCACTGATGGCACTGTTTACCACCGGCAATGTGTTGGCTTATCTGGCGCCAGGTTACGAAAGTTTAGTGGTAGCCCGCGTGCTGACAGGTCTGGCGCACGGTGTATTTTTTTCCATTGGTTCCACTATTGCCACCAGTCTGGTCAGTAAAGACAAAGAAGCCAGCGCCATAGCGCTGATGTTCACAGGTTTAACAGTTGCACTGGTGACAGGAGTGCCGCTTGGTACCTGGATAGGTCAGTTGTTTGGTTGGCGGGCCACCTTTTTAATAGTGGCTTTGTTAGGTTTTATGGCCTTTATTGGCAGTGTTTTTTTGGTGCCCAATAACCTGAAACAAAATAAAGCAGCGCCGCTTCGTAACCAGTTGCAGGTCTTCACCGAACCAAGGTTATTGCTGGTGTACGCCATGACAGCCGTTGGTTATGGCGGCACTTTTGTGGCTTTTACTTATCTTGCGCCCATTTTGCAGCAGGTTTCTGGTTTTGACGCCGGCGCTATCAGTTTGATTTTATTGGTGTATGGCCTGTCTGTTGCCATTGGCAATATCTGGGGTGGCAAGCTTGCCGATAAACTGGGGCCGGTCAAAGCGCTGAGTATTATTTTTGCTGGTTTGGCTTTGGTATTGCTGACTTTTACTTTTACCGCCGTACATCCGCTGTTAGCAGTGCTGACGGTATTTATCTGGGGTGGTTTTGCTTTTGGCAACGTGCCTGGTTTACAGGTCTATGTGGTGCAGCTGGCTGGCAAATATCGTCCCGGAGCTGTGGATGTGGCTTCTGGTTTAAATATTGCTGCTTTTAATATGGGTATTGCGATAGGTGCAGTGATAGGGGGTATGGTGGTGGCAAAAATGCAGCTGATTGACACCGCCTGGATAGGTTCCCTGATAGTGCTGCTGGCTTTGGGTCTTACCCTGTTGTCGGCGGTACTGGAGAAAAAAGAACCATACAAAGTTCAGCCCTGTGTTGCAGACTGAACAGGTAAAATAACATCATTATTCGCGGGCTGCACTTGCAGCCTGCGTCTTTTTGCCGACGGATAAGCTGTCGTTTTACAGATAAAATTGCATCAGTGCTGTCGGTTTAGGTGTCTGAAAAGAATTGGCACCTTGTTGAATTATTTTGATATTTTATAAATAAGCGCCTTAGTAAATTTTGCACAAAAGCACATTTACAGCTATTTATAAACACAGCAAAGCTGGCGGGATATCAGCATGACGAAGGCACTACGGATTTTACTGGCGGAAGATGATATGTTGCTGGCGCAACTGATGTTATTGCAACTGCAGGATGCGGGCCATCAGGTTGAGCTGGTTGCCGAAGGTGAAACTGCCGTTTCTGCTGCGTTAAGTTATGCTTTTGATTTGGTATTGCTGGACTGGCAAATGCCCGGGATGGACGGACTAGCGGCCGCAGCCATGTTGCGTCAGCTGGGTTATAACAGGCCTTTAGTGTTATTAAGTGCTGATACTGTCGAGTCCTCTTTGTTTGATGCATGTTTACAAAAACCATTTCAGCCGGATAGCTTCCTGGCGATGTTGCGGGCTGTGCTTGGTGCTGATTTACCGCCACAGTTTAACTTGGCTGTAAGTCCGGAGCTCAAACAGCAATTTAAGCTGGCGTTAGCGGATATTCAGCAGCAATTACTGCGGGCTTGTCAAAGCCGGGATGAGGCCACAATGAGGGCTATAACACATCAGTTAAAAGGCAGCGCCGAAAGTTTTGGTGCCGCAGCTTTAACAGCAGAAGCAGATAAATTACAACGCCTCTGGCAGACCCAGCCAGTCCAGCAAGATCAGTTAGTGCTGTTGTTACAGCAAATAGCATTGGAGCTACAAAGTGCCCCGTGAATGGAAAATTCTGTTGGTTGATGATCAGGACTACACCCGGCAGCTGCTGCGTAATTTGCTGATGTCGGTGGCTCCTGAGCCAAAACTGGTGCAGCGCCGTTATAGTTTTTTGCAAGCTTCTACCGCGGCGCAGGCCAGTTATGCCTTTAACCTGTACAGGCCGGATTTAGTATTTCTGGATATTGATTTACCCGACGGTAATGGTCTGGAATTGTTACATCAATTAAAAGAAAGCCGCAAAGACTGTTTTATCGTGATGGTGAGTGGTGTCAGCACACTGGATAATGTCAAAAGTGCCATCAGTGAAGGTGCCGCTTCTTTTATTGTAAAACCTTTTAATGGCGACAAAATTTTTGCGGTGATGCAACTGTTTGATCAATTTATTGAAGAGCAAAGTGTGGCTAAAAAAATGACATGAGTCCGTTGTTTTGCTGTCGTCACTGATGTCGTGTTTATCTTGCGGTACTTTTTGCAGTGTTATCAAGCCTACAAAACATGACTGCTAACACAGCACTGCTATTGATCAAAAACGGCAAGGATAAGTTGTTATCCTTGCCGCTGTGATTTTGACGTTAATGTGCAGATGCCTGCATTATTGTGCTGGCTGACTGTTATCCATCCAGAACAACTCCCAAACATGGCCGTCCGGGTCGCTCAGGCTACGGCTATACATAAAACCATGATCCTGAAGCGGATTTACATCAATCACACCACCTGCTTTTTGTACCCTTGCCAGCATGCTGTCTACTTCAGCGCGGCTTTGGCAAGACAGCGCCAGCATTACTTCACTGCTGTTTTGCGCCGGTATAGGTCTGCTGGTAAAACTGCGCCATTTGTCGTGGGTTAATAACATCACATAAATACTTTCGCTCCACACCATACAAGCCGCGGTGTCGTCGGTATATTGTGGATTATTGTCAAAACCCAGTGCCTGATAATAGGCCATGGCAGTTTTCAGGTGATTGACCGGTAAGTTAATAAAGACCATCCGTTGTTGCTGTTTCATCCTTTGGCTCCTGCTGGATAATTTAAAAAGTGAGGTTGGCCCCGCAATCGGGATTTTTACTATGGGTGATGAGCGGGATTTTTGCCAGTGCGCTGACGCCAGCCCAAACCCAATAACCATAACAATAACGGTAATATTCCGGCTATTGCCAATAACCAACGATAAAAAGTGCCGCCCACAGCAGCGGTATGCAGCGGGTAAATCAGCTGGCTGATGCGCTGCCCTGTGGCCGCTTTGGTGGCATCCTGCAGTGTGAGCACTGCTGCTGTAGCTGCGGAGATTTGTACCACAGAGCGGCCATTCGGATGCCATTCTGCAGCTTGTTGCAGTCTGAATGAAACAGGGGCAGTATCGGATTGACGAAAGCTGGCCAGTCTGATTTTTGCCTGAGGTAAGCTTTGTTGTGCTTTGGGTAACCAAAGTTGCCACTGGCTTTGGCTTAAAGCTACAGCGCTCTGGGGTGGTACAGCGGGGCTCGGTTGAGGTTGGTCGGAAAATACCAAGCTAAGTGCCTGTTGCACCGCGCTGTGATAGGACATGGCAGTGCCGGTCAGCACCACCCAGACCAATAAAGGCAAGCTGAATAATCCCAGCAAAAAGTGCCATTGCCGGTATTGTTGCAGTTTGCTCTGGGCAAAAGGCAATCGCAGCCACTGTGCTCTGAAACGTCTGGGCCAGTTGCTGGCCAGACCCGTCGCTAACAACAGCAGGCTGAGTATCCCCACAACACCGGGCAGCTGATGTTTTAACGGTTTGACCAGCAGATACAGGTGGAATTGATAATTCCAGTCGATCCAGTCACAAAAGGGCGCCCGGCTTAATAACAACCGGCCATCAGCACTGCGATATTCCAGAGTACCATCATGGCGCGACAACTCCAGCCAGGGCCTGTCGGGCTGTGGCAAACGCACAAATGCATAGTCTTGTTGCGTAAGCTGATCCAGGCTGCGGCCCAGTAGAGCTAAGTCGGTTACCAGTGGGGTATCGAGCTGCGGGTATTGCCATTGCAACAACGGATTTTTAAATAACAAGATGCTGCCGCTGGCGCAAAGCAACAGCAGGATAAAGCCAAGCCAGAGCCCCAACTGGCGGTGGATGT
This sequence comes from Rheinheimera sp. 4Y26, assembly GCF_025245835.1. Lineage (GTDB taxonomy): Bacteria > Pseudomonadota > Gammaproteobacteria > Enterobacterales > Alteromonadaceae > Pararheinheimera. Next base: position 827,573 of record NZ_JAOBWS010000001.1, read on the forward strand.
TTTTTAGCACTTCGCCTGACTCCGCACTGGGAACATAAAGCGCATCATCAGCAACTTTTCAGGTGCACAGCAGTCGGCGTGAAGCCGACGCGCTGTGACAATGGACCAGGCGCTCCTGTCAGCAAAGTTCACAGCGAATGCAGTAAGCACAGCTTAAAACCCATATTGCCAGCTCAGCGACAAGGTACGGCCCATACCGGCAAAGTAGCTGCCGGCGGCAGGCGTAGTTTGCGAATAATAGGTAATGTATTGTTTATCAAGTAAATTCTCTGCACCTAAGGTCCAGGTTCCCAGTTCGTGATGCTGGTAACTGACCGAAGCATCCATGGTCTGATAACCGTCAAAATGACTGCCATCGTTATAGCTGATATCAAATAACCGGCTTAATTGCAGACGGCTGCTGACTTGCATCGGCCACTGCGCCAGCCAATACAGATTCAGCCGCTCTGGTGCCATGTTAACACCGCCTAAGTCTTTATCGGTTTGGCCGTCGTTGTTGCTGTCGTACTGACCCTGACTGCGCGCATAGGTCAGGCCAAGGCTGGCTTCGGTGCTGTAATTCCACTGGGCTTCAGCTTCAAAACCGGTAATTTCGGTTTTTTCCCGCATCACACTGTAAATGCCGTCTTTGTCAGCCTGTAACCTTGAACCTAAATCAGAATCCGAAGTGAAATAGCTGCTTTGCAGCCGGTAGTGTTCATTCGCAAATTCAATACCGATTTCGGCGTTGTCTGACACCACAGGCTGTAAATTCAGAAAAGACGCCACCGACTGATTGGGTTTATTAATGGCTCTGAGCACCCGGCCTACGTCCGGCATGCCAAACCCCTGATTGTAACTGGCATAGGCCCGGATATTGTCGGTCAGCTGATGCACAATACCAAAGTTGTGCAGCAATTCGTTAAAGCTTGGCTCGCCGCCTTTGACAAAACTGCTTTTACTGGAGGCCAGGGTGGTGAAATCATCGACCTGCAGCTGACCGTATTCGTAACGGGCACCGCCGCTGAAGGTCCAGTTTGGCAGGCCGTCATATCTGAGCTGCACAAAAGGGGCATAGTTATGAAATTCAGTTTCCGGCACCCAGTTGCGGTCGGTCAGCACCAGCTCCTGATAAGTCAGATCCTTTAGCCAGTCCAGGCCAGTGCTGACATCCAGCGCAGTACCGGCCAGGTTTGAGCCAAACCAGGTGACACGGGAGCCGACTTTTTCTGAGATATTTTGTGACTGATCAAAAATATTGTTGCCGTATTTTGGATCCTGAAAAGTTGCGGCGCGACTGCCGCCAAACATCGACGAAAAATCCTGGGCAAACAGCTGCCAGCTGAGCTGACCGCCCAGCAGTTGTTGATGCTGATAATCCAAAGATGCTGAAGTTACTTTATTCTGCGCGCCATAACCTTCGGTTTTTCCTGGAACTGACGTGGTGGGAATCCCCAGCGCTGGCTTGCCATCAACCGGCTTATAGTCATTATTCCCTTCTAAATCAAAATGGTTCACCATCAGCTGCAGGCTCTGTTCGGCTGAAAACTGCCATTTTGTTTTTAAAAACAGGTCAATAGCATCTGAGTTCATGGTGTCACCCTGAGTGGTGTCGACGCCAATCAGCTGGCCATTGCCATCCAGATAAACCCCGGTTTTATTCAGGGCAACACCAGCGACCACAGACACTGTATCCATTTGCTTTGAATACAGATAACTGCCTCTGTAGCTTTGTGTGTCGCTGCCGCCTGTGGCAGGCGCAGAGGCAGTCAGTTTCAGTTGATGCTGCTGCTCGCCCGGCGATTTGGTAATGATATTAATAATACCGCCACTGGCGCCCATGCCCTGAATAGCATTGGCTCCGCGGATAATTTCAATACGTTCGATCATGGCCGGATCGATAGTGTTGCCATCACGTGAGCCGTTACGCAGTGGCGTAGATTGTGGCACGCCATCAATCATGTACAGCGGTTCGCGGCCACGTAAGGTTTCACCATTGGCGGTGAGCTTTTGCCGGCTGGGCGAAAATGCCGGCAACAGATTACCGAGAATTTGTGAGATATCCTGGGTTAATGCCAGCTGTTGTTTCAGCTGTTCCTGATCAATCACTGTAATAGTGGCAGGCACTGTGCTGACCGGATAAGAAGCGCGCATCGACGAGACCGAAATACGTTCAATCTTTTCGGTGCCGTTATCGGCCAATACGGCAAAAGACATCAAAGCACCGGAAACAGTTAAAGCCAGCATCAGTTTGGACAAATTCATCAGTCACACCAAGGTTGAATAAAAATGGTTCGCATTTATAAATGCGAATAGTTCTTAAGTCAATACTGATATAACAAAACTTTTATAACAAAACTTTGGGGGTAGATGTTGAGAACCGGTTTGCTGTTTTTATGGTGACTGACCCTTTTGCTTAGACCTCCTGCATTTTTTCGTAACGCTCTGCCAGATAATCAATCAGGCTGCGCACCGAAGGTAATAAACCACGCCGGCTTGGGAACACCAGATGAATCATCTCCCGCCTTGGCGTCCAATCGGGCAGCAGATTAATCAATTGACCCGAGGCCAGATAAGGGCCAACCATCAGTTGTGGTAATTGCACCACCCCGACACCTGCCAGCGCCGCTGACAATAAAGTAGCCATATCTGTGGTGATCAGCCTCGGCTGGTAATCGACTTTTTTGATTTCACCATCAGTATGATGCAGGCACCACTGCTGGGGTTCATTGACTCTGGTTCGGCTCAGCGCCGGCAAGCCTGCCAATTGTTCAGGCTGTTGTGGCAGACCTTGCTGCTGCACCAACGAAGGGCTTGCCACCAGACACTGGCCGCGGTCAGATAAAATCCGAAGCACCAAATCTGAATCTTCCAGCGGCGTTGGCCGAACCCGGACTGCTAAATCAAAACCTTCGGCCAATACATCCACTCTGCGGTTGGTGGCTTCGAGGTGGATCTGTACCCCCGGATACAACAACATAAAATCAGCCAGCATCTGCGCCAGATGAAAATGCAACAAACCAACAGGACAGCTGAGCCGGATAATACCTTTGGGCTCATGGGTCAGACGGTCAATGGCCTGCTGCGCCGCTTCAGCCTCCACCAGCATGGCTTTGCAGTGCGCCAGATAAATTTGCCCAAGCTCAGTTAACACAAAATGCCGGGTGGACCTTTGAATAAGCCGCACCGTCAGTTGCTGTTCCAGTCTGGCAATACGGCGGCTCAAGGTAGATTTAGGCAGCTGTAGCTGCCGGCTGGCCGCGGCAAAACCTCCGGCTTGTGCTACCTGGGCAAATAAATACAGGTCATTCAGGTCCGGCATCTTGATTGTTCCAAATTTAAAACGATGAGTGCCAATTTAACCATCTACCGAAGTATTGTGCCACTGGCTAGCATTGTTTTGCCTTCTTGAGGCCGCAGTGCTGCGCTGCAGCGCAGGTCCCCGGGCAATTGGCACTACAATTGTTCTGTGCTTTAAAGCACAGGGCAGAACAAGGCAGGCCAGGCCTGTCTGAACAGCAAGGAGATGAACAATGAGCAACACTTATAAGCGTTTGGATAAAAACAATGCGGCAGTACTGCTGGTGGACCACCAGGCCGGTTTATTGTCGCTGGTGCGCGATATTGAACCTGACAAGTTCAAGAATAACGTGTTGGCACTGGCTGATTTGGCAAAATATTTTGCCCTGCCAACCATTTTAACCACCAGTTTTGAACAAGGTCCGAATGGGCCGCTGGTGCCTGAGTTAAAACAAATGTTCCCCGAAGCGCCTTATATTGCGCGTCCGGGCCAGATCAATGCATGGGACAATGAAGATTTTGTCCGTGCTGTTAAAGCAACTGGCAAAAAACAACTGATTATTGCCGGTGTAGTCACCGAAGTTTGTGTGGCATTTCCGGCTTTATCGGCGCTTGAGGCTGGTTATGACGTCTTTATTGTTACCGACGCTTCCGGCACATTTAATGCCATGACCCGCGATGCCGCCTGGCAGCGCATGAGCGCAGCAGGCGCACAGCTGATGACCTGGTTTGGCACCGCCTGTGAGCTGCACCGCGACTGGCGCAACGACGTGGAGGGTTTGCGCATTATTTCTGTCCTGTGCTGTTGTGACTCTATGGCTTCCCTTAGCTCTGATGCAGGATTTATCCGAACATTTTGTTTACTGACAAGCTGTTACATCATGCAACCACATCTCTGCTTTGCCTTGACTGGCCGTTAATAAAAACTAAGGTGTATACATCAAAGGAACTTATTGGCCGGTATCCACTTTTGCCGGCAGCTGCAGTGGCAGGGAGGCAACATGAAGTTTCGCCAGGCGCATATTCTGGTCCTGACCGATGAGGTCACAGACTGTACTACACTGCTGCAGCTGTTGCGGGATGCGGACTTTAGTGTTGTGCTGGCCAGGAGCGAAGCAGAAGCGCTCGAGCTGGTGCAGCAGCACAATCCGGCGCTTATTCTTTGTGATTGTCAGCTGTCTTCGCTCTGGTGTTATCAGTTGTGTGCCAGGCTGAAACAACAACAAAAAACGGCGGGTATAGTGTTGTTGCTGGCCAGCTATTTTGACTCTGAGGAAAGGCTGATTCAGGCGCTGTATTGTGGCGCCGATGGCCTGATTGGCAAGCCTTATCAGCAAGCTTATTTGTGCTCCCGTCTTGAATATTTTCTGCAGTTACCGAAGCCGCGTCCTGAACAGGCACAAATGGCAATTGAGCTTCAGTCAGACGGTGACAGCCATTTTATTACTGCGGGCAGGCGGCAATTATTAGCGTTATTGCACAGCACTTATCAGCAGCTGATGCTGCAACCACAACACAGCATCCCTGAGACGGTGATCGCCATTCCCGCCACTGAGCAACAGGTGCAGATGCGTATTCAGACGCAGGCGATGCATGCCAGTGTGAATGCCGTGATCATTACCGACAATCAGGCGCCTGATCAGCCCATTATTTATGTGAATCCGGCTTTTGAGCAGCTGACAGGTTACAGTGCGGCTGAAGTGCTTGGCAAAAATTGCCGTTTTTTGCAGGGCTCAGCGCAGCATCAGCCGGGTTTGGATTTGATCCGCCGTGCCATCCGGTATCAGGACAAAATCACCGCTGAACTGCTGAATTACCGCAAAGATGGTTCCAGCTTCTGGAATGAGCTGACACTGGCGCCCGTGCTCGATGAGCAGGGCAAGGCCAGTCATTATGTGGGCATGCTGCGCGATGTGACCGAAACTAAAAACTACCGGCAGGAGCTGGAATATCAGGCCAATTACGACAGTTTAACCGGCTTGCCCAACCGCAATCTGCTGCACGACAGGCTGCAGCAGGCCATTGCTTATGCCAAACGCAACCGTCGCTCCTTTACGCTGGCCTTGCTGGATATTGACCATTTTAAAGTGATCAATGACAGCCTTGGCCATCAGGCCGGGGACGAATTATTGCAGCAGATAGCACAACGTTTGACCGCACAACTGCGCGATACAGACACTGTAGCCCGCTCCGGTGGCGACGAGTTTGTGCTGGTACTGACCGACCCTATGGGTTTTGCCAGTCATGTCCGGCGGCTGGAACGGCTCAAACGCCAGTTGTTGCTGCCGGCCAATGTGGCGAAACAGGAGCTGGTGGTGAATTTTAGTATGGGCGTTTGTCGTTACCCACAGGACGGCGACTCCTGTACCACCTTGTTACGCCATGTTGATACGGCTTTATTTGAAGCCAAACAACTGGGCCGTAACCGCATCTGTATGTTTAAGCCCGAAATGAACCAGATAGTGCAACAAAGATTGCAGATGGAGCAGGCCATACGGCAGGGCTTATTAAATCAGGAGTTTTTGGTGTATTACCAGCCGCAGGCTGACTTAAATACCGGCCGGCTTAGTGGCCTGGAAGCTTTGGTGCGTTGGTCGCATAACCGTCAGATGATAGCCCCAGGCGCTTTTATTTATATTGCCGAACAATCGGGGTTAATCACCGAATTAGATTTTTTTGTGTTTGGCAGCGTCTGCCGGCAAATCAGTCAGTGGCAGCATGAACTAAAAGGTTTAGTGGTGGCGGTTAACTTTTCGGCATTAAGTTTTATGGATGCGCAGTTTGTCGCCAGAGTACGTTCTGCCTTGCAGCAATATCAGGTAGCTCCCGCAGCTGTGATGCTGGAAATGACTGAAAGCACCCTGATGCATGATGCTGACGAGGCGCTGCAAAAAATGCAGGAGCTCAAAGCTTTGGGGATCCGCTTTTCAATTGACGATTTTGGGACCAGTTATTCTTCTTTAGCTTATTTAAAACGTTTTCCTTTTAGCCAGCTGAAAATTGACGGTAGTTTTATCACTGATGTACACACTGAGCCGGACAGTGCCGCTTTGGTGAAGTCAATGATTTCGATGGCGCATAATCTGGGGATCCGGGTGCTGGCGGAGGGGGTGGAAACTGTGGAACAACTGGGCTTTTTATTAAAGGCAGGTTGTGACGAAATGCAGGGTTATTTTTATGCGCAGCCACAGCCGGCGGCTCATTGTACAGAGCTTTTGCAGCATAAACAGCAGCTGCAGTTACCCCCAGAGTTATATGCCAATGGCCGTCGTTGCCTGTTATTGGTCGACAGCGAGCAGAATGTGTTAAGTGCGTTAAAACGGGAGCTGCGCCCGCTGGGTTATCAGCTGCTGCTGGCTCAGTCAGCAGAGCAGGGCATGGCTTATCTGGCCACTTGTCCTGTCGATGTGGTGTTAACTGATTTGCGGCTTTGTGACACTACAGGCGTGGAATTTTTGCAAAAAGTGCGGGCGCTATATCCGGATGTGGTTCGTATGGTGTTAAGTGCCACCACCGAAATCAGCGGCATTCTAAAAGCAGTGAACGAATGTGTGATTTATCGTTTTATTACCAAACCCTGGGAGCCCACTGAGCTGAAAATCCAGCTGGCGGAAGCCTTCCACCTCAGAGCGCTGCAACTGGACAATGAAAGAATGAAGGCGCAGCTGCGTGCGCCCGGCAGTGCCGGTTTTTATGATTAGGGTTGTTGCCGGGGTAACCAGATTTTAAAACTGCTGCCACAACCAGGGGTTGAATTCACTTCAATCCGGCCATGATGGCGCGCTATGATGTTCTGACAAAGCGCCAGGCCAAGCCCGGTGCCTTTGCCCACCTCTTTGGTGGTAAAAAAGGGGTCAAATATTTTCTCAAGATGCTCCGGGGCTATGCCGGCACCATTATCCTCTACTTCAATCCAGATTTGACTGGCATCACTGCCGCTTCGCACCACAATCAGGCCATTGTCGCTGATGGCATGACCGGCATTGACCAGCAGGTTCAGCACCACCTGAAAAATCTGTGATGGAATACATTCAATCTGTGGCAGTTGCGTCAGCTCCTGTTGCAGCCTGGCTTTATATTTCAGGTTATTCTGCACAATCAGTATGCAGGACTGAATGCCGGTCTGAATATCGGCCAGCTGAAAATGCAGCTCATCACTGTGTGATAAATCTTTTAGTGCGGCAATTTGTGTCAGTACCTGGGAAAGGCCAAAACCAGATTCCTGCAACAAAGACTGTAAATCGCTCTTCAGATAGTCAAAATCAAACTCGGCCTGAATGGCCTGCACCTCAGCAGAGTTTGCCACTTCTGCCAGGGCTTCAATCATTTTGATCAGATCAGTACTGTAGTCGGTCAGGGTTTGCATATTGGAATAAACGTAAGCAATGGGGTTGTTAATTTCATGGGTAATGCTGGTAGTGAGCTGGCCAAGCACCGCCATTTTTTCCGAGTGGTACAGCAGATTCTGCAGATGCTGCAGTTGTTGTTGTAATTCCAGGGTTGCATCTGCGGGTTGAAACACCAGGCAAACACCGTTGAAACTGCCATGTTGAACTGCAATTTGCCGGTAATAACAAGAGCCTGCCGATGGTAACAACACTGGCCCCCAGAGCCTGTTGCTGCTCTGCTGCAGCTCTTGAGGTGGCATTGGCAGTTGCGGCAGCACATCGGTTAGTTGTTTGTCCAAAAAAGCAGCGGGAAGCTGAGCCGACACAAAACGGATCACGCCTTGCGGGTCTATCAAAAGTGTCGGGTAGATTTGTGTTAACACTGTGCTCAGTACAACATCCATGGTCTGCATAAAAATCCCTGGTCCTGTGTTTCCGGTGATATTGCCTGTTTTAATTCGGGGCTATTGATCTGTAAATTAAGCTTGTTGCCGCTTTGTTGATAAACAGCTGTCGATCTGGTTAATCAGCTCAGCTTTGGTGCAGGGTTTGTGCAGCACTGCATCCACTAAACCAGCGCTGGTCAGCTCTTTGCCCAGCACTTCGTTGCTGCCACTTAATAAAATGCGTTTAACCCCGCTGAATTTTCCGGTCAGGGAACGATAAAACTCCAGTCCCGTACCTTCGGTTAAATAATAGTCGCAAAGGATCAATCGTACCGGATATAACTCCAATAACTGCCTTGCTTCCAAAGTGGTGGTACAAAATAAACAACGCCACTGTGACTGACGGAACATACGCTGATAAGCATTTAATAAAAATTGCTCATCATCAATAAACAACAACACAGGTTTTTGGTCATTGAGCATCTGCAGCATCACCTTGTGCTGTCAGCAGATGCAGGTCCAGTTGTTGTAAGGTGTCCAGCCAGACTTTTTCAAATAAACCGTAAGTGCGTCTGGCTTCCACCACATCTTTGGCTCTGAGCTGGCGCTCCAGCATCCGGCACACCCGCGACATTTTTTCCGCCCCCACCATTGCTGTCATGGTTTTCAGGCTGTGTACATAACGCACAACATCCTCGGCAGCGCCTGTGTGCCAAATCAAAGCAATCTGACTGACATAACCCTGGGCTTCGGTTTGAAATTGTTGTAAGGTCTCCAGAATTAGTTCAGGGTCCGATTCGCCATAAATCAGGCTGACAGCCTCAATATTCAGCAAAGGCAGTTTTGATAGAGGTATCAGTATTTTAGCGTTATTCATTCTGATCTGACTCGTCCACTGAGCGCACAAAAGGCCGGCTGATGGTTTGTACCCACCAGTTGGACAGACGTTTTAAATGCGGATTGAGCTGCGCCTGATATCTTGGATTTATTTTGGCCAGACTCTGACCCAGTTCAGTCAGCTTGGCCACTCTGTCATTAAACACTGTCCAGAACATGCCCTGATGGTAAGCATGGTTCTGCAGTTTTTTGCCAACAAACAACAGATAGTCAATGGCATCACAGATCCGCTTTAATTCTGCCGCTATGGCAATTGGTTTGCTTTGTTTCAGTGTCAGGTTATAAAACGAATTGATCCGCTGTGCCAAAATCTGCATGCGCCTGTCCAGCTGATGAAAACCTGTGGTGGAATTATCTGGCCAGGTGACCAGCACCGCAGGTTCGGCTTCGCTGCAGTCTTCATGCAGCTGCAACGGCGCTTTGGTTTCAGCTACCGGCACAGTGCGTACTATCGCCACATGGCTTTTGTAACTTTCGGTGTGTGCGGGGGCTTCTGTGGTTTTGGCTTCTTTTTTCTCCGGCACATACTGAATGTTTTTGTAGTATTCAGGGTCGCGGATCTGTTTTTCGTTTTGTAAGTGAAACAGCACCTTTTTCTTTAAACCGTCGGCGGATAAGGGTTTCGCCAAAAAGTCATTCACGTCGTAGCTCAGGCTCTCCAGCACCATGTCTTTATAGGTATTGCCGGAAAACATCAGCACCGGAATATCATGGGCACTGTTCAGTGCTCCACATCTTAATCTTTTCAGCAGTTCCAGCCCATTCGGGGCTTTCATCTCAATGTCGGTGATCAGCATATCGATGGTTTCACTGGCGAGAATTTCAATAGCTGTGCGCCCATCATTGGCTTTATGTACTTTGCAATTTTTAATACTGCTGATGACTTTAAATAAAAAGTCACACATCAGCACAACGTCATCTACTACCAGGATATGGAAGGTTCGGGCAGGTATCAATGCAACACTCCTTTGTCTTGAGGTTCAGTCCTCTGTGACAGCATTCAGCCACTTAACATGAATTTTAGACCTGGATTTGTGGCCTTGCCTGCTTTGAAGTGAGTTTGTGGTGATTTTAGTGAAGGGTACAACAGCAGATGACAGCTCCGGCAACCGCGCTGTGGCTAGCTGCGCGGTATCGTCGTCATCAAGTTGTAATATTTTGATTTGTATATGTTATTCGTCTAAGTCCCAAAGTTCATCGTCGCTGGCCCAAAGCTGTAACAACTGTGCCTGACGCGCCAGCTGTCTGGCTTGTTGTGTCAGATCGCCGTCAAGCGCCGGACTGCCCGGCCAGGCTTGTCCTTTCGCCGCTGCGGCGGCAAGTTGTGCCCACTTTTTCGCAAAAGCGGCCATGGCCTCTCTGGGCTCTGTAATGTCTGTAGCTGGTAAATGGTCAAAAGGCACCGGTTGTTGCTGGCTGCCACTGCTATCGCCACACAATATCCAAAAACCAACATAACCCGGGTCTGCCACATCTTCCACCGCCCAAAGCGCCACATAAGGTGCGGTAAACCACTCTGGGCTGTCACAAATCACCCCATGGGGTAATTGTTGTGCCTTTACATAAGCTTGCACTGCAGCAAGCTGGCTGTCACACCAGGCCCAGTCTTGTGCGTCATCAAAATCCATACAGAACCTATCCGGCAAAAAATTGTATTGTCGCTGCCGGCACGCTGCAGGGCAAGCTGGTTCGATCGCCGGCTATCTGGTTGTGCCCGCCAGCTTGTCAGGCTGAACAGGTGCCAATGCTGGGGTTTCACTCAGTTGCAGCTCACGGCTGAGTTGTTGATAAAGCTGAAGATGGCTATCTGACAACTTCAGCCGATTTACTTTGGCCAGATAAAGCCGGGCATTGGCGCTGTCCTTGAGTTGCCAATAAATTTCCGCCAGTCGCAGCTGATAAATAGCCGCCATAATCAGGTTATTTTCCGCCTGCAGATAGGGCAACGAAGCCAGATATAAATCCCGTGCCTGCTCCAGTTGTCCCAGCAACTGGTAAGTGCGGGCCAGATTACCGTAGGCCACTATTAATTTGCCGTTATGGCCAAGCGAGAGTGCGGCTGTCAGTGACAGTTGACGCTCTGTCGCCGCTTGCTGCAGATTGCCGGCGGCGTGGCTTAATAAAGCTTTAGTGGCGTTTAGTTCAAAGCGGAATAATGGATCTTTGCTTTTGGCAAAACGCTGTTCGGTATAAGTTAAAATTTCGGCGGCTTTATCTGAGGCACCAAATTGATGCTGCAGATTGGCCAACTCCAATAACCGGAAAGGTTCGCCAAACATCTGATAAATCTGATCCAGTTCAACCATCGCTTTGTTGGCATATACCTTTGCCTCATCGCGTCTTTTCAGTCGGTTTAAGATTTTGGCGTAATAAAAATAAAGTTGTACGGCAAAGCTTTGCGGCAACCGCTTTTCGGCTAACAACAATTCGATGTTGCGTTGCAGCTCATCAAATTCGTGGTGGTCGTAAAAATAATCAAGTTGATAGGCGGTGATTTTGTACCACTGTGCTGAATAAGGTTTCGTTCCTGCCAGCTGTTGCTGCAGATACAAATCACAGCTGATGCTTTTATCATTGGCACAAAAACTTTCATGATCACTCATATGTTCCGAGCCAAAACCCGGCGCTGTATAAAACAGCAACAACAGCAGAAAAAATAAATGCATTTAAATACTCATCAGGACAAAAGGCAGGTAAGGCTTCTGCATTACAGTTTGGTCTGGCCACTTTGTTTTAAGCACTATGCCTGCTGGGATTTTACGTGGCAACAGGGGGCAGACTGAAAATTAGCAGGTACTAAAGATCACAGTAGCTGGCTGATTAAGAGCGCAGTAAAAAATATACCGCTTAAAGGTTGATCGTTTTGCAGACGGACGCGTAATCAATTTAATACAGGCTGGCATTGCGGGTTGTGTCGGCTGCAAATGCCCGGCCCAGCCATAACAAAAATCGGCAGTTCTGCACCACAGTTCTTAACTTCTCAGGGAGGGTGAATATGCGCGATACACTCGACAATCTTTACACTCTCGACACGCTCGCGACATTTACGCCAGGTGTGTTTTACCAGTTCCTGATGACTAAAACCCAACAGTTTCGTTTTGTGAAGCTCGGTGAACGTTTCAGTAGTATCTGCGGATTACCTGTGGCGGCTTTACTGCATGATGCCAGCCTGCTGTTTAACTGCATGACGGCCGAACAGCGTGACGAGTTGATCTGCGATATTTTGCATTCAAGCCAGCATTTAACCGAGTTTTACGGTTGTATTGCATTAACTAAACCGGACGGAAAGCAAATCTGGCTGGAAGCGCGTTCTTCACCAGAAGCCATGCCGGATGGCGATATTGTCTGGACAGGTTTTGTTTATGATGTAACAGCAAGGGAGCAGGCGCTGGCGCAACTGGCCAAATCCTCTGAGCTGTCGCGCACTATTCTGGACAATATGCTCGACTCCGTTGTCAGTATTAACGAGCAAGGCATTGTAATTTATGCCAATCAAACAGCACTAAGTTTATTTGGTTATCAGGCTGAGGAATTAGTGGGCAAAAATGTCAGCTGCCTGATGGGGGCGCATCATGCCAGCCAGCATGATCAGTATCTGCAACATTACGCCAACACAAAAGAGCAACGTATTATTGGCAGCAATAGAGTGGTGCAGGCCAAACATAAAGATAATTCGCTGATCCCGGTGGAGCTGCGGATTTGCGAACTCGACAACGCCCATGGCCGCAGTTATCTGGGCGTGATGCGCGATTTAAGCCACAAGCTGATGCAACAACAGGCCATTGACCAGCTAACGTTACAAGATGCGCTGACCGCTTTGCCAAACCGCACCGCGCTTAATCGCAGAATTAACCAATGTATTGATAATCTTGCATTAAATCCCACTCAGTATTGCCTGATTTGCCTTGATGCCGATGATTTTAAGCTGATCAATGAAGGTTATGGTTTTGAGCATGGTGATGAGTTTTTACGCCAATGTGCCCGGGTGCTCAGCGACTTTGGTTTGTATTTTCTGGCAAGAACAGGTGAAGACGAATTTGCGGTCTTGCTGGAAACCAGTGAAGGACGACCGTCACTGGAGCAACAGCTGGGATTGATAGTACAGGCTCTGGCTAAACCGCAACAGGTGTTTGGGGATCTGATCAGTTGTAACTTCACCGCCGGTGCTTTTTGTTTTTCGACCGCCGATTTCACTTATTCAGATGTGGTGCGCAGCGCTGAACTGGCGCTGCATTATGCAAAATCCGGCGGTAAAGGCCGTATTGCTTTTTATGACCATCGCCTTGATCAGCATCAGCGGCAACATGCGCTGCTGGATCAGTACTTAAGAACACCCGACATTTTGTCGCAGTTCTATTTGGTCTATCAGCCACAATATGACGTTGCCGGTCACTTATTAGGCTTTGAAGCCCTGATGCGCTGGCGTCATCAGGAGCAGGCCATTGCCCCTGACGTGTTTATTCCGTTGGCGGAGCGTAATGGCGCCATTTTTATGCTGGGCAAGTGGTTGTTACAGCAAGCTTGTCAGTTTATCCGGCAGGCGCAAAAAATTCCTGCGCTGGCGCATTGCCGGGTGTCTCTGAATATCAGCGCCCGCCAGTTTGCCAGCGCACATTTTACCGACGAAGTGCTGACTGAAATCCGGCGCTCTGGCATTACCCACAGCCTGCTGCATCTGGAGCTGACAGAACGTTTGCTGTTGGAAAATCCCAAAGATGTGGTTGCCAAGATGCAGCTGCTGAATCGTTGTGGCATTACCTTTTCGCTGGATGATTTTGGTACCGGTTATTCTTCTTTGGCTTATCTGAAACAGCTGCCTTTGCATGAGCTGAAAATTGATAAATCTTTTGTGCGTGATTTGCCCGTCAACAGCTCGGATCGCAGCATTGTCAGCGCTATTTTACTGATGGCGGGTGGACTGGATCTGGAAGTGATTGCCGAAGGGGTTGAAACCGAATTACACCGGCAAAGTTTGCAGCAGCTTGGCTGCCGGCGTTTTCAGGGCTATTTGTACGGCCAGCCGATGCGCGCTGAACATTGGTTGCAACACTAATTTTTGCTTTTAAATCATAAATATATGGAATAAAAAACACAATCAGACATCTGACAGACTACAGTTTGTTACAAGCTGTGAAGTTACCAAAGTATCGGGCATGCTGCTTGTGCTGCTGGCCATGACGTAGTTATTGCCTTAAAACGAGCAAAGTGCCAAGGCAAGGCGCGAAAAAACAAATCAATACAGAAGTGTATAGCGGGCAAAGGCATGCAGCGGCAGTTGATAGTGAACTCTGTTCTTAACCATGTACGAGAATGAGGATTTTTATGCTTTCAATCATCACTTTATTACAAAACCTGAGTATCAGAATCAAACTTCTTGTCGGTTTTGGCTTAGTGCTGTTGATCCTGTTGTTTATCTCTGCGCTGAGTTATCAATCATTACAAGGCTTAAGTGCCCGCTTTGAAATGGTGAGTAAAGTCAGTGAAACCAATCTTTTGATCAGTGAAGCCAGGCAGCAGGAGAAAAACTTTTTGTTGCGTAATGACCGTAAGTATTATCAGGCAGCGCAAGACATTAGCAATAAAGCCAAACAACTGGGTGAAACCAGCCTGACCTTATTCACCACAGCAGAAAGCGCCAGCTTAATGCGTGAGTTATTAAGCCAGCTGGATGCCTATCAGCGGTTGTTATCGGAGCTGGCAGCCATTGACACCCAAAACAATAAAGAAGCCGCCCTCGCCGTTGAGGAGAAAATGACCACTGCAGCCCGGGCGGCTGATCAGGCGGGTACCCGTTCGGTGGAGCGGCAGCTGGAAATCATGCGCCAGGAAGTGCGGAATAAAGAGTGGTTAATTATTGTTTGTGCTGTGGTTGCTCTCGTTATTGGTATGTTGGCCGCTTCGGTGATCACCAGTATGGTGGTAACCCCAATTCAGCAAGTGGTCCAGGTGGCCGAAAAAATTGCTGGCGGCGATTTAAGTGCCAATTTACCGACAGACCGGCTGGATGAGCCAGGTCAGCTGATGCAAGCCATGCAAAAAATGACGGTGAATTTGCGGGTGCTGATCAATAGCCTCACTGCCGGTATCGCCCAGCTGGCGGCGGCCACTGAAGAAATGGCGGCGATTTCAGAGCAAAACTCTGCCGGTGTTTGCCAGCAAAAAGAAGAAACCGAGCAGGTGGCAACAGCGATGAATGAAATGGCAGCTACAGTGCAGGACGTTGCCAAAAATGCCGAAGAAGCTTCAGCTTCAGCCACTGAGTCGGCACAGCAAGCGACGCAGGGCGAAAAAGTCGTGCAAAAAACTACCCATCAGATTAAAGCGCTGGCGCACGAAGTGGCTAGTTCTGCCAAGGCGATAGTGGAGTTAAAAGATCAGAGCAACAATATTGGTGCTGTGTTGGATGTGATTAAAAGTATTGCTGATCAGACCAACCTGCTGGCACTCAATGCTGCCATTGAAGCAGCAAGGGCAGGGGATGCCGGTCGTGGGTTTTCAGTGGTTGCTGACGAAGTGCGGGCGCTGGCATTCAGAACTCAGGAATCAACAGGCCAGATTGAACAACTGATCAGCAATCTGCAGCAAAAAGCTGAGGCTGCGGTGGCCAATATGCATAAAAGCTCAAACCTGGCCGATGATACATTACAAAGCGCTGACGAAGCCGGTGATGCTATTAACGCCATCAATCATGCCATTAGTAGTATTCAGAATATGAACCAGCAAATTGCCGCAGCTGCGATGCAACAGGCAACAGTGGCCGAGCAAATTAACCGCAGTATTTACAGTATCCGCGACGTGGCTGAACAATCCGCAGTCGCCAGCGAACAAACCGCCACTGCCAGCACCGACTTAAGCCGGCTTGGTACCGAACTGCAACAACTGGCGGCGCAGTTTAAAGTCGCCTGACGCTGTATTCTGCACTTAAACAACAACCGAACCGCCTTTTACCGGCGGTTTGCTTGTTGTTGGTCGCTTTGTCGGCATGTTGCGGATAGCCGGGTCACCTGTCTTTCGGGGGCTGGCCAGGTTTGTGACTGCTTTGGTTGACCAGATAAATGCTGATAAGCGACAGAACAAGCACAGCAGCGCTCAGGGTAAAGCTGGTGGTTAACGCAATACCTAATTGTGCTGGTGTTGCCTCGGCCATCGCAGTGTTTTGTAACGCCGCACTAAATACAGCGCTGAGCATTGAAGCGCCTGTCATCAGTCCCAGATTTTTTGTCAGGTTCAGCAGGCCGGACGCAAGGCCTTTGTCTTTTTCACAGACGCTGTTCATCACATAAGTATTGTTTGCATTCAGGAAAAACTGCCGGCCAGGCGTCATCACAAGCAGCGCTGCAATATAACCGTAAACCCCAAATAATACCGGCAGATAAGCAAAACAAAGCGCGCCGAGACTCATCAGCAGCAGACCCAAAAACATCATATTTTTTTCCCCTATTGCATCCACTAATTTTCCGGCCGGATAACCGGCGCAGGCCGAAGCCAGCGGCCCAACCGACATCAGTAAACCCACTTGCAGTGGCGATAGTAAGAGGGCATAAGTCAGGTAAAAAGGCCCAATCAGCAGCGTCGACATGGCAATTGCATCTACCATAAAACCTGCAGCTAAAGTGACATTGCGCAGCGGCTGACAAAAGAAGGCCAGATCAATCAGCACAACAGGGCGCAGATGCTGGCTGAGCAAAAAAAGCATAAATGCGCCAATAGCAAGGAGCGCCGGGTTTAGCGGCAATGCCTTGCCAAGCTCCGGCGAAGTGACCGTTATCGCATAAAACAAGCAGCTGAGCGCCAGTAATAAGGTGCCTGGCAGATCAAAGTGTTTCCCGCTTTTGAGCACGTTGATTTTATCTCTGGCAATAAATTTGGCGCAAAAAAGAAAGCTGATACTGCCAAGCAGTGCCATCAACCCGAAGATCGATTGCCAGCCAAAAAAGTTGAGCAAGGCGCCGCCGGCCACAGGCCCAAGGGCTGTGCCAATGGCTGCAGTGGTGCTCATTAAACCTATGGCCGCACCTAAACGGTTTTTCGGCATCACTGAGCTGACAAGGGCAAAGCTTTGCGACAGGATAAAAGTGGCGCCAAGCCCCTGTAGCAGCCTGGCCAGAATCAACATCCACAGGTTCAGCGACAAGGCGCACATGACGGACGCGCAGGAAAAAATGCCGATGCCAAGCAGCAGCATCAGTTTTCTGCCGAGCAGATCTCCCAGCACACCGGCTCCCATCACAAAAGTAACCAGGGCAATTAAATAAGCAATGACCACCCAGTTCACTGCCGGCATTGCGGCGTTAAAACTTGCTGCCAGAGTGGGTAGAGCCACATTGGCAATACTCATGGCCAGTGCCGGCAGCAGGATAGCAACAGCGAGGCTTAATAAAGCTGCGGATTGCGCCTTTGATAAAGGCTGCTGTTCAGCTGGTTTGTTACATTGGGTTGCGAGCGGATCAGACATCATAGAACCTCAGGTATAAGGCAAACACAGGCTGCGGTTGCACAAAGATGACAGTTTTTGTAATGTACAACTTGAAGTTAACTTGAAGTCAAGGCCGCCATTATGGGTTCTATCGATATTTCGCAACTGGTCAAAAAATCGGGCATTCCTGCATCGACCATCAGGTATTACGAAGAAAAAGCCTTGATCAAATCAGTGGGCAGAGTGGGCTTAAAACGCTTGTTTGATACCAAAGTGCTGGACCAACTGGAATTTATTGCGCTGGGACAAAGGGCGGGTTTTGCCCTCGGGGACATTCAGTCGATGTTGACGACTCAGGGACGATTTGAAGTCAATCGGGATGTGTTATTGGAAAAAGCCGATGAGATTGCCAAAAGTGTGAAGCAGCTGGTGGCGATACAACGTTGTCTGGAGCATGCGGCAAAATGCACGGCCCCCAGCCACAGTGAATGTCCGAAGTTTCAGCAGTTATTAAGAATTGCCGGCAAAGACCAGGCCCGGAAACACAAAGTTGCAAACCCTGGCCGCGGCTGAACGGGCAGAGCAGAGTGCTGCGCGGGTTATTCGGGCAAGAGAGCTCCGTCAAGACAGTACCATCATGACAGAAGCGTTAGCACAGAACAGGCAAAACAGGGCAGTCAAAGGTTCTGTGTCACTCTGACTGCACCTTCATCACTGTTTTAGCTGCCAAATCTGACCAAACGGCCTTCCTGCATTTCTTTACTAAAATCGGTGCTGGTTAGCCGCAATTGTACAAAACCTTCTGACAAACAGCGGGTATCGTGAATATCTCCAGGTAAAAATACCCGGCACTGGCCAGCTTGCATCAGATCTGTCCCTCTGGACACCAAATGGGTTTCCCCATTCACTGTGGTCACTTGCTGATAGGTGTTCATTGCCATTTCACCGGACAACACGGCATAAAACACCCAACCGGCACCGTGGTTATGCGGCTGGCGGTAGGTGCCTTTTTCTTCAGTGTGCGCCAATAAGATAAAACCCTGTTCAGGGTCCCGGTACAGTTCTTTAGCGGCAGGTTTTTCGCTGATAATGTCTTTCAGCCATGGCTCATCTTTGGCGGCCCTGGTGAAATCCACCAGCAGTTGTCTGACCGCGCCGACAGTCTCTGTGTTCAGCCCGGACCAGGCCTTTCTGACATTAACAATAAAGTTATCCAGTGTTGTTTGCTGCATTTTTTCACCTCAAGGATTAAAGTTCAAAAGCAGCATAAATCTTCAAGTTAACTTGAGGTCAAGCGGGAATTTCAGATAAACATCAAGTGAAAGATTGCCGCTTGAGAGGCGGAACAACAACCAATAATCAACAGTGTTTAAGGCCTGGGCGGCAGAAAGGTTTTAACCATCGGCAGCGCAACTGAATTGAATGTCTCAGGGCAACACAATGGCGATTTAAACACCATAAAATTAATGGGGAATTTATAAAGATATGTATTGGTATTTGGTGCCTGGGGTCGGACTCGAACCGACACGCCATTTCTGGCGGCGGATTTTGAATCCGCTGCGTCTACCGATTTCGCCACCCAGGCATTGAGGGGGTCTTCTGGGGTAAACAGCGCTGATTATACAAAGCTGGGCTGGCTTCGCAAGCAAAAAATCAATGGCAACAGTTAATTGCGTAATTTTTAAGCGTGGCAGGTTCTGGCTTTGGCTGTTGTTGCTGCGCTTGGCCATGTTAAACTGCGGTTTTTCCGGCTTGGGCCGGCGAAGTGCTGGCCAGAATAAGTTGGGCCCAGACAAAAAATTTCGCCCGGCATGAAAAACGAGAGTTCAGATGATGTTTGCAGATACGCCAAGGGCGGGGCTGGTGCGCAGATTAGGCGTGCTGCTGTATGATTTTATGACGTTGATTGCGTTGTTAATGCTGGCGATGTTGCTGGCGCTGGCGCTGGTGGCTGGCCTGGAAAAAGCCGGTTTATTATCGCTGGTGGGTTATCAGGACGCTGCTGAATATATTCAGCGCCATGCCATTTGGTTTCAGTTGTATCTGCTGTTTTGGGTGTTGTGGTTTTACCTGTATTTCTGGTGTAAAGCCGGCCAAACCCTGGGCATGCGTGCCTGGCGGTTGTTGCTGGTGCAGCAAAATGGCCAGCCCGTCACCTTTAAACAAGCGCTGATCCGTTTATTTACTTCATTGGGTGGCCTTGGCAATTTGTGGCTGCTGCTGCGCTGGAAACAAAAACTGGCGCTGCAGGACCAACTCTCCGGCACTATGGTGCTGGTGTTAAGCAAAGAGCAAAGTCAGCAGTTAAATTTACACCGTCAGGCACGTTAATTTTCCAATCTCCGCAGTTGTTTTAGCTGCCGTCACAGAGCCGTCAACAAGGCTAAACATCACTTTTAGCCCTGTTGATGGTGTTTTTGCTAAAGAACAGGTAAAACAGACAATAAACTGCTGATGTGGCCCCTGTTTTAGTCTGTGTTTTTTACTCCACTGCTGAAAATTACAACACTACTGTTTTAACCTGAGCTGTTGCTGACTGCCCCGGGCGCAACTTTGCCCCTGAGTTTTTTCTGCTGCATTTGTGAGCAACAAACGCCGGCAAGCCAAGGCTGGCAAGGGGAGTAGCCTGTTGTCTGTTGCTGGTGCCGCTTTGCGGGCTTAGCCTTTTTGTTGTTTTAGTCAAAACAAATCTCAAGTTTTTCCGTGGGCGCCCGATATAAAAGTATCAGGAATCAGTTACGGGACTACATCATGCAAGAACATCAACGCCTGCAAAAAATTCGCGAAATAGGCATTCGTTTGCATGAACTTGGTCTGGTCAGCAAAAAAGCTGAAACCTCTTACGCATCACTGGCGATTAACTACTTGTTTAGTTTGTATAAAATGCCAAAACCAACAGGCGTGTCGCTGCAGGAAACTTTGCAGTTATTAGCTGAAGCTGTAGTGCTGGAGCATAAACTGGCGTACCGCCGGTTAAGTGCAGACTCTGTACTGGAGTTTTTCAGTCACAGATATCAGGTGTCTGCGGCATCACCTTTGGTGCATCCTTCTTATCGTCGTCGTAATACGGCTGCGGCTGGTCTGCAATTTGCCTGAGCCAAAAGCGCTGTTTTGTGGTAAATGGTTGCAAACGGCAGCAAATAGCCAGTAATAACCGGCATTTTTCCCGATAAAAAAAGCGGAAAATATCAGCCTCTGCAGCAAAACTTACCGCTGCAGATGTTGGCTGGGGTGGGACAGGAACCCCGGGCAGGAACACCAGACTGATATTTTCCAAAGCAGGAATTTAAGCCCGGCCTGAACCCGGGCAATAAAAAGTTAAGTTAAATCAATACCTCCGGCAAAGCTGCGATACAAAGCCACCAACAGCTGAAAATTCTGCTGACTTAATCTGGCTTGTTCATCCCGCGCCGCCAATAACTCACGTTCTGCATCCAATAACTCCAGAAAATCGGCATTGCCTGCTTCAAACCTGGCTTTGGAAAGCGCAACAGCAGTGCTGGTGGCCGCCACTTGTTGCTGCTGGATCAGTTGCTGACGCCGGCTTAAGTTGTAACTTTCCAGGCTAAATTGCATATCGCGAAGCGCGTCCAGCACTTGCTGGCGAAATTCAGCCAGCGCCATTTGTTCACTGGCTTTGGCGCCTTTAATTCTTGCTTGCACTGAAGTCCAGTCGGCACCTTGCCAACTTAAACTTGGCGCCACACTCCAGGCGCGTTGATCGCTGCCCAAAGTTAAACCCGGCGCTGAGATAAAACCCAAAAAGCCGCTGACCGAGACATTGGGATACAGATCTGCGGTGGCAACGCCAATCTCGGCAGTGCTGGCGGCTAATTGCCGCTCCGCCTGCGCTATATCTGGCCTGTGTCGCAGCAGATCTTTGCTGACTGCTACGGCTTGTGGCTGTTTCAGCTCAGGCAAAGCCTGTTTGCCTGCTGCAATTTGTGGTAATTGCAGCTGCTGCGGGCTGAAACCCACAAGTGCCGCCAGGGTAGTAAAAGCGCGGCTTTTATCGGTTTCAAACTGTGGCAAACTGGCTTCCAGCTGATAAAGCTGCGCTTTAATGCGGGCCAGCTCTAAATCTGATGCCATACCAGCGTCGCGTCTGGCCAAAATCAGCTGCTCAGTTTGCTGCATATTGGTGAGGTTTTGCCGGGCAACCGCCAGGCGCAGTTCTGCGCCGCGGTAATCACCATAACTTTGTGCCACCTGGGCAATAATACTGATTTGGGCATCCTGCCAGGCAAATACGGCACTTTCCGCTCTGGCATTGGCCGCTTCGCTGGCGCGTTTTAATTTGCCGGCTAAATCTAAGTCCCAGCTGAAGCTGCCGCGCAGTTGTGAGCTGCGGTTATATTGTGCTTTGCCATCCACACTATTGGCGCTGCCAGCCACTTCAGCCGGTGTGCGGCTGTTTTGCTGGCTGCTGTCAATTGCCGCTTTTGGCCAGAGATTGTCGTCGCTGTCGGCAAATACCGCATAAGCCCTGGCCACATTCGCCTCTGCTTTGGCCAGCTGCTGGTTTTGCTCAATTGCAATTTGGATAAGCCGGTTAAGCTCCTGGTCCTGAAACTTTTGCCACCATAAAGTGGCGCTGTCAGGAAGCGCCAAGTTGCTTCCCACTTCAGGCATCTCCATGCTGACGTTGAGCGAGGTTGGCGCCTGATAATCAGGGCCAACTGCGGCACAACCCAGTAGCGCGCTGACCACAAAAGCCAGCAGCGCCAAACGGGGTTTTGGCAGCAGGTTATTGCTTGCCATATTAAAATTTGTGTTGAATTTTGTATTAAAAAGCTTAGCCATGAGTCAGCTCCTGCGCGGTGGCTGCAGTGGTGCGCCCGGCTCTTTTGGCCAGCACATAATAAAACAGTGGCGTTAAAATCAGACCAAAGATAGTGACGCCAATCATGCCGGCAAACACCGCCACACCCATGGCCTGACGCATTTCAGCACCAGCGCCGGTGGAGAACACCATAGGCACCACACCCATAATAAAAGCGATGGACGTCATCAGAATGGGGCGCAGTCTTAAGCGCGCCGCTTCTAAAATGGCCGCCAGCGGTGCCATGCCGTGGTCTTGCTTTTCCTTGGCAAATTCCACCATCAAAATGGCGTTTTTAGTGGCAAGGCCAACCAGCACTATCAGGCCAATCTGGGTGAAAATATTGTTGTCACCGCCGTACAGCAGCACACCGCTGATAGCAGAAAGTAAGGTCATAGGCACAATCAGAATAATGGCCAGTGGCAGGCTTAAACTTTCGTATTGGGCGGCCAGCACCATAAACACCAGCAGCACCACCAGCGGGAACACCAGATATTCGGCATTACCGGCCAGAATTTGCTGATAAGACAGTTCTGTCCACTCGTAGGTCATACCGGCTGGCAGAGTTTCGGCCAGAATTTTTTCAATAGCGGCTTGTGCTTCGCCTGAGCTAAAGCCTGGCGCCGGGCCACCGTTAATTTCAGCTGTGGTGTAACCGTTGTAGTGCATCACGCGGTCCGGGCCAGCGCTGTGTGCAACCTTCACAAATGAACCCAGCGGTATCATATCACCTTGATTATTCACAACTTTCAGTGCTGCGATTTGCGATGGATCTTGCCGGAAGCTTTCATCAGCCTGCACATTCACCTGATAGGTGCGGCCAAACTGGTTAAAGTCATTGGCATAGGTGGTGCCTAAATAACCCTGCAAGGTCTGGAATAAGGTGTCTAAAGAAACGCCCTGGGCTAAGGCTTTAGTGCGGTCTACGTCTAAATCCAGCTGCGGCACATTTACCTGATAGCTTGAGAAAACCCCAGCCAATTCAGGCGTTTGCCAGGCTTTCATCATCACTTGTTGCGTCACTTTAGCAAGTTCGACATAACCTAAGTTGGCTCTGTCCTGAATTTGCAGCCGGAAGCCACCAATGGTGCCTAAACCCTGCACCGGCGGCGGCGGGAATATTGCAATAAAAGCGTCCTGAATACCGGCAAATTTGGCATTTAAATCTGCGGCTATCGCATTGGCAGCAAGCTCCGGGCTTTGGCGCTCATCAAAGTCTTTCAGTGGCGTAAACACAATGCCGCTATTGGGGCTATTGGTAAAACCATTGATGCTAAGGCCAGGAAAAGCCACTGAGTTGGCAACACCAGGGTGTTCCAGCGCAATACGCGACATTTCTTTGATCACAGCTTCAGTGCGCTCTAAAGACGCCGCATCCGGCAACTGGGCAAAAGCCACCAGATATTGTTTGTCCTGACCTGGCACATAACCTGTGGGCGTGCTGTGAAATAAGCCTGCGGTTAAGCCCAGCATACCAATGTAGATAATGCCAACCAGAGCGCCAAAACGAATCACTTTACGCACCAGTAAACCGTAGCCAGCTGAGGCTTTTTGAAAAGCGCGGTTAAATGGCTGGAACAACCAGCCGCCCAGGGCTTTGTCCATCACGCGGGTCAGTTTGTCTTTCGGGGCGTCATGTGCTTTGAGCAACAAGGCTGAAAGCGCCGGGCTTAAAGTTAAGGAGTTTAGGGCCGAGATAAAGGTCGAAATAGTGATAGTGAGCGCAAACTGCTTATAAAACTGACCGGTTAAACCTGTCATAAAAGCAGTAGGAATAAACACCGCTGCCAATACCAGCGTGGTGGCAACAATGGGGCCTGTCACTTCTTTCATCGCTTTTTGTGTGGCTGCAAGCGGGCTTAAACCATCGGCAATATTGCGCTCAACGTTTTCCACCACCACTATGGCGTCGTCCACCACAATACCAATGGCCAGTACCAAACCAAATAAACTTAAGGCGTTGAGCGAAAAACCCATTAAGTGCATAAAAGCAAAGGTACCGACCAGCGACACCGGCACTGCCACCAGCGGAATAATAGAAGCACGCCAGGTTTGCAGGAATAACACCACCACCAGCACCACCAACAGCACAGCTTCGAGCAGGGTTTTTACCACAGCTTCAATAGAGCCACGCACAAAAACCGTTGGGTCGTACACGATGTCGTAATTTAAACCCTGCGGGAAACTTTTTGACAGTTCCGCCATTTTGGCGCGCACATCATCCGAGATTTGAATGGCATTCGAGCCAGAGGCCTGAAACACCGGAATAGCCACAGCGTCTTTATTATCCAATAAAGATTTCAGCGCATAAGTGCTGGCACCCAGTTCTAACCTGGCCACATCTTTGAGCCGGCTGATTTCACCCTGAGCACCCACTTTAATAATGATGTCACCAAATTCTTCGACCGAAGTCAGCCGGCCTTTGACGTTGATCAGGAGCTGAAAATCGCTTTCGCCTGAAGGCTGCGCACCTAAACTGCCGGCCGCTGCCTGTTGGTTTTGTTCACGAATAGCGGCCACTATCTGTTGTGGTGTCAGGCTCAGCGCCGACACTTTATGTGGGTCCAGCCACACGCGCAGGCTGTATTCACCGGCACCAAATAACCGCACCGCACCAACACCTTCAATACGGGCCAGCTCGTCTTTGACGTTTTGCGCCGCATAGTTGGACAAATACAACATGTCGTAGCGGTTATCGGGCGAGGTTAAATGCACCACCATGGTTAAATCCGGCGAGGATTTTTCGGTGACAATCCCCAGGCGCTGCACTTCTTGTGGCAACCTTGGTTTGGCGCGGTCGACCCGGCTTTGCACTTGTGTCTGAGCGCGGTCAACATCGGTGCCAATGGCAAAAGTAATGGTTAAGGTCATGCGGCCATCAGAAGTGGCCTGGGATGACATATACAACATGTTCTCCACACCGTTAATTTCCTGCTCCAGTGGCGAGGCAACTGTGTCGGCGATGACTTTTGGGTTAGCGCCAGGGTAGTTGGCGGTAACCACTACTGTGGGCGGCACTACTTCAGGATATTCGGTAATAGGCAGTTGCCACACGGCAATGGCGCCACTGATAAAAAACAGCAGCGACAATACAGCGGCAAAAATCGGTCTTTTAATAAAAAATTGCGAAAGCATAAGGGCTCCTTAACCGCGGCTGTTGCTGCTTTGGCTGGCTTTGCTGTGATCAGCAGCGCCGGCAGAGGCTGGCTGTTTTTCCTGCTGGGCGGTCAGCGCAGGTGTTGGTGCTAACAACTGAGCTGTGGTCTCGTCCAATTGGTGCTGCGTGGTTTTTAGCGCCTGCAAGGTTTCAGCGGATGTCATAGCCACAGGGTTAGGTGTGATTTGCATGGTCGGGCGTACCCGCTGCAGGCCGTTGACGACGATAGTTTCATTGGCGGTCAGCCCTTGTTTGATAATGCGCAGGCCACCGATTTTTTCGCCTAAAGTCACAGCGCGGTATTGCAGCTGCTGTTTGTCGTCTACCACCAGCACATACTTGTTATTCAGATCGGTGCCTACAGCTTTGTCATCGATCAAGATGCCTTTGTAACTGGCACTGCCCATCAGTTTGATATTGGCAAAAAGCCCCGGGATCAACAGGTTATCTTTGTTATCAAACACAGCTCGGGCGCGGATGGTGCCGGTTTGCGGGTTGATGCTGTTATCGAGAAAATCCAGCTCGCCACTAAAGCGGTAGTTATTGTCGGACGCCAGCGCCATCTGTACCGGAATTGGCGCTCGGCTGTCGGCGCGTTCGCCTTTAGCGGCCAGCGCCACATATTTCAGGTAACTTTGTTCGTCAGCGTCAAAATACGCATAAATTTTGTCGGTAGATACAATAGTGGTGAGCTGGCTTTGACCGGCATGCACAAAGTTGCCGCTGGTGATCAGTGCATTAGACACTCTGCCGCTGATCGGGGCTGTCACTTTACTGTGGGATAAATCCAGTTGTGCTTTATCCAGAGCGGCGCTGACGGCTGCCAGTTGGGCTGCACTTTGTTCCATTCGCGCGCGGCGGGCGTCCAGCAGCTCTTCGGCAATAGCGTTTTGCTTACGTAATTGTTCGGCGCGTTTTAAGTCATTTTTTGCCAGCTGCAGCTGACTTTTAGCCGCTGTGAACTCGGCGCTCAGCCGTTTGACTTCAGCGACAAAAGCACGGTCATCAATCTGAAATAACAGGTCGCCCTGTTGCACCAGTTGGCCTTCCTGAAACAGTACCTGGGTCAGATAACCTGATACCCGCGGCACTAAAGCCACAGTTTGTGGCGCCTGCAGGCGGCCGGTAAATTCGTCCCATTCGGTAATGCGCTGCTGCACCACAGTGGCCACATCAACAGCAGGGCCAGCCTGTGACGCTGCCGGTGGCGCCGCTTCAGGTTGGCTGCAGGCAGCAATAACCGCCGCCGTGAGGCTGGCGAGCAAAAAGTTTCTGGCCGGATGTAATTTGCGCATAACAAGGTCCTTATAAGCTGAGCAGGCAGCAATCACTTCAGATTGCTGAATTCTGTACTGACTGGTATATTGTACTGGTCGGTAAATATATAGGATGTTGTTTTGCAGTCAACCTTTATTTGTACTAATCGGTAAAAAACTAAAGACGATTTTCTGCTAAGCACAATGCAATTTGGTTCTATTAAAAACCGACAGTCTGAAGCCTGGAGCTATAACTGTCTGAAATGCCTTATAGTTCATGGCGGGTCTTGGCGCTTCTGCCACTGCTGGCAATATTTCTGTACCGGTTGGTAGGTATCGCTGACTTTACAAGGCTTGTAAAGCTGTTTACTCTGTCGGCATTAAATTACCTTGTTGTAGTTATGGTTATTGAGGAGTTTTGTGATGTCAGACAGCCAGACTCAGGTAGGACGCCCACGCGCATTTGACCTGGATAAAGCTTTGCAAAAAGCCCTCGAAGTGTTCTGGGAAAAGGGGTATGAAGGCGCGTCGCTGCCGGATCTCACCGAAGCCATGGGCATTAACAAACCCAGTTTATATGCCGCTTTTGGCAATAAAGAGCAGTTGTTTTTAAAGGCGGTCGAGCTTTATGAAAACCGCCCTTGTGCTTTTTTTAAACCCGCTTTATTACAGCCAACCGCTTATCAGGTGGCTGAGCATATGCTGTTTGGCGCTGCTGCTGCCAATGCCGATCCAAGTCATCCCAAAGGTTGTGTGGTGGTGCAGGGCGCTTTGTCGTGCAGCGACAGCGCCAATAATGTGAAACAGGCGCTGATAGAAAAGCGCCGTAACGGCGAGCTGCAGTTGCAGCAAAGGCTGGAACAGGCCAAAGCCGCAGGCGAGTTGCCGGCCGACGCCGACTGTGGCGCGCTGGCAAGTTATCTGGTAGTGCAAATCCAGGGCATGTCGATTCAGGCTGCAAGTGGCGCCAGTGCTGAGCGATTACAGCAAGTGGCCGCTATTGCATTGCAGGGGTTTAAGGCCATGTTGCAACCAGGCTGAGGTGTTCAGCCTCTGCCTTTTATGCTGTTTTCTTTAAGCCGGCCGCTTTTGCTCAAGGGGTTTTGCACTCTGGCGGTTTGCCTGTTTACACTGACCCGCACTTGGGAACCTGCCCGCCAGCTGTAACCAGCCTTCTCCCGGGCTGTGCTGGGCACAAATGACACCCCCTGTTATTTTGCTTTGCCATAAATACCAGGGCGCCGGTGCCGCCACACTCTGGCTGCTACAGTAAAACACCAGTAATATCAGTAGTTTGAAACGGATTTTCATCTGAACTCCCTTATGCAGGCCTTCGTTGTTGCAGCCTTTGCGCCACAAAACTGCGCTGATATTCGTTAGCAAAGCCAGTGCCAGTTCGCAGCGTCAATTTTTCGTGATAGCGCTGCCTGACGACGTTTTGGCTGTTTTGCCGGTAAATTGAACCTGCACTACAACTTTGCAGTCAGATAAAGACATGCGTCAGTTGAGCTGTGGTTTTCACCTGTGGTAGAGAAGACCTGATTGCACGCGTGACACCTGAGAGCAACACAAGGAGTCACACGCTATGTATCATGCCACTATCCCCGACAATGAGCCGATGCGGCTTGCCACTTTACACACTTCACAATTACTGAATTGCCGTGGTAGCGAGCAGTTTAACCGCTTGATCCGGCTTGGCAGGCGCTTATTACAAATGCCGATGTGCGCCATTCATCTGGTGGATGCCGAGCAAATCCGCGTATTGGCGGCACAGGGTTGCAATTTATCCGGCAGTGCGCGGCAAAGTTCCTTTTGTGGTCACACCATTTTGGGCGATGAGGCTTTAGTGATCCAGGATACCCGCCATCATCCCTACTTCTTTGACCATCCGTTGGTGCAGGGGGCCGATGGCATCCGCTGTTATGTTGGCGTACCGTTGCGGGCTTTTAATGGCTGCAAAATTGGCACCTTATGTTTGATGGACAAAATACCCCGGGAAATTTCGGCTGATGACTTAGCTGCGCTTAGAGATCTGGCGCTGTTAACAGAGCAGGAAATGGCTTCCTGTCAGCTGGCCATTATTGACGACTTAACCAGTCTGGTGAACAGAAGGGGTTTTGAAACCATGGCCAGGTTACTGCTCAATAGCAGTGAGCGCCAGGGGTTGCCTGCTGTGTTGTTGTATTTTGATTTAGATGGTTTTTCCACACTAAATCATGCTTATGGTGAAGCCGAAGGTGACAGGGCGTTGATGCGTTTTTCCCGGTTGCTGAAACAAACTTTCAGAGGCAGTGATGTGATAGGCCGTTTGGGTGATGATGAATTTGCCGTGCTGGTGGCCAACAGCAACGCGCAGCAGGCCGAGCAGATAGTGGACAGGTTACGTCAGAGCACTCAGTTGCAGCAAAGTCAGGAAAGCTGGAGTAGTCCGCTGCAGTTTAGTGTGGCTGCAGTGCATTATTTGCCGGATCAGGGGCCGAGTCTGGAGCATTTATTAAGCCGGGCCGATCAGCTGATGTATCAGCGCCAACAAGGCCAGCGTTTGTGCTGACCGCCATGTAGTTTCAAAAATCTCTTCGCAAAACAACCATTAAAAAACCACCTGATGGTGGTTTTTTAATGGTTTTGTCAGCGCAGTGTGAATACAACATGCTCACTGCGCTTAAATGTAACAGCTTAAGCTGCGGTCACCGGCAGCTTTTGAATTAAGGCACCAATGCGGTCCAGCGAGCTGAAGTGTGCGTAAATAGCGGGTAATACACCAAATTTACGCAGCGACAGGAATTTTTCATCGCTCAGGGCTTCAAACTTTTCACGGTCAATCACAAAAAAACCATCTAAACGGTGCTGATTGCCGGCGGCGTCTGTGTATTGCAGGCCATCCGCTTTAAATAAGTCCATTTCTTCCATCTGTTTCACGATATTACGGCTGACAGTGTTGGAGTCGATATAATCGCGGAAAAACTTATTTACACCGTCGAAAAACTCAGTATTGCTGCCATCTTCGTTGAACATGGCCTGACCTTCGGTGCGGCTGACGTTGTCTGCTTGTTCGTTGACACAAAGTACCAGTTGATCATCAGCAGCTTGCGCCAGTGTGAATGGGTAAGTGCGGATAGAAGCAGGCAGATAACCGCCGGTGTAGGTCTCGTTTTCAACAAACAGGTTTTGCTCTTCTTTTAAGCCATACACTGCAACAGCGTTATAACCGCTATTGTCCTGGTTTTTTAAGAAAAAAATCGGGAAAAAAGGTGCAGCAGCAACAAACTCCTGCAGCATCAGTGGCGCCACATTGCGGCCATTAACGGCTTCTAATGAAAATTTTGGTAATATTTTTAAGTCTTTGTGAGTTTCATTGCTTAACGGGACTGGCTTAGCGAGCATAATTATTCCTTTAGGATGTCAGGGGCCGGGCAGACAGCGGCTGAATTCGCAGCGCGCCAGCGCAGCAGGCGTAAGCTGTGGCGCCCTTGCCGGCCTTTTTTTAGATACCGCAGCACCATACTATAAAAATATGACAAAATACCAGTGCAGTTTTGCAGAAATATGCTAACGAAAACGGCATCATCAGAGCCTGTCAGAACAGGCGCAGAATTAACGATCTGAATTTACAAATGAAAGCCCGGACTTCGTGCCGGCTCAGTGCACAACAAAAGTACCAGGCCAGTGCAATAGTCCGGCAAAAGCCGGCGGGATAGCACTTTTAGTGCTTATCACATCAGCCAGCCTCAGGCCTGGTTCTGGTCAGGATCGGGACAGGTGACTCAGAAGAATTTATGAATTTATTGCTAAAACATCGTATGACCTTGCCACTGACGTTGCTGTTGTTAGTGCTGCTGATTTTATCCCCCCAGCTGTATCTGTTGCTGCACAAAACCACGTTGCCAGTTTTTGTGCAACAAGGGCTGTTACCTGCGCTGTTATTGCTGTTGTTGCTGCTGTCGGTGAGCCGCAATTTTGCAACCGGTATCTGGTTTTGGTTGCCTTTTGCCTTGCTGGCGCCGCAGGAGCTGTTTTATCTGTCGACTTATCAAAAAGTGACAGACGCCCATGCCATGGCCATTATTGCCGAAACTGATTTGGCCGAAGCAGCCGGTTATTTGTCGGGGCTGGGCTGGCTGATTTTGCCGGCCATTCTGCTGGTATTGATGCTGGTGGCTGTCGCCAGTGCAGTCTGTAAAGTACAGGCGCTGCAGTGGCCCCGTTATGGCCGGCCTCTGGTTTGGCTGCTGACTTTATGTTGGCTTGGCTGGTTGTATCAGCAGGAGTTGGTGTATCGCGAGTTATACCCGGTGAAAGAAGGCCGTAATGCCACTGAAACTGAGTTGTCCAAACGACCTTTGCCCAATAGCCATAATTTGTATCATCAGAGTTATCCGCTGAACTTACTGCTGGCCGCCAATGAATTCAGAGTGCAAAAGGCTGCACTGGCCGAAGTGGCCGCCACAGTGGCCGATTTTCGGTTTGGCACCAGCCAGCCACAGAATACGGCAGAGCGGCAGATTTATGTGCTGGTGATTGGGGAAACCCTAAGGCCGGACCGGCTGCAGTTAAACGGTTATCCGCGCGCTACAACACCAAGGTTGGCAGGCCTTGGCGACGTGGTCAGTTTTACCAATATGGTCAGCCCCTGGGCCTGGACCCGGATGTCGGTGCCGGTGATTTTGTCGCGTAAGTCGGCGCAGGATCACAGTTATTTCTCGCGGGAGACTTCTGTGGTGGCGGCCTTTAAAGAAGCAGGTTTTGCCACAGCCTGGTTATCTACCCAAAGCCCGCTCGGTGTACACGACAGCTCGGTGGCGTTACACGCCAGTGAAGCGGATGAAGTGCAATATTTAAATCCGGTGGGTTATAAAAAAGAAGGTTTTTACGATGATGTGCTGGTGGGCGCTTTTTCGCGGGTGCTGGAAAAAGGCGAAGCTAAACAGCTGATTGTCTTGCATACCCTGGGCAGCCATTTTAGTTATTCCGACCGTTACCCCGACAGTTTTGATTTATTTCAGCCCTCAGGTAAAGGCGAGGCGCTTGGCATGCACGACAGAGCCAATAAAGAAAAACTGAATAATGCTTATGACAATACAGTGGCTTATACCGATTATTTGCTGTTTAACCTGATTCGTCAGCTGGAAAAACAACAGGCCATCAGCAGCCTGTTGCTGGTGTCGGATCATGGTGAAAATTTGTTTGACGGCGACTGTGATAAAAGCGGCCACGGCCACAACACTGAGTTTGACTACAGAGTAGCGGCCTTGTGGTGGGGCTCGGCGGAGTTTAAGGCAAAGTACCCACAGCAAACGCAGTTGCTGCAGCAGCGGCGTGACGTGCCTTTAATCACCAGTCAGACTTTTCACACCATGTTGGATTTAGCCCAACTGAGATATGCCGACGAGCGCCTTGCACAAAGTTTTGCCTCGACACAGTTTGTGCCGCCACAGCGCATTCTGGCCTCCGGCATCGACTTTGATAAGGCGCAGCGCCTTGGCGCATGCAAAGTGTTACCCAATCCGGTGCAGCCCTGATTGTTGTGGATGGCAGCAGCTTTGCCTGCTGCCATCATCACAAAGAGGATTAACACTGGTCTGCGCTGCTTTGTCATATTGCTGTCATATAAAAGCCATAAAATAGCCATCCGAACGACATGATAATGACGCTAAATTGTCATTTTACAGACACTTAACTGTGCTAAAGCGGAAAATTTCCGCACTGTTGCCGGTTTCGCCCTTGAATTTTAACCTGAACAGTTATACTCAACGGGTTTAAGCTGTCGAACCTTTTTCCTCAATGCTGAGAAGGATTTACTTATGTTCGCCCACAACGCCTTTGCTAAAAACGCCTTTGCTAAAAATGCCTTTGTGAAAAACACGCTGTTACTTGCGCTGTTGTCTGGTTTGTCGTTGCCATTACAGGCCGACCCACTGACGGTGTACGGCAAAATTAACGTCACAGCCCAAAACTCCGATGAAGGCGAAGGTTCGTTCAGTGAGTTAAAAAGCAACGCCTCCCGTTTTGGCTTAAAAGGTGATTATGCGCTGGATGGCGAACTGACGCTGGTGTATCAGCTGGAGTGGGAAGTAGACCCATCTGATGAAGCCAACGAAAAAAATATCAAAGCCCGCGACCAGTTTATTGGTATTAAAGGCAGCTTCGGTACCATTAAAGCCGGCCGTAACGACACAGCGCTGAAGCTGTCTCAAGGCAAAATGGATTTATTTAACGACTACGAAGCCGACATTAAAACCCTGTGGCGTGGTGAAAACCGCATGAGCAATTCTTTAGCTTACGTCAGCCCGTCTTTTAATGGTTTTTCGCTGCAGGTGAGCCATGTAATGGAAGACTCAGCTAAAGGCCAGGATGGTCAGTCGGTGGCGCTGATGTATGGTGATGATGGTTTAAAAGACAGCGCCATTTTTGCATCAATCGCAATGGACAACGATATCAGCGGTTATGACACCAGCCGTGCTTTTGTACAAACCAAACTGGCCGGTTTTAAACTGGGCGCAGGTGTGCAGCAGCAGGAACCTGTGGCCGGTGGTGCCAAAGATGACGGTTGGCTGGCAAACGTTGCTTATCCAATTGAAAAATATGAATTAAAAGCACAGTTCCAGACACTGGAAGAGCATGAAGGCTACAGTCTGGGGGCCGACTATAAACTGGGTAAGGACACCAAGTTATTCGCCTGGTACTCCAGCTTTGATTTTGACAACAAAGCCGACAGCGATTATCTGGCCATTGGTTTAGAGCACAAATTTTAATTCAGCGCTGCTGTATTCAGCGAAAAACAAAACCCCACTGCAACGTGGGGTTTTTTGTTGGATAAATGGCTGCCGCGGCGCTTTACAGCCAACCTTTGCGTTTAAAAAACAAATAAGGTGCCAGACCGGCCATTAACATCAGACCAATAGCCAGCGGGTAACCAAATTGCCAGTTGAGCTCCGGCATAAACTGAAAGTTCATGCCATAACTGCTGGCCACCAGGGTGGGCGGCAGGAAAATCACCGACACCACAGAGAAAATTTTAATAATGCGGTTTTGTTCAATATTGATAAAACCCATGGCCGACTGCAGTAAAAAGTTCACCCTTTGTGAAAACGACTCGTTGTGTGGCAATAACGATTCGACGTCACGCAATACATCCCGCGCCTGCTCCAGCTGATCTACCGGCAAACGGGCTTTACGCAGCAAAAAACTCACCGCACGCTGGGTATCCATCAGGCAAAGCCGCACTTTCCAGCTCATATCCTCAAGCTCAGTTAAGCGCGACAAACTGTGTTTAAAGGCCTCATCCTGTTTGCCTTTTAAAATCACCTGGCTGATGACTTCAAGCGCCAGCGAGATTTCTTCAATAGTATCTGCCAGTTGCTCAATTTTAATTTCAAATAGATCCAGCAGCAGCTCATAAGCATTGCCCACCGACAATAAATGGTTACGCGCGCGCATGCGGTACAGCCGGAACACCGGCAACTCACGTTCACGTAAGGTAAAAAGCCGTCCGTCGCGGATGGTAAAAGCCACAGTAGTAGTGCCTGCTAAAGCTTCCTGATAAAAAAACAAGGAGTGAATATGCAGGCCGTCTTCGTCTTCAAAAAAACGCGCCGACGCTTCAATGTCATCCAGCTCCAGCTTTTCCGCCAGTTGCTGTCCAAACTGGTCGTTGACAAACTGCCGCTCCTGCAAGTCCGGCTCCTGTAAATCCAGCCAGATAGCCTGTGACACGTCGGCATGTTGTTGTAATTCAAGCCGTTGTAAACGCTGTTGTTGCAGGTTAAAAATTCTGAGCATGGCCTTCTCCTGCCAAAGCAGACTCAGCTGGACAAACCCGGTAGTGATTTTGATGTGAGAAGAAAAAAGCTCACGCGCCCCGGTCAGGCCGCGTGATGGCTCGGACAGGAGTCAGTTAAAACCAAAAAATTCGACTGGGTATGTCCAAGGCATGGGTCTCTGAATAAAAAGTTGCGGCGATCATAAGAAGGCGGCTGGTTGCCGTCAAGCTGGAAATACCAGCTGATGGCTGCTTGTAGCAGTTGGCACAGGCTAAGCCTTGATGCATATGGCGGGGGATTTGCCTTCACAGGCCAAAGGTTAGTGCCTGGATAGAGGTGGCACTTTAGTTCAACCACAGAGGTGACACTGCTGTTTAGCGGCACAGGCTGCATACCAGTCGGTTTTGCTGATGCCTGCGGCATGGCACTTATGCCGGGTTTCGCCCCGGCGGGCGAGTCTCTTTCTTTGCTGACAAAGAAAGAGACGCAAAGAAATCACCCCGGTGTGCCTTCGAAAGCCCGCTAAAAATCAAAAGTTTGAGGCGCCGCCTGCTTTTTAAAACCACGGGGCAGCAAGCGCTACCGTCGCTTGCCTCAAACAGTTGGCGTCTTAAAACCTCAAACTTTCAATTTTTATCGGCTCGGCAAAACGGGGAGGAAAAGCACTGAAATTGAGATTGGCTTTATCTGACATATCAAAAGCTAAAAAACGCTACTCCACTGTGCTTCACTCGCCCCAGACTAAAACATCACATAACGACTGAACAAATAGCCAGTTGTTTGTCATGAGTTTTTTCCGCACAACTTGCATACCAAGTGTATGCATTTTGTGAAGTCAGTATTTATCAGATTTAGAAAAATAAGTTGAAAAATAGTAACTTAGGCTTTAGCTTGATATGAGTAAAAATCAGAAAAGAAGGCAGGAAAATGTCCGACTTGCGAGCGCTCCACCTTCTATTAAATTGTTATGCCTCACATTTAAAGAGATCATCATGACTCAAGAACAACTCACAACTATTAGCATAGCTATAGCCTCACTCAGCTTAGCTATATCTTTTGCGACGCTATACTTCTCACAGTTAGCCGGGCCAAATGTTGTCGCAAATATAGGTCCGTATATCAAGGTTTTTAACGGTGATTACGCAAAAGGAATATCAACAGGAATCTATGTCCCTGTTTCATTTTTCAACAAAACAGTCAGATCTTCAGTCGTAAAGAAAACAGCTGTTGAGATATTCCTGAAAAAAAACGATCAGAAGCGATATGTCATTTTTGGAAAACAGTACTCCGAGTTCGACTCATCGTCGAATTCATGGAAAATGCGAGACATTGCATACGCACTTCCGATACTAGGTAAAAGTTCAATCCAGAAAACAATTAGGTACAATTGGGATATGGAAAACCAAGAGAAATTATTGTTCGAAGAGGGGGTTTACACCTTTAACTTCATGTACTGGATTGAAGGAAAAGAAAATCCAGAATCACAGTCACATGAATTGGTGTTCGACTCGGCTGCCATTAAAAAATTAGATGAATTCATTAAAAACAAAAAATCGACGACTGTTGATGTGATGCTTAACAGGCAAATGCCACTAAATAAATTAATGACAAAGCACGAATCAGAAAGAATGATTGGCAATCAGGCATAACAAGGCCTTAAACAAAGCGGCCTTCAGCCGCTGGACTCGCAACAAGTTGCTTGCCGTTTAGGCGGGTCATTATGTGTGTTTTGGAACAATGGTAGCTACATGAATCTAAGTTCGAAGTCCTTGGAAAAATTGCGCGAACTTATCAATGAGGAGACCGAATACCGTTCAGGCCCAAAACTCGTGCAGTTTTTCAATAATTTGGGCTTCCAAGATTCGTATGGCCAAGGATTCCCTTCACGTTGGATGTACACAGACCAGCGCTTAGAAGAAATAAATGGATCGCTCGAACTCGATAAGTGCATTAGGGCTGTTTTTAATCCAGCGAATTTTATCGGGAAATTGGCTAATTTAGACGCGCATATTACCTCTTTCAATCAATTCCTCACCTTTGACAAATGGAAAGTTGTCCGTAATGGTGCGGATATCAATTTCCAAAGACTCGAGAAAGTCGAAATTGACGAACCAACACCAGATGTCAAGGCTGAAACAGAAGACGAATTCCTAAGGCGTGAATTTACCCGCGTATCTGTATCCAAGCTCGGACTAGAAGGCACCGTGAGCGGGGTTCTCGACCAACGGATTAGAGAAATTGAGAAGTGTTTCTTCGGAAAAGCATATTTGGCCGTAATCCTAATGGCCGGAAGCACACTGGAAGGCGCGTTATTGGGCGTGGCTAACAATCACCCAAGATCGTTCAACTTGGCAAAAGCAGCCCCGAAGGACGGGGCGGGCAAGGTCAAGCAATTCCACGAGTGGACGCTCAGCGCTTTCATAGATGTCGCGCATGAACTCCGTATTGTTCAGCACGACACACAAAGATTTAGCCATACGCTCCGAGATTTTCGGAACTATATACACCCATTTCAGCAAATGAGTTCTGGGTTTAGCCCAACTGAACATACGGCGAAACTATGCCTTCAGGTTTTGAAGGCTGCGATTTACGAACTAGGCGAAAATCTTGGAAAAGTACGCACATAACAAGCGGCCGTTGAGGCCACTGAAAAGTGTGGCGGGACGCGCAAAAAGCACGCGCCCCAAGGTCGGGCGTTAATTCCGCAATTCATTTAAACCAGAAAAACTTCAATCACCTCCCACTCTTAACCCCGTCAAGCGAGCCGTTGTTTTGGCCGGTTTTGAGGTTTTAAGCCGACAACTGTTTGAGCGGGGTGACGCTAGCACCCCGCGAGTTTTGGCGGCGCCTCAAAATTGGTCAAAACAGCGGGCTTTCGAGCGATCTCGGGGTGATTTCTTTGCGTCTCTTTCTTTGTCAGCAAAGAAAGAGACTCGCCCGCCGGGGCGAGACCCGGCATTAGCGCCATGCCGCAGGCATCAAATACCCCCATGCCGCAGGCATAAAACAAATCAATAATACCCAGAGGTTAGGTGTAGCTGACACTGCTAGTGCAAGACCCGGCATACGCGCCATGCCGCAGGTATCAAATAAAACAGCCATACCGCAGGCATCATAAAAAACTCAGTCGCTTAGGCAGCATTCAGCGCCCTTTGCGACGACAGCAATAAAAAAGCCCCGGCTTTCGCCAGGGCTTGTTATTCAGTTACTGCCGCTTAATGCTGCAAAAGCATCAAAACCTTTGGCTATAACTTAACCCCACACTGCGCCCTTGCTCGCGGCGTTGTAAAATTTCGCCTTGTTGCAGAATTTCCACGTCTTTATTCAGCAGGTTTTTTGCAGACACTTTAATGGTGCCTTCTGGCAACACATTGTAAGAGTACACAAAATCCAGTGAGTGGAATGGCTGCTCGTAGGCGTCGTCTTTGCCGTCGATGCCGGCAAAAGCAATGCGCTTGCCAAACACGTTGTAGGTTAAAGTGGCAGTATGGGCTTCGTTGTCGGAGTCAAAACCCAGCTGCATATTCACTACATATTTGCTGTGGCCGGTCAGCGGGCGCTTCAGGTTGGTCAGGTTAGTTTCACCGAGCGATTCAATTTCAATTTCGGATTCGCTGTAGGTGAAGTTACTGACCACAAAGAAGTTATCCATCAGCTCGCCAAAACTGCCTTCAAACATATCGAGTTTTTGCAAAGCTTCAGCTTCCACACCGTACACTTCACCGCCCAGTGCATTTCTGAAGGACATCAACAGGTTACCGTCTGAGCCTTTCAGTTCCACCGCTTCAATCGGGTTGGTTAAGTCTTTATAAAATACCCCCAGGCTGTAGTTGCTGCCGCTGTCGAGGTATTGCTCCCAGCGTAAGTCGTAAGCGCTGATGCTGGTGCTTTTTAAGCCGGAAAAACCAATCACTTTAAAGTCGGTAATAGGGTCGATAAAAAGTACAGGCGTCACTTCACGTAAATCCGGCCGCACTACGGTTTCAGAAAAACCAAAACGGTATTGGTTTTCTTCCGACTGCATCCAGGTTACGGCCAGCGAAGGGTAGAGGTCGTCTTCCTGGCGCGGGAAGTCAGTCAGATTGCCTTCAATGGCGCCTGTGGCCGGGTTCAGCGGAATAGACACCTGACGGAAATCCTCGTAGCGCACGCCGGCGTTCACGCGCCAGGTCATGTCGTAAGTGGCTTCCATGCCCACGTAAGCGGCGTCTGTTTGCTGGGCCGCTACATAATCGTCGGCCTGTGCTGTTACATCAGATAATAAAAACTTCTTCGCCGGGTCGTTAATATTGGCGTCGGAGAAAATCTCGTGATAACTCTGGCTCAGCGCTTCGTTGCTAAAACCGCGGGTATCCATTTTAAATCTGTTGGTGCTGGCGTTACGCTGGCGCTCAAAATAGGCATAACCAGTGCTCAGGGTCAGCTCAGTGTCTCCCAAAGTCATGGGATATTTGGCATTCCAGCTGGCGTTTTCGGTGTTATCTTCCAGGCTGCCAAACTGATAAATAGCGGCGTTGTCGCTGCGGCGCATGGTACGGTTTTGCAGCGTGCCGTCGTTGGCCAGCTGGCGTACGTAACGGTATTCCACTTCATTGGGCGCGTCACGTTCGGCTTTGGCGTCTGTGTATTGCCAGTCGAAGGCTAAATCATTGAGGAAAGTCAGGGTATGGCGGCCACGTACTTGATTGGTCAGCATGGTGCGCTCTTCGTATAACACTGAATAATCTTCGTTTTCGCGGTTTTGTTCGTTGATGGTTTCAATCGAATCACCGATTTTTACTTTCAGCTCATCTTTGGTGTCGGCCAGATAAATGCTGGAAGTTTCAAATCTGTGGTTTTCATCCCATTCCAGACCAAAGTTCAGCATGCCCGACATTTTTACCTGATGTTCGGTGCCGCGGATATCGTCGTAGCGGTTCAGTGGCGTTAAATTGCTGCCCGAGCTGATGGAATAATAACGTTCCTGCTCTTTAAAGTTTTCTGCAGATTTGTCGTAGCTGATGCCCGCCATCAGGCCAAATACACTCTGGCCTATGTCAAATCTGTTGCCATAAGACAGGCTGCCGTCATATTCAGGGCCAATGCTTTTTTGTCTGAAGGTCATGTCGCGGTTCAGTTCAAGGCCCAGGCTGCGGTTAATGGCTTCGGCTTTGGCAAGGTTCTGCGGTGTTACACCGCCCAGGCCCTGGGCAATTTTTACCACATCCAGCGAGCCGTATTGGTCCAGTGCCTGTTTCAGGCCTGCTGATAAACTGCGGGTGCCGTCGTCTTTGCCGCGCCAGTCGTCTGAGCCACCGGCGTAATCCAGGCCGTCGTCTGAGCTTAAGCTGTTGTAGCCGGTGCCAATAGAAAAGCTAAAAATTTCTTCGCGCGGAATGCTGACAGTGCGGATATTGACATTACCGCCACCAAAGGCGGCCGGCAGTTCCGGTGAATAGGCTTTTTGTACCACCATACTTTCAATAATACCGGCCGGGAACATATCCAGCGGCACCACGTTGCGGGTTGGATCCGGGCTTGGCACCTGAGCGCCGTTGAGTAAGGTGGACGAATAACGCTCGCCTAAACCACGCACATAAATAAATTTGTCTTTCACCAGAGTAAGGCCTGTGACGCGGCGCAGCGCACTGGCGGCGTTGCTGTCACCGGCACGGGAAATTTGTTCCATACCTAAAAGTTCGGCCACATAAGGTTGCTGGCGGCGCTCTTCAGCGGTAGCGGCGGCTGAACTTAATAAGCGGCCTGACACATTAATACGTTCAACCTGCTCGGCCAGCGGTTGCAGTGCAACCGGCGCGGCTTCGGCCTGGGTTGTTTCGGTAGCAGAGGCGGGCATCAAAACTACGGCAGCGCTGGTGGCTAAAGCCAAAAGCACACCCAGGTTCACGCGACTGTATTGAAAACTATGCTTGCTGCTCATCTTTATTTATTCCTGTGGCATCTTTTGGTGGCCGGGTATCTTGTGCCCGGCCAGCGTTAAATTTGTGCTATTGCTGTCGTATGACTGTCTTATCACTGTCTTGCGTTTGTCTTGCCGCTGTCACAACAGGGCGATAAAAACAAAGCCGCCGGCCATAAAGCCGGCGGCTTGTTCGTTATTGGCCTAAACCAACAGTCCAGCCTTTAGTCCAGTCGCTGCTGGCATCTACAGCACCCACAGTGGCGGATTTGCTGAAGAAGCTGTTTACAGCCGACATATCTTTTGGTGTTGTGGTGTCGATGGTGTAAATACCATTGAGCACTGCTGCCTGATCAGCCGCTGTTTTATTGCCGGTCTGGCCTTCAAAC
This sequence comes from Rheinheimera sp. 4Y26, assembly GCF_025245835.1. Lineage (GTDB taxonomy): Bacteria > Pseudomonadota > Gammaproteobacteria > Enterobacterales > Alteromonadaceae > Pararheinheimera. Next base: position 868,222 of record NZ_JAOBWS010000001.1, read on the forward strand.
CATTGTTTCACCGTTTGGTTGGCAGATACTGTGCCTTTAAACGGCTCAGGGCAGCCAATCACAGAGTGGGTCATCACCAGGGCACCAGAGGCTGCGAGTGCCTGAGACTGAGCAGTTTCAATTTCCAGACACTCGCCCATACCAGTTGGGCCTGCAATGACAAAGTTATGCAGCTGGGCGTTGGTGCCAGCACGCAGCAGCACACCTTCAGAGTCTTTTTCGGCCGATTTGTAGGTGTTGCCGATAATGGTCATATTGGCGATGGTTGGGTTAGACACCGGCGTGGCATCAAACTTAGACGACTGGTTGTCGGCTTCAATACCGCGGTTGGCTTCAGCATTGTTGGCATCGTGTTTCACCAGGAAGTACTGGCCTTTGCCTGTCCAGCCATCTGCCCAGTCCAGTGAGTCATCACCATTGCTGGTTAAAACCACGTACTTGACGTTGACAGTACCGCCGAAAAACTCCACACCGTCATCCAGGTTCTGGTGCACCTGAATATGGCTGACGGTTGTGCCGGCACCCACGCCTGCGAAGGTAATGCCGTTTAATTCGTTGTCCTGCAGTACTTCATAACCGGCGTGTTTTACCCGCACATATTTCAGTACGCCTGAGTTGTCGTTGACATCAGCACCACCGTAAGGGCCGGCGTTGCCTTCAGCTTCAATTTTACAGGCGGCCAGATTGGCCTGGTCGCACTTGTTGCTTGGTGCTTTACCCAATAACACCATGCCGCCCCATTGACCGGCTGCCGTTGGTGCACCAATCACATCTTGCAGTGAAGTGAAGGTGATAGGGTTTTGCTGGGTGCCTTCGGCATTAATTTTTGAACCGCGGGTGACCACCAGGAAGTCTGCACCTGAGCGGCCATACACTGTGACACCAGGTTGTACTGTTAAAGTGGCAGCTGTGGTGTTGTCCACACCAATGCGTACCCGGCCGTTTAACACATAATCAGCACCGGCTACTAAAGTGACGTTACTGGTGATATCACCTTTAAGTTCACAGTTTAATTTACCTGTTAAAGAAGCCACTTCAGTGGTGCCGGCAGGGCAGGCTGCAATAGCAGTGGAAGCGTGCAGGCCAAAAGTCCAGCCTTTGGTCCAGTCAGATACACCGTCAAAAGCACCGATGTAATCGACATCGTCAAACCAGGCATCAACAAAGTTCGACACGTTGTAACCGTTTTTCAGCGCAGGTGAGGTTGAAGCTGGCATATAACCACCCAGCAGCGCGTCTGTGGTCATATTGCCGCTTTGTGCCATAAACCAGGCTTTCACATCCAGCAGGGTATTGCCTTGGGCATCTTTTGGATTTTTAAAGGGTTCTTTACAGTCGATAATAGAGTTGCGCATTAACAAACCGCCGTTTTGCGCCTGCTGCACTGACTGCTCGGTTTCAATTTCCAGACACTCGCCCATACCGGCCGGGCCTTTGATAATAGTGTTGTAAATTTCACCGGCCGTACCGGCGCGCAGCAAAATACCTTCAGAGTCGGCGTCGGCAGATTTGTAGTTGTTGCCAAGGATGGTCATGTTGGCAATTTTTGGTTTACTGACCGGGCTGGCAGAAAAGTTACCTGACTGGTTGTCGGCTTCAATACCACGGTTGGCTTTAGCGTCGGTTTTGCTGTGCTGAATCAGCACATGTTGCATTTTCCCTGTCCAGCCGTCCGCCCAGTCTAATGAGTCGTCACGGTTGCCGGTTAACACCACATGCTTGGCATTGACAGTACCGCCAAAAAACTCTACACCGTCGTCCAGGTTGTTATGCACCTGAATGTAATCCACTGTGGTGCCTGAACCTACACCGGCAAAGGTAATGCCGTTTAATTCGTTGTCGGTTAATACTTCAAAACCGGCATATTTCACCTGGACAAATTTTAAGATGCCGCTGTTATCTTCCGGCTTGTCACCGCCGTAAGGGCCGGCGTTGCCTTCAGCTTCGATTTTGCAGCCGGCAAGGGCGGCAGCGTCACACTTGTTGCTTGGCGCCCGGCCTAATAACACTAAACCACCCCATTGCGCGGTAGAGTCTTCAGTCACTGAGCCAATCATGTCGTTCACCGAAGTAAAAACGATTGGGCTGGCACTGGTGCCGACAGCGCGGATTTGTGAGCCACGGGCAATCACCAGATAATCGGCACCGGATTTACCAAATACTGTGGTGCCAGGTTCAATGGTTAATACTGCGCTGTTAGCATTGTCGTTACCGACCGCTACTTTGCCGCTTAAGGCCCAGGCAATATTGGCCGTTAACGTAGCGTCTGCGGTTAAAGTGCCGCTGATTTCACAGATAGGTTTAGTCACATCACCCAAAGCCGCGCCTTGTTTGGCAAAGGCCGGACAGACAGAAGCTGGAGGTGGGGTTGGTGTTGTTGGATTGGTTGGGGTGGTCGGGCTGGTGCTGCTGCCGGTATTGACCACAATATCACCACCGCCACAGCCGGCCAGCGCCAGCGCTGAAGCCATAGCGCTTAATTTCAGAATTTTTGCAAAAGCCATCTTCTTCTCCATAGAGCCAGAAACCAAAGTCAGGGATTAAAAAACTGAGCTGAAGGTAAAAGAAGGCTGTGACTGTTTTGTGACAGAAAATCGACACTGTGATGACAGTATGACAAGGTGCAGTAACCACAAGGGCTGGCGCTCTGTTGGCAGAAAAAACTTCATAAAACTGTCATAGTTTGCAGTGGTTGTGCTGGTGAGGTTTTCGGGAAGATACAGTCAACATCAGTGCTGGCAGCCATGCAGAGATGGTGAACAGACTGTGCTGAGGCAGAGCCATCTACAAGCTGACTACTGCGGTTTTGGCTACTTGCCGTGACATTTATTTCACAAAAAACGCGCTTTTGGAAAAAGCCGCGCTTTCTTTCATAAAATTGTCATAATGGCAGCAGATACTAAGTCCAATACAACAGGACAGATGGGTGACAGGTTATGTCGAGAAGAATTTTGATAGTGGAAGATGAAGCACCAATCCGCGATATGCTGTGTTTTGTGCTGGAGCAAAATGGTTATCAGGCCAGCACGGCCGGTGACTTTGATGCTGCAATCAACCAGCTGGTCGAGCCTTATCCGGATTTAGTACTGCTGGACTGGATGTTGCCTGGTGGCAGCGGTATTCAGATCGCTAAAAAGATGAAACAACACGAGTTAACCCGGGCTATTCCGATCATTATGATCACGGCCCGGGGTGAAGAAGAAGACAAGGTGCGGGGTCTGGAAGTAGGCGCCGACGATTATGTCACCAAGCCATTTTCACCCAAAGAGCTGATGGCGCGCATTAAAGCAGTGATCCGCCGGGTGGCGCCTACCAGCCTGGATGAAGTGATTGAAGTGCAGGGGCTGAAGCTGGATCCGGTGTCACACCGCGTGATGGCAGCGGAAAATCCGCTGGAAATGGGCCCAACTGAGTTCCGTTTATTGCACTTTTTTATGACCCATCCGGAGCGGGTCTACAGCCGCGAGCAGCTGCTGGACCATGTCTGGGGCACCAATGTCTATGTGGAAGACAGAACAGTGGACGTGCATATCCGCAGATTACGTAAAGCCATTTCGGTGGCAGGGCATGACAGATTAGTGCAAACAGTTCGTGGCTCTGGCTACCGTTTTTCGGTAAAGTAAGCTCGTTTTGCACTCTGTTTGACTGCTGATGCCGGTTGTCTGATGCTGGCCGGCAACAGCAGATTGAGATACACAGTGCCGGTAAGCCAGCCACAGCTGGCTTTTATCCCAAAGCAGGTGTTATGCGGTTATTACTCTCCAAACGCACAATAGCGCTGCGGCTTGTTGGCCTGGCAGCGCTGGCTTTATTCTTCGGCTGGTTGTTTGAACTTGCCACAGAATTTTTATTATTGCTTTGTATCGGCATTATTGGCTGGCATTACAAGCATTTGTTTTTACTGGACAAGTGGCTTTGGCGTGACAGAAAGCTTTCGCCGCCGGCCGGTGATGGCAGCTGGCAGCAGGTGTTTGACGGCATTTATTATCGTCAGCGAAAATCCCGTAAGAAAAACAAAGAATTACGTGCTTTAGTGCGCAGGTTTCGCGACGGCGCTGAAGCTTTGCCCGACGCTATTGTGGTGCTCAGCAACGACTGGACCATTGTCTGGTGTAACAAACTGGCGCAGCAACTGGCCGGTTTACGCTGGCCGATGGACGAACGCCAGCGCATTGATAACCTGATTCGTAATCCGGAATTTCAGCAGTTTTTAAAGTTGCAGCAGTTTGATAGCGCGCTTGAGCTGGTGTCGCCTTTAACTGAGGATGTGACGCTGGAATACCGCATGCTGCAATATGGCGAAAAACAGCATTTATTGATCATCCGCGACATTACCCAGCTCAAACAGCTGGAGCAAATCCGCAAAGACTTTGTTGCCAATGTGTCGCACGAGCTGCGTACACCGCTGACGGTGCTGCAGGGTTATCTGGAAATGATGGACGCGAGTAGCATGCCGCCTGGCCCGGTCTGGCAAAAAGCCCATGGGGTGATGCTGGATCAGACCAAACGTATGGATGCTTTGGTGCAGCAGCTGCTGACGCTGTCGCGTATTGAAGCGGCCGCCAAAGTGCATTTTGATGAAGTGGTGGATGTGCCTGCTATGCTGGCACTGCTGGAGCAGGAAGCTCATAGCTTAAACCGCGATAAACAACATCAGCTGGTATTTCGGATAGATCCTGACTTAAAAGTGACAGGCATCACCGAAGAGCTGCGTAGTGCTTTTTCCAATTTAATTACCAATGCCATTAAATACACGCCCGATGGCGGCAGCATTGAAGTGGTGTGGCAGCGTGAACACCAAAAAGCACTGTTTCGCGTCACCGACAATGGCGAGGGCATTGCCGCCCATCATGTCAAACGGCTAACAGAAAGGTTTTACCGGGTGGATGAGGCCCGCACCCGTTCCACCGGCGGCACTGGTCTTGGCCTTGCAATTGTGAAGCATGTATTGTCGCGCCATCACTCCAGACTAATGATTTTCAGCGAGCCGAAACACGGCAGCAGTTTTTCTTTTGCCTTGCCGCCTGAGCTGGTGTTGCCGGTGGCAACAGCAACAAAAAGCAACCGTAAATCTTCGGCCTGATGTTTGATTAGTGAGTTTTGGCTGCTGCCGCTGTTTGGGCTTTTCACTCAGCGCTGCCGCCGCAGCAGTTTTTCTACCTGCTCCGGCGCTTTAAGCGCTTGTTGTTCGATATCGCTGATAGCGCCTTGTTGCAGATATTTTTGCAGCAGCGGCTCTACCTCTTGTTGCAGTTTCGGCGCTGAAAATGCCAGCCGGTATTCAACTTGTGGCAATACATCAAAACTGCGTACCAGCGAGGTGGGTTGTTGCAGTTCAGCCAAACGCCGGTAAAAGGTTTTTTTATTCAGCACCAATAGCTCAGTGCGGCCTTTAAGCAGCAGTTGCACCGCCTGAATATGGTCAAACACTTCCCGGTACGACGGCGCTTCGCGGCTGACTTTGGCAAATTCCTGCCCCAGCACATGACTGGCATTTTGAAAACCAACCAGCGGATAGGCTTTTAAATCCTGGATAGTTTTGATAGTGCCGGAAAAGTTCTGCCGGGCGAACACCAGATTATGCACCTGCAAATACACCGGACTGTAATATAAGTTGCTCTGCAACTGACCCGATTGCCGGGTGGCGACATCAATCTGGCGTTGTTGTAACAGGCGGGTCAGTTTGGCATAAGGCGCCACAATAAACTTCACCTGATAACCCAGTTCTGTAAACAAGCGGTAGCACAGCAGCACATCCAGATGATAATTGCTGCCTTTGCGGCTCATATTCACCTGATCGCTAAAACCAATACCTACCACCAGCACAGGTTTGGCCGCCTGGGCAGATGAAAAGCCAAGCGCAGCAAAAAAATACAGACACAAAAGCAGCAGACGCAACATAACAAAAGTCCTTGTTGTAGTGGTACTCACAAGGGGGACTGCGGTGGATAGATCCGCAAATACACCCTGGTGTACAACTCAGCTGGCAAGCCCTGAATTCCAGAGGGCTTTGTCGCTATTGCCGGAACTTTTACAGCATAGCAGAAGCAGTTGAAGCTCAGCTTAACGCTGTGATGTTGTGTAAGTTTGGCTGATAAGGCCGCACCAAAGTGCTGCCGCGACCCGCACTTTTTGTGGGGCAAACCGGCGACAGGCGGCACAAAGTGTATAAAAAAACGCGGCACAGGCCGCGTTGATGCTTGATGAGATACGACTTACCCTGGCGCTGTCACTGAAGCGGCCTTGTTATTTTTTATCAAGAAAATCCACTGCCAAAGCCGTCAGCGCGCGCACGCCGTTTTCCATGGCCGGTTCATGAATTTTAAAAAACGGCGAGTGGTTCGGGGCGGTTTTTTCCACACTGACCCCTGGCTCGTTAATACCTAAAAAGAAAAACACCCCTGGCACCTGCTGCTGATAAAAAGAAAAATCTTCAGATGCAGTAATAGGTTTAATAGGGGCGACACCTGCGTCGCGACCCGCCCACTTTAGGCTTGGCATGGCCCATTGCGTGAGTTTGACATCATTCCAGGTGACAGCAGCAAAACCGCGCTGGCTAAATTCGGCGCTGGCGCCACTGGCCGCAGCGATATGCTCGGCGGTATGTTTCATTTTGCTTAACAGCTGTTCGCGCATGTCCGGGTCGAAGGTGCGGACTGTGCCACCCAGCGTCACCTGATCCGGAATAATATTCCAGCGCACACCACCATTGACCTGACCTATGGAGAGTACCGCCGGTGCTTTGGTGACATCAAGCTGACGCGCCGGTATTTGATGCAGCGCTGTGATCAGCTGACCTGTGACGGCCACAGGGTCAACCCCACGCCAGGGGCTGGAACCATGCACCTGCACGCCTTTGACTTTAATTTCAAAGCTGTCGGCAGCCGCCATAATGCCTTCGTCTTTCACCTGCAGCTGACCGCTTGGCCCCGGCCATACATGCACACCAAAAATGGCATCGGGTTTGAATTTTTTAAATAAACCCTGTTTCAGCATTAAGGCGGCACCACCTTCTTCACCGGCCGGTGGGCCTTCTTCAGCCGGTTGAAATATAAACATGACAGTACCGGCAAGCTCTTTTTGCTGTGATTTCAGCACCGTAGCAGCGCCTAATAACATAGCGACATGGGCGTCGTGACCACAGGCATGCATCACACCCACCTGCTGACCGTTAAATTCAGCTTTGGCTTTGGAAGCAAAAGGAACCTCTACCTGTTCTGTCACCGGCAGGGCGTCCATATCGGCCCGCAGCGCCACCACAGGGCCGGGTTTACCGCCTTTGAGAATACCCACCACGCCGGTATGGGCAATGCCGGTTTGTACTTCCAGCCCGAGTTTTTTCAGCTCTTTGGCCACCAGTTCACTGGTACGGAACTCGCGGTTGGACAACTCAGGATGCTGGTGTAAGTCACGGCGCCAGTTGATGATTTGTGGCATCAGCTGGCTGATCTGTGGCTCCAGCGCAGTTTTTAAATCGGCTGTGGCAGCCTGGGCATAACAAGCGCTTAAGCAAAACAGTGCGGAAAGGCAAATACGCATGATGATTCTCCGGTGCGCCGGGCCCTGGCAGGGGAGGCAGCTGATAACTGAATGACAGAACAAGGTATCGGTTTTTTGCCGGCAAAACAAATGTTGTGCGTTAAGTGCCGGTGTATGGCAATCACAGCCAGCCGTTATTCTTCCAGCAAAGTTTGCCGCAGGCCAGGACACTGCAGTTCAATGCCAAGCACAGCTAAATGTTCTTTTTCTGCTAGTAAATCGGCGGCCAGCACACTTTGTTGTTGATACCACTCAGCGGGGATTTGTAATTCCAGCTGATTGCCTTTGGCCTGTAGTTCAAGGGCCGGCACGACATCGTCGCGGCGTTTTTGATTCAGCAAAATGGCCAGGCGGAATAAAGCTAAAGCCTGACTCACCTGCTGAAACTGGAATAAATAAAAAGGCGGGAATTTATCTGGTTTAATTTTGCGGCGGTGAAAACGCACCAGGCAAGACAACAGCTGTTGTTGCTCCTGGTTAAAACCGGGCAGGCTGGTATTCGACAGAATATAAGCGCTGTGGCGCTGCACGCTGGACGAATTAATTTGCAGGCCAGTTTCATATAAAGTGGCGGCCCAGCCCAGCAGCTGCGGCCATTCATCGCCAAGTGGCCAGTCGGGTTGTACCTTTTCGTGTAACATCAGCGCGGTTTTTTTCACCCGCTCTGCTTGCTCTGTGTCTATGGCATAACGTTTTACCAGGCTTGCCACCGTATGGCTGCGGATATCCTGATGTTGCAGCCGGTCGCTCATTTCGTATAACACCCCTTCACGAAGTGCTGCATCCACGTACAACATCTGGTCAATATCCAGCATGTTAAAAGCGGCAATCAGAATAGCCAAACCAGGGCAGAGCAGTTGTTTTCTGTCTTCAGTCAGGCCGGGTAAATCCAGCTCGTCACAGTTTTCGTGGGCCAGGGCCAGCTGTTTGATTTTTTCCAGATGGGCAAGCTCAATACAATGCGGATGCCAGCCCAGACCGCTGATAATATCTTTGATGGTTTTAATGGTGCCTGAGGTGCCCACCACCTGTTGCCAGCCGGTGGTTTTGTAGTTGTTAACAATATTCTCAAGCTCTTGTTCGGCCTGAATAATAGCGCGCTCAAAACGTTTTTCGCTGATTTTGCCTTTGGCAAAAAACTGTCTGGCGTAACTGACACAACCCATATTGCGGCTGGCCAGGCGCAGCGGCTGAAAATCTAAACCAATGGCAAATTCAGTGCTGCCACCGCCAATGTCCATTACCAGGCGCTGGCCGGCATAATGTTCAAAATGCGCCACACCCTGATAAATAAAACGGGCTTCTTCCTGGCCGGAAATCACTTCAATAGGGTAAGGGAACACCGCCCTGGCTTTGTGCAAAAAGCTGTTGGCATTTTTGGCGCGGCGCAGTGTATAAGTGGCAATCACCCGCACCGAGCCGGACGGCACGCCCTGCAGTGTGTCGGCAAATTGTTTTAACACCACCAGGCCACGGTGCATGGCGTCGTCGCTGAGCATCAGTTGTTCATCCAGGCCATCGGCCAGCTGAACCTTTTGTTTTTCCCGGTGCAAAAGCTGCAAAGCGCCATCCATGATGCGAGCTATCACCAGATGGAAACTGTTGGAGCCTAAGTCAACTGCAGCAATAAGTTCGGCTGCAGCAATTGCACTGGGAGTTAACTGGGTCATGGTTCTGCCTGAATCGTCGGACCAAACTGCTGACTGGCCAGATAGTCATAAATGGCCTGTTGCGAGCGGATATTCTTTTTATTGCCCCGTTTGACGTAGGCATTCTGTTGTAACTGGTCAATGATACGGGCTTTCACGTTGTCGTGCCATTGCAAATCAAGGATCGTCATAATTTGCTGTTTAATGCGCGCATCATAAATAGGTACGCCCACTTCCACCCGCTGGTCGATATTACGGGTCATCCAGTCGGCAGACGACAGGTATAAGTCGATGTCACCGCCGTTATGGAACTGATAGACCCGCGCATGTTCCAGATATTTATCCAGTACGCTAATGACCTTAATATTGTGGCTTTTGCCGGGGATGCCAGGCACTAAAGAGCACATACCACGAATGATCATGCGGATCTTTACCCCGGCCTGACTGGCTTTATAAAGTAAATCCACAATGTCATTGTCGACCAGATTATTAATTTTCAGCAGAATTTCGGCTTTGCGGCCACTGACGGCAAAGTCAATTTCCCGCTGAATAAGGCCGGTTAGTTTAGTGCGGCTCCAGGTGGGGGATACTATTAAGTGATTAAATTTAAATGGTTTATAGCTGTATTCTATAAACTCAAACACCTGATCCACTTCATCACAAATTTCACCATGACAGGTAAATAGGCTCATATCGGTATAAACCCGGGCGGTTTTTTCATTAAAGTTGCCGGTGCCGATATGGGCGTATTTCACAATTTTGCCTTTTTCCTGGCGGCTGATTAAACAAAGTTTGGAGTGAATTTTTAACGTAGTGAGGCCAAACACCACCTGGATGCCAGCCTGCGTCATGCGCCTGGCCCAGTGAATATTGTTTTCTTCATCAAAACGGGCTTTGAGTTCCACCACCACTGTGACTTTTTTGCCGTTACGCACCGCATCCAGCAGTGAATGAATGACCCGCGAGTTTTTCGCCACCCGGTACATGGTCATCTTGATCGAGGTGACTTTCGGGTCAAAGGACGCCTGGCGTACCCATTCGGTAAAATAGGTAAAGTTGTGATAGGGGTAATGCAACAGCACGTCATTGCTGCGAATGGCATCAAAAGTGGTGGTGTGCTGCTCAAAATCCGGGCTTGGCAAAGGCGGCAGCGGCGGATATTCCAAACTGGCGTGGCCAATATTCGGGAAGCTGATAAAGTCTTTAAAGTTGCGGTAGCGCGAGCCCGGAATAAGCGAGTCAAAAGAGCTGGCACCAAGCTGTTTTTTCAGAATTTTCAGCATGTGCTCCGGCATAGTGGCGTCGTATACCAGCCGCACCGGCTCAGATTCCAGTCGCTGGCGAATACCTCTGGACATTTTATCCAGCAGGCTTTGGTCCAGCGTATCACTTAAATTGTATTCGGCGTCTTTGGTCAGTTTGAGCGAAAAAGCCTGAATGTCACAGAATTCAAAAAAACCACGGAATAAGTCGTGCAGGCAATGAATGATCAAATCATCCAGCATCATAAACTGGTGACGGTAACGGCCGCGTTTTTTGGTTTTGTTTAAATAAATCGGCAGTTCAATAAAACGTGACACTTCTTCGGTCGGCACCTGCACTATGGCGTATTCGGCTTTATTGGCGCCTGTCATTTCCACCATCAGATAAGTGGCGTTGTCTTCTAACCGTTTTGACAGTTTTAAATCTTCATTCGACAGCAGAATAGGGGAAATATGCCGCAGCACCCGTTCACGGAAATAAGTGCGTACCCAGGCCGACTGGGATTCATTGAGTTTATGCTGGTCGATAAATTCAATATTGTGTTTACGCAGCTCCAGCAACAGAGTTTGGTAAATGCCATTAAATTTGTCGCCCAACCGCAATACCTGGCGCTGGATATCCAGCATCAGCTGTTCGGCATCTTCTTCATCTGCCTGATATTTTTTCAGTAAAATACGTCTTTTAACGTCTGCAACCCGCACCCGGTAAAACTCATCCATATTATTGGAATAAATACCTAAAAAGCGCAGCCGTTCAATCAGCGGGTTGCGTTCATCTGCTGCTTCCTGCAGCACACGTTCATTAAAGGCTAACCAGCTCAGTTCTTTGGGGAAATAATGCAATTCAGTTACTGTCTGTTGTTGTGCATTCATAAGGTGACCATCATCCGCGGGGGTTGCGGCACTCTATGGCAATTTGATGAAAGATTTATGAACAAGATAGCCGCAGCGGGCTATCTTGTCTGTTTCTTTGTGTATTAATGCAGATTTTCAACATCGACCACCACATCAGAAGCAATAGCTTCCAGCGCGCGGACCACTTCTTCTTTATTTAAGCCTTGTGGTAATTCCACTGTGGCGATAGCGTTAAACAGCGGCACCCCCCAGTTTGGTGCACTTTGTTTTGAGCTTTCAAAGTGAATAATGTTGGTGCCTTTGTGTTTAATCACCGAAGACAGCTCCCGCACTATGCCAGGCCTGTCGTTGCCGGTGATGACAAACTTCAGTTGTTGCTGTGGATTGACTTTAGACTCCATGCCCTGATGGATTTTAACGTCCAGTTCCTGCATGGTTTCCAGCGCTGCAGTTAACGCAGCTGCGTTTTCTTCTGCCACTTCAACCTGTAATATACCGGCAAAATAACCGCCCAGATGGCTTAAGTTACTGGCTGTCCAGTTGCCATGATGGGCATTAATCACAGTTGCCAGCTGTTCAACCAAACCTGCTTTATCTTTACCAATCAGTGTCAGAACCAACTGCTTCATAGCGCAATTCCTTGTTTTTAAGTTGTACATCATTCACAAACTTGTTGTTGTAGTTTTAACTGCTCGGCGCTGGTATGTCCAGCGCGGGCGGCGGCGTTAGTCGCAAACAGCCGCTGAAATTTAGCAAGCCGAAACTATAGACCCTCATCCTGAAAACACCAGAGTGTAAAGTGGTAAAATTTATTGGTAGTCATAATAGTGTCATATTAGCTTCTTAAGATTGTCATATTCGACTCATAACATAACTGTGATTCGAACCACAGGCCAACGCCTGATTTTGCCAACAGAGGACAGCATAGTGAAAGCTTTGAACATGTTAACTACCGCAACTTTGGTTGCCGCTACTTTATCTTTTAGTGTTGCCGCCAGTACCAAAGTGGATCCGGCGCTGCCAGATTATCAAAAGGCTAGCGGTGTGTCGGGCAATATTTCCAGCATTGGTTCAGACACTTTAAACAACCTGATGACGTTATGGGCTGAAGACTACCGTAAGGTATACCCGAACGTGAATATCCAAATTCAGGGCGCAGGTTCTTCTACTGCACCAACGGCCTTAACTGAAGGCACCGCCAACTTTGGCCCTATGAGCCGCGCGATGAAACCTTCTGAAGTGCAGGCTTTTGAAGCCAAATATGGTTACAAACCAACAGCAGTGCCTGTTGCCATTGACTTACTGGCTGTTTATGTCAATAAAGACAACCCAATCAAAGGTTTAACTATTGCTGAGGTTGACGCTATTTTCTCAGCAACCCGCCGTTGTGCTTATAAAGAAGATGTCACACGCTGGGGTCAGCTGGGTTTAACAGGTGCATGGGCCAACCGTGACTTCACCGTTTACAGCCGTAACGCTGTGTCTGGTACCTACGGTTATTTTAAAGAGCACGCTTTATGTAACGGCGACTTTAAAGCCAGCATCAACGAACAACCTGGTTCTGCTTCTGTAGTGCAGGGTGTCAGCGAGTCCATTAACGGTATCGGTTATTCAGGTATCGGTTATATCACTTCGGGTGTTCGTGCTTTACCTCTGGCAAAAAAAGCCGGTGAGCCTTTTGTAGAGCCAACAGCAGACCACGCCTTAGATGGTAAATACCCACTGTCGCGTTTCCTCTACGTTTATGTAAACAAGCATCCAAACAAAGAATTAGCGCCAATGGAGCGTGAATTTGTCAAGATGGTGTTGTCAAAACGCGGTCAGGAAATTGTGGTGCGTGATGGTTATGTACCAGTGCCAAATAAAGTTGCCGCCAAAGTGCTGGCTGAGTTGGGCATTAAATAACCAGGCTATAGCACAACAACTTGCATGCAGAATAACAACGGCGCCATTGGGCGCCGTTGTTTTTTTCGCTGGGTCAGCGCATGGTGATGCAGCTTGCCGCCGGCTCAGAACGCTGATTTTCTCGTGCATTCTGACATTTTTGTGTCAGCTGTGTGACAAAAACGCACAATGTAATATTTCTGACATATTCCTGCTCTATAGTTTGCAGCATCCTAAAGTCAGAAGTGGATGTGCAACAATGCAACCTAACCAAGCCAGTTCAGCCGGTGTGCAGAGCGATATTCAATCGCTGCTACCCAGTGGTGAACGCCGCGCCCGGTTACGCCGTTGGCGTAGTCTGAAAGATCAAATGTCCCGTTATGGCATCGCCTTTGCCGGTATCAGTGTGGTACTGGCCTTTACCACTATTTTTGTTTACCTGTTCTCCGAAGTGGGGCCGATTTTTTCTTCGGCATCTGTTGAGCAGCAGCAGAGTTATCAAAGCCCGGAACAGCAGCCTGTTTTTGCCAATCTGGAACGTTATGGTGAAGTTGGGTTGTTAGCGAATAAAGCGGGTGAGTTACAGTTTTTTAATGCCCAGACCGGTGAGCTGCGGCAAAAACTGCAGCTGGCCTTGCCAGAAGGCGCCAGTATTACCAGTTTTTCCCGTGGTGAGCCACGCTCAGGCATTATTGCTTTTGGTTTATCCAATGGTCAGGTGCTGGTGGTCAAACACGAATACAACTTAAGTTATCCCAATGATAAAAGGTTGATATCGCCGGTCGTCACTTACCCGCTGGGCGAAACACCTTTGCAGCTGGACGCCAAACAACAGGCTATTTTAGCGTTGGCGGTGCAGGAAGGCCCTTCAGGCACAGCTATTACCGCCTTCACTGCAGATGGCCGTTTGTCTTACAACCTGTTTGAAGCTAAAACAGAGTTTTTAACCGGTGAAACAACGCTGGAACGCAGTGAATATCAGCTGCCGGACGCACCAAAAACAGTGTTAAAAATGCTGGTGGATACCACATTGCAAAACCTGTTTGTGGCTGACACCCAGGGCAATATTCATTATTACGACATCCGCGACCCGGCTACAGCCCGTTATGTAGAAGCTATCAGTGCGGTAAAAGCCGGCCAGACACTGACTGCACTGGAGTTTTTAGTGGGCTCAGTGTCGCTGATCGCAGGTGGCAGTGACGGCTCACTCAGCCAGTGGTTTTTAGTGCGCGATGAGCACAACAACTTCCACTTAAAACATATCCGTGACTTTGACCAGCACCCGGCCGCTATTGTGCAGATTGAACCTGAATATTCACGTAAGGGTTTTATGGCCATTGATGCCAAAGGTTATCTGGGCATTCATTACGGTACTTCTGCCCGTACTTTGTTGCTGGAGCCTTTGGGCGAGCAACTGCAGCCCGAGCGTATCGCCATTTCGCCAATTAACCAAAGTTTCCTGGCCCTTGATAAAAACGGCACAGTGCAGCATTTTGCGCTGGAAAATGCCCACCCGGAAGTCAGCTGGAAAGCCATGTGGAATGAGGTCTGGTATGAAGGCCGCGCAGAAAAAGACTATATCTGGCAGGCATCTTCAGGCTCTGATGAGTTTGAAGCCAAAATGAGCCTGGTGCCGTTGGCGTCTGGTACCTTAAAAGCGGCATTTTTTGCCATGTTATTTGCTACACCGCTGGCACTGATGGGCGCTTTGTACACGGCGTATTTTATGGCGCCGGCGTTAAGAGGCAAGGTGAAGCCCACTATTGAAGTGATGGAAGCATTACCCACAGTGATCCTGGGCTTTTTAGCCGGCCTTTGGTTAGCGCCTTTTATTGAATCTTATTTAAGTGCGGTGTTCTCCATTTTACTGCTACTGCCGCTGATGATGATTGCTACCGCTTATCTGTGGCGTTATGCCCCGGAAAAACTGCGCTTTGCGCTCGGCCATGGCTGGGAAGTGGTGGTACTGATTCCGGTGATTATCCTACTGATTTACCTTTGTGTGCAGGCAAGCCCGGTCATTGATCAATGGTTTTTTGCCGGCAATTTACGCCAGTGGCTGACTGACAACGGCATTACTTACGATCAACGTAACGCGTTGGTGGTGGGCATTGCCATGGGTTTTGCCGTGATCCCCAATATCTTTTCAATTGCCGAAGATGCCATTTACAACGTGCCAAAACACCTGACCCAAGGTTCACTGGCGCTGGGTGCAACACCATGGCAAACCATGATGAATGTTGTGCTGCCAACAGCAAGCCCGGGTGTATTTGCAGCCGTGATGGTGGGTTTTGGCCGTGCTGTGGGTGAAACCATGATAGTGCTGATGGCCACAGGTAATAGCCCGATAGTGAACTTTAACCTGTTTGAAGGCATGCGTACTTTGTCGGCCAATATCGCAGTAGAGCTGCCGGAAACTGCTGTGGGCAGCACCCACTTCAGGGTGTTATTCCTGGCTGCGCTGGTGCTGTTGGTGTTTACCTTTATTTTTAATACTGTCGCCGAGTTGATCCGGCAGCGTTTACGTCAACGCTTCAGTAACCTGTAAGTTGGAGTCATAGTGATGAAAGCGTGGTTTAGAACAGGAACGCCGTGGATTTGGTTAAATGCCGGTGCTATTGCCCTGAGTCTGGTGATGGTGCTTGGTGTGTTGGGCCTGATCACTGTGCAGGGCGCCAGTCATTTTTGGCCAGCCGATTTACAGCAGGTCAAACTGACCAAAGCAGATGGCAGTACCCAGGTATTGCTGGCTGAGCTGGTCAGAACTGAAGAAGTCAGTGCCACTGTGCTGAAAGATTCGGGCATTAAACTCGAACAACAAGCAGAGTTTTATCAGCGCCATTTGTTAAAAATGGGCAACCGTGATTTATACGGCCGTGACTTCAGCTGGTATCTTGAGCCGCAATTATCTGACTGGTCACAGCCACAAGATGCCATCGTCATTGAGCGGCGCGAGTGGGGTAACTTCTATGGTTTCCCGCTGCGGTTGTTACAGGAGGGGCAGGTTGTGGCCGAAGGCGACAAACTGTGGCCTGAATTGCAGCAGCGTATTGCCCGTGCCAATGAAATTTACCAGCAAATTGCCTTGATTGAAAAAGGTGATATCGGCCGTATCAACAAAAAGCTGGAAGCGTTACGACTGGCTGAAAAAAAGCTGCAGCTGGCAGCAGCTGATGACGCTACAATGCAGGCACACAAGGCCGAAGCTGCTGTGGAAAAAGCGGCTCTGGATACTGAATACGCTGCCCTGCAACAACAGTTAGAGCAGCTGTATGCCGCCACCAAACGTGATGTATTACTGGTGCGCAGTGCCGAAGGCAAAGAGCTGGAAATTAGCCTTGGTAATATAGTGCATGCGCATTTCCCCAATGCCATGAGCACGACAGACAAATTGCTGCATTATGTTGCTGCCATCTGGAATTTCCTTAGTGATGAGCCACGGGAAGCCAACACTGAAGGCGGTATTTTCCCGGCAATTTTCGGCACCGTCACCATGGTGATTCTGATGTCGATTATCGTCACGCCTTTTGGCGTGCTGGCGGCAATTTATCTGCGCGAATATGCCAAAGATGGTCCGCTACTGCGGGTAATCCGGATTTCGGTGTACAACCTGGCCGGTGTTCCTTCAATCGTATACGGCGTTTTTGGTCTGGGCTTTTTTGTCTACATTATGGGCGGCAGTATTGATGCGCTGTTTTATCCGGAATCTTTACCTGCACCAACCTTTGGTACTCCGGGTTTATTCTGGGCATCACTGACACTGGCGTTATTAACTTTGCCGGTGGTTATTGTGTCCACCGAAGAAGGTTTGTCTCGTATTCCAAGCACTATCCGCATGGGCAGCCTGGCTTTGGGCGCCACCAAATCTGAAACCTTATGGAAAGTGGTGGTTCCGCTGGCAACACCCGCCATGATGACAGGGTTGATCCTGGCCATTGCCCGCGCTGCCGGTGAAGTGGCACCGCTGATGCTGGTGGGGGTGGTGAAACTGGCGCCGACTTTACCTGTGGACGGCAATTTCCCCTTTGTGCATTTAGACCAAAAAATCATGCACTTAGGTTTTCATGTTTATGATGTGGGTTTCCAGAGTCCGAACGTTGAAGCGTCACGGCCGCTGCTTTATGCCACAGCATTGGTGTTGGTGATCCTGATTATGGTGCTGAACCTGGCTGCCATTCAGTTGCGCAACAGGCTGCGGGAAAAATACCGCAGTGAATCAGACTAAACAAAACACAGAACAAGGGCAAAACGCTGGTTTTGCCGGCAAAAGGCAGGCCTGCTGCCTGCCAGAACAAATTTTGCAGTAATGAGAGAAGAATCATGACCCAACAACAAATGATATTAAATGACGCCGAACTGAACCTGGCTAATGAAAAAATTAAATTAGAAGTCAACGATTTACGCTTGTACTACGGTGATTCACTGGCGCTGAAAAACATCAACCTGCGCATTCCGGAGAAGCGCGTCACTGCTTTTATCGGCCCTTCAGGTTGTGGTAAATCAACTTTGCTGCGCTGCTTTAACCGGATGAATGACCTGGTGGATATTTGCCGCATCGAAGGCAAAATTCTGATGGATGGCCAGAATATTTATGACAAAAAAGTGGATGTGGCTGAGCTGCGCCGCCAGGTGGGTATGGTGTTTCAAAAACCAAACCCATTCCCAAAAACCATTTATGAAAACGTGGCTTATGGCCTGCGTTTGCAAGGGGTGAAAGACCGCCGTGTGCTGGATGAAGTGGTAGAAACTTCTTTAAAAGGCGCCGCACTCTGGAACGAAGTGAAAGACCGTCTGCATGACAACGCCTTTGGTTTGTCCGGTGGTCAGCAGCAGCGTCTGGTGATTGCCCGTGCTATTGCCATCGAGCCTGAAGTGTTATTGCTCGACGAGCCGGCTTCTGCACTGGACCCGATTTCAACGTTAAAAATTGAAGAGCTGATTTATGAGCTCAAAGACAAGTACACCATAGTGATAGTCACCCACAACATGCAGCAGGCAGCCCGTGTGTCTGACTATACTGCCTTTATGTATATGGGCGATTTAATTGAGTTTGACGCCACCAACAAGATGTTTACCAATCCATCGCAACAGCAGACTGAAGATTACATCACAGGTCGTTTTGGTTAAGCGTTTAGGGCTTTAATAGAGGAATTGATGATGGATAAGCTGAATCTGACAAAACACATTTCCAGCCAGTTTAACGAAGAAATTGAACAAATCCGCAACCATGTGATGGCGATGGGTGGTTTGATTGAACAGCAACTGTCGGATGCGTTAACCGCTATTGCGCAAAACAACGCTGAGCTGGCGCAACAGGTGATTGCCACAGATTTAAAAGTCAATGAGTGGGAAATCCGCATTGACGGTGAATGTACCCGTATTATTGCTAAGCGCCAGCCGGCTGCCAGTGATTTGCGGCTCATTATGGCGATTATCAAAGCCATTTCTGACTTAGAGCGCATTGGTGATGAAGCTGAGCGTATTGCCAAAGTGGCGCTGGAGTCATTTTCCAGTGCGCAGCAGGATTTGCTGGTCAATCTGGAAAATATGGGCCGTCATGTTGCCCAGATGTTACACGACGTGCTGGATGCTTTTGCCCGGATGGACGTGGAAGCTGCGTTGGCTGTGTATAAAGAAGATAAAAAAGTCGACCGCGAATATGAAGCTATCACCCGGCAGCTGATGACTTATATGATGGAAGACCCGCGCTCTATTCCAAAAATTATGAACGTGCTCTGGTCGGCCCGAGCGCTGGAGCGTATTGGTGACCGCTGTAAAAACGTGGCTGAATACGTGATTTCTTTTGTCAAAGGCAAAGATGTGCGGCACAGCGACGAAGACAGCCTGGAGCAAAATGCCCGCAGCTGATCGCTTGCTTTGCCCGTCATTCAAGCGTTTAGAAAACAAAAAGAAAGAGCCTTGTAGCTCAATCAGAAAAATAACCGGCAATGCAGCCAGTTCTGACTAAAATTCAGGCTGGCTTTTGTATTTTCAGTGCAGAATTCGTTTTTATTCAGCACCTGATGCAGTACAATGCGCGCCGACTTTCGTCCATTTAAAAAACCAAGAGGCACACTTATGCCAAGTGCATTTTTAGCTGTTTTTGCTAAATCACCGATCAAACCGATCGAGGAGCATATTCGCAAAGTATTAACAGCCAGCGAGCAGTTATTACCATTTTTCGCTGCTGTATATAACAAAGACTGGGATAAAGCAGCGGAAGTCAGGAAGACGATAGTGGCGCTGGAAAAAGACGCCGACAAATTAAAACGGGATATCCGGATTCACTTACCCCGTGGTTTGTTTTTACCTGTGGATCGCACCGATATTCTGGAGCTGGTGTCGCAACAAGACAAAATTGCTAACAAAGCCAAAGACATCACTGGCCGGGTGTTAGGCCGTGAGCTGGAAATTCCGGCACCAATCCAGGCTGAATTCCATGCTTATCTGCAACGTTGTGTTGATGCTGTGGCGCTGGCTTGTGATGCTATCAATGAGTTAGACGAGTTGCTGGAAACAGGTTTCCGTGGCCGTGAAGTGGACTTAGTGATCAAAATGGTCGAAAAAATCGACGAAATTGAACACGACACCGATCAAATGCAGGTGAGCCTGCGCAAGTTTGTCCGCAAAGCAGAAACTGAGTTAAACCCGGTTGATGTGATGTTCCTGTACCGCACGCTGGAGTGGGTAGGCGACTTAGCCGACACTGCACTGCGCGTGGGTTCGCGTCTTGAAATCATGTTAGCTCGTTAATTCTCAGGGTAGTCAAATCATGGAATTATTGTCTCAATACGGCTTTTATTTGCTGGTTGCCGCCGCTTTGTTCGGCTTTTTTATGGCTTATGGTGTGGGTGCAAATGATGTTGCCAACGCTATGGGCACTTCAGTAGGTTCTAAAGCCTTAACCTTAAAACAAGCATTAATTGTTGCTGCAGTATTTGAAGCAGCAGGTGCCTGGTTGGCTGGTGGGGAAGTAACATCCACCATCCGCAGTGGTATTGTCGACGCAGCTGCTTTTGCGCCTGTGCCTGAACTTCTGGTGTACGGCATGATAGCTTCGTTATTGGCTGCCGGCACCTGGTTATTAGTTGCTTCTTATTTTGGCTGGCCGGTTTCGACCACACATTCTATTGTTGGCGCCATTATTGGTTTTGCCTCAGTGGGTGTAGGCATGGAATACGTGCACTGGGATGAAGTCGGCGGTATCGTTGGCAGCTGGGTGGTGACCCCAGTGCTGTCAGGTATTCTCGCTTATTTAATTTTTATGAGCGCGCAGAAGCTGATTTTTGATACTGAAAACCCATTGGCCAACGCCAAAAAATATGTGCCTTTTTACATGTTTTTTGCCGCTTTTATTATGGCTTATGTGACAGTTTCAAAAGGTCTGAAACACGTGGGTCTTAAATTCAGCACTGCTGAGGGGATCTGGTTATGTTTGGCCATAGCTGTGACTGTGGCTGTGATTGGTAAAATTGCCATTAGCCGGCTTAAGATTGACCCGGATGCTGATAAAGAAATGCACTTTACCAACGTGGAAAAAATCTTCGGTATTCTGATGATTTTCACCGCTTGTTGTATGGCTTTTGCGCATGGCTCAAACGACGTTGCCAACGCTATCGGTCCTCTGGCTGCTGTGGTGGGTATTATCCAGTCTGGCGGTCAAATCCTGGATAAAGTGGCACTGGATTGGTGGATTTTACCTTTAGGTGCTGTGGGTATTGTGATTGGTCTGGCGACTCTGGGAGCCAAAGTGATTCAGACCATTGGTGAAAATATTACCCACTTAACGCCAAGCCGTGGTTTTGCTGCAGAAATTGCTGCGGCAAGTACTGTGGTGATTTCGTCTGGTTTAGGTTTGCCTATTTCAACCACTCAGACCCTGGTGGGTGCTGTATTAGGTGTAGGTTTAGCCCGTGGTATTGCTGCATTAAATTTAGGTGTGATCCGTAACATCTTTATTTCATGGGTCGTCACTTTGCCAGTTGGTGCTTTCCTGTCCATCGTATTTTTCTTTATTATCAAAGGTATTATGGCTTCGCTCTAAGCTTTTGAAAAAAACAATAAAAAACCCGCTTCGGCGGGTTTTTTATTGACCAGAACCTTAGCTGCGAAGTTTAAGAGCTTTAGTTGCACCTGATTTAGCAAAACCTGAACTTTCACTTGCTGCCACTGCGCTTATCCACTAGCATCAATTCATCGTAATTACAGGTAAAAATCTTTCTTTTTAACGGATTTAATGATGAAACGATTACCCAGTATTAAACAACTGCAATACCTGCTGGCTTTACATGAACATCAGCATTTTGGTCGTGCTGCCGACGCCTGTTATATCGGGCAATCTACCTTAAGTGCGGCCATTGCCAATCTGGAAGAGACCATGAATGCGCAGTTGCTGGAGCGCGACCATAAAACCTTTATTTTTACCCCTTTGGGTGAAGATGTGGTGCGCCAGGCGCGTTATATCATTGAGCAGTGTGAAGAGCTGACTGATTTTGCCCGTCACCAGGGCAAGCCGATGACAGGCCCGTTCCGTTTGGGTTGTATCCCAACCATTGCGCCTTTTGTATTAAGTGAAGTGATGGCCTTGTGCCGTGAGCGTTATCCGGAATTACAGCTGCTACTGCGTGAAGACACCTCAGATAATTCGCTGCATGCTCTGGCTGAAGGCCGGCTGGATATGGTGCTGTTGGCGTTGCCTTATGAAACCGGCGCCTTGCACACCGAAGTGCTGGCACAGGATGCATTTAAGCTGGTGCTGCACAAAGACTGGCTGGACAGAGGTTTTCAGAACGATATCAGCCAATGGCCGGATGAAAGTATTTTTTTACTGGAACGGGAACATTGCCTGACCAATCATGCGGTGAAAGCCTGTGAGCTGGAAGACTCACGCAAAGTGAATCCATTTTTTGCCACCAGCCTGCATACCTTAACCCAGATGGTAAACAACAAACTGGGCGTGACCTTTATGCCACAAATGGCCATTAACAGCGGTTTGCTGGACGGTACCGAACTGGTCAGTCAAAGCCCGGCAACAGCTGGCGCTTACCGTGATATTGGCGTGGCCTGGCGGCCAACGTCCACCAAGGCACGCAGTTACCGCATGATGGCGGAGCTTATTGCAGAAGTACTGCAAAAAAAATGTGCTGTGCGTTAAATCAGGCGACTGAAACTCTGTCTATAACAACAAAAACCAGCACAATGATGCTGGTTTTTGCTTAAAAGGGCAGAGCTTCAGGGGCGTTGCCGGTGTTTACTAAAGTACACCTGATGCAGATGGGCGTTTTTGTCAGGCAGCAAATACAACAATAACAATGAAAAAAAGTTCAGCAGCGGGACCAGGCCAAGTAAGGCAAAGAGCCAGGGCGGGTAACCTTTTTCCAGTGCCAGCTGATGGCAATACCAGCTTAAAATTAACAAACTGCAGCCAAATAACCACAGCGTAAACCAAAGTTCCATTTATGCTCCTTATTTCGGCGTCCTGCCGGATTTTTCACTGCCGCAATTATAGTCAGGCTTTATCTGTGCGAAAAATAAAAATAACAAAAATTAATCATTTAGCTATTTATCTTGATGTTGCACCTGATTTTGCAACAGCTTGTTGTGGTACTGCTGGTTTGAGTTCAGCGGCAAAGCTCAGTACAATGGCGCCCCTTTTTTTAGTTTGTCAGTAAAGCGGACTAACCCCATGTTAAGAACAGATTTTAGTTTTGAGCTGCCCGAGCAGCTAATCGCCCGTTTCCCGCAACCTGAACGTTCGGCCAGCCGGCTGCTGCGTTTAAACAGACAGAGCGGAGAATTATCCCACCATAAATTCAGCGATATCCTTGATGCCATTGCGCCTGGTGATTTGCTGGTGTTTAACAACACCAGAGTGATCCCGGCGCGGCTGTTTGGCCAGAAAGCTTCAGGCGGTAAAGTGGAAGTGCTGGTAGAGCGACTGCTGGACGAACAGCGTTTTTTAGCCCATGTCCGTGCCAGTAAAGCGCCAAAACCCGGCACTATGTTGCTGCTGGAAAATGATGCCGAAGTGGAAATGCTGCAGCGTCAGGGCGAGTTGTTTGAGCTCAGAGTCACAGGCAGTGAGCCTGTACTTGCCATGCTGGAGCGGCTGGGCCATATGCCACTGCCACCTTATATCGACAGACCGGACAGCGCCGCCGACCGTGAGCGTTATCAGACGGTGTATAACCAAAAGCCGGGAGCTGTTGCTGCACCCACTGCAGGGCTGCATTTTGATGAGCCGTTGTTAGCTGCACTCAAGGCTAAAGGTGTTGAGTTTGCTTTTGTCACGCTGCACGTTGGCGCTGGCACCTTTCAGCCGGTGCGGGTGGACAATGTGCTTGAACATCAGATGCATGCTGAATATATCGAAGTACCGGACGAGGTGGTTGCTGCAGTGAAAGCCTGTAAAGCGCGGGGCAATAAAGTGATTGCTGTTGGCACTACTTCAGTGCGGTCGCTGGAGTCGGCGGCACAAATTGCCAAAAATAACGGCAAAGAGCTGGAAGCCTACAGTGGTGATACCCGGATCTTTATTTACCCTGGTTATCAGTTTGCCGTGGTGGATGGCTTGATCACCAATTTCCACTTGCCAGAATCTACGCTCATTATGCTGGTATCTGCGTTCAGCTCCCGCGAATTTGTGATGAATGCCTATCAAACAGCGATTAAAGAGCAGTATCGTTTTTATTCTTATGGCGATGCCATGCTCATTCTCTGAATCCTGCTGCTGACTCTGCTTTTGCTGCGGCGCAAAAGGCCGTGACAAGGGTAGGGTTCGGCATTTCTTTCTGCTACAATCGGGCGGTTTTTTGACAAGCGCTGGACTGTTTTTCCGGCCAAACGAGGTTATTGTGAAATTTGAATTATTAACCACCGACGGCAAAGCCCGTCGTGGCCGTATGGTATTTGACCGCGGCGTTGTGGAAACCCCGGCCTTTATGCCGGTGGGAACTTACGGCACTGTGAAGGGCATGACGCCGGAAGAGCTCGAAGCAACAGGCGCGCAAATTTGTTTGGGCAATACTTTCCACCTGATGCTGCGCCCTGGCACTGAAATTATTAAAAAACACGGTGACCTGCATGATTTTATGCAGTGGCAAAAACCTATTCTGACCGACTCCGGTGGTTTTCAGGTGTTTAGCCTGGGTGAACTGCGCAAAATTAAAGAAGAGGGCGTGACTTTCCGCTCTCCGCTCAACGGTGAAAAAATCTTTTTAACACCGGAAAAATCCATGGAAGTGCAGGCTGCCCTTGGCTCTGACATAGTCATGATTTTTGACGAGTGTACGCCTTATCCAGCCACTGAAAAACAAGCGAAAAAGTCGATGGAAATGAGCCTGCGCTGGGCCAAACGTTCCAAAGAAGCCCATGGTGACAATCCCTCAGCACTCTTTGGCATTATTCAGGGTGGTATGTATCCGAATCTGCGTGATGTGTCGTTGCAGGGACTGGAAGAGATTGGTTTTGACGGTTATGCCATTGGCGGTTTGTCGGTGGGTGAACCTAAACATGAAATGATCAAAATTCTCAATCACACCACAGACCAAATGCCGGCGCATAAACCGCGTTACCTGATGGGCGTGGGTAAACCTGAAGACTTAGTCGAAGGTGTGCGCCGTGGTATTGATATGTTTGACTGTGTGATGCCAACCCGTAATGCCCGCAACGGTCATTTGTTTGTGCAAACTGGTGTAGTGAAAATCCGCAACGCCAAATACAAAGACGATGTAACGCCACTGGACGCAGAATGTGACTGTTACACTTGTAAAAATTACACTCGGTCATATTTACATCATCTGGATCGTTGCAACGAAATCCTCGGTGCACGGCTCAATACCATCCACAACCTGCGGCATTACCAAATTCTGATGCAAGGTTTACGGGATGCAATAGCTGCAGGTAAGCTGGATGCCTTTGTGGCCGACTTTTACCAAAAGCGCGGGCAGGATGTACCGGCACTTGATGTGCTGCCACCTTTGCCAGCAACAGTACAAGCATAAAAATCTGAGTTTTTTAAATTAAGGGGACAACCATGAGTTTATTTATTTCTAACGCTTACGCCCAAACTGCACCGGCAGGCCAGCCAGGTGGCGGTTTAGACATGATCATTATGCTGGTGGCATTTGGTTTAATTTTTTATTTCCTGATTTACCGTCCGCAAGCCAAGCGTTTAAAAGAGCACAAAAACCTGATGGCTGCGCTGGCCAAAGGGGACGAAGTGCTGACCGGTGGTGGTTTAGTGGGCCGCATCAGCAAAATTGCTGACGACAAAGATTTTGTCATTATCGCCCTGAACGACACCACTGAAGTGACTGTACAAAAAGGCGCTATTTCTGCGGTGTTGCCAAAAGGCACGCTGAAGTCGCTGTAACAGCTGCTCTTTTTTCACAAGGAATTACCCGTGTTAAACCAGAATTCTATCTGGCGGTATCTGACGGTTGTGGTTGTGCTGGCGGTCGCTTTGATCTACGCACTTCCGAATATTTACCCGAATGATCCGTCGTTACAAATCAGCGGTACCCGCGGCGCCGAAGTGAGCGCAGAAAAAGTGGCTGTGCTTGAACAGGCGCTGACAAAAGAAAACATCAGTTTTAAAAGTGTGGTGTTAAATAAAGGCCAGATTTTAGCCCGTTTTAACAATACCGAAGACCAGCTGAAAGCCCGTGAAGTTGTTGCGGCTGCATTGGGTGACGAAGTGGTGAGCGCACTGAATATGGCGCCGGCCACACCAGCCTGGCTGGATGCCATAGGGGCAGCCCCGATGAAACTGGGTCTGGACTTACGCGGTGGTGTGCACTTTCTGATGGAAGTGGATATGAAAACGGCGATGGATAAAAACGTCAACGATTTAGTGCAGATTTACCGCACCGACTTGCGTGAAGCCAAAGTGCGTTACCGTTCAGTGACCCCTGATCTGCTGAATCAGCGGGTGGTGCTGGCGTTCAGAACTGCTGAAGATGTGGCGGCAGCCAAAGCTGTGTTGTCGAAAAAAGATGCTGACATGGTATACACCGAAGCAGATGACAACAGTCTGGTGGTGACATTCAGCGAAGCACGTCTCAAAGCCTTACGCGAAGACGCAGTTGCACAGAACATCACTATTATCCGCAACAGGGTCAATGCAATTGGTGTTGCTGAGCCTTTGGTGCAGCGTCAGGGCGCTGAACGTATTGTGGTACAGTTGCCTGGTATTCAGGACACTGCACGCGCCAAAGAAATTTTAGGGGCAACAGCCACACTGGAATTCCGTCTGGTCGATGAAACTGCCGATGTGCAAAGTGCACTGGCAGGTCGGGTACCGCCTAGCTCACAGTTATTTAATGACCGAAATGGCAACCCTGTGGTGCTGCAAAAACGCATCATGCTGACCGGTAACCATATCGTGGGTGCCAACACTAGTTTTGACGAAAATGGCCGGCCTCAGGTGAATATCGACCTGGATGCCAAAGGTGGTTCGACTTTCTCTAATCTGACCAAAGATGCCATTGGCAAGGCGATGGCCACTGTTTTTATCGAGTACAAACCAACAGATAAAAAAGATTCCAACGGCAAAACCATTATGGAGAAAAAAGAAGAAGTGGTGAGTGTGGCCACTATTCAGGCGCGCCTCGGCCGCAGTTTCCGTATTACTGGTTTGGATGCACCGGGTGAAGCTCAAAACCTGGCGGTGTTATTGCGCGCCGGTGCTTTGATTGCCCCTATTCTGATTGTGGAAGAACGCACCGTAGGTCCAAGCTTAGGTCAGGAAAACATTGACTTAGGTATGAATGCCATTATTTGGGGCATGCTGTCTGTGTTGTTCTTTATGGTAATTTATTACAAGTGGTTTGGTCTGGTTGCCAATATTGCGTTAACCGCCAACTTAGTGTTGCTGATCGGTGTAATGTCGATGATCCCGGGCGCCACTTTAACCTTGCCTGGTATGGCCGGTATTGTACTCACCGTTGGTATGGCTGTTGACGCCAACGTACTTATTTTTGAGCGGATCCGCGAAGAGTTAGCCGAAGGCCGTTCAGCAGCACATGCCATTCATGAAGGTTATAACCGTGCTTTTGCCACTATTGCCGACTCCAACATCACCACTTTACTGGTGGCCTTGATCCTGTTTGGTATTGGTACTGGTCCGGTGAAAGGTTTTGCCGTAACTCTGGCACTGGGTATTATCACCTCAATTTTCACTGCTGTAGTGGTGAGCCGGTTAATTGTCAATATGATCTGGGGCCAGCGTCGCGGCACCAGTCTGCCGGTTTAAGGAGTCAGCGATGAGACTATTTAATTTTAAAACCGCGCTGAACTTTATGAAGTTAAAGTGGCCTGCGTTAGTGTTTTCAACCTTTCTGGTGCTTGGCTCTTTAGTGAGCTTGTTCACCCAAGGCTTAAACCTGGGGTTGGACTTTACCGGTGGTACTGTGATTGAAGTAAAGTTTGATCAGGCCGCCGATTTAAATAAAGTGCGTACCGCGCTTGGCACCAGTGGTTTTGCTGATGCCCAGGTGCAGTATTTTGGTACCAGTCAGGAAGTGATGATCCGCATTGCACCGCGTGAAGGCGTGGAGCAAAAGGCCATTGGTGAGCAAATTCTGACCGCTATTAATACAGTTGCTGAAACACCGGTGACAGTGCGTAAAGTGGATATCGTTGGCTCTTCAGTCGGTGACGAACTGAAAGAGGACGGTTTTCTGGCTATTCTGGCCGCGCTGGTGGGCATTCTGATTTATGTAGCGGCGCGTTTTGAATGGCGTTATTCAGTGGGTGCTGTTGCGTCTTTACTGCATGACGTGATCATTACCCTGGGCCTGTTTTCCGTATTCCAGCTGGAATTCGACCTGACGGTACTGGCGGCGATTCTGGCGCTGATTGGTTATTCCATTAACGATACCATCGTTGTGTTTGACCGAATTCGCGAAATGTTTCGAAAATTACGCGATGCCACTGTAGAAGAAACAGTGAACGAAGCTATTACGTCCACTTTAAGCCGTACCACCATGACCTCTTTCACCACGGCATTAACGCTGATTGTGCTGTTTTTTATGGGGGGCGCCATGATCCACGGTTTTGCCACGGCTTTGCTGTTTGGTATTGCCATTGGTACCTACTCGTCAGTTTATATCGCCAGCGCAGTTGCTGTAATTTTAGGCGCAAGCCGTGAAGACTTGCTGCCGACAGTGATTGAAAAAGAAGGTGAAGGCACCTCTGCGTTATAACAAAATAAGCCAGTCATTTGACTGGCTTTTTTTATGCTAAAAGGAATATGCGATGAGCAAACAACATAGTCCTGGTTTTCTGGCGTTGGTGAACGCCGCCAAAAGCCGTGTTCAGGAAATTACCATTGAAGAATTTTTGCAACACCAGAAGCCCTGTGTGCTGATCGATGTGCGCGAAGACCGCGAGTGGCAGGCCGGGCATTTGCCACAGGCCATGCATCTTGGCAAAGGTATTATCGAACGTGATATCGAGCAGGTAGTGCAGGACAAACAGCAAACCATGGTGCTGTATTGTGGTGGCGGTTACCGCTCTGCTTTGGCCGCAGATGCACTGCTGCAAATGGGATATCAGCATGTGCTGAGCCTGGCCGGCGGATACAGTGCCTGGGTGGCTCAGGGTTTAACACTGGAAAAACCCGCCAATTAATGCCCCCTGGTCAGCGGCCTGCTGACCTTGCGTTTTTGCTATCTCTGACAAGGCACAGGTTGGGCTCAGACCTGGCTTGTGTTTTGTTGGCCATCATTTTTCTACACTGGTCGTTCGGTAACACCGGGCGGAGCGGCAGTATTCTGGTAATTCAGCCGATAGCGGCTAGACTTGGCTTTATCAAAGGAATGAATCACTCTCGAAGGATGTTTTAATCCAGGTTCAGAGGTTCATATGCAGAAAAAAGCCTTATGTTTTATGTTGTTGTTTCCTTTTATTTCTGCCCATGCGCTGGCAGATATAGCTCTGATCGTTCACCCCAGTAACGCCGCGACAGTGACAGACTCGGATATCAAAGCGCTGTTTCTTGGCAAACAACGTAGTTTTAGCGACGGTAAACAAGCTATTCCGCTGGTGGTGGTTGAATCCGAAGCCAGCAGATCTGAATTTAACACTAAAGTGCTGAGTAAAACCGATGCTCAGCTCAAAGCCTATTGGTCAAAACTGACCTTTACCGGCAAAGGTACGCCACCCCGTGAAGTCAGCAGCGACGAAATGATTCAGCTGGTGTCTGATAATCCCGCCACTATAGGTTTTGTCGACGCCAGCAAAGTTACTGCTGCAGTCAAAGTTGTTGCTACCTATTAGTTGCTACTTACTTAGCGAGGAACTGTTATGAAAACATGGCTTGGTGCTGTGCTGGTGCTGCTTTGCACCACGGGAGCTGCAGTTGCTGATATTCAGTGGAGCGGTTATGGCTCGCTGGTTGTTGGCAAAACCATAGGAGGCGACCCGGATCCAACAGGTGAAGTCGAATTCCCGGTGGATTTTTATGATTATGCCTTTTACCAGAACGAATGGTCGATGGAACCTGAGTCGATGATAGCGCTGCAAGCGCGCATGGATGTGATGGAAAATCTGACTTTTACCGCCCAACTGGTGGCTAAAGGGGCTGATGATTTTTCACCGGACATCGACTGGCTTTATGCGACCTACCGTTTTTCCGATGATTTATACCTGATGCTCGGCCGGCGTAATTTACCGATGTATTATTTTTCCGAGTATATGGAAGTGGGCTTTGCTTACCCCTGGGTGCGTCCACCAGCCAATTTATACTGGTGGGAAATTACCCAGTTTAACGGTGCCACGCTGGTGAAAGACTTTATGGTACAAGACTGGAATTTCAGCCTGAGCGGTTTTGTTGGCCATGAAACCCAGAAAAACATCAAATCCCATGATTTCTGGCGCAACAGGGGCGGTTATTATTTTCCGCCTGAAGGCACCTATATTGCCGGTACCGCTGATGTGACCTGGAGTAAAATTATGGGCGCCAATCTGGCAGCCAGTAATGACTGGATCGATTTGCGTTTATCCTATTTCCGTACCTTTTACGAAACCTTCGCCGACGTGATGTTCTTTGACGAACTTGATCTTGATGGTGACGGTGTTACTGATCAGGTTGTGGAAAGGCGCACAAATCCGGATGGCACGCCAATCCGTTCAGGAGCATCGCCGTTAACTGAGTTTGACCTCGACTTTTTTGGCGCCAGCGGTTCCTTTAACTTTACTCATGTCACGCTGTTGTTTGATTATAACTACGTGATGTATGACGACGGTTATGGCTCGCGTTTTCCAACTTACCTGCTGACGGCCATTTACAACCATGATGTGTGGCAACCTTATATTGGCATGTCACAGGCGCTGTTAAAAATCACTGAGGATTATCAGGGCTTTGGTACAGGAGAGGCGGAGGAGCATCGGATGGTTACAGTCGGGCTTAAATATAACTTCCACCCCAATGCCAGTTTAAAAGTGCAGTACGACGACTTCCAGGACAATGGCGACCGTCTGCCCTGGTACGACTTTAGTTATCACAATGACGCCAGGCTGTTTAGTGTCGCCCTGGATTTTGTGTTCTGATAAAAGCGGTTGCCGGCACTTTGCTGCCGGCAACTTTATGACCCGCCGCTGTGAACTGCTCTGCATCCTGCTTAAACATCTGACTAAAAAACAACCAAAAATTTGATCTGCATTAAAGCTGCGGTTTTTCGCTTGGCTACACTTTTTTTGTTGTAAGTCACCATGCTGAAATTCAGTTGAAAAAGGAGCAACTTATGAGCCTGATCCCGCGTAATTTTCACGATCTTGATTCGCTGTTTGATAACTTTTTCGCGCCAACGGCCTGGAAATCTGAGCAAAATCAGTTCTTTGCGCCCAAGGTAGATATTAAGGACAACAAAGACCATTACCTGATCAGCGCTGAGCTGCCGGGTGTAAAAAAAGAAGATATTCATATCAGCCTGCAGCAGGGCGTGCTGACGCTAGAAGCAGAAGTAAAGCAGGAAGATAAAGAAGAAAAAGATGGCAAAATTATCCGGCAGGAGCGCCGTTATGGCCGTATTCAGCGCAGTTTTACTGTGGGCAATACGGTGCATGAGTCAGATATCAGCGCCAGTTTTACCGACGGTATTTTGTCGATTAAAGCACCGAAAAAAGCTGAGCCCGAGCAGCAAAGCCGCAAGATCCAGATCAGTTAAAACTTGCAACCAGCAAAGAGCTGCAACAAAAAGCCCCGCAACAGCGGGGCTTTTGTTTTAAAAACAGACTGTTATTTCATTAAAGAATCAGTCAGATGCGGGCGCATGCCTTTGAGCATAGCGGCCAGTACCTTGGGGTTACCTGCAACAATGTTGCCGCTTTTCATCTGGTTATTGCCACCAACAAAATCGCTGACCAGACCACCGGCTTCACGCACCAGTAATTCGCCTGCAGCTGTGTCCCATGGTTTTAACCCAATTTCCCAGAAACCGTCTAAACGACCCGCAGCCACATAAGCTAAATCCAGAGCGGCTGAGCCGGTACGACGTACGTCTGCTGCTGTGGTAAAAAAGGTTTTAAAGGTTTCGGTATAAGCGTCTAAATGATGTTTATGTTTAAACGGAAAACCAGTGGCCAGAATAGTGCCGCCTAAATCAGTGGCATTGCTGACACGGATCCGACGACCATTGAGCTGAGCACCGGCACCACGGCTGGCGGTAAATACTTCACCGCGCAACGGGTCGAAAATAACGGCCTGTTCCAGTTTGCCGCGGTAACGCAAAGCAATGGAAACAGCAAAATGTGGGATGCCTTTGATAAAGTTGGCGGTACCATCGAGCGGGTCGATGATCCATTGGTAATCACTATTGTTGTTGCTGTATTCACCACCTTCTTCCGCGATGATATCGTGGTCAGGGTAGGATTTACGCAAAATCTGCACTATGGCCTGTTCGGCTTCTTTATCTACGTTGGTGACAAAGTCATTGGTACCTTTTTGGGTGGTCTGAACCATGTCCAGTTGACCACAGGCCCGGGCGATAATATTGCCTGCGCTACGCGCAGCACGAACAGCGATGTTTAACATCGGGTGCATAGGATTACCTTATTGTATAAAGAACAGTCAAAAGAGCGGCGCGTATTATATCGGCTCAGATGTAAAAGTACAGCTGAATTTTGTCTGTTCAGTGTCTGGTTCCTGAGTTTCGTTTGCTGTTTTTTGTGTTGTAGTCATCAGCGGCAAATGCAGACAATTACTGCGGTACAGCAGTGGTCACAGCTGACTGTTCTTTGGCAATTTTCTGCAATCGAAACAGTTAATTGAGGAATATTGGAAATTGGTGCAAATAAGCACTGTAAAGCCAGATTCACTTTAGATTAAGTTGATTTTTGTATGATGTTTTTATTAATTCTTTCATATCTTGCATTTTCTAAAGTGTTGTTTTTAAATGTAAATATTAATTTTATTTGCTATTTAATGGTTTTTAATTGAATTTGACGTTATTCGTTATTATTTTAGTGCTAAAGCTAGATTCACCCTGTTTGTGGCCGGAGGTTTGTATTGGATGCAGTTACCATCAATCAGATGTTGCTGATTGGCGCAATTCTGGTCGCGGCCAGTATTATGGTGAGTTCGGTGGCCAGCAAAATTGGCGTGCCTATTCTGGTGATTTTTTTATCGGTGGGCATGATAGCCGGTGTCGACGGCCCTGGCGGCATTAAATTTGATGATTACAGCCTGGCCTATCTGGTGAGTAACCTGGCGTTGGCGGTGATTTTGCTTGACGGTGGTATGCGGACCAATGCGCGCAGTTTCCGGGTGGCGCTTTGGCCATCTTTGTCGCTGGCAACCGTTGGGGTGGTGCTCACCGCAGGATTAACAGGTATTGCCGCGGCCTGGTTATTTAATTTAGAACTGCTCGAGGGACTGCTGATTGGAGCCATCGTCGGTTCTACCGACGCTGCCGTGGTATTTAACCTGTTAAACGGCAAAGGTCTAAACGAACGGGTTGGTGCAACTCTTGAAATTGAATCGGGCAGTAATGACCCGATGGCGATGTTTTTAACTGTGACGCTGATTGCGATGCTGGTCAGCGGTCAAACCAGCTTTGAATGGACAGTGCTGGTGAGTCTGGTACAGCAGTTTGGCCTTGGTATTTTATTGGGGCTGGCCGGTGGCTGGTTGTTGTTAAATCTGATTAACCGCATGCATATAGCCGATGGGTTATATCCGCTTTTAGCCGTTAGCGGCGGTATTATTTTGTATGCCTTATCCGGTGCCATTGGCGGCAGCGGTATTCTTACTGTGTATGTCTGTGGTTTGGTGCTTGGCAATAAACCTATCCGCAACAGGCACGGAATTCTGCATATGTTCGACGGTTTGGCCTGGCTTAGTCAGATTGGTATGTTCCTGGTACTGGGTTTATTGCTGACACCCAGTGAGTTATTGCCTATTGCAGTGCCTGCTTTGCTGTTGTCGCTTTGGATGATTTTATTCGCCAGACCACTCTCGGTGTTTATCGGTTTATTACCGTTTCGCGGTTTTAGCTTTAAAGAACGTAGTTTTATTTCCTGGGTTGGTTTGCGGGGGGCGGTACCGGTGATCTTAGCGGTATTTCCGCTGATGGCAGGTTTGCCCAACGCCCAGCTGTTTTTTAATGTGGCATTTTTTATTGTGTTAGTGTCGTTATTGCTGCAGGGCACAACATTGGGTTTTGCTGCGCGCAAAGCCAAAGTGGTGGTACCGGCTATGCCAACACCGATTTACCGTGCCGGTATCGAAATTGAGCTGGCCAGTCAGTGGGAGTTGTTTGTGTATCAACTGAATGCGGAAAAATGGTGTATCGGCCATGAGCTGCGCAGTTTAAATATGCCGGACAACACCCGTATTGTGGCGTTGTTTCGTGACAATGTGCTGTTGCACCCGTCGGGCAGCTCAAAACTGATGGCCGGTGATGTGCTTTGTATTATTGGGCATGATGCCGATTTAGCTGTGCTTGGGCGTATGTTCAGTGAAACACCACAACGCAACTTTGACTTTGAGTTTTTTGGCGACTTTATGCTGGATGGTTCGGCCAGGCTGGAAGATTTAGCCATGTTCTACAGCCTGGATTTGAGTGAGTGTGGTGACTGTGTGCTGCTCAACGAATTTATCGCCCGCAAACACGGCGGTAAGCTGGTGGTCGGTGATACTGTGAACTGGTCTGGTATGCTCTGGACAGTGGCTGAGTTGCAGGGGGCTGAGATCAGTCGGATTGGTGTTAAAGCACTGCCTGAACCTGCAAATAAACAGCTCACTGTGGCCTGAGCGTCACAGCCTTCTGTTTAATTTTTGCCATAAAGCTGCTGGCGTTTGACCATTACCCAGCAGCAAAAAGGTGGCAATAACACAAATTTTGCCGTGTCTAATACACCTGACCACCATAAACCGGACTGCAGATAGTCTGGCTGCCAGAAGGGCGGGGTCATAAAAAGCAGCGGCAGCAAGGTTGCACAAAAACTTAAACTGAGCCAATGTGGCCGGAAAAAACGCTGAATAAACCAGGCAGTCATCAGAGCTGCCAATAACACACCAAAGCCCTGAGCCAGATGCATCCAGA
This sequence comes from Rheinheimera sp. 4Y26, assembly GCF_025245835.1. GTDB lineage: Bacteria > Pseudomonadota > Gammaproteobacteria > Enterobacterales > Alteromonadaceae > Pararheinheimera. Next base: position 902,959 of record NZ_JAOBWS010000001.1, read on the forward strand.
CCAATAAACCGTCGGTTGAGGCAAAAATACCCACGGGCCACCAATCTGGTCTTTTGGCTGCAACTGTATGACCCACAGTGAACATCAGCAGCAACTGATAAAAAGTTGTAAGGCCAAGTACAATCAGCAGATAGCATAACTTTTGTTTCATGATGTTCCCTTATCAAACAGGCCTGGTTTGTTGCCATCAGAGGGTAAGACGGTGTTGTTCAGGTCAATGCTCCCGGGCCAGCAACAGCAAGGCTGAGCGAATATCCGGTGCCTGTATTTTTACCACACAACTTTGCGCCAACGCGAAAAAATGTTGTTGGATCAAACTGATAACCTCTGGTAACTCAAGTCGCTCGGCACTGGCATAAAGCTGATGCGCTGCATCCAGCCGGTACACCTGGCCCAAACAATCAATCAAACGATCTGCATGAGGTAACAGATGGTGGCCTTGTTGCAGCAGCTGCTCCAGCATTTGCGGGTTGATAATCAGTTCAGCTTCCTGTTGCCCCTGATAACTCAGTAGCAGTGGAAACTCTGGCTTTAAGCCTGATTGTGACATCTTTTGCTCCTGAGTTTATGGTTGTAACTGGGCGCATCACAGCGTTTTGGCCAGCCACCAGCCTTGCATTGTAACCACAGAACAAGGCAAAAAAAACGGCAGCCAGAGCTGCCGTTTTGTCGTCATTCAGCGATTAATGACGGAAATGACGTACGCCGGTAAACACCATGGCAATATCATGCTCGTCAGCAGCGGCAATCACTTCAGCGTCGCGCATAGAACCACCAGGCTGAATCACGGCTTTAATGCCGGCAGCAGCGGCTGCGTCTATACCGTCGCGGAACGGGAAAAACGCATCAGAAGCCATCACTGAACCTTTCACTTCCAGGTTTTCGTCGGCGGCTTTAATACCGGCGATTTTCGCGCTGTACACGCGGCTCATCTGGCCGGCGCCCACACCAATGGTCATCGAATCTTTGGCATACACAATAGCGTTGGATTTAACGTACTTGGCTACTTTCCAGCAGAACAATAAATCACGCAGTTCATCGGCTGTTGGCTGACGCTTGGATACGACTTTTAAGTCGTCCAAAGTCACCATTTTCTGGTCACGGTCTTGTACCAGCACGCCACCATTGACCCGTTTAATATCAAAACCTGTAGTTTTAGCAGACCACTCACCGCATACCAATAAACGCACATTTGGTTTTTTCGAAATGACTTCAGCAGCTTCACTGGTTGCTGTTGGCGCAATAATGACTTCAACAAACTGACGGCTGACAATAGCTTCAGCGGTCACTGCATCTAACTCACGGTTAAAGGCAATAATACCGCCAAAGGCTGAGGTTGGGTCTGTCTGGTAAGCGCGGTTGTAAGCGGCCAGGATGTTATCGCCAATAGCCACACCACAAGGGTTGGCGTGTTTAACAATAACACAGGCAGGTTCAGCGAATTCTTTGACACACTCAAGGGCAGCGTCTGTGTCCGCGATATTGTTGTACGACAGCTCTTTGCCTTGCAGCTGCGTGGCGCTGGCAACAGATGCTTCCAGAATATTGTGCTCTACATAAAAAGCCGCTTGCTGATGGCTGTTTTCGCCATAACGTAAGTCCTGCTTTTTGACAAACTGGCTGTTAAAAGTACGAGGGAATTTGCTTGGTTGAGCATCTACCGTTTCATAGGCCGGCAGCATGGCGCCAAAATAGTTGGCAATCATACCGTCGTACTGCGCTGTGTGTTCAAAAGCGCTAATCGCCAGGCTAAAACGGGTAGCGTGAGTGGTGGCGCCATTATTGGCCGCCATTTCAGCGAGCACTTTATCGTAGTCCGCTGCGTTTACCACAATAGTCACATCAGCATGGTTTTTGGCCGCGGCACGCACCATAGTCGGGCCGCCGATGTCGATATTTTCTACCGCGTCTTCCAGGGCGCAACCTGCTTTGGCTACAGTGCTGGCAAATGGATACAGATTTACCACCACCAAATCAATGGCGTTGATATTGTTGGCCGCCATCACAGCTTCGTCCTGGCCGCGACGCGCTAAGATACCGCCATGCACTTTAGGGTGCAGGGTTTTGACACGGCCATCCATAATTTCCGGATGACCTGTGTAGTCAGAGACTTCAATTACAGGAATGTTTTGTTCGGCCAGTAATTTGGCAGTACCACCGGTAGATAACAGTTCCACACCTTGCGCCGCTAAAGCGCGGGCAAATTCAACAATGCCAGTTTTGTCAGAAACACTCAGAAGTGCACGACGGATTGGACGAGCTGAGGTCATATCGGTTCTCTCTTTAGTATCTTCGCTAAACAAGGGATAAAAAATTCTGCTCTGTGAGCTGTTCTGACTTTTCTGATTTTCGAAATGCTTTATTGGCAACAAGCATAACCGGAAAATCAAGCCATAAGGTCAGAACCTTGTTTGTGGGGCCGGTGCAGCAATTTGCCGGGCGCCAGAAACAAAAAAGCACCCGAAGGTGCTTTCTGGCGGGACTCCTCCCGCGGGGGCATTAACTCATGCCGTATTGTTTCAGCTTCTTGCGCAGCGTGCCGCGGTTGATGCCCATCAGATTGGCGGCGCGGGTCTGATTACCGCGGGTATATTTCATTACTTCTTCCAGTAATGGTTTTTCCAGTTCCGACAACACCAGTTCGTACAGGTCGTTGACGTCCTGACCGTTTAACTGTTGCAGGTAGTTCGCCACCGCTTTTTGTACCGCATTACTTAAAGGCTGCGGTTTTTCCTGAGTCTGTACATGGGCGTTGGTGATAAATGGCGAAGTCACGTTTTGATTAAACATTACCAGGTCTCTTTACGTTAGTTGCTGCTAGTTGTTCGAAATAGGTCCACAGAGCATCAAGCTGCGGTTGTTGCTGCTCGATGCCATTAAATTCACTGCGAAACGCGCCCTCGGCATCATGTTCAGCCAGATACCACCCCACATGTTTGCGGGCGATACGCGGGCCAAGCACTTCACCATACAGCTGGTGTAAGCCTTTGACGTGTTCCAGCATAATATCCCTGACTTGCTGCAAGTCGGGCGCTGCCAACAATTCCCCTGTGGTCAGGTAATGAACCACTTCCCGAAAAATCCAGGGCCGGCCCTGTGCTGCCCGCCCAATCATGATGGCGTCAGCACCGGTGTAATCCAGCACAAACCTGGCTTTTTGCGGCGAGGTGATGTCACCATTGGCGATCACCGGGATCGACACTGCCTGTTTAATAGCGCGGATGGTGTCGTACTCCGCTTCTCCTTTATACATACAGGCTTTGGTTCGGCCATGAACCGCCAGACATTGAATGCCGTTATCTTCCGCTATCCGTGCGATATGCACGCCATTGCGGTTATCGGTGTCCCAGCCTGTTCTGATTTTCAGCGTGACCGGAACTGATACAGCCTTGACCACGGCCTGAACAATTTTTTCAACCAGATCCGGGTACTGTAACAGTGCCGAACCCGCCAGTTTTTTGTTCACTTTTTTCGCCGGACATCCCATATTGATGTCGATGATTTGGGCGCCGTGCTCAACATTAAACACTGCAGCTTCTGCCATCTGATCCGGATCACTACCGGCAATTTGTACTGAACGAATGCCAGACTCATCACCATGTGTCATCCGATTTAGCGATTTTTCGCTTTGCCACACCAAAGGATTGCTCGACATCATTTCTGATACAGCTAAACCTGCACCAAAACGACGGCAAAGCTCACGAAAAGTGTAATCCGTGACTCCGGCCATCGGAGCACAAATAACATTGTTCGATAATTGGTATGGACCGATGCGCACCGCTATATCCCTAGGCTCTACCCCGAAGGGGCGCTAAGTTTACGGATTTTTGCCAACAAAGCAAAGGCTATTATTTAAACAAAAATGCAAATTTATTGGCCTTTGGCGGGTTGACAATCGCTAAACGGCTGAAAATTAGACTCAACAAAATCAGGAACACAGCAAAACTGGCCTTAATAAAATCAGATAATTGTATTGCTGTTGTTTTTTGCAGCAGTGATTTTACCTTTGCATTTGCACAGTGCGGCGCTTGGCTGCCACAGCTTGTTAAAAAGGAGCACCTGCAAGCAGGTGCTCAAGTCATCTCCCAGGAACATGAGTGATGAAAATGGTGCGCCCTGCTGCTGTGTCGGGCAGGGCAACCTGGTGTTAAGGGGCAGGGTGACGGATGCCAAGCCAGGTCATTTTGGCCGGGGTTACCTCAAGCGGGTGTTTGCTGACTGCCAGACTGGTTAAATCAAGCTGCAACAGCTGTTTATTGACCGGATCAGTAATAAAAATATCGTCATTCTGCCCATTGACGGCAATCACCGGCGGGTTGCTGCTGTCGATATTACCCAGCAATGCCAGTTTGGCCTTGACGCTATAACCTGTGGCTACTTGCTGAATAGTGATAGCACCACTGTTGTCGAGCTGTACAAAATAGTCGCCGTCGGACGACATGGCGTAACTGACCCTGGTTTGGCTGCCACCCTGGCGCCAGTCCAGTTTTTGCATGGTGAGGCTCACCGGATCGATCAGATACATGTCCTGTCCGGCAAAACCAATCACCTGTGTCAGATTTTTATGACCGGTCAGGGTACCGATGCGACCTGTCATGCCTGCAGGATTGGCCAGTTTTACCGCACTGAGTTCATCGGCTTTTTGTTGCACAACCAGCACTCCGTCGATACAACCAAACAGGCTGTAGTCTTTTACCGAATAACTGCCATGCAGTCCGGGGCATTGTTCGCTAAACCGTTCTTTGAGCTTAAAACTGCTGCCTTCCTGCTGATACCATTCCACCTGGGTCGGTAAGGTATTGGCTGCGTCGGCTGGCCGGTAAGTGGTTAACAAATGCGAACCCCTTGGTTCAGCGGTGCCATGCATATTCAGTGGCAGTGTCAGACTGGCACTGGTTTTAGCAGCTGTAATGTCAGCATCGGTCAGAATAGTGACGCCGGCAGCTTGCATAGGGGCTGCGGCACCATCAAAAAAGATGGCGGCCTGATTACCATGCACTTCATAGTGGGTGGGGGCTACGCCTTTGAGCACAAAGCTGCTTAACGCCGGGGCTTGCTGATAATCGTGCAGATGGTCGCCGTGATCTTCCTGATATAAACCACTGTCGATAAAGCTGATCTGATGGTCGTTCCGCTGTAGCAACAGGGCATAACGCTGGTTCGGGCTGGCATAAATGCTGTGCACCGGTTTTTTGCTGTCAAAGGAAGTCAGCATTTTTTTATGGTTAATATCATAAACATAAACCAGGTTGTTGCCGCTGCTACTAAGCACCAACAGCCCCTGACTATCTATTTTATGTTTTGGATGTTCGGATTGTACTTTACCTTCATTGCTGTGGGTTGAAGAGTCACAACCGAAAAGGCCAAGCAGCATCACAGTGGCAAGGGTTGCAGGCTGAAAAATAACTTTGGACACAATTCATCTCCCTGATTAAAGAGATGTTATATTATAACATTATTGCGTTGCTGAATATTGTTTTAAAAGCAAAAATGCGCAGCTGGGCGCAAATCAACCTCGACCGCTTTTGTTTTGGTTGTTGTTTTCGTTGTCTTGCTGCTTGGTAATAGTGGAATTGACACTGTCTGATACAACGGCAATTCAAGCTAAAGATTGGTTGTGTAGTCTGTGCTGGCTTGCTCTGACACAGTAAGAGTGACGCTGATGTATCAAAGTGGAGTTGTTGTGGCTAAAGAGCGATGTCTGATAAATCAACTGGAAGCATACACAACAGCGGCGTGGACTCTGATAATAGCCGCCAATAATCTGAACAGTGACGCAGTTGTGTAGTAGAGAAGGAGGCGTCACACCTCCTTTTAGCGGATAACTGGTTAAAGTGTTTTGTTAAGCCAGCTTTTTACGTGCACTTAACCGCACCCATTCTTCTTTGACGGCCACAGGGTCAAAATCAAATTCTGCGGCATAAGCATCCATCACACTTTGCGCCTGGCTTTCCAGAATGCCGGACAATGCCAATAAACCACCGGGCTTCACATAAGCGCTGATAATGCCGGACAGCTCAGCCAAAGGGCCTGCCAGAATGTTGGCCACCACCACATCCACTTCAAGTTTGGGCTGATCTTTGGGTAAATAGAGTTCAATCTGGCCGGCTACATTATTACGGGCGGCGTTTGCGGCGCTGGCTTCAATGGCCTGCGGGTCAATATCGACACCCACCACACGTTTGGCGCCAAGTTTGAGTGCGGCAATACCCAGAATGCCGGAGCCACAGCCAAAATCCACCACAGTTGCTTCAGTGAGATCCTGTGCGTCTAACCACTCCATACAAAGTGCGGTGGTGGGGTGGGTACCGGTACCAAAAGCAAGGCCAGGGTCTAGCATCACGTTCACAGCTGTCGGGTCTGGGATATCACGCCAGCTTGGACACACCCACAAGCGTTTGCCAAATTGAATGGGGTGGAAGTTGTCCATCCATTCGCGTTCCCAGTCTTTGTCTTCGAGCTGTTCAAGTTTGTACTGCACGCCGTTTTTAAACAGGCTGACCTGCTCTAACTGTTTGATCACTTTATCCATTTTGTGTTCGGCATCAAACAGGCCCACCACCACAGTATTGGCCCAATAAATCACTTCACCAGGCAGTGGCTCGTAAATCGGGGTGTCTTTGGCATCGACAAAACTAACGGCCTGAGCGCCCCAGCTCATCAGCATATCGCTGACAGTTTCGGCGTGTTTTTCAGTGGTATTTACCCGCAGTTGGATCCAGGGCATGGTGATTTCCGTTTGGTGCTGAATATAAAAGAGCGGCAGTTTAGCAGTTTTCTCTGCGCAAGGCAGCGTTTGAGCGGCCTTTGCCTGATTTTTGCCTTTAGCCACAGCAAAAAAAGGCGGGGGGGATCGCGGTAAAATAAAGTGCAGCAGCAAAAGTGAAGTGTGGATAGCTGACAAAACCCCGGGTGAAAACGACTGATTTTTTGGCGATTTTGCAAAACAGCAGACGGCATCTGCAACAGATTTTGTTAGACTGCCGCCACAGTATTGTTGCCTTGGTTTTTACAGGTTATTTATGAAAATTGTTCACATTATTCTGACGCATAGTTTTGCCGGCAGTGAACGTTATGCCGTTGAGCTTGCCAATACCCAGGCAGAGCAACAGCATCAGGTCACGGTGATTTTGCATAAAAGGGGTTGTGAACAAAGAGCCAATACCATCCGGCACCGGCTCAGTGACAAAGTGCAGGTTAAGGTGGTCGACGGTTGGAAATTTTTTGCCATCTGGCAAGCACGTAAAATTATCCGCGCGTTAAAACCCGATGTAGCCCATGCTCATTTAAGTGCAGGTTGCCGTGTATTACAAGGGCTCAAAGGCTTATGCCTGAGGGTGGCAACCTTACATATTTGCTATAAAAAACAGCAGCATGCCAAACTTGATGCCTTAATTGCCATAGCACCATGGCAGCTGGACGCTATCCCAGAGCCGCTTAAGGAACACAGCATTCAGCTGGATAACTGGACCAATACCAATCTCAAAGCGCCGGGCAGCAAAGCAGAATTACGTCAAAAACTGGGGCTTTCGGAAAACGAGCTTATTTTTGGCACTTTAGGCCGGGTGGAACGAACCAAAGGCCATGACGTGCTGGTGCAGGCATTTTTAAAAGCCAATATTCCTAATGCCCGTTTAGTGATAGTGGGGGATGGCAAAGCCATGCCGGAGCTGAAAAAACTGGTCGATGACGAGCATGCCAATAACAAAGTGCTGCTGCCTGGTTTTTCCACCACGCCACAACAATGGCTCTATAGTTTTGACGTTTTTGTCAGCAGTGCCAGATACGAGCCTTTTGGTCTGGTGTTTTTAGAAGCCATGCAGGCTGGTTTGCCCGTGCTGGCAACTCAATCACAAGGCGCACAATATTTGCAGCCATTATTTGGCCGTGATTTAGTGCCGGTAGATGATGCGGATGCATTGGCAAACGCCATGCTTAAACTTTGCGGTGAACTGCCGCAGCACATCAGTTACCCAATGCAGCGTTTTGATATTCAGGCGCGGGTGCAGGATGTGGTTGATTTTTATCAGCAGGAGCTGTTGAAGTTAAATTAGCGGTGTTGTGGTGGCTGGTGCCAGTAAACAAAGGCAGTTATAACTTTGCTGAGCCTTCATGGTTCTAATATTCAGCGCCACAGACCACAACTAAAAACAAAAAAGGCTCCCGCAGGAGCCTTTTGCATCTAACAGCAGTGCTGTTATTTCATACCCAGTTTATGTTCCAGGTAATGAATATTGGTGCCGCCTTTATTAAAGTTGGCGTCCGACATAATTTCTTTATGCAGGTCGATATTGGTTTTAATACCACCTACTAACAGCTCAGACAGCGCGTTACGCATCCGGGCAATAGCAATGTCACGGCTTTCACCATAAGTGATCAGTTTGCCAACCATTGAATCGTAGTTTGGCGGTACTGTGTAATCGGCATAAATATGCGAATCCCAACGCACACCATTACCACCTGGCGGGTGGAAACGGGTGATGGTGCCTGGCGACGGAATAAAGGTTTTTGGATCTTCAGCGTTAATACGGCATTCCACGGCATGGCCACGAATGACGATATCAGACTGCTTAATGGACAGCGGCATACCAGATGCAATACGCAGCTGCTCTTTAATTAAATCCACACCTGTGATCATTTCAGTCACCGGGTGTTCTACCTGAATACGGGTGTTCATTTCGATAAAAAAGAATTCGCCGTTTTCAAACAGGAATTCAAAAGTACCGGCACCACGGTAGTTCAGATCGATACAAGCCTGTACACAACGGCCACCGATAAAGTCGCGTTGTTCCTGGGTAATGCCAGGTGCCGGCGCTTCTTCCACTACTTTCTGGTGACGACGTTGCATAGAACAGTCGCGCTCACCTAAGTGAATGGCTTTGCCCTGACCATCGGCCAATACCTGAATTTCGATATGACGTGGGTTTTCCAGGAATTTCTCCATGTAAACCATGTCATTACCAAAAGCGGCTTTGGCTTCGGCTTTGGTCATTTCAATAGAAGACACCAGCTCGTCTTCGCTACGCACCACACGCATACCACGACCACCACCACCACCGGCGGCTTTCACAATAATTGGGTAGCCAATACGTTTGGCAATGGCTTTGTTGGTATCAGCGTCGTCGCCCACTGCGCCGTCAGAGCCTGGTACACAAGGTACACCGGCTTTTTTCATCGCTTCAATGGCGGAAACTTTATCACCCATCAGGCTGATAGATTCAGGACGTGGGCCGATAAATACCAAGCCACTTTCTTCCACTTGCTGCGCAAAATCAGCACGTTCAGCTAAAAAGCCGTAACCCGGGTGAATGGCCTGGGCATTGGTGACTTCAGCAGCGGCAATCAGCGCCGGAATATTTAAATAACTTTGTGGAGATGGCGCCGGACCAATACAAATGGTCTCGTCGGCCAACAGCACATGTTTGAGGTTCCGATCGACGGTGGAATGCACCGCCACGGTTTTAATACCGAGTTCTTTGCAGGCGCGTAAAATACGCAGCGCAATTTCTCCCCGGTTGGCAATCAGCACTTTTTCTAACATGGGTCGGCCTTTTGAATTATTCGATCACAAATAAAGGCTGGTCGAATTCAACCGGCTCGCCGTTTTCCACCAGAATAGCGGTGATGGTGCCTGCTTTGTCAGACTGGATTTGGTTCATCATTTTCATCGCTTCAACGATACACAGGGTATCGCCAACTTTGACAGTCTGACCCACTTCAGCAAAAGCTTTAGAAGTTGGCGAAGCGGCGCGGTAGAAAGTGCCGACCATAGGCGAGCGCATTTGATGACCTGTGATGGCAGGTGCAGCTGCAGCGGCCGGCGCTGCGGCAGCAGCAGGTGCTGCAGCTGGCGCTTGCATTGGCGCTGCCTGATATTGCATTGGAGCATAATGCTGAACCGGACCACCGCGGCTGATGCGCACTGATTCTTCGCCTTCGGTGATTTCCAGTTCGTTAATACCTGACTCTTCCAGAAGCTCAATCAGTTTTTTAATTTTTCTAATATCCATGACGATGTTGCCTGACTCTTAGTTGATATTATGGGTTGATGTTCGTGGTGGTTAAGCTCGACACTGCAGCCTCTAAGGCATAACGGTAACCGTTGGCACCAAGGCCACAGATCACCCCTTTTGCAATGTCGGATAAATAGGAGTGCCGGCGAAATGCCTCGCGGGCATGTACGTTCGACAGATGAATTTCAATAAAGGGAATGGCCACAGCCAATAAAGCGTCGCGAATCGCCACGCTGGTGTGGGTAAAAGCGCCTGGATTGATCAGAATAAAATCCTGCTTGCCAAGGCTTTGCTGAATAGCCGTCACCAGTTCATGTTCTGCGTTGGATTGCAGATGGCTCAGTTGCACATTCAGGCTGCTGGCATGGCTCGTCAGCTCGGCCACAATTTGCTCTAAAGTGGCGGCACCATAAATATGGGGTTCGCGTTGTCCCAGCATATTCAGGTTGGGGCCATTCAGAAGCAAAATACGTAAAACTGATGCCATTTGTCGCCTATTCCGTTGAAGATTCATCATCTGCTTTCATCTTGCCAAAGCTAGTCTGAAAAAGCATCTTTTTCAGCAAAAACCGGCGGGGCTGTGCAGAGTTGCCGCTTATTATAGAGAAATCGCAGCAAATGGCAGCAAAATACTGGTCTTATCAGCGGAGGGGAACTTTTTGTGATGGTGTTTGGTGCTGTTGGCAACAAGCAGGGCTCAAAGCGCGCTCTGTAGTGTTCTGGCGCTCTGTAGCCCTGTTTTTGTGCAGAATTAACCCGGATTCAGTTGTTTTAAATGGGCGGCAAATTCAGCCGGTGGCATAAAACCTGTGACCCTGGATCTGGTCAGTTCGCTGCCATTTGGCGCAAAAAACAATAAAGTCGGCAGGCCAAGCACACTAAATTTGTCCATCAGCTCCACGTCCTGCTCTGTGGCTTTGGTCACATCAATCCGCAATAAACGGATTTTGGCCATTTCTGCTTTCACGGTAGCGTCGGCAAAAGTAATGTGTTCAAACTCTTTACAGGCAACACACCATTCGGCAAATAAATCCAGCATCACATATTGGTTTTGGGCTTCGGCTTTTTTAAGTTCAGCTTCTAAATCAGCCAGAGTTTTAATATCAATAAACTGACCTGCGGCGATGTCGGCGTTATTGCTGGTAACTGCCGCAACCGGCGCTGGTGAGGGTAGCCAGAAACGCAGGTTCCACTGCGCTGTTGCCACCACCAATAAGGTTGCCAGTAGCCAGCAAAGTGCTTTACCCAGCGGTTTTTGCAGTTGTTGCTGAACTGTGTGTAAAAACAAGGCGGCGCCAATCGAGAGTAACGAAGCCAGTAAAATTAACACCGAATCCGGCAAAATACGTTCCAGTAACACCAGCGGCACTGACAATAACAGGAAACCAAAACCTGCTTTGACCACATCCATCCAGGCGCCAGGTTTAGGCAGCCATTTACCACCACTGCTGCCGATTAATAACAGCGGTAAGCCCATCCCCAGGCTCAGCACATAAAGCACCAAAGCGCCGTAGGCCATATCACCACTTTGCGCTATATAAAGCAGCACACCGGTGAGTGGTGCCGTGGTGCAGGGGGAGGCCACTAAACCAGACAGCGCGCCCATGGTTAAGGCACCTTTTAAACTGCCCCCTTGTTGTTTATTACTCAAAGCACCCACTTTTTCCTGCCAGCTGCCCGGCAGTTGCAACGTCAGCACACCAAACATCGCAAGGGCCAGCAGCACAAATAAAATGCTGATGCCAATGAGAACCGCAGGATGCTGGAAATACGCCTGAAACTTCACACCGGCACTGGCCACCACTAAACCCAGCAGCGAATAGGTAATGGCCATACCCTGCACATAAGCCATCGACAACTGAAAAGCACGGCCAGTGCTGAGCTGCTGGCCTTGTCCGGCAATAATGCTGGTGAGAATTGGGTACATAGGGAACACACAGGGTGTAAAAGCCAGGCCTAAACCAAGCAGGAAAAACAGCCCTAAAGTCCAGAGGCTGCGATCATCGTTCAGTCGTTCGGCCAGTTCCACCTGCGATGATTTGGGGGCAGATTCGGTTTCGCTTGCGGTGGTTGCTGTTTTGTTTTCTGTTTCAGTAGAGGTTGCACCTATGTCATTTAAAACTGCGGCGCTGTTATTGGCCGCTTGTGGCTGAAACAGTGGAATTTCGCGGGTTTGTACCGGATAGCATAAACCGGCTTTGGCGCAGCCCTGGTAACGCACTTTTAATACCGCGTCTTTATCGATATTCGACAAAGGCACCGACAACACCACCTGATGCAGATAAATTTCGGTTTTGCCAAAATATTCATCTTCATAAGGCATACCGGGCGGATAAGTAGGGTGAGAAAAATTCACCGCCACACCGGCCAGCTTAAACTTGTCTTTATACAGGTAATAACCATCAGCAATTTGCCAGCTGATTTTCAGCGTGTTGTCTTGCTGCACAAAATCCAGCACAAAAGCCTGGTCGACAGGTAAAAACTGGTTACCCTGTAATTTGCTTAATAAATCATTGGCTTGCAGCGAAAAACTTGCCAGGAATACCCAGAGCAAAATACCTAATTGTTTTAACATCAGTACCACATTCCTTTTTGATTGCAGGCGCCTTGGTGATAGCGGCTGATTATACGCAGCTTGTTGGCATCTGGTCTTTTTACTGCGGCTACTTGTGGCAAAAAGACCTGGCCTTAGTTTTCAAGACCGGACAAGAGCGAACTTTGTTGCAATAAGCTGAAGAAAAACTTAAGTAACTGATTGATAGCACGAATAACTTCTATCTGAAAAGCCCGGCAGACTTGCCTTTACAAAGAAATTTTTAGCAAAGCCCTTGGTTTTTTTAAGGCCTTACCCCATATCCCAGTCACTTCAAAAATTCAGCAATTTGACGGCAACGTTAAAACCCAAAAACGCTTTAGGAGAAATTAAGCATGAATATTCGTCCATTACATGACCGCGTGATCATCAAACGCCTGGAAGCAGAAAGCAAATCGGCCGGTGGTATTGTTCTGACCGGCGCTTCTGCTGAAAAATCGACCCGGGGCGAAGTGGTGGCGGTAGGCAACGGCCGGATCCTGGAAAACGGTAATGTACGTCCATTAGAAGTGAAAGTGGGCGACAAAGTGATCTTCGGTGCTTACGTAGAGCGCACAGAAAAAATTGACGGTCAGGAATATGTCATCACCAAAGAAGACAATATTCTTGGCATTATCACTGAATAATCTCTGGTTTTTATCGAATCATTCTGATTTAACGAATTTTCAAGGAATTTAAAAATGGCAGCAAAAGACGTACGTTTTGGCGATGAAGCCCGTAACAAGATGCTCAAAGGCGTCAATATTTTAGCAAACGCAGTGCGCGTAACCTTAGGCCCGAAAGGTCGCAACGTGATTCTGGATAAGTCATTTGGTGCACCATTAATCACTAAAGACGGTGTATCTGTGGCCAAAGAAATCGAGCTGGAAGACAAGTTCGAAAACATGGGCGCGCAGATGGTGAAAGAAGTTGCTTCTAAAGCCAATGACGAAGCCGGCGACGGTACTACTACGGCGACAGTTCTGGCGCAAAACATTATCAACGAAGGTGTAAAAGCTGTTGCTGCCGGTATGAATCCAATGGATTTAAAACGTGGTATCGACAAAGCGGTGATTGCTGCTGTTGAAGAATTAAAAGCTTTATCTCAGCCATGTGCCGACAGCAAAGCTATTGCTCAGGTAGGTACTATCTCTGCAAACTCTGACGATGAGATTGGCCAGATCATTGCCAATGCCATGGACAAAGTGGGCAAAGAAGGTGTGATCACTGTAGAAGAGGGCCAGGGCTTAGCCAACGAGCTGGCTGTGGTTGAAGGTATGCAGTTTGACCGTGGTTACTTGTCTCCGTACTTCATCAACAACGCTGAAGCCGGCCAGGTTGAACTGGACAACCCGTTTATCCTGACCGTGGATAAAAAAATCAGCAACATCCGTGAATTACTGCCGGTATTAGAAGGCGTGGCCAAGTCAGGCAAACCACTGTTAATCATCGCTGAAGATTTAGAAGGCGAAGCTTTAGCTACGCTGGTGGTGAACAACATGCGCGGCATCGTCAAAGTGTCTGCGGTGAAAGCCCCAGGTTTTGGTGACCGTCGTAAAGCTATGCTGCAAGACATCGCTGTATTAACTGGCGGTGTGGTGATTTCTGAAGAAATCGGCCTGGAGTTGGAAAAAGCCACGCTGGAAGATTTAGGTACTGCTAAACGTGTGGTGATCACCAAAGACAACACTACGATCATCGATGGTGCTGGCGAGCAGGACGCTATTGACGGTCGCGTGAAGCAAATCCGTCAGCAAGTGGAAGACGCCACTTCAGATTACGACAAAGAAAAACTGCAAGAACGTCTGGCGAAGTTAGCCGGTGGTGTTGCAGTGATTAAAGTGGGCGCTGCCACTGAAATCGAAATGAAAGAGAAAAAACACCGCGTAGAAGACGCGCTGCACGCAACCCGTGCTGCCGTTGAAGAAGGCGTAGTACCTGGCGGTGGTGTGGCTTTAGTACGTGTAGCGGCCAAGCTGGCTGATCTGCGTGGCATCAATGAAGATCAAAACCACGGTATCAAAATTGCGCTGCGTGCGATGGAAGCACCGCTACGTCAAATCGTTGATAACGCCGGTGAAGAGCCATCAGTGGTGGTGAATCAGGTGAAATCTGGCGCCGGTAACTACGGTTATAACGCTGCAACAGGTGTATACGGCGATATGCTGGAAATGGGTATTCTGGACCCAACCAAAGTGACCCGTTCAGCGCTGCAATTTGCTGCTTCTGTAGGTTCTCTGATGATCACCACAGAAGCAATGGTGACAGAGCTGCCGAAGAAAGACGCACCGGCAATGCCAGATATGGGCGGCATGGGTGGTATGGGCGGCATGATGTGATGCCCATTGCAGCGCCTGCAAAGGCTCTGTAATTCTTCAGGTCTGACGCCTGATATCAGCAGCACAATTTTAGTTGTGCTCAAAACAAACCCGGCATGTGCCGGGTTTGTTTTTTTGTCTGATATAAATCAGGCACTTGTATTCACTTTGCTTAGAACTTACTGACTCGCCTGTAGTTATATTCTGGTTGCTGTGTTTTGAGAGCGAAAAGTGAGAGCACCGTCAGCGGGGAGCACCTTGTTGCAGTTGCTGAATAACAAAGTGGCTTGCCAGGTTGTTTATGAGCTTGCGAACTGCCGGCATGGCGTTTTATGCCGTCGGGTAGATGGATGTAAGTTGCATCTCTTTGCATTTATTCACGTCTTGCAACGTTATTTTTCGCAAAAAACGATTATATTAGGTCTGATTATATAAGGCGTGTGAGCAAAGTCGGACTCGCCCGCGCAGACAGATAAACAAGGGGGCATCTATGCGTAATACACTACTGATGTTCAGCACCGCAATGCTGATCAGCGTTTCAGCTTCAGCGGCAACAGGACCGGCAGAAGTGAAACTGACGTGGCAAAATCCGGAAAAATATACCGATATTCGTCCTGGCACTGGCACCAAAAAAGCTTATCAGCAGAGGGTGATCAAGGCATTTGACAAGATCTGGGCTGAGTTTGCTGAAAAACTGCCAGCTGGTTATAAATTTGAGGTGGTGATTACCGACCTGGATTTAGCGGGTGACGTAGAGCCAATGTACAGCGGGCCCGGTGTCGGCAGAACCATGAATGATATCAGGGTGGTGAAGGATATTTATTTTCCGAAGATGAATATCGATTATGTGCTGTATGACGCCAATAACGTTGAAGTCGCCAAAGGCACAGCTGTGAAAATAAAAGATATGGGGTTTATGCAATCCGGTTCGATCAATCATGGCAGCCGCGAATTTGGTTACGAACAACATATGCTGGAAAAATGGTTTGAAAAAGAGGTGCTGCCTAAAGTGCAGACAACAGCGGCAAAATCATAAAATCATTACAACAGCGTGGCGATTTTCTGATAAATCGCCACGGCTTCTTCTCTGCTTAGTTGACCGCTGCTGGCGGCACGCCCGATAGTACTGCTTACTTTTACCGAATCATTCTTTTCAACATCTGCTTGCTCAGTGGTTTTTGCCGTGCCGACTTGCGATAACAGCTGGGCAGAATTATCGATATTGAAGTTTGCAACAGTTTTTTTGCCAAGTTCAGTGGGGCTTTCAGCTTTGTCTTTGGCCGGGAAACGCAATTCCTGTTGCTGAGTAGTGCTGTATCGCAGTTGTGTTGATGAAACTGCAGCTGTAGAAAGATCCATAAGACTCCTCCACTTGCATTGTTACCCAAGAGACTGCACGGCAAAAACCACAGCAATGCTGTTTAATATTAGCTTAACGGCTCAAAGCTGTACGAAATTCCAACAATGTCTTGTGCAGCAGCTGTAATTGTTTTACCACCAGCTCCAGTGTTGCAGTATTAAAATGTTGGGTCAAACGGATAGACGCCACCTGTTCTGCTGTTTCTGACAGATAAGGTAAAAAGCGTGGGCTGCTGACTCTGAATAATGAATCTGCCGGGAAAATCGCCTGATGTTTGCCTTGCCCCTGTTGTGCCAGTTCATCCAGCAGGGCATCGGCATCAACGGCTTTGCGGTAAAGTTCTTTTAAATTTTGATCAAGTTGATTGAGTAACTGTTCCATACCAGACCCTTGTGAAAAATGCGCTGTATTATGCCATAACCTCAATCCTAACCCCAGTGTGCTGTCAAATTGAGCTTGTGCCAAAGCAGGAAAAAGTTGTAGCGGGAGTTTTCATCAGGTCAGATTTGTTATATCATCTCATTTCTTTTTTTGGCAGCAGCAGGCACCCGAATGTTTGATCAAATTCGTCATACTTTGGATAAAGTAGGGATAGCAGTCACATCTTTATGTGCCATCCACTGCATTATGCTGCCGGTGTTATTACCTGTATTACCGCTACTGGGGCTCACTTCAGTACACAACCATGCGCTGGAACGTATAGTTTTGCTGATTACAATGGTGTTGGGTTTTATCACCATTTTTGCCGGATTCCACCGTTACCATCGCAAGTTATATCCGTTTTATTCGTTGTTTCTCGGTGGTTTTATTTACTGGCAAAAAGACTTGTTAGGCCATGAATATGAGCATTATGTGCTGATAGTTGGTGCTGCTTTTGTGGTGCTGGCGCATGTGCTGAATATCCGGCTTTGTAATCATTGTCATAGCTGCGAAAGCCATTAAACTCACGTTTTTCGGATGTAAAAAGCTGGGTTAAGCAAACCAGCTTTTCGCTTCATTTGGAAAATTGCAAAAAATCCCGTCTACACCCAGCTGCTGTAACCTTCTGGCTTCGCGCTCATTATTCACAGTGTAAACAAAGACTTTGAGTCCACGTTTTTTGGCATCCTTTACCATAGCTTCGTCAATAAAAGCCCGGTCACAATTGACTGAAACAGCGCCAAGTTCAGCAGCAAAAGCACAATAATCGAGTGGAATAGACGCTGTTAAGGCGCCAATGGCAAGTTCGGGTGCCAGCGTTTTGATCTGTTGTAACAGCGGATGGTGGAAAGACGAAATCAGCAGTCTGGACCAGTCGGTGCCCAATTCGCTACGAGCTTTATCGAGCAGCTCAACCAGTAGCTTTGCCGTGTCGTGACCTTTAAGCTCAATATTCAGCAGACAACGGTTATGCACCAGCTGTAGCACTTGCCATAAAGTGGGAATTTTTTCCCCTGAACCTGCGTCCAGTTGCAATAGTTCTGTCAGCGAATAGTCTTCCAGCACCCCGGTGCCATTGGTGGTGCGGTTAAGCTCGCGGTCATGAATAACCACCAGCTCGCCATGAAGTGCATAAACATCAATCTCGATACCATCCGCGCCGCAATCTAACGCTGCCTGGATGGCTTTGAGGGTATTTTCCGGAAAGTGACCGCTGACTCCACGATGGGCAAAAATAAACATCGGTCACCTCCGGTAAAGTTTAGTGTTTTTTAGCGGCAAAGGCCTCGCCCATGCGCGTGACAGCGCCCGGGTATTGTTGTGGTAGGAATTCAATTTTGTCCGGTGCAAATGCCAGAATCACAGTAGAACCCAGCTTAAAGCGGCCCATTTCTGCACCTTTTTCCAGATGCACTGCATTGGCACCTGTTGCCGGGTAGCTCCAGCGGAAAATCTCTTTGCCTGTGGGTGGGGTGATAGTACCGGCCCAGACAGTTTCAATGCTGGCCACAATAGTTGCACCCACCAACACCAGCGCCATAGGGCCCAATTCGGTGTCAAAAATGGTGACAACACGTTCGTTACGGGCAAATAAACCCGGCACATTGGCTGCGGTTAACGGGTTGACTGAAAACAGTTCACCAGGCACATAAATCATTTCCCTTAAGGTGCCGGCAACAGGCATATGAATACGGTGATAATCTTTTGGCGCGAGATAAATACAGGCAAATTCACCGTTTTGATATGGCGCAGCAGTTTCAGAGAGGCCGCCCAGCAAAGCCTGTAGTGAATAGTCATGGCCTTTGGCCTGAATAAGTTTGTCACCATCTATCTTGCCAAGCTGGCTGATAGCACCATCCACCGGGTGCGCGATGATGTTGTCATCCTGCACTACAGGGCGTAAACCGTCTTTCAGCGGCCGGGTAAAAAACTCATTAAAGCTTTTATAATCAGAGGCATTTTCGAATTTGGCTTCGGCCATATTAATGCCATAGGCTCTGATAAACAGTTTAATCAAAGTATGGCTTATAAAGCCCAGGCGGGCAGCAGCCAAAAAACCCACCAAACGGGAAATCAGATGTTTGGGCATGATGTACTGCAGGGTGATTTTAAATTTATCCATCAGCGCGGATCCTTAATCAACTTTAAAAAAATTTGGTTTATCCTGTTCCATACTCAGCAGGATTTTATGATAGTTATCAAAACGTTCTTGCGACACTTCAGCAATCTCTATGGCGTGATGTAAAGCGCAGCCAGGGTCATTGCCATGTTTACAGTCGCGGAATTTACAACGGCCAAGCCAGGGGCGGAACTCTTTAAAACCCCAGATCACTTCATCGGGCTCTAAATGCCAGAGCGCAAACTCCCGGATGCCGGGCGAGTCAATCAGATTACCGCCATCGGGCAGATGGTACAAACGGGCAACAGTAGTTGTATGCTGACCAAGGCCAGAGTTATCAGACACTTCCTGCGTTAATACCTGCACCTGTGGTAATAAGTTGTTTACCAGCGACGATTTGCCTACACCGGATTGACCAACAAAAATACTGGTACCGGATTTTAAATAAGCATCGAGCTGCGCCATGCCTTCGCCGGTTTTGGCGCTTAGCAGCAGCGTTTCATAACCAATTTTGCGGTAGATATCGAGCTGTTTTTCAACTTCAACACGTTGTTCGGTAGTTAACAAATCAATTTTATTAAGTAATAACAAAGGTTTGATTTGCATGGCTTCGGCAGCCACCAGATAACGGTCGATAATATTCAGCGACAAAGACGGCAGCACCGCCGACACAATAATCAGCAAATCTATATTGGCTGCGACTGGTTTTAAGCCATCATAAAAATCAGGCCGAGATAAGACAGAGCTGCGTTCCTGCACTGCTTCAATCACACCGCTGATGCCGGCTTGTGGTTGCAGCGCCCGGCGCCACACCACTTTGTCACCACAGACCAAGGAGCTGATAGTACGGCGGATATTGCAACGTTCAATGACACCGCTTCTATCTTCCACATCTGCATGTTGGCCAAAGCGGCTGATCACAACACCTGCTTCTGCTTCACCCAATTGGGTGTGCTGCAGTTGTTGTTCGGCTTTGGCGGCTTTTTTTTCCAGTCGTTCCAGCCGTTTTTGCTGGTTACCGGCAATACGATCGGTTTGGCGTTGACTGAGGTGTTTCTTTTTCGTCACTGTGTCTCAAGAGCCCTGTGGGCGTTTTCCAGTTGGCGTCAGGCGTAGTATGATACTAGCATTCACTCAAGTAACAAAGTAGCAATGCCACAAGGTGCCTTTTATGTCTGTTAGCGAGAATAATTTAGTCTGGATTGATTTGGAAATGACTGGCCTGGAGCCTGAAGTTGATGTAATTCTGGAAATGGCCGTGATAGTCACCGACAGTCAGCTGAATATTCTGGCCGAAGGCCCGGTGTTTGCCATTAAAACGCCGGACTCAGTGCTGGATAACATGAGCGCCTGGTGTGTGGAACAACATGGCAAAAGTGGTTTAACGCAACGTTGCCGCGAAAGTAGCACTGATTTAGACAGTGCCGTTGATCAAACCATCGCCTTTTTATCGCAGTATGTGCCGGCCGGTAAATCGCCGATGTGTGGTAACAGCATAGGGCAGGACAGACGTTTTCTGGTGAAATACGCGCCGAAACTGGAGAGTTTTTTTCACTACCGTAACCTCGATGTCAGCACAGTCAAAGAGCTGGCCAAACGCTGGAATCCGGAAGTAACAAAGTTGGTGAAAAAATCATCAAGCCATCTGGCAATGGATGACATTCGTGACTCAATTGCTGAATTAGTCACCTATCAGCAGCACTTTTTCCGTTTGCCTTCATAAAATGCTTGCAAACTCAATTTGATTTTGTAAAATGCGCCCCGCTCGGTTGCGAAGTTAACCTCTGGTTGACGCTGTAATCAAGCGGGAAGAAATTGATGCGGGCATAGCTCAGTTGGTAGAGCGCTACCTTGCCAAGGTCGAGGTCACGAGTTCGAATCTCGTTGCCCGCTC
>NZ_JAOBWS010000020.1 GCF_025245835.1 Rheinheimera sp. 4Y26
AAATCTCAAAATCTCAAAATCTCAAAATCTCAAAATCTCAAAATCTCAAAATCTCAAAATCTCAAAATCTCAAAATCTCAAAATCCTGAGTTGCTGTGATACGCCATCCATTCGAAACGCTGACTAATCCGCTTTGTCATTGCCTACGTATCTACTGTTAACTGTATTTGTGCAGATAACACCGGGTGATTGGATGCAAAAAAGTTGTGTAATTACCGGCGCCAGTTCCGGTCTTGGCCGCGAGCTGGCGCTGCAATATGCCGCAGCAGGCTGGCGGGTGCTGGCGATTGCCCGCTCTGAAGAGCGTTTGCTGCAATTAAGCCAGCAATCAGCCTTGATCCAGCCTCTGGTGCTGGATTTGACCGACGGTGCGGCGATGGAAAAAAGCGCCGGCATTATTGCCGCTGTGTTGCCTTCAGTCGATTTGCTGATTTTAAATGCCGGCAGCTGTGAATATGTCGACGCCGGCAATCTGGATTTAGCCGCCTTTGACCGCACCTTTGCCGTGAATTTTTTTGCGGTGGTGGCGGCTGTAAAGTTCTGGCTACCGCTATTAAAAAACTCTGCCGCTGCCAACTCAGGGCAAGCGCAATTGGCTATTGTCAGCAGTCTGGCCTGGCTCTTTCCTTTTACCAGAGCCGAAGCTTATGGCGCCAGCAAAGCGGCGCTCAGTTATTTTACCGACAGTTTACGGCTGGATTTAACCGGGCAGGGCGTTCAGGTCAGTCTGATTGAACCCGGTTTTGTGGACACGCCGCTGACACGCAAAAACGATTTTGCCATGCCGTTTTTATTGCCGGTTGCAGATGCTGCAGCGCGGGTACGTAAAGCAATCGCAGACGGCCAATTACGTTGTCGTTTCCCGCTGCGGCTGAGTTTGAGTTTGCAGCTGCTTAACCTGTTGCCTTATGGCTTAAGACAAAAAGTAGCGGCGGGGCTTAAACAATGAAAATTATTTATGTTGTCGCCTTTAAGCTTTGCTGGCTGGCGCTGGTGTATTGGCAGTATCTGTTGCTGCTGCCGGTGCTCCTGTATTGGGGTTTTGCCATGCTGCGGCTGCATCACAAAGCCAGGCTGGCGGTGCTGTTGCTCACCCTCTGTGGTGTGCTGCTGGATTCTGTGCTGGTGGCAAGCGGCTGGTTAAATTTTGCCGGCAGTACGCTGTTGCCTATCTGGATGATGGTGCTCTGGGCCTGCTTTGCGCTGATGCTGGTGCAGGTGCTGGCGGATTTGTTGCGTTATTGGTGGCTGGCCGCTTTGTTTGGTGCAGTGGGCGGACCTCTGGCTTATTGGGGCGGTAGTGTGCTGGGTGGTCAGCTGTTGTATCAGCCGGTGCTGGAGTTGTCTTTGTTGCTGGCGCTGTGCTGGTCCTTACTCATGGCGGTTTTTGTGCATTACCGGTTTTTATGGAGCAAACAACATGAAACTTTATGCTTTGATGTCAAAGCTGCCGGTCGCTAGCCTGCTGCTGGCCGCAGCACTTTGTTCAACTGCGACTGTTGCAAACAGTAATGATCACAGTGACAGCAGTTTTAAAGTCATAGGTCAGGGCCAATACAGTTATTGGTTCTGGGATTTATATCAGGCCAGGTTATTCAGTAGTGACGGTCGTTTTGTTGATTATCAGCAAAGTGTGCCACTGAAGCTGGAGCTGACTTATCAGCGCGATATTAAAAAGCAGGATTTTATTGATGCAACAATGCAGCAGTGGAAAATCCAGCAGGGCAAACTGGATAAAAAGCATAAAGTTTGGGCCGGTGAGCTGGGGACTTTATGGCGGGATGTCAATAAAGGAGACACTCTGACTGCGGTGTTAAGAGCGGACGGTTTGGTTGATTTTTACTTTAATAACAAACTGTTAGGGCGAACCAGTGATCCGGCTTTTGGCTCGGCTTTTTTTGATATCTGGTTGTCGGAAAAAACCACAGCACCAGAGCTTCGAAGCCAGTTATTGGCCTTAGGCCAGGATAACACTTCAGGTTAAATAGCCCCGGCTGAACAAAAAAGTTGCAGCAGATAAAGCCTGACACCATAAAAAAACCGGCAGTCGCATGACTGCCGGTTTTTTTTGCCAGCACATTTGGTCAGCAAATTGTGTCAGCAAATTTAGTGCGAACCGGCGGCTGTTGTTTCTGCTTTGTCGTTTTTAACCATTTGTGGGTTTACATAGTGGACCAGCTTACGGGCAATGTCGGTGTTGTCCTGAAAACCGGTAAAATCGGCTCTGTACTTGCCCCAGGCCAAAACCGGCACATCAATAGCGGTGTGCGCGCCGCTGGTCCAGCCGGTGCGCGAATAATGGTTGATATGCTGTTTCACTACTTTGGCCAGGGCTTTGAGTGCTTCGGCTTCAGTTTCCAGCTGGTCGGCAATAGTTTTACCGGCAATTTTGGCAAAACTGGCCTCTGCTGTGCGGCGGGCCTGTTGCAATTGCTTCAGCTCAGCATCGGTCAGCACCAAAGAAGTTTTCTCCAGCCACACTTTGTTCAGGTCGCTTTCTTTGGCCTGTACCAGGGCTTTGGCAATTTCAGGCGCAGTGTTTTTTACTTTTTTAATTACGTCTTTATTCCAGGCGTAATCACCTTCAGCGCCTAAAGATAAACCGCCGGTTTCGTGATCGGCTGTGATCACCAGCAAGGTGTCCGGATGTTGGTCGACATAAGCTTTAGCCACCGCAATGGCTTTGGCAAAATCGTCCATTTCCGCCATGGCGCAGGCGATGTCATTGGCATGACCACACCAGTCAATCTGGCTGCCTTCAACCATCATCACAAAACCCTGCTCAGCATTTTGCAGCAGCGACAGCGCTTTGCTGGTCATAGTCGCCAGCGGTTGTTTCACCGGGTTGTCCAGCGCACTTGGCAAACCAACCTGAGCCAGCAACGCCAGAGCCGGCACAGTACTTATTTGTTCCAGTTGTTGCCAGTTGTCGGCATATTGAAAACCGGCTTGCTGAAATTCCTGCACCAGATTGCGATCCGGACGGACAAAATACTGAGTACCACCACCAAACATTAAATCAGCCACTGGCTTGCCACTTACTTTGTTATCAACATAATCGTCCGCGATTTCGTTGTAGTTTTTCCGGCTTTTGTTATGCGCCATAAAACTGGCTGGTGTGGCGTGGTTAATCTGAGAGGTTGAAATAATTGCGGTTTGTTTGCCCTGGCCTTTGGCAATTTCTAATAAAGTGCTCAGCGGCTGATGGTTGTGATTGACCGAAATGGCGCCATTGTAACTTTTGGTTTGAGTGGCGAGCGCTGTGGCACCGGCGGCTGAGTCGGTGACAATGGTGTCATCGTCCGGGTAAGTGGTGGCAACACCCACCCACAATTCGTCATAAATAGTGGATTCAACTTTTTTGGTGGCCGGATTGTCCTGGTAATAACGATAGGCCGATAAATAAGCAGGCCCCATACCGTCGCCAATCATATAAATAATGTTTTTTGGCGCCGCCTGCGCCAGTGACGGACACATGGCAGCAAACAGGGCGGACAATACAACTTTTTTGATCATTTCGAAAATCCTGTAAACCCGGGGCGGCCCGGTACTAATACTTCAAATAAACAGCACAGCGCGCGATTCTAAGCCGTTGTGATAAAAAGTACAGCCTTGTGTTACTGCACAAGGTTTGACGGCAGTTTAATTGCGGCAGGTGACAGTTTGATGATTTGTAAAAAAGCTGACAGCCTTGGCTTGCGCAACAGTGGCACCTCGCTTATTGTGAATCTGCAGGCTGTTTTAATGCGACGGCCTGACCTGCGCAGTTATATTGCCATTGGCCAAGATGGGTGGTAAAGCAGTGTTCTGAAGGCCTGAACTTATTCAGTTAAACTGGCTCTAAATTTGCGTTTTTGCAGTGTCATTCAGTCAGTTACAGGATGAAATGTAGTATGAAATTGTTATCAGCATCGTTATCCGTATTGTTTGGCAGCATGTTCCTGCTCGGCGGTTGTGCCAGTTATCCTGAGCCAGTCCGTGTCAGTGAAGGCACCACGCTTGTCAGTTACCAGGCCGCGACTCAGGGTGGGGTGCAACAAGGCACAGCACGCTGGAGTGGTGTCATTGCCAGAGTGCAGAATAACGCCAACGATACCCGTCTTGAAGTCGTCTATTTCCCGTCTAACAGTTCAGGCCGACCCAAGGTTGCCGATAAAACCGATGGCCGTTTTGTCGCTTATATTCAGGGTTTTGTTGACCCTATGGTGTATCAGCAAGGTAAATCAGTGACTGTGCTGGGCGCTTTAAGTCAGCCGGAAGCTGGTATGGTTGATCAATATCAGTATATTTATCCGGTGATCAAAGAGGCCAAAGTATATTTATGGCCAAAGCAGCAGGAAACCAGAGTCGATGTGATTGACCCCTGGCCAATGTGGCGCACACCTTATCCGTATTGGGGCCATGGCCCGGCGATCCGGATCAGAACAACAATTCCAACAGGTGAAAAACCAGCACAAGGGTCAGGTCATGTTGAAAATTCGCAACAAGGTTCGCAGCAGCGTTAAGTATTTTAGTCTGGTTGCCTGCGGTGCAGCCTTTCATCTCTGTGCTGCCAATACCGAAACTGTACCGGTATCAGCACTGCAGCAAGTGGTCGATTCTGCTTATCGTTCAGCGGAAAATAAACACCGGGATCAATACCGTCATCCGGTTGAAACTCTTACCTTTTTTGGCATCAGACCACAAATGTCGGTGCTGGAAGTCTGGCCAGCCCGTGGCTGGTATACCGAAATTCTGGCGCCTTACCTGAAAGATAAAGGCCAACTGACTATTGCCAATTTCCGGCAGAACGACGGCACTCTGGAAGACGAACGTAAAATTTTCTGGGCCAGGCTGGCCAAAAAATTAGAACAGGATATTAAAAACCATCCTGAACATTTTGGTCAGGTAAAAAGTGCTGAATTTGACCCGCCTGGCCTGATGCAACCGGGGCAAGTCAATCAATACGACATGGTGCTGAGTTTCAGAAACTCACATATCTGGAATGAAGAAGGTTATTTACTGGACGTGTACCGTGCTTTGTTTGATGTACTCAAACCCGGTGGTACTTTGGGCATTGTTGAACACAGATCCAGTCGTTTATCAGAGATTTCCAGCCGTGCCGGTGAAGGCTACCTGGACGAATATTATGTCATTGCGGTTGCGCAGCAAGCCGGTTTTGTGCTGGTTGACCGCTCTGAAATTAACGCCAACCCGAAAGACAGCAAAGATTATCCCAAAGGAGTGTACGCACTGCCGCCGACACTGGCGATGGGGACTTTGGACAAAAACAAATATCTGGCCATTGGTGAAAGCGATCGGATGACGCTGAAATTTACCAAACCGCTGCAATAACATCTATGTTTGACGGCCAGCCTCAGGCTGTGAGTTTTCAGTTACGCCAGCTGCAGTTGCAGGGCTGGCGCTCTGGTGCCGAAGGGGCACCTTTATGCCTTTGTTTGCATGGCTGGCTCGATAACGCCAACAGTTTTTTGCCCTTAGCACAGGCCTTGCCCGAGTTGCAGCTGCTGGCCGTTGATTTACCCGGACATGGCCGCTCAGATCACAGAAGCCCGGATGCCCATTATCATTTTCTTGATTGGGTGGACGATCTGTTGCAGCTGGTGAACGTATTGGATGCAGGGCCTTTGCATCTGATTGGGCACTCGATGGGCGGCATGATAGCGGGTGCTTTTGCCGCAGCTTTTCCGGAATATGTCAAAAGCCTGGTTCTGATAGACAGCTTAGGCCTGGTGACAGCGCCAGAGCAGAACACCACACAGCAGTTACGACAGGCCATGTTATCGCGGCAAAAACGGCTGGATAAACACAAACCTTATTACCCGAGTCTGGAAGCTGCGGCCAAAGCCCGGTTGCAACAAAGTGATTTTGCCATGGCGCAGGCCATGTTGCTGGCAGAGCGTGGCACCGAACTCGTGGCAGCCGATGAAACACAAGCCCCGCGCTGGACCTGGTCTGCCGATTTACGTTTGCGCGAAGTGTCGGCTTACCGGTTTTCCAGGGCGCAGGCACTGCAGTTGATTGCAGATATACAACAGCCTGGCCTGGCTATTTTGGCCAGTAACAGCATAGAAATGATGACGCAGGCCAAACCACTGTTTTTGCCTGTTTATCCACATTTGCAAGTGGCAGAACTTAGCGGCGGACACCATCTGCATATGACAGAACCAGAGGCGGTTGCGGTGCAGATCCGGGCTTTCATTGCAGCACAACAAGGTGGTTAATTTCTTTTAAATCAATACACTACATATTGTTTATTTCGCCTGTTCAGCACAGAATGCAGCAGGCTAATTGTGCAACCGCAACAATTGTGGGATGATTGAGGATTAGAGTAAAAACTCAGAGTGCGTAGTGAATGTACAAACTTATGCGTTTAAGTTGCATAACACTGCGAAGCTTCCTATAAAAATAATTAGAACTGACGACGAGGAGAGGATGGTGGATAAAGTCTGGTTAAAGCGTTACCCCACCGGAGTGCCGGCCGAAATTAATGCCGATCACTACAGTTCATTGTTAGACATCTTCGAACAATCTATTGCCAGCTACAGCGACCGTACTGCTTATATTAATATGGGCAAGTCAATTACTTACGCTGAACTGGATACCTTAAGTACCCACTTTGCCGCTTATCTGCAACAGGGTCTTGGCCTGAAAAAAGGTGACGCTGTTGCCATTATGATGCCAAATTTGCTGCAGTATCCGGTGGCCTTATTAGGGGTGTTACGTGCCGGTTGTACTGTGGTGAATGTGAACCCACTGTACACGCCGCGTGAACTGCAGCATCAGCTGAATGACTCCCAGGCCAAAGCTATTGTCATCGTTGAAAACTTCGCCCACACCCTGGCCGACGTGATCAACCAGGTGAAGCTGGAGCATGTGATCCTGACCAAAATGGGCGACATGCTGGGTTTTGTGAAGGGCAATATCGTCAATTTTGTGGTGAAACACGTCAAAAAGATGATCCCTGCCTATCAGTTGCCACAGCTGAAAACCTTTAATCAGGCTTTAAAACAAGGTGCACAGCTCAAGTACCAAAAGCCGGTGGTGACAGGTTCGGATCTGGCGTTTTTACAATATACCGGCGGTACCACAGGGGTGTCTAAAGGCGCTATGCTGACCCACCGTAATATGGTGGCGAACCTGGAGCAGGTAGCTGGTTGTATCGGTCCTATTCTGGCGCCTGGTAAAGAGTTTATTGTGACAGCGTTGCCGCTTTATCATATTTTTGCCTTAACAGCGAACTGCCTGACTTTTATGAAATACGGCGGTACTAATCTGTTAATTACCAACCCGCGTGATATGCCCGGTTTTGTCAAAGAGCTGAGTAAATACCCATTTACCGCTATTACCGGCGTCAACACTTTGTTTAATGGTTTATTAAACTGCCCTGGTTTTGCCGACCTTGACTTTAGCAAGTTGAAGTTGTCGTTAGGCGGCGGTATGGCAGTGCAAAAACCTGTGGCTGAGCGTTGGCAAAAAGTTACCCATAGCCGTCTGGTCGAAGGTTATGGTTTAACTGAATGTGCGCCGCTGGTGACCGTCAGCCCCTTTGATTTAGAAGGTTTTAACGGCAGCATTGGTTTACCGGCACCTTCAACCCATATCAAACTGATTGATGATAATGGCAATGAAGTGGCGCCTGGTGAAGCAGGTGAAATGCTGGTGCAGGGGCCGCAGGTGATGCTGGGTTATTTAAACCGGCCGGAAGAAACCGACAAAGTATTAAAAGACGGCTGGTTGTACACCGGTGACATCGCCCGGATGGATGAGCAGGGTTTCTTTTATATTGTTGATCGCAAAAAAGACATGATTTTAGTCTCTGGATTTAATGTGTATCCAAACGAGATTGAAGAAGTGGTGGCGATGAACGAAAAAGTGCTGGAAGTGGCTGCTGTTGGTATTCCAAACGAAGCTACAGGCGAAGCGGTGAAGATTTTTGTGGTGAAAAAAGACCAGTCTTTAACCGATCAGGAGCTGATTGCGCACTGTAAAGAGCGTTTAACGGGCTATAAAGTACCGAAGCTGGTAGAATTTCGCACAGAGTTGCCCAAAACCAACGTGGGCAAAATTTTACGCCGTGAGCTTAAAGGCCAATAACAGCCTTTATCACTCTGCACAAAAACCGGCGTTTTGCCGGTTTTTTTATTGGTTGCTGCCAAGTGATCTGCCGGTGTTGTTGTGCCGGCTCAGTTGGCTGAGAGCTGTTGTTTGAGACTTGTTGTCTGAGATTTGTTGTCTGGCATTAGCCGTCTGGAGTTTTGCATGTCGTACCGCATCATCACTGAAAATCAGCAGCTGGCTGAATTTTGTGCCAAAGCGCAGTTGTCCGATTGTCTGGCGGTCGACACTGAGTTTGTCCGCACCAATACCTTGCAACCGAAGCTGGGTCTTATTCAGCTGTATGCAGGTGATGAAGTGGTGTTGGTGGACCCGCTGTGTATCAGTGACTGGCAGCCGCTGGATGCGTTGCTGCGTGCGCCAACAGTGTTAAAAATGCTGCATTCCTGCAATGAAGATTTAGAAGCTTTTGCTTCCATTGGTTTAGTTGAGATCCGGCCTTTGTTCGACACCCAGCTGGCGGCCGAGCTTGGCGGCATGGGCGCCAGTTTAGGTTATGGCAAAATGGTGGAGCAGCTCAGTGGCCGGGTGCTGGATAAAAGTGAATCCCGCACTGACTGGCTGGCCCGGCCTTTAGCCGCGACCCAACTTGAATATGCGGCCAATGATGTTTTGTATTTATGGCCACTGAAAGACTTATTGATCAGTAAGTTACCAAGGCCGGAATTATTTGATTTGCTGCTGGCCGAAGGTGAGCAGATGATCAGCCGGCGTTTTTTTGTGTTGCCCCCTGAGCTGAAATATCTGGAGCTGAAAAACAGCTGGCAGTGTCAGCCGCGTGAGTTGGCGGTGCTGAAACTGTTGTGTGCCTGGCGGCAAAGTTATGCCGAACAAAAAGATATGGCGCTTGGGCTGGTGCTCAAAGACGCGCTGATGTACGAGTTGGCCAGACGCCGTCCGGCCACTCTGGAAGCACTGGCGCAGTTGCCGGATTTACATCCACGCGAACTCAGACGCCATGGCCAGCAGATTTTAAATCTGGTGAGCGCCGCCAAAGCGCTAAGCCCGCAGCAATGTCCGCAGACCTTTTATCATTTAGATAGCTTCCGTGGTTTTAAACAGTTGCAGCAGGATCTGACCGATGCGGTGCAACATGCGGCCAAGGCAGCTGATATTCCTGCGGCTTTTTTAAGTGTGAAACGTCAGCTGAATGAATATCTGAACTGGTGCTGGCGGGTCACGGACGAAGAGCGCTTGTTGCTGCCTGTGCCTGAGTATTTGCGTGGCTGGCGCCGCAAGGTGCTGCTGCCTTATCTGCCGCAACCTTTGCATGT
The DNA here is from genome assembly GCF_025245835.1 of Rheinheimera sp. 4Y26. GTDB lineage: Bacteria > Pseudomonadota > Gammaproteobacteria > Enterobacterales > Alteromonadaceae > Pararheinheimera. The sequence goes on from NZ_JAOBWS010000020.1 coordinate 9,393, forward strand.
GCAGGCCATTATTGCGGCCCAATAAATAACAAGGCCTGAGCCTTTGCCCAAAAACAAAAGCTGCAAACACAAATGATCCAAAAGCAAAAAGCCGCGTAATACCGCGGCTTTTTTTATCAGGATCAGTGCTTTTTTTCGACGAATTTGTTCTATTTTTGTCCGCTTTTGTCTCTGATCCTGCATTTTCCCGCCGGCGTAACAATTTTGCTTATTTCAAAGTGGAGAACCAAAATGCAATGGATGAAAAAGTTAGTCTGTGTGGTTGTAGCTGCAGGCCTGCTCAGTGCCTGTAACAGTGATAACGATCCGGCACCAGTGGTCACCCCGCCACCAGCACCGGTGAAACAAAGCAGTATTAAACTGGTGCATGCGGTCAGTGACGCACCAGCGGTCAGTATCGACGGTGGCCAATTATTGCAGGTGGCCAAACTGGATTATGGCCAGAGTACCAATCTGGTGAGCCTGCCGGAAGGCAGTTATAACCTGGGGGTAGACGCTTTATTGCCACAAAATGGCAAAGCCAGGGTCATCAATGCCCAGGGTGTGATGTTGTCGGCAGATAACAGCTATACCGTCTTTGCCACAGGCTCGGCTGCAGATAGCAGCATTGCCCCAGTGGTGGTGGCAACGCCTGTGGCGACTGTGGCCAGTGGTAATGTCAGAGTGCGGGTAGTGCATGCTGCAGCCAGCGCGCCTTTGGTGGATATTCACGTGACAGCACCTGGTGCGGCGTTAAGTTCAGGCACTGTAGCGGCCAGCCTGGATTTTCGTCAGTACACAGCTCCGCTGACACTGACTGCAGGCAACTATCAGGTGCGTATTACTTTGCCGGCCAAGCCAGACACAGTGGTGTTTGACTCAGGCACTGTCGCCCTTGTTTCAGGTGCGGATTTGACCATAGCAGCCATTAACAACAGATTTGCCGGCCCTTCACCTGTGTCTTTGCTGGCGGTGAACGCCAATGGCACCTATGCCGATATTAAAGATGCTAACAGCACCGCAGATGTTCGCGTGGTGCATGCAGTGTCTGATGCACCGGCTGTGGATGTGTTATTAAACAACAGCAAAGCCATTCCAAATCTGGCTTTTCCGGATTTTACCGGTTATGCCAAGCTGAAGCCTGGCAGCTACAACGTGAAAGTGGCTGCTGCGGCAGATAACTCAGTGGTGGTGATTAATGCTGATTTGGATTTGGCAGCCGGTAGTTTTGCCACTGTGCTGGCAACAGGCTCGCTGGGGCAGGGCACTATCACACCACTGGTATTGGCAGATAACCCAAGACGTATTGCCACTGAAGCACAGGTAAGATTGGTGCACGCCTCAACTCTGGCGGGCAATGTGGATATTTATGTCACAGCAAGCTCAGATATCAGCACTGCCACCCCTGCATTTGCCAATGTGCCATTTAAAGCACAGACCGGTTATGTGTCCTTGCTGCCTGGCAATTATGTGGTGACAGTGACACCAGCCGGTACTAAAACCGCGGCTATAGGGCCACTGGCGTTAACACTTTCCGGCAATAAAATTTATACCGCAGTAGCCCGTGACAGTGCGGATCGCACTGCACCGCTCGGTTTAATTTTGCTGGATGATTTTAACTAAGTTTTTGTAATAAAATAAAAAAGGCCGCTATGCGGCCTTTTTTATTCGGGTTTTGGCTTAACGTTTTTCTTCAGGGAAAGTGACGTTTAATTCCAGTACCGACAGTTCATCTGAGCTTTTTTCTAAAGTCACAGAGACCTGATCATCAGCGATGTCCACATATTTGCGGATCACTTCCAGAATGTCCCGTTCAAGCTGCGGTAAATAATCCGGGCTGGTACGACGGCGTCTTTCATGCGCAACGATGATCTGCAACCGCTCCTTGGCAGTCGATGCGGTGTTTTTCTTCGAGGAGCGGAAATAGTCGAGCAGCGACATAAGTTAGCCTCCGAAAATCCGTTTGAGTAAGCCTTTTTTCTCCACATTTAAAAAGCGGAACGGCACTTCTTCACCCAATAAGCGGGCCACTGTGTCTAAATACGCCTGACCTGCGTCACTTTCGGTATCCAGAATCACAGGTTGACCTGAGTTGGACGCATTCAGCACGGCCTGAGACTCAGGAATAACACCCAAAAGTTTGATCGCCAGAATTTCATTAACGTCTTCCACACTGAGCATTTCGCCTTTGACGACTCGCTCCGGGTTGTAACGGGTTAACAATAAATGTTCTTTAATGCCCGGCAAGCCTTGCTCAGCACGGCGCGATTTGCTTGATAACATGCCCAGAATACGGTCAGAGTCACGTACTGACGATACCTCGGGGTTGGTCACCACTATGGCTTCATCGGCAAAATACAACGCCATCATGGCACCTGATTCAATACCGGCAGGCGAGTCACAGATAATAAAATCAAATTCTTCTGACAGCTCGTTCAGCACGCGCTCTACACCTTCTTTATATAAGGCGTCTTTGTCACGCGTTTGTGATGCCGGCAGAATATAAAGGTTGTCCAGACGTTTATCACGGATCAGTGCTTGTTTTAAATTTGCTTCATTGTTGATCACATTAACAAAGTCATACACCACACGACGCTCGCAACCCATAATGAGGTCAAGGTTACGCAAGCCGATATCAAAATCGACAATAACGGTTTTGTGGCCTTTTAATGCCAGGCCAGTACCAATAGCGGCACTGGAGGTGGTCTTACCAACGCCACCTTTACCTGAAGTCACAACTATGATTTTTGCCATAGCACACAATCCTTAGAATAATTCTGCTAATACTAATTGACCGTCCTGCAAGCTGATACAAGCCGACTTGCCCCAAAATTCGCCTTGCAGGCTTTCACTTAACCAATAGTTACCGGCAATCGAGATTAACTCGGGTTGCATATTGTAACAATAGATCTTTTTACTGCTGTCCCCGCTGGCGCCTGCAATAGCTTTACCGCGCAAAGAACCGTAAATATGGATATTGCCATCGGCAATCACTTCGGCACCGGCACCCACTGTGCCTTTGATAATTAAATCCGCGCCTTTGACATAAATTTGCTGGCCTGAGCGGATATTTTGCTCAATCAGTTTGTTTTCCACCGGCACTACAGGAGCTGGCGCAGGTGCCGGCGCTGGTGCAACAGTTTTTGCCGGTTCTGCTTTGGTATTTTTACTCAGCTGCAAAGCGGCAAGGCCAGCCTGATGGGCGGCTTTTTTCAGCTCGCTGCTGGCACCACAAACACCCACCAACACCAGCTGTAATTCAATAAACAGCTGTTTAATGGCAATAAAATCGGGAATTTGGCTGGCGTTTTCTACGTTGATCACCACTGGTGCCTGCAGAAAAAAGCCAGGCGCCTGCGCCAGTTTTTGCTGCAGTTGGCTACGCAGCGCAGCAACGCTGAAGTCCTGACAATATAAAACTGATAAAGGAAACAAACTTCCTTTTAACTCAAATGAGTGATCCGACATAACAACCGCGAGTGCAAAATGAATGATTAGGTTTGTTTTTATCTTTCCTGCGCGCCATTGACAGTCGAAAAACCGCCTTTTTGACCAGTTCTGCAAGCTGTAGCAACGGTTCGCAAGATAAGCGCTTCATGGTATAGTCTGCGCCAGTGTTAGGCAAGTTACCCAGAGTAGATTTTGTGCCATGTTGACCGTCATTTATAAAAGCCCGCGTAAAGACCAAACCTATTTATATCTGCTCAAAAGAGACGACTTCAGTAGTGTGCCTAAAGCACTGCTGGAAACCTTTGGTAAACCCCAACTGGTAACAGTGCTGGATTTAACAAAACGCAGTCAGTTAGCAGGCGCCGATCTGGAAAAAGTAAAAACCATGCTCAATGAGCAGGGTTTTTATTTGCAGTTGCCACCACCGCCTGAAGATTTATTGGCCGAGCATAAAGACTGGTTAGCAAAAAAATAAGGAAGTTTGTTTTGTTTCGATTTGTATTGATGGCCTCGCTGGCCTTGTCGGGCGCCGCCTGCAGCAGCAAGGCATCCGATCAGCAAGGGGTTGCAGCTTCGGCAAATAGCGTATCAACTGCGACCAAAAGTTCGGTAACTAGTGCCTCAACCAGCACAGTAAAAACATTAGCGCCGGCAGCAGCTCAGGCAAAAGTACCAGAGGAAAAAACCGCCAAAGGTTTCGCCCGTTACAGCAAAAAGCTGAAAAAAGAGGCGCTGGCGCGGGGTTATGACAAAAAACTGGTGGATCAGGTCTTTGCCAGCCTGACCTTTCACGCCAAAGTGGTGGTTGCTGACAAAGGCCAGCCAGAATTTGTAGAAACTTTAGATACTTATTTGCCAAAACGGGTGAATAAACAGCGAATCGACATGGCTGTAAAGATGTACCAGACCCATCAGGCTGAATTAAAACAGGTGGAACAAAAATACGGCGTGCCGGCCCGTTTTGTGGTTGCGCTGTGGGGATTGGAAAGTGCCTTTGGCCGTATTACCGGCAATTATTCAGTACCGTCGGCGCTGGCAACTCTGGCTTATGAAGGCCGCAGAGAAGCCTTTTTTAAAGAAGAGTTTTTTTTAGCTTTGGATATTTTGGCGCAGGGGCATATCAGCCTGAAAGAGATGAAAGGCTCATGGGCCGGCGCTATGGGTCATACCCAGTTTATGCCAAGCTCATTTATGAAATATGCGCAGGACGGTGATGGTGACGGTCATAAAGATATCTGGACCAACAGATCCGATGCTTTTGCTTCTATTGCCAATTATTTAAAAACTGAAGGCTGGCAACAGGGGGTCAGCTGGGGCCGACAGGTCAGGTTACCAGCAAACTTTGATTTTAGTATGGTGATCCCAAAAGGCAGTAAAGACCGCGCCCAGTGGCTGGAATGGTGGGCACAGTCAGAGCGGCCGCTTAGCGAGTGGCGCAAACTGGGGCTGACCAATATTGATGGCACCGCTTTGCCAGGCCGCGATTTAAAAGCGGCGCTGGTGATGCCGGATGATAAAGAAGGCCGGGCATATCTGGCGTATCACAATTATCAGACGCTGATGCACTGGAACCGCTCTTATTATTTTGTCAGCAGTGTCGGTTATCTGGCCGATGAAATCAGCCGGGCCCAAAGCAAGCCAAAAACTGCAACCACAGCAAAAAAACGGGGATAGCATGAGTTATCAACATCAGGACTGGCAGGGCAAAGTTATTGATTTGCCAAAAGGCAAAGTGGTGTGTATCGGGCAAAATTACCTGGATCATATTCAGGAAATGCAAAGTAAAACTGCGCCTGAGGCTTTGTTTTTTATTAAACCTGCCACAGCGCTGTGCCCGTTAGCGGCTGAATTTGTGATTCCAACCGGGCATGGTGCAGTGCACAACGAAACCGAAATTGCGGTGTTGATTGGTAAAAAACTCAGCAAAGCCAGTGAAGATGAAGTGATGGACGCTATCTGGGGTTATAGCCTGGCGCTTGATTTAACTTTGCGTGATGTGCAGGCCAAATTAAAACAGCTGGGCCGGCCCTGGGAAATTGCCAAAGGTTTTGACGGCGCCTGCCCGCTGGGGGCTTTTGTGCCTGCTGAGGCTGTTCAGGCACCACAGCAGCTGCAGTTTTCATTGAGTGTCAATGGTGAGCTACGCCAGCAAGGGGATGCCGGTTTGATGATCCGTGGCATCAGGACCATGCTCAGTGAAATGAGCCAGTGGTTTAGTCTGGAACCCGGTGATGTGGTGCTGACCGGCACGCCGGCCGGTGTTGGCCCTTTAACGCCGGGTGATAGCCTGCATTTAACTCTGCATATAACCAGACAATTAACTGGGCAGTCTGATACGACTGTGTTGCTGGACGTTCAGACCAGCGTCAGCATGCAGTCATTATAAGGTGCCTTTGCGCACACAGGAATTCAAATGACGTTACAAGATAAGTTCTGGGAAACCAAAACACTGCAGGAAATGACAACAGCCGAATGGGAGGCCGTTTGTGATGGCTGCGCCAAATGTTGTCTGAACAAATTTATTCATGAAGAAGACGAAAGCCTGGAAGGGCCGACCGACTACATCATGCCGGAAGAAACAGTGTATTTTACCAATATCGCCTGTCAGTACCTGAACAGCAATAAGTGTGAATGCAGCTGTTATGAAAACCGCACTGTGCTGGTACCGGACTGCGTGAAGTTAACCAAAGAAAATTTAAAAGATATCTTTTTTATGCCCACCAGTTGCAGTTACCGCCGTCTGCAGGAAGGCCGCGGGTTACCCAGCTGGCATCCACTGCTCAATAACGGCAAAAAAAGCCTGATGCATAAAAAGCAGATGTCGGTGCGCAATAAAACCATTTCTGAAGCTGCGGTCAGGCTGGAAGATTTTGAAGATCATATCGTTAGCTGGCCGCTGAACGATTTAGATTAGTTTTATGAATTAAAAAGGAAATTTTTTGGTGAACTGGTTAGCCGAATATAAAGAATTATTGGCTTTTAGCCCGGCCATAGCGCAGATCATTATCAGCAGTATAGTGCTGCTGTTTTATGCGGTATTAAGCCGCCGTATTGCGCCTTTTATCTACCGTACTATTGCCGCCACTATGCTCAAAGAGGAAATGAACCGCCGCGCTATGGTGGTGTTTCATATCCTGTTGTTTTTATTACTGGTTGTAGTGCTGAGTATCGTTTGGGGCATAGATATTAAAGGTCTGTTGGTACTGGCCTCTTCAATGATTGCCGTGGTTGGTGTGGCGTTATTTGCCGCCTGGAGTTTGCTCAGTAATATCACCGCTTTTTTTATTTTGCTGGGCCAGAGCAGTTTTGCCCAGGGCGCCACAGTGCGGGTTATTGACGGCAGTAACCATATTGAAGGCACCATAGTTGAAGTGAATTTATTCAGCACTGTGCTGCGTACCAAAGATGGTGAACTGGTGGTGTATCCGAATAACCTGATAGTGTCGCGCCCAGTGGTGGTGAAATCTGACGGCCATGGCAACAGCTTAAAATCGCCGGGCATTTCGCAGCTGGAACGCTGGAAAAAACGCCGTCAGGCACAAAAAGGTCAGTTATCACATAAAGTTTAAGCTGAGTTGTCGATAAAAAACGGCGTCCCTGGACGCCGTTTTTTTATCTCTGTGTATCTGAGCACAGCTCACACAGTGGTGCAGAGTTAGCGCGGATAATGACTGCTTTTAAACCGGTCAACCCAAAGGGCTGTGGCACCACAGACGGCGACCGGCATCACCAGTAAATTTAAAAAGGGCACCATGCTGGCCACCGCCACTGTCATGCCAAAACCATAACTGCCGCTTAAATCAGCACGCAACTGCTGGCGCATGGTATCAAAAGGCACTTTATGGTTGTCATAGGCATAATCACAATATTGAATGGCCATCATCCAGGCAGTAAATAAAAACCACATCAGCTGACCCACCAGCGGGATAAAGAAAAACGCCAGTAAAAATACCAAAGCCCTTGGAAAACAATAAACAAACTTGGTCCATTCCCGCGCCAGCATTCTGGGTACATCTTTTAAAAATGCAGCAAAACCCTGATCCGGCAAAGCCTGACCTGTCAGGTGTTGTTCTACTTTTTCACTCAAAAGTGCATTAAAAGGTGCGGCAATAAAGTTGGCGACCATGGTAAAGCTAAAGGCCAGGGTCAGCACTGTACTCAGCACTAATAAGGGCCAAATCACATAAGATAAAAAAGATAAAAACTCAGGCACAAACCCCATCAGGTAATCGACCCAGCCCTGCACCTGTTGCAGCAGGAAAAAAAACGCCACGGCAAATAACAGCAGGTTAATGGTGAGTGGGATCAGCACAAAACGGCGTAAACCTTTGGTGCTTAATAAACCCAGACCCTGAAAAAAATAATGCATATCAACTCCCTACACCCAACGGCGTTATAGCAGTGCTTTGATGACAACAGCGCGATACCAATTTTGCCTAAAGCAGCAGTACATCTGCTCAATTGCGGCTAGCTTAGAAGGCAAAGCCCTGATCGGCAATAGTTTTACCGTGACACCCCAAAGTCATTTTGTTACATTCTGTAAGTGCAATAAGGCCGATAATAACGAAAGCATGCGTCTTAAACAGATCAAACTCGCCGGTTTTAAGTCTTTTGTTGACCCCACTCAGGTGCCATTTCCAGCGGCCATGACCTGTGTGGTGGGGCCAAACGGCTGTGGTAAATCCAATGTGATAGATGCAGTACGCTGGGTGCTGGGCGAAAGTTCGGCTAAAAATCTGCGTGGCGACGCCATGACAGACGTTATTTTTAACGGCTCAACCCAGCGTAAACCGGTATCTCAGGCTTCTGTTGAGCTGGTGTTCGAAAATACTCAGGGCAAATTGCAGGGTAGCCTGGCCGATCGCAGTGAAATTTCACTGAAACGTTTGGTCACCCGTGACGCCCAGTCGCATTATTTCCTCAACGGCAGTAAATGCCGCCGCCGTGACATTACCGACATCTTTTTAGGCACAGGCCTTGGCCCACGCAGTTATGCCATTATCGAACAGGGCATGATTTCCAAACTGATAGAGTCGCGCCCGCAAGAGCTTCGGGTGTTTATTGAAGAAGCGGCCGGAATCTCCAAATATAAAGAAAGGCGCCGCGAAACCGAAACCCGTATTAAACACACCCGCGATAACCTCGACCGGTTGGCGGATGTGCGTGAAGAGCTGGGCAAAAACCTGGATAAACTGCGCCGTCAGGCCGCCACCGCCGAGCGCTACAAAGAACTCAAAGCCACAGAACGGCGGTATAAAGCTGAACTCACTTGCTTAAAATGGCTGTTTTATAACAACCAGTTACAGCAGGCAGAACAACAACTGGCGGCACTGGAGCTGGATTTAGCCCAGTTTGAAACCCAGGGCAGCGGCGGTTTTTTAAAGCTGACCGAACTCAAAACTGAGCTTGATGAAGTACGCCAGCAACTGGATGCCCGCCAGCAGCAGTATTATCAGCTTGGGGTGAATATCAGTGCGCTTGAGCAACAACTGCTACATCAGCGTCAGCGCCGGCAAAGTCTGCAGGATGAAAAACGCAGTCTGGCACTGAATTTACAGCATGGCTTGGATCAAATTGGTGAAGAAGAGGCGCAGCTGGAAGCTTTGCAGCAACAATTGCTGGAGCAACAACCTGACACTGAAATGATTACGCAGCAACTGGAAGAAGTGACAGCGCAGTTATTGTTGCTGGAGCAGCAGCAGCAGGATCAGCAGCAGGCGCAGCTGAGCGCTCAGCAACAGCAATTTCAGTGGCAGCAAAAGCTAAAACAACTGGAACTACAAGCCGAACATAAAAAGCTGTTGCTACAACAAAACAGTGAACGTCAGCACAAACTCAGAGCGCAATATCAGGCACTGGTAACTCAGGATTTGGCCGCTGAACTTCAGCAACACAACGAGGCGCTGGCGGATACAGAGCAGCAGCTGTCGCAGGTTAGGGCCGAGCTCAAAGTCTTAAGTAGCGAACTCGAGGCGCAGCAACAGCAAAAAGTGCAGCTGCAACTTCAGTCGCAAAAAATTGCCCAGCAGCAACAACAACTGAGTAGCAGCCTTGCTGCGCTTGAGAAAGAACAACAAAAACTGCTGCAGCAACAACCCTTGTTACCGCAATTACAGGTTGCTGATGGCTGGTCTGTTGCCGTGGCAGTGGCTTTGTCAGCGTTGAACTTTAGTGAAATTACTGCTGGCCATCAGCAGGACGCTGCCGGTCATTATTTGTTTGCACAGCAACAGCAACAGCAGCGGGCAGAATCAGCTACAGCAAGCCTGGCCTCTAAGGTGTCAGGTGATTTACTGCCGGCTTATTTTGCCCATATTTTGCTGGCTGCGGACGATAGTAGCGCCCTTGCCATGCTGCCCAATCTTTTACCTTATCAGTCGGTGATGCTGCAAAATGGCCACTGGTATGGCCCGAACTGGCGTATTGTTGCCGGCAAAAATGAGCAGGACAACCCACAGGCGCTGTCAGAACGGGCAGCAGAACTTCAGGCTGAACTTACTGCCCTCAAACAGCAGCTCTCTGGCGTTGAACTTGAGCAGCAGCAACTGCAGCAACAGTTGCTGCTGCAGGAGGAACAGCTTCGCGAGCGACAGGGCAGGGCAGAAGCGCTGAAGACTGCAGTGTCCGGGCATCAAACCCAACTGTTGTTATGCCAGCAACAGCAGCAGCAACAACTGCAGCAACTGCAGCAGTTGCAACAAGAGCTGGCGCAGCTTACGCAATCAGAGCAACAAGATCTGGCAAGCCTCGAGCTGTGGCAACAGCAGCAGCTGGAGGTGCAGGCAGAGCTCGACGCCCATCAGGCGCTGGCGCAGGATACCCAGGCCGCGCTGATGCAGGCACAACAACAGCTACAACAATGGCGCGCCCGCCAGCAACAACTGAGTCAACAGCAACAACAACAGGCACTGAATCAGGTCAGTCTGGAGCGGCAACTGGAAGCGGCCCGCACCCATTTAACCCGTAGTCAGCAGCAGCAACAACAACTGGCCGATAAACTACAGCTGTTAACGGCGCAGCTGGATTTACTGGACGAACCGGACGGCGAAGATCAGGAGCAGCTGCAGGCCTGGTTGCTGGAGCGTGATGAGCTTGCTGCCGCAAAACTACAGCTGCAAAACCAACAGTCGGTGCTGGAGCAACAGCTGCGCGAGCTGGAGCAGGGCCAGCATGGTTTACAGCAGCTATTGGCGGCCAAACAAAAACAAATTGAAAGCGCAAGACTCGACGCTGAAGGTTTTCGTGTGCGTGCCAACAATATGCTGGAGCTGTTAACAGAGCAAAAAGTGAATTTTCGTGAGCTGCAGCAAAACTTACCGGCGGATGCCACTGAATCTGTCTGGCAGCAACAACTGGATAAAACCAGTGAAGCATTAAACCGGCTGGGCCCCATTAACCTGGCGGCCATTGACGAATTTGCCCAGCAGGATGAACGAAAACAATATCTGGATGCCCAGCATCAGGATTTAGTCAGTGCGCTGGACACGCTGGAAACCGCCATCCGCAAAATTGACCGCGAAACCCGGCAAAAATTTAAAGACACCTATGAGCAGGTGAACTCGGGTTTACAAAGCTTGTTTCCGAAAGTGTTTGGCGGCGGCAGTGCTTACCTCGAGTTAACAGATGAAGATTTATTGGAAACAGGGGTGAGCATTATGGCCAGACCCCCTGGTAAAAAAAACAGTACTATTCATTTATTATCAGGTGGAGAAAAAGCATTAACCGCTTTATCATTGGTGTTCTCAATTTTCCGACTAAATCCGGCACCATTTTGCATGCTGGACGAGGTTGATGCTCCGTTGGACGACGCTAATGTAGGGCGTTTTTGTAATTTAGTCCGGGAGATGTCTGAAACGGTGCAATTTATTTATATCAGTCACAATAAAATTGCGATGGAAATGGCTGCACAGCTGATGGGGGTGACCATGCAGGAACCCGGCGTATCACGTGTAGTGGCTGTAGATGTGGAAGATGCCGTGAAAATGGCTCAAGCCTGACAGAACAAAAAGGTAAAAATGATGGCTGAAGAATTTCGTTATGCGTTAATTGTTGCAGGTGTATTAGGTATGGCGGCGCTGGTGATCCATGGTTTATGGAGTAACCGCAAACAAAACCACGAAGCAAAAAGCCGCTTTTTTGATGAAGACAAACATAGCGAAGTGGCCGAAGGTTTTGATGAGTTTGGTGTAGGTAAAAAACGTAAACTGGCACCGGGCGAAAAACCCCAACCAAAACCGGAAATTGTAAAAGCACCACGCAGCGACAGATTGCGCGAGCCGGTGAAAAAAATCCGTCGTCAGGAAGCTGAGCTGAGTGCAACTGAACGCGCAGAGCCGTCCATGTCATTCAGTGCTGGCGCAGATGATGAACAGCAAACGTCTTATCAAATGGACGAGCAGGTGCAACAGGCTGAGCCTGTGACCAATGAAGTATTAATTTTGTATGTGCTGATGCCGGAAGGCCAGGACATTAACGGCGCTATGTTGTTGCCAAGCCTGCTAACCTTAGGTTTTAAATATGGTGAAATGAATATTTTCCATCGCCATCAGGATAGCGCCGGCTCAGGCGAAGTGTTATTTAGCCTGGCCAATATGTTTAACCCAGGTACTTTTGATTTGGAAGAAATGGACAAGCTGCAAACCCGTGGTTTAAGCCTGTTTATGACCTTACCAGGGCCTGGTGAAGCGCTGCAGAACTTTAACCTTATGCATAGTGCTGCAAAAAAACTGGCTGAAGAATTTGGTGGCCAGGTGCTGGACGGTCAGCGCAGCATGCTCACAGTACAAACAGTACGGCATTATGTGGAACGTATTCGTGAGTTCCAGCGCCAACAGCTGTTGCGTGGTTAATACCTTTCGCACTTCACTGTAAAAAAAACCGCCGCCAGGCGGTTTTTTTATTGCCCATGCATAGCAGGTGCTTGTCATGCTGATATCACAAAATTGTCATGTAAATATCCGGTGCTTTTAACGGTCTTTTCTAGGCTTGGTGCGCTATCAACCGATAGTGATTCTTATAAAAACACCAGGAACAGTTATGAAAAGTTTAATGTTATTGCCTTTGTGCTTATTGGTTTTACCTGTGCTGGCCGATCCGGTCTGGATCACTTTGGATCCGGCCACTGCGGCACAATTAAAAAATGCGCCTTACAGCCTGCACCCGCGGGAAAATCTGCAATTGCTGCAAAACCAACATAGTTTGCCGCAGACGCCGGGGGCGATTCGCCTGCCGGTACTGGCACAAATTCAGGAAGAGGATATTGCGGCGCTCAGCAGCCAAATTCACCGTGAATTACACCGTTGTGGTGGTTTTATTGCCCATAACAGTCTGGAAGAAGCCATGGCTGCACAGGCCAATCCAGTGTCGCTGGCCACTTTTAACGCACCGCCTCTTACACAAGCCACTTTGGTCAATAGCAGTTTGCCACTGCTGAATAACGCCAGCATTGCCCAGACTATTGCCGATTTATCGGCTTTTACCAACAGGTATTACAACACCACGGTCGGCAAAAATGCGGCCGATTGGATAGCCAGCCAGTGGAGTAGCCTGGTCTCGGGTTTAAGCTGGGTCAGTGTCAGCCGCGTTAGCCACAGTGGTTACAATCAGCAGTCGGTGTTATTAACCATGACCGGCAGTGAAAGGCCCAATGAAATTGTGGTGCTGGGGGGGCATCTCGATTCCATCAATCAAAGTGGCACCACTGAAAGTACCAGAGCGCCGGGTGCTGATGATGACGCTTCCGGTATTGCCACCCTAACCGATATTATCCGGGTGATGGCCAGTCAGGGCCTGCGGCCCAAGCGCACTATTAAATTTTATGGTTATGCCGCGGAAGAAGTGGGGCTTAGGGGCAGTAAAGATATTGCCAATGCGGCAGCAAGCGCAGGGCATAATATAGTGGCGGCTTTGCAGCTGGATATGACCAACTACAAAGGCAGTGCTGAAGATATAGTGTTGATCACCGACTACACCAATGCTTCATTAAACAGCTATTTACGTAGCCTCATCAGTACTTATCAGCCTACCTTAAAACAAGCCAATGATGTTTGTGGTTATGGCTGCTCCGATCATGCTTCATGGCACAATGCCGGTTTTGCTGCCGCTATGCCGTTTGAGGCCCGTTTTAACGCTTCCAACCCGCGCATTCACACCACAAACGACACACTCGCCAATTCAGACTCCAGTGCCTTACATGCGCTGAAGTTTGCCAAACTGGGGTTGTCTTTTGCGCTGGAGCTGGGCAATGCCGGCAGTTCCACACCGCCACCTGGCAACAGCGGCCAATGGACTAATCTGGCGGCAAGTTCAGGCCAGTGGATTTATAAAACTGTGACAGTGCCGGCGGGCGCCACCTCGCTGCAGGTTAATAGCAGCGGTGGCACCGGAGATGCCGATTTATACCTGCGGTTTGGCAGCAATCCAACCACCAGCAGCTATCAGTGCCGTCCTTATAAAAACGGCAATACCGAAAGTTGCAGTATCAGCAATCCACAGGCCGGCAGCTGGTATATTGGCCTGCGCGCTTACAGCAGCTTTAGTGGTGTGACTTTAAGCTGGCAGCAAAACTAATCTGGTGGGGACATTATTGCAGCCGAAGGAGGCCTCATCGGCCTCCTTTTTGCTTCAGACTGGCAGAGCCCGTTATTATTTGTGCAGTTGGTTAGCAAGCGGACGACGCAGCAGCTTTTGCCTCTTGCACTCAGCCCAACTAGCCCCCATGCTATAGCCCATCAAAAAAAGCCCGACCCTGTGAATGTGATGACTCAGATAAATTCTTCCGATGCCGCCCTGGTGCAGATAACCAAGCTTCGCGCGCAAATTAATCAGCATAATTATCAATATTATGTGTTGGATAACCCCAGTATTCCGGACGCAGATTTTGATCTGCTGTTTAGACAATTACAGCAGCTGGAACAGCAGTTCCCTGAGCTGGTGACTGCAGATTCGCCTACCCAGCGTGTTGGCGCCAAGCCTTTGGATAAATTTGGTCAGGTGCAACATCAGGTACCGATGTTGTCGCTGGATAATGCTTTTGCCGATGAGGATTTCAGGGCCTTTTATCAGCGGATGGCGGACCGGCTGGACCAACAAACTGAATTTACATTTTGTGCAGAGCCCAAACTCGATGGTTTAGCCGTCAGCATCCGTTATGAAAACGGCCTGCTGGTGCAGGCGGCCACGCGTGGCGACGGTTACACCGGCGAAGATATTACCAGCAATATCAAGACTATCCGCTGTATACCGCTCTGCTTACAAGGGGATTTCCCGCCTGTGCTGGAAGTGCGCGGCGAAGTGTTTATGCCGCTGGCCGGTTTTGAGCGCATGAACGAAGAGGCTAAACAAAAGGGTGACAAGGTGTTTGCCAACCCGCGTAATGCGGCGGCCGGCAGTTTACGCCAGCTCGACCCGAAAATGACTGCGAGCCGCCCTTTAAGCTTTTACGCTTATGCGGTGGGTGTAGTGCAGGACCCGGACAGTAAACTGGATAACCAGAGCCATTATCAGCGTTTACAACAACTAAAAAGCTGGGGCTTGCCGGTGTGCCCGGAAATTCGTTTATGTAAAGGTGCCGACGCAGCGCTTGCGTACCATCAGCAAGTTGGCGAAAAACGCAGCAGTCTGCCTTATGAAATTGATGGTGTGGTGCTTAAAGTCGACAGCCTGACGCAGCAATTGGCGCTTGGTTTTGTGTCACGGGCGCCACGCTGGGCCATTGCTTTTAAATTTCCGGCACAGGAAAAAACCACCCGTTTACTGGATGTGGAATTTCAGGTGGGCCGCACCGGCTCTATCACGCCTGTGGCAAGGCTGGAGCCGGTCAGTGTGGGGGGGGTTACCGTATCCAACGCCACTTTGCACAATCAGGATGAAATTCAAAGGTTGGGCATTCAGATTGGCGACACTGTAATAGTGCGCCGTGCCGGTGATGTGATCCCACAAATTGTCGCTGTGGTGCCAGAGCTTCGTGAACAAAGCCGGGAAATAGTGTTCCCCACTCAGTGTCCGGTATGTCAGTCGGATATAGAGCGGGTAGAAGGCGAAGCCGTCAGCCGTTGTAGCGGCGGGTTATATTGCCCGGCGCAGCAAAAAGAAGCACTGAAACACTTTGTGTCGCGTAAAGCGCTGGATGTCGAAGGTTTGGGTGACAAACTGATAGAACAGCTGGTGGACGAAGGCTTGGTACACACGCCTGCAGATATTTTTAAGCTGGATATGCCGGCGCTGGTTGGACTGGAGCGGATGGGCGAAAAATCAGCGCTGAAGCTGCTGGCCGCTATCGACAACGCCAAAACCACCACACTGCCGCGATTTATTTATGCCTTGGGTATTCGTGATGTCGGCGAAGCCACGGCGCTTAATTTAGCGAATCATTTTCGCAGCTTAGAAGCTTTGCAGCAGGCCACTTTAGAGCAGTTGCTGGCGGTTGCCGATGTGGGCGCTGTAGTCGCAGGTCGTTTGTTACATTTTTTCCAGGATGCCCATCAGCAGCAGGTGATCAGCGAGTTAATTGCTGTGGGTCTGCACTGGCCGGAAATAGCCGCCAAAGCTGAAGTGGCACAGCCGCTTGCAGGCCAAACCCTGGTATTAACCGGCACTTTAACGGCAATGGGGCGGGATGAAGCCAAAGACAAACTGCAGCAGTTGGGCGCAAAAGTGGCAGGCTCGGTGTCGGCCAAAACCCATGCGGTGATTGCAGGCGATAATGCCGGTTCTAAACTGGCCAAGGCCGAAGAGCTGGGGGTGGCGGTTTGGACAGAAGATCAGATGCTGACGCTTTTTGCTGAGCATGGTCTTTAACAGGAGCACGGGCTTTAAAATGAGGTCTTGCAGTAACAAAAGTCCACTGCGCCCGGACTATGTCAGTGCCTTGTGGTCAGCGCCTGCTGCAGTGGCAGGCGTTTTAATGGTCAAAGGCGGGGGCGCTTGCCGCTAATGACAGCACAACCAAAAAAATATGCCGAACTGCCGTTACTGGACGCTGATGGTTTACATCGGGTGCCAAACCGGTTGTATTTGTTATTGTTGTTGCTGCTGCGCCCTTATATCTGCTGGTTGCTGACCTTAACTTTGCCGGCGGAACAGCGTTCGATGCTGGGCTGGATTTATCCACAAAGTGCTGATTTTGTCCGGGCTTGTCTGCTTTGTCTGCCGGTTTTGCTGGTATTTGCGGCCCTGACCCAAAGGGTGCCTTATGACAAAAAACTCAGGCGTGGCCGGGCGAAAAAATTCTGGTTTTTTATCTGGCGCCACAGCAAATGGTTATTACTGCCGGTAGTGGCGGTAGATTTATATTGGACTATCAGCCACTTGCCGCCTTTTGTTGCGCTGAACGCGCCCTGGTTGTTGCTGGCACCACTGTTTTTAATTTTGGCTTTGGCCTGGTTGCTTGGCAGTAAAAAACTGCCGCTGGTGTTTGCTGAATGGCCGGAAGATAAAGAACAGGCCGACAGTTAAAACGAACAAGCCGACAGTTAAAACGAACAAGCCAGCAGCGAAGATGACGTTGATTAGCGGGCGAACACCGAAGGATGTTTGAGCTTCAGCTGTTCAAAACGGCGGTTTTGCTCAGGATCCAGTTTGCCTTTTTCTATGGTGCGCAAACAGGCCTGGGTCAGGTGCTGGCGTTTTTGTGGTGGCAGCAGATGTTCCGGTGCCGTCAGCATACTTTGTAATAAGTTCAGCGCTATGCCGCTGTTGCGCGGCAATAACCGGAACGCATGTTCAAAAGCGGCCAGCGCAGCCTGCCAGTTGCCATGCTGAAAATGCATAACGGCAATATTGTTCAGCTCACGCGGTGGTGTGGTCAGTTCAGCTCGTTCGTTACTTTCCTGCTGCAAATAACTTTTCAGATAAGGATCGGTTTGTTGTTGCTGACAATAGCGGGTGATTTGTTCAAACCATTGTCTGGACGCCTGGCTAAGTCCAACCTCATGTAAAGCTTTGGCTTTATCCAGCGCAGCTTCCAGGTTGTCGATCACTATGTTGTGATGATCAAGTTCAGCCAGCAGTTTTTTCGCTTTGTCTTTTTGATCTTTTAAATACAACAAACGTGCCTGCACCACCAGTTGCTGCTCTTTGGTGTCGGCATCGGGAAACTGGGATTTCAGATTACTCAGGCAATCGTTTGCCTGTTTGCTCAGTTTGTTGGTTTCACCGTCTTCATCCAGACTCACGGCAAAATCAATACAGGCGCGCGCCAGATTTAAGTACAGCTCCGGCTGCTCATACATAGAATAACGGGCAAATTTCACCATATCGCGGGCGGCTTTATATTGCCTTTCATAGTCGTGATTGAGCCTGGACAGTTGCTGCAGTTTTTGCTGGCGGAATAAATTGCGTGGTGCCAGTGAAGTGGCCTGCTCCAGATGTTGTTGCGCCAGTTCAAACTCGTCACGGCGAAACTCAAGTTCAGCCAGCTGCTCCAAAGCAAAGAGTCTGGTTTCACCTTTTTGTTCCAGCTGCTGCATTTCTGCCGTGGCCTGGGCTACATCCCCTTTGGCCAGCAGGGTTTTTACCAGCCCCATTCTGGCCCAGTTAAAAGGTTGTACGGCCAGCACAGAGCGGAAAAATAGCTGGGCTTTGTCATAATCGGCCAGCTGTAATAATAAATCGCCTTTAAACCTCAATAACACCGGCACCAGCCTGGGGGTTTGGCCTTCGGCCAGCATGTGATCCAGCTGCTGCAGGGCGCGGTCGAGCCGGTTTTGCTCCAGCCACTGGTAAATCGGCATCAGCTCCTGTTTGCGTTTAAGCACCCGTTCGATCCGGTTCTGCAGATCGCGCATGGTATAGGGTTTAGCAAGAAATTCATCAGGTTGCAGCTCCAGTACACTGTAAACCAGAGACGGGTCAGTTTCGGCGCTGATAAAAATAAAGCCGGTGCTGAGTTTTTGAATGCGCCGTACTTTTAGTTCTTCGTACAGCTGATAACCGTCTTTGCCCTGTTGCAGGTTAAAGGAGCAAATAATCAGGTCAAACTGGCGGTCGTTGCACATCTGCAAAGCGGATTGGGCTTTGTCGGTAAAATGCACCTGGGTATAACCGAGCTTTTCCAGCGCAAACCGCAGATAGTTTTGCGCCAGAGCCTGCTCGTCGATGATCAGAATTTTAATTTCTCGGCTGAGGTTTTGATCCATCAATAGGCCAGCGGGTCTGATAGGAGATAATTGGTACTATAGCAGGACAGAACTGACGATGAAACAGGCACTTGAGCGCCGTGTCTTTGGTGCGTTTTTTACATTCTGCTGACAGATGGTTACAGCTTGGCACCAGTGCTCTGGTTAGGCTGGAGTCAAACCTTCAGCGGAGATCGATATGAACTACAAAGTGTATTGCTGTTTACCCCTCTTACTGTTGGCCGGTTGCAAAGTGCAGCTGAACAGTGACGATAAAGACGCAGAATTTGACTATCAATTTAATCTGGGCGCACAGGGCTGGCAGGCCGGTTTTGCCGATTATCCACCTGACAATGCTGATATTTATCAGCTCGATGCCGGCATTAAAACTTTGCCGGCAGGTTTTAGCGGCACTGGCTTTATGTTATCCGGCCATAACCGCAGTGACGATTTGTTTATGTTTCTCAAACGCCGGATCAGCGGGCTGGAGCCTTCGACCCGTTATCAGGGCAGTGTCAAGGTAACTTTGTTGTCCCACAGTGGCGCTGGTTGTGTGGGTATTGGCGGCGCGCCGGGTGAGTCGGTATATCTGCATTTTGGTTATGCCGATATAGAGCCAAAACAACAGGGTTATACCCTGAATGTCGCCAAAGGGAATCAAAGTCAGGACGGCGCTCAGTCTAAGGTGCTTGGCAATATTGCGGTCGCGGGTGTGCCTTGTGATGGCAGCAAGTATCAGGCAAAAACTATCAGTTCAGTTGCTGATAAAAAACTGACCTTTACCAGTGACAGCAGCGGGTCGGTTTGGATCTTCATCGGTACTGATTCAGGTTATGAAGGTAAAACCACCTTGTTTTATCAGGGCATTGAGTTAAAGCTGACGCCTGTTTTGTAGTTTGGCCGGATGAGTTTTTATGAAAAACAGCTTTATGCGAAATCTGATGGTGCAATAAAAAAGTGCCTTGAAGCGACTAGGTTTTGACAGGGTTGCTAACTCAAGTTCTGGCAAGGAGGTATTAAAAGATATGGTGGATGGTACTGGGATCGAACCAGTGACCCTCGCCTTGTAAGGGCGATGCTCTCCCAGCTGAGCTAACCATCCTGGGGCTTACTGCTATTGATTGGTGGATTGTACTGGGTTCGAACCAGTGACCCCCGCCTTGTAAGGGCGGTGCTCTCCCAGCTGAGCTAACAATCCG
>NZ_JAOBWS010000021.1 GCF_025245835.1 Rheinheimera sp. 4Y26
GATTCGACACCCACAATCAAAACTGGTAACTCTCACCTTTTCAAGGCGATATGTCAGATCAAGTCGAGACTAATTCATTTTAAATCTCTAGCCCCGCACCATGCTTACGCAACCACTCTTTACGCTCGTTCCAATCTGGTAGAATTTTGTCCACTTCATTCCAATAAGCGTCGTTATGGTTGCGATGATGAAAATGGCAAAGTTCATGGACTACGATGTAATCAATGATCTTTGGTGGCGCCATCATACATTTCCAGTGAAAGTTTAGGTTGCCACTGCTACCACAGCTGGCCCAGCGGTAGCCCATATCTTTCACTTTTACTTCAGCAGGTGTTACACCAACTTTGGGGGCGAAGTAGCGCACACGCTCCTGAAAACGCTGCAAGCCTTTCTCAGTGTAAAAACGTTCAAAAGCCTGCTTGGCGCCATCTATTCCGGATGTTTCAATCAATTGGCGATTCAAACAGAAACGTCCGTCTTTCAGCATGAGAACATTTCGCTGCTCAGAGGCAAGGCGCAATTGATAGGAACCGCCTAGGTACAAGAAAGATTCGCCACTGACAAACTCCCGAGTCACTGCCGTAGCGTTCATGTCCCGCCATTCGGCAAGGTTGCGGTAAATCCACATGCGCTTACTTTCCACCACAGCATCAACCTGTTCTGGACTAAAATGCTGCGGCGCACGAACCACAATCAAACCGTTTCTTTCGATGACAATATCAGTCGTCGACCGGGTAGTTCCGGACAAAAGTTGATAATCGATATCTCGTATCCGTCTGGGGGTCATTCGGTACTCAAGCCTTTTATTAGTTCGTCATGACGGTTTTTGGCGAGCTTCATTATCTCAACCGCAATACGCTCACGGTTCAGTTTTAACTCGTCAATGCCAGTCAAGGTCAGTGCGGTTTTAATTTCACTTCGCACCCGTTTTTGTTTGTCACTATTTTGCCAGAAATCGATACTGCCGATGCTGTGTTGCAGTACTTCCACCACCGATTCCATCAGTTCTTTCATCTTTGCTTTGGCACTGTCTGGCACAGTTCCGCCAAAGGCTTCGTTGGCGATGTGTTCGAAGAACGTTGTCGCCTCTTTACTCATGCCTTCTTCGCCCTGTTTGCGTCCTTCAACCGCTACAGTCCGCAACTTTTCCAGTTCTTCCGCCAGTTTGTCCCACTGGTCTTGGTACTGCTCTATCAACTGCTCAACTTTCTCAGACAAACTCTTATAGAACGCTGGGTCTTCATCGTTGTGAACAGTACAGTGTTTACGGATGGCATGTTCCATCTCGCTGGCCTTTGCTTCTGAATTGCCTGCTGCGTGCTGGTTCAGTTGCTCCAGGAAGTTTTCAGAGAGCAGCTCAACTGGCGGAACCTTAGGATTAATGCCAAGACTTATCAAATGTTCATTAATCAAATCACGTACTTTCTGGCCTGCATCTCCCAAATTTAGCGACTCATCCTTGTAGCGCTCCTTGGCAACCCGTTGAATATAACCAAAACGCTTCGCAGGGATACGATAAGCATGTGCAGCAATATGAGGCATAATGATATCGAGACTGCTTAGAAACTTTTTCAGATATACATCGAAGTCTGCTCGCAGTTTTTCATCTTTTAGAAGTTTCACCGCCTCATGCACAACAAGAGCATCAGCTTGAATATCAGGTAACTTGCCCTCTACAAAGTCTTTTACTCCAGCCACTTTGTTTTGCGAGAACAACGTTAGCAAACGTTGATAGCGTTCCTGCAGTACCGGCACTTCAGACTGAATACTCTTTAGGCCAGATGCTAATTCTTGCTGCTCATCCGTCGCTGCATATAACGTTAAAGCATCCGTCAGATTGTTCGTCAGGCCGATATAATCAACGACATAACCGCGTTGTTTGCCTTTTTTTACCCGGTTGGTTCGTGCAATAGCCTGCAACAATGTGTGTTCACGAATTTTCTTATCTAGATACATCACCTGCTCAATCGGCGCATCAAAACCGGTGAGTAGCATGTCACATACCACCAGAAATGCGATCCCTGAATGCGGTTGTTCCGGATCATCAAAAGCAAATGGCTTGCAGAAATTATCCACAGCATTCCATGCTCGGGCCTGCTTTCGCGCCTCAGTCACATAGGCTGCTTCATTGGTACCATCCTCCGAGATGATCACCGCAGCCTTAAGGAATTCAACTTTGCGTATGAGCGTTTCATCTGGAACTTTTTCAGCTTTCAAGCTGACAACTTGCTCGGTCAGCGCCTGATGAATTGCTTTTTGATAGCGCGCAGCAGCCAGTTTGGAATGGCACACGACCTGGGCTTTAAATCCATTCGGGAAAATATGTTGCAAATAGTGGCGCACCATATCCCGAGCAATCGCTTCAATACGTTTTTCAGCTTCTAGAATATCGCCGGTCGCACCATACTTCTTCTTAATGGCCAGCAATTCTTCTTCGTTTCGGTCTTTAAATAGATTTTCGAATGCGGTTTCAAAACCATGTTTATCGTTCAACGCAGCATCGGCTGTCCGACCTTCGTACAGGATCTGAAGAGTGGTACCATCTTCAACGGCATCCATCAGCTTGTATTTGTCGATGTACTCGCCAAAACGTTTCACAGTGCGTTTCTCACCGTGGCGTTCGGTAATGAGTGGCGTGCCGGTAAAGGCTATTCTTGCCGCATTAGGAAATGCTTCAAAAATATTATCACCTAAGTCAGAACCCTGAGTTCGGTGCGCCTCGTCAATCATCAGCAAAATGCGGCCAGAGTTGTTCACAACTCCAAATGTTTGCTTACCGGGCATGGCCTGGTAAGTCCCTAACGCTTCCGCAACAGCTAAAGGGAGGCTCTGCTCATGCAGCTGAAATTTGTGCACCATCACCATGTTAATATCAGAGCTGTCACTGGACAGATCTTTGCGCAGTGCCTGGCGCGACTCAATCACGTTTACCCGGCCACCAATCAACGTAGCAGTCTCAGTAAGCTGCTCCTCAAGATCCGTGCGGTCGTTAATCAGCACAATTTTGTAGTCGTAAAGATCTTTTGAAGCCCGAAGCATGCGAGCCACAAACACCATCGTGAGGCTCTTGCCTGATCCCTGGGTATGCCAGACAACGCCGCTCTTTTCTTCGGCGTTGTTACCATTGCGCAGCCGTTCGATGATCTTATTAGCTGCACGAAACTGTTGGTAACGGCACACCACCTTAATACGCGGGCCACCGTCGGTATCCATAAACACAGAACAGGTGCGCAGGATGCTTAACAAATTTGGTTTATTGAGCATGCCATTGATTAACTTCTGCTGTTGGCTCATCTCTAAAGCTGTTTCATCAGCCTGTGGCCACTGGGTCTTCCAAGGGTAAAAATGTTCTTCGCCCGATGTGATGGTGCCATAGTCAGCCTCTAAACCGCAGGTGCGGATCAGCATTAAGCTGCTGTGAAACAGTCGTGGCTCACCTTCACGCAAACCGTCTTTCAGCGTTTCTTTTCGACGGTTCATATAGCGCTGCAGCTGAACAAAAGCCTCTGCCATTGGATTGGCACAGGTTGGGCCGCCTTTTTTGCATTCAATGACCACAAGGGGAATACCGTTCACGAACAGCACGATATCGGGAACGATGAATTGCTTCACACATCCCGGAGTCTCGAGCCGAAATTGGTTAATCGCGGTAAATTCGTTATTGGCCGGGGCGTCGAAGTCGATTAGCCGAACCACAGGGTCCTGTTCACCGCTTTCCTCGTTCACATCCACTTGTGCTTTAAACAGTAATCGCTGAATGGCTTCATTCGCCTCCAGCAAAGTGCGGTTCGGTTGTCGTAGCAGCTGATCTTGCAAATCCTGTAGTTGTTTTGCTGTGAGCCAAGTCTTGCCTAAAGACTGGCCCGGGTTTATCGCAGCAACAGCCCGATTAAATACTTCTGGTAGTAACCAATGTCGGAAATCTGGCCTTAAACTTTTTGCAGGGTCAGATGGAATTTCCTGACCCTGATCAATCACGTTCCAACCCAATGCTTGCAATTGTTGTAAAAAGGGTTGTTCTACTTCCGTGTACTCACTCATTAAAGAGGTCCTCATCGTTAGCGGCAATAGTTGGCCGCGCGGTGATATAAGCCTGGCGAGGGTCGGTCGGGTTCTGTGGGAAGGCCAACATTAAATCGCCTTTGGCAACTAATGGCGCCAGATGCTGCGCTCTAAGGCTTTCAGCATCGCGGCTAACGAGCTCGGCTAGGCAAGGCCTTGTGACATAATGACCATCACATAATGCCAATAGAATGCGTTGCATCCGCTCTGGACTGACCCTCTGCTTTTGACGGGGCTCACGGGACATCTGACGCAGATGCTGCAGAAGCGTCGGTGTTAACAGTGTCAAATCATCGACAACGGCTGCAGGGAGCAGCGGTGATACCAGCCGTCCTTGATCGTCTGACAGTCTTTTATCTAGATAGCTGCCAACACTATCCAGTGAGCTGTCATTGTTATCTAGGGGGTTGCCACCGTTATCTAGGGAGCTAACACTGTTATCTAGGAAGCTGTCGCCGCAATCAAGGGAGCTACTAATGTTATCTGGGGAGTTCGCATCATTACCAGCGACACCAAATACCTGATCAGGTGTTGGTAACTCTTGGCCGACCAAATGGTAAACCGCACCACGGCCATGGCCATTGATAGACAGGAACTCATTTTTTACCAGAGCACGCAGATCGAGGGTAATGTCATGTGCATGATCACCACTAATCTCTGTAACTCGCTTATGCGTGACGACACTCTCAGTCGCAGCGATAGAGAGAATCAAGCGCTCCAGCTCAGTCAATTGTTGAAAGTTATCCCCAAACATATCATGCAACTGCTGCAGTACTCCCGGAGGCATCAATTCCAGCATACGCATGATTAGTATGGTTTGAGGTGGTTCATCCACCTCAAACAAAGATGGTGCCCGCCAGTGTTGACTGCGCCAGCCACTGAAAATCTTTGGTAAGCCAGAGCCAGCACGCTCACCTAAACCAATCATCAAAAACATCTGGTGCATAGCCCGGTTACGGCAGTCAGAGTCACCACCAGCAACAGCCTGATCTCTGGGAATACGCATATTGCCAGGATTACGGAAAACAATCATATCCGGATGACGCCCAACCAACACAGATACAGTGCCGGTGTAGTCGGCATGCACTATCGTATTCACTAAGGCTTCACGAATCGCTTCATGTACTGGTGTGTCGTCTTGGCGCTGCCCTTGCTTCAACCGGAACGGCACCTTTAAAGATTCAGGATGGGTTAGCTTGCCGTAAACAATACGGTAGAAATCAAACAGATTACCGCTCCAGGTCCCGTCTGGGCATACCCGATCAACCCAGCGTTCATCACTGTCGTTATCGAGGTGCTCGCGGTAATCGACAAAATAGTGTGGTGCCGCATCCTGAATTGCATCCCAGGAACCAAACATCAAAACACCAGCCAGCGTAAGGCCTTGTTGTCCGCTTTGGCGGTCACGACGCCAGCCCTTTAATTTTGTTAACAGGCCAAGGTCGTCCTCTTCCAAAAAAGGATGGCTAGGCTTGGCATCACGTAACATTTTGCGGTATATCGTTAGGCTACGCTTGTCGATATCCTCGATGCCAAATCCGGGCAGAATTTTATTATCGCGCTCATCTTCCACCTGCTCGGCAAGCATACGTCTTACTGCTTCATCCGCGCATTTACGATCCCCTTCCTGCAAGCGGCGGTAGGTATTGCCAAACGGGTTAGCCCCTAAATAAACCGGCTTCTCATGCCGGGTCGCCTGACGGATACTCACGCGGATAATCTGCTTATCAGCAATCTGAACAACTTCAATATCCTGATTATCAACCAGATTACAGCTGATCTTCTGGCGGTTATTAAAGTTATTAAACAACTCAGTCACCAGCCGTTCGGGCTGTTGAATACCAGAAACCCGGAACTGACCCACAGGCTTTTCTTCAATACCTAGTAAAACCACACCGCCGTGGGTATTGGCAAAAGCACTGACTGTCGGCCATAAATCATGAGGTATCTCACCTTGTCCGTCCCGGCCAGCAGCTTTTTTGCACTCCAGCTCACAGGACTCAGACAGATCCAACAACCAATCCGGAATTTGTGTAGTATTCAGTAGCGTCATCAGGTGGCTCCTTGCTCCGGTGACAACGGGGCTTTTACGGTGTCAACAGATACGGGTACTTTGCCAGTGAGTAGATCGTGCATTAGGCCAGATTTTTGTTTTTGTAGTTTATAGAGACTCTCTCGTTGACATTCCAACTTACGGACTACGCTGTTTAGCATGTTCGCAATCAGATTTTGTTCCACCCTAGAATCTGGAACAAACATCCACAGAGATCTGATATCACCGACTCGGACATGCCCAACTGTTGAACCACCAGAAATAAGGTCCAATCTGTTTTGTATTGGTACAGACTGAAGAGCGTACAGAAAAAAATCTGCCTCAATATTCTCTGGGTTAGTGCGATATAACATCATGCGTTGTCCCAAACACGCTTGGAAGTGTCTCTCAGGAATTTTACAGACTTCACCAACAGGAGCTTCTCGCGTTATGACAATATCACCTGGCTTAGGTTTCCCTCTCGCAGTCCATATCTCATATGAAGACAGATCTGTGTATACCAGCTCTGCATCAACAAACTCACCATTCCGAACATTTGGAGTTCGTATTACTGGAAAACCGTCAGGAGTAATTGGTGGAGTCCTATTTTTGCAGTCAATAATTCTTTCACATACGTCTTCGCATGTTCTTAACGCCCAATCTTTCGGTATCCAGCCTATAGGTGTTTCATGATACAACTCCGGTGCCTGCTCGCGTGGTGGTCGCAGCTTGCCGTCGGCGCCAATACCCCGGGTAAACAGGTCGTGCATTAAACCTGCTTTAATCTGTTGGTACTTTTGAATCAGCTGTTCGGTTTTCTCAATAGCCAGATCGATGGTTTGCAGGATATGGACTATTTTTTGTTGTTCTTGTATTGCTGCAGGAAACTTCACCTGCAATATTTTCCCAAGATCCTTTGGAACGTGAGGCACTCCGGTGCCAGTTCTCCTATTCTGAATCCATTCAAAATTCATATTAAAAATGTAAGTGAGTAGGCAATTATCAATCAACGATGTAGGTGTTAAACGCGTGACGGTTGACGCTACGACACCAGAAAGCCCAGTAGCTGCCAATCCGGAGCGTTCACCATCCCATAACATTAAGATGTCATGAGGCTTTGCAGATACTCCACCATAGCAGTTTGCATAACCATCGCTTCTGCCTGAAAGTGCTCCGGCACCAAGATAGAAATCACGATCCTCACCGGGATCATCCCATGTGTCTACTTTCTTGCCCTTTTGAAAAGAAACTAAATCTTTTAGAGCGTGCGTAATCCACTCACTCATACCCCAGCTCCATTAAAAATGCCTGTAACTGAGCCGAAGCCTGATCCCGCTCGGTCTCGATGGTTTTGGCTGTAACGGCGTATTTGCTCCAGAGGTTTTCAATAGCGCGAATGCAACGACGTTGCTCTGCCTTGAGATAACTTTGATAACGGGTTAACAGCAACCGGCGCAAACGCTCTAGGATCAAGGTGCGGGCGGCGCTGGCATCGATTTTGGCGCGAGCAGCTTCAACCAGTTCGTCACGCTTGGCTGCGATGCCTTTAATCGTCACTTTTAACGATTTAACCTCATCCTCTAACACTTTATGGCGGGCAAGGCTTAGCTCTAGTTGCTGAGCACGCTGATACGCCATTTCTCCGTTAAGCACGGCATCTTTGATTTGGCTTACATACTCACTTTGGTGCGGGCTTTGTTCCGCAATGGACGTTATACGCAGGCCATTGCGAAATTCCGGCTCGGTCTGCGCGAAGCCTTCAGTGCAATAAAAACCTTTGTTGGCATTGGCTGGGAGTTTTCCGGCTATTTTTAGCTCGGTAAACAGGTTGGTTGCTAAATTTTTCACCAGTTTAATTTGTGCCTTCCACTCTGCGGTTGCAGTTTTCAGGTCGTTTTTCTTGTTGCTCACTTCACTGGCAGGTAGCACGCCGGTATCTTCAGAATCTTCAAAGTCATCTTCACCAGCGGCAGCAAACAACGCCTGCAGTTCTGCCAAACGGCTTTGTGCCAGATCCTGCTCTGCCAGTACCTGTGGAAACTGACTTTGTAAAATTTCCTCGTCAGGGATCAGCTCAGCGCCCCAGCCACTGGCGGCAATCGATTTAAAATCCGCTTTTAAGTCATCCACAAATCCTGCAAATGCGCCACGCACCTGAAACGGCGTCAGCAGTGTTTGATTGGCTAAATGGGTTTCAATAGACTGCTGCAATTGCCGACGCATCACATAAACGTTACGCGGACGCGCTTGTTGATTCGCAGCGTCGGGAGCGAGGGCTTCCACAATAGGTTGGTTCTGCTGCCACCAGGCGTCGACCTGCTGCATAAAGTTTTCATTTGCAGTGATCACGCCCGCATGCTGGTTGATCTGCTGCGCAATATCATGTTTCTCTGACAGAACCGAGGCAAAGCCTTGATAATGGTCATCACATGGCACGAACAAACTGGCGTCAAGTCCGGTGTAGTTTTCCCAATAGTGGCTCAGCGCTGCAATTTCTGAATGGGGTACACCGCCATGCAAGTGAGCGCGTACGTCATGAGGCTCTGGCGGTGGGGCATTATCGACATAACGGCGGATATTGCAGTTATAGTCTTCGGCTTTAATTTCACTAACCGGTACATTGCGAGCGTAACCAGGGATATCCTCACCGGTCCGATAGGCGTTGATGATTTTATCCAAATCTTCTGGGCGCAGGTGATTTTGCGCTTTACCTTCGCGGTATTCTCGGTCGGCGTTAATAAAAAGCACACTATCGCGTTTTGCCGCACCAGCTTTATTCATCACTAGGATGCAAGCAGGAATACCGGTGCCGTAAAACAGGTTGCTCGGCAAGCCAATGACTGCTTCAAGCCAGCCTTGCTCGATAAAATACTTCCGGGCTTCGCTTTCTTCGCCACCACGGAACAACACGCCATGGGGCATGACGGTTGCCAAGCGGCCATCGTGCTTTAATACGGCCAGCATATGCTGCACAAACATCATGTCGGCTTTTCGGCCTTTTTCCGGCATAAATACCGGGAAGCGGCTGGCGAATTTGATGTCTTTTTTAATGTAGTTTTGGCTGAACGGCGGGTTAGCAACCACCCGGTCGAAGCGCTTGAGTTCGTTGTTTTCAGCCATGTGCTGTGGCTCACGCAGGGTATCTTCCTGGCGGATGTCCGCATGGGAAATGCCGTGCAGCAGCATGTTCATTTTACAGATAGACCATGTGGTGCCGATTTTTTCCTGGCCACTGAGTGCTATTTCAGTTGCATCGCCGCCCTTTTCGCGCAAGTAATCGCGCATTTGGATTAGCATACCGCCCGAGCCGACCGTTGGGTCGTATACGCTCATGCCTTCGTCTGGGTCGCAGATTTCTACACAGAGGCGAACCACCTCAGCCGGGGTATAGAATTCACCCGCTTTTTTACCTGCAGAATCGGCAAAGTATTTAATCAGCCATTCGTAGGCTGCACCAAGCAGATCTGGGAATTCGAAATCGGCATCGTGCAGCGGGATCTTGTCAAAGTTCAGTACAAAGTCGGCAAGAGTGTCGTCGTCCAGAGTGCGCTGGCCAATTTTTTTGTTGAAATTGATACCGCTAAGGACATCCTGCAAAGCATCAGTATTGGCTTCTTCAATCGCTGCTAAAGCTTTATTTAACGCTGTCCCGACGTTTTCTTTCACATGCTTTAAAGCTGGGTAATGAGTGGCTTCTTTTTTACCGTCACGAATAATTTCTTCGGTCCAGCCCTCATTCCAACGGGCGCGTGGCGGCACGTAGAAGTACTTGCCTGAATAGTTGTCGGGATCTTCCAGTTCAATGGTGATGTCTTGTGCGCTCATGCCTTGTGCTTTCAAATCTTTGTAGAGTTGAGCTCGGCGTTCATCAAATAAGTCGCTGGCACGTTTAAGAAATAGCATGCCAAAAATGTATTCTTTGTACTCGCTGGCATCCATGCTGCCACGCAAGTCATCGCAAGCAGCCAGTAACAGGCTTTCTAAGCGGGCTAAAGTTAGTTTCATCAGTATCCATTTCCCTTTGCGAAGACCAACACTGGTGTCGGTGTTCAAAATTTATATTTATGACAAATATTGTGGTGGCAGATTACCCGATTTAGCCCGGATATCCCCACAGTTCAGACATCCGCTGTTGGATCACTTCATGATGCTGACGGATGGCCAAATATTCTTGCTGAATGTCGGCGTAGTTCTTTTCTACTTCTGCTTGTCGTTCTGCAGTAGGCAATTCAACCGGAATATTCTGCAAATCGGTTGCCTTAATTATTTTCATGGCTGCGCCTGTCGCGGCCTCGGCCAGATAAGCTTGAATCAGCTCTGACGATAAATAGCGATACAAGTAGATACTACTAACCATGGAACGAGGGCGGATGATGACAAACAACTGACCAGCAATCCAATTATCACCACAGTGTTCAGGTACCAAAGCAATGCGGCCAATATTACCTTTAACAGCGAGCAAAATGTCTCCCGGCTTTAGGCGCTGAGCTTCAGCGCGGCGAAGCTGGCTTTCATCAGCCCGAATACGCTTTTCTGGGGTCTTAAGGAGACCTGCCTCATCAATATCCCGCGCACCAGCCTCAAGAAAGATACCTTTTTCACTGGCGTGAGCATCTTCAGAAACAATATTTTGGGCTCGGATAATTTCAGCGACCGCCCCCAATGATTGTGCTTCTGTTTTTTTCAGGGTTGCAGTTGCCCGTCCGTATTGGTAGCGACCAAACGACAGGTCGAAATCGTTGTCACGTATTTGTTCAGCATCAACAAGGATGCCGTACATACCGACTTCAAATTCATTGACCCTCTCAGCGAGTGGTATTGATCCCGCTCTAAATTCGTGTTTCGGAAACTCAAACAAGGCGATTCTATCATCGACTTGGCGGTGTTTGTTGATGACTATTAGCACTGGCGGTAAGGAGGTATTCAACAATATGCCTGGTGGTAGTGTAACAACGGCCTGAAGCCAGTTTTTTCGAACCAATTGTTCACGCAATGATGCCGCTGAGCGTGAAAGAAGGGTTGATTGAGTGACCATCACAACAGCTCGATCTGTTGCTTCGTTCATTGCTCTTTCTAATGCCCCTTCTTCTGAGCGGATACGACCTTCAAGCGTGGATATTTGCGCTCCCAAAGGAGGGAGCGAGATAACGTTTGTGCTAAAAGTTTGGCTTGGCCTAAAAATCATCTCTGGTTGAGAACCGATCAGTGTAGCGCCAAGTAAATTTGTAACTACCAGAGATAGAGCATTAATGTTTGATACAAAGACATTGGCTTTCGATGTGTCCTCGAGCTGGCATAAAACGATAAGACTGGAATCATGGTAAAGCGATAGATTGGTATCCGAGTTAGCTGTAAGTTCCAGAATCTCTTTACCAAGTCCCGGTTCGATAAAAATAGAGGGTGACCGGCCATCAACTGATTGTGAAAGCTCAACTAAGGCTGTAGCGATTTCCTGGTTACTACAGTCTATTGTTGCGACCTGTTGAATTAATTCTTTTACTTCATGCTCAGGTATTCGATCAAATAGACGAGCCTCTGTTACCACGTAGCCATAATCTTCTAGCTCGTTAGCCATTTTCTTATAGCAATTTGCAAGCGACTCGCACGATTGGTCCAATATTTCTGTGTTGTTGTTTTTCTGCCAGTCCCTCCAAAGCATCAGAAAACAAAGTTCACTAAGAGCATCCGTGGGAACAAAGCGTATTTTCAGTAAATCAAAAAGATTTGATAGCACTGATTTAGTGTAACTCATGCTTACCTCCAACTTTTTTGCGTGAAAAACTATCAAGGGCATAAGTGGTGATAAGCGTATCCCCGCACTCAACAACAACTATCCCGCCTTTTTTATGAATATCAAGTAAGTCCTTTTTCATATTTTCTAATGCTTTAAGCAATGCTTCGGTGTTTTTTTTGTTGAGAATCAGCTTATCACCGTGCTCTACACCGAATTGACTCACAAGGTTAACTAATCCTGTAGTAATACCACGCTGACTCATACGTTTTTGAATATGTCTTGTGTGCGCCATAACCCCTCCTCACCAAACTACTAATTAGTATTGTCCATACTAATTAGTAGTTCAAGTGGTTTCGTTGCTTTTTTACTTAATTTTCATCTTTGCGTTGATAAATTCATAGCTGCACGCCGGTCAGTCCTGCGCAAGAATTAGGCATTAAAGATGATATTGCTGGATAGAGATGAGGCGCTGTTTAAAGCCTTTTAAATCAAATAGCTAGAAATTATCTTTGACTTGAACTTGGCCATTATTAGCTCTGCATGAATGAGGTCATTGTCATTTTTCTGCTGCTTTCTTTCATTAAACCTAAGATTTAACGCAGGGTCAGGGTTTATCCCTGTTGGTGGTTTTGTGCTTTGAATGGGATTTTCTGCTGCAGACTCCTCAATACTTTCCAATAGGTCTACTGATTTTTGATAGTTGTAGGCCCCAGGTATGGCTTCGTTTAAACGTTGTGCATATTCAACCAGTTTCGGCTCAGCCAGCATAAACATATAGGCTATATTGGTTTGATCCTGCGTTACCCTTAGCACTCTGCCTAAAATCTGCCGAAAATAAAGCTCGGTGGTAACATCGGTAAGATTGCAGCAAACCTGCAGCCTCGGAATATCGGTTCCTTCACTGATCATGGCGATACTGATAATCCATTCCGACGCGCTTTTCCTGAAGTGTTCGATTAATTCAGGTGAATCATCTTGTCGACAAGACACCAGAATCGATTGTTTTTTAAAATGGCCTGACAAAATTGACTGGATTTGTATTGCATGCAAATACGATGACGCAACAATTAAACCACCCGCTCTGGCTGAGTTTTCACGGAGTATGTTCAGCTGGTTAATGCTTCTTTCCAGCATATGCTTGATGACTTCAGGATGTCTAAGTATTGATTGATAGCTGATACCGCCTTCTTTTAATAAGGTGGCGATATTGTGATAGGTAATAACGCTTTCAGCATTTTTTACAATAACTTGCTCAATATCGATGGCGGTAATTTGTGGCATCCGGCAGACGTTTTCTTTTATTGCATCCACCATGTCATATTTGAAATCGCACAGAATGTTACCGTGTGGATCGGCGTATTTTGCAAATGGTATGGGTAAGGTATCCGTTCGCCACGGCGTGCCTGTTAGCGACAGTGTGAAAGTGGCTAAGTTTTGTATTGTAGCAAGCACCTGTAATCCCCAGACGTTTGCAGGTGATTCACCATCGCCGGCGCAATGATGGATTTCATCAAAAACTACCAAAACTCTGCTATTACTGAGATCATTCACTAAATCTCTAATTGTGTTTAAAGAATGGTAAGTCCTTGATACGCCAACAGCACCTAAACGACCGTTAAACTTTCGGTGTAAAACCTTTTCAAAGGTCGTTTCAATGCTTTGGCAGACAATTTTAGATGGGGCAAAGCAAACGATGTAATCAATCTGATCATCATCATAAAGTGCTTTAGCTATGTGGGCTGCAACAATGGTTTTCCCGGCACCAGGCGAGGCTAAAAGTAGAAAATGAGTCTGTAATTTAAAGGTTTCCAGAGCATTATTTTTACAGCGAGCTTGCCAATTTCTTAACATGACTTGGCACCATGAGTTTGTGTTTTACTGATTATTTTCCTGATGGCATTTAGACGACCGTAGTATTCCGCCGCCTGGTCTCTTGTCACACAGAGCAGAGAGTGGATAACGTCATTCTGTTCTGGGAATCGTTGTAAGAAATCTTGGTAGGCATCAATTTCTCCGAGAAGTAGTTTTAGTTCGGTATTCACTTTTACTTCCTCAGCGAGCAAATTTTCCGGTTCTGTTTTAGCTACGGGCATGATGTGAATCGTTTTCTGCAAATTTTCTCCGTGTAACATTTGCGCAAGTTCCGTAGTGATACGGTACCCTCTGTTTTTTTTATCACCAGTCGCAACAAGCAACTTTCGTGATGATAAGACATAGATGTTTCTTGAAACAAAACGTTTTATCTGAATATTGGTAAGTTTAAGTTGATGCTCAGCAGTGCTTATAAGTTGTTGTCTACTAAAAGTATTTTTATTTATTTCCAAAAGTACGGTTTTGAATTGCGGATTTATGGTTATCGTTTTATCGGTCATTTCGGGTTCTGAAAAATCTTGTGCATAGGATTGCTAAGTATACAGAAATAAGCAAAACTTAGACAATCTAAGCATGAGGG
Source organism: Rheinheimera sp. 4Y26 (assembly GCF_025245835.1). Classification (GTDB taxonomy): domain Bacteria; phylum Pseudomonadota; class Gammaproteobacteria; order Enterobacterales; family Alteromonadaceae; genus Pararheinheimera. Next base: position 14,281 of record NZ_JAOBWS010000021.1, read on the forward strand.
TTTTACGATGAATACAAATTGCACAACAATCCAATCCCAGAGCGCCTTAAGCAGGCCAGAAATAAAATTGGTATCTCTCAACGCGAGCTTGGTATAAGAATCGGTATGGATGAAAGCTCAGCTAGTGGTCGCATGAACCATTATGAAAAGGGTAGGCATGTACCTGATATTCAAACGCTGAAGAAAATGGCTGATGAGTTGAAAGTGCCGCTGAACTACTTTTTTTGCGAAGATGCGCAGAGTGCTGAGTTAGCTATTCTAGTTGCATCATTAACAGCAGAACAAAAAACGAATTTAATTGACGCACTGACTCGTTTTAAAGCTGAGTAGTTAAAAAATCATCCAACCGTTCATACCACGTCGAACTTGGTATGATCTTCCAATTTCCCTTGCCACATCATGATGAATTACTTGTGAGTATTCTGGCGCGCTTCGTTTCGCGCCAAGGTCTAAGAGACGATAAATCTGCTTTAGATATGCTTTTTGGTTCGAGAAATATTGTGCCTTCGGCGTTAATGCAGGGCCATCTTCAAGACTTACTCTTGCAAGTTGGACATATATGGCCAGTCAGTGCTGAATACATCCTAGAACAACATTCTGTATTACCCTTTTTTCGCTCTTTTGTTGAACCAGAGCGGTTTGAGGTTGTGCAAAATAGCTTAAAATTTAGTGATAAATCCCATGTGATGACAAACATTGGAATTAACGCTTCCAACGTAAAGTGGCCAAGGTTTTACCGTTTTTGTCCCGTTTGTACGCAAGAGGATAACGAAAAACTGGCTTATTCATATTGGCGCCGGCTATTTCATCTGCCAGGCGTCATGATCTGCCCTAAACACCATTGTTTTTTGCACGATAGCTTTAAATTACTTCCTGAAAGACGGCATGGTTTTTTAGATGCATCCCATCAGGATGTAAATACAAACATGGCACTGATGTTTTTAAAATCAGATCATCCACTGTTAAAGCTGTCGACAGCACTCTCGAACTTTTTGAATACTAAAACCTCATATGTAGCACCTGCGCAATGGTCTGAATTTTATCATTGGCAATTAATTGACCATCGCTTCGTCGTGGGGCGCAAGACGGATCATGCCAAAATTAATGAGGTCGTTACCAAATACTGGGGAGTCGCATTTTTAGATAAGGTTGGTTTAGATTTCAGATCGGACAATAACTGGCTACTAGATTTTTTTCGCAAGCAGCGTCGCCACTATACAGCTTTGCATCATCTGGTCTGTATTATGGCACTCTTTCCATCATACTCACTCTTACAGGCAATTGATGAGGCGGCATCAGTTACTCAACCTACTGACAAGTTAAATGTTTATAAAAATAGCAAAGCAGAAGAAAGGGCGGATTACTATCGACATGCGTGGCTTAAGTTAATCTCTCAATTTAGTGTGTTAAAAGATATTCGCTGCACGCAGGAAGGTAAGCGGATTTATTCTTGGTTGTTTCGGTTCGATAAAATGTGGCTTCAGAAACATCTTCCAGTAAATGCACGTATTTCAGCTGGCAGTTCGATTAATTGGAAACAAAGGGATCTTGATTTAGTTAAAAAATTAATCCGGATCCGTGATCAAAGTGATGATAATTTGAGTTTGCCTAGAATGACCCAAACTTGGTTTATCGCACAAACAAATATCTCTTGGGGAGTTTTAAGTCATTTGGCGAAGATGCCTCTTTGCCATAGCTTTTTCATTAAATACGCTGAATCCATCGACGAATATCAAATTCGTAGAGTTCTCGCTATTATGATTGACTGTATAAAAAACAGAAAGGCTATCCCACGGGCTTATGAAATTGAGCGTATTGCAGGACTTAGCAAACACCGCAGTAGACAGGCTGTCAGGCTCGTTCTCGAATTGGATCTTAAAGCATTTTCCTTCAACCCGTTGGCTGCCGAAAAATTTGGCGGTAAAGAACATAAACGGCGTTTTTATCAATAAGCACATATTCTCAAATAAGCAGATTTTCATTGGAGTTGAATGGGAGGATGGAACCCGCAATTCGCTGCCGATAGAGATGGCCAGTAACTTAGCTGTAGGCTATCAATTTGACAATACAAACCACTCTGTAAAAAACGAATACAAGACTAAAACTGTTAATGTGATAAGGCAGATATCTGTTGATAAAAGTCAGCCACATTACAGATATCTGTTCGAAACTGATCAGGGGGTGATTAAAATCACCGCTTTTGAATTAGCCCGCGTGTTGTTTTTCCATAATCGTCATTTAATTAAAGCGGCTTACTCCTTCAATGGATTGGCTGAGCTTGTATTTTTGGATGAAACGGTATCGCCGGTGCAAATCAGTTTTCCAAATTCTACCTCTTATCCAGTAAGTAACTTGAGTTCACAGAAAGCGTTGAAACATTTTGCATGGTTAATGTTGGAGCCAGAGGCCAGAAGAAGTTTTTTTACGATTAATCACTGTTTCCGCGAAAATTTAAACGAAATCGGTTTTAATTTCTGCCCGCCAAACTTGAAAGGCTGGGCTCTGAAGATTGCAATTGATAACGATGATATGAACGCAGTCACTGAGGTTAAACGGATTGCGAGCATTCTATATGCACCAACCACAGAGCGTTTTTATGGTATCGAGATCGTTCATCCAAAGAGAAAGTTTATTGTAAAACCTGAAGGCAAACCGGGGCCGAAAAAACCGGGTAAAACGCCACAGGTGGATATTGATCCAGAGCTAGATCTTGGTGCCATTCCCGGATTTGGTAAACGCCGTCACATCGATAGCTCTAGTCGCTTTTCATTTAATGTTGTAGGGATCGGCGCGGTTGTTTTTGCCGAAGGTCAACCAACCACCGGAAAATCAAGGGTTGCCTCAACGGAAGCGCAAGTTAACCCAGAAAAAGCAGGCGTTGGCTTACCCGCTAAGGAAGGAAAGGCTCAGGAATTCGAACCGGTGCTTAATCAGAATAACGATGACTTTAAGGATGCGGCCGAGTTACCGCACAGATTCCTGATATTTGAGGAAGTTGTTAATGAGCTGAGGAATATTAATGGTATTCGTCTTGAATCGGTAAGGTGCGGAGAGTTCCCTAAACCAACCAATGGAAGTACGACAATTTTAAAAACTCAGGATGGAAAACCGTTGCGTTTTTTTATTGCCACATTTGAGTTAAAAGACAATCACATCATTTTGCTTGAAGCTGATACAACGAGCTTAGTGCCACCGACAGGTTCCGGAACCTTGATGCTCGGTCTTAAGCCTGACGCGTCTGAAAACTTTAACCAAATTATTCAGCATTTCGCAAATCAAGGAGCGCAATGGCAACACAGGTTTATTGAGGAAAGGACAATCTATTTCAAATCATGTAGCCACCCTCGAACTAAAAATAAAGTCAAAACATTCAGTGACGAAGAATATAAAGAATTATGGTCAGCAAAATTAGGTGGCTTGTTAAAGGCTTTGCTTAATGAGATAGTTTGATTTCATTAGATTTGTTGCTGATTAACGCCGCCGATTAGTAAATTCAGTAGTTATTTTTAATCAGTCAGTCGCTCTCTATTAGTGTCCAGGTAGTCCAATCCTTCCCCTAAGGAGAAACGCGATGCTTAAAACATCTACTCACATGTCACTGGCACTGCTTAAACAGTATGAGTTGCTGTATTGTCGGCCTGGAGTCGACTATAGATTGCCAATTTTCTCAAATCGTAAAACTTAAAGAATACAAAATCACCCTGATAAACAACGCCGTAACGGGCAAGATTAAAATCATGCCAGAGATGGTGGATAGCTCAGTAAGGAGGCTTTATGACAAATAATTCTGCAAAAGTTATTGGTAATCTGCTCAGTGAGCGCAGTAAGTTTATTCTAATTGGCTTAACGGGCCGGACGGGGTCGGGATGCACCACCGCTGCATCTATTTTGGAGCAAGCTGAGCCAAATTACCCGGCTTTGAGCGATGTTAAACTTGAAGGTAAAGACTACTTTCAGGGGCTTGACTGCCATCGTTATAACAATATCAAGCATTTTGCTACGAAAAACCATCATAAGTTTTTCTCTATAAAAGTTAGTGACTTGATTTCAGCATACTTCTTTGCAATGCCAGATATTGCACTAATAGAATTTATATCTGATTGTGCAGATGTCGATGTTAAAGCTGAGCTCAATAAACTTGTTACATCTAACAACTTTATCCAGACAAGGATAAAAAGCTCAAAATATCAGTCCATAACAAAGAAGCTTTTGAATCACAAATCAGAAGAACGACTAAACGAAGAAGAATTGTCTGAATTTATTCTCTATTTAACAATGGTACGAAAGTTCACCGATTTCTTTAAACGTCAGCTAAATGAAATTGAAGCAAAACTGTACTTAAAAGCTTATCAAGCTGCGGGTAATTCAATACGAAGAACAGGAAGTATTCAGGCAGGTTTTGAGTCTCAACATTTTAATGCTGATTCGATTTATCACCTGCCAGAGACTGTGAATAAAGTTGTTAAGTTAATTCGAAAGCTCCAGCACAGAGAGAATAAGCCTTGTTACGTTGTAATTGATGCTATTCGAAACCCATATGAAGCTAAGTTTTTTAAAGATCGCTACTCTGCCTTTTATCTTGTATCTATAAATGCTCCAAATTTAGATAGGAAAAAGTATCTTCAGAATGTCCACAAATATTCTGTTGATCAATTTGACGATCTTGAAAAGAAGGAGTCTGGAGAGGCAGAAGGAAGCTACGCAGACCTTATTAGCCAAAATGTAAAACGCTGCATTGAGATTTCAGACATTCATATTTTTAATCCACGCAAAGAGGCGGGTAATCACAATGTGCTGAAAGCACAGTTAGCTTGGTATGTATCGCTAATGCAGCATCCTGGGTTAATCACACCAACGGCTTTGGAGCGGGTAATGCAAATTGCATATACCGCTAAAATGAATTCTGGATGTATTTCCCGACAGGTAGGTGCGGTAATAACGGATAGTGATTATTCTATAAAAGCGGTAGGTTGGAATGATGTGCCTAAAGGGCAGGTTCCGTGTAACTTGAGATCGCTTGAAGCTCTAAAGAGTAGCTTTGATCCGGTGGAGTACAGCCACTATGAACGAAATAATGAAAAATTTAGGAATGCAGCAAATCTGCAGCTAATAACCTTTTTACCAATTCATAATGAAACCGGACGTCCATTGTCGTATTGCTTCAAGTCAATTAAAAATGGCATTGATGACAACAAAAATCAGGTACATACCCGCTCTTTACACGCTGAGGAAAATGCATTTTTACAAATAACAAAATACGGCGGTATGGGAGTGCAAGGAGGCAAGCTGTTTACCACCGCAAGTCCCTGCGAACTATGCTCTAAAAAGGCTTATCAGCTTGGAATTAGCGAGGTTGTTTTTATCGACCCTTATCCAGGTATAGCGATAGACCATATTTTAAGTATTGGCAGTAACCCGCCTAAATTGACGCAGTTTAGGGGCGCGGTCGGGAAAGGTTATCATCATCTTTATGAGCCATTAATGCCATACAAAGACGAGCTAAGCTATCTGGCTAATTAGAGGTATTTATGTTCACGGTGAATTATCAAACTAATCGCATTAGCCCGGTAAAAATCAAGACCTTTAGTGAGTTGGGCTTTACCGAGCGTAAACACCTACAGGAGTGGTTAGCGCACCAACCTGACGCACTCGGTGAAGAACTGCTGATTATCCAAAAAGAGTTTGATGGCTTTGATGATACCCGCGAACGCCTCGACTTATTGGCGCTGGATAAAGATGGCAATCTGGTGATTATCGAAAACAAATTGGACGACAGTGGTCGTGATGTGGTGTGGCAGGCTCTAAAATATGCCTCTTACTGTGCCAGCTTGACCAAGGCACAAATTGTCGAGATCTATCAGCAGTACCTTGACCGTTACGAGCCTGCTTCTAGCGAGCCGGAGGTAAACGTACCAAAACATGCCGCCGCACGGATTTGTGAGTTTTTAGATGCGCCAGACCTTGATGAAATAAAATTAAACCTAGGAAACAGCCAGCGTTTAATGCTGGTTGCTGCTAATTTCCGCAAGGAAGTGACCAGCACAGCACTCTGGTTATTAGGCCAGGGCATTAATATCGCGTGTCTTAAAATTACCCCGTATGCACTGGGCGAACAGTTACTGATTAATATCGACCAGATTATACCCACCCCGGAAGCCAAAGAGCTGATGATTGGCATCAGTGCTAAAGAGGCCGAAGAAAAAAGCACCGAAGTGGTATTAAAAAACCGCCATAACGTGCGGCGTGATTACTGGGAACAGCTTTTAGATGCTTTTCAGAAAAGCAGCAGTTGTCAGCTTTATAGCAACATCAGCCCCAGTAAGGACCATTGGCTATGCGCAGGTTCAGGTGTCACCGGTTGCCCCTATAGCCTTATTTTCAATCAAAAGGAATTGCGGGTTGAGCTTTGGTTTGGCCGCAACAGTGCTGAAGAAAACAAATGGCTGTTTGATAGGGTAATCCAGCAAAAGGATAGCATTGAGTGTAAGTTCGGCGCAGAGCTTGAATGGTTACGCCTAGATGATAAAAAACAATCTCGGGTGCAATATGCGGTAAGACTGGACGGTTTTAACCGCGATGTATGGCCAGAAGCTATTAGCTGGCACGTCGAGCAGATGAGCAAACTTGAGCAGGCTTTAAAAACACCGCTACAGCAATCTGCGCAAAGTTTAAGGCTAAAGGATAAGGGATGACTGTTAGGGTTTTAACGTGCACAGCCGCTGAAATTTTAGAGGGTAAACTGATAGGCAGTAATGAAGGATACAGGGCTGTCGGTCAATTATCTATCCCAGAATATCAACGCCCCTATTGCTGGCAGGAACAACAGCTTACGCAGCTTTTAACAGATATTCGATCTCAAAAAGAGCTATCGTCAGACCTTCCTTACTATTTGGGCAGTTTAATCCTGCATCAGGATGGCGATAAACTGAATATTATTGATGGCCAGCAAAGAATAACAACGCTGGTGTTGATCGCCACTCTGCTGCAACAAGGCCAGAACTTGCCATTGGTCAACTCACTGGAATATGAACATCCAATCAGTCAGCAGCAGATCAAGCACAACCTAAAGTGGCTGCAAAGCTGCTTTAGTGAGCAACAAGGTCAATGGCAAAGCTTATTAGATTTCACCAAGCTGCAATTTACTCTAGTGATTACGCAAACGGAAGATGACGCCTACCGCTTTTTTGAAACACAGAATACCGGTGGTGTGCGTTTGGGTGGCCCAGATATAATCAAGGCACATCACCTGCGTGCTGTAGCTACCGTGCACCAAAAAACCTATGCTAAACAGTGGGAAGCATTGGGCAAGTTGGATGATACCGTCAACGCACTGTTGAAAGGGCGTTACTGGCAGCAGATTAATTTGCGCGAACTGCCTTCGCACCAACAGAAAAAACAGCTTCGCGATACCATTGTATCCGAACTGGCTCAGCAAACCGGTAAGGGTACTGACATTGCGATTGGGCGCGTTTATCGCCAGCTTGGGTTGGCTGGTGAGGTTAGCCAATATCTGGCTCAGCAAGGCTACGAGCTACGTCAGCCGCTAAATGCCGGTGTAAACAGCATTAGGTATTTAAGCTACTTTCAAAGCCTGTATCAACATTACTGGGAAAAGCCTGATTTGCCCCATTTACCTGCCTATCAAGCTTTTATAGCGTGGCTAAAAGGCTTGGAAGGCTGCAGTTATTTAGAAGGGTTATACAAAGCCTGCCTGCTCCAATACATCAGCCAATTTGGTGAGAGCCAGTTGGAAGCAGCTGCTAAGAAGTTGTTTAGAGTGGTGTATTCTCGCCGGGTAAGTAACCAGAAAGCCGTGCGTGAAAACTCAATTTATGCCTTTGTCAGAGACACTCCGGTTTTGGACTGGGTTGCACTCAGCTACACGCCAGAGCAGTGTTTTCAATACCTGGATAGCTTTAGTCTGAGCTTAGATGGCAGTAACCTCGATAGTAACAGCGTGAAAAAACGTTTTATCAAAGAGGTGTGTAACTTCTTTAAATTGTCCTTGACCCCAGATGATTACAAGCAGCGCTTCACTCAGGCATTAACGAATAAAGTGGCTGGAGGCCTGTAATGACATCATCGTCTAATCCCAATCAAGTAGATACAGAACTGCTGACCTTGAAGCAAGTGCATAAGCTTAACTTGGGTTTTATGATCCCCAGCTACCAGCGGCCTTATGTCTGGGCGGATGAGGATGCAGTTAAGTTGTTCGAGGACATAAAAACAGCGTTTGAATCCAATGAGGAGGAATACTTTATTGGCAGTGCACTTTCTGCCCGTCGTGATACGGCAACGCACCGTGTTTACGAGTTGATTGATGGCCAGCAGCGCACCACCACCTTGATGCTTATGTCTATCGCCTTTAAAGCCTCAAACATACCCTGTGAATTGGCTGAAGTGGCGGTACTTGGCAAACAGTCGCGGCTTGGGTTTGATATTCGTGAATCTGTTAGCAACTTGCTTGGTAGCTTTGCCGGGTTGGATGATTTACCGCGGCCAGGTGATGAAGAAATTAAGCAAGATGAGTACCTGCGCACACTGGCAGCCAATTTGAATGTATTAAAGCAGCAAGTTGAAAAATTAAAGGGAGATGATGGCTTCGATCTTAAGGCTTTTGCCAACTACCTTTTAACTAAGGTGGTATGGGTTAACAACATCGTCCCAGCGACCATGGATCTTAATCGACTATTCTCCAGTATGAATACTGCTGGTATTCAGTTAGAACCAGTCGATCTGCTAAAAGCACGGCTGTTAGAGAAAATAAAAACCAACAAGGCTCTATACAGTAAAATCTGGCAAGCCTGCGAGCATTTAGACAATTACTTCGAGCGCAACCTGCGGCAGACGTTTGACAACGTAGATTGGAATGTCCTTGAGTACAAAGATTTGTCGAGTTTAAGTGCCGCTTTCATTAAACCGGAAAATGCCTCGAAAACAGAGTTACGCTCCGGTAAGTCGGTTGCTAGTTTGCTGGCAGAAGTTATTGCTGGTGATGCACCAGAAAACGCAAAAGAGTCAGTGCAATCTGATGGCACGGACATTATTGATGTCGAAACGGTGTATTGCCGTTCCATTATTAGTTTTGAATTACTGTTAATTCATACCTTGCGCATATTCTGTGCCCAAAAAGGTTGTAGCGATCTAGAACCACGAATAAAAGCTGGGAATCTTCTGGCATGCTTTGGCGTACTGGTACAACAAGACGAAACCGAAATTAAAGCCTTTATCGAACTGTTGTGGCAAGTGCGTTATCAATTTGATTCCTGGGTAGTGAAGTGGGTTGAACACGATGACAGAGAGGATCCTCATTTACGTTTAACCAGTATCAGCCGTTCGCTATCGAGTGGAAAATATTATATCAATCGTACCGCCAAGGAGTTAAGTAACCTGGTGCAGTTGCAGGCAGTTCGCAACTTTACAGGTGACCGCTCGGCCCATTATTGGCTTACAGCTCTTCTGGCCCGCTTGATAGAGTACCCCGATATGACTGAGGGGCAGGTTTTGATAACTCTGGAGCAATTAGATAACTCTTTGTCGTTAACGGTTGAAACCCAAAAAGAAGCTAGTTTCAAAATAGCGCAGGGGCAACAGCCTGCGGTTGCCAAATGGAGTGAGCAGAAAGCTTACTTTGAAGACAGATTGGGCACCCGTTTTGAACATTACTGGTTTCAGAAGCTTGAGTACTTGCTGTGGAAGCAAGGAGATAAAACGGTCGAAAAGCTGAAAGCTTATCGCATTACCTCAAAAAATTCGGTGGAGCATGTGCATCCGCAGCATGAAGAACATAAAAATGCTCTTGAAGACGATGTACTACATGCCTTCGGTAATCTGGTGCTGTTAAGTTCAAGTGAAAACTCATCTTACAGTAACCAGACAGTACTAAAGAAAAAAGCAGATTTTGACAGCAAGCCACGTTATGACTCACTGAAGCTACAAGCACTGTTCAGAACCTTTAAAGATTTTGACAACGTGTGGCGGGTAGAGAGCATCAAAGCGCACCAGACAGAAATGTTAGATATTTTAGAACGTCATTATGCGTTACATTTTGGATGATTAGGTGAAGCTTGGGATTTTTGCGGAAAGATTCGATTAAATTTTCATTTGACTGAAGTGTACTAGCTCAGACTTGATCTGACAGTTACCAGTTTTGTGCTGGTGTCTGTCAGATTAGATTCGAGTCAGATTCTTTTCTGCCCAAATCCGTTTCCCATCAATCAATGTGTCAAC
>NZ_JAOBWS010000022.1 GCF_025245835.1 Rheinheimera sp. 4Y26
GGGTTTGTGGCGGCGTCGACCGGGACGGAGCGGCGGTTATGTGAGTTGTGGCAGCAACTGCTGGGTGTAGAGCGTGTAGGGGTGTCGGATAACTTTTTTGCGCTGGGCGGGCATTCGTTGCTGGCCGCCATCATGGCAAACCGGCTGGAACAGGCATTTGGTGGCAAGAATCTGACAGCGGCCATTCTGGCAAATCCGGTGCTCAGTCAGCTGGCGCTTTATCTGGACCAGCATCAGGGTGACTGCATTTATCAGGATATTGTGCCGGCTGAAACCCCGTTACTCAGCTCTCCATTGTCCTTTGCGCAGCAGCGCCTGTGGTTTATGCAACAATTCAGTACGGATGATCGTTTGTTTCATATGCCTGCAGTGTTCCGGGTCGAAGGGACGCTGGATTTAAACCGTATGCGTCAGGCATTACAGGCCGTGATTGCGGACCATGCTATTTTGCGCTCGCAATATCATCAGGGTGAAGATCTGCCGTATTTCACCATCACTGAGGATGTTCATTTTGACATTCAGTCACTGCGTCTGCCTGTTGCTCATTTGGCTGAACCGGAATTCGTCAGGTTGTGTGTCAGTATGGCGACCGACCTGCCCTTCCGGCTGGATCAGGACTTGTTAATTCGGGCTTTTTACATAGAAACCCTGGCAGCCGAAACGTCCAATTATCTGGTTTTTGATTTGCATCACCTGATTGCTGATGGTTATTCCCTCCATCAATTGGTCCGTTATCTGCGCTGTTACTACCAGTCGCCGGACCAGCCACTCTTATCCGGCCCGTCGCTGCAATACACCGACTATATTCGCTGGCAGCAAGCCATGGCAGGTTCCGGCAGAGTCGAAGAAGCAAAGTTGTACTGGCGTCAGTTGCTCAATGAATTGCCGCAGGACCATGGTCTGATTGGACACCCCGCTGCGGTACCCGGGAATAGTGCTGACAACAGTTACAGTCATAGCCTGGATCTGGCCACTGCAGACCGTCTGCGGGCTTTACTGGTCCGGGTTGGAACTACACCATTTGTTTTTATGCAGACTTGTCTTGCACTGTTAATAGGGCGATTATCCGGCCGCACCGATGTGGTGCTGGGTTCACCTGAAGCCGGGCGCCAGCATGCAAGGCTGGAGCCTCTGCTTGGGTTATTTATCAATCCTCAACTGTACCGGACACAATTTAGCGACAATCCCGGCTTTACCAGCTTGCTGAAGAGGCTGCACGCTCAGCATCTGGCCTCGGCGCAACACAATTTTCTACCCTTTGAAGAAATAGTGACTTTGTTAAATCCGGTCAGGCAAGCGGATGTGGCCCCGTTATTTCAGATCATGCTGAATTTTAATCAGTACCCGGTGACGGACATTCATTTTCCGGACCTGACATTACAGCAATGTGCAGTGCAACAACTTTTACCCAGTAAATACGATATCACTTTATATGTGGAGCCACGGGTTGACGGCCGTTACCATTTGCTCTGGCACTTTGATCCGCAACGTTTTTCTCAGGCTGATATCCGTTTTTATGCCAATGAACTCAGCTATGAGATCCAGCAAGTCCTGGCAGCACCTGATGTACCGGTACTGCAGCTGGGCTGGCAAGCCCCGGTACCACAAGCCATAGCCCCACTACAGTTCGCTGATTCATGTAATCCATATCAGCGGATTATGCAGTTTGTCAGCCAGACACCATCCGCTGCTGCCCTGAGTTTTCAACAGCGCAGCCTGGACTATGCGGCGCTGGACCTATGGGTCAGTCAGCTGGCGCAACTGCTGGTGCAGCATGGAGTTGCTGCCCGCAGTCGTGTGGTGGTGGGATTGCCGCGCTCTGAGCTCAGGGTTGCTGTTATTTTGGCGGTGCAGAAACTGGCCGCCTGTTATATCCCGCTCAGTGAAGAGTTACCGCCTGAGCGTAACAGCTACATGTTAACCCAGAGCCTGCCCGATTTGTTTGTGACGACACCGGACAGTGTTTTCGCCAGTCTGGCTGATACCAGCTCACCAGTGCTGATGCTTGATGCCGCCAGATTACAGCAGTTGCAGCAGTTTGATGGACAATGTGCTGTGAACCAGCCGGCACCCTCAGATCTGGCTTGTATCATCTATACCTCAGGTACCACAGGGCTACCAAAAGGCGTTGGGGTCAATTACCTGGCGCTGCACAACAGAATTGACTGGATGTTGCAGACCTGGCCATTTGCGGCGCAGGAGCAGGCGGTTCATATCACTTCGATGGCCTTTATCAGAGGTGTGTGGGAACTGTTTGTGCCCTTATGTGCCGGTGCACATTTACATCTGTGTGAAAGAGAGCATGTGCGCGAGGTGCCCAGGCTGATTGATTATTTACAACGCCATCGGATCCAGCGTGTGGTCACCGCACCTTCGTTGTTACGGGTGCTTACCGAAGAGTTATCAAACCGGCAGTTGACGCTGCCGCTGAAATACTGGTTTGTCAGTGGTGAGCCGCTGCTGCAGCAATATGTCAACATGGCGGTGCAAGCGCTGCCGGATTGCCAGTTTGTCAATTTATACGGCTCGACAGAAGTGATGTCTGATGTGTTGTTTAAACCTGTGTCTGTGGCCGCTCATCACAATTGGGTCGCGGCAGGCAAGCCTATTACCGGGGTCAGCGTCTGGATTGCCGATACTTTGTTGCAGCAAGTTCCTGCCGGAGTGGTCGGGGAAATTATGGCCGGGGGCGCCGCTGTTTGTCATGGTTACTGGCGTGATGAAGAGATGAGCCGGCATAAATTTATTCAGCTTGGTGATGCCCGGTTTTTCCGCACCGGCGATCTGGGTTATCAAACGCCGGATGGTGAGATCGTTTGTTTAGGTCGAAATGATGATCAGATCAAGCTACGTGGACAGCGCATCGCCCTGGGTGAAGTCTGTCAGGCAATCTCTGAGCTGGATGATATCCGGCAGGTGGTGGTTCTGCCGCTGTACCAGCACACTGAGCAGGCTTGTCTTGTTGCTTATGTCATCCCATCCGGCCGGCATGCGTTGCCTGAACAGGAATCTAAAGTGCGGCAGCAGCTGGCTCAACGGCTGCCCTCCTATTGTTTACCCTCCGCTTTTGTCTGGCTGGAGGCTTTCCCGTTAAAAGCCAATGGGAAAGTGGACAAAAGTGCGTTGCCATTGCCACAGCATATTTCCACTGAAGTTTTGGTGCTGCCGGCAAACAGCACTGAGCGCTTATTGCTGCAGATTTGGGCTGATGTGCTCAGGCAGGAAGAGAGCCGTATCAGTGTGATGGCTGATTTTTTTCATCTGGGGGGAAACTCCTTGTTGTTAAACCGGATTATTCAACGGATCAGGCAGCAGTGGCACATCGAGCTGAAGTTTAAGGTGTTTTTCCAGAACAGCAGTATTCGCGCTGTTGCCGATGTACTGCAGGTTGAGCTGGCAACACAACATTCGCAGCAAGCTGCTACGGAAAAGAAAAAATTACTGATCCTCTGATACACAAAAAGTGGCCGGTTTTGAAGGATAACAAAAATGCAGTTGCATGATCGCAGAACAGAATGTTTGAACTACTCCGCATCATTTCATGCCCTGATTGAGGGGCTGAGTCAGTCAGAACAACTACAAAAAATGCCGTTTCCACCAATGGGAAAAGACGTTCCGTTGTTTATGCGGGATTATCCGGAACAGTATAAAGTCAGCCCCTGGCCGCTGATTGCAGACCCGCAGTTTATTGAAAAGATGGATGCTTTATGCCGTGAACTTCCGATTGCACTGCATAAAGTGCTGCGCTTTTATGCGGAGCAGGACCCAGCATATCTTGCTGAATATTTGGGTGTGTCCAGGGTGGAGGTCGATTTATTTGCATCGCGGCTCACGCAGCCTGAAGACCTGGTGTTGCGTTATGACGCAGTGCAGGTGGCTGGTCAATGGCGCCTGATTGAAGTCAATAGCGGTGCATCGCTTGGCGGATGGCAGCATAGCTGGATTTACCCTGAAGTGCTGTCATTGCTTGACGCCTGGCCACAATTTCGCCAGTTCAACATCCGTTTTCGCAATATAGTGGTTGAATTACTGTTGGCATACTGCCACGCCGCGCGCCGGCTGAAGGGGCCTCAGACTGCCGGCAATTTGCTTTTGTTTGTGCCCTCTTCGATCCCTGCGGAGTTTTATCAGAATTTATGTGAAGAGTTTTCTGCGTTATTGGAAAAAATCCGGCCGGAAACGATGCCATCAGCAAGGTTGTATTATTTTCAGTCGGTTGAGCAAATAAGTTTTGATCCTGACGGACGACTGTTTTTCGCGGGTGTCGAGATGGATGCCATTATCATGAATACGGACAGTCTGGACAACCTGCCGAAGTCTTTTTTCAATTTATTGGAATCCATGGCGCAAAAAGCGCAATTCTATTATCCGGATTCTTTATGTTATGCCTTGTTAGGTAACAAGCTGTTGTTTGCATTAGTTCATGAAGCTCAAACGGCATCAGTGCTGGTGCCATACCAGCAGGAGCTGGTGCGCCAGTGTATTCCATGGACTGTGCGCTTAGGTTGCCCGGAAGTTGTGTTTGCAGGTCGCCGTTATGACACTGGTGCATTTATCCGCAGCCATCAGCAACAGCTGGTGTTTAAAAAAGCTTATTCAATGCAGGGTAAACATGTGGTTGTTGGCGCTTCCACGCCTGCCGGCGATTGGTGCCGGCTTTATCAACAATTAGCAGCTGAGCCAGGCTGGTTGATTCAGCAATATGTGCAGCCGGATCCGATACCTTTGGCCGAGCCACAGCACGGATTTGATTTTTACCGGGTGATTTGGGGCATTTTTGCGCTACAGGGGCGATATGCCGGCTGTTTCCTGCGAGCCACTCCAGATATCAGCGGGGACACTATCATCAACTCAGCCCGCGGTGCCACTGAGTTTTTTCTGTTTGAAGAACAACCGCAAAAGCATGTGATCAGGTTTTAAGGAGCAAAGGTGAGTATTGTCGACCAAATTATGGCCTTATGCAGCCAGCAAAATGTGCAGCTGTCGTTAAATGGTGAGCAATTAGAAGTTGCGTTTGATGAAATGCCCGGCCAGGACTTGATTTTGTTGCTGCGGGAGCACAAACAGGCAGTTTGTCAGTTTTTGCAACAGCAAACCGGTGTCCGTCCGCATCATCATGCGATCAGCAGATTAAAAACCCAGACCGGTCCGCTGTCACCCACGCAGCAACGCATGTGGTTTGCCAGCCAATATGCACCGGATTCCACGCAGAACAACATCTGTTGCCAGTTGGTACTTCATGGTGAAATTGATATTCCGTTGTTTGAAGCCACGCTGCAGCAGATTGTGAAGCGTCATGAAATACTGCGCACAGGATATGATGCAAAAGAACCCTTCCAGTTTGTGCGGGCAGATGCGCAGTTTTATCTGAAATTTGTTGATCTCCGCCAGGATTCTGCAGACCAGCCAGATCAAAATATTGACGAGCTGTTTGAAAGCGAATTAAACCGGCCCTTTGATCTGCAGCATGATGTGTTGCTGCGGGCCATGCTGGTTCAAACCGGCGAACAGAAATTCAGTCTGGGCGTGGTATTGCACCATATCGCAGCGGATGGCTGGTCTTTGCAGGTGTTAAGTGAAGAAGTGGTGCGGATCTACAGCCAGCTGAAAGAAACAGGTCATCCGACAGATGCTGAACTACCGGTGCAGTATCTCGATTATGCTTATTGGGCTCAGGAACACCGTGATCTGTACGATGAAGCGCTGCAGTATTGGCAGGAGCAGTTGCGGTGTGCGCCGCCGGTGCATAGCCTGCCGATGGATTATGACCGGCCGGCCTATCAGCAGTATGATGCCAGACAACATTCGGTCCAGCTTGATCCCCTGTTGTCAGCACAACTTAATCAGCTGTGCCAGCGTTTGGGCGTCACCCCTTTTATGTTTTTGTACACAGTGTTTGGATATTTTATCAGTCGCTGGAGTAATCAGACTGATGTGGTACTGGGCACACCGGTCGCCGGCAGAACCCGGCCTGAGCTCGAAGGCATGATCGGCTGTTTTGTGAATACGCTGGTGCTGCGAAACCAGTTTGACAGTAGCGATTTTGTCAGTTTGTTGGCAAAAACCAGAGAACAACTGATTGCGGCTTACCAGCATCAGGACATGCCATTTGATGTGCTGGTTGAGAAGATAAATCCACAGCGTTCGTCGCAAATTCTGCCACTGGTTCAGATATTTTTTACCTTTCACAATTTACAACAGCAGGATGCGGTTTTTCATTTACCCGGATGTAGCATGCAGTTTGTGCAGCAAATTCAGGCGGCGACCAAAGCGGATTTAGAATTCTCAGTGGTGGAATTGCAGGGGCAGTACCTTTTTGAATGGAATTATGCCACCTCGTTATTCAGTGGTGCGACTATCAGCCGCTATGCCAGTAGTTTTAGTCAGTTATTGCGGTTTATGATTCAATGTCCGGCGGCACCCCTGATAGATGCCCCGCTGCTGCCGCCAGAGGATATAGCCCGGCTGCAGCAGTGGCAGTATGGTCCTGTTGTGCCTGTTACGACTGACTTGCTGCCTGACCGACTGGCAGCCATAGCCCGGCAGCGTGCTGACGATGTTGCATTTAACATCAATGAACAACAGCTGAGTTATCGTGAGCTGCACACTCAGGTCAGTCAGCTGGCCCGTTATCTGCAGCAGCAATATGGGATTGGTCCAGGCAGCCGGGTTGCCGTTTGTTTGCAGCCGTCCTGCTCCATGATGGTTGCGATATTGGCGGTGCTGCAGGCTGGTGCAGCCTATGTGCCGCTCGACCCGCTCACAGCGGTCAACCGGTTGCGTTATATCTGCCAGGATAGCGCTGCCCGTTTGCTGTTAACAACAAGCGATTCCGGCATGTCTGCTTTATTAGCCGATGTGGTCTGTCTGGATTCCGTGGCGCTACAGGAACAAGTCGCCGGTTATCCGGCAGAACCACTGCGGTCTGACGAGACGGGTCTGCGGCCGGAGCATTTGGCATACATTATTTATACGTCCGGTTCTACCGGACAGCCCAAAGGGGTGAAGGTTGGGCACCGGCAGCTGAACAATTATATTGAACATTGTATTGCACATTATTATCCGCAGCAGAGTGCCAGTGTGTTCAGTACTTCATTAGCTTTTGACGCTTCTGTGACAGTGTTACTTCCGCAGCTGTGTATCGGTTTACCCTGTACTTTAATGCCCGCCGCCAATGTTATTGCTGAGCTTGCCAGCCATTTAATGCGCGCTCAGGTGGCGCAAGTGTTTAAATTGACGCCTGCTCATCTGGTGGCGTTGACGCAACAACTGTCACAAGCTATTCCGTTATTTAACAGCAAAATTCCGCATTGTTTTGTGGTTGGCGGGGAGCGGCTGTTACACGGGCATTGTCAGGCATTTATGCAATTTTTCCCTGCGGCAAAACTGTTTAACGAATATGGCCCGACCGAAACCACTGTGGGGTGCAGTTATCTGCAATGGCAGGCGCAGGGAGATGATGCTGCCGCTGGTGTCAGCATAGGCCGGCCTTTGCACAATACCCGGTTATTGGTTTTGGACCCTGCCATGCAACCGCTGCCGATCGGTGTGGTTGGTGAATTATATATAGGGGGCAGCGGTGTAACTGATGGTTACTGTGGTTCAGACAGCCTGACAGCAACACGTTTTCTGAGCGATCCCAATCAGCCGGATCTGTTGTTATACCGCAGTGGCGACCTCGTATACTGGCAGCAGGATGGCACCCTGAGTTATGTTGGCCGTAATGATGGGCAGCTAAAAATCCGCGGTTACCGGGTTGAAGTGGGAGAAATTGAACAGGCACTGACAGAATGTGAAGGTATTCTGGATGCAGCAGTTGTTGCGCGGGATGGCGCAGATGGACAAAAAATTCTGGTGGCTTACATTGTGACGTCGCAGCAGGTACCAGAGGTTGAGACCGATCTGCGCACAGCCCTGCAAAGCCGGTTATCACAGTGGTTGCCTGAATATATGGTGCCTGATGTTTATGTTCCGTTGCCGCAGTTACCACTGACAGCCAACGGTAAAATTGATCGTCAGGCCTTACTTACAGTCGAATATCGTCAGCAGCAGTTTGAACATCAGGCGCCAGTCAGCCGCGAAGAAACGGTGTTAGCGCAAATCTGGTGTGAGGTCCTTGGTGTTAAACAGGTGGGGCGCACTGATAACTTTTTTGCATTAGGCGGCCACTCTATCCTTGCGTTACAGGTCGCGGCAAAACTATTGGAACATGGCATCAAGCTGGACCCCAAAGATATTTTTGCGCACGCCACGCTGTCAGCTTTGGCAGCAGTGCTTAAACCTGTGGCTGGTGGTGCTGTGGATTCAGCGTCGCAAAAGCCCGCCGGATTGCCGCCCGGACTGAGCCGTATCACACCGGATTTGTTGCCTTTGGCCAGCTTGTCACAACAAGATATTGATCACATTGTCAGCACTGTGGAAGGCGGGGTTCAAAATATAAAAGATATTTATATGCTGGGGCCGTTGCAGCAGGGGATTTTGTTTCATCACATCACCAGCACAGCCGCAGATCCCTATGTGCGTCCCCTGACATTCCGGCTGGAGCACAGCGCTGCCTTAAAGCAATTTATCGACGGGATCCAGTTTGTTATTGATCGGCATGATGTACTGCGTACCCAAATCGCCTGGCAAGGATTACCACAACAGGTTCAGGTGGTTCTGCACCAGGCCAGTTTAGCTGTGCAGACGCGGCAGTTTGAAGATCTGGCGACATTGGAGCTGTATCTGCAGCAGTTTATCCACCAACCACAGCGCATGGATTTGCAGCGGGCTCCGTTGATTGAGCTGGAAGTAGCCAGTGTGGCCACTTTGCCACAGCACTATGTGTTATTGCGTTTTCATCACATTATTGCCGACCACATTGGCATGGAAATTCTGAGTGAAGAACTGGCCGGTTTTCTCTCAGGTCAGAGTGCTCAGTTAGCACCGGCCCTGCCTTATCGTGATTTTATTGCCCATGTCTTTTATCAGCAGCAGCAACTGGATGCCAGGTCTTATTTTCAGGGCCGGCTGGCCGGGCTTGATGGTGGAACTTTGATGTTCGGACTGGAAGATATTTATGGTGACGGCCAACAATTGACCAGCGCTGCCACCTGGTTGCCCGATCAGCAGTCGCAACAAATCAAAATGTTGTGCAAACAGCTGGCCATCAGTCCGGCGGTGCTGTTTCATGCCGCCTGGGCCATGGTTGTCAGCCTGTGCAGCGGTCGCCATGACATAGTGTTTGGCACTGTCGCCTCTGGCCGGATGCAATCCATGTCCGATGTCGGACACATGATGGGTGTATTTATCAATACAGTACCCCTGCGTCTTAATCTGAAAGCCTTGTCAGCACCGGCACTATTGCAGCTGATCAATACAGAGTTCAGTAGCCTGATGGCCTATGAGCAGACTCCGTTGCCACAGGCGTTGGGTTGTGCTGATGTTGCGGGCCCGCTTTTTAACGCCTTACTCAATTACCGCCATTCCCGCCAGGCGGCGACCGGGCAAGGCGATGGCTACAGCATGCTGAGTTATCATGAAAGCACAAACTATCCGGTTGAGCTGCTGGTTGATGATTTTGGTGACCGTTTTGCCTTCGAGGTGCAGGTACGCCAACCGATAGCGGCCAATGAGCTGTTGCATACGATGACGATGGCGCTGGATTCCTTGCTTGAGTTGTTAACACAAAATGCTGACACTGAGGTGCTCAGTGTCAACCTGATTCCGGCACAGAGCCGGCAACAACAATTGATTGAATGGAATGCAACAGCGCAACCATTTAGTGCAGACAGCTGTATTCATCAGCTTTTTGAAACGGCGGTGCAGAGCCAGCCGCTGGCGATAGCCGTCGAATCCGAGGCAGGAGTGCTGACGTATCAGCAATTGAATGCCCGGGCGAATCAACTGGCCCACTGGCTGCGGGCAGAACACCATATTCAGCCTGATATGCGGGTTGGTATTTGCATGCAGCGCTCGCCACAAATGCTTATTGCCATACTGGCAATTCTGAAAGCTGGTGGGGCTTATGTGCCTTTAGATCCTGCTTTTCCGGCCCAGCGGCTGCAGTATATGCAACAGGATGCCGGGGTCAGTCTGGTGCTGACCCAGCAGGCGCTTTTGCAGATGGACTGGACTTGTGCTGCCTTGTGTGTGGATCACAGCGCTGTACAGCAAATGTTGGGCAGTTACAGCGAGGAAAACCCGGATTTGTCGGTGATAGGGTTGCAGCCGCATCACCTGGTTTATCTGTTGTACACCTCAGGCTCAACAGGTATGCCCAAAGGTGTGATGATTGAACATCGGGCGCTGGTAAACCGGCTGCAATGGATGCAGCGTCAGTTTAATGTCTCGGCTCTGGACGTTATTCTGCAAAAAACACCGTACAGCTTTGATGTGTCAGTGTGGGAGCTGCTGTTGCCACTGATCTGCGGTGCCCGTTTGGTGCTGGCATCGCCTGATGGCCACAAAGACCCGCAATATCTGGCAGATTTAATCCGGACTGCCGGTGTGACTATGCTTCATTTTGTGCCGGCGATGTTTGGCGTGATGCTGCAATCGGGTTTGTTGCAAAGCTGTGCTGGCATTCGCACTGTGATTTGCAGCGGCGAGGCGCTCGGCGCTCATCTGGTGGACAATTTCAGTCAGCAATGTCCATCAGCTGAGTTGTACAATCTTTATGGTCCGACTGAGGCAACCATAGACGTGACCTACTGGCGTTGTGAGCCGGGACATCCTAACGTGCCTATCGGCAGACCCATCGATAATACGCAGGTGTTAGTGTTAAATGATGCGGGAATGTTGCTGCCAACAGGTTGTGTCGGCGAGCTGTGTCTGGCCGGTGCAGGGCTGGCGCGTGGTTACCTGAATCGACCCGGGCTGAACCAGGAAAAATTTGTCGCTTGCAGCCTGGTGCCACAACAACGAATTTACCGGACCGGGGATTTGGCACGCTGGCGCCCGGATGGGGTGCTGGAATATTTAGGTCGTGCCGATCAGCAGGTGAAAATAAACGGTTGGCGTATTGAACCGGCCGAGATTGATCAGGCCTTGTGTACGCTGCCGATGGTGCAAGCGGCGGTGACCCTTGCCAAAGATTTGCCTGGTGGCCAAAGTTTGGTAAGCTACCTCGTCGTTACAGAGTCTGCAGCAGCAGTGAGCAATGCCGTTTTAAGGGAGATGTTGCAACATGAACTGTCGCGGCTCTTGCCTGGCCCACTGGTACCTTCAATTTATGTTTTGGTGGACCAGATACCATTAACACCGAGTGGCAAAGTCAACCGCGCAGCGCTTCCGATGCCGGATTTAGTATCCGGAACCACAGCACAGAGTGCGCCGGCTGATCAGCTTGAAGTGCTGTTGTGTGACATATGGCGACAGGTACTGGCCGTTGAGGCTGTGGGTGTGCATGATCACTTTTTCGCTTGTGGCGGAGATTCTGTCAAAGCGTTACAGCTGGTGGCAAAGCTGAATCGATATTACCCGGCTTTAACGGTCCGGTCGGTATTTGAGCGGCCAACGCCGGCTGAGTTAGCCACCTTGATCCGGGAGCAATGGCCGGATGCAGAGCAGGCGGCCTGTTTGCCTTTCAGTGCATGGCAGCAGGTGCTGTGGACACAACAGGTGCAGACCCGTCGTCAGTTGCATGCAATCAGCCAGCAATGGCTGCAGCTTGAAACAGCGCAACTGCAGCTGTTACTGCGACAGTTAATCGAAAAATATGATTTGTGCCGGTTGCAGGTTGATCGCACAAAGCCGGGCCTGACACTCCCAGGTATTGCAGACAAGAACAGGCTTGTTGCCGGCTTGTATGAAGCAGTGCTGTTGCCCGACCAGGTGGATTTGGATAGTGCAGTGATGGCCGCCATTGATACATTTGCCAGCCAGAGTGGCCAGTTCCGGATTGTGCTGATGTCACACCGCAGCTATGGTTGCAGACTCTTGGTTCAGGCAGACGCATTATGCTGGGATCAATATTCATGGTTGCGGGTACTGGAAGATATTGCTGAGCTGGTGGCACCCGCTAAAGCGGCGACAAAATCCGCCGCAGCCGGAGTCAGTACTATCGGCTGGCACCATCAGCAATTGAGCCTGTATCAGGAACAGCAATGGCAGCATAAAGCGTACTGGCAGGATAAATTAACATCGCTGGCGGTCGCTGAACCCAGACCCTCGGAAGCCCTGGTGAGCACGCAGCAGCACTGGCACTTTGGGATAACGCCGGCAACTGTGGACTGGCAGCTGATGATGACGTCACTGAAGCTCTCCGCCGATGAGTTGTGTCTGTTACTCAGTGCCCGCGCCTTTTGGCAGTGGCAGCAGCAAGTTCCGTCGTTGGTGAACATGCTTTGTGACGGCCGGCAGGGAGCCGTGGAGTGTGGCCAGCTTTTGCCTGAGGGCAATCTTACTCAGCTGGTGCCTGTTCTATTGCCGCAAGTGCAGGCGACTGATGTTGATAGCTGGATTCTTGCGGTGAAGGAGCAATTCCGGCAGGCGCTCAGCCACAGCCCTCTGCTGGCCGTACCTGAGTTGCCGGATTTCATCCAAAGTGCGACGACACTGATAAAAAGCAGCGGGCAATGGCTGATGACGGTACGTTGTTTGGAAGAAATAGCGCTTGCGCCGCTGTTTACGCCTGCCGGCATGGCCGATGCCGCAATAGTGGGATCCGGACAGCTGTTGCAGCTGACATTCAGCCTGCAAGCAAACCATCTGAGCATGCAGCTGCAGGCACAGCTGCCGGAGTCGCAGCTGGCACGACTGGCTCAGTTCCGGCTCATGCTGGAGCAGGAGCTGATGGTTTTATCACAAAGGGCGCAACAGGCATACAGCTATCAGGAGCTCAGGGTGCAGCATGCCAAACGGCAGGTGGCAGATCAGGCGATGCTTGATGCGTATGGCATAGATATTGAGTAGTCCGCAGCCTCAGTGAAAGGCTGCGTCGGAGCAGGATAAATGGATCAGAATACAACAATAAGGCCTGCGGGAGCCGTCAACACCCCAGGTTCCTGGCCGCTGGTGTTTGACGTGCCGGCAACGGCGGATGTCAGACAATGGTGTTCTGACCATGCCACACTGGTCGATGCCATGCTGAATCAGCATGGCGCTTTGTTGCTGCGCGGAATGGACATAAGTGGCAGCAAAAAGCTGGCGGTTTGTCTGGAACTGTTATTTGGTGATGCCCTGATGGGGTATCAGTACCGTTCCACCCCCAGAACCCGCTTACGTGACAATATATACACGTCAACGGAGTATCATTCAGAGGCCGTCATTGTTCAGCACAATGAATGTGCCTATGCCCGGCAGTGGCCGTTAAGGATTGGTTTTCATTGTGTCAAAGCGTCAGCACAAGGCGGAGAAACGCCGATATGTGACAGTGGGCGCCTGCTGCAGTTACTGCCGCCTGAGCTGGTGGATGAGTTTGAGCGTAAACAACTGAAATACATCCGTAATTACTCTGAATTTGATTTACCATGGACCGAAGTGTTTCAAACGAACAATAGCGCCGAAGTGGATGATTATTGTCAGCGGCATCAGATTGAACGACAGTGGCTGGATGACGGAACCTTGCGAACCTGGCAAGTGAACCCGGCGGTAGCACGGCATCCGGTGTCCGGGATGAGGCTTTGGTTTAATCAGGCGCATTTATTTCATCCTTCGACTTTACCTGTGACGCAGTATCAGCAGTTGCGGTCTCTTTACACTGAGGAGTCGTTACCAAGAAATGTCTGTTTTGGTGATGGTTCGCCTATTCCAGCGGAAAGTATTGCGTTGATCAATCAGCTGTATCTGGAGCAAATGGTGGTGTTTCAATGGCAAGACGGCGATTTGTTGTTGCTTGACAATATGCGCTGTACCCATGGACGTTTACCTTTTAGTGGTGAGCGTAAGGTGCTGGTCGGGATGGCGCGTCCCTGTGAACTGGCAGACATAATGAGCTGAGCATGCAGGCCAGAACGCGTCACAGGCAGACAACTCACGCGTGAGTTGTCTGCCTGCCACTCTTTTGACTGACATCCATACAACGGCAGGAACGTCATTGATCATGAAACTTGAAGCCTTATTCGATGCACTGCACGCCCAACAGATTGAACTGGGTCTGGTGCAGGGAAAATTAAAAGTACTGGACCCGCATGGTCGGTTGAATGATGAGCTGAAAAGTCAGCTCAGTCTTCATAAACAGGCGCTGATCACAGTGCTGTCCGGTCAGTTACCACTTAGCGCTGTTGATTTTCCCGAGGCGCGGTTAACCCCGGCACAATTGCAGCAGATTAGTTTGCAGTATGCTGATATTGCTGACATCTGGTCGGTAACCCCCTTGCAGGCCGGGATGTTATTTCACGGGCTGGAAGATGCCGGTGCATCTTATACCAACATGAATTTTTGCGTGCTGAAAGGACAGTTGGATGTCAGCGCATTTGAACAGGCCTGGCAACAACTGGTGCATCAGATCCCCGCTTTCAGGTCGCAATTTTTTATGAGTGACGATGGCGTCTTTCATCAGGTGATCACATCGTCAGCCCGTCTGACAGTTCAATGGCAAAACTGGTGTGACAAAACTGCCGGGCAACAACAGCTCGACCTGCAACAGCTGATGCAGGACGAGCGTAAACAAGGTTTTGATCTCGCTAAGGCGCCGCTGATGCGGATCCAACTGATTCAGCTGCAGCAAGAGCAATATTATTTTGTGTGGGCACAGCATCACGCTATTGCAGATGGCTGGAGTCGGCCTTTGATATTTAATGCATTTTTAAGTTGTTATGAAGCATTGCGCCACCAAAAGCCGCTCCCTGTTCTGGCTTTTGGCCAATACAAAAATTATCTGCGCTGGTTGTTGGCGAGGGACCCGCAAGTGGCAGGCCACTACTGGCAAACCTATCTGGCGGGCTTTGTACAAAACAATAAATTGCACATTGATACCTTGCCGCTGAGTGCGCATAGCAGTGGTTTTGATAACGAGTATTGTGAGTTGTCCAAAGAACTGACGGAACAACTCAAGGCGTTATCCCGCAGGGAATCGCGTACCATGAATAGCCTGTTTCAGGCTGCCTGGGCTTTGCTGTTACATCGCTACAGCGGAGATGCGGATCTGGTGTTTGGAACAACAGTTTCCGGACGTCCGGCTGAAGTGCCTGATATCGAGCATATGATAGGTATGTTTTTGAATACGTTGCCGGTCCGGGTTCGCATTCAGCCAGAATCGACCTTACGCCAGTTAGTTGAACAAACACATAACGCCTCGTTAGATGCCGGAGTTTACGGTTTTCTCGGCCTTGGTGATATTCAGCGACAGAGCGGTTTTGGTGCCGGTTCTGCCCTGTTTGATACCTTAGTGGTTTATCAGAATTTCCCGGATGCACTTTATAATCCGACACTGCACTCTGAGGTTGGATTTTGTGTACAGGGCTCGGGTTCGGCTGAACATACCGCCTATAAGCTGCTGTTTAATATTTTTGATACCGAATCCTTAGCAATCAGGGTCACTTATAGCCGCAATATTTTTGCCGCCACAACGGTGCGCCGCTTGCTCCAGCATCTGCAAGGCGTCCTGCAGGTTATGGCAATACAGGGATTAGATCAGCGCCTGGCCGGGATCCCGTTAGCCGGACAACAGATAGCGCGCCTTGACCCTGTTACAACACAGCCGGTGGTCGCAGAGCCTGCACTACGGCTGAACGAACTATTTGAACGACAGGTGCAGCAGACGCCCACACAGCTGGCGCTGATTTGCGGGCGAGATACTCTGACCTATCAGCAACTCAATGAGCGCAGCAATCAACTGGCCCGGGCGCTTATCCGGCGGGGAGTCCGTACCGGAACCCGGGTTGGTATCGGGATGCCACGCAGTGCAAATATGCTGGTTGCATTGCTGGCCGTGATGAAAGCAGGCGGTACTTATGTGCCTTTGGATGCAAAGTTACCCGTCGCCCGCCTGCAATTTATGGTCAGGGATGCCGATATCAGCCTGATACTCTGCCATCAGTCTCAGCTTGGCATTTACCAGCAGTGTGGTTCAGCGACACTTGCGCTGGATTGCAGTCAGTTACACACTGAATGTTGCGCTGACAGTGCGGAAAATCTGAAGGCGCAGCCGGCAACGGCTCAGGATCTGATTTATGTGCTTTATACGTCCGGTTCGACCGGGCAACCTAAGGGTGTTCAGGTTGAACACCGCAGTTTGTGTAACTATCTGCAGCAGTTGAAGCTGTTCCTGTCAGGCAGCGAGATCAAGGGCTCTCTGGTCAGTTCGCCGCTGTTATTTGATGGCACAGTTTCCACACTCTATCTGCCGTTGCTCAGTGGCTTGTATGTCGAACTGCTGGATGCTGACGAAACCGATTTGGTGCTGCTGGCCGATTACCTGCTGGATGACGATACTGCTTTATTGTTTAAGCTAACACCCTCCCATCTGGTGGCGTTGCAGCACTATCTGACAAAATCACAGCCGGCTGCCCGTCATTTGATTATGGTGGCCGGTGAACAATTTCCGGCGCCGTTAGCACTGCACTGGAGCCGGCAGTTGTTACCCTGCTGTCGGTTTTTTAATGAATATGGCCCAACCGAAATTTCTGTGGCGGCAACGATTTACGAAGTAAACCGGCAGGATGACCAGTTGCAGTCTGCCATCAGTGTTCCTATTGGTCAGCCATTTGCTACTTATCTGCTGTATGTGCTGGATACTGAGGGTCATGAAACTGCTATTGGTGTGCCCGGTGAGTTGTATATCGGGGGGCCAGGCGTGGCCCGTGGTTATCTCAACCGGCCTGAGCTGACGGCAGAACGTTTTATCCTGCTGACACTGCCGGGGCAACAACCGCAACGTGTCTATAAAACCGGGGATAAAGTCCGCTGGCTGGAAAGCGGCCAGCTGGAGTTTCTCGGCCGGATGGACTTTCAGTTGAAGCTCAGAGGGGTCAGAATCGAGCCCGGTGAAACCGAATATGCACTGCTTAATCACCCCGAAGTGACGCAGGCGCAGGTGTTGTTGTGCCAACGGCATGACGCTGAGCAACTGGTGGCCTTTGTGGTTGCGGATACAGTGGCGCCTTCACAACGGGGCGCCTTCACAGAGGCACTGCGCCAACTGCTGTTAAGTCAACTGCCGCTGGCACAGGTTCCGGCAGAGTTTGTGGTCTGTGACGCTCTGCCGCTGAATGCGAACGGTAAAGTTGATCGCCTTCAGTTGCTCGAAAGCTGGCTGCAGACAATGGAACATGAGGTGATCGGGGCTCAGTCCGGGCTGGAGCAACAGTTACTGCAGATCTGGCAATCTACTTTGTCCAAAACACCGCTGTCAGTCACTGATGATTTTTTCAGACATGGTGGCCATTCATTACTGGTGATGAAAGTACTCAGTGAAATCAGGCAACAACTTGGTTATGTCGTCACCGTCAGGGAGTTTTTTCATTTTCCGACGGTGCGCACTTTAGCAAATTATTTGCAACGCCTGGAACTGAACCGGCAATTAGACAATGCCGATATGTCGATGATCGAAGAGGGAGAAATTTAGTGGCAGCAGATATTGTACTGATGGCAGCAGCGCAAGGGGTCAGACTGTTTCTGACGGCGGGAAAATTGTCATTTAAGGCACTTAAAGGTGGTTTATCTGCGGAGCTGCGGAGTCTGATTGCTGCGCATCGGGATGACATTATCAGCTACCTGCAACAACAGGAAGGTGAATTGCCGGTGATTACCAAAGCTGCGCCACAGCATGAACTGCCGCTGTCCTACGCACAGCAGAGATTATGGCTGTTATCGCAGATAGATGGCGGCAGTGAACATTACACTATTCCGGCGGCGCTGAGTCTTAGCGGTGAGCTGGATGTGATGGCGCTGGAGCGTGCTTTTGATGAGGTGGTGGCGCGTCATGAAAGCCTGCGGACCTGTTTTGTTGCAGGTGAGCATGAGCCTGTGGTGCAAAAAATCCAGCCACACGGCAGCTTTGCCGTCAGACATATAGATATCAGCACTGAGGAAGCACAGCAGCAGCGGATAGCGCAGCTCAGCGCGCAGATGCAGGCCGAACCTTTTGACTTAAGCCGTGATTTGATGGTGCGGGTCTGGCTGGTGAAGCAGTCAGCAACAGCGCATGTGCTGCTGGTACTGATGCACCATATTGCAGCGGACGGATGGTCACTGGGCGTGCTGATGCGTGAATTCAGTGTGTTGTACCGGGGTTATAGTCAGCATGAGCAGGTGGCGCTGGAGCCACTGGCCGTGCAGTACAGCGACTATGCGTGCTGGCAGCGGCAGTGGTTTGGCAGTGAAGTGATGGAGCGGCAGCTGGCGTATTGGGAGCAGCAGCTGGCCGGCCTGCCACAGCTGCATAATTTGCCGCTGGACTTTAGCAGACCGGCAGAGCAGCAGTTCAGGGGAGAGCATCACCGCAGTTACCTGACCGCTGAGGATAGCGGTGCGCTGCAACAACTGTGTCATGAACAGGGGGCGACGCTGTTTATGGGATTGCATGCGGCAGTGTCGGTGTTACTGTCCCGCTGGAGCAATGAAACAGACATAGTGATGGGCAGCCCGGTGGCGAACCGGGAGCAGTCAGAGATAGGCGGTCTGATAGGCTTTTTTGTCAACACAGTGGTGCTGCGCAGTGAGGTGGCGGCGCATCACAGTTTCCGCCAGCAACTGCAGCAAAGCAAACAGAGGTTGCTGGGTGCTTACAGCCATCAGCAGGTGCCGTTTGAACAGGTGGTGGAGCGTTTGCGGCCACAACGTAGTTTAAGCTATAGCCCGCTGTATCAGGTGATGCTGAGTTTTGGTGATATGACGGAGAGTTTACCGTCGTTACCGGGTTTGCAGGTGGCAACACAGACAGACCATTACCGTGTGGCCAAGACCGATTTAAGTGTGCATATCAGTCAGGGGCCGCAGGGGCTGGTGGTGGACTGGCTTTACAATACCGGCCTGTGGCGGGAGAGCAGTATCAGGCGGATGGCGGCGGGCTTTTCGGTGTTACTGGGCGCCCTGGTGCGCCGGCCGGATGAAGAGGTGTTGCGCTTGCCGGTGCTGGATGATGCGGCGCTGGCCTTGCTCAGGCAGTGGAACCAGACAGCACAGCCTTATCCGCAGCAGCAGAGTGTGCCGGGTCTGGTGTTTGCGTGTGCCAGACAGCAGCC
>NZ_JAOBWS010000023.1 GCF_025245835.1 Rheinheimera sp. 4Y26
TGGATTGTACTGGGTTCGAACCAGTGACCCCCGCCTTGTAAGGGCGGTGCTCTCCCAGCTGAGCTAACAATCCGCTGGATAATCAATATAAACGTTATGGTGGATTGTACTGGGTTCGAACCAGTGACCCCCGCCTTGTAAGGGCGGTGCTCTCCCAGCTGAGCTAACAATCCGCTGCAACGTTCGGCCGTCATTATAGGGGGCAAGCAAATGCTGTCAATGATATTTTTTCATTTTGCAGCTGTCTGCTGTAAAAGTAGTCATTTTTGCCATTTTACTGATAATTGGCGTGGATCTGTGGCGCAAGAGCAGTGCAAGAGCCGCCCCGGATTGTTACAATAGCGCCATTATTTGTTGCCTCATATCTGGATGTATTATGTCGATTGTTACCCGTTTTGCGCCAAGCCCTACAGGTTATCTGCATGTTGGTGGTGCCCGTACTGCGTTATTCAGCTGGTTATATGCCAGAAAAACCGGTGGTACTTTTATTCTGCGTATTGAAGACACTGACTTAGAGCGTTCAACTCAAGAGTCGGTGGATGCCATTTTAGACGGCATGAATTGGCTGGGACTGGACTGGGATCAGGGCCCGTTTTATCAAACCAAACGTTTTGATTTATACAAAGAAGTGGTGGCTCAACTGCTCGCTGAAGGCAAAGCGTATAAGTGTTTTTGCACAGTGGAAGAAGTGGACGCCATGCGCGAAGCACAAATGGCGGCCGGTGAAAAACCAAAATACAACGGCATGTGGCGTGATCGTACCGACCATCCAACCGACAAACCTTATGTGATCCGGTTTAAAAACCCACAAGAGGGTGTGGTGGTGATTGACGACCTGATCAAAGGCCGCATTGAAGTGGCCAATGCTGAACTGGACGATTTAATTATCGCCCGCAGCGACGGCACGCCAACCTATAACCTTACAGTTGTGGTCGACGACTGGAAAATGGGCGTCACTCACGTGATTCGTGGTGATGACCATGTGAATAACACACCACGTCAGATGAATATTCTGTCGGCACTGGGTGCTGAGCTGCCAAAATACGCTCACGTACCGATGATTTTGGGTGATGACGGTAAACGTTTGTCCAAACGTCATGGTGCTGTTGGCGTGATGCAATATCGCGACAATGGTTACCTGCCACAAGCCTTATTAAATTATCTGGTGCGTTTGGGCTGGTCACATGGAGATCAGGAAATTTTCAGCCTGGACGAGCTGGTAGAAATTTTTGATTTATCTGCCTGTAACCGTGCGCCTTCAGCTTTTAACACTGAAAAACTGCAATGGTTAAACCAGCATTACATCCGCACTCTGCCTGCATCTGAAGTGGCAAAACACTTAGAGTGGCACATTAACGAGCAAAAACTGGATATCAGCCAAGGCCCAAGCCTGGAGCAGCTGATTGCCGTGCAGGGCGAGCGGGTAAAAACCTTAAAAGAGCTGGTGGAAGTAAGCCGCTATTTTTATGAAGACTTCAGTGACTTTGAAGAAAATGCCGCGAAAAAACACTTACGCCCGGTTGCAGCAGAACCACTGCAGGCTGTTGCAGCGCATTTAGCGGCGCTCAGTGACTGGACTGCTGAAACTGTACACGCTGCTATTAACGCTGCGGCCGAAAGTCTGGGTCTTGGCATGGGCAAAGTCGGCATGCCACTTCGTGTTGCGGTCACAGGTGGCGGTAATTCACCTTCGCTGGATGTGACGCTGGTGCTGATTGGCAAAGAGCGTTGTCTGGCCCGTATTGAGCAGGCGCTTGCCTTTATCAAAGCGCGCGGCGACGCTGCTTAAACTGTGCTGAGCGACAAAAAAGCCAGTCGCTGACTGGCTTTTTTATGTTTCAGAGATTGAGCGAAGCGAATTTTTTTAAACTAAAAGAGCAAAGCGAATTTTTTAAACGGAAAGAGCAGAGCTGATTTTCTAGTTAAAAACAGCTGATTTAAAAAGCAATATTTGTATTGCTGGCCTGCAAATGTCAGCAAGCTGTGGTTCAGATGTGGTGGTTAAACTGCACATCTTTGTTTGGATGTAAAAGGAAATGGGTATGTCGTTGCGCATGTGGGGAGCAACTTTGTGGTTGGGTGTGAGTGCCGTTTTTACTGTACCGGCACAGGCTGCAACAGCAGTTTTATTAAATAACGTGGTGGCTTTACCTTATGGTCAGAGCCAGTTGCCGCCAGAGCGGTTAAAGCCGGGGCAAACCTATCAGCAGTTAAAGCAAGTTGATAACTTCGATACTACCGGTGGAGATGATTTTAAACCCTGGGCCGGCGATGTTGAGCTGGGTTTGGTGCTCAGCAGTGGCAATACTGAATCAACCGCTATTCGTGCCAATGCTGAACTGCTGCATGAAATGAAAGATTTCCGGAATAAATACCTGATCCAGACTTTATTACAGCGCAACAGCCAGTTTGATGATGAAACCAATACCAAAACCCGTTACACCACAGGTCAGCGGATCAACCTGGTCGGCCAGAGTAACTATAAGTTCTACCGCAGCGAACACAGTATTTTCGGTCGTGCCGCTTATTTAAATGACCGTTTTGGTGCTTTCCACGAGCAGGCCTCTGTGGCCGCTGGTTATGCCAAAAGGTTGTATGAAGAAGGGGACAGTTACTGGGACTTTGAAACAGGCCCTGGTTTTGCCCATCAGGAAACCTCGGATGGCCAGCGCAGCACAGGTATTATCTGGTTTGTCGCAACGAACCTCGATTACGCCTTTAGCGAAACCAACAGTTTCCGCCAGGCATTGGAATGGTCGGTATCCCTGGATGGCAAAAACTCCAGCTGGCAAAGCCGCAGTGTTTTAACCTCACAAGTCAGCGGTCAGTTGTCGATGCGGTTAAGTTTTGTGATGAAATACGACTCAAGTCCGGGTGAATTCCGTCAGAAAACCGATACTGAAACCTCTGCCACACTGGTGTATTCGTTCTGACACCCTTGTGTTTTTGCAGCATAAAAAAAGGAGCTGATTTCAGCTCCTTTTTACTTTGTTACTTTTTGCTTTGACAACAGTACTGACGATTCAGTGAATGCTCAGTGCAAATAAGTCACCGCGGCAAATTAATGCAACACCCGCGCTTTTAACGTGCCAGGAATGGCTTTCAGTTCATTCAGCGCCAGCTCATGATCCAGGCTGTCGATATCGATCACCACATAACCGATTTCGCTGTTAGTTTGCAGATACTGACCCGAAATGTTGATGCCATGTTTAGCAAAAGCTTCGTTAATTTTGGTCAACATGCCCGGCTGGTTTTTGTGGATATGTAATAAGCGTGAACGGCCTTTGTGCTCTGGCAGTGACACTTCAGGGAAGTTGACGGCAGAGAGGGTAGAGCCATTGTCGGAGTATTTCACCAGTTTACCGGCCACTTCATAACCGATGTTTTCCTGCGCTTCCTGGGTCGAGCCCCCGATATGCGGTGTTAAAATCACATTGTCAAAAGCACGCAGTGGCGATTCAAACTCTTCGTCATTGCCGGTAGGTTCAACCGGGAAGACGTCAATAGCAGCGCCGGCCAGTTTTTTCTCAGCTAAAGCACGGGCTAAAGCGTCAATATCCACCACAGTGCCACGTGAAGCGTTGATCAGAATGGAGCCTGCTTTCATTAAATCCAGTTCAGCTTCGCCAATCATATTTTGGGTTTGTGGGGTTTCAGGG
Source organism: Rheinheimera sp. 4Y26 (assembly GCF_025245835.1). GTDB lineage: Bacteria > Pseudomonadota > Gammaproteobacteria > Enterobacterales > Alteromonadaceae > Pararheinheimera. The sequence goes on from NZ_JAOBWS010000023.1 coordinate 3,660, forward strand.
ACGTGTAACGTAACAACGTCTGAGGTTTTTAATAAAGTAGATAAATCCACCTGAGTGGCGTTACCCAGCACTAATTTGTCTTCAATATCATAGAATTGCACCCGCATGCCAATGTTCTCGGCCATAATCGACAGCTGAGTGCCGATATGGCCATAACCAATAATACCCAGGGTTTTGCCACGGGCTTCATAAGACTGGGTGGCGGTTTTTTGCCATTCGCCGCGGTGAGCGGCAGCGTTACGTTGCGGAATACCGCGCAACAACATAATAATTTGTCCAAGCACCAGCTCAGCCACTGAGCGGGTATTGGAGAAAGGTGCATTAAAAACCGGAATGGCACGTTTTAACGCCGCGTCTAAATCCACCTGATTGGTGCCGATACAAAAACAACCAATGGCCACCAGTTTACCGGCTTCTTCCAGCACTTTTTCTGTCAGCTGGGTGCGTGAGCGAATACCGATAAAATGCACATCTTTGATTTTTTCAATCAGCTCGGCCTCAGACAAAGAAGTCTTCAGATATTCGATATTGCTATAACCCTGGTTTTTAAAAGTTTGTACTGCACTCTGGTGCAGACCTTCTAATAACAGGATTTTTATTTTGTCTTTTGGCAGTGAGTATTTTCCCATTTTTCCTATCTCTTCAATGTTGCAAAATTTGGTGCAGCACAGGCGCTTTAAATAATTATAAAAAATCAGCGTCCTGCTTATTGTTATCGGGTGGACCCTGTTGTTGCTGCAAAATGCCGGTATTCACGACCGGCATGGTCTGGCTCTGTGATAAAAAGACGTTTCAGGATAACACCTGAGTGCCTTCGGCAGTACCCACCAGCACCAGATTGGCCGGGCGCATGGCAAAAATACCATTACAAACCACGCCGGTGATTTGGTTGATTTGTTGTTCCAGCGCAATAGGATCAACAATCTTTAAATCAAACACATCCAGAATAATATTGCCGTTGTCGGTGACGACTTTGTCACGCCAGACCGGACGGCCGCCAAGTTTGGTGAGCTCTCTTGCCACATAGTTGCGCGCCATTGGAATCACTTCCACCGGCAGCGGGAATTTGCCGAGCACATCTACCTGTTTGCTGGCATCCACAATACAGATAAATTTGTCGGCCACTGCGGCCACAATTTTTTCGCGGGTTAAAGCGGCACCGCCGCCTTTGATCATATGGTGCTGCGGGTTAATTTCGTCCGCACCGTCCACATAAACACTAAAACTGTCGACATCGTTTAAATCCAGTACTTCAATGCCAAGGGCACGCATTTTTTCGGTGGATTGCACTGAGCTCGACACCGCACCTTTGATGTCATTTTTGATGGTGGCTAAAGCGTCGATAAAATGATTGACGGTAGAACCAGTTCCAACACCCACCACTGTGTGGCGTGGCACGTATTCCAGCGCAGCCCAGGCTGCATTTTTTTTCATTTCATCCTGCGTCATTGGTACACCTGAAAGATTTAGCCATAAAGACGGATATTATATCGAAAGGGGGCTGTGACAAAAGCGCAATTTGGCTTGCTGCAGAGAAAAAAAACTCTGCCCCAGGAATAGTGCTGGTACAACCAGTGAGGTGCAGCTATTTTGCGCTGTTTTGGCATTTGGCGCATAAAAAAACGCTTCCGAAGAAGCGTTTTTTAGCAGGAGCTCACTCAGGCGGACTGACGTTTTTTCCGAAAATCCCAAGCCAGGCTCACCAGTACATAAGCGATCACCAGCGGTACCAGGCCATATAAGATGCCGTCCTGTAGTTGTGCCAGGTAAGGTTTTTGTAGCGCAACAGCCACAAGATACCAGGTGTAAGCCACATACAGCACCAGGAACATCGCACCTTCAATCCGGTGTAACACGGCGCCAACAAAAAACAATGGCACACAAAGCGCGGCAACAGCCACCATGACCGGAATATCAATACCTGCCAGTTGTTCGCCAGCCAGCAGCGGCATAGGCGAGGCCAAACCGGACAATCCAAGCACACAGAGGATATTAAAAATATTACTGCCCACCACGTTGCCAACGGCAATATCACGTTCGCCTTTAATGGCAGCAACAATAGAAGTGACCATTTCCGGCATGGAGGTGCCAACCGCCACTATCGTCAGACCAATCACGGCTTCGCTGACGCCCCAGGCACTGGCCAGTTGCACAGCACTGTCAACCAATAAACCTGAGCCGTATACCAGCAAAGCTAAGCCGGCCACTACAAAAAGTGCACTCTGCCAGGCCGGGTGTGGTTGATGCAGCATCTCTTCAACTTCTTCATCAATACACTCCACCCCTTGTTTTTTGCCTTGCCAGAACAAAAACCAGGTGTAAGCGAGTAATCCAACGGCCAGCACTGCAGCTTCAATTTTGTCCAGCGAGCCATCCTGCACCAGCCACATGACCAGCGCAGACAAGGCCACCATAATGGGCACGTCCTGACGGATCAGCTGGCGGGAAATCGCCAGCGGCAGAATAACGGCCGATGCGCCGAGGATCAGCAGAATATTGGCAATATTACTGCCAACCACGTTGGCAATCGCAAGTTCGGCTTCACCGGCAAATGCAGCCTTTACGCTGACAGCCAGCTCAGGTGCACTGGTGCCAAAAGCCACCACAGTTAAACCTATCACCAGGGTCGGAATGCCAAAACTGGCGGCCAGGCGGGCAGCGCCCTTTACCAGTAAATCGGCGCCGACTATCAATAGCACCAGACCTGCGGCTAGTAACAACCAAGTCATCATTGTTTTGTACTCACTCTGTTAAATAAACTGCGCACAGCCTACTGATTTGATGCCAAAAAAACAACGTTTAGCAGCGCTGGTGCTGCTGCTGTTTTCAGCCTGTCCGCACCTGATTAACAACGCCGCAGTTGTTGATGTGATGGCATCTGTTGTGTTGTCTTTTTGGCGACTAATAAAGTTCAGAGCATTGGCAACCGCTTAACCTTCAGTTGTTGTGCTGTGTTGCAGATGTTGTTTTTGCTGCATAGTCCAGAGTCTGGCGTAATAACCGCCAAGCGCCAGCAATTGCTGGTGTTGGCCTTGTTCCACCACTTTGCCTTGATCCAGCACCACAATATTGTCTGCATCTATCACTGTTGATAAACGGTGGGCGATCACCAGCGAGGTATGGCCACTCGCCACTTCACGCATCGCCTGCAAAATGGCGGCTTCACTTTGGGAGTCAAGCGCCGAGGTGGCTTCATCAAACACCAGAATTGGCGAGCGTTTAAGCAGCACCCTGGCAATGGCAATGCGTTGTTTTTCCCCGCCCGATACTTTTAAACCCCTTTCACCCACTATTGTGGCGTCTCCTTGTGGCAGGCTGTTAATAAAGCTGCGTAAATGTGCCATATCAATGGCTTGTTCTATGTCTGCTGCTGTGGCGTTTGGGTTGCCATAAGCAATATTGTCGCGAATGCTGCTGTTAAACAGCACTGTGTCCTGCGGCACTATCGCAATGGCGCGGCGCAGGCTATCGAGCGTCAGTTGTTTGATATCCTGACCATCAAGCAAAATGTGCCCCTGCTGGATGTCGTAAAAACGATATAACAAACGCGCCAATGTGCTTTTGCCGGCGCCTGAGCTGCCGACCACTGCAACTTTCTGGCCCGGCAAAATAGTCAGGGTAAAATCCTGCAAAATAGGTCTTTCAGTCTGATAGCTAAAATGCACGTTTTGAAACTCAATTTTACCTTGTTGCAGTTGCAGCGTTTTGGCATCTGAAGTTTCAACAATGTGCGACTGACGATTCAAAAGCCCCAGCATATTTTCAAGGTCGGTCAGTGCCCTTCGGATCTCCCGGTAAACAAAACCCAAAAAGTTCAGCGGAATAAACAGCTGCAACATATAGGCATTCACCATGGCCACATCACCGAGCGTTAACTCTTTGGTCACGGCGCCCTGTGCTGCCATCAGCATCATCAGCGTAATGGCCGCAGCAATAATCAGTGCCTGCCCTGAGTTTAATAACAGCAGCGACATACGGTTTTTGAGTTTGGCTGTTTCCCATTTTTGTAAAAACTCGTCGTAAATCCGCGCTTCATAAGCTTCGTTATTAAAATATTTAACGGTTTCATAATTGAGCAGACTATCCACAGCACGGCCGTTGGTGGCTGAATCGGCCTGATTGGCGTCGCGGATAAACTGATTACGCCATTCGGTTACCTTCACGGTAAACCAGATATAACAAGCCACAGCAATAGCGGTGATCAGCGCATACCAGAACGAAAACAAACCCCAGAAAATAATAGCCACCAGCACAATTTCCAGCAGCGTCGGCACTATGTTAAACATTAAAAACCGCATTAAAAAACTCAGGCCATTGGTGCCCCGTTCAATATCGCGGCTGATTCCTCCGGTATTACGCTCCAGATGAAAACTCAGCTCCTGCTGATGCAGATGGTTAAAAACTTTCAGGCCAATTTGCCGCATCGCGTGTTCAGTGACCCGGCTAAAGAGTGCATCGCGCACCTCACCAAAAAACACCGAACCAAAACGCATCAGACCATAAGCCAGCAATAACAACAGCGGCAGCACCACCACAGGTTGCAGGCTGCTGTCGAGACTGTCGACTATCAGTTTGAGTAAATAAGGCAATAACAGGGTGGCGGCTTTGGCTGCGACCAAAGCCAGCAAAGCCAAGATAACCCGGCCTTTAAAGGTCAACAGATAAGGCAACATATACCGGATGGTTTGTTGCAGGTTAAATGCCTGTGCCGAACGGCTGGCGTCGGGTCTTTTGGCTGCAGTGCCCATACCACGCATCACATATCCTCTGGCAGGGCTGTATCAGATACGTTAAAACAAGGCCGCTTCCTGAGGTTGGAGCGGCCAGTGATTTAAGCGTAGGTGCACAGATAAGCCGTGTCCTGTGTTACTTTTAACTGAAATTTTTGCTCTGCCGCCACTTCAAAGGATTGGCCGGCACAAAATTGTTGCCAGTCTGACTGGCCCGGTAATTTTACCTTGAGTGCACCGCTGATGATGGTCAAAGTTTCGTGTTGGCTGGTGCCAAATTCATAATCACCAGCTGCCATGACGCCGACTGTGGCAGGAAGCTGTTCACCGGCAAAGGCAATAGAAGTTACTTTACCATCAAAATACTGATTTACTTTAAACATTGATCACTCCAGGCTGGGTTAGGCAAAACAAAACCAGTCCAGTAAAACGGATTTTGGCAGTTTTGCCCAGCAAATTTTAGCTATTTAGATGGCTATTTTGTGCAGCGTACAGGCTCACTGCAGCTAAGATACAGATAACAAAGTAAAATCAGCGCCAATCAACTATGATTGGCCTGTATATTTGCCGGTGCCGCATACAACAATAACAGCAGGGCGACAGGCCGTCGCCGTAGAGGTAAGGGTTTATCATTAGTATGAAAGGTAAACAATATCAGTCGCTTGTAAACTATATCGACTTATTGCTTGATATGGTTTGTGTGGTCGATCAACAAGGACGATTTGTGTTTGTCAGTGCCGGCGTCGAGCAGATCCTCGGTTATCAAAGTGAAGCGCTCAAAGGCAAGCGCATGATTGATTACGTCTGGCCGGAGGACAAAGAAAGAACCCTGCAGCAGGCACAGCGTGTGATGGCGGGCGAGAGTGTCACTCATTTTGAAAACAGATACCGCCATCAGAATGGCCGGCCTGTCTGTTTGTCCTGGTCGGCGCGCTGGTCTGAAACTGACGGGGTGCGGGTGGCTGTAGCCCGTGATATCAGCACCATCAAACAGGCACAGGCGCGACAGCACGCTGTGTACGCTATTTCAGAAGCCGCCCATCAAAGCCGGGATCCGGCGCAGTTATATCAACAAATAGCAGCGACAGTGGCGGCGTTATTGCCGGTGCAGCATTTTATGATAGTGATGCCGGATGAACAGGCCAGGTGGCAATGTATTTTTGCGCAGCAACTGCTGGGCAGCAATGATGTGGTAACGGCTGATATGCCGGATATTCAGGCGCTTTGCAGCGAAGTGGCGCAAAAACAACATGTTCAGCAATGGGAAAAGCACAGCGCTGCCGGTTGGCTTGGTTTACCGCTGCAGGCTGATGCAGAGCTGCAAGGGGTATTGTTATTACATCCGGGGCCGGCTCTTCCTTACAGTGCGGATGACATTGCGTTATTAACTTTTGTCACAGCGCAGATTTCTACAGCCATTGAACGCAAGACCATGCTGGCGCGGCTGGAACAACTGGCACTGCATGACAGTCTGACCGGTCTTGCCAACCGCACCTTATTACAGGACCGGCTGCAGCTGGCGCTGCAAAGAGCAGGGCGTGAACAGCGGCTGCTGGCGCTGTTATATCTGGATCTGGACCGTTTTAAGCAGGTGAACGATACCGTTGGCCATCAGGCCGGCGATTTGTTATTACAACAAACCGCACAACGTATTGTGCGTGCCGTGCGGCAAACCGACACTGTGGCGCGGTTTGGCGGTGATGAATTTGTGATTCTGCTGGAGCAGATTGACCACAGTGCCACTGTATTAAAAATTGCCGAAAAAGTGCGTCAGGCGTTATTGGCGCCTTTTATACTGTCCGGTCAGCAATTTTATGTGTATCCAAGCATCGGTATTGCCATTTACCCTGAACATGGACAGGACAGCCGGCAGTTGTTGTTAAGCTCAGATGGCGCTATGTACATTGCCAAACACAACGGTGGCAATCAGATCAAGCTGGCGGCATCGCCTTCAGCGTCATGCTAATCAGGCAAAGCTCAGGCTGACAGGCCAGATCACTGAGATACCCTATTTTTTGCATAAAAAAGCCCGCTTAAAACAGCGGGCTTTTTATTTACTTTTTTATGGAACAACCACCCGAAGCTCAGATGGTTGTTACCCCTGGACTATTAAGGTCTGTTGATGGTGATCACAGGTGAAGTCCAGGTATCCCAGTGGGCTGCATTGTTTGGATCGCCCAGTGCTTTTAACACTTTCAGTTCCAGTACATAGCTGCCGTTTGGCACTTCTTTCACTTTGCCTTTGCCACCATTGCTGTGGATGCGTGTACCATCCCAGCCAAGGCTGAAGAAGCCGGTGGCTGTGCTGTTACGTGGAATATATTCCTCCACATTGGTTTTATGGAACACAGGGTGTACCGGCATCATATTACCGGCATGCAGAATGTTCATTTCCAGATACTGCGCCTGGTGTTCAAAATGTACCAGGAAGAATGGCATGTCATTGCCTTGCATGCTGAAGCTGCAATCAGCCACACACTTGGTGTAAGAACCGCCGTTCAGTCTGGCCAGCCAAGGGAAACCATTGGCAGTTGGGGTCACAGTCGGAATCGCCTGATAGTCACCGACATAACCGGCAAATGGCACCCGGTACACCTGACCTGCTGTGGTTGGCGTCAGCACAACATAACCACCATACTGGCCATAGGCCGGCGCTGTCGCTGGGGTAATAGTCACGTCGACTGTTGCGCTGCTGCCAGGTGCTACTTCAACAGAAGGGCTGCTAAAGGCAACAGTGGCGTTGCTGGTGGTTGCTGAAGGCGTTACCACACCACCGGTAGATAAGGCATTGACTGAACTCAGGTTATAAGTCACAGCTTCAGTGCCTTTGTTCTGAATGGTCAGACGCTGGGTAAATGGACCTGCTTCACCTTCACCTGTGGCAATTTTGCCTGGCGTAACCAGAGTGGTTGCCTGAATACTGCCGGCAATATCCAGCATACCGGCACCCTGACGATGCACGTTATCCAGGTAGCCTAATGCAGGGGCACCAAACCAGTTTTTCGGGTCGGCACTGTTTTGCAGTATGTCGCGCACCTGGGCAGGCGCAGTGTCAGGTTTAGCCTGCAGTAATAAAGCCACAGAACCTGCCACATGAGGGGAGGACATTGAAGTGCCGCCTAAAGTGGCAAAAGCGCCGCTTTCCAGTGGGTAAGTTGAATAAATATTGCCACCTGGTGCGCCAATATCAGGTTTTAACGCCAGATCAGGTGACAAACCATAAGAGCTGAAGCTGGAGATCAAACCACCTGTTGCAGAAGGGAAGCTGCCGCTGCGATCTGTCCAGGTTAATACCGGGGCTGCCATAGCACGAATGGCATTGCCATCAGCCAAAGAAATACTGACCACAGGTTTGCCATTTGGAATAGGCGCACCCAGGGTGCCACCAAAGGGGCCTGCAACGTTATTAGAAATTAACACCGCTTCAGCACCGGCATTAATGGCATTGGTGGCTTTAATACCAAAAGCACAGCTGCCGCGGGCGGCCAGCGCAATTTTGCCGGTCAGCGAACCTGCAGCGAGCGCTGAGCAGGCTTCACCTACAGGCACAACTTCACCACCGCCTGTGGTTGGAATGGGCGGCGAGAAGGTCATAGGTGCATAACCTATATCCTGACCATTCACTGTGGCTACAGCCTGCATCACATGGCTGTTGTCAAAAGACGCCACACCAATCACATCTTTACCAAGGCCAGGCGCGCCTGCTGAATACAAGCCGCTGGCGCCACTGTTACCAATAGAGGCAACCACCACCATACCTTTGGCGACCATCCGGTCGGCTGCCTGAGCTGTTGGGTACTGTGGCCACTGGAAGGCGGAACCAATACTCATATTTAATACATGCATGCCATCGTTATAAGCACGTTCCATTGCCGCTATCATCACGTCGGCTGTGGTGCTGCCGTTACAGCCAAACACACGGTAAGCACCAAAAGTGACGGCTGGCGCTACCCCTTTGACGGTGCCATTGGCACCGACAATACCGGCAACGTGGGTACCGTGGCCGCCACAGTCATCCGGGTTATTGTCTGGCGTGGTGACAGGGTTGTAGCTTGGGCTGCTGGAATCGGCGTTAAAAGCATCACCAACAAAGTCGTAACCATATTGCACCCGGGCTGTTGGGAAAGTGGTGCTGCCATTGGCGCCGTTACCACCAAAATCAGGGTGATCAATATCAATACCAGTGTCCATCACCGCCACTTTAATGCCGCTGCCGTCCAGCCCCAGGCTGTTTTGCGCAATATTGGCGCCTGTCATCGACAGCGCTGTGGCCATGTCACCAACAATGCCGGTGCCAAGTACATCGGCTTTAGGAGCCTGAATGACTTCCACCGGATAAATAGCTTTTACCCCGGCAATCTGCATTAACTTGGCGCGTTCGCCCGGGCTGATTTCAACAGAAAAACCGTTAAACAGGGTGTCAAAAGCGCGGCGTTCTTTAAAACTTACACCAGCTTCTGCTGCGGCCTGACGAAAGGCAGTTTTTGCTGCCTGCACATTTTTTTTGCTGTTGCCGGATGCTACCGGCTGGCTATTGAGTTCAACAAACCACAGGTTGCCACCTTCAGCTTCAGTGACACTGACGCTGTCGCTGGCCTGAGCCTGACCAAAGCTAAGGCCGACCAGTAAGGCCAGAGCGCTGAGTTTTGTGAGGGTTTTGTGTTGCTGGTTGTGTGAGGTATTGATATGACGCTGATTCAAAGTGCATTCCTCTATTGTTATGTTTTTATCGGCAGACGATGAACCCAACGGACCACAAGAATAGGCGGGTGCCCACTCTTACCTGCTGAGTGCATGAAGCGAAACGCTTGTGCATAAAATAAGCCATTCCCCGAGAATTAGACTTTTATAAAATACAAAACAATAAGTTAGCTGATGCTGATATTTAAAACCCGGGTCAGGCTTGCGCCGAACGAATTAAATTTTGTAAAAAAAACAGACAAATCAATATGTTGCATTTGGTTTTATTTTGTTTTTAATGGGTTAATAAAAGATTAAATTTGAAGCGGATGCCTGGCGGCGTTGCAGAAACAGGCTGCTTTTTTCAGATTGGTGGTAAAAATCGGCCATAAAGCTGGCCAAAAAGCCCGGCAAAAAACCGGCAAAAGGAACGGCAAAAGGAACGGTAAAAAAACGGCTAAAAACCTGGGCAAAGAGGTGGGCAGATAGCCATAAAAGCAGGCCAACAGCCATAGATCCCGGCAAAGAATGCGGGCAGAGCGCATAAAAAAAGGCGCTGTAAACAGCGCCTTTTGGCGAAATAAGTGGCAACTTATTGCAGGACCAGTCAGTGAAGTTGGTCAGCAAACTGTTGAAGTGACCTGGTTTGATCAGGCCACACAGTCCACGTAATACACTTTTTTGCCGTCTACTTCGGTTGATGCCAGGCCGTGAATATAAGTTTCAAAACCTGGGAACTTGCCGTTAAATTCGCGGGCAAATTTTAAGTAACTGACAATAGTGTCGTTAAACACTTCACCCGGCACCAGCAGCGGAATTCCCGGTGGGTAAGGGGTGAGCATCACGGCGGTAATACGGCCTGTTAACTCATCCAGCGGCACCCGTTCAATCTTTTTATGCGCCATTTTGGCAAAAGCATCGGCCGGTTTCATTGCCGGGACCATTTCTGACAGGTACATTTCGGTGGTCAGCTTGGCAATGTTATTGGCGCGGTAAATGTCGTGAATTTGGTCACACAAGTCTTTTAAGCCAATGCGCTCATATTGTGGGAATGCCTGAATAAATTCCGGCAGTACCCGCCATAACGGCGCGTTTTTGTCGTAATCGTCTTTAAACTGCTGCAGTGCTGTCACCATGGTATTCCAGCGGCCTTTGGTAATGCCGATGGTAAACATGATAAAAAAGCTGTACAGGCCGGTTTTTTCAATCACCACACCATGTTCGGCCAGGTATTTGGCAACAATAGCAGCCGGAATACCAGAGTCGGAGAAGTCGCCATCCACATTCAGGCCAGGCGTTAAAATAGTGGCTTTAATAGGATCAAGCAGGTTAAAACCTTCAGCGATAGGGCCAAAACCATGCCAGCTTTCATCGGCGTGTAACATCCAGGAATCACGTTCATCCAGGCCTTCAGCCGTTAAATCATCCGGTCCCCAGACTTTAAACCACCAGTCATCGCCATATTCGTCGTCCACTTTGCGCATAGCACGGCGAAACTCTAAAGCTTCATCCAGCGACTCTTCTACTAAGGCAGTACCGCCCGGTGCTTCCATCATGGCCGCAGCCACGTCACAAGAGGCAATAATGGCGTATTGCGGGCTGGTAGAGGTGTGCATCAGATAAGCTTCGTTAAACAAGTTGGTGTCGAGTTTATTCTGATTGGCGTCCTGCACCAGAATTTGCGAGGCCTGCGAAATACCGGCCAGCAATTTGTGGGTGGACTGAGTAGAGAACACCATGGAGGTGTCACAACGCGGGCGGCCTTCACCAATGGCGTGGTAGTCACCATAAAAATCGTGGAAAGCGGCGTGTGGCAACCAGGCTTCGTCAAAATGCAGGGTTTCGATTTCGCCATCGAGCAAGGACTTAATTTCTTCAACGTTATACAAAATACCGTCATAGGTACTTTGGGTAATGGTCAGCACCCTTGGTTTTACGTCCGGGTTGGTTTTTAACACTTCACGGATAAAAGGGTTGGCTTCCATTTTGCGGCGAATAGTGGCAGGTTCAAACTCGCTGCGTGGAATAGGGCCGATAATGCCGTAATGGTTGCGCGTTGGCATTAAAAACACCGGCAGCGCGCCTGTCATCATAATGGCGTGCAAAATAGATTTATGGCAGTTGCGGTCTACCACCACAATGTCACCCGGTGCTACTGTGCTGTTCCAGACAATTTTGTTCGAGGTTGAAGTGCCGTTGGTGACAAAAAACAAATGGTCGGCGTTAAAAATACGGGCAGCATTGCGCTCAGAGGCCGCAACAGGGCCGGTGTGATCCAGCAATTGGCCCAGTTCATCCACCGCGTTACACACGTCAGCACGCAGCATATTTTCACCAAAAAACTGGTGGAACATACGGCCAACAGGCGACTTTAAAAAGGCAACACCACCAGAGTGGCCCGGGCAGTGCCAGCTGTAAGAGCCGTCCTGGGCGTAGTGGGTGAGGGCGCGGAAAAACGGTGGTGCTAAAGAGTCTAAATAACTTTTGGCTTCGCGGATAATATGGCGCGCCACAAATTCCGGTGTGTCTTCATGCATATGAATAAAACCATGCAGCTCACGCAGAATGTCGTTCGGAATATGGCGGGCAGTGCGGGTTTCGCCGTACAGGTAAATTGGAATATCCGGGTTGCGGTGGCGGATTTGCTCAACAAAACTGCGCAACTGCGCCAGCACCGACTGGCTTTCTTCTTTGCTGCCGCTGCCAAATTCTTCATCGTCTATCGACAAAATAAAACCGGCAGCACGGCTTTGTTGTTGGGCGAATGAGGTTAAATCACCATAACTGGTGTAACCCACCACATCCATACCGGCCTTTTCAATGGCAGACGCCAGTTCGCGAATGCCTGAGCCGCTGGTGTTTTCCGAGCGGAAATCTTCGTCAATAATGACCAGAGGAAAATAAAAACGCATGGTGGTGTTTCCTTAATGAAGGAGCAAAAATAACGGCAACAACAACAGACTAGCAGCTTTGCCAAAGCAAATATCCAGGCTGCATTGCTATGCAGTCCGGCAACAAACTTCAGCTGGGTTTTAGTCTTGTGTACCCCCGGCAGTTCTGGGGCTGAAAAAACCTGCACACCATACCTGAAATCTGAGTTTTTTCCAGTGAAAATCTGCCAAAAATGCTGCTTTTTCTGAAAATGCTGTGCTGGCTGCGATCTGACGCCATTCAGGTCAAAGTTGTGTTGTTGCATATGCTTTATTGTGGCGCTGCCTGCAGCAAAAAGTGCAGGCATCAATATAGATATGTAAATTATCTGACTGGACATGCAAAGCTGGGTATGCAAGCTGGGTATGCCAAAAGTGCAGTTAGAACAGTGCCCTTGCGCTGATGGTTAATGGTATTGCTGCTGCCCATATCCCGCTTTGCAATCAGGTTATTGCGCACATTGCGCGAAAAACTGCGCAGGGCTGAAGCGCAACTATCATCCTGTGATTGCTAGCGCAGCCCGGATGATGGAATTTTGCGAAAAATTCAAGCAACAACCTATTGTGGGCATTACCGCAGCACGACAAGCATTTCGTTAGTTTGCCCTGGTTATAAATATTTTTTGTGAAGACAGCTTAAAGCTGCGCCTCGCTTTGCCTGACATTCTCTGACAAAGCGTTATTTTGCTGTTGTTGAGTATTTAATTGTGTCTTAAAAACCAAAGCCCACCGGTTTCGATGGGCTTTTTGTTTTTTCAATCCTTGCAAATGTACTCTGAGGTTTAGGCACAGTGGTTTATTTGCTTAGATGGGTGTCCTTGTATTTGTGCCTTAAAACCAAAGCCCACCGGTTTCGATGGGCTTTTTGTTTTTTCAATCCTTGCAAATCTACTCTGAGGTTTAGGCACAGTGGTTTATTTGCTTAAATGGGTGTCCTTGTATTTCGTTGAGTATCTAGTTGTGCCTTAAAAACCAAAGCCCACCGGTTTCGATGGGCTTTTTGTTTTTTTAATCCTTGCAAATGTACTCTGAGGTTTAGGTCGAGTGGTTTATTTGCTTAGATGGGTGTCCTTGTATTTTTTTAGGTATCCTTGAAATTTTTTTTAACTTCAATAAATGAGATGGTGATAAGGTACAAGCATACTAGTCCGCCTAAAAATATAATAAACCAAAATAATATTGGATTATTATATTTGCTTATGTATATTGTTTTGGCGTGAATATTTCCGTGTTCAATGCATTTATACATTGCCTGGCCGATAAAGTAAGAGATAAATAATGTTAAAATGCTGGATAAATCAAATTTTATTTTCATCATTTATTTTCCTTTTTCATATCTCTCACAGCAACTCCAAGGACACCCATGCAAACCTGCCCATTCAAACACAGTATTTGCTTAGGTGGGGGTCCTTGTATTTCGGATGCACACTGCTGCCGGTGATCGTTCCTGCGGTATTGGATTCTGCAATCACCGACCCCAAAACGTCCGTGTGTTGATAACGTATGGTATTGCTGCTGCCAATATCCCGCTCTGCAATCAGGTTATTCCCCAAATAGAGCGAAAAACTGCGCAGAGCACAACTCCCAGGACACCCACAACTCCCAGGACACCCACTCAAACCATCTTGACATTAACATTTATTCAACCATAGTAAAACTCTGTCCAGACACGGAACGTCAAGGAAACAGTCATGCCTATGCCCAGAAAAACGCTGGAAAAAGACTCCCAGGACACCCACTCAAACCCATCTTGACATTAACATTTATGCAACCATAGTAAAACTCTATCCCAGACACGGACCG
>NZ_JAOBWS010000024.1 GCF_025245835.1 Rheinheimera sp. 4Y26
AGTTGGTGCTGGTGTAGTATCAAAAATCCTGGCCTAATAAGGCTGTGATTTAAAAAAGGCCCTGCGGGGCCTTTTTTTTATGCAATTTTTTTGGTGATTCCTTTATACAGAGCCAAAACAACAAGTCCCCCCTGTGAGCTATTGTCTTTGTTCATTGCTAAAATCTCTGGCTCAGAGCTGGTAAAAACAGAGCTTTGCTGAGCTGTCAGCCTATCGCTACGCATCATGACTATTAAATTTAAACAACTGTTTGAATTTATTGTAGCCGCATGATAGAACAAACACATCGTACCAGATGGAGAAGCATCGTGAGCCAGTATCAAGCCCCGTTAACCGACATGCAGTTTAATTTATTCGATTTATGGCAAGCGCCTAAATTCTGGCAGCAACAAGCCGCGCTCAGCGAACAGCTGGATATCGACACTGCCAGCGCTATTCTGGAAGAGGCCGCCAAAATTACTGCCGAACTTATTGCGCCACAGGCGCAGCTTGCTGATCAACAAGGTGTAAAGTTGGCCAATGGTGTAGTGACTACACCCGAACACTATAAAAGTTGTTATCAGCAGCTCTGTGATGGTGGCTGGACCGGTCTTGCCGGCGATGTTGAATATGGTGGTATGGGCATGCCAAAAACGCTGGCGAGCCTGTATGAAGAAATGATGTGCAGTGCTGATATCGCGTTTTCATTGTATTCCGGATTAACAGCAGGTGCTTGTGTGGCGCTGAACCAACACGCTGACGAAACCACCAAGACGCTGTATCTGCCAAAACTTTATAGTGGCGAATGGTCGGGAACTATGTGTCTGACCGAAGCACACGCCGGCTCTGATCTGGGTATTATGCGGACAACAGCTTCCCCGCAGCCAGACGGCAGTTACCGCATTAGTGGTAGCAAGATTTTTATTACTGCCGGTGAGCATGACCTGACGGCGAATATTATTCATTTGGTATTGGCCAAACTGCCCGACGCACCAGCCGGCTCGCGTGGTATTTCTTTATTCCTCGTGCCGAAGTTTATGGTTGATGCGCAGGGTCAGTTAGGTTCACGGAATGCAGTCAGTTGTGGTTCAGTCGAACACAAGATGGGGATCCATGCATCTGCCAGTTGTGTGATGAACTTTGACGGCGCAGTGGGTTATTTGATTGGCGAGCCAAACAAAGGGCTGGCCTGTATGTTCACGATGATGAACTACGAACGATTGGCCATGGGGAGTCAGGGATTGGGCGCGGCCGAGCGCGCTTATCAGAATGCATTAAGTTATGCCAAAGAGCGGCTGCAGGGCAGAACTACCGGGAAAGATGCCAATAAAGCAGACCCAATATTAGGCCATGCCGATGTACGCCGGATGCTGTTGAATATCAAAGCCATCAATGAAGCTGGTCGTAGTTTTTCTGTGTATGTGGCGCAGCAACTGGATCAGGCCAAATTTGCCGGTGACAAAAAAGCCGAAGCCAGAGCTAACCTGTTAACCCCTGTCACCAAAGCCTTTATGACCGACCGTGGACTGGATGCCTGTGTGACGGCACAACAGGTGTTTGGTGGTCATGGTTATATTCAGGAGTGGGGCATGGAGCAGTTGGTCCGCGATGTGCGTATTGCCCAAATCTATGAAGGCACCAATGGTATTCAGGCGTTAGATTTTGCCGTACGTAAAGTTGCTGCTGACGGCGGTGCAGCTTTAAAAGAACTGCTCAGTGACATTCATCAAGCGTTACAGACAGCACCGCAGGCCGAACTGTCTGCTGTATTGGCTGAGTATCAGTTACTACTGGAGGAACTGCTGGTCCAAGGCGTACAGGATCCACAATTGTTGCCATCTGTCGCTTGTGACCTGCTCGATCTGACCGGTTACCTGCTTTATGGTTATATGTGGCAGCAAACATTAACTGCGCTGGATGAAACCAAACACAGTGATGACTTTATTGCCGCTAAACGCCTCACCGCTCGTTTTTACTTTGAACGCATTTTGCCAAAGGCACATGGCCTTATTGCCTTGTTGCGTCGTCCGGTAAATGTGATTTCAGAGTTCAGCGACAACCTGTTTTAAAGAGACTTTTAAGCCTCTGCTCAAATTTGCAGCAGAGGCTTGTGTTTATTATCCAGTTGAGTATAATGCGCGGCCGGTCACTTAAAATGACAGGTGCTCTGGTCAGACAGTCGCTTATATAGCCCCGTAGTGACCAAGCAACTACAGTGCCCCCGATTGGGGGGCAAACGTAACATGGTGCATAGGCATTCCCCCCTTGTGGTGTGAACGCCCATGTTTATTTTTGCTCTTTTTTGCTCTTTGAGGCTTTGGTTTATGAGTAATCAAAGGATTCGCATCCGTCTGAAAGCGTTCGATCACCGTTTGATCGATCAGTCAACTATGGAAATCGTTGACACAGCTAAGCGTACGGGCGCACAGGTTCGTGGTCCTATTCCACTTCCTACTCGCCAGGAACGTTTCACTGTATTGATTTCTCCTCACGTCAATAAAGATGCACGTGATCAGTACGAAATCCGTACCCACAAGCGTTTAATCGACATCGTTGAACCAACAGAAAAGACTGTTGATGCTCTGATGCGTTTAGATCTGCCTGCTGGCGTTGACGTTCAAATCAGCCTGGGCTAATCAGACAGGTTTTTAGAGAGGTTTAGGATATGGCTATCGGTCTAATCGGTCGTAAAGTGGGCATGACTCGCATCTTCACTGAAGATGGCGTATCAATCCCAGTAACCGTAATCGAAGCAACACCAAACCGCGTTACTGCCATCAAAACGCAAGACGTTCATGGCTATAGCGCACTGCAAGTGACTGCTGGCACTGTGAAGGCTTCTCGCCTGAACAAACCAGACGCTGGTCAGTTTGCAAAAGCTGGTGTTGAAGCCGGTCGTGGTCTGTGGGAATTCCGCCTGCAAGACAACGAAGGCGCTGACATTCAAGTCGGCAGCGAGATTACTGTTGAAGTTTTCGCAGAAACAAAAAAAGTTGATGTCGTTGGCACATCAAAAGGTAAAGGTTTTGCCGGTACTGTAAAGCGCTGGAATTTCCGTACTCAGGATGCTACGCACGGTAACTCTCTGTCACACCGTGTACCAGGTTCTATTGGTCAAAACCAATCACCAGGTAAAGTATTCAAAGGTAAAAAAATGGCCGGCCACATGGGTGCAGAGCGTGTAACAGTCCAGTCTCTGGAAGTTGTACGTGTAGACGCAGCTCGCAACATCCTGTTAGTAAAAGGCGCTGTGCCTGGTGCTATCGGTGGTGATGTGATTGTTAAACCAGCGGTCAAAGGCTAACGTCTGGAGGAGATGAGTGATGGAATTAGCATTAAGAGACGCTAAAGGCGTTCTTGAAGTTTCCGAAGCTACCTTTGGACGTGAGTTCAACGAAGCATTGGTACATCAGGTTGTAGTTGCTTACGCAGCTGGTGCCCGTCAAGGTACACGTGCTCAACTGACACGTTCAGAAGTACGCGGTGGCGGTAAGAAGCCATGGCGCCAGAAGGGTACTGGTCGTGCCCGTGCTGGTACAATCCGTAGCCCAATTTGGCGCGGCGGTGGTGTGACATTTGCGGCTAAGCCACAAGATCACAGCCAAAAAGTTAACAGAAAGATGTATCGCGGCGCGATCATGAGCATCCTTTCTGAACTGGTTCGTCAGGACCGTTTAATCGTTGTTGAAAACTTCGCTGTTGAAACTCCGAAAACAAAAGAACTGACTGCCAAGTTAAAAGCGATGGAACTGAAAGATGTTCTGATCGTTACTGACGAAGTTGACGAGAACCTGTTCTTATCAGCCCGCAACCTGTACAAGGTTGATGTGCGTGATGTTCACGGTATCGACCCAGTCAGCTTAATCGCCTTCGACAAAGTGTTAATGACTGCTGCTGCAGTTAAACAAATCGAGGAGATGTTAGCATGATCCGTGAAGAACGTTTACTGAAGGTTATTCTGGCTCCGCACGTGTCTGAAAAGAGCACGATCGCGGCAGAGACCAACAACACAGTCGTGTTCAAAGTAGCAACTACAGCCACTAAAGCAGACATCAAAGCTGCCGTACAGAAACTGTTCGAAGTGGAAGTTGTAGGTGTTCGCACTGTTAACGTTAAGGGTAAGACCAAGCGCACTGGTATGCGTATGGGTCAGCGTAGCGATTGGAAAAAAGCTTACGTTACTCTTAAAGAAGGCAGCGAGCTCGGTTTAGTTGGCGGCGCTGAGTAATAAGAGGAGTTAGGAAATGGCACTTGTTAAGTGTAAACCTACGTCACCAGGTCGTCGCCACGTATTAAAAGTGGTCAACCCAGACCTGCACAAAGGCGCTCCATATGCTCCTTTGTTAGAAAAGAACAACAAGACCGGTGGTCGTAACAACCACGGTCGTATTACGACTCGTCATATCGGTGGTGGCCATAAACAGCATTACCGTCTGGTTGACTTCAAGCGTAATAAAGACGGTATCCCGGCTAAAGTTGAGCGTCTGGAATACGATCCAAACCGCACTGCAAACATCGCTCTGGTGTTATATGCAGACGGCGAACGTCGTTACATCCTGGCTCCAAAAGGCTTAAAAGCTGGTGACGTTGTACAGTCAGGTATGGATTCACCAATTAAATCTGGTAACACCATGCCACTGCGTAACATCCCAGTGGGTCAAATCGTTCACAATATCGAACTGAAGCCAGGTAAAGGCGGCCAGTTAATGCGTTCAGCTGGTGCTTTTGCCCAGATCCTGGCGCGTGACGGCGCGTACGTTACCCTGCGTTTACGCAGCGGTGAAATGCGCAAAGTTTTAGCTGATTGTCGTGCAACCATCGGTGAAATCGGCAACGCCGAACACATGCTGCGTCAGTACGGTAAAGCTGGTGCTATGCGCTGGCGCGGTGTACGCCCAACAGTCCGCGGTGTTGTAATGAACCCGGTAGACCACCCGCACGGTGGTGGTGAAGGTAAAACTTCTGGTGGCCGTCACCCGGTTACACCATGGGGCGTACCAACGAAGGGTTACAAGACTCGTTCGAACAAGCGTACTGACAAGTTCATTGTCCGTCGTCGTGACAAATAATTTAATGTGAGGAATTGCCATGCCACGTTCTCTCAAGAAAGGTCCATTTATCGACCTTCACTTGCTGAAGAAGGTAGAGAAAGCGTTGGAAAGCGGTGACAAGAAGCCTATCAAGACTTGGAGCCGTCGTTCAATGATCATTCCACAAATGATCGGTTTGACCATCGCTGTCCATAATGGTCGTCAACATGTACCAGTATTAGTCTCGGAAGAGATGGTTGGTCACAAGTTAGGTGAATTTTCACCAACTCGTACTTACCGTGGTCATGCAGCCGACAAAAAGGCCAAGAAACGCTAAGGGGTAAATAAATGCAAGCATTAGCAAAACATAAATTTGCCCGTTCATCTGCACAGAAAACTCGTCTGGTTGCTGACCAGATCCGTGGCCTGGCAGTTGGAAAGGCGTTGGATGTTTTAACCTACAGCCCGAAAAAAGCGGCTGAGCTGGTTAAAAAGGTTCTTTTATCAGCCATTGCGAACGCAGAACACAACGAAGGTGCCGATATCGACACTTTAAAAGTGAAAACTGTGTTTGTTGACGAAGGTCCGTCAATGAAGCGGATCAAGCCACGCGCTAAGGGTCGTGCCGACCGTATCGTCAAGCGTACCAGTCACATCACTGTGATTGTTGCTGATAACTAGGAGTGAGAAATGGGACAGAAAGTACATCCTAATGGTATTCGCCTAGGTATCACTAAGCCTTGGAGCTCAACCTGGTACGCGAATACAAAAGACTTCCCGGATTTCCTGGTTGGTGACTTTAAAGTTCGTCAGTATCTGACAAAAGAACTGAAAGCCGCTTCAGTAAGCCGGATCGATATTGAACGTCCTGCGAAAAGCATCCGTGTGACTATTCACACTGCTCGTCCAGGCGTGATCATCGGTAAAAAAGGTGAAGACGTTGAGAAACTGCGCAAAGCTGTAGCGACTATCGCTGGCGTGCCTGCACAGATCAATATCTCTGAAATCCGTAAGCCGGAATTAGATGCCAAGTTAGTTGCTGACTCTATCAGTAGCCAGCTGGAACGCCGTGTAATGTTCCGTCGCGCTATGAAGCGTGCCGTACAAAACGCTATGCGTTTAGGCGCTAAAGGTATCAAAGTTCAGGTTTCTGGCCGTTTAGGTGGTGCTGAAATCGCACGTGACGAGTGGTACCGTGAAGGCCGTGTGCCTCTGCACACTCTGCGTGCTGACATCGACTACTCAACATCAGAAGCTTTAACTACTTACGGTATCATTGGTGTTAAGGTTTGGATCTTCAAAGGCGAGATCCTGGGTGGTTTACCACTGGCCAACAACAATAACGCCAACAACGACAAACAGCCTAAGGCGCCGAAAAAACCGGCTCCACGTAAGGCTAAGTAGGAGTATTGAGCGATGTTGCAACCAAAACGTACTAAATTTCGTAAAGTGCACAAAGGCCGTAACCGCGGTTTAGCCCATGTAGGCGACAAGGTTAGCTTCGGTACTTACGCACTGAAATCAGTAGAACGTGGTCAAATGACTTCACGTCAAATCGAATCAGCACGTCGTGCCATGACTCGTGCCGTTAAACGTGTTGGTAAAATCTGGATCCGTGTGTTCCCAGACAAGCCAATGACGGAAAAACCACTCGAAGTTCGTATGGGTAGTGGTAAAGGTAGCGTGGAATACTGGGTATGCCAGATCAAACCTGGCAAAGTCCTGTATGAGATGGACGGTGTGTCGGAAGAATTAGCACGTCATGCGTTTACGCTGGCCGCTGCCAAACTTCCATTTAAGACAACCTTTGTAACGCGGACGGTATTGTGATGAAAGCAAGCGAACTGAAAGCAAAAAGCGTAGAAGAGTTAAAAGCTGAATTACTGGGTCTGTTACGTGAGCAGTTCAACCTGCGCATGCAAGCAGCTACAGGTCAGCTGGCTCAGACTCATTTGCTGAAAACGGTGCGTCGCGATATCGCACGTGTGAAGACCATCTTAACCGAGAAGGCAGGTGTGTAATGAGCGAAAAAAACACCCGTACACTGCAAGGTAAAGTAATCAGCAACAAAATGGACAAGTCTATTGTTGTTGCGATTGAGCGTCACGTGAAACACCCAATCTATGGTAAGTTCATCACGCGCACAACCAAACTGCACGTACATGACGAAACTAACGTATGCAAAGAAGGCGACATCGTGACTATTCGCGAATGCCGTCCTCTGTCTAAGACTAAATCTTGGACTTTAGTTGCGGTAGTTGGTTCTGCATCTTAATTCTTCGGAATCTGGATGAAAAAAAAGCGGCCCTTTTTTGGGCCGCTTTTATTTTGAGCTACCACTTTGCAAAAAGTGCTGTTATAATCACGCGCCCTTTTGTAGGGGTAGTTTAAGTAAAAAAGCATCGTAATCCTTCGGGGTTACTCGTAGTGGAATAGCGGAGCACTAAGATGATCCAAATGCAATCTATGCTGGAAGTCGCAGACAACAGCGGCGCGCGCAGCGTAATGTGTATTAAGGTCTTAGGTGGTTCGCATCGCCGTTATGCAGCAATTGGTGACGTTATCAAGATCACCGTTAAGGAAGCAATTCCTCGCGGTAAGGTCAAAAAAGGTGACGTTCTGAATGCTGTGGTGGTGCGTACACGCAAAGGCGTACGCCGTCAGGACGGTTCTCTGATCCGTTTTGATCGCAATGCAGCAGTGTTGTTAAACAACAAGCTGGAACCGATCGGCACACGTATTTTTGGACCTGTTACCCGCGAACTTCGTGGTGAAAAATTCATGAAGATCGTTTCTCTGGCCCCAGAAGTACTGTAAGGAGTCACCATGGCTAGCAAAATCCGTCGTGATGACGAGGTTATTGTTCTTACTGGTAAGGACAAAGGTAAACGCGGTACAGTTTCTAAAGTTTTAGTTGCTGAAGGTCGTGTTTATGTTTCTGGCGTGAACCTGGTTAAAAAACATCAGAAGCCTGTTCCGGCTCTGAACCAACCAGGCGGCATCGTTGAGAAAGAAGCCTCTATTCACGTATCAAACGTAGCGATTTTCAACCCTGCCACTGGCAAGGCTGATCGCGTTGGTTTCCGTTTTGAAGATGGCAAGAAAGTTCGCTTCTTCAAATCGAATAATGAAAAAATCTAAATAGCTATTGGAGTAATACGATGGCGAAACTGCATGAAATTTACAAAGACACAGTAGTTCCGGAACTGTTTAAACAGTTCGGCTACACCAGCGTCATGCAAGTCCCTCGGATTGTGAAAATCACACTCAACATGGGTGTGGGTGAAGCTGTTGCTGACAAAAAAGTTTTAGATAACGCTGTAGCAGATTTAACTGCTATCTCTGGCCAAAAGCCATTGGTTACTAAAGCTCGTAAGTCTGTAGCTGGTTTCAAAATCCGTGAAGGCTACCCTATTGGTGCTAAAGTGACCCTGCGTGGCGAGC
The DNA here is from genome assembly GCF_025245835.1 of Rheinheimera sp. 4Y26. Classification (GTDB taxonomy): domain Bacteria; phylum Pseudomonadota; class Gammaproteobacteria; order Enterobacterales; family Alteromonadaceae; genus Pararheinheimera. The sequence goes on from NZ_JAOBWS010000024.1 coordinate 8,454, forward strand.
GTATGTGGGATTTCCTCGAGCGTTTAGTATCTATTGCTATTCCTCGTATCCGCGACTTCCGCGGTGTAAATCCTAAGTCGTTCGACGGCCGTGGTAACTACAGTATGGGCGTTCGTGAGCAAATCATTTTCCCTGAAATCGAATACGATAAAGTTGATGCGGTACGTGGTTTAGATATCACTATCACAACAACTGCGCGTACTGATGACGAAGGGCGTGCATTACTTGCCGCGTTTAACTTCCCATTCAAGAAATAAGGTGTAGGGTCATGGCAAAACAATCAATGAAAGCACGTGAAGCAAAACGTGCAGTACTGGTAGCCAAATACGCTGAGCAACGTCATGCACTGAAGGACGCTATTGCTAACCCGGCAACTTCTGACGAAGACCGTTGGGCAGCAGTTCTGAAGTTACAGTCGTTACCGCGTGATTCAAGCCCTGCCCGTCAACGTAATCGTTGTCGTGTAACAGGTCGTCCTCACGGTTACCTTCGCAAGTTCGGCATGAGCCGGATCAAGGTACGTGAAGCAGCGATGCGCGGTGAAATTCCTGGCCTTCGTAAGGCTAGCTGGTAAGAATCACGGGAGTAACAGCTATGAGCATGCAAGATCCAGTAGCGGATATGTTTACTCGCATCCGCAACGGCCAAGCTGCCAAGAAGTTTGCGGTTAAGATGCCATCTTCAAAATTGAAGGTTGCTATCGCGAAAGTATTAAAAGACGAAGGTTACATCGAAGATTTCGCTGTTTCTGCTGACGTAAAAGCAGAACTGGAAGTTACTTTAAAGTATTTCCAGGGCAAATCAGTTATTGAAACTATCGACCGTGTTAGCCGGCCTGGTCTGCGTATCTATAAGAAACGCGGCGAATTACCAAAAGTAATGGGCGGTTTAGGTGTAGCAATTATTTCTACGTCTAAAGGGTTAATGACTGACCGTGCTGCGCGCAAGGTTGGTGTTGGTGGCGAAATCATCGGCTACGTAGCGTAACGGAGGTAGTAATCTATGTCTCGTGTTGCTAAGGCCCCGGTCAATCTGCCATCAGGTGTGTCTATCGCACTGAATGGCCAGACAGTGACTGTAAAGGGCAAAAACGGCGAGTTAACGTTAAACGTTAACCCTGCAGTTGAAATCGTTGTTGATGGTAACGTTGTTCGTACCAATCCTCGTGACGGTTTTGATGGCGCAGACGCACAAGCGGGTACCGCTCGCGCTTTGATCAACAACATGGTAACTGGCGTAGCTGAAGGCTACACCCAGAAGCTGGAGTTGGTTGGTGTTGGTTACCGTGCTAAAGCTGAAGGCAAAGTATTAAACCTGAGCCTCGGTTTTTCTCACCCGGTTGCATTCGCTGTTCCAGCGGGTATCACAATCGAAACGCCTTCTCAAACAGAAGTGCTGGTGAAAGGTGCTGACAAACAATTAGTTGGTCAAGTCTCCGCAAACATCCGCGCGTACCGTAAACCAGAGCCTTACAAAGGCAAAGGTGTTCGCTACGCTAACGAAAACGTGCGTCGTAAAGAAGCGAAGAAAAAGTAGGGTAGGACGATGGATAAGAAACTTGCTCGTCTGCGCCGCGCTAAACGCGTTCGCAGAAACATTATCGAACAAGGTGCGAATCGCTTGGTTGTACACCGTACGCCACGTCACATCTATGCCCAGCTTATCGCACCAAATGCTGAAGTGATTGTTGCTGCGTCTACTGTTGAAGCTTCAATCAAAGAATCGTTGAAGTACACCGGTAACGTCGACGCCGCTAAAGCTATTGGTAAGGCGATTGCTGAACGTGCACTGGCTAAAGGCGTCTCTAAAGTTGCCTTTGACCGCAGCGGTTTCCAGTATCATGGTCGTGTGCAGGCGTTAGCCGACGCGGCGCGTGAAGCCGGTCTTCAATTCTAGGAGTAGATCATGGCTAACGTAGAAGCAAAACAACAATCTGACTTACAAGAGAAGCTGGTTGCTGTGAATCGTGTGTCTAAAGTTGTTAAGGGTGGTCGGATTTTCTCCTTCACTGCTCTGACAGTTGTAGGCGACGGTACCGGCCGTGTTGGCTTCGGTTACGGTAAAGCACGCGAAGTACCAGCTGCTATTCAAAAAGCAATGGAAAAAGCGCGCCGTAACATGACTCAAGTTGAGTTAAACGGTAATACACTGCACCACCCTGTGAAGGGTGTTCACGCTGGTTCAAATGTTTACATGCAACCAGCTTCTGAAGGTACCGGTATCATCGCCGGTGGTGCAATGCGTGCTGTGTTAGAAGTAGCAGGCGTACAAAACGTACTGTCTAAGTGCTACGGCTCAACTAACCCGATCAACGTGGTTCGCGCCACTATCAACGCCCTGTCTGCGATTAAATCGCCAGCTCAGGTAGCCGCTAAACGTGGCTTACGTGTTGACGACATTCTGGGGTAATTTGCCATGGCTAAAAAGACTGTAACAGTAACCCAAACTAAGTCCAGCATCGGTCGTTTACCGAAGCATAAAGCGACTTTAGTTGGTTTAGGCTTACGCCGTATCGGTCACACCGTAACACTGGAAGATACACCTTCAGTGCGCGGTATGATCAACACTGTGTATTACATGGTTAAAGTGGAGGAGTAAGCGATGTTTTTAAATACACTTTCTCCGGCTCCAGGCTCGAAAAAAGAGAAGCGCCGTTTAGGTCGTGGTATCGGTTCTGGCTTAGGTAAGACAGGTGGCCGTGGTCACAAAGGTCTGAAGTCGCGTTCTGGCGGTAAAGTACGTCCAGGTTTTGAAGGCGGTCAAATGCCTCTGAAACAGCGTCTGCCTAAGTTTGGTTTTACTTCACTGAAAGGCTTAGTGTCTGCTGAAGTGCGTCTGCACGAGCTGGCTCTGGTTGCTGGTGATGTAGCTGACCTGACTACTCTGGCTGAAGCGAACGTAATCACTCGCAACATCAAGTTTGCAAAGGTTGTACTGTCTGGCGAGTTAGCTCGTCCAATCACAGTAAAAGGCCTGCGTGTAACTAAAGGTGCGCGTGCTGCAATCGAAGCTGCTGGCGGCAAAGTAGAAGAATAATAAGGATAGTACGCGATGGCTAAACCAGGTCAGGACTCAAAAGGTACAAAAGGCGGCTTCAGTGAGCTGAAAGCCCGTCTGTTATTTGTACTGATGGCCATAATCGTTTTTCGGTTAGGCTCATTTGTGCCAATTCCTGGAATTGACGCCACCGTGCTAGCTCAATTATTCGAACAGCAAAAAGGTACCATCGTTGAAATGTTCAACATGTTCAGCGGTGGTGCTCTTGAGCGTGCGTCTGTATTTGCGCTTGGTATTATGCCTTACATCTCTGCTTCTATTATTGTTCAGTTGCTGACGGTGATGCACCCGAAGATGGCTGAACTGAAGAAAGAAGGTGAGGCAGGTAAGCGTAAAATTAATCAGTATACACGTTACGGTACTTTAGCTTTAGCGCTGGTTCAGGCGGCAAGTATTGCCACTGGTTTACCAAATATGATGCCAGGTCTGGTGATTAACCCGGGTTTTGGTTTCTACTTTACTGCGGTGGTGAGTTTAGTTACCGGGACCATGTTTTTAATGTGGTTAGGTGAACAAATTACCGAACGCGGTATTGGTAATGGTATTTCCTTACTGATCTTTGTAGGTATCGTTGCTGGCTTCCCGTCGGCCGTAGGTCAGACGATTGAGCAGGCACGTCAAGGCGATTTGCACTTTTTGTTATTGCTGTTTATCGCAGCGATTGTTGTGGTTGTAACCTGGTTCGTTGTGTTCTTCGAACGTGGTCAGCGCCGTATTGTGGTGAACTATGCCAAACGTCAGCAGGGCCGTCAGGTTTTTGCGGCGCAAAGCAGTCATTTACCACTGAAGGTGAACATGGCCGGGGTTATTCCACCAATTTTCGCTTCGAGCATTATTCTGTTTCCTGGTACAATTGCGACCTGGTTCGGCACGGGTGATGGTTTTGTTGCCAACTTCTTCCAGGAGTTAGCGCTGATGCTGTCGCAGGGACAACCGCTCTACATCATTTTGTATGCAGCAGCGATTATCTTCTTCTGTTTCTTCTATACAGCGTTGGTGTTTAACCCACGTGAAACAGCGGATAACCTGAAAAAATCCGGTGCTTTTATTCCGGGCATTCGTCCAGGTGAACAGACATCTAAATACATTGATAAAGTAATGACACGTTTAACCTTAGCTGGCGCGGCGTATATCACCTTTATCTGTTTGGTTCCAGAGTTCATGATGGTTGCGTTAAACACGCAATTCTATTTCGGCGGTACATCTTTACTGATTATCGTTGTAGTCATTATGGACTTTATGGCACAGGTACAGACTCACTTGATGTCTCATCAATATGATTCTGTGCTTAAAAAGGCAAATCTTAAAGGCTTCGGTCGTTAAGGTAATTTTGCGGAGTTAAGTCATGAAAGTACGAGCTTCCGTTAAGAAGATCTGCCGTAACTGCAAAGTTATCAAGCGCAACAACGTTGTGCGGGTAATTTGTGTAGAGCCTAAGCACAAGCAACGTCAAGGCTAATACAGCAGAAAAATATTAAGTCAGGGCTAGACTATTTAGTTTAGCCCCGACTTATTGTTGCAATATGGCCGCCGTTTGAGTATCCTTACGGGCTTTTCAAATCGGCACCCTTAAACTTTTTTATAGGAGAACGTTAGTGGCCCGTATCGCTGGCATTAACATCCCCGATAATAAACATGCAGTCATTTCTTTGACTTATGTTTTTGGTATCGGTAAAACCCGCTCAAAGGCTATCCTTTCTGCAGTGGGTATCGAAGAAAACCGTAAAATCTCTACGTTATCTGACGCAGAGCTGGATTCTCTTCGTGACGAAGTTGCTAAGTACACCGTTGAAGGTGACTTACGCCGTGAGATCACGTTAAACATCAAACGCTTGATGGATCTTGGTTGCTACCGTGGCCTGCGTCACCGTCGCAGTCTGCCGGTTCGTGGTCAGCGCACTAAGACTAACGCGCGTACCCGCAAGGGCCCACGTAAAGCGATTAAGAAATAAGGTGATTCAACATGGCTAAAGCACCAGTTCGTACTCGTAAACGGGTAAAAAAGCAAGTTTCTGACGGTATGGCTCATATCCATGCGTCTTTCAACAATACCATTGTCACGATCACTGACCGTCAAGGCAACGCTCTTTGCTGGGCAACTGCCGGTGGTTCTGGTTTCCGTGGTTCGCGTAAGTCTACGCCGTTCGCTGCACAGGTTGCTGCTGAGCGCGCAGGTACTGCCGCGTTAGAATATGGTCTGAAGAATCTTGAAGTGTTTGTTAATGGTCCAGGCCCAGGTCGTGAATCAGCCATTCGTGCGCTGAACGCTGCTGGTTACCGCATCACAAACATCACCGACGTGACGCCGATTCCACACAATGGTTGTCGTCCACCGAAAAAACGTCGCGTGTAATTAGCGCTTCTAAGATTATTGGAGAAAGAAGATGGCAAGATATTTGGGTCCTAAGCTCAAACTGAGCCGTCGCGAGGGGACAGACCTGTTCCTGAAAAGCGGCGTCAGAGCAATCGATTCAAAGTGTAATTTAGCAACTGCTCCTGGTCAGCACGGCGCTCGTCGCGGTCGTTTATCAGATTACGGTTTGCAATTACGCGAAAAACAAAAAGTACGTCGTATTTATGGCGTGCTGGAAAAGCAGTTCCGCAATTTATACAAAGAAGCTGCTCGTTTGAAAGGTAACACCGGCGAAAACCTGCTCCAGTTACTGGAGTCACGTTTAGATAACGTGGTTTATCGCATGGGTCTTGCTAGCACACGTGCTGAAGCGCGTCAGTTAGTAAGTCACAAAGCTATTATGCTCGACGGTAAAGTTGTGAACATTCCTTCTTATGCTGTTGCTCCAGAACAAGTTATCGCTGTTCGTGAAAAAGCTAAAAAGCAAGCGCGTATCGTTGCTGCTTTAGAAGTTGCTGAACAACGCGAAAAACCAACTTGGGTTGAAGTTGACGCGAAGAAAATGGAAGGTGTTTTCAAACGTCGTCCAGAGCGTTCAGATTTGTCAGCTGACATCAACGAACAGTTAATCGTCGAACTTTACTCTAAGTAGTAAGGCATTTTCTTAAGAGAGGATACAATGCAGGGTTCTGTCACCGAATTCCTTAAGCCGAGATTAGTTGGTATCGAAAAAATCAACCCAACTCGTGCCAAAGTTACTTTGGAACCACTTGAGCGCGGTTTCGGGCATACCTTGGGCAACGCGTTACGTCGCATCCTTTTATCGTCAATGCCTGGTTGTGCAGTGACGGAAGTGGAAATCGACGGCGTGCTTCATGAGTACAGCGCCAAAGAAGGCGTACAAGAAGATATCATCGATATCCTTTTGAACCTGAAAGGCTTAGCCGTTCGTCTGGAAGACAAAGATGAAGTCACTCTGACTTTAACCAAAAAAGGTGCTGGCCCTGTAACTGCTGGTGATATCCAGCGTGGTGACGGTGTAGTTATCGTGAACCCTGAGCACGTTATTTGTAACCTGACCGGCGAAACTGAATTCAGTATGCGCCTGAAAGTTCAACGTGGTCGCGGTTATGTGCCTGCATCTGCCCGTGTCTCCTCTGAAGATGACGAACGTCCAATCGGTCGTTTGTTACTTGACGCGTCTTTCAGCCCTGTTGAGCGTATTGCTTATGCAGTGGAAGCCGCCCGGGTAGAACAACGTACTGACCTGGATAAACTGGTTATCGACATGGAAACCAACGGCACTGTTGAGCCGGAGGAAGCCATTCGTCGCGCTGCGACTATTCTGGCCGAACAGCTGGAGTTCTTCGTAGAACTGCGCGATAAGAGTGAGCCTGAAAAACGCGAAGAGAAGCCGGAATTTGATCCGATTCTGTTGCGTCCGGTTGATGACCTGGAATTAACAGTTCGTTCTGCTAACTGCTTAAAAGCAGAGCAGATTCAGTACATCGGTGATCTGGTGCAACGTACCGAGGTTGAGCTTCTGAAGACGCCTAACCTGGGTAAAAAGTCACTTACCGAAATTAAAGACGTGTTGGCGTCGCGCGGGTTATCTCTGGGCATGCGCCTGGAAAACTGGCCGCCAGCTAGTTTGGTAAACAAAGACTAACCAGATACCAGTTCCTGGTTTAGTGAGAAGGAATAGATCATGCGCCATCGCAAGAGTGGTCGTCAGTTAAATCGGAACAGCAGCCACCGTCAGGCAATGTTCCGCAATATGGCAAGCTCGCTGGTGAAGCACGAAATCATCAAAACGACTTTGCCAAAAGCAAAAGAGTTACGTCGTGTAATCGAACCTCTGATTACACTGGCTAAAAATGATAGCGTTGCAAACCGCCGTTTAGCTTTTGCCCGTACTCGTGACAAAGAAGTTGTTGGCTTACTGTTCAACGTGCTGGGCCCGCGTTACAACGCGCGTCCAGGTGGTTACACTCGCATTCTGAAGTGTGGCTTCCGTGCCGGTGACAATGCGCCAATGGCATACATCGAGTTAGTTGACCGTCCAGAAGTGGGCGCTCTGCCAGTTGAAGAAACTGCTGCTGAGTAATCAACTCGATACTAAAAAAGCCGGCTGATGCCGGCTTTTTTTTTCACCTGCGATTCAGTGGCGATAAATTTAACTTGCCCGTTTTAGCTTTGCTCTGTACTCCCACAAATTAAGTAGATCTTATCGCCCTTTTGCCTGATGCAATCTCTTGCAGAGCACAAGTTCAGAAGCTGGCCAATTTTTGGTTCGGACAGCAGCCTGGTTTGAGCGATCCCTAGGTGCTATTTAATCAGGTTCGCACTGGTCTCAATTTATCCGCTATATGAGTTTCAGACTTCAGTCTATCTGTTGCTGCAGCTGCGAGAAACGCCACCCCTCTCTTCCAATGTTCCGGCTGCAATTGGTACAAGGCGATTGCACGTCAGTTTTTAGCGGTCAGGCCACATTCCATCCATTTGTTATGTTATAAATACAGGATGTATGATGCCAAAAAGGGTTTGATGAATCTTCACAGTATTGAAGTGAATGATTTACTTGCGTTGTAAATTCAGCAAACTCCGGATCGACGTCTCATCATAGAGGTTCCCTCACTGTATTCTTAGAAGCTATCTGCTCCAGTCCAAGACCTGTCAAATCGGTGCTGGAGTGTAGTACAGCTATAAAGCCGACAAACTTTTCCGACTGATACTAAAGTGGCATAACCTTTTGTTGTCTGCTCTCTAATGCGAAAGTACGAAGAATTATGAGCTGATAACTTTGTCTTGAGGCATGCACTTAAAAACAGAGACGGATTTCGAATAAATCCTTGTAGGCTAAGACTGTAGTCTGAAAACCCGACCTGGTTAAAAAGTCATTGTGATGTCGCTCATTAATACTGATCAATTTCCACACGAGGAAGGTTGTCAGCTTAAATGGCAATGCAAAGTGCTGTAGGTAAAGTGGTGCGCTTAGTCATTTAAGGAAAACAACAGATAGTCCAAACTATAGTTGGTTTAGTGTTAGCACCCACTGCTGCTGTTTTAGTAAAAAGACGAAATCACTACAGCGAAGCAGTCGCTTTCTACTCGTTTTGTTGACTGTTGATCATCCGGATCCCGCCAGGGATCCAATTTTTAACCAGGTTTTGGCCAGTAAAACAGCAAAAAATCATGATTTGGCGAAAATATAGGCGGTCGATCATCTTTCTGTAAAAAAGATCTTGTGGTCTGTTTGGATCTCTCTATAATGCGCTCCATCGACAGCGACGACGGATTCGAAAACGAAAAAGTCAAACGCGAAAGATTCTGAAAGTGGTTGATTACCAATGACTTTCGGCGTTAAGTCAAACGCCACGCTCTTTAACAATTAGCAATCAATCATCTGTGTGGGCACTCGTGATAGAAGATTCGCAAAAACGAATTAACTTA
>NZ_JAOBWS010000025.1 GCF_025245835.1 Rheinheimera sp. 4Y26
AGGGGCATAGTTCCAATTGGTAGAACAGCGGTCTCCAAAACCGATGGTTGGGGGTTCGAATCCCTCTGCCCCTGCCAATTTAATGGCTTAAGTGCAGCATTGCATCCTGCAGTGCAGCTGTAGTAGTGGCTTGGTCAACAAGCACGGAAAGTGAGTTTAAGCATGAACGCAGCAACAGAAGCGCCAAAAAGCGGATTAGACCTTGTTAAATGGTTGGTGGTATTTGCCATTCTGACCTCATTAGTAGTCGCCAACTCGGTTTTCGAATTTTCAACCCTGCAGCTTGCTATCGGTCTGGTGGTGTTAATTCCACTGGCTGGTTTTATCGCAGCGCAGACAGGTAAAGGCCGTGAATTTTTAACTTTTGCTAAAGAAGCAAAGTTAGAAGTTCGCAAAGTTGTTTGGCCTACCCGTCAGGAAACCAATCAAACCACTTTAATCGTTGCTGTTGTTACCCTGATCATGGCGCTGATTTTATTCGGGCTGGATTGGGTGTTATTAAAGCTGGTTTCATTTTTAACAGGATTGGGGATCTAAACCATGTCAGGAAAAATGCGTTGGTACGTGGTGCAGGCCTTTGCCGGTTTTGAGCAACGGGTAGCTACCTCGTTACGCGAACACATCAAAATTCACCAGATGGAAGACAAGTTTGGTGAAGTGTTAGTGCCGACTGAAGAAGTGATCGAGATGCGCGCTGGTCAAAAGCGTAAATCTGAACGCAAATTTTTCCCAGGCTACGTGTTAGTCCAGATGGAAATGTGCGAAGAAGCATGGCACTTAGTGAAAAGCGTGCCACGTGTATTAGGTTTTATCGGCGGTACTTCAGATCGCCCTGCACCTATCTCCGAAAAAGAAGCAATGACTATTCTGAACCGTCTGCAGGACAACGCTGACAAACCGAAGCCGAAGACGCTGTTCGAAGCCGGTGAAGTGGTGCGTGTCACTGAAGGTCCATTTGCTGACTTTAACGGTGTCGTTGAAGAAGTTGACTACGAAAAGAGCCGCGTAAAAGTATCTGTACTCATTTTCGGCCGTTCTACCCCTGTAGAGCTGGAGTTTGGTCAGGTCGAAAAAGCTTAAGAAATAAAGTTTGTACTGGGCCGCTGATTAAAATATAATCGCGGCCTTTTTTAACATCAGGGAAGCCGTTTGAGTAAGTGTCCTCACATTTACGAGGCAATGACCCTATAACGAGGTGAAACATGGCAAAGAAAGTCACGGCACTTGTAAAATTACAAGTTAAAGCTGGTATGGCAAACCCGTCGCCACCAGTTGGTCCAGCTTTGGGTCAACACGGTGTAAACATCATGGAATTCTGTAAAGGTTTTAACGCCCGCACAGAATCTCTGGAAAAAGGCATGCCGATTCCAGTAGTGATCACTGTTTACAGCGACCGTTCATTTACATTTGAAACCCGCACCCCACCTGCTTCTTTCTTATTACTGAAAGCAGCTGGTTTAAAAGGTGGTTCAGGCCGTCCTAACACCCAGAAAGTGGGTAAAGTGACCCGTGCTCAGCTGGAAGAGATCGTAAAGATCAAACGTGCTGATTTAACAGCGGGCAGTGACGAAGCAGCAATCAGCACTATCGCTGGTACTGCTCGTTCAATGGGCTTAGTGGTGGAGGGTTAATCAATGGCTAAATTATCTAAGCGTGCTAAATTAATCCGTTCAAAAGTAGATTCTACTCGTGAATACGCGATCAATGACGCAGTTGCGTTATTAAAAGAATTAACTGCCGGCAAATTCGTTGAGAGCGTTGATGTTGCCATCAACCTCGGTATCGATGCCCGTAAATCTGACCAGAACGTGCGTGGTGCTACTGTACTGCCACACGGTACTGGCCGTACGGTACGTGTTGCTGTGTTCACCCAGGGTGCAAACGCTGAAGCTGCTAAAGCTGCAGGCGCTGACATCGTAGGTATGGAAGACTTAGCTGAACAAGTTAAGAAAGGCGAGATGAACTTTGACGTTGTTATCGCTTCTCCAGACGCAATGCGCGTAGTTGGTATGTTAGGTCAAATCCTCGGCCCACGTGGTCTGATGCCAAACCCGAAAACCGGTACTGTAACTCCTAACGTTGCTGAAGCTGTGAAAAACGCTAAAGCTGGTCAGGTTCGTTACCGTAACGACAAGAATGGTATCATCCATTCTACCGTTGGTAAGCTGGATTTCGACGCAGACAAACTGAAAGAGAACATTGAGTCTCTGTTAGTTGCGCTGAAACGTGCTAAGCCATCAGTTGCAAAAGGTACTTACATCAAGAAAGTAACTATCTCTTCAACTCACGGTGCCGGTATCGTGCTGGATCAGGCTTCTCTGGACGCCAAGATCTAATTAAAGTCGCTTTTTAAAGCAGCTTTACAGAGTCGCGAGGTTATTTTATAATCTCGCGCTCAAATTTTCGGGTAGAAGCCGGGCTTTGCTTGCAAAGTGTCTGGCTTCCGTCCAAGACCGTAGGTGCTACAAAGGCTTAGCCGGCGTAGCTTAAAAATACCAACCTACGCAGACGGTGTTAGCCCCAGAAAGATTCCTATCAATCTGGCTCTCACCGTAAATCGCGCGCTTTATTCGGTTTACTGAATTAAAGCGATGTGTAGGCAACCGGACAATTCCGTCCGGATGAACCAGGAGTTAAGAGCCAATGGCTATTAAGCTTGAAGACAAAAAAGCAATCGTTGCTGAAGTCCAGGAAGCTGCCAAAGGTGCTTTATCTGCGGTAGTCGCAGACGCTCGTGGTGTCACTGTAGGCAAAATCACTGCTCTGCGTAAGCAGGCTCGTGAAGCTGGCGTATGGATGAAAGTTGTCCGTAACACGCTGGTTCGCCGTGCAGTAACTGGCACCGAGTTCGAGTGTTTAGGCGACGCGTTCGTCGGCCCAACGCTGATTGCGTTCTCTAAAGAGCACCCAGGTGCTGCAGCGCGTATCTTCAAAGATTTCGCGAAAGAGAACCAAAAGTTTGAGCTGAAAGGCGCAGCCTTCAATGGCGCCACAGTCAGTATCGATGTATTAGCAAGTCTGCCAACACGCGACGAAGCTATTGCACGCCTGATGAGCACTATGAAAGAAGCAGCAGCCGGCAAACTTGTACGTACAATTGCCGCGGTTCGCGACCAAAAACAGGATCAAGCCGCGTAATTTTACGTGTTGTTTGGTAAGTAAAGTTTAATACGGGAATTATTCCCCTTAGTTTAGGAATCTGAGCAATGTCAGTTACTAAAGAGCAAATCTTAGACGCAATCGCTGCAATGTCTGTAATGGAAGTTGTAGAGCTGGTTAGCGCTATGGAAGAAAAATTCGGCGTTTCTGCTGCTGCTGCTGTTGCAGTTGCTGCTGGTCCAGCTGCAGTTGTTGAAGAACAAACTGAATTCAACGTAATCCTGGCTGCTGCCGGTGCGAACAAAGTTGCTGTTATCAAAGCAGTACGTGGCGCAACTGGTTTAGGCCTGAAAGAAGCGAAAGACCTGGTTGAAGCTGCTCCAGCTGCAATCAAAGAAGCCGTTTCTAAAGCTGAAGCTGACGCTCTGAAGAAAGAGTTAGAAGAAGCTGGTGCTACTGTTGAAGTTAAATAATCCAGATTATTCTGGATTAGCCGCCTGATTTCAGGCTAGGCTGGTGGTGAAATAACCACCGGCCTTTTTGCGCTGTGGGACATTGATTTTCCCCGCCCCTTATGACGCCATTGTGGCAGTCATAACCGCCGCCCCGCGAGGGTAGGTAGGGTAAAAAATCAGCAAGCTGAGGAACCCCATGACTTACTCTTATTCTGAAAAGAAACGTATCCGTAAGGACTTCGGTAAACGCCCACAAGTGTTGGACGTACCATATCTGTTGTCGATTCAAATTGAGTCGTTCAGCAAATTTATTGAGCCAGATCCAGAAGGTGGATACGGTTTAGAAGCCGCTTTCCGCTCTGTATTCCCGATCAAAAGCTATTCAGGTAGTGCTGAGCTGCAATATGTCAGCTACCGGATCGGCGAACCTGTGTTTGATGTAAAAGAGTGTCAAATCCGTGGAGTCACCTACTCAGCGCCGCTGCGGGTGAAACTGCGTATGGTGTTATTTGATAAAGAAGCACCAGGCACCATCAAAGACATTCGCGAGCAAGAAGTCTATATGGGCGAAATTCCGCTCATGACTGAAAACGGTACCTTTGTGATCAATGGTACTGAGCGGGTAATTGTTTCTCAGCTGCACCGTAGTCCGGGCGTGTTCTTTGATCACGACCGTGGTAAAACTCACTCGTCAGGCAAAGTACTGTATAACGCACGCGTCATTCCTTACCGTGGCTCATGGTTAGATTTTGAATTTGATGCCAAAGATGCGTTATTCGTACGTATTGACCGTCGTCGCAAGCTGCCGGCCACTATTTTATTGCGTGCGCTTGAGCTGAGCACTGAAGACATCCTGAATACTTTCTTTGAAAATACTAAATTTGAAATCAAAGAAGGCAAGCTGATGATGGAAGTTGTGGCAAACCGCTTACGTGGTGAAACTGCCCAATTTGACATCAAAGACAACAACGGCGAAATCATCGTTGAAGCGGGTCGTCGTATCACCGCTAAACACGTTCGTCAGTTGGAAAAAACCGGTCTGACTCTGATGGAAGTACCGCATGAGTACGTCGTCGGCCGTGTACTTGCAAGAAATTATGCTGACCGTTCAACCGGAGAGATTATTGCCGAGGCGAACGCAGAGCTCACACTGGAGCTGTTGGCGAAATTAGCAAAAGCTGGTTATGACAGCTTTGAAACACTGTATATCAACGATTTGGACCAGGGTGCCTATATCTCTGACACCTTACGTATTGATCCGAGCACAAACCGGATGGAAGCGCTGGTCGAAATCTACCGCATGATGCGTCCTGGTGAACCACCAACGCGTGAAGCTGCCGAAACTCTGTTCCAGAATCTGTTCTTCTCTGAAGACCGTTATGATCTGTCAACAGTGGGCCGGATGAAATTTAACCGTCGCGTGAATTTCGCCGAAGGCAAAGGTGCAGGTGTTCTGTCTAAAGAAGACATCCTGGCCGTCATGAAAGTATTAATCGATATCCGTAACGGTAACGGTGAAGTGGACGATATCGACCACTTAGGTAACCGTCGTATCCGTTCTGTCGGCGAAATGGCCGAAAACCAGTTCCGCGTTGGTTTAGTGCGCGTTGAACGTGCGGTGAAAGAACGTCTGTCGCTGGGCGACTTAGACGCTGTGATGCCCCAGGATTTAATCAATGCCAAGCCAATTTCGGCGGCAGTGAAAGAATTCTTCGGTTCAAGCCAGCTGTCTCAGTTTATGGACCAGAACAACCCTTTATCAGAAGTAACGCACAAACGTCGTATCTCTGCGTTAGGCCCTGGTGGTTTAACCCGCGAGCGCGCTGGCTTCGAAGTCCGCGACGTTCACCCAACGCACTATGGTCGTGTTTGTCCAATCGAAACGCCTGAAGGTCCGAACATCGGTCTGATCAACTCGTTGTCTATGTTCGCACAGACCAACGAGTACGGTTTCCTGGAAACCCCATACCGTCGTATTGAAGACGGTGTAGTAACAGACGAAGTAGATTTCCTGTCGGCGATTGAAGAAGGTAACTTTGTGATCGCTCAGGCGAACGCTGAGATGAACAGCGAAAACCGCCTGGTGGAAGAACTGGTTCCTTGCCGTTACAAAAACGAATTTACGCTGATGCCAGCGGACAAAGTTCAGTATATGGACGTTGCCCCGCAACAAATCGTATCAGTGGCTGCAGCCTTGATCCCGTTCCTGGAACACGATGACGCCAACCGCGCATTGATGGGTTCAAACATGCAACGTCAAGCTGTACCAACCTTACGTGCTGACAAGCCGTTAGTAGGTACTGGTGTTGAGCGTGTGGTTGCCAAAGATTCTGGTGTAACTGTAGTGGCAAAACGTGGTGGTACTGTTGATTATGTCGACGCTAGCCGTATTGTTATTAAAGTACACGAAGAAGAAATGGTGGCCGGTGAAGCCGGTATCGACATTTACAACCTGACCAAATACACCCGTTCTAACCAGAACACCTGTATCAACCAGCGCCCATGTGTAAACCATGGTGAGCCGATTGAACGTGGTGACGTACTGGCTGACGGTCCTTCAACGGACTTAGGTGAACTGGCTCTGGGCCAAAACCTGCGCGTGGCATTCATGCCATGGAATGGTTACAACTTCGAAGACTCGATTTTATTATCTGAGCGTTTAGTGCAGGAAGATCGCCTGACCACTATTCACATTCAGGAACTGAGCTGTATTGCCCGTGATACTAAGTTAGGTGCAGAAGAAATTACTGCCGATATTCCTAACGTAGGTGAGTCTGCGCTGTCGAAGCTGGACGAAGCCGGTATCGTGTACATCGGTGCTGAAGTGAAAGGCGGCGACATTCTGGTGGGTAAAGTCACTCCTAAGGGTGAAAGCCAGTTAACACCGGAAGAAAAACTGTTACGCGCTATCTTCGGTGAAAAAGCCTCTGACGTTAAAGATACTTCATTACGTGTGCCGAACTCGGTAACAGGTACTGTGATTGACGTTCAGGTCTTCACCCGTGACGGTGTGGAAAAAGACAAACGCGCCCGTGAAATCGAAGAAATGGAAATCAAACAGGCCAAAAAAGACCTGAATGAAGAATTCCGTATCCTCGAAGAAGGTATCTGCTCTCGCGCCCGTAACCTGATTGAAAGTACAGGTGTTGATCGTGCCAAACTGAATGCAATGCGTGCTGACGTACTGCTGGCGCAAAGCCTGGCAGACGAAGACAAGCAAAACGACCTGGAACAGCTGGCTGCCCAGTACGAAGAAATTCGTGTTGAGTACGACAAAAAGTTTGAAGCCAAGCGTCGTAAGATCATTCAGGGCGACGACTTAGCACCAGGCGTGCTGAAAATCGTTAAAGTTTACTTAGCTGTGAAACGTCGTATCCAGCCAGGTGACAAGATGGCGGGTCGCCACGGTAACAAGGGTGTTATTTCAAGCATCGTTCCTGTGGAAGATATGCCATATGACGAAAAAGGTCAGCCGGTTGATATCGTACTGAACCCGCTGGGCGTTCCATCGCGGATGAACATCGGTCAGATCCTGGAAACTCACTTAGGCTTAGCTGCCCGTGGTATCGGTGACAAGATTGACGGCATGATCAAAGATCAACGTGAAATCGCCGAAATCCGTGATTTCCTGGTCAAGGTATATGCACTGGGTGAGTCGCGTCAGGAAGTTGACGTGGCAAACTTCACAGATGACGAAGTCCGTCGTCTGGCGCAAAACCTGCGTAAAGGTTTACCTGTTGCCTCTCCGGTATTTGATGGCGCGAAAGAAAGCGAAATCAAACAGTTACTGGAACTGGGTGACTTACCGTCAAGCGGTCAGATCACACTGTATGACGGCCGTACCGGTAATACTTTTGAGCGTAAGGTTACAGTGGGCTACATGTATATGCTGAAACTGAACCACTTGGTTGATGACAAGATGCACGCCCGTTCTACCGGTTCGTACAGTCTGGTTACGCAACAGCCACTGGGCGGTAAAGCTCAGTTTGGTGGTCAGCGCTTCGGTGAGATGGAAGTGTGGGCACTGGAAGCATACGGTGCAGCCTATACCCTGCAGGAAATGTTGACTGTGAAGTCTGATGACGTGAATGGCCGTACCAAGATGTATAAGAACATCGTGGATGGCGACCACCGCATGGAACCAGGCATGCCAGAATCTTTCAACGTATTGATGAAAGAAATCCGTTCGCTCGGTATCAACATCGAATTGGAAGAGGAATAACCCTCAGCCCCCCTGCGCGAGCAGGGGGCTATTGCTGAGTGCTGAATTGGGGCGCAAGCCGCCCCGTTACCGGTTAAACCTCTGACAGGAGAGCAAAGTGAAAGACTTATTAAAGTTTCTGAAACAACAAACAAAAACTGAAGAGTTCGATGTGATCCGTATCGGCCTTTCTTCACCGGACATGATCCGTTCATGGTCTTTTGGTGAAGTGAAAAAGCCTGAGACGATCAACTACCGTACTTTTAAGCCTGAGCGTGACGGTCTGTTCTGTGCCCGTATCTTTGGCCCGGTGAAAGATTATGAGTGTCTGTGCGGTAAGTACAAACGCCTGAAACACCGTGGTGTGATCTGTGAAAAGTGTGGTGTTGAAGTCACACTGACCAAAGTGCGTCGTGAGCGCATGGGTCACATTGAACTGGCAAGCCCGGTTGCCCACATCTGGTTCCTGAAATCACTGCCGAGCCGTATCGGTTTGCTGTTAGACATGACGCTGCGTGATATCGAGCGTGTGTTGTATTTCGAAAGCTATGTAGTGACTGAACCAGGTATGACTTCTTTAGAGCGTCGTCAGATGCTGACTGAAGAAGAATACTTGGACGTGCTGGAAGAGCACGGTGACGAGTTCGAAGCCAAAATGGGCGCAGAAGCAATTCTGGACCTGTTAAAAGGTATCGAGCTGGCCACAGAAATCAAACAAATGCGTGAAGAGTTGCCAACCATCAACTCAGAGACAAAGCGGAAAAAGATCAGCAAACGTCTGAAACTGATGGAAGCATTCCACACTTCTGGCAACAAGCCAGAGTGGATGATCATGACAGTGCTGCCAGTACTGCCGCCGGATTTACGTCCGTTGGTACCACTGGACGGCGGCCGTTTTGCAACTTCAGATCTGAACGATTTATACCGTCGTGTGATCAACCGTAACAACCGTCTGAAGCGTCTTCTGGACCTGTCAGCACCTGACATTATCGTACGTAACGAAAAGCGTATGTTACAGGAAGCGGTTGATGCGCTGCTGGACAACGGCCGTCGCGGTCGCGCCATCACCGGCTCGAACAAGCGTCCGCTGAAGTCTTTAGCCGACATGATCAAAGGTAAACAAGGTCGTTTCCGTCAGAACTTACTCGGTAAGCGCGTTGACTATTCAGGTCGTTCGGTAATCACCGTAGGTCCTACACTGCGTCTGCACCAGTGTGGTCTGCCGAAGAAAATGGCACTGGAACTGTTTAAGCCGTTTATTTACGGCAAGCTGGAAGCCCGTGGTTTAGCGACCACTATCAAAGCCGCCAAGAAAATGGTTGAGCGTGAAGTGGGTGAAGTGTGGGACGTATTAGATGAAGTAATCCGTGAACATCCGGTATTACTGAACCGCGCACCAACACTGCACCGTCTGGGTATCCAGGCTTTCGAACCAGTACTGATTGAAGGTAAAGCGATTCAGTTACACCCATTGGTGTGTGCTGCATACAACGCTGACTTCGACGGTGACCAGATGGCGGTGCACGTACCGCTGACGCTGGAAGCTCAGTTAGAAGCCCGTGCATTGATGATGTCAACCAACAACGTACTTTCTCCTGCGAACGGTGAGCCAATCATTGTTCCTTCTCAGGACGTTGTTTTGGGTCTGTATTACATGACCCGTGATGCCATCAACGCCAAAGGCGAAGGCATGATTTTCAAGAGCCCGAAAGAAGCAGAAAAAGCGTTCCGCGCTGGTGTTGCCAGTCTGCACGCCCGGGTGAAAGTACGTCTGACAGAAGTGACGAACCATGAAGATGGCACTAAAACCACTTCAACTAAGGTTCGTGATACCACTGTTGGCCGTGCCATTCTGTATTCAATCCTGCCGGAAGGTTTAGCTTTTGACAGCATTAACCAGCCGATGGGTAAAAAACAGATTTCACGTTTACTGAACGGTTCTTACCGTCGTATCGGTCTGAAAAACACTGTTATTCTGGCCGACCAAATCATGTACACCGGTTTCCACTACGCGATGCTGTCAGGTGTGTCTGTTGGTATCGACGATATGGTGATCCCGGACGCTAAGGTTGACATCATTGGTGCAGCCGAAGCTGAAGTTGCGGAAATCCAGGACCAGTTCCAACAGGGTCTGGTTACCGCCGGTGAAAAATACAACAAAGTTATCGATATCTGGTCAACGGCCAACGAAACTTTGTCAAAAGCCATGATGGACAACCTGTCGAAAGAGTCTGTAGTAGACCGCGACGGTAACACTGTCACTCAGCCTTCATTTAACTCTGTTTATATGATGGCCGACTCAGGCGCACGGGGCTCGCCAGCTCAGATCCGTCAGCTGGCTGGTATGCGTGGTCTGATGGCAAAACCGGATGGTTCTATCATCGAAACGCCAATCACGGCGAACTTCCGTGAAGGCTTAAGCGTTCTGCAGTACTTTATTTCGACGCACGGTGCCCGTAAAGGTCTTGCCGATACAGCGTTAAAAACTGCGAACTCTGGTTACCTGACCCGTCGTCTGGTAGACGTAGCACAAGACTTAGTCGTGACTGAAGCCGATTGTGGTTCAGATCAGGGCATTATGATGAAACCACTGATTGAAGGTGGTGACGTTGTTGAAGGTCTGCGTGAACGTGTACTGGGTCGTGTTGTGATTGGTGATGTGGTTGTTCCTGCAACCGGCGAAGTGCTGGTTGAAGACGGCACCATGCTGGACGAGAAGCTTTGTGATCTGATTGAGAAAAACTCAATCGACGAAGTGTACGTACGTTCAGTAATTACCTGTCAGACTAACTTTGGTGTTTGTGCCAAGTGTTACGGCCGTGACTTAGCCCGTGGTCATATCATCAATGCTGGTGAAGCTGTTGGTGTTATCGCGGCACAGTCAATCGGTGAACCTGGTACACAGTTAACGATGCGTACATTCCACATCGGTGGTGCGGCATCGCGGGCTTCTGCAGAAAACAGCGTACAGGTGAAAAACGCCGGTATTCTGAAACTGCACAACGCCAAGTTTGTCCGTAACAGTGACGACAAGATTGTTATTACCTCACGTTCCGCTGAAGTGACAGTATTTGACGAGCTGGGCCGTGAGAAAGAACGTTATAAACTGCCATACGGTTCTGTTCTGACTACAGACGATAACAAGCCTGTGACTGCAGGTCAGATCGTGGCGAACTGGGATCCGCATTCTCACCCAATCATCGTAGAACGCGGCGCCAAGGTATCGTACAGCGATGTTGATGATACCAATACCGAAGTTCAGCAGGATGACCTGACTGGCCTGACGCGTACTGTGGTGAAGGACCTGTCCAAAGCCAACGCGAAAGAGCCGAAGTTAATTCTGGAAAGTGATGACGGTGCACTGCAGGAAATTCGCTTACCAAGCTTCACGACTATCGAAATTACCGATGGTCAGCAGGTAAAAGCGGGTGCTGTATTGGCGCGTATCCCACAAGAAAGCTCGAAAACACGCGACATCACCGGTGGTCTGCCACGCGTTGCTGACTTATTCGAAGCCCGTAAGCCAAAAGATCCAGCCATTCTGGCCGAAATCTCTGGTGTTATCAGCTTCGGTAAAGAAACCAAAGGCAAACGCCGCCTGCTGATCACGCCTGATCAGGGTGACATCCATGAGGAAATGATTCCGAAGTGGCGTCAGGTCAACGTGTTCGAAGGTGAACGTATTGAGAAAGGTGAAGTGATCTCTGAAGGTCCGGAGTCACCACATGATATTCTGCGTTTACGTGGTATCCACCATGTAGCCAGCTATATCGTGAACGAAGTACAGGACGTTTACCGTCTGCAAGGCGTTAAAATCAACGACAAGCACATCGAGACTATCATCCGTCAGATGCTGCGTAAGTGTGTGATTTTACACCCGGGCGACAGTGAATTCCTTGAAGGTGAACAGGTTGAAGTATCACGCGTTAATATCGCGAATGCTGAACTGGAAGCGGCGGGTAAAATCCCTGCCAAGTACGAGCGCAGTCTGCTGGGTATTACCAAAGCATCACTGTCGACCGACTCTTTCATTTCTGCCGCGTCGTTCCAGGAAACGACCCGCGTATTAACCGAAGCTGCAGTTGGTGGCAAAACCGACGAGCTGCGTGGTCTGAAAGAAAACGTTATTGTCGGTCGTTTGATCCCGGCAGGTACTGGTTTTGCGTATCACCAAAACCGCACCCGTCAGCGTCAACGTATCGCCAGTGGCGAAGTCGCTGAACCGGCGATGAGTGCAGAATCAGCAGAACAAGCGCTGACTGATGCCCTCAATATGGATCTGTCTGGCAACGACGAATAAGTTGTTGTGATGACAAAGGCCTGGTGCACTTCTGGTGTGCCGGGCCTTTTCTATCTTGACAGGTCAAAGGTTGACCAGTAAAATCCCGCAGCCCCAATTTTGGGTGCGATTTTACACACGTTTATGGGTATTTAATAACCAGGAGTATTTAATGGCAACAATCAACCAGCTAGTGCGTAAGCCGCGCAGCCAGGTGGTCTCTAAGAGCACCGTTCCGGCGCTTGAAGCTTGCCCACAGAAGCGTGGTGTTTGTACCCGCGTATACACCACCACACCTAAGAAGCCAAACTCTGCATTACGTAAAGTATGCCGTGTTCGTTTAACTAACGGATTCGAAGTTTCTTCTTACATCGGTGGTGAAGGCCACAACTTACAAGAACACAGCGTTGTTCTGATCCGTGGCGGCCGGGTAAAAGACCTTCCAGGTGTGCGCTATCACACCGTACGCGGCACTTTAGACTGTGCAGGCGTTAAAGATCGTAAGCAAGGCCGTTCTAAATACGGCGCTAAACGGCCGAAGAACAAATAACTTAACTCCGTTAAGTAAGGCCAAACTAAGTAACTTTTTTCATTAAAAGTTTTGGAATCCCCTGAAGCAATCGGAGTTTCGAATGCCAAGAAGACGCGTCATAGGTCAACGTAAAATCCTTCCAGATCCTAAGTTCGGAAGTGAATTGCTGGCCAAGTTCGTAAACGTCGTAATGATCGACGGTAAAAAATCAATCGCTGAATCAATCGTATACGGCGCATTAGAAATCGCTGCGACGAAATCTAAGAAATCTGAACTGGATATCTTTGAAGTTGCGCTGGATAACATCCGCCCAACAGTTGAAGTTAAATCACGCCGTGTGGGTGGTTCAACTTACCAGGTTCCATGTGAAGTTCGCCAGGTTCGTCGTAATGCTTTAGCAATGCGTTGGTTAACTGAAGCAGCCCGTAAACGTGGTGAGAAATCAATGGCCCAGCGTTTGGCTGGTGAAATGCTGGATGCTATTGAGAACAAAGGTTCTGCCGTTAAGAAGCGTGAAGACGTGCACCGTATGGCCGAAGCGAACAAAGCTTTCGCCCATTTCCGCTGGTAATTTAAACCTTTTGATGAGGATTTGATTATGGCACGTACTACACCTATTGAGCGTTACCGCAATATCGGTATCTGTGCGCACGTTGACGCGGGTAAAACCACGACTTCTGAACGCGTACTGTTTTATACCGGCCGTTCGCACAAAATTGGCGAAGTACATGACGGTGCAGCCACAATGGACTGGATGGAACAGGAGCAGGAGCGTGGTATCACTATCACGTCTGCTGCAACTACAGCCTTCTGGTCTGGTATGCAACAACAGTTTGAACAACACCGGATCAACCTGATTGATACGCCGGGCCACGTTGACTTCACTATTGAAGTTGAACGTTCGCTGCGGGTGCTTGATGGTGCCGTTGTTGTGCTGTGTGGTTCTTCAGGCGTGCAACCGCAAACTGAAACCGTATGGCGTCAAGCGAACAAATATGAAGTTCCGCGAATGATTTTCGTGAATAAAATGGACCGTACCGGTGCTGACTTCCTTCGGGTTGTTAAGCAGGCGCGTGACCGTTTGAACTCGACTATTGTTCCTATTCAGTTACCTATTGGTGCTGAAGAGAACTTCAAAGGCGTGATTGACCTGATCAAGATGAAAACCATTAACTGGAATGAAGCTGATCAGGGCATGACGTTCACTTATGAGGATATCCCTGCGGATATGCTTGACCAAGCGAACGAATGGCGCCAAAACATGATCGAAGCTGCCGCTGAATCCAGCGAAGCGCTGATGGAACGTTACCTTGAAGGTGACGAGTTCACTGAAGAAGAAATTCGCGCTGCATTGCGTGACCTGACGCTGCGTAACCAGGTTGTTCTGGTGATGTGCGGTTCTGCCTTTAAAAATAAAGGCGTACAGGCCATGCTCGACAACGTGGTTTATTTCCTGCCTTCTCCGACTGAAGTGAAAGCCATTAAAGGCGTTCATGAAGACGACTCTGAAGGTGAGCGTCATGCTCGTGACGAAGACCCATTTGCTGCTTTAGCTTTTAAAATAGCGACAGACCCATTCGTGGGTACTCTGACCTTCTTCCGCGTTTATTCAGGCGTAGTTGAAGCTGGTTCTGCTGTGTATAACTCAGTGAAACAGAAAAAAGAGCGGATCGGCCGTATCGTGCAAATGCATGCCAACAGCCGTGAAGAGATCAAAGAAGTTCGTGCAGGCGACATTGCTGCTGCCATTGGTCTGAAAGACACCACAACTGGTGACACTCTGTGTGATCAGGATCACGTGATTATTCTGGAACGCATGGAATTCCCTGAGCCGGTCATTTCGGTAGCTGTAGAGCCGAAAACCAAAGCCGACCAGGAAAAGATGGGTATAGCGCTGAGTAAATTGGCTGCTGAAGATCCGTCATTCCGCGTCCATACCGACGAAGAGACGGGTCAAACCATTATCTCCGGTATGGGTGAGCTGCACTTGGAAATCATTGTTGACCGTATGAAACGCGAATTTAAGGTGGAAGCGAACGTAGGTAAACCTCAGGTTGCTTACCGCGAAACCGTCCGTGGTACCACGGAAGTTGAAGGCAAGTTCGTACGTCAATCCGGTGGTCGTGGTCAGTTTGGTCATTGTTGGCTGAAAATCGAACCTCAGGAAGAAGGCGCAGGTTATACGTTCGTGAACGCCGTCGTTGGTGGTGTCATTCCAAAAGAATACATCCCTGCAATCGACAAAGGTATTCAGGAACAGATGAAAAACGGTATCCTCGCAGGCTACCCGGTCATCGATGTGAAAGTTACGGTTTATGACGGTTCATACCACGATGTCGACTCTAATGAAATGGCGTTTAAGATCGCTGCTTCAATGGGCTTCAAAAAGGGTGCACTGCAAGCCAAACCAGTTCTGCTGGAACCTATCATGAAAGTTGAGGTGGTGACACCGGAAGACTTTATGGGTGATATCGTGGGTGACTTAAACCGTCGCCGCGGTATTATCAATGGTATGGAAGATGCGCCTGGTGGTATCAAAATCGTTGATGCTCAGGTTCCTTTATCTGAGATGTTTGGTTATGCGACCAGCATGCGTTCTCTGACGCAGGGTCGTGCTTCATATTCAATGGAACCATTGAAGTATATGGAAGCACCAAACAACGTAACTGAAGCAATTATTGCTGCTCGTAAATCTGGCGAATAATTAATTAATTCGACCCAACGGAAGCTGGGTCTATTTAACAGAAGGTAATTTAAAATGGCTAAGGCTAAATTTGAACGTAACAAACCGCACGTAAACGTAGGTACAATCGGCCACGTTGACCACGGTAAAAC
>NZ_JAOBWS010000026.1 GCF_025245835.1 Rheinheimera sp. 4Y26
TTCGTTGAATTACATGTCGCCTGTTGAGTATGCAAAGCAGGCCGCATAAGCTGGAAAATCTCATCACGGGATTGGTATTAATTCCGGGGAAAGGTCAACGGGCGAACGCAGTATTTGCCGGTGGTGGTTTGACCAATGATGAATCTTCGTATCACCATAAAAAAGAGCGGCAAAGCCGCTCTTTTTTTACAGCTAAACAACCCTAACGACCTAATTATTCGCCATAAAGTCGTTAATAAAGTCCAGTACGTTTTGCCGGTCTACTCTGAATACGCCGCCGGTGCCGGCGCAGGCGCCGTTCAGGCCGAAGGAGGTGACGCCTGCTATCACTCTGCTGTTGCCAATAAAGTTAGGGCCGCCGGAGTCGCCGAAGCAGGTGCCGCCGCTGGAGGCGTTATTGGATAACAGCAGCGAGAAGTTGCCGGTAAAGCCGGTGTTGCTTTGCAACAGCCAGGGTTTGGCTTGCATTCTTACCTTCACGCCAGAGTAGGGGGCGTTGCCGGTTGGGTCTGGGGTAATACGCTGCAGGCCATAACCTACGGCGGTAAAGCGGCTGCTACGGCCGGCTTTAAGTAAATCCAGGCTATTGAGTGTGGGTAACTGGCCGTATTGCGCCTGGTCGAGGTTCACCGGTGCCGACAGTTTGACCATGCCCACATCATTTACCACAAAAGAGGCATTGGGGAAATCCGGGTGGGACGCCCAGCTTTGGGCTTCCACAGTGTTATTGCCGCCGCCATAGGGGTAGTTATTGTCGCCGTTTTGCACATCCGACTCAGTAAAAATACGAATACCGCTTATTTCACCCGGATTGCCGGTGCAGTGCCCTGCGGTCAGCACAAACTGCGGGCTAATTAATGTGCCGCTACAGCGCCAGGCCGGTGCGCCATTCACATCCATAATCAGCAGTACCACTGCCGGGTGTTCGTCACCATCCAAGTCACCATGGGTAACAGCGGCTGCATAGCCACTAAGCAATAGCGCAGTAGCAGCCAGGGTAAAACCAAAAATTTTGCTTTTTGATACTTCCATTTTGAGAACTCCACGAAATTGTCTGAAAGATAAGCCGACAACGTCAGAGGAACAGCCGCAAGCCTCACTGCCGCCATGCTGCACTTGTTCGCAGTGTTAGCGAACAGGGCCAAGCTGCAAGACTATGGGTGGGGCGCCAAAGGCTGTCAAACCTGCTGTTTTGCCGGTTTTTTGCTGATTACAACACGGGCTGCGGCCTTTGGTGGGGGAATTAACTTCAGAAAAACCTATGGTTAACGCTGCTGAAATTATCAGCTATTGCTGTTGATGCTTTTTTATCGGCATTCAATCTTACAGATGTATTTTTGATAACAAACAAGTATGAAAACAGCCCGAAGTTTCGGGTGGATTGGCAGAACTGAGCTTTGCTACACAAGCGTCAGCATAAGTACCAGCCTGCTGGCGGTTTGCTTGGTAATGCCACTGTCCAGGTTTTATTTTGCACTAAAAATAGAAACAACATGTGCGTTTTATATACAGAAACCTATCGCGAGAAAAACTCTCGCTTATACTTCAGATCCAGTTTCACTATAGATCCGGTTTCACTACTGGTAAGGAAAACATGATGCGTGTGTTTCGTGATAGTGTATTAACTGCATTTGTCATAGTTTTTTTATACTACAGTCCAGTAACACAGGCGGGCTCTGACAAAGACTGGCCAGTCTGGGATGGTTGGGATCGTACAGCGCAAAGAAGCTGCAATAAAAAATCCAATACAGGTAAAGATCAGGTACTACATCGCAATTGTATGACTGAATCCTTGCTACGAGATTTCCCACTTCCCGCAGGATTGGCCGAGGCCTGTAAAGCCCAGTTTCCGCAAAGTTCAACGACAAAAGAACAAGCGAAGCAATTGCATAAATGTGTTGCCGACCTGATTGTCAACAACGCAAACAATAAAGATAAGGTTGCTCGTGCGGTTAAGGTGCAACCGGAAACGCTTAAGCCGGTGCTGAAACAATGTGAAGAAGCCTATACCAGCTCAGGCGTAGCTTTCGCTCAAAAGTGGCAACATATCTATGACTGTGTAAGAAAATCTCAGAACGTTAACCGCTAGGAGAATGCCCATGCATGTTCAACCTATATTTCAGGTGGTGGCGTGCCTTTCAGTCTGGCTGCTGTGCCCGGCAGTTTTTGCCACAAGCTACAATAACTGGCCTGAGCTGCAGCAATCGAAAGACAAAGTATATAAACAGTGCCACAGCAAACATAATTCAGGCACCGATGCCGAAAATTTTTACCAGTGCCAGACACAACAGTTATTGCAGGATTTTCCGATGCCGGCCGGTCAGGATACCGAATGTGCTGCAAAAGCTGGTAAAAATGCCTCTGGCGAGCGCTACCAGCAGAATATTTATCAATGTCTGCAGCAGCTGGTTTCAGATACCAGCAAGTATAAAAACAGCATTGCGAAGATGTTAGCCCATCGTCCTGAACTGGCAGCTGGGCTAAAAAGCTGTGAGCAAGCGTTTGATGCCAGCGGCCAGCCTTACGCCAATAAATGGCTACAGATTAATTCCTGCCTGAAAAAAGCCGCGCATAAAACAAAATCAACCCCTGCAACATCTGGCAAACCAGTACTTACAGCTAAGCCCGCGCCAGAAAGACATAGTCATCAGCAATGTGAAAACTATGCTAAAGATAAGGAATTTTCGATTGCTGTCCATCGGAATGCGTTTATGACACGATGCAGGCTCAGCAATAAACCTATGGATGAAATTTATGCAATTTATAAGGACAAAAACAATCCAATATAACCAATAGCATCACATCATCGGCTCGCCCGGTATCATGCCGGGCGAGTCGATGTCAGAACAAATTCAGTCGCGCCCACAAATCCAGAAAACAGTTTTTTTCAAGCTAACATCCAGACCCTGGCGGATGCAAAAACGCAATTTCTTCAGCAATGGAAGTTCGGCCTAAAATACTGTTGCGAAGTGGGTTGCTACCAATGTGGTCGATAATTACTTTACAAAACCAATAGTAAAAACCAATAGCTTCTGGTCTTTTTTCTCGCCAATAAACCAACACCTGTAGCTGCACAGGGAGCATTCAAGAGTGAGCGCGGGAGGCGCGAACGGGCGAGCGGAGTAGTCGCCGGTGGTTCGTGCAGGGTAAAACATCAGTCTTTTTGTATATGGCGGATGCAAATGTCGGCGTCGTTCAACGCTGGTAAGTTTTTCTTTTGTAACCGCAAGTGGTAACCGCTGTTGGCCCCGTCAAGCGAGCCGTTGTTTTGGCCGGTTTTGAGGTTTTAAGCCGACAACTGTTTGAGACGGTTGACGTTAGCAACCGCCGCCCTGTGGTTTTAAAAAGCGGGCGGCGCCTCAAAATTGGTCAAAACAGCGGGCTTTCGAGCGATCTCGGGGTGATTTGTTCGCCACAAAGTGGCTCACCCCTTCGGGGCCAGCTAAAGCTGTCCAAAATCGCATAGCGATTTTGTCTTTGTGTCCCTTTCTTTGTCAGCAAAGAAAGGGACTCGCCCGCCGGGGCGAAACCCGGCATCCGCGCCATGCCGCAGGCATCGAAATGATCATCAGCGCAAATGAGTTGCAAGAAACCCAACCCACTATTGATGTCTACTTTTCAGCACCTCAATCACATCATTCAGCTGCAAGTCCTGCGATCTTAACAACACCAGCAAGTGAAAAATTAAATCCGCCGCTTCGTTTTTTAACTCTTCTCTGTCGCCTGCCATGGCAGCTAATGCCGATTCTACGCCTTCTTCACCGACTTTCTGCGCTATGCGTTTTACGCCGCGGGCGAACAAGCTGGCTGTGTAGCTCGATTTTGGGTCGGCGTGTTGGCGCTGTGCAATCACCGTTTCTAAGTCAGTTAAAAAACTTAAACTTGGGCTATTGGCGCTGTTTACTGTTTTGTTGTCCCAGCAGGTTTCGGTGCCTAAATGGCAGGTTGGGCCGTCGGGTAGGGCGAGGGCTAGCAGGCTGTCTGAGTCACAATCTGCACTCAGGCTTTGTAATTTTAAAAAATGGCCTGAGCTTTCGCCTTTGGTCCAGAGCCGTTGTTTACTGCGGCTAAAAAAAGTTACCTGGCCGGTTTTTAATGTGTGCCGCAGTGCGTCGCTATTGGCGTAGCCCTGCATCAGCACTTTGCCGGAAATGGCGTGCTGCACTATTAATGGCAACAAACCATCGGCTGGCCATTTTAAACTCTCAATGCTGTCATTATCGACAATGCTGCTCATGGCCTGATCTCCACGCCGCTTTTACTAAGCTGCTGTTTTAAATCGCTGATTTGAATAATGCCTTTGTGAAATACACTGGCGGCTAAAGCGCCGTCTACATCGGCCTGTAAAAATACATCAATAAAGTGCTGAATTTCACCGGCGCCGCCTGAGGCGATCAGCGGCAGGTTGCAGGCCGCGCGTACCAGTTTTAACTGGGTTAAATCATAACCCTGACGCACACCGTCCTGATTCATACAGTTTAAAACAATTTCACCGGCGCCAAGGCGCTGCACTTCTTTTACCCAATCCACTGTCTGCCAGTTGGTTTTGGCGGTGCGGTTTTCGTCACCGGTAAACTGATACACCTGGTATTGGCCGGTGTTTTTATCAAAAAAGCTGTCGATGCCCACCACCACACATTGCTGGCCATAAGCACGGTTGAGCTCAGCAATCAGCTCTGGCCTTGCCAGCGCCGGGCTATTCACTGAAATTTTATCGGCGCCAAGCTCCAGAATACGACCGGCGTCTTCCACCGATTTAATACCACCGGCCACACAAAACGGAATGTCGATGACATCGGCAATACGGCGCACCCAGCTTTTATCTACCACCCGGCCATCGCTGGAGGCGGTAATATCGTAAAACACCAGCTCGTCGGCGCCTTCTTCGGAGTAGCGTTTGGCCAGCGGCACTATGTCGCCAATCACCTCGTGGTTTCTAAACTGCACACCCTTGACCACCACACCATCGCGCACATCGAGGCAGGGAATTAACCGTTTTGCCAGCATTGGATAGCCTCCGTGATAGTAAATTTTCCTTCCAGCAAAGCGCGGCCCAAAATCACACCAGCCACGCCGCTACCCCTTAAGCTACGGATATGCTCAAGATTGCCAACACCGCCTGATGCTTGCCATAAAATTTGCGGGTACTTTGCTGCAAGTTCCTGATACAGTTCTACATTTGGCCCCTGCAAGGTGCCATCGCGGCTAATGTCGGTACAAAGCACGTGGCGCGCGCCAGCGGCAATAAAACCGTCCAGTACCATCTCAAGGGTGATATTTGAAGCTTCAATCCAGCCATGGCTTGGCAGGGTTTTTTCGCCTTTGTCATTGATGGCGACATCGAGCGCCAATACTATTTTGTCGCCGCCATATGTGCGCAGCCACTGCTGCACTAAGGCCGGTTCACGAATGGCCAGGCTGCCAATCACCACCCGGCTGGCACCGGCTTCAAGTAAATCAATCACATCTTGTTCAGTGCGCACACCACCACCCACCTGAATAGGCAAGGGCGATTGTTGCATCAGTTGTTTTAATAGCGGCAGCTGACGTTTGGCGGCATCTTTGGCACCACTTAAATCCACCAGATGCAAAACACCAGCGCCAGCTTCTGCGTATAGGTCGCGCAGTTCAAACGGCGTTTGCTGGTACTGGGTGGTTTTGTCATAACTGCCCTGATATAGGCGTACAGTTTGACCATCGATTAAATCTATTGCCGGGATAATCACGTTATTGTCCTTTCAAAATCTGTGGCTGTAGTGCTGTGAGCCGCAGTTCAGCCATCAACACGGGCAGCAGCACCAGCGCTGCAACTAAGCTAAATCTGCTGCTGTTAATGCCAAAAAGTTTTGCAGCAATTTGCGGCCGGCGGCACTTGAGCGCTCAGGGTGAAATTGCATGCCAAGGTAATTGCCTTTGCCAATAATGGCTGCAAATTGGCTGCCGTAATCACAGCTTGCCAGCATAAATTCCGACGGCGCTACCGCAAAACTGTGCACAAAATACACATAGTCGTCTGGCGTTAAGCCTGTAAGCAGCGGGTGGTTTTCTTTGCCAGCGGCTTTTTGCAGTGTGTTCCAGCCCATATGCGGCAGTCGTAACCCTTTGGATTCAAGCGGCAGTACCTGGCCCGGAATAAGCCCCAGGCAGGCAACATTGCCTTCGGCGCTAAAGTCCGTCATCAGCTGCATACCGAGGCAAATACCCAAAGTGGGTTGCGTCAGGTTTTGCAAAACCGTCGTTAAGTTACGCTCTTTGATATTCATCATGGCCTGGGCGGCAGTGCCTACACCCGGAATAATCACTTTGTCGGCACTTTGAATCAGGCTGGCGTCACGGCTTACCGCAACACTTGCGCCTAAACGCTCAAAAGCACATAACACTGAGGTGATATTGGCGCAGCCGGTGTCGACGACTATCACGGAGTTTTTACTGTTTTTAACAACAATATCAGTCATTTATAAAACACCTATTTACGGCAAAGCTAGTTGCAGTACCGCTGGTTAGAGTACGCCTTTGCTGCTTGGCAGCGCATCGCCACTTTTTAAAATGGCCTGACCCAGGGCGCGGCCAAAAGCTTTAAATAAACCTTCCACCATATGGTGTTTGTTGCCCGGGCTTACCGACAAATGCAGCGTCATTAACATGGCGTCACTTAAACTTCTGAAAAAGTGTGGCACCATCTCCAGATTCAGCTCGCCCACTAAACCTGTGCCTAAATCGGCGTCAAATTTCAGCAGCGGCCGGCCGGATAAATCCAGCGTACACTCGGCGCGACATTCATCCATCGGCAGCACAAAACCAAAACGGTTAATACCGCGTTTGTTGCCAATGGCTTGTTTTAATGCCTGACCCAGCGCCAGTGCTGTGTCTTCCACACTGTGGTGGTCGTCAATATGCAAATCACCTTTGACGCTCACTTGCAGTGAAAAACCGCCGTGCGTGGCAATCTGATCCAGCATATGGTCAAAAAAGCCCACGCCTGTGCTGATGCTATTGCCGCCTTTATTGTCTAAATCCACGCTCACGCGAATGTCGGTTTCGCGCGTGGTGCGCACCACAGTGGCGGTGCGGCCTTTGCTTAAAATGCGTTTGGTAATTTCGGCCCAGCCCAGGGTGGTTCTGTCATATTGAAAACTGGGCAGGCCCATATTTTCCGCCAGCTGCACGTCGGTGATCCGGTCACCAATGACAAAAGAATTGGTAAAGTCGATACGACCTTGCTGCAGATAGTCTTTCAAAAGCCCGAGTTTTGGTTTACGGCAGCTGCAGTTGTCGCGCTCAAAGTGTGGGCAAATTAAAATGTCAGCAAACTTAATACCCTGGGAGCTTAACAGCTGCATCATTTTGTTGTGTGGTGCATCAAAGGTATCGCGCGGGAAACTGTCCGTACCCAGGCCGTCCTGATTGGTCACCATCACCAGCTGATAACCTGCGTCTTGCAGTTTTAACAGCGCTGGCACCAAGCCCGGTTCGTACACCAGTTTTTCTAAAGAGTCCAACTGCTTATCAATGGCTGGCTCTTCCACCATAGTGCCGTCGCGGTCGATAAATAAAATAGCCTGGCCAGACATTAGTTTGCTCCTGCGCTTAAAAGTTGAGAATTTGTGTTTGCTGTATTGTTGCTGGCGTTTTGCTGCTGGAAATACCGCGCCAACGCATCCTGCACCAATGCCATTTCGTCCGGGTTGCCAATAGACACCCGCACCACTTGCGACAGCCCGATTTGACTGGATTGGTTGCGGATTAAAATGCCTTCGTTTACCAAAGCCGCCACACAAGCTGCAGCATCTTTCACCTGCAATAACACATAGTTAGCATTGGACGGATAAACCTTCAGTACAGCTGGTTGGCTCTTGGCAAATTGAATAAAAGCATCCCGCAACTGATTGATGGTGTTGACGCTTTGGCGCATGCGCGCCTGGCCCTCGCTTGATAGCGCCTGGGTGGCAATTTCAGCAACAGGCGCGGCCAGCGGGTAGGGCGCAATCATTTTTTTCAGCGCGTTAATAATATCGGGTGCAGCCAGGGTAAAACCACAACGCAGGCCGGCGAGAGCAAAAGCTTTGGACAGAGTGCGCAGCACCACTAAATTTGGATAGCTATCCAGCAGGCTTAGCACAGTCGCTTCCGGTGCAAACTCAATATAAGCTTCGTCCACCACCACCAGCGCTTTATCTTTATAAAACTCAAGCACATCAATAATTTGCTGACGGGGAATTAAATCACCCGTTGGGTTATTCGGGCTACAGATAAACACCAGTTTGGGTGTTGGCGCGGCAAAAATGGCCTCTGTATCCAGCGTTAATTCTGCTGTAAGTGGAATGATAGTGCGCCGCACCTGATTGCTTTCGGCACTGATGGCATACATGCCATAAGTGGGTGGGCAAATCAGTACGCTGTCGCCCTGCTGGTTTTGGCTCTGAGGTTCACAAAAACTGCGGATCAGAAGCTCAATGCCTTCGTCAGCACCGCGGCTCACCAGCACTTGTTCGGGTTTTACACCGGCATAAGCGGCATAAGCCTGTATTAACGCCGGTGGCTGACAATCCGGGTATCTGTTGTAGCTGCCACTGAGCTGATATTCAGGCGCTAACGCATTTTCATTGGCGTTTAGCCACACTGAACCACCGCTCATACTCAGACGCGCTGAAGCATAAGGCGTCAGCTGTTTTACCAGATTGCGGGCTAATGGATTCACACTGCTCATGATTCGTATCCTTTTAAAGCCGGATTTGCCAGATTGGCCCTGTTGCTGTTGGTAAGTGCTGCCAGACGCAGTGACACCGCATTGGCGTGCGCCGCCAAACCTTCGGCATTGGCCAAAGTGACAATAGCAGGGCCAATATTCTGCATGCCCTGCGCCGTTAAAGTTTGCACCGTATAACGGCGGTAAAAGTCTAATAACCCCAAACTTGAGTGGGTGCGGCTATAACCATAGGTTGGCAACACATGGTTGGTGCCGCTGGCATAATCACCGGCCGATTCTGGTGTCCAGGCGCCGACAAAAATGCTGGCAGCATTGGTTAATTTGCCAAGCAGCTTGTCATCCTGATCGGTTTGAATAATTAAATGTTCCGGCGCATATAAATTAGAGACCAGCGCAGCGCTGTCTAAATCCGTTGTCAGAATAAAACGGCTGTTGCCAAGCGCCTGACGGGCAATGTCGGCGCGCGGCAGCGCAGCAAGCTGCACATTCAGTTGTTCCAGGGTGCGACTGAGTAAAATTTCGCTGTTACTGACCAGCAGCACTTGAGAATCCGGGCCGTGTTCGGCCTGAGATAATAAATCTGCTGCCACAAAAGCCGGGTTGGCGCTTTCATCGGCAATCACCAGCACTTCCGAAGGGCCGGCCGGCATATCAATGGCCGCACCTTCTGCTGTTGCACTCACTTGTTGTTTGGCTTCGGTGACATAACTATTGCCAGGCCCATAAATCTTGCTGACCTTCTTAATACTTTCAGTGCCATAGGCAAGGGCGGCAATGGCCTGAGCGCCACCCACTGTATAAATTTCGCTGATGCCACAAAGTTTGGCGGCGTAAATAATTTCCGGTGCTATGTCTGTTGCATTTGGCTGACCCGGCGGGGTGACCAGCACCACACGGCCACATCCCGACAGCTGCGCCGGTACACCCAGCATCAGCACAGTAGAAGGCAGCGGCGCGCTACCGCCCGGAATATATAAACCAACACTGTCAAAGGCGGCGTATTTTAGCTCACAGACCACACCAGGACTGGTTTGCAGCTTGATGTCTTGTGGTAGCTGCGCAGCGTGAAAGCTTTTGATATTGGCGTACGCCAGCTCAATGGCGGCTTTGGCGTCCGGGCTTAACAGCGCCAGCCTTTGTTGCTGCGCCGCTTCATCAAGCGCAAAGTTGTTGTTGCTGATGCCATCAAATTTCCGGCAATAAAAACGCAGCGCCTCATCCCCCTGTTGCTGCACTGCTTCGATAATAGCGGCCACCTGGGCTGATAAATCGGCTTTGCTGCGAAGTTTGGGCCTTAATAACAACGCCTGTTGGGCTTTGTTGTCCAGCGCGCTCCAGTTGTTTATCTGAAGGTTCAGCATCTGTTACTCCATCATTTTTTCAATCGGCAGTACCAGAATGGAGCTGGCGCCAAGCGCTTTTAACTGCTCCATGGTTTCCCAGAACAAAGTTTCGCTGCTGACCACGTGCAAGGCCACGAGATCGTCGTTACCGGCGAGTGGCAGCAAAGTCGGGTTCTCCGCGCCTGGCAATAACGCAATCACATCCGCCAGGCGCGCGCGCGGGGCGTGCAGCATAATGTATTTACTTTCATTGGCTTGCATTACACCGGCAATACGAGGCATCAGTTTGTTAATCAGTTTTAACTGGTTCTGATCGTCTAAATCACGGCGCTGAATAAGCACTGCTTTAGAGCGGTAAATCACTTCGACTTCTTTTAAACCATTGGCTTCAAGCGTTGCGCCTGTTGACACTAAATCACAAATGGCATCTGCTAAACCTGCACGTGGCGCCACTTCCACTGAACCTTTTAAATTCACGATACGGGCGTTCACACCATTTTGTTTTAAATAGCGGTTCAGAAGCCGTGGGTAAGTGGTGGCAATGGTTTTGCCTTCGAGGTTTTTTACGCCCTGATAGTCTTCTTCCTGCGGCACAGCGATGGATAAACGGCAGCCGCCAAAATCCAGCCGCGCGAGTACTGTGTAGTCGTAACTTTCGTTATCCAGCTGGCGCTGCAATGACATTTCTTCCAGCACGTTCTCGCCGATAATGCCTAAATCACAAACGCCATCCATCACTAAACCCGGAATGTCATCGTCGCGCACCCGCAGCAAATCAATGGCCATATTTTCCACATGGGCAATCAGCCGTTGTTCCCGCAGATTAATTTTCAGGCCGCAGCTGGTCAGCAGCGCTTGTGAATCCTGAGATAAACGACCGGATTTTTGAATGGCGATACGTAATCTTTTGCTTTCGATGGTGGCGGACATGTGATGACTTCCTTTATTAAAACCTTAAAAAACAACAACCCCGGCGTAGTTCCGGGGTTGTGTCTGATGATTCACCGCACCGGAGCTACTTCAATAGCCCCTCAGCGACTTAACCTGAATGGCTATTTCGGCTGATGGTGATGATGATGGGTTGTGCGCTGAATCATAAAAATCTCGGTGTTTGCGATAGCCACAGTGGCTGTCAAAGTTGCTATACAAGTTATCGGCTTTTATTTCGGCTGGCAAGAGTGATGTTGAAAATTTTTTCAACAGGTTTGGTATTGGTAATTTCGCTAAGTTATTGATATATAACTTTTGATTTGTGATTTCTAACGATGTTAGTTTTTTCTTATATTTATTTGGCATAAAAAAACATGAACAATAAAGCCTAAAAAATGGTCAGGTTGTATAGTTAAATGAGGTGTTATCCCTGATTTGCTTCTTTGGTTTAAGTTTGGCCGGCAGCAGCCGATAACCTGCAATAACAGAGGTAAAAGTGCCTGGCCGCCTTGCCTTAGCAGCATGAGGTTTGAAGATGGACGTGTTATTTCCATATTTGCCAAGGGTAACCACTACGCCGGTGGATTCGAATAACCGGCTGATTTTACCTGTCAGCAAATATCAGCGCATTCATGCGGAGGCTTCCACTGAACAACAATACAGAGTTGGCATGCGCGATCCCAGACGTCATCAGCAAGAACCACAACAACAGCAGTCTTCGCAGCATGAACAACCAGGCGAGCACCAACAAGGCCCGCAGCAGGCTGGCGCGTCGACCGAAGGCAGTGAGTTACATTTATTACCAACGGGCCATGCTGTAACGCCGGAGCAGGATCAACATGCCGATGCCGAGGGGCATCTGGATATTTATATTTAAAATGCACCTTTTCTTGCAGCTATTGCACCTTTCTGCCTCTGTCTGGCAGCACTGTGGTCTGTGCCACTGCAAAATTCAGCAGCACCAAGTCAGCCGCACAAGTTCAACCGCCAGGTTTTATCAAGGCAACGCCTGATGTGATTTGCAGCGCTCGCCTGGCAGCGGCATAATAGCAGGCCATTTTCCCGCCCAAGGTTGTGCTTTTGTCTCTGCTTAATTTGTTGTGCTCTCACCCATTCCTGCCGCCGGAGCAGTGCTGATGCATGCTGTAGCTGCAGCTTTTGCAGATGATGGCTTGCTGGCACAGAACATCGCCGGATTTAAAGCCCGTGACGCGCAAAAACAAATGGCGATGGCGGTGGCTGACAGCATCGAACAGGGTTCTGCTTTGGTGGTCGAAGCGGGCACAGGCACAGGCAAAACTTACGCTTATTTAGTGCCGGCTTTGCTTGCCGGTAAAAAAGTAATTTTATCGACAGGTACCAAAAACCTGCAGGAGCAGCTGTATTTTCGCGACTTGCCTAAGGTTTTGAATGCGCTGGCTTTACCTTTGCAAACTGCGTTATTAAAAGGTCGCGCCAACTATTTATGTTTATTCCGCCTGACGCAGCACTATCAGCATGTGCCGGTGAAAGATGATGTACTGATTCAGGATTTAAGCCTGATTAAAAAGTGGTCCAGCGAAACCCAAAGCGGTGATATCGGTGAGCTGACTTATATTGCCGAAGACTCCAAAGCTTTGCCTTATGTCACCAGCACCAGCGACAATTGCCTTGGCAAAGACTGCCCCGATTTTGAGGATTGTTATTTACTCAAAGCCCGTAAAAAAGCCATGAACGCCGATTTGGTGGTGGTGAATCATCATTTGTTTTTCGCTGATATGGCGCTCAAAGACACAGGTTTTGGTGAATTGCTACCCAATATGGATGTGGTGATTTTTGACGAAGCGCACCAGATTCCCGATATCGCCAGTGAATATTTTGGTGAGTCGGTGTCGTCAAAATTACTGGCTGAACTGTGCCGTGATATTGAACTCGCCTGTAAAACCCAATTACGCGATCATCCACAGCTGGCAAAAACCGCCGATAAATTAGCTGCTTTAGTGCGCGACTGGCGCTTGTTGTTGCCAGGCGATCCACAAAAAGGCAACTGGCGCGATTGTTATCAGCGCCCTGAGATGAAAGTGGCGATGAGCCGCATTCAGGACGCCATGCAGATGTTGTATCTGGTGCTCAAGTCGAGCCTGGGGCGTTCTGATCAGGTGGACAGCTGTTACGAACGGCTGGCAACTGCCAAAGCCAGACTGGAAAAACTATTGGATGTGGAACGCACCGGCGTTAGTTTTTGGTATGAAACCACGGCCCGCACCATCAGTTTGCATTACACGCCGCTCAGTATCGCCGACAAATTTAACGAGCTGGTGTTTGCCCGAGAAGGTGAAAGTAAAAAACGCAGCTGGATTTTTACGTCGGCCACCTTGTCGGTGGATGAAGGTTTTGGCCATTTTACCGATCAGATGGGGCTGCAAAACGCGCAGACGATGCTGCTGGACAGCCCATTTGATTATCCGAATCAGGCCATGCTGCTGGTACCAAGGTATTTGCCGGAGCCAACAGATCCGCGTATTAACAAAGCTTTGCTGGAACTGGCGGTGAAGCTGATTAACGCCAACGGTGGCCGTTGTTTTTTTCTTTTTACCAGTCACCGTATGTTGCAGTGGATGGCCAAAGAGCTGCCGCTTTATATCAATTTGCCGATATTAGTGCAGGGCAGTACCAGCAAACGTATTTTGCTGGAGCAGTTTGTTGAGTTAAAACACACAGTGTTGCTGGGCACCGGCAGTTTTTGGGAAGGCGTGGATGTGCGTGGTGACACTTTAAGTTGTGTCATTATCGACAAATTGCCTTTTGCCTCGCCGGATGAGCCTTTGTTACAGGCGCGTAGTGAAGACGCCCGGCTGCGTGGCCAGGATCCTTTTGCCCAGGTGCAATTGCCGCAGGCGGTGATTACCTTAAAACAAGGGGTAGGGCGGCTGATACGCGATGTGTCCGACCGTGGAGTTCTCGCCATTTGTGACAGCAGGTTAGTGACAAGGCCTTATGGCGAAGTATTTGTGAAATCCTTACCACCGATGAAACGAAGCCGTGACGTCGGCCAGGCCATTGAATTTTTAGAACATATTCACAGTAGTGGAGAACAAGATTGAAATTATTAGCGCTGGATACCTCAACTGAAGCTTGCTCTGTTGCGCTGCAAATTGACTCAGACATTCTGAGTCTGGACGAAGTATGTCCGCAGCAACACAGCAAAAGAGTGTTGCCTATGGTGCAGCAGTTGTTAAGTCAGGCTGGTATTGCTTTAAAAGATCTGGACGGCATTGTATTTGGCCGTGGCCCCGGTAGTTTTACCGGTGTGCGTATTGGTGTAGGGGTGGCGCAGGGTTTGGCTTTTGGCGCCGGGTTACCGCTTTATGGCGTGTCAACTCTGGCGGCTATGGCGCAGGCCGCACAGCGTTTGTATGGTGCGGATAAAGTGGTTGCGGCGATAGACGCGCGGATGGCGGAAGTTTATCTGGGCTGTTATCAGCTGGATGCAAGCGGCCTGATGCAGTTGTTGGGCGAAGAAATTGCCCGTAAACCTGCTGAATTAATGGCGGGCGATGTACCCGCTGGCTTTGGCGCTGCAACAGTGTTTGGTGTAGGCACTGGCTTTCAGACTTATGCTGAGGCTTTAAATGCCTGGCAGCCAGTGCAAATCAGCTCAGAGATTTTATATCCGTCAGCACAGGATATGCTGACACTAAGTACAGCGGCTTTAGCCAAAGGGCTGTTTGTGGCGCCTGAACTTGCCGAGCCAACTTATGTGCGGGATGAAGTGACCTGGCAAAAACTGCCTGGCCGATAACCGGAAGCCGTTCAGTTTGTTGTGATAAAAAGCCTTTCAGCTTGATGTTTAACTGAAAGCGCCAAAATAGTGCAAAAGCGGCAATTTTTTGCCGCTTTTAATTTCGCTGTAAGCCAATATAAACAAGGCTTGCAGCTTTATCAGCAAGATCTGAAGCAACGGCTTGGCAATTGCAGTTTTGCCGTTATAATGCAGATAATTTCAGCAAAAAAATTCTACGTAATGAGCGTTGCAGTCAGCCAGAACATCAGCAAAAGCCAGAATGTCGCCGAAGTCTTTGCCGGCCGGCAGCCCCGTGCTATTGCGCCCAATGCTACGGCCACAGATAAAACTGCTGAATCGCCGCAGGGTAATGGCGTTAAAAGTTCGGCGGCAGTTTTAAGTTTGCTGGATGATGAACGTCAAAACACTGGCCGCACTGGCTACGATAATCCATCGGGTCAGAATCAACGGGCGCTGGATGCATATAAAAGTTTGGCTAATCAGCAAAAACGTGAAGAAATTCAGCAAATGTTTAGTGTAGATTTATTTGCCTGATCTTCAGCTCGTCGCACCATTCTCAAAATCTCAAAATCTCAAAATCTCAAAATCTCAAAATCTCAAAATCTCAAAATCTCAAAATCTCAAAATCTCA
>NZ_JAOBWS010000027.1 GCF_025245835.1 Rheinheimera sp. 4Y26
GGAAGGATTCGAACCTTCGAAGGCAGTGCCGGCAGATTTACAGTCTGATCCCTTTGGCCACTCGGGAACCCCTCCACACAAAACTGGTGCCGCTTATCCGAGTCGAACGGATGACCTACTGATTACAAGTCAGTTGCTCTACCAACTGAGCTAAAGCGGCTACGTCAGTGGGTGCGAATTCTAGTGGAATGATTTGGGTGGTGCAACTCTAAAACTGAAAAAAAGCCAGATTTTTACGCTGAATGCTCAATAGATCGCCAAAACCGGCATTATTCAATAACAAAAGCGGCAATATCAGCCTGTTCTACCAGGGATAACTAACCAAAATCGGCCTTTGAGCAATTTTTATCGATATAAAGGCTTAAACCACGAAAAATTAATAAGGGGTCGAGTTCACATTGTTCAGCAGGCAAATAGGGCAGTAACAATGGCGCGTCGCCACCAGTTAGCACAATTTGCCGTACCTGTTGTAATTGTAGCGCCTGCTTCACTACTGCAACTGCGGCCGCCAGGCAGCCATTTTGCAGGCAGCTACTGGTATCAGTGCCAATTTTCACTTCAGCATTTTGCATACTGTTATTAAATACTTTGGCGGTGTGGCCTATCACCGCCTGCTGCTGTAAACGAAACCCCGGAATGATCCAACCGCCCAGGTGTTGACCATCGGCACCAACCCAATCCAGCGTTAATGCAGTACCGGCATCTATCACCAATAAATCCTGTGCCGGATACAATTCTTTAGCGCCAAGCATGGCCAGCCAGCGGTCAACCCCCAACAAAGCAGGCTGTTGATATTGATTTTTTAAGCCGTTTTTTTCCGCTTCACTTCGAATAAGGCACCAGCTTTGGCTGAGCAAGCCGCTTTCCTGCCGCACCTGCTCGATGCGCTCAGCTGCAGCTACGGACGCACAAAACACTGCATCTATGGCATCAGCCTGCAAAAACTCTGC
Source organism: Rheinheimera sp. 4Y26 (assembly GCF_025245835.1). GTDB lineage: Bacteria > Pseudomonadota > Gammaproteobacteria > Enterobacterales > Alteromonadaceae > Pararheinheimera. The sequence continues at coordinate 951 of NZ_JAOBWS010000027.1, forward strand.
CTGATGGCCGCTTAATAGCGTCAGCACTCCAGCCTGATGCAACACGGCTTTTGTTCTGCTATTGCCTATATCTAACAAAAGTTCAGCCACTTGCTGCACTCCTTAAACTCAGCTCACCGCCATAATAACTCTGACACTGCCCGTCTTGTTCCAGCAGCAATCCGCCCTGAGCATCAACACCGGCACAGCGCCCGATGATCCTGCGCTCGCCACTGCTGAGGCATACCATTTGTCCGATATAATGGTCACGCCGGTTAAATTCCGCCACAAAAGGCGCAAAACCCGACAATTCAAATTGCTGCAGATGCTTCACTATATTTTGTTGCAACAACGCAATCAGCTGATTGCGGTTTACCGGCTCACTGACATGCTGCTGCAAATCAGTCCAGGCCTGATCAATTTCTGCGCGGGCAGTTTCTGGCATACAGATATTCAGCCCAAGTCCTATCACCAAATCACATTGGGCATGGCTTTGCCCAACTAACTCAATCAAAATGCCAGCCAGCTTCTGATGCTGCAGATAAATATCGTTTGGCCATTTCAGGCTGACCGCTAATTGGTAGCGTTGCTCCAGCACCTCAGCAACGGCAATGCCAATCACCAGACTCAACCCCATAGCGGCCTGAATGCCCTGCTCCAGCTGCCAGTACATGGAATAATATAAATTACTGCCAAAAGGAGAAAACCAACTGTTACCGCGTCTGCCCCGACCTGCAGTTTGAGCTTCTGCCACCAACACTGCACCTTTGGCGAGCTTTTGGCCGTCCTGCAACTTTTTCATCAGCTGGCTATTGGTTGAATCGGTCACATGCTGCAATAAAATACCCGGCATGCCAGCTTGCTGATACTGTTTAATCTGCTGGGCGTCTAACAGCTGTAATGGCGCTGCCAGCCGATAGCCCTGCCCTTTAATGGAATAAATATCCAGGCCAAACTGTTGCAACTGATGGATATGTTTAGCAATAGCTGCTCTGCTGATCCCCGCACCTGCGGCCAGAGTTTCACCTGAATGAAGTTGTCCGTCAGCCAATTGCAAAATAAGCTGCCGTTGTAATGCCAGACTTTGCGGCAAAATTTTAGTCATGATGACGCAATAACCTGACTTCAGGCTCCAGTTGAACACCAAATCTGGCAAACACAGCCTGTTGAATCAGCGTAATCAGCTGCAGCAACTCCGCTGCAGTACCGTTGTTTTGATTCACCAGCACCAGCGGTTGCTGCTGATAACAAGCCACCCCGCCAAGCTGATACCCTTTTAAGCCAACCTGTTCAATCAGCCAGGCTGCAGCCAACTTTACCTGTTGTTGTGGTTGCGGGTAATGAGGCATCGCCGGATATTGCTGATACAACTGCTGAAAAAGCGCGGCCGGTATAACAGGGTTCTTAAAAAAACTGCCACAGTTGGGTAAAATAGCGGGATCCGGCAGTTTTTTCCGTCGCACGGCAATCACCGCATTCATCACATCCAACAAAGAAGCCTGAGCTGTTAAATGGTCCAGGCCGTTGTAATTGAGCTTGGGGCTACCGTTACGTTTTAAACAAAAACCGACTGCGACTATCACCCCTTTACCGGCCAGTTGCTGTTTAAAAATACTGTCGCGATAGCCAAAACGGCACTCGGCCGCCGTCAAACGTTGTACCTGCCGGCTTTGCCAGTGGAAAAAATCAACATAACTGCAGGTATCGGCCAGTTCAGCGCCATAAGCACCAATATTCTGTACCGGCGCAGCACCGACAGAACCAGGGATCAGCGCCAGATTTTCCAGCCCCCACCAGCCCTGCCCCACACTCCAGCTTACCAGCTGATGCCAGTTATGGCCTGCTTCCACATGCAAATGCAGTTGGTCACCTGAAACTTCGAGCTGACGCCCAGCAGCAACATAACGCAGAATTTCACCAGGCCAGTCAGACAGGAAAATACTGTTACTGCCTTCACCTAATAACAGTGGCAGCTGTTGTGGTTGATAATGCTGCAACTCCGCTAAAGACGACAGTACTGTGACTTTTGCTAAGGTTGCCGCAAGGCGAAATGTAGAATAGTGCCGGGCGTCTTGCGCCAGAAGCTGCTGCATACCAAATCCACTGCCGTAAAAAGCGCTATTGTAATAAATTGCAGCTCTTTGCAGAAGCGTTAATCCGGTTTGCAGCTTAAAGCCAGGCTTTTAACATCGCCACCACACTGCGCCCTAAAGCACTCAAGGCATAACCACCTTCCAGACAGGCAACAATACGGCCTTCACAATGACGACTGGCGAGCTCCTTCAGTGCTGCCGCTATCCATTGATAGTCACTTTCGCGCCATCTTAAATGCGCCATTTCATCTTCATAATGCGCATCAAAACCGGCAGAAATGAAGATCAGTTGTGGCGAAAAAGCCTCAATCGCAGGTAACCACTGTTGCTCGGCTAACTGCCGGAACAGACTACCGTCTGAGCCACCAGTCAGCGGCATTTTCAGCATGTTTTTGCTGCTGCCTGGTTCAGTAAAAGGGTAAAACGGATGTTCAAAAGAGGAGCAAAACAACACTCTGGCATCATCTTTAAAAATATGTTCAGTGCCATTGCCGTGGTGAACATCAAAATCAACAATTACAATACGTTGCAGGCCATAGTTCTGCATGGCATAAGCGGCAGCAACGGCGATATTGTTAAACAGGCAAAAGCCCATGGCCTGAGCTCGTTCTGCATGGTGACCCGGCGGACGAATGGCACAAAAAGCCTGTTGATCACGCCCCTGCATCACCAGGTCTACTGCGTTGATCGCAGCTCCGGCTGCATAACGGGCAGCTGTCACGGATTTATTCATGATGGCCGTATCATCATCCAGCCAGACCAGCCCCTGAGTCGGTTGTTTGGCTATCACATCAGCAACATAAGCTGCATCATGGGCCAACGCCAATTGGGCATCACTGGCTGCGGTGCTGTCTTTGTGTTGCAGCACGTACTCCAGACCTGAACTTAAAATCTGATCAAAAATGGCATGCAGCCGGGCCGGAGCTTCAGGGTGATCAGCACCAAGATTGTGTTGTGCACATGCCGGATGGCTGAAAACGGTAACCGTCATAATCTTTACTCAGTCTGTAGTTTTAATTGTAAATTCACTTCATCAGGCTCTTCAGAGCGCACTCGTTTAAAACCTGCTTTTTCAAATACAGCCAGCATGGCCTTGTTTTCCGCGCGCACATAAGCCGTCATGGTCTGGATACCACGCTGACGGGCGATGGCAATCATTTCCTGCAGCAGAATTTTTGCCATCCCTTTGCCCTGATGCCGCTCGCGGGTGACAAAAGCCACTTCACAGCTGTTATTGCTTTCAATCAGGTAATAGCGCCCAACAGCCTGGATCTCCAACACCGAGCCCTGCTGCTTCACAATACATAATGCTAAGTCTCTGGATTGATCCACACTAACCAGCACACTGGATTTTTCCCGCGACATTTGTTTCGGGTGATGGTTGTAACGAAGCAGCAGTGTTTCTTTGGTATGAGAGTAAAAAAACTCCTGTAAACGCCGCTCATCGGCTGGGTTTAGTGGCCGCAAGTCAAAACTTTCGCCGTCTATTTTCAGAATTTTCAGGCCAACCCCCCCTAACTCAGGTACATCAACGGGTGTCTGGATTTGATAATTAGGCACCCAATAGTGCTTGCGCACTTCGGCCAGGAGTTCAGCACGGAATTTGGGATGGGCCACCCGGATCAGTTCCAGTGCCCGCTCCCTGATACTCTTACCCCGAAGCGCAGCAACACCGTATTCAGTGACCACGTAATGCACATGACCACGCGAAGTCACCACACCGCTCCCTTCAGCGATGTGCGGCACAATCCGCGAAATTGTGCCGTTTTTTGCCGTAGATGGCAGCGCAATAATAGGTTTTCCACCTTTACTCATCGAGGCGCCACGGCTGAAATCTACCTGTCCGCCAATACCGCTGTAAAACTGGTAACCAATAGAATCAGACACCACCTGGCCGGTTAAATCCACTTCAATAGCGCCGTTAATCACCACCATATTGTCATTTCGGGCAATATTGGTTGGAGAATTGACATATTCACTGGGATAAAACTCCACATGGGGGTTTTGGTTTACAAAATCATAGAGTTGCTGGGTTCCCAGGCAAAAGCTGGTCACGGTTTTGCCCGGATGAAAGGTTTTCTGGCTGTTGTTAATAACGCCTTTACGCATTAACTCAATAATCCCATCAGAAATCATCTCACTGTGAATACCAAGATTTTTATGATTACCAAGATAACGCAGCACTGCTTCCGGGATCTTACCTGTGCCGATCTGTAAAGTAGCGCCGTCTTCGATCAACATCGACACATATTGGCCAATACGCTCAATACGCTGCTCAAACTGAGGTGGTGGCACTTCCGGTAAAGGCTGGGCAACCTCAATATAAGCATCAATTTTACTTTGATGAATATAAGCGTGGCCGCTGGTTCGCGGCATCAGCGGATTGTATTGTGCTATGACTTTTTTCGCATACTTCACCGCCGATGAAACCACATCCACCGATACACCGAGCGAACAATAACCATATTCATCCGGCGGGCTTAACATCACCAAGGCTGCATCCAAGGGTAAAATATTGCTGCTGAATAGGGTTGGGATCTCAGATAAAAAGCAAGGGGTATAGTCGGCACGTCCTTCAGCTACAGCTTGCCGAACTTTATCACCACTGATAAATAACGCATTGACTTTAAACAAGTCTTTGTACTTTTCATCGACCCATTTGTTATCGGAAATAGTCTGGATCTGCACAACCTCTATATCATGCAGCTGATTGGCGTTTGTGATCAAATCATCAATCAACGCATTAGGCACTGCCGCGTTGGAGCCAATAAAAATGCGGTTGCCGGATTGTAATAATGCGGACCAGTCCAGGCCTTTTGTCGGTGCGTTCATAAGGGTAACTTCCAGGTTAAGTTACGTAAGTATGCGCCTTTTAGCTGGATATTTATTGATCTGGCTAAAGGTAATCAAAACCAGCACGCTGTGCGAATCATACCGTGGTGCGTATCAGATAAATATTCGACTAAAGGCGAGAGTAACAACGAATAAGGAGTTGCTTGCTGTCCGGCTACTTGTTTATTAAGTGGCAAACATAGGATTTTGCGGGATTGATGGGTCTTTTTGGCTTTATTGGGAGCTTTCATGCCCTTCGCAGAGCTCAGGGCGTTCAGCCGGAAGGCAGTCAACTGGTGGCGGTATCAGGGAGCCTTCATATCCCTCGCAGAGCTCGGGATTGTTCCGTCGGAAGAACGCAACATTGGTTGCGTTCTTAAATCCCGACGTCACTG
>NZ_JAOBWS010000028.1 GCF_025245835.1 Rheinheimera sp. 4Y26
GATTCGACACCCACAATCAAAACTGGTAACTCTCACCTTTTCAAGGCGATATGTCAGATCAAGTCGAGACTAATTCACATTAACCAGTCACCTGATAAAACTCGTTCAGGATCGTCTTATGAAACCGCTCGCAGATGCCGTTGGTTTGTGGCGACATCGCTTTGGTTTTCGTGTGGTCGATATCATTAATCGCCAAATAAAGCTGGTAATCATGGTGCTCGACCTTGCCGCAATACTCTGTGCCACGGTCAGTTAAAATACGCAGCACTGGCAACTGCTGTGACTCATAAAACGGCAATACTTTATCGTTCAGTAAGTCTGCTGCGGTGATAGGTGTTTTCGTGGTGTAGAGCTTACAGTGCGCGACTTTGCAGTACGTATCGACATAGGTTTGCTGATAGATACGACCAACGCCCTTGAGGTTTCCGACATAAAACGTGTCTTGCGACCCAAGGTAGCCTGGGTGCGCGGTTTCAATCTCACCACAGGCTTCATCGTCGTGTTTTTTACGCTCAAGTGCCGCAATCTGTTCATCGGTAAGCTGAATTCCATCGCGAGCAACCTTGGCTTCTAAGGCTTTCAGGCGTTTCTTAAAGTTCTCTAAATCGTGTCGCAACCAGATTGAGCGGACGCCACTGCCAGACACAAACACGCCTTTCTTGCGCAGTTCATTGCTGGTTCTGTGCTGACCATGCGCCGGAAATTCAATCGCATAGTCCATCACTGCTTGTTCAACAGCTTCTTCGACACGGTTCTTGATATTTGGACTTCTGCGACTTTTTTCTATCAGCGCATCAACACCGCCATCGTCCACCAAATCGCGGTAACGATAAAACGTATCACGAGACACACCCATAACTTTGCAGGCTCTGGAAACGTTACTCAGTTCCTCGGCCAGATTGAGTAAACCTGTCTTGTGTTTGATGATTGGATTGTTACTATGGAGCATGAGAGTTACCTTTTTAGTTTTGATTAAGGATTCGACACCCACAATCAAAACTGGTAACTCTCACCTTTTCAAGGCGATATGTCAGATCAAGTCGAAACTAATTCAACTGAAGGATGAAAAGATTTTGATCAATTATATTGAATCAGTTAGTTGCCATGCGATCTTCAAAGCTGACGATCAATGAATGGATGACCGCTGAAACCGATAAGTTTTCGCTCAAACTCGGCAAGCGCTGCAAAAATATGAAATACCAGCTTTCCACCAGACGTTGTGGTGTCTATTGCTTCCGTAATAGAGCGGAAGCCTACACATTAAGTAATTCCAAATCTGTGATGATGGATACGAGATTTTTTAAACTGCGCCCTAATCGATCTAATCGCCAGACAATTAAGGTATCTCCTGCTCTGAGATTATCCAAACATTTGTCCAGTTCTGGTCGTGTTTTTGATATCCCAGATACAGATTCCTGGTAGATTTTTTCACAACCTGACCTTTGCAAATTATCGAGCTGTAACGCTGTGTCTTGCTCGATAGTCGATACCCTTGCATACCCTATGGTCAAAATACCTCCTGTAAAAGCACCTCAAAGATAACGCTTGTTTTCTGAATAATTAAATGTGACCCGTCATAAATATATGAAATTAATTCAGTTAATAAAGGTACCTTTTGTGGACGTAGATTTATAGACGAGTTTATGGACGGTAACAAGGCTTATTTCGCATGCGAAAACTGGCATTTACTAACGTCCAGAAAAGAATCGTTTTATAGATGTTGTTAATCTAATTTCATGAATTTGACCATTCGTGAATCGCTTAAGATATCCTTATCAAGGAAATCTTTATTTTCTTTTAGGTACTTCCTAAGTGCTTGCCGTGCTTTATAGTAAGCTTGATCCCCGCCACTTATTACGGTGTTTATTACAAAACCAGATTTTCTAAGCGCGTGTTGTATGGCGTTCAACTTCTGCAGTTCCGATTCTTTAAGCTCTGTTTTGTTCGTGTTTAACGGAGAACCAGTAATTTTTGATTGCCAATTTTGAATTACGAGCCTCACTTGTTCTGCTGTTATTTCGGAACCAGGGGTTTTCTCCGCTTCAAAAAAAATATCAAAACTCACCCTTTCCAACTCTCGAAAGTTCCCCTCCCAAGCCTGTTTTTGCAACTCTAGTAATGCGTCTTTTTCAAAGGATGGAAAATAGGTTAGTAGCTTTTCTATTTTTTCTTCTCGAATTTCATCTAGACTGACAGGTTCTAAGCTCTTCCATCGGTAAGAATATAAAATACTTTTCAAGTATTTGTTTTCAATATCAATTTTTAGTCTTTCACTGAGGGAAGGAAATGATTCTATGTGACGAACTCTGTATAGGATGTCTTTTCTCAGGCGATTTTGTTCCAGCAACGAGCTTATATCTTCGTTAATTGCTAGCACCACTCTAACGTTGAAGCGTTTTCGATTGTTGTCATCACCTATGCGTGCCACTTGAATGTCGTTTGATACTGCACTTAATAAATCTAGTAATTGCGCCTGAAATGTAATTGGTGCTGATTGAAACTCATCAAGAAATAACACTCCCCCATCTGCATCTTCGAACCAACCTGAGCGACCTTCTTTATTTGCATCAGTAAATGCGCCCTTAACATAGCCCCTCATTCGGGCTTCTAGTAACGATTCACTGACAGATGAAAGATTGATCTCTACCAAAGGTAGTTTACGTGATCGCACTGCATAGGATTTTCCTGATCCTGTAGGGCCAGACAACAAAATTGTCCCATGTTTTTTTTCCCATGCATTCTCGTTCGCAGTGGCATCTTTCAACATTTCGCTATGTAAAGACCCAATAAATGAGGTTAGTGGACTGGTATTTTTTGCATCTGTTGCCAGCGATAGAAAGACCAAACCCAGATCTTCGGAGTGGTCTATAAAGTGAAATTTCTCTTTGAGTTCTTTTGAAAGATTCTCTATAAGTTTATACGCCTCAGGCGCCGCTGATTTGGACCAGCTAGCGGGGAATACAAATGCTGTTTTCTGCTCGTTGAGCTTTTTAGCCTCATGTATAAGGTCCCTGAAAATAAGGCCGTCTGGTTGTTTCATCGAATTGGGCACTAATACTTTGGCGAGGCGAGTTAAACCCAGCTCCTTGATGCCAGCTATCGAAACTTCATAGTCATCTAGCTGCAAAGATTGGCTGTCATATCTTCTGAAGACATTGTCCACTGCTATGCACCATAGTTCCTTATTTGCTGCGTTAATCAGCGCCTCTGCAACTTTATTTTTTTCTTCGATAGATGACCACTGTATGCATCTAGGAACTTTTTCAGAGTTTTCTGTGTAAGACATGTAGCAAGCATTTGCAAGCTGGGCAATTTCCTTCTTGGGGATCTCATCAAGAAATATATATTTTATTCCTGCTAAATTAAATGACATATAGTTCACCTAGTAAATTACACTTAGTAAATTATAGTTCAATTAATCATAAAAATGTTTGTTATTTATTTATATATTATTTAATAAAAACAACAACTTAAATATTTTTCTTTTGTTGGCACAGTTTTGGCAATGTATTGATAAGTAGCGCAGTGGTTGTGTTACTCCTTAGAGGAATTAAGTTATGATTTTTAAAATTGATGACGTTGCTGACATTGCAAAACTAATTAGTGCTTTACGGTTAATGGTTAAAGGCGAGTTTGTCGTTTCAAAAGATGTGATTAGCGAAGCGATCCAAAGACTACGTCAATTCGCAAAAGAAAATGGTGTATCGATCAAAATCCAGTCTCCTTCTGGCGAGCGAATCTTAGAAATTACTGCTGTAGGCACGATTGTGGGTGCTTTAGTTGGATTCTACTTTGCGGGGGGCGTAGGTGCATGTATTGGAGCTGCTATTGGTGCAGGAATTGGTTTCACTATGGCTAATGTCACCCTCGTGATGTCGTCACGTGGTGACGATATTCACTTACAATCGGTTTAACAGTTTATTAAACTAAACACATTTCCAGAGGATTCAGTAATGAAATTAAATTTGATCGATGTAATTCAACGTAGCCTGGCTAATAAAGATGATGTAAAGCCACTAGTAAAGTATTTAGGGCTCGAAGATGATGTTTTGGATTATCGGCTAGGTGGCGAACGTCAAGCGGCTGAGCTTATAGCTAGCTCTTTGCGAAAGCTTGGAAGTAATGATATTGCAACGTTATTCCGTGGTGGTGATGGCGTTTCCTATAGTGAAGTGGTTATAGATGTTGGTGATAAGCTCAAAGCCAATGTGTTAGAACAAAATTCTGTTGAAGAAAATGAACAAATCATTCTTTTAAAAATGTTTGAAGACGCCCTTGAGCGTATGACGGACGAAGAAAAAAGGGCCATGTTTCGTTCGATGGGAATAAACGAACGAGACCTTCCGGTCGGTGCGATCACCACAGCTATCTTGCAAGGTTTGCTGCGTCAATATGGAGGTTTCTATATTTATCAGATTTCTGTAATTGTAGCGAATATGGTTTCAAGAGCCTTGCTTGGTGCAGGGCTCAGTTTTGCAACTAATGCAGCCATAACTCGTACGGTCGGTACATTACTTGGCCCTATAGGTTGGCTGGCTACAGGTCTTTGGTTAGCTGTCGATCTGGCTGGTCCAGCTTACAGAAAAACTGTTCCTGCAGTAATACATATAGCTCTTCTTCGGAGTATGTTATTTAACAAAATAACGGTAGGTGTAGTCGGTGATGGTTCTTCAGGAAAAGACTCCTTAGTTAAGGCAGTTTTCGGGCTAAATAGTCAAATCAATCCTATCGCAGGGTCTACTTCACGAGCTGTAAGTTACCCTCTCAATGCAAGAGGTAATGCTGTACTTGTCAATTATCCTGGATTCAATGATTATCGGAGCGAAGTTGATAGATATACGGATGACCTTCTGCACCATACGGATACTTTTGTTATGGTGGTTGATATCAATCGAGGCATATCACAGGTAGACATAGATATCCTTAATAAACTCAAATCGTTTCGTAAGCCAATTCTAATATGCTTGAATAAGGTTGATTTACCTAGAAATGAAACAGATTTAGAGAGTTTAGAGAAAACAGCAAGGGAACGTTTGAAGGGGTATCCAATTATAAAGACTGCATTTGATCCTGATACTCGTTTACAAAAAAATACTATCGGTTGCTTAGCTGTGTATGAGTGGATAAAAAAAGCCATTGGAGATGCTGGGAAGGGTTTGGAAAATGGCAACTTCCCGCCTCCACCAAGTGATATTTGATCGAATGCTGCATCGTGGTCCTGCCACGATGCAGCATTTTAGATTCTAAAATGTCTGACGCTCCGTCATCTGACTAAAAGTGTCTAATTAAAAATATCAAACTATATTATAAATATTTTGGGGTTGGCGCAGCGAAAAATATCAAACATTAGCTATTAATTAATCCGTAAAACGACGGATTTTTTATCAAACTATAATCTGAGCCTACAATAATGTGGAATAGAAATAGAGTTTCATACTAAGTATTAAAGTATCGTACTTAGTAATAAAAATTCATACCAAGGTTCTGGAAAGCTCTCATAGCCTTGGTATGAATTAACTCAAGGGAACAAGAATTTCTTCTGTATAAACTTTCTCGTGATGCAGCAACCGAGCTTCTCATCAGGATTACGCTCAACTTTACCTGACTATAGATCCTAACTAAGGCTAACAGCCTGCCTTGTGTTAATGGCAGTGACCTATCCCCGGAATTAGTACCAATCCCGTGATGAGATTTTCCAGCTTATGCGGCCTGCTTTGCATACTCAACAGGCGACATGTAATTCAACGAA
>NZ_JAOBWS010000029.1 GCF_025245835.1 Rheinheimera sp. 4Y26
TCATCAAAAGCACGCTCCAGCGCCATCACATCCAGCTCACCGCTAAGACTCAGCGCCGCCGGAATAGTGTAATGTTCGCTGCCGCCATCTATCTGCGATAACAACCATAACCTCTGCTGTGCGTAGGACAGCGGCACTTCGTGGACATCTGGAGCCCGTCGCTGTATTGCCGGTACTGCATGGGTTTCCTGTAACAGACTAACCAACTGCGGTTTCACAGATCTGATTTGCTCAGTCAGTTCCGGTGTCAGTAACTCTTTGCGCCCTTTGATCCTTAAATTTTGTTCATCATCCAGCCGCAGTTCAATACCACGCAGCTCCAGCACGCTGAGCAATTCGACAAGGTCTTTCATATCACTTCTTCCACTTCATTATCGGCAATACTGTCCTTTGCCCCGGGGCTCAGGTGCTGCGCTTTATTAAACAGATTGATCAGTGTGGCCATCTGGCGGATGACGGGTTCTTCGAACACACGCTGGACCGGCAAACGAACCTGAAATTGTTGATGAACTTTGGTGATCAGCTTAATCATCGCCAGCGAATTGCCGCCAAGTTCAAAGAAATTATCGGTCACCCCCAGGGTCTCTGGCTCCAGTGACAGGACTTCTGCCCACATCAGCTGCAACTGCTGCTCCACTGCATTGACAGGCGGCTGAGTGCCTCCGTTTGCAACAGGTGCAGGCGCAGCCCCATGGATCACGCCGGTCGTCAGCGCTGCAGCAACAGGGAAGTTTCGTAATACCAGATTCTGATCCTGCACTGCTGATGACATTAACCTGAGCAGCTCCTGAGCCATCAGCTCAATTCTGCTGCTGTCAAACAAGGCCGTGTTGTACTCCCAGCTCAGATGCAAAGTGCCATCCTGTTCAATGGCGTTCACTGACAGTTCGTATTTTGCCTGCGTGATATGCGACGTCAGCGGTGTGACTTCAAGTTGATCAAGCTGCAACGGCTGCACGTCGTGATTATGATAATCCAGCATGATCTGAAACAATGGGCTATGACCGGCATGCCGTTCAGGCTGCAGTCGTTCAACCAGCATCTCAAAAGGCACCTGCTGATTGGCATAGGCAGCAAGCAGTTTCTGTTTGCTTTGTGCTATAGCTGCGCTTAGGGTCAGCTCAGCATTCACCCGGGTCCGGATCACCAGCACATTGGCAAACAAACCTATCAGCTCACTGACTTGTGGTTGTTCACGATTGGCCACAGAACAGCCAATGACGATATCCTCACTATTGCTGCAAAGCGCCAGCAGACTGGTAAAGATCGCATGCAAGCCCATGTAAAGCGTTGCACCCTGTTGCAGGCAAAGCTGCCTGAAGTGCCGGAATACCTCGCTGTCCAGCTGACAGTGGTAGACTGCACCATCATAAGACTGCAGCGCCGGGCGGGCAAAATCGGTGGGCACCTGGTGCACTGCCGGCAAAGCGGCCAACTCCCGGCTCCAGTAATCCAGTTGCGATTGCAGCACATCATCGGTGAAGCAACTGCGTTGCCACTGCGCATAATCTGCATACTGTATCTCTGCGGCTGGCTGCGCCACAGCTATACCCAGGCATGCTGCATGATATGCTGCTGACAGCTCGCGCGATAAAATTCCAATGGACCAACCGTCTGCAGCAATGTGATGCAACATCAGCTGCAGACAATAACGCTGCGCCGACAGCATTATCAGCATGCCCCGCAACATCAGATCAGCACCTAAATCAAAGCCAAGTTGCATATCTGCATCAAGCAGTGCCTGCAGCGCTAACCGCTGCTCCGGCTCTGCCAGATCGCTAAGATGATGTTGTTTCAGGGTAAAACCCGTAGCCGGCAATATATGCTGGTGCAGCTGAAGCTGCAGGTCGTGCTTAAATACAGTGCGCAGACTCTGATGACGCTGCAGTATGGCAGCAATAGCCTGTTCCAGCGCCTTAACCTGCAACGGCCCTTCTATCATCAGGGTCAGCGGAATATTGTATTGTGAGTTACTCCCTTCAATTTGCGAAAGCAGCCACATCCTTTGCTGCGCAAAAGACAGCTGCAGGGGTAAATCATCCTGCGCTTTTTGTATCGCCGGTTGTGGATCCTGCCCATGTTCTGTAGCCAGCAGCTCAGCCAATCCCGCAATATCCGGCGTGCTGAAAATTGCCTTCAGCGGTAATCGTTTCTTCAGCCGCTGTTGAATCAGACCGAGTAACCGCGTCGCCAGCAACGAATGTCCGCCAAGCGCAAAGAAGTTATCATCGATGCCGACCCGTTCCACCCCAAGCAAACACTGATAAATCTCACACAATGCCTGCTCAATGCTGTGACGAGGTGCCCGGTAAAGACGATCAGTCTGATTCCAGTCAGGACAGGGTAATGCTGCCCTGTTGATTTTACCGTTTGGTGTTAATGGCATCGCCGGCAGCACTACATACTGCGCAGGTAACATGTGGCGTGGTAATTGTTCTGCCAGACTGTTATTCCAGCGCTGCCGCAATTGCTCTGCTGAACATGCCTCATCGCCAGCCATCACCACATAAGCAACCAGCCGCATTTCAGCACGCGGGTCTTTTAATGCCAGCACAACGGCTTCCTGAATGTCAGCACAGATCAGCAGGGCGTTTTCTATCTCAGAGAGTTCAACCCGCAAGCCGCGGATTTTGACTTGTTGATCGATCCGGCCTAAATAACTGAAATTGCCATCAGGCAACCAACGCACCAGGTCGCCGGTCCGGTACAAACAGCGGCCTGCCGACCAGGGCGGCCGCACAAACCGCTGCCGGGTCAGTTGCGGGTTATTCAGGTAACCAGCAGCGATGCCATCACCGCCTATCAGTAGCTCTCCGATGGCACCTGCCGGCACAGGCATTAAAGCCGCATTCACAGCATACAACTGAGCACCGGGTCTGGCCTGCCCAATCGGAATGGCTCGATCGTCCGGCTGGTCAGTCACCGCATAACAGCTACTCCAGACGGTCGCTTCCGTTGGGCCATATTCGTTAAACAAAGCGGCATGCGCGACCAGACGACGATGGCTGCGCACCAGTGACATGGTAAAAGCTTCGCCCCCCAGGATCACTGTCTGCAGTGCAGGCAAATCGGCCGGGTTCATCCCGGCAAGTAGATCTTTGTAAACGGCCTGGCCGCACATCAGATAATTGACCGCGGTTTTGTCCAACGCCTGCAAAATAACAGCAGGCTCAAGCAGCGCGTCTTTGGGGACTATAACAAAACTGCCACCGGTCAACAGGCTCCAGAACAGGCCTCCGATATAACAATCCAATGCATAAGAACTCAGTACCATCAGTTTAACCTGTTGCTCACCATAAAATTCACGGCGGGCCAGACTGGAACTGAGCAGATTATCCGATCCGAGCATTACCCCTTTGGGCATCCCTGTGGTACCGGATGTATAAATAACATAAGCAAGCCTGCCATGAACCGGACTGAAACCGGCGCTTTGCTGCCGGCATTGCTGCAACTGCCTTGTCAGTTCGGCATCGTCCAGTAACAGTACCCTGGTGTGCTGCAGATCAGCGACTGAATTTCCCATGCCAATCACCAGACAGGCACCGGAATCCGCGAGCATGTACTGGCGTCTTGCCAAAGGAAATTCGGGATCCAGCGGCACAAAAGCCGCACCGCATTTCAGCACAGCTAACATCGCAATCACCAGCTCAAATGAATGCTCCATGCAAATCCCGACCAGAGAGTCCGGTTGCACCTGATGATAAATTTGCAGGCATAACGCCAGTTCAGTTGCACGCTGTTCCAGTTCAGCATAACTGAGTACAGCGTCATCAAACTGCAGTGCCACACGCTGCGGATAACGGGCCGCTACAGTGCTTAATGTATCTGCCAAAGTTGTTTCAGCCTGTTGCTGATTACAGATGGCGGTCTTTAATAACTGCGGTTTAGCTGCCGGTTCCATTAAAAACACCGGTTGTTCCGGCCGCTCCAGCATTAATTCAGTGAATCTGATAAAGCTGTCAGCCATCTGTTGCACTGAATGATGATCAAAGAGGTCAAGGCTGTATTCCCAGCAAAGTTCCAAGCCGGCCGGCGACTCCTGTGCGATCAGACTCAAATCATATTTGGTCTGCCCTGCCGGTGGCGTCAGTCCGGTCACTTGCAGACCATCAAGCTGCAACTCTGGCCCTTGCTGATTTTGCAGAACCAGCATCACCTGAACCAGCGGGCTGTAGCTGGGAGTTCGTTCTGGCTGCAAACGCGCAACCAGCATCTCAAAAGGCGTCTCCTGATGTGCATACGCGTCTGATAACAAGGTTTTGCTCTGGTCCAGCACGGTATGAAAGTCTGGTTCTCCACTAAGGTCGCTGCGCAGCACCAGAGTATTGACAAAAAAACCAACGATCTGTGTAGTGTCCGGCGCAGAGCGGTTCGCCACCGGCGTGCCAATGACAATGTCACGCTCATAGCTGAACCAGGCCAGCAACACGCTGTAAATAGCATGCAACCCCATAAAAAGGCTGGCATGACGCGACTGACAATAGCTGTTCAGACGATGCAACAGTGCGGGCGGAAGCACAGATTGGACTTGCGCTCCCCGGAAACTCTGCACCGGCGGGCGGAACTTATCCAGTGGTAAACGGTGTAACTGGGGCATGCCTGCCAGCTTCTGCTCCCAGTACAACAATTGTTGCTCCAGTATTCCTGAGACCAGGGATTGCTGCTGCCAGTATGCATAATCTGCGTACTGCAGGCGCAGCGCGGGCAGTGCAGGTTGCAAGCCGCTCTTCAGCTGCCGGTAGACAACACAGAATTCTTCCGTCAGCTGCTGAAGCGACCAGCCATCCATAATGATATGGTGCGCCACAATAAGTAATACATGCTCTTGTGCCGCGGTTTGCAGTAAATAAGCACGCAACAGATTGTCCTGTTGCAGGTCAAAAGGCTGTTCGATCAGTTGCGCCAATTGGCTTCTGACATCATCTGCCGCTAAGTCAGGACAACAGATTTCAAAGGCAATGGGCGGTCGGATCATTTGTACAACATCATGCTCCGCGTCCGGTACAAATACTGTCCGCAGCGACTCATGCCGTTGTATCAGGAAAGTCAGACTGGCATTGAGGAGCGGCAGATTCGGCTCACCGCTGAGTTTCAGCATGGTGGTCATATGGTAGTGGCTGCTGCCTTCGATTTGGTCAATCAGCCATAACCGGCGCTGGGCATAAGAAAGCGGCAAAGGCTGCTGCCGGCATACAGGTTGAATCGGTGGAAAACTCTGTGGCTCTGCCTGCTGGTCCAATACCAATGCCAGCTGACGGATCTCAGGCCTGGCGAAGATTGTTTTGAGCGCCAGCTCCTGACCAAACTCCGC